>NZ_JBNAGG010000009.1:0-14568 GCF_049801075.1 Maritalea sp. S77 | reverse complement strand
AAAATGCCGCAAAAACCCGCCAAATTGCCAGCTTTCCGACTGCTAAGTCATTGAAATATATATATTTTTATCTGATTTGTAATCAGTGGGTCGGGAGTTCAAGTCTCTCAACCGGCACCATTTTTCCCCTACATTTTGCTGTTGCCAAGTCTAACCAGAGCGTTGCTGCGCTTGGCGGTTTTGCGTTGGGATGTTTTGTTCAGATGACTTGTTGCGGCGGTAGCCTATTAGTTTTTTGGTTTCTAGGTATCTGGTTTCGCACATTCATCTTTGTTCCGCAGAAATGCGAGTTCGCTTTTTCAAGTGACGATTCTCAAAATCAAAATTCTTAACCCTAATTCTAAAAGCACACGTTTTGGTTGCAGTTAATTGAAATTTTAACGAGATCGTGAGGTTAGGTGGCTAGCGTGTCCATCAAGGAATAGGCAATGACTCGTTGAGTAGACTGGCGAGTTTACAATTGGGGCGCCCCTTTGGCGGAGTGATTTTTGCGAAAACAATCCAACAATTTGCATATCGAAGATGTGCAAAATATTGATCAGATGTATGCCCTAGAAAGGGAGTGGACCGCGCTGGGGCAAGCAGGCGCTCCAGACTTTACGTATTTTCAAACCTATGCGTGGTGCATAAGCTGGTGGGAAAATGTTGGGCAGTATCTAGATCAAGCAACTCCGCACATTCTTTGTGCTCGCCGCGATGAAGTTCTGGTTGCGGTTTGGCCGCTTATGTCAATCCGCGAAAAATTTGGCGTTAAAACGCTTGTGCCGCTTGGGTATCCTCATGTGGAATACAGCAACATTCTTGCGGATACGAACAACTTTTCCGTGGAAGATACGGACGCGCTGATCGATGCGTCTAGCCAGATTGGGAGTCAGGATTTGCTGGGTTTGGCGAAAGTACCTGAACCTTCGGTTTTGGCGCGCGTTTCGAACAAATTAGGTCACGTGACACCTGTGGACGAAGTGGCGTCTATTTTTGACCTGAGTGAGATTGATAGTTTCGAGCAAACCCAATCTGGCCTATCGAAAAACAGTCGGAAGCGACGAAAGCAGCGTCGAAAAAAGCTGGATCAAACAGGCAATGTAAAATTCCAAGTTTATTGGGGCGCGCAACCCGAATATTCCGAAATGGTGAGCCAAGCATTTCGTATGAAACGTGAGTGGCTAAATCTCACCGGGCGAAACGACTCAAAATTTTTGGTTCCCGGTTATGAGGAGTTTATCTCAGCATTACCAGGTGAGGGCGACGCACGAGAAGGTGCCGTTGCAGGTGTTTTGAGTGTTGATGGCAATCCTGTTGCCATTGAAATCGGTTTTGTCCAATTGGGGCATTATTACGCATATATTGGCGCTTTTGATTGGGGCAAGCGGGATCTATCTGTAGGCAAAATTCAGATGGAGGAAACACTGAATTGGGCGATCGAGACTGGTTTAGAGAAGTATGATTTGCTCGCTGAACCCGCAAACTACAAGGATAGCTGGTCAAACATGCAGGTGCCGCTCGCTAGCTATGTTCAGGCAAGAAGTATCAAGGGATACGCTTGGGGAGTTTTCTGGCAGCTTTCTTTGCGACCACGTTTTAAGCTGCTATTTAATCGAATGCCAATTTCGGCGCGGACGCGGGTATTGAAAGCTTTGCAGTCGGTAAAGCAGTTGAATTCAAGGGCTGAATGATTTGTTCGATAGCGTCCTGAGTTTTTCTCGCAGCCTTTATTCACGAATTATTCAAGCAACAGCATTGCTGCAGGCCATGTCGGCGCTATTGGCGCGGGTACTTGCGGCTGGGTTCGCCTACCTACTTCAAATCTTTCTCGCCCAGAATCTGGGAATTGAGCACTATGGAATATTTGTCACGTTTTGGACATGGCAGGTAATTCTAACCCACATAGCAGTTATGGGTTTTGACGAGAGTATCGTCAAATATTTGCCGCGATATCTAGAGCACGGCCGAACCCTGCTTGCATATAGTTTTATGCGGCATGGCATGAAGTTTATTCTTGCCTCAAGCGCAATTACTTCTGTCTGCTTGGCGTTCATTTTCTTGTTTGCGCAAGATCAGCTCAACCAGCAGATGCATGGCTCGGTCATCGTGTTGTTGGTGGGGCTACCCGTTCTAGCGCTTGAATTATATGTGGAAGGTGTGGCCCGCGCGCATGGTCGTTACCTCCTCGGCATTGTGCCAGGTTATGTCTTGCGCCCCATTGCGGTGATGGCAATCTTGTTTGGGCTGCGCTTTGCGGGTGTCCAGCTAACTGCGGAAGTAGCATTGGCAGCTGTGATTCTTTCAACGCTGCTTTTGGTAGCGATGCAAGGCGCCGTTTTGTGGCGTTCTATCAACAAGACCCAGCAAAAAGTTGCGCCTAAACGTTTGAAACGTCTAAAGATGATGTGGATTAAAGCGTCTTTGCCCTTGGTTGTGATCACAGGGGTAGAGGAGCTTTTTTATTGGTCGGACGTAGTGATATTAGGCTTTATGGTGCCGCCTGCGGAGATTTCGATTTATTTTGCTGCGCTGCGCGTTATGGCGATCACCAATTTTATCCATTACGCCTTTATGTTTGTGTTTGCCCGGGAGTTTTCGGTTGCGCATGCAGGAGGGGATGCAGACTTTTTGCGGCGCAAGGTTACCACAGCATCGAGTTGGACATTTTGGCTTACAGTGCCTGCTATAGTGCTAATTCTACTATCAGGACCGCTGCTGCTCTCAATGTTTGGTGAGGAATTCTTGTCAGGCCAAGTGATCATGCTGGTTATTGGCATTGGGATTTTGGGTAAATCGCTGGTTGGCCCCGCAGCAAATCTGCTTATTGTCACTGGCTATGCGCGCCAGAGTGTCGTTATTTCATTTGTCGCGTTGATTACAAATGTGGTCATATCCGTGACGTTGATTTTGTTTTTTGGAATCATTGGAGCGGCAATTGGGACAGCGATTGCCCAAATTTTTCGTTCGATTATGATTGCGATCTATTGCAAGCAAAAAATGTCTGTGAACGTGCTGCCAACTCTCAATCCGCTTAAATCTTTGTTTGGTGCGCCCAAAACCTGAACATCAAATTTTAGATTTGCCTTAAATATGAAGATATTCAGATAAGTGACCGTGTTTGAGTCTTAATCCGACTTTTTGCGGGCCAAGTAAACTGTCTGGATGAAGGTTTGTCCGGTCGCTTCATTGGAGAACTCGACCTTTTCGGCCCAAGCTGTGGCAAATGCACCGTTGAGGCGGTCGAGGAAGCGTTGATCAGGGGCTTCATTAGACCATAGCCCGAATATGCCGCCTGGCTTCAAGTGTTTATTGAGCACTTGTAAGCCAGCTGGTTGATAGAAGCTGTCGCTGCGGTCATCGAGCAAATTGTCGGGTGCGTGGTCAATATCGGCGAGGATCGCATCAAATTGCCGTTGAGGGTGGTCTGGATCAAAACCGTTGCCTGCGGCCAGTGCGAAGAAATCTCCTTCGACAAGTCGGGTGCGAGGGTCGGCGGCAACCTTCGTGCCCATGGGCAAAATGCCGGACTTGTGCCATTCGATCACAGGGGCGAGATAATCCACAACCAAAAGGGTGCTGACATTGTCGTTCTCCAACACGGCTTCGGCGGTGTAGCCAAGGCCGAGGCCGCCCACAACAATATCAAGTTGATCGCCATCACACGCCGCTACGCCCATCTTGCCCAGGGCCACTTCAGAATCAGTGAAGAGGCTGGTCATCAAATAATCTTGCCCCAGCATGATTTCATACACATCAACATTCAGTGCCGGATCTCGGCGACGCCTTAGACTGAGGGCGCCGATGGGGGTGGGGCAATAGTCCAGTTCTTCGAACAGAAGGCTCATGAGTCTATTCTGCGCTTTGCCGCGAGGTGGCAGCAAATAGGGCAATTGCCGCTGCGTTAGATACGTTGAGCGATTTGATCGGACCCGGCATGTCCAGCTTGACCATTTGATCGCACAATTCGCGTGTGCGTTGGCGCAGGCCCTTATGCTCTGCACCTAAAACAATCGCCAACTTGTCTGATTGCAGGGCAGGGCTTAGCGCCGTTTCGGCTTCCGAATCGAAACCAAGACAGGTGAAACCGTGATTTCGGAGTTCTTGAATGGCGTTGCCTAGATTTTTCACTTCGATCAGAGATGTATAATCGAGAGCCCCAGAGGCAGACTTGGCCAAAACGCCAGTTTCTTGCGGCGCAAAGCGCATGGTGGTGATCACAGCGTCGGCACCAAAGGCGCAAGCTGTGCGCAAGATCGCGCCCACATTGTGGGGGTCGGTAACTTGGTCCAGCACCACAACCAGCGATTTTTCGTGCAAATCTTTCAGCACATCTCGCTCAATCGGCTTAACATGCAACGCTACACCTTGGTGAACGGCATCGGTGCCGAGCATTTCATCCAGCTTTTTGGGCGTGACGTCTTTGATTTTAGCCGAAATGTCTGCCCCGGCCTCTTCCAATTTGGCCAGCGCATTCGGGGTTGCATATAGCGTGTGCTTAAAACGCTGTTTATTGGCCAGTGCGGCGATCACGGGATGCAGCCCATAGATATAGAGCTGCCCATCATCAGCCGGAAGGCGCCTATTTGGGCGTTTTTTGTAAGTTTTGGGGTCGAAGCGTTTTTTCTGGTTCATAAATATGGCGTAGCGATTTTGTGGCTTTGGGTCCAGCAACAATCGCACAGATTGGGCGAGGGGAAGAAGAAAACTTCACATAAGTGGAAAGAACCACAAAAAAACAACAGATTGGGTGTTGACAGAAGCGGGCTTGGTGACCATAAATCGCGCCGTTGGTTTCGTCACGAAATTGACAAGACTCTTTCTTCAAGAGTGCTGAAATGCTTGGAGGGGTGGGTGAGTGGTTAATACCACCAGACTGTAAATCTGGCGCCTTAGGCTACACTGGTTCGAATCCAGTCCCCTCCACCATTCAGCTTGCGTTGCGGGTATAGCACAATGGTAGTGCAGCAGCCTTCCAAGCTGAATATGCGGGTTCGATTCCCGCTACCCGCTCCAAATCTCCTCGGCGATTTTCCCTGAAAATTGTTTGCCTGTTCAGCTTTTGTTGAAGTGGGCGCCAATTGCTGGTGGCTCCCGAGCTATTAAGCTTTTAACAACCAGTTTATTTAGCCAAAGATTCAAGGTTGGCCCCCTATAGTGCGCGAAATTCGGGTTGGGGGAAATTATGGCTTTGAGCAATATCTTGCGGAAATTTAATCTGGCGCTGGGCATTTATGCCATTAGTGCGCTGATTGTTTTGGCGTTCGCATTCTCCAATATCTACATTTTGAATGTTGCTGGCAGCGTTGCCAACAAAGTGCAATGGGATGGTGAAAGCCATTTGGTGCGCAATGAAGCGTTGCTGCAGGAGCAATATGGCGCTTCGGTTCAGTCCGAAATCTCCTATTGGGATGATAGTGTTGATGTTTTCTATGGCGGTGAGCTGGACCTTGAGTTCGTTGAAGACGAACTGCAGGAGTGGTTCTGGGAAGATAATTTTGTTCCCTATGTGGCTGTAGTCGATGAAAGTGGCGCGCCAGAATTGTCGATTTTTGAAGGGGAATTGATGGCGACAACTGACGCTCAGTTTCTGATCGATACTCAGCGAGACTTAATTGATGGCGCGACGCAGCGTTATTTCGAATTGCGCAAGGCGCGTGGGGACGGCTTTGCCACTTTTGGTGACCCGGTTTACGGCGACACCCCGCTTTATGTGGCGGATTTCCGTGTAGTTGAAGGACAAGTCGGGATTGTGGTGGCGCAGGCGATTGTGCCGGATTTTGAATTGGCGATCCCGGACGGAAACCCGAAGATCCTACTGACCTTCCACGCGCTTTCTACGGACTTGTTTAACGACATTTCCAGTCAGCTCGGCCTTAAAGATTTTACCATCCAGCCAGCCAGCGAAGCGCCTGCCAGTGCCACGACGCTTAGAATTGGCGGAACGGATGAGATTCCGATTGTGGCGAGCTGGACTGTGGCGCAGCCGTCACAAAATATTTGGAACCAAGTGGTGCCAGTGGTTCTTGCTATACTCGGCGTTGTGGCGACCGGGCTTGGGGCGATTGCGTTGCTTTATGGCCGTGTGGCACATCGCGTGCAGACCAGTGAGGCAAAGAACCGTTTCCTCGCGCAGCATGATGCTTTGACAGGGTTGCCCAACCGTTTGCAATTCGACAATGAGCTGGACAAGATTATTGCAGAAGAAGCGTTAGATCGCTGCGCGATTTTGTGCATGGACCTTGATAAATTCAAAGCGGTGAATGACACATTTGGACACCAGGCGGGTGATGCTGTGATCCGGACCGTGGCACAACGAGTTGCTGCAGTTATTGGCGAAAAAGGCATGGCAGCTCGGGTGGGCGGCGACGAATTCATTATTTTGCTACGCGATGGGCTTGATGAGCAGAGCGTAATGATGCTTTGCGACACGCTGATCGAGAGCGTGTGTGAAGATGTGGTGTTTGATAATGGCCGTGCGGCGGTGGGTGCCAGCATCGGTGTCGCTTGGTGGCCGGATGATGCGATGACGGCGAAAACTGTGATCCGCAGTGCAGACGAAGCGCTATATCGCGCCAAATCCAATGGCCGGGGACAAACCTGCAAAGCGGCTCCAGATCAAGCTGGAATTGCAGAGAGCGCTTAGGCTCTTTGTTATTACTTCTATCTATAAGGTTTGGCTTGGGTTAACGCCTTCTTGCCGCGTTTCGGCTTGTGCCCATAAATTTATACTTTAGTAAGTTGCTGAAATTGCTGTCGTAATCTTGATACTGATTCTCATGTTTCGACTTTTAACTATTGAGTTCATTAAACGTGGAAGAACTTCGCCTATTTCATCATGAAAAAATGAATGAGTGCGCCAAATCGAGCCGCACCGGGCAGCGTATTTTAAGCAGTTGTTTATTGACATGCGATACGCTGCGGGGGAGTTAAATGGAGTTATGTCTCATGAGTGCAGAAACGTCAGCTCAGTTTGAGATAGAAGAAATTCTTTCGGAAGCACTGGAATACGGGCAGACCGGCGATTTTTATAATGCGCTGAAGCTGGCCCAGCAGGCGTTTGCAATGGCGGCTGACGGGGCGCATGAAGATGCGTTTTGCGATGCTGGCATTCAGTGCGCCATGGCGCTTGGCTGGCTTGGACGCACTGAAGAGGCAATTGAGTATGTTCAGCGGATTTTGCAGCGTGTTGTAAAGCGCGGCGACCAAGTGCGGGAGGCGCGGGCGCGTGCTGTTTACGCAAATGTGCTGATTGAAATGGGCCTTGATTCTGAGAGTTATCAGGAAGCATCGCGTGCGATCTCAATGGCGACAGAGCCAGAGCAGGCGGACGTATTGCTCAAGTCAATGGATCTGCAGGCGATTGCCATGATTTTCGCAGATGATTTTGCGGCAGCGCGTGCCATGTTGGATGAAGCCTTGATGATTGCAGATCGCTATGATCTGAAGCGCGTTCAAGCCACGTTGATTTTGCATTTGGGATTGTTGAGCACGCGCATTGGCGAATCCATGTTGGAGAAGGGCGATAAGCAGGCCCATAAAGATTATTTGGCGAAGGGGCTAGAACAGACCGAGCAAGCAATCGAATTGGCGCGCGAATGTGGCAATCGCCGGGTTGAGTTGGTTGGGTCTGCAAATTTGGCTGAGTTTATGGCCGACTTTGGTCGATTTGATGAGGCGGAGCGCTGCATCAAAAACTGGTATAAAATGCAGGACATTGCGACGCCGGGTAACTGGGTGCACCTTTATTATACCGTTTGTGATTTTGAGCAAAAACGCGGCAATATCGAAGCTGCACTGGAAGCAGGCAATAAAGCAATTGATGCGGCCAAGAATATTACCTCTGCTGATAATTACGCAAATGCTGTGCGCCGTTTGGGCAATGCATATGAAGCTTCTGGCGACTACAAGTCTGCGCTCGATATGCATAAGAAATTTCACAATGAATACCGCAAGCGCACGGCCGAGAAGGGGCATTGGCAGGGCAAAGTTGACGAGCTTAACCGTGAGATGGAGCGCGTTAAAGGCCTGTTGCAAGACGCCTCAAGCGATATGGCGCGCTTGAAAGAAGAGGCATTGACAGATCCGTTGACTGGATTGGCCAATCGACGTGCTTTTGATCAGCACATGGAAGTGCTGCAAACGCGCAGCAAAACCAAATATGCCATCGCCGTGCTGGATTTGGACCACTTTAAAGCGGTGAATGATGCATTTTCTCACGTTTTGGGTGATGAAGTGTTGCGCAAGGTGGCGAAGCGTTTGACTGAATGTTGTCGCGGCACAGATCTAATTAGTCGTATTGGCGGAGAAGAGTTTGCGCTGATCTTGAATGGTTCAACGCCATCGCAAATCTACAATGTGTGTGAACGCTTGCGCGCTTCAATCGAGCAGTTTGATTGGGCCGAATTGGCGCAAGGGTTGGAAATGACCGCGAGTATTGGTGTTGCCCATTTTGAAAAAGGAATGACGCCCGCCGAAGTGTTTGCGAAGGCAGACAATCGCTTGTTTTATGCCAAAGCAAAAGGCCGCAACCGCGTGGTGACAAGCATTTCTTCGGTTGAGCGCGAAGAGGGTGTGTTGGCACTTGTAAATTAGGTTCAGATGCCAGTTGAAGTTTGACCTTGGGTTGATAGGATCGTCGCGATTGATCCTCAAATCCAAGGTTTTTTTATGCCCTACAATAAGACCACGCCAGATGGCAATTTCCATCGCATCAATATCAAATCCAAGGCCTTGGCTGAAAATATGCTTGGCGATGCTGATCATCGCGATGTGTTGATCTATGTGCCCTATGGCCATGATGGCAAAGGTTTGCCGTTGTTGGTGGATCTTGCTGGATTTACGGGCAGTGGGCTTGCCCATGCGAATTGGCGCAATTTTGGTGAAAGCCTGCCGCATCGTTTGGATCGTTTGATTGCTGATGGGACTTTGCCGCCTGTGGTTGTTGCCATGCCAGATGGCTTCACCGGTTTAGGCGGCAATCAATATGTCAATTCAGCCGCGGTTGGCCGTTGGGAAGACTTTCTCATTCAAGACATGCTGCCAGCCATTGAGGGGAAAATTGGCTGTGGCGGCGCGGGGCGGCGGGGTGTGTTTGGTCGCTCATCGGGCGGCTATGGTGCCATGTATCATGCTTTGAAATATCCTGATGTTTGGTCTGCGGCGGGGGTTCATTCCGCCGACATGGGCTTTGAATGGGTCTTTTTGCCCGATATGCCGAAAGCGCTTCGCGCATTGGCGCCGCACGACATGAGCTTTGAAACTTTCCTTAAGGCGTTTGATAAGGGGCCCCATTATAAAGGGGACGACATTCATGCGCTGATGTTGTTGGCAATGGGTGCTAGCTATGCTCCTGATCCGGAGGCCTATTTCGGTGTGAGTTTGCCTGTTGATCTGCACACTTGTGAGTTGGATGAGGCCCAATGGAGCGCTTGGAAGGCTTATGATCCAATTGTCATGCTTGATGAATTTGGAGAAAATTTGAAAAAGCTCAAAGGCTTGTGGATTGATTGCGGTGACAAGGATCAGTTCAACATGGTCTATCCGGCGAGGCAAATGCACAACCATCTTGAAAAGCGCGGGGTGCAACATATTTACGAAGAATTTCCGGACAATCATTTTTCGTTGGACTATCGATTTGATCGAAGCTTGCCGTTTCTGGTGAATGCGCTAAATAGCTAAAAACATTGGTATTTTGCTTATGAGGGTCGCAGTCGCGGCCCTCTTTTTTGTATTTTAAAATTTTACCCGGGTAATATTGACTCTTTTAAATTACCCGGGTAAAACGCCTGCCAACGAAAGGAACTTGTGATGTATTATTCACCCGATCAATTAAGCGCGGCGTTTGTCGGCTCCAACTTGATTGCCACCGGCGCGTTGGCGGAGGTGGTGCACGAAGTGAAGCGCCATCATGATGCGCACCCAAATGATCTCATTCTGATTTTTGACCACAAGAAATCACAGCCGATTGAGGTGGATTTGCGTGGCAGCATGGAAGAGGTTTTCGAGCGTCTGGAAAAGCAGCAGAAACCGATTGAGCCCAAAACCAAGGTGAAAAAGCCTGGTCGTCCAAAACTGGGCGTGGTGAGCAAAGAAGTGACTTTGCTGCCAAGGCATTGGGAATGGTTGGCACAGCAGCGGGGTGGGGCATCCATCACCCTCCGGCGTTTGGTGGGCGAGGCGATGAAAGCGGCTGACCCACAAGCTGAACAACGGAGCGCGCAGCAATCGACCTATCGATTGATGACCGCAGTTGCCGGGGATTTGCCGAATTATGAAGACGCCATTCGAGCGCTTTTTGCGGCAGAGAAAGATGATTTTTTCAACATTATAGCGGATTGGCCAGAGGGTTTGCGGCATCACATTGTGCAAATTTCTGAGGTAGCTTTTGACCCTTTATCGGCATCCGAAAATCAAGAAAGTGAGTCAAAATGACCACGCAAGCGATTGAAGATAATAAATATTTGACCCAACCGATTGGGAAACTGTTTGTGACAACCGCAGCGCCAATCGTGCTGATCATGGCCGTGAATGGGCTATTCAATCTGGTGGATGCCTATTTTCTGGGCGTCTATGTTGGGGCGGCGGCGCTTACAGCGGTGACAATGATGTTTCCGCTGCAAATGTTGATCATTGCTATGAGCAATATGATCTCGAACGGGTTTGCCTCCATCGTGGCGCGACGATTTGGCGCCAATGATTTGCACGGTGCGGCACAAAGCTTTGCGGTGGCCAATATTCTGGGCATCGGCATGGCGGCGCTGCTGATGGTGTTTTTCGTGTTTGGTGGTGAGCGATTGGTTGCATGGGTGACGGAAGGCAATGATGAGTTGGCGCGCATGGCGTGGACTTATATGTCCATTCTGATGTTTACATCGCCACTATTGTTTGTCCTCTCCGTGCAATTTGATGCGTTGAGAAGTGAAGGCAAGATGGGCGTTATGGCGCTTATGTCAATCAGCGTGACCCTGTTCAACATGATCTTCAACTACATCTTTATCGGATTGTGGGATTGGGGGGTTGCTGGCTCTGCGTGGGGCACTGTTGCAGCGCAATTGTTGGCCTTGGCGCTGCTGATGGGCTTTCGGTTGCGTGGTGGTTCCAAGCTTGGGTTTAGCCTTCCACCGCGTTCAATTTTCATCGATTTAACCAAGGAAAATTTTGCTCTTGGTGCGCCGCTTAGCCTTAATTTCCTGTCGATTTCGTTGGTTGCTGGCATGGTGGTTGCCATGCTGAAATCTGTCGACGCAGCGAATTATGAGGAATTGGTGGGGGCTTATGGGATTATCACCCGGCTTATGACCTTCTCGTTCATGCCACTGCTTGGCGTGTCGATGGCGTTCCAATCGATTGTTGGCAATAATTTTGGTGGCCAAATGCCGGAGCGGGTGAATGCGAGTGTTCGCGTGGCGCTCACGATTGCGGTGCTCTATGCGTTGACGATGGAAATCATCTTTATCAGCCAAGCTGGCGCCATTGCTGATGTGTTTGTTGATGATGCAGCGATGATTGCACAGGTGGTGCGGATCTTGCCGATATTGGTGATGTTCTTCTTTCTTGGTGCGCCGATCAATGTGTTGTCCGGTTACTTCCAGGCGATTGGCGATGCCAAACGTGCCGCGATCTTGGGGCTTGCCCGCAACTATTTGTTTGGCCTGCCACTCTTGTTGATCATGCCTCGCTTTATGGGTGAGCTTGGTGTTTGGGTTGCTTCGCCAGTGGGGGATGTGTTGATGTTTGGCCTGACAGTGATCGTCTTGCTGTCCATGCAACGCTCACGCGGCTATCGCTTCGGCATGTTTTTGCCCGTAAAAGCATAATATGTATTGGGCTTGCGCCAGATCAATTTGGCGCAGGCCGTTTGATGGCAAGTTTGTCTCATTCCAAATAAGAGGTGACTTATGCGTGATATTGAGGCCTACAAAGAGATATTATTGGCGCGTCAAAAAGAGCTGGATGTGCGTTTGCATAATATTGAGGATCAGCTGGATGACGAGCCCAACGCCGATACTGAAGAGCGTGCGGTGGAGCGCGAAGATGATGAGATGCTTGAAGGGCTTGGCAATGCGGGCAAGGAAGAGCTTGAACACATTGAACATGCGCTGACCCGCATCGAAAATGGTACCTTTGGCGTTTGCATTGAGTGCGGCGATGAGATTTCTGACGAGCGTTTGGACGCCATTCCTTACGCCACCAAATGCAAGAAATGCATGTAGGCAAAGATTCTTTGTTCATTCGGTCAAATATGAGATTGCGTCATCTAGGCGTCTCGTTATGATGACGCAACTTTAATACCAACTGAGTGATGCCAATGAGTTCTTCTTCCCTTTCAAAACGTCCTGTCATTCTGGATTGCGATCCCGGCCAAGACGATGCGTTGATGTTGTTTTTGGCCTTGAATGCGCCGGAGCTTGATGTGCTGGGGGTGGTGGCCGTTGGCGGCAATGTACCTTTGGCACGCACGGAAATTAACTGCCGCATCTTGGTGGAAATGGCGGGCCGTAAGGATGTGCCAGTTTTTGCAGGCTGTTTGGGGCCTATGGTCGAACCCTTGTTCACGGCAGAATATGTGCATGGTGAAACGGGCATTGATGGTATCGCCTTTTTTGAGCCAAGCCTGCCGAAACAAAGCAAACATGGCGTTGATTTTATCATCGATACTTTGCGCGCCGCTGCGGATGATAGTGTTGAGATGGTGGTTACAGGGCCGATGACCAATTTGGCCATGGCACTGAAGAAAACGCCTGATATTGCGGTGAAGATTAAGCAGATTGCGATTATGGGCGGCGCGTCCTTTGAGGCGGGCAATGTGACGCCTTCGGCAGAGTTTAATATTTATGTTGATCCACATGCCGCCGATATTGTGATGAAATGCGGGCGGCCAATCATTATGTTTGGATTGGATGTGACCCATAAAGTGATGACCAGCCCGGAGATTGTTGATCGGCTGAACGCGCTGGGCGGCGATGTGGCGAAATCATGCGCTGGGATGCTTGAGTTTTTTGGTCAGTATGATGCCGCAAAATATAGTGCTGAAGGTGGGCCGCTTCATGATCCATGCACGGTTGCTTGGATGCTGAAGCCAGAATTGTTCAAATTGAAGACCTGTCATATCGCCATTGAGATGCAAAGCGCGTTGACACGCGGGCACACCGCAGTAGATTTTTGGGGCGTGACAGATCAGCCTGCTAATGCGCAATGGGCCTATGATGTGGATCGCGATAAATTCTTTGATTTTTTGATCGAGCGGATTGGAAATTATAAGTAAAAAAGCCCTGACCACTCGGCAAAGTTGCATGAATAAGCATTGGCTTTGCACAAGATGAAAATTAGGGCTTTTGTCTTTGGAAATTTTGGGTTAATAGACGCAACGAATTCCGGCAGGGGACCTGTCCCGTGTTTAAATAATTAGCCGGATGCTAAGCGAACGGAGATTATACGCATGGCGAAGGAAAAGTTTGAGCGGACGAAACCGCACGTAAACATTGGGACTATTGGTCACGTTGACCATGGTAAGACAACATTGACCGCTGCGATTACGAAAGTATTGTCAGAGGCCTCTGGTGGTACAGGTACAGCTTTTGACGAGATCGATAAGGCACCTGAAGAAAAAGCCCGTGGTATTACCATTTCAACAGCCCACGTTGAGTATGAGACAGAAAACCGTCACTACGCACACGTTGATTGCCCAGGCCACGCTGACTATGTGAAAAACATGATCACTGGTGCGGCTCAAATGGATGGCGGCATCTTGGTTGTGAACGCAGCTGATGGCCCTATGCCACAAACACGTGAGCACATTTTGTTGGCACGTCAGGTTGGCGTTCCTGCATTGGTTGTTTTCTTGAACAAAGTTGACCAAGTTGACGACGAAGAGCTTTTGGAATTGGTTGAAATGGAAGTTCGTGAGCTTCTTTCTTCTTACGAATTCCCAGGCGACGATATTCCGATTGTAGCGGGCTCTGCTTTGGCTGCTTTGGAAGGTCGTGACGACGAAATCGGCAAGAACAAGATTCTTGAGTTGATGGCTGCTGTTGACGAATATGTTCCAACACCAGCACGTCCAAAAGATCAGCCATTCTTGATGCCAATTGAAGATGTGTTCTCAATTTCAGGCCGTGGTACAGTTGTTACCGGTCGTGTTGAGCGTGGCATCATCAATGTTGGCGAAGAAGTTGAGATCGTTGGCATTAAAGACACACAAAAGACCACTGTTACTGGTGTTGAAATGTTCCGCAAGCTGCTTGATAGCGGTGAAGCAGGCGACAACATTGGTGCTTTGATCCGTGGTATTGACCGTGAGCAAGTTGAGCGTGGTCAGGTTTTGTGTAAGCCAGGTTCAGTAACACCTCACACCAAATTTGTTGGTGAGGCGTACATTTTGACCAAAGACGAAGGTGGTCGTCACACACCATTCTTCACCAACTACCGTCCACAGTTCTACTTCCGTACAACTGACGTGACCGGCGTTGTGACTTTGCCAGAAGGTACCGAGATGGTGATGCCTGGTGACCGTGTTGAGGTCAATGTTGAGTTGATCGTACCAATCGCGATGGAAGATCAGTTGCGCTTCGCTATCCGCGAAGGTGG
>NZ_JBNAGG010000008.1:0-18430 GCF_049801075.1 Maritalea sp. S77 | reverse complement strand
ATCCCAATAGCGGATGGTGTGGATGGCTCCTACACACCGGCGTTAAATGCGCCATAATGGCAGGTGTTATCACTGCTAGTATAGGAGCCACAAATGCAGATTATCACAATTGGCGTTGATCTTGCCAAGAATGTTATTCAGGTCCACGGCGTTTATGAAGATGGATCGGTCGCTTTCAACAAACCCTTACGTCGCGCCCAAATGCTGCCCTTCTTCGCAAAATTAGCCCCCTGCTTGATTGGTATAGAGGCTTGTGCATCGAGCCATTATTGGGCGCGTGAGCTGACGACGCTGGGTCATGAAGTAAAATTGATGCCAGCCACTTACGTAAAAGCCTATGTTAAACGCGGCAAATCGGATGCGGCAGACGCTGCTGCTATCTGCGAGGCTGTCACACGTCCCAGCATGCGGTTTGTGGCCATCAAGACAGAAGACCAGCAAGCTATATTAAGCCAACATAGTGTTCGTCAGGCACTGATCAATCAACGCACCCAGCTGGTAAACATGATCCGTGGTTTGCTCGCCGAGTTTGGGATTATTATTCCCAGAGGCATTGATCATTTGCGCCGCCTTGCGCGCGAGATGCAGGTTGGCGAACTTTTGGAAATTCCCGAGAGTGCTGAAGATGTCATTGCGCTGCTGTGCGATCAATTGATTGATCTTGATTTGCGCATCGCCAGGCTGGACAAGACCATCTCTGAGCAGGCCAAGCAGGATGAACGCATTGAACTACTACGAACCATACCCGGCATCGGGCCCCTAACAGCCTCCGCCATCGTTGCGACCATCGGCAATGGAAGGCAGTTTCGAAGTGCTCGCGACTTTGCTGCCTGGATCGGCCTGACGCCACTCAACAAATCGAGTGGTGGTAAACAAGTGTTGGGGCGCATAAGTCGCATGGGCAATCAATATCTACGCAAGCTTTTGGTCAACGGCATGGCAAGTCGCGTGCGCGCTGCCAAAACCAAACCTGAAAGAGCTGATCCATGGATGCTCAGCCTGCTCGAGCGCAAGCCCGTAAAGCTCGCGGCCGTTGCTATGGCAAACAAAACAGCTCGCATAGCATGGGCGGTGCTCACCAATGGCGAACCGTACAGGGAGATGAGTACAACCTAAAAAGAGAATAAGTTTGCAAGAACGTATGATGTGATGAATATCCGGGCCAGCCGGAGAGCCAAGACACCCCGCCAATGTCCGGGGACATAAATAGTCCGCCAAGCGGAATGGGACTTGGTTCGCGGAAATCATCAGGGCCAGCAGCATAAACCTGCATCAATAGGCCGGACACAGGACTGTATCTGATCTCGGAAATAAGTCACAAAAAGTACTTGCAATTACGGAGCCATCCACACAGGACATTGGGATATTTGAACCGAATTTCCCAAAAGCAGACCTTCACCGATGGCTCGGGTTGGATTCAGACCAAGGGCTGCAATGCAGACGAAGCTGCCAATTGAGGCCGAACGCCGCGCCTCAGTTAACCAGTTCAATGAAACGAGCCTTGTTGCCTTCAATGGCGACTCTCGCTTTCTCCCATTCGTACTCGCCGCAATTGCTTTCAATCCGGCCAACGCGACAGGATAGCATGTACTTCGCGACACAAACGCCTTCGCCGCATCCAGTAAAGTCAAACTTCCCTAGAAAAACATGTGTTTCCGGAGCAATCGCAAATGCCTGGACCACGCATTCCTGTCCGTCCACACTGGCGCGCATTCCGCGCTGAAAATTCTGAGGGTCGGATTTGATACCGAGACTTTCGGTCATTCTGTCCGCAAGCTTCTTCTGAGCCGCGCCAGCTCCGCTCAGAGCCAGGCATTTGGGCAGAATTCTAGCCTCGAACAGATCCCTCCGAATATCGTTTCCCCACCGGCGAAATTGCTCCTTCTCCGCCTCAACTGCACGATTCTTCTCAAGTTGGTTGTTTGCCATTGCAAAAGTGGTGTCCCGCATCTGGGTGAAGTAAATGCTGTGCGCGGATACCGGAATCCCAGCCTTCATGTATTTTTTGAGTTCACGACCGTACATGTCCGCGACACGGATATCGTAGTCAGAAATTCTTACGGGCATTCTACCGTACAGATAGGCGTCCATCTTCTCGATATCGAACGTATCCCGTGCAATCGCCATTTCAAGCTCGCGGCCAATGTGCCGTAAATCGTAAAGATGCTTTACATCCGAGAAGAGAACTTCCTTGTTCTGGGAATACCTGTACGCGACCGTTACGTAAAATGTCTTCGCCTGCTGTTTGTCAGTGGCTTGCAGAATGTAGCTTGCATAGTATCCCTCGTCGTCCAGAATTCCGTCAGCTGACGAGCTAATAAACATCACGTCATCATATTGTTCGCTCTCATAGGTAACCGCATGCCCCGGCTTTAGATTGAACTCCATGAACTCCGCGACATTTGGCTTTCCATCCGGGTTCGTAGCTCCATAGATATTGATTAACGATACCCACGCCCTTTCGCCAAAAAGCGGAATAGCATGGGGATTGTCATCTTCAAAGTAAGGCTCGTCGGTCGAAAAAATCTTGTAGTCACACCCGTACATAAACAAAGCTAGGAAGTATATGATGAATATCTTCAAATATTTTTTCATTCCAAAACCACGAAAAACTTGATCCCAATTCTGCGCTTCCGTCACAAGAAGGCCATCCCCAGAAATCATCTCACAGGCGCCCAGCTTTGCCAAGGCAGAACAAATGAAATTACCCACTGTAAAACTTGCTCAGTGTGTTGCAACGATCGGTTGGTTCACCTCTCACAACAATCGTCGGCATTGCGGACAAACCTAACTTTGGCTTCAGGATCGTTTCTGCGACAATCAACTAATCAACCGAGGCAAGCTAAAATGATCCTTCCCCGAAAATTCTACTTTTTAGTCACCTTCAGCCTGTTTGCCGCCTCTGTCGCCAATGCCGCCGATCAACAGGAACTCGGAGGCTTCATGCTGGGAGGCTCGTTTGAAGCGGCGCAACAGCACGCGCTTGAACAGGATTGGAAACTCGTGCCTCTTTCGGACAACTTGCCGGGACAGTGGGTTATTGAGGATACGAACCTATCCCTGTTTGTTTGCAACGAAATAGTTGCTTCAGTCTCGGAACGTTTGGAGGGCGACCTATAGGAGTTTACGGCCCTCGTTTTTAAGATGCAGCTTAAATTTTGGCAAACCCGACATTCAGCTTCTTAGTTGGCCTTCCGGCACAGGAATCATATCAACGATCGATGCCCGTTTCGACACCGATAATGGTGGAGCCACGGTTCAGCTTCAAAGCATTGGCGGAAAAAGAACTTATTCGATAACTCACAAGATCGAATGCAACTAAAGACCAGCTGCTCCCGCTCGTGGGAATGCGACGATGGGCTCAAAGCTATCATTTAGCACCGGGACTCTGTCTTTGGCACAACAATCCCGAAAGCGGACGTTCAGTGCCATGCACGAAGCGTATGCCTTGGCTATTAAAAGCTTACGTTACATCGGGCATTTCTCATACCAACTCCCCCAGTTGAATTACGATTTGATGCCCCTCAACCTTAGCATACGCTTTGTTGTATGACGGGGTCCGCAAAATGGAATTCAAACCTTCCCTCTAAAACAACTCTATAAAATCTGAACGCGATTTTGCTGCTACTTAGCGTCACCTGATTTCTTAACAGTCAAAATTGAAACATTTCAATTTAATTGTAGACAGCTCGAGGTTTGCTTGCTAACGTTCACGAAAGCACGGGAGGGAAAGATGACCAGCAGCCAGGTTAAGTTGGACTCTGTTTCAAAGTCTTTTGGTGACTTGACAGTTATAGACAGCATTTCTTTGTCAGTACCGGAGGGGGACTTCTTAGTGTTGCTTGGGCCCTCGGGTTGCGGCAAGTCAACGCTACTACGAATGATCGCGGGCTTAGAAACCATCTCTGATGGCGAATTGACGATTGCGGAAGTCCGTGCAAACGAGACGCACCCGCGCGACCGAAACATTGCAATGGTTTTCCAAAATTATGCTCTTTATCCACATATGTCGATTGCCGAAAACATCGCATATCCGCTTAAGCTTGCGGGAATTTCCAAAGCTGCGCGCGCCGCAAAGGTAAACGAAGTTGCCAGTCTGCTTGAGCTTCAAGATCTGTTAGATCGCAAGCCAGCGCAGCTTTCTGGTGGACAAAGGCAGCGTGTTGCTATGGGGCGCGCCTTGGTTCGGGACCCTAGCTTATTTCTGATGGATGAACCTCTCTCAAATTTGGACGCAAGATTGCGCCAGCAAATGCGCAAAGACATCAAGGCGCTGCATGAGAAGTTAAAAGTAACAACGCTTTACGTTACGCATGATCAAATTGAAGCAATGACGATGGCTGATACGGTCGTTTTGTTGAATAAAGGACGCGTTCAACAAGTCGGCACACCTAAGCAGATTTACGCGTACCCTGAAAACCTATTTGTTGCACGTTTCATCGGCAATCCAGCGATGAATATTGTTGATGACACAGGCACCTGCAGCATGATTTCACGCCAAATTTTTGGTGAGAGTGAGGGCGAAGAAAACGTGACTTTGGGGTTCCGTCCAGAGGTTATTAAGCTTCTTGGGGAAGTTGAACAAGACAATGCTGAGATTCAATTGCCAACAGTTGTTGAACAAGTCGAGATGCTCGGCAGTGAAAGTCTGTGCCACCTTATTCATAACTCCGTTGATGGAGTTGAAGTGCGCTTAGTCGCCAAGATAAGCGGCGATCAAACTTCCTTGAAGGGTGCACATGTCACAACTTCGATCCAACCAAAGGACGTTCATTTCTTTAACAGGGAGACTGGGCAGAGGATTTCGGTGCAATAGTGCGCCGTGCTCTGCACATAGTGAGGAGGAAAAAATGAAACTTAGGAACTTTGCAATTGCATCGGCCCTTATTGTCGCGAGCATTTCTGGTGCTAGCGCTCAAGAAACAACGCTAAAATTTTGGACATGGCATCCAAGCGAACCGGTGCTTAACAAAATAATTGATGGTTTTGAACAGGAGAACCTTGGCGTCGAGGTTGAGCTGCAGTTGTTTGAATCTGGTGCTTACCAAGATCGCCTGCCGTTGGCGCTAGCAAGTGGCGACGAATTAGACATCGTCGCGGTTCAAACCAGCACAATGGTGGAGTTGGTGAAAGATCAGTTGGCGCCGATTGAACCGCTATTTGATGAATATGGTTCGATGCCAATTACAGATTTGCTTAGCGAAAGCGCAATCGGTCAAGGCAAAACGCTGGCTAGCGATAGAGAGCTATATATCGCGCCGATGGGCGTTTTGGGCTCAGTTGTTGCGTATTACAACATGGATTTGATGAATGAATTGGGATTGGCGATTCCGAGAGATCGAGCAGATTTGCAAAACCTTGTTGAAGTGACGACAGCTAAACGCCCTGACTTGGTTCCTGTATCGTTCACCGGCGCAGGTTGGTTTTTGGACGAAATCAGCACAACGATCGCAGAGCAGGTCAGCCCAGGCTTTTTCAACTCCGTTCGCTATAACGAGGGCGGTCGTTGGGATGACACGACTTATTTAACTGCATTTGGCGCGCTTGTTGACCTTTATAAAGATGGTATCTTCTCCAAAGACACCTTGGATTTGGATTACGGACGGTCAGTTGAACTTTTCCAGCAGGGTCAAGCGGTTATGTTTTTACAAGGATCGTGGGAAAGCGGCGTGCTTTCAGCACCATTCCGCGAGGCGAATGGCGTTAAACTTGAAAATGTGAGCGCTTCAGCTTTGCCGACTATTGAGCCAAATACAGAGCATTCTGTTCGAGCATTTATCGAAGTTGGTCTTGCCGTTCCAAATGCCTCGGACCACAAAGAACTCGCAACCAAGTTTGTTGAATATGTGGTCGCGGGCAACGGCGTCGATGCGTGGAGCGACACCTTGTTTGTTGTACCTTCCAAAGTTGGATTTGAGCTTGCCGACGATATCTTCAGCACTGATGAAGCTCGTCGCGGTTACAATGAAATTTCGCACTTGCTCCTGAATCCAGGAAGCCATCGAAACAATGTCTCCGATTTCTCCAATGTAGTTGGTGACACTATTGTTGCATCAATTATCGGCGAGACCGATTACTCAGAACAGGTGAAATATTTGCAACGTGAATGGGAAAGTGGCCGATACTCAAACGCCGAGTAAATCCACTGCGCCATCTTGCCGGCCTCCCAAAATCGGCAAGATGGCTCCCACCCTGTTGGAAAGGTTTAACGATGAAGAAGCCGCAGAATTTGCTCACAAAAATGTCCGCCAAAGAGTTCTTTTTCTTCTTTGGGCCATTGCTTGTGATTTATGCGATCTATTATTTATTTAGTACTGGCTTTCTCGTCTACACCAGCCTGCAAAAAGTCTCGATCGCCCTAGTCAATGGCAAATGGGTTGGCTTAAGAAACTTCGAGTTATTGCTAACTGACCCGCGGTTTTTGATCGCACTGAAAAATAACTTTCTTTTCGCGGGCGTGGCGATTGGAGCCGGGCTGACAATCGGCTTTCTCATTGCGGTGCTAATCTCTAGTGGCACTCGCGGACGCTCGATGCTTTATACGATCTTTTTGCTCCCCACACTTATGCCGCTAGCCCTCATAGCTACGGTATTTCGTACATCGCTGGAAGCACGTATGGGAGCGCTCAATGAGACACTTCGCGCAATTGGTTTGGACGCATTTGCATTGAATTGGTTGATTGAGCCCAATCTCGCGATTGGTGTCGTCTGCATTTTGTTTGTCTATCTGATTGGCCTCCCAATCATGTATTATGTGGCCAATCTTTCTACCATCAATACGTCATTGATTGAGGCTGCAATTTTAGATGGTGCTAAAACCCCGCGGCTAATGTGGGAGATTTTGTTTCCACTGATGAAGGGGACACACCGTACGATCATCATATCGACGTTGCTCACCTCGTTCCGCGCATTCGACATTGTATTTTTCTCAACCGGAGGCGGGCCTGGCGGCGTGACGGAAATAACTGGCACATATGTTTATGGCTTCTCCACTTCAGGTTCAAATGTCGGATATGGCTCCGCTGCTGCGCTTATTGCCATGCTCGCTGCACTCTTAATCTCACTCATTCAACTTCGGAAGTAGGCAAAGCGTGACATCAACTGCACATCCAGATTTCCTGCACAGAAGAAAATATGAACGTATCATCATGAGTGCGTTCCTCGTCATCTTGGCTTTGATTTGGTCGATTCCAATTGTAAATGCTGTCATTCGGGGCTTTGCCTTCAACGGTATCCAGAATTATATCGACGTGATTTTCGGTGATATTGGCGGAATCTTCCTTTGGCGCACTTACGTCAATTCGTTGGCCATCGCACTAGTTCACGCAACCATTGTGACTTTAGTTTCTGCGCTTGCAGGCTATGGATTTGCCTTCTTAGAGTTCCGTGGCAAAGAAGTCTTTTACTTCATTGTCCTGATGTTCTTGGCTGTTCCAGCCACTTCTTTGCTAGTGCCACTCTTTTTCATAAACCGAGAGCTCGGTTTGCGGGACAATATATTTGCTGTAGCACTTCCTGAAGCAGCGCTCACACTGCCTTTCGGCGTATTGTTGGTTCGTAATTTTGCCGAAGGACTACCGCGCTCATTTATCGAAGCTGCGGCCATTGATGGCGCAGGTCATATTCGGACATTTTTCACAATATTCATGCCGCTATGCAAACCGGCACTCGTGAATATTGGCGCGTTATCGATGATGTGGTCGATGCAGGACTTCCTTTTCCCTTCATTGTTTTTGACCGGAAAAGAAATGACCACTGCCGCACAAGCCGTTCAACGTTTTCAGGAATATCTCGGCGCAACACCAGACGACATTGGCCGCTATAACGCGAGTCTCGTGCTCCTCGGCGTGCCAGCACTTATTATCATCGCCTTCGGGCTTCGATTTATCACAAACGGCTTAACAGCTGGTGGCGTGAAAGAATAATTTATGAACCGGATACTTTCAGATGTGGCCGCGCAGCCGGGAAAGTTGCGCTTTGACCGTGCTGCGGAAAATTTCAATGAGGCGCTCCCCATCGGCAACGGCCATCAAGGGGGCATGGTGTATGGCCAATTCCCCAATGAGAAGATTTCGTTGAATGAAGATACACTCTGGGCTGGGGAAACGGCACCAAATCCTATTTCAGATGGCCCGCAGATTATTGAACGGGCACGAAATTTAATGTTGGAGAACCAGGAGTCGGAAGCGGAAACCCTTATCGCTGAAAACTTCCTCACAGCCTTCAATCAGCCTTACCTGCCCGTCGGTGAATTGTTTATCCATTGGCCGGAAGATTTGCACACAAACGAATATAAACGCGAATTGGATATTGCAACCGCAACTGCGTCAGTTGATGCAAAGACCAGCTATGGCCACATTGTTTCAAATTATTACGGCTCCTATCCACATCGCGTTCTCGCCGTCGATATCGCACGAACGGATGGCCCCAAAGAATGCAAAGTTTTAGTGGGCCTAACATCCAAACTTCAAAGTGTCAGCGAGGCCGTTGGCAAGGATATCATCTTAAAAGGTCTCGTGCCTTCGAATGTGCGATGGGATGAAGTTGATAATCTTGCGACAGAAGAAAACTATGTCGAATATGATGAGTTTGAAAAAAACCAGTTTTATTGCGTCGCGCGCATTATAACAGACGGCAAAATTTCAATTCATCTTGGCGAAACCTGTGTAGCCGGTTTCTCAAAGCTCACCATTCTAATTGCCACACGTACCAACCGCCATTCTACCGATGCAATGGAACATTGTATTGATGATCTTGATGCGGCAGAACGCGATCTTGCACAACTTCACGAAAAGCATGTGGAAGACTTTGGCCGACTTTTCAATTCTGTCGAGCTGCAACTAGCTGGCGACAACTCGTGCCAACAATCTATTGATGGGTGCACGCACAATCTTAGCGCAAATTTGGCAAAGACCGCGTTCGATTATGGGCGCTATCTTTTGATTTCCAGCAGTCGACCGGGCACGCAGCCTGCAAATTTGAAAGGCGTATGGAGTGAAGCTGTAGATCCCGCTTGGTGGTCTAACTATACCATAAACATCAACACCCAAATGAATTATTGGCCTGCGGAAATGTGCGGTTTATCCGAGTGTCACGAACCTCTTATCGACTTTATTGAGGAGCTTGCGAAAAGAGGTCGAAATACAGCCAAAATTCAATATGGCTTAAGTGGGTGGGTTGCCCATCATCAGGTCGATTTTCATCGTCAAACCACGCCAGTTGGCGCCTTGCCACAAGGCCCGATTGAAAATTGCTTGAAGTGGGGTTTCTGGCCGTTCGGTGGTGCGTGGTTGGCATTGCACACTTTTGAACATTTCCAGTACAATCAAGATATCAATTTTTTGCGAAATCGCGCGTTTCCAATTTTGTCAGGCGCCGCTAGTTTTATTGCGAGTTGGTTGGTTGATGATCCTGCGCATCCGGACCAGCTCACGACAATCCCATCAACATCTCCAGAAAATACATTTTTGAGGGGAGATGGCACTGTTGGGGCCTTGTCGCGTGGTACGACCATGGATATTGCAATCGCGAAGCAGCTTTTTAGTTACACCATTTCGGCCGCTGACATTATTGGAAAAGGTAAATCGGATCTAATCAACGATTTACGCATAAAACTTGCGCGGCTACCTGAACCAAAAATTAGCGAGGATGGTCGAATCCTAGAATTTGACAAAGACTATCCAGAGGCTGAACATCCACACCGACATATTTCTCCCGTTTTTGGCCTTTGCCCAGGAACAGATGTGACGGTTGAAAATCAACCTGATCTCTGCACCTCAATGAAAAGATTCTTGGAATTTCGCGGTCCATCGGGAACCGGCTGGTCACTTGTTTGGAAAGCACGTACTTATGCGCGTTTGCGTGATGGAGAGAAATCGTTTGAATTTTTAGATCGGCTGTTTGAGCCTGTTCCCTCGCATGTAGATACAACTGCCGATGATGGCGGAGGCATTTATCCCAACATGTTGATGGCCTGCCCTCCTTTCTGCATCGAGGCAAACATGGGGTTTGTGGCCACGGTGATTGAGCTATTTGTTCAAGATAAGGATGACTTTGTTCACCTGCTGCCTGCGCTACCTGCCCATTGGAAAACAGGAAAAGTCAAAGACCTAAAATTGCGAAACCGGGTGGCACTCACAATTGAGTGGCAGCGTGGACAGCTCACATCAGCTCAATTCACTAGCCAAATTGATCAAAAAGTTTATGTGAAGTATCTCAGCAAAGTTTATCACATTGACCTTAAATCCAATAAGGTGTGCGATATGGCGTCAGAATTTGATTTTCAAAATTTGGAGTTCACTTGAGCAACCGCAAAAACAAAGCACCGACCATTTTAGATGTCGCAGACCTAGCAGGCGTATCGGTCGGAAGTGTCTCCCGTTATCTAAATGGAGAACAGCTTCGAAAGAAAAACCGAGAAAGCATCGCGGCGGCCATCGAAAAACTTTCATATAGCCGAAACACTTCGGCGGCAAACATTCGACGCAAAAGTTCGGGCTTCATTGGATTTCTGTTGCCATCATTTGATGAATTCCACACCGGTGTTCTTGAAGAAATCGTCAACCAATTCACGCCAAAGGGTTACGTTGTTTTGCCGTTCTCTCACGGTGATCAAGGCTCTTTTCTAAAAGGCGCACTTGAATATTTTAAAGCTCAAAAGGTGGATGCAATTATTGCATCTGGCGACCTTGGCTTTTTCAAATCGATGGATATTTTGCAAGATATTGATGTGCCATTGATTTTGTATAGTAACGATATTCAAGGCATGAACGTCGACCGCGTGCTTATCGATGATCGAAAAGCTTCAAAACATGCTGTCAAATATATGATCGAAATGGGGCACACTAATATCGCTATATTAACGGGTGACCTGAACGATAGCACCGCTATTGATCGTAAAAGAGGATATGATGAGGCACTTGCAAGTGCTGAATTGACTGAAATTTCCGCACACAATGCAGCTGGAAATGGATGGCATACCCACCATGGTTATATAGGTACACTTGATCTGTACAAAGGTGAGAATAAGCCAACCGCCATTTTCGCCTCCAACTATTTTCTTGCATTGGGAGCAGTGCAGGCACTTGAAGAGTTAAACCTCAAAATTCCAAACGACGTTTCAATAATTTCATTTGGTGATGCCAGTTTTTTACCATTTGTAACTGGCGGGATTACAGCGGTAAGCTTTTCGGCAAAAGAGATTGGTCGACATATATGTGATTTTGCTCTGAGCAGAATAACTGACCAAAGCGCCAAATCATCAAGAACATACATCCATCAGCCAAGTCTCGTCGTTCGAAACTCTGTTTCACGTCCGAAGTAAGTTGCTGGAAGGTGGCTCTTGGGGCAAATGCGGGCAGCAACAATGCTAAACATCAACACATCACCAATTATAAAGATGTATATGCGTGCGCAGAAATCCCAAAAGCTGACATTGGTCATTCTCCATTTAAAATCTTCAAAACTGAGCTAGATAGACAGTATTGCTCTGAAACGGATTGAGTTGGCTCCTGCACTCGCTCATCTCAGCTTACAATATGTATTCGCTGGCGCGGCGTTCAAATTTTTTGACCAAATATTGGCGAGAAGATGTCCAAGTGGGTTTTAACAGTTGCAGCCTCACCTACCGGCCCTCAATGTATTGGGTGATCGTGATGTTCGTCGGGATCTACAATCCATTTTCCAAGGTAGAAACGCTCAAATGCAAATACTGCTGCGATGGAAACCCCTGCAATAACCACGATTGTCGGATCAGTTTCAAATTTAACAATCGTAAATGCCAGCAAGACTACGGCATCAAAAATAATGGCACAGACCAAAATATAAGGGGATGCACCAATCTCATTCCTCCGATAATGAAAAACACCCCAGTGAACCAGTATATCCATAACAAGATAGAAAAATGCCCCTAGCGAAGCAATACGGCTAAGATCGAAGAAAATCGCCAAGAACGACGCGACAACTACGGTATAAACCAAGGTATGTCTCTGTATCGGTCCGCTCATTCCAAAATGACTATGCGGTATCATTTTCATGTCTGTTAGCATCGCCAACATACGTGAAACAGCAAAAATGCTAGCAATCACGCCAGAAAGCGTGGCGGCAGCGGCGAGAAGAATAGTGAGTGTGAAGCCTATTTGCCCTAGAGCGGGCGCTGCGGCCTCCGCAAGAGCGTAGTCTTTTGCAGTAATAATTTGGTCGATAGGCAAACTTGCATTAACGCCAAATGCAACTAGCAAGTAAGTCGCCATACAAATCACTATGGAGATAACAATTGCCCGGCCTACATTTTTATGCGGATTTTCAACTTCCGCACCACTGTTTGTGATGGTTGTAAATCCCTTAAAAGCCAAAATACTAAATGCAACTGACGCCAGAAAGCCGAATCCAGATGTTTTGGTTGCTCCCTCCGAAATGGAGAAATCAAATCCGCTTGCCCATAGTGCGGCAACACCAAATAGCGCAATTCCAAAAATCTTAAATATTGCCATGACGATTGAAAGCAATCCCACCGAACGATTGCCTGCAATGTTAACGAGGAAGGCAAAAAATATTACACTTACCGCCAAAATAGGAACCCAAATGCCGCCGGAAATATCAAAGAAACGGAGCACATATGTTGCGAAAGTGCGTGCGACCAAGCTCTCTGCAATAACCATGCTTAAAGCCATAAGTAAGGCTGCGCCAGCTGCCAGCCCGCCTGCCCCATAACATTTCTGCAGGATCATCCCTATGCCGCCAGCCGAGGGCCAAGCGTTGGACATCTTAATGTAGCCATAGGCGCTAAAAAAAGCCACTATTGCGCCGACGATAAACGAAAGAGGAAACAAGTTTCCGGCAAGATCGGCCATCTGCCCTGTTAGCGCAAATATGCCAGCGCCAATCATTACACCAGTCCCCATGGCAACTGTGCCGCTCAAAGAAATTGAATCTGCCTGATAATTGCCTTGCTCGCGATCATGCTCCATACTTTTTCCTCCATTATCCTTAAATCTGCCCTCAAACTATACTTCACTGGTTTTGTTGTTTTTTGATTTGCTAAGATTCAGCTTCACCGTCGAATTTATCTGTACCAATCGTAAGTAAGCTAAGTTGGCCCCTTACAGCAGTGGGAAGGTCAAGTTTATGGCTCTAACCTACGTCACTTTATTCCGAGCAAAAACAATGACAACTCTTGACCTTCCACTGGGTGGAAGGTGAATAAGTCAGGTTGAGACGCGATGTTATATTTCAGACAATTGAAGAGACACCGAGCCAAAATGAACAAAAATACCCTGCTCATAGCGCTGGCTGTCATCATTGCAATTGGTGCATTTGCGTATATCAGGATGCAGCCGAATAATTCGACGGGCAATGCAATGGTGGAGGTGCAGTCACCCCGATTAGACGAACAGCAAATGGTGGGCAAAGAGCTGTTTGATGCGAATTGTGCAGCTTGCCATGGCGAAAATGCTGCGGGGCGTGACGGCATTGCGCCACCACTTATCCACGATATTTATAAACCATCGCACCACGCTGATATTGCATTTGTTCTTGCCGCACAAAATGGCGTTCGGGCACATCATTGGCCATTTGGCAATATGCCAGCGATTGAAACGGTTGACGAAAAAGACGTCTTATCTATCATTGAATATATTCGAGCGTTACAGGTGGCAAACGGCATTGAATAAAATGGACCTGAAGAAAATTGGATTTGTGAATGGGCTTTTTCTAGCGCTTGCACTGATGCTTGCGCTTGCAACAGCTTTGCCGTCCAATGGGTCTATGCTGGTTTACGGTGAGCACCAACATCAAATGGCAAGCCCGCCAGCATCTCATGCACATGCTGCCAAAACTGGCTATAAAATTGGCTGCGATGATCGCTCAAGCCTACATTGTGGCGCTAAAATAGCCATTGGTGACATTGGTTTTCCAAGCTTTTTCGTTGCGTTGGGTAGCACCTTTATTCAGCAAAAATTGCCAGTTTTAATGGCGCGTGACATTGCTCAGGAAATACCACCACCACGCCTCTAATCGAAAGCCAATAAACAGCTTTTCGAACATTAGAGGAAAAAATGAGCAAATTAGAATTGACGATTGGTACGGTGATCTCGCTTGCGATCACCGGGGCCGCACTAGCGCATGGCGGTGCAACGGGTGTTGTGAAAGAGCGCATGGACGGCATGATGGCCATGGGCAATGCCGTTAAATCTCTCTCCGCAATGATGCGTGGAGAAGAGGATTACGACGCAGCAGCCGTAAAGATGCATGGGCAAACTATTGAAACGCATGCGGGCGATGCATTGGTGGGCTTGTTTCCCAAAGGAAGCGACGGAGCGCCTTCTGAAGCGAAACGTACAATATGGACCGATAGTGCCAATTTTGAGACGCTAGCATCGCAACTCGAAACTTATGCTATCGCATTGCAAGTTGCAGCAGATAATGGCCCGATGATGGAGGATTCAACCCAGCGAAATATGGTGGGTGGTTCTGGAATGATGAGCAGTTCAGACATGATGAACGGTTCTGGAATGATGGGTGATCAAACCATGATGAGCCCTGATGCCTTGGCAAAAATGCCTGTTGACGGTGTTTTTAATATGCTGGTGCAGACCTGTGCAAGCTGTCACACGAAATATAGGTCAGAGAAGTAATGGGCAAAAAAACTATCGTGTTTTTTGCGGGTGCAGCGGCAATTGTCGCTGCGTCTGTCCTTGTCCTGTCAATTTGGCCAATTGGCAACGACGCGGAACTAAAATCTATGGAAGGAAATGTTCAGCGAGGTGCATATCTGGCGCGCATGTCTGGCTGCATTGCGTGCCATACCGACGTAGCGAACGGAGGTGCACCACTTGCAGGTGGCGTTAAATTAGCCACCGATTTTGGAACATTTTACTCACCCAATCTTACGACTTCTGCCAAACATGGCATGGGTGAGTGGACAATCGAAATGTTTGCCAAGGCGGTTCGACAAGGTGTTTCGCCCAAAGGCGAGCCTTACTATCCTGCATTTCCTTATCCGTTTTATGCCAAGTTTACTGATCAGGACATCGCCGATCTATGGGTTGCGTTTCAGACCGTTCCGGCCGTCGAGATTCCTTCAGATGACCATCAGCTTGCCTTCCCGTTCAACTTTCGCGCGGGTGTAAAATTGTGGCGGGCAGCCTACTTAGATTTGAGACCGTTCGAACCGGATAGCGCAAAATCCGAAGCATGGAATAGAGGCAAATACATTGTTGAAGGTGCTGCCCACTGCGGGGCATGCCACACACCGCGTAATTTTGCCGGAGCACGGCAGGCAAGCTTTAAACTTCAAGGTGCAGAAAGGTTGCCCGACGGGGGCAAGTCTCCGCCAATTCACGCCCAAGCCCTGAAGGGAAATGGTTGGGATCAATCATCCTTAGCCTATGCACTAAAAAGCGGGATCAAACCAGATGGAGACGTGTTTGGCGGCTCCATGGCGGAAGTGGTGCGTGAGGGCACCTCCTTTTTATCAAGACAAGACCTAAATGCGATTGCCACATATTTGTTAGGAGCCAATGACGATGCAGCTCAATAGACGTCAAATGTTGAAATTGATGGGGGCGACAACAGCAATATCAATTGGGCAGCCAGCGCTTTTTGCGCGGGCCGCCACGAGCACAGAAATTGAATTGGAAGCAGCCCCCTTGATGCATAAGCTGCATCATGCGCCAGAGGCGCAAACCTCAACCCTGTGGGGATATAATGGGCACGTAGCTGGCCCCACATTACGCTTTAAGCAAGGCGAAAAAATCACTATTCACTTCACCAATAATTTGCCGGAACCGACTTCCATTCACTGGCACGGTTTGCGCATCGCCAATAAGATGGATGGCGTTTCGGGCCTCACTCAAGATCCCGTGCAGCCGGGCGAAACCTTCACGTATGAATTCGTCGCACCTGATGCCGGCACTTATTGGTATCACGCCCACCACAAAAGTTGGGAACAAGTTGCGCGTGGACTTTATGGGGGGCTGATCATCGATCCCGCAGATGGTGATATTTTGCCTGAAGCGCAGGACCATTTGGTGATCCTGGATGATTGGCGTTTAGATGAAACCGGTCGCTTTGATGAAGCAAGTTTAGGGGCGCCAATGGATTGGAGCCATGATGGAAGGCTGGGCAACTGGCTCACGGTGAACGGCGAAAGCCTTCCACGCTTTTCCTTGTGCGAGGGAATGCCGCACCTATTGCGATTAATCAACGCCAGCAACTCCCGAATTATGGAAATCGATCCAGACCGATTTGGTGCGAAAATTATTGGTTTTGATGGCCAAGCTTTGCCGAATGCCCCAACTGAATTGGGGTATAAGCCACTTTTGCTGGGCCCTGCACAGCGGGTTGACCTTCTAGTAGAGCCAAAAGAAAGCTTTGCCTTGGAGGAACTATCCCGCGAACCTTTTCCATTTTGTTTTTTCGACATTGCCGAGGCATGTGAAAGCCCCGCACCCTTTGTGCCGCCCAAGCCGAATGCGCTGCCTTTGCCAGCCAAAACAGATCGTTTCCAGCTTGATGTGCGCATGACCGGCGGTGCTATGGGGCAGCTAGGTGATATCTTCTATCAGGGCGAAAGAATGGAGCGAGGTGATTTTCAACGCACCAAACAATTTTGGGCGTTTAATAATGTCGCCAACTTGGCTGAAACGCCACTCTTCTCCGTGAATAAAGGCGAAACTGTTGAATTGAACGTGATCAACGAAACCGCCTTCATGCATGCGATGCATGTGCACGGGCATCACTTCTTGGTAGAAGATCGGGATGGAGGTGGCGTGGAATTTAATCCTTTATGGCGCGACACTTTCTTGATCGGCACTCAGCAATCCACTCGGATCGCATTTGTAGCGGATAATCCGGGTAAATGGCTTTTCCATTGCCATATGCTGGAACATGCTGCTTCTGGCATGAACGCATGGTTTGAGGTGAGGGCGTAAGCTCTATTCAAATTGGAGGCACAGATGTTGAGTTCCCAAAGGAGTACACGCTGAAATAGAGATGGATTAAGCCAGACTGTCGAATTTTGCTCAGGATTAATTATGGTCTGCAGGATACTTGTTTCACGGTCACGGTAATCCCAATAGCGGATGGTGTGGATGGCTCCTACACACCGGCGTTAAATGCGCCATAATGGCAGGTGTTATCACTGCTAGTATAGGAGCCACAAATGCAGATTATCACAATTGGCGTTGATCTTGCCAAGAATGTTATTCAGGTCCACGGCGTTTATGAAGATGGATCGGTCGCTTTCAACAAACCCTTACGTCGCGCCCAAATGCTGCCCTTCTTCGCAAAATTAGCCCCCTGCTTGATTGGTATAGAGGCTTGTGCATCGAGCCATTATTGGGCGCGTGAGCTGACGACGCTGGGTCATGAAGTAAAATTGATGCCAGCCACTTACGTAAAAGCCTATGTTAAACGCGGCAAATCGGATGCGGCAGACGCTGCTGCTATCTGCGAGGCTGTCACACGTCCCAGCATGCGGTTTGTGGCCATCAAGACAGAAGACCAGCAAGCTATATTAAGCCAACATAGTGTTCGTCAGGCACTGATCAATCAACGCACCCAGCTGGTAAACATGATCCGTGGTTTGCTCGCCGAGTTTGGGATTATTATTCCCAGAGGCATTGATCATTTGCGCCGCCTTGCGCGCGAGATGCAGGTTGGCGAACTTTTGGAAATTCCCGAGAGTGCTGAAGATGTCATTGCGCTGCTGTGCGATCAATTGATTGATCTTGATTTGCGCATCGCCAGGCTGGACAAGACCATCTCTGAGCAGGCCAAGCAGGATGAACGCATTGAACTACTACGAACCATACCCGGCATCGGGCCCCTAACAGCCTCCGCCATCGTTGCGACCATCGGCAATGGAAGGCAGTTTCGAAGTGCTCGCGACTTTGCTGCCTGGATCGGCCTGACGCCACTCAACAAATCGAGTGGTGGTAAACAAGTGTTGGGGCGCATAAGTCGCATGGGCAATCAATATCTACGCAAGCTTTTGGTCAACGGCATGGCAAGTCGCGTGCGCGCTGCCAAAACCAAACCTGAAAGAGCTGATCCATGGATGCTCAGCCTGCTCGAGCGCAAGCCCGTAAAGCTCGCGGCCGTTGCTATGGCAAACAAAACAGCTCGCATAGCATGGGCGGTGCTCACCAATGGCGAACCGTACAGGGAGATGAGTACAACCTAAAAAGAGAATAAGTTTGCAAGAACGTATGATGTGATGAATATCCGGGCCAGCCGGAGAGCCAAGACACCCCGCCAATGTCCGGGGACATAAATAGTCCGCCAAGCGGAATGGGACTTGGTTCGCGGAAATCATCAGGGCCAGCAGCATAAACCTGCATCAATAGGCCGGACACAGGACTGTATCTGATCTCGGAAATAAGTCACAAAAAGTACTTGCAATTACGGAGCCATCCACACAGGACATTGG
>NZ_JBNAGG010000007.1:0-99292 GCF_049801075.1 Maritalea sp. S77 | reverse complement strand
TTGGCCGCACCGCGGCACATATTCTGGGGTTAGATGTGATCGCGATTGAGCGCCCCGGCTATGGGGCCAACCCATTGGAAAAAGACATGGACCCTGTGGACCGGGCGATGCGTCAGGCCAAACGCGCTATGGATCATGCGGGTTGGAAAAAAGCAGTGATTATGGGGCAAGATATTGGCACCCATTTCGCCTTTGCCTTCGCCCGCACATTCCCGCAGCACAGCATGGCATTGATCTCCGGGGCCACCACCCCGCCCATGGGTGGCATGGATGACACCGAACATATGCCCAAGCTGCACCGGGTAAACGCCTGGGCCGCACAAAAAATGCCTGCCTTTATGCACTGGATCGTCAATGTGGGCATTGGTCAAATTCAGAAAAAGGGCGTGGACATCATCCCGCAATTATTATTTGCAGATGCAGAATTTGACCGGGATCGCTTAAGCCAAGCCAAATATCTTGCGGCGCTTGAAACAAGCTTTGCGTTGGTCACCGCCCAACAAGGCTTGGGCTTCACTGACGATATGCGCCTGACCAATTTCGATTGGTGGGATTGGCTGGATGATCTGGACCTGCCCGTGCATTTGTTCCATGGGCAACAAAGCCAAACCGTTGCGCAAGCGGCAGTTGAAAAAATGGCTCAAAGATTGCCGCAAGCCCAATTGCATCTGGTTGAAGATGCGGGCCATTCAATGCCCTTCACCCACGCCAATTTGCTTTTGCGACAGGCATTGCGCGCAGGCATTTTAAGCGGGTTCTGACCCCATTTTTCATAATCTATACCAAATGGTAGTGTTGGAAAAAATTATTGTCTGCTAGCGCAAGACAAAAGGAGAGATTTGATGTGGGATTTTAGTTTTTCAAAGTCGATGGGATTGATGCGGCAAACCGCACCCTTCTTGCTGTTTCGGATGGCGGTCTATTTTATTGTCGCCGTTTCTATCGTGCTGATCACCGGCACCGGGGCGGGCATTGGCTATGGCGTCGGCTTTATGGGTGATGCCGATTTTCAAGGCACCACCACTTTTTGGGGTGGCGGCATCGGCTTGGCACTCACCTTAGGCATCATCTTTTTCCTGCGTGAATATACGCTCTATATGGTCAAAGCTGGCCATATCGCGGTGATGATCGAAGCTTTGGACGGGCGCGAATTGCCACAAAATCAGGTCGCCTACGCGCAAACCATCGTGAAAAACCACTTTGGCAAAGCCTCAATTTTGTTCGGCATCGACCAATTGGTGAAAGGCGTGATCAACGCCATCACCGGACTTTTGCAAGGCCTGATGTCTTTGCTGCCTATTCCAGGATTGGACCGGATTATGGGCGTGGTGCGCGCTTATCTTAAAGTGGCCGTTGGTCTGCTCGACGAAGTGGTTTTGGCGCATATCTTACGCACAAATGCGGAAAACCCTTGGCATGGCGCGCGCGAAGCATTGGTGCTTTATGGACAAAATGCAAAGCCAATGATGATCAACGCTGCATGGGTCACCATGTTTGTTTATCTGCTGTCCTTCCTTGTGTTTTTGGTGATGTTGGCCCCTGCCGGGTTGGTGGTCTATTTAATGCCTGGCGCATGGTCTGCTGGTGGCATTGTGTTTGCCATTCTGTTCGCATGGGCGGTCAAAGCCGCCTTGATCGAACCATTCGCCATCGCCTGTTTGCTGCAAGCCTTTTTCAAGGTCACCGATGGGCAAGTGCCGAACCCTGAATGGGAAGAGCGTTTGGAAGGCGCATCCAAGAAATTCAAAGAATTGGGCAATAAAGCCGCAGGCTGGGCTGGCATGGGTCCGAAAGACCCGCAACCAGAACCAACCAAGCCCGCCTAGGGAGGAAAAATGAAAAAACTTGCCATGATCACCATTGCCAGCTTGGCAATGGGCGCTACCGCTGTGTCTGCACAAGAGGCGGGCCGCACCATTATTGTGATGGACGGTTCCGGCTCCATGTGGGGGCAAATTGAGGGCGTACCAAAACTGCAAATTGCACGCGAAGCTGTGGCCGATCTGTTGCCGCAATTGGAAGCAGACCGGGCTTTGGGCCTCGTCGCCTATGGCCACCGTCGCCGGGGCGATTGCAGCGACATTGAGGTGTTGGTGCAACCTGCCTTGGGCCAATCTGAAGCGATTATTGATGCCGTCAATGAAATGCGGTTCCAAGGTAAAACACCGCTTTCCGCCGCGGTGCGACAAGCTGCCGAGGCGCTGCGCTTTTCTGAAGAGCCAGCGACCGTTGTGCTTGTGACCGACGGGCTAGAAACCTGCGCAGCGGACCCCTGTGCCCTCGGCATCGAGTTGGAGGAAGCAGGCATTGATTTCACCGCGCACGTAATCGGTTTTGGATTGAGCCAAGCAGAAGGCGCGCAAGTTGCCTGTTTGGCGCAAAATACGGGTGGTCAATATGTGTCCGCGAAAGACGCCGATGGCCTGACCACCGCACTCAATCAAACCGTTGGGCAAACAGCCGAGCTGGCTGAGCCTGAGCCAATTGATCTGCCTACCGCGAAACTAACGGTAGATAAGCAAAGCACGCCGATCACCACAGCCATTGAAGTAAGTTGGGACGGGCCAAATGCTGAAGATGATTTCATCGACATTGTCTCGGCCAAAACGCCTGAACAAGCTGGCCTCGACTTTATCTATACGGCCAACGGCAATCCGCAATTGTTCAAAATGCCCGCCACGCCCGGCGACTATATTTTGCGCTATCGTTGGACAGGTCGCGCTGGCTGGGACACGATTGCCACCCTCGCCATCACCGTAACTGAAGCTGAATTTGTGCTCGACGCACCACAATCCGCCGAACAGGGGGAGATGGTCGACGTGACATGGAAAGGGCCAAACAACGCCGATGATTATATCGACACGATAGAGCGTGGGGCCACCCGCACCGATGGTGAAGTCACCTATGCTTGGGCCCGCGATGGCAATCCGGCCCAATTGCAAATGCCTATTACACCGGGCGAATATGATCTGCGCTATGTGGTGCAAGGCGAGCAAGGTCGCTCTGTTGGTTTGGTCGTGCCCCTCACGGTTTTGCCAACAACGGCAAATTTGGTGGCGCCTGAGCAGGTGAGACCCGGCGATGAGTTTGAAGTGCAATTCAACGCGCCAAACACCTCTGGCGACTGGGTCGATATTGTGACCCCCGGCTATGAAGAGTTTAGCGGCGAGATCACTTATTTCTATACGGAACACGCCCAAAATGGTGTGGGCCGCCTTACCGCCCCCACTGAAGAAGGCACCTTTGAGTTGCGCTATGTGTTGGAAGGGCGCGATGGCCGCATTGTGCTTGTGCGCAAACCGCTCATCGTCACTGCAAGTGCCGACGACACAACATTCTCAGAATAGGAACCAAGATGATGAAGATGAAAATTTCAGCCCTTTGCTCATTCATTCTACTCACCAGCGCCGCTGCCATAGACGCGGCGCCGATTGTGCCGCAAGACGGATTGTGGCGCGGCGATGCCACAGGTGGCAGCGTGGAAGATTGCAACCCCATGATGGAAAATATGTTGCAAAATAATGGTGCTTTCACCCAGAAAGGCGAAACACGCCGCATCGAATGGGGCGGCAAATTTGACCCGAATTCAATGAATATTTTCAACGAAGAAGGCGCACCCATGGCATGGGAAAGCACAGGCGAGAACAGCTATAAGGGCAAGATTTTTGATGGCTCAAGCTGCGCCAATGCTGACACCAGCAGCTGCACCCGCGTGGGCGCAACCGTGACCATGCAATTGATCTCCCCCACCAAAATTGAAGGCACCACATTGGTGGAGCTGGGGACGTTGATGGGCGACACCGAAGCAATGGCCGCGCTCAAGCAAATGGGCATGGCCGATTGCAAAGTGAATGTCACTTATGACGTGCAACGCGTTGGCGACTAAAGCAAAGGCGGCCTTGGGCCGCCTTCTTACTATATTGGCTGTGTGGTGCGTTTGAGATAATCAAGCGCGTCCGCACTGACTTGATCTATCAAAAGCTCAAAACACTTTTGATGATAGGCGTTTAGCCAGTCGCGCTCGGTCTCGGTCAAACGTTCTGGCAACACGGCGCTGGTTTCGATGGGCATGTAGCTTAGGGTCTCAAAGCCGTAGAAACCGTCACCTAAGTCGATGATCTCAAACAGGTTTTCGATGCGGATGCCATATTCTCCGGCCACGTAGTAACCGGGTTCGATGCTCAGCACCATGCCGGGCACCAATTCCACATCGTTGAAGGCGCGGCCGATGCGTTGGGGTTGTTCGTGGACGGAAAGATTGTGGCCGACCCCGTGGCCCGTGCCGTGATCATAGTCTTTTTTGATTGACCAGAGCGGCGCACGGGCGATGGCGTCGATGTGATGGCCGAAAGATTTTTGCGGAAATTTGAGCGTCGCCAGCGCCAAAAATCCACGTAAAACTCCAGTATAATTTTCGCAAAACTCAGGCGAAGTTTTACTAAAATTATAGGTGCGGGTGCTGTCGGTTGTGCCGTCAGCAAATTGACCGCCGGAATCGTGCAAATAAATCTCATTTGGGTCGAGCGCACGATTGGATTGTTTGGTGACTTTATAGTGGCACATGGCACCGTTCGGCCCAGCCCCGGAAATCACATCAAAGCTGAGTTGTTCAAAGCCAGGCAGTTGCGCACGCAGCTGTTCGATCTTTTGCGTCACCTCCAGTTCGGTGACGGGATCCCCCGCTGCAAAGCGTTCAGCGACATTCGCGTGCAACCATGCGCCCAACTCGGTCCAGGCAATGCCATCGCGCTTGTGACAATCGCGCATCCCGCCCAGCTCGGTGGCGTTTTTGATCGCTTTGGTCAGGGTGATGGCGCTACGGCCATGTTTGATCTGGCTGCTCTCGCCCGCCGCGAATTGCACAGCCACGGGGGTGAACAAGGGATCAAACCCTAAGACTTTGTCGCTGGCCGTATGGTTCGCAATGGCCGGCAAAAACCGTTCTGGTGCGCAAATTTCAACGCCATCCAGTTCGAAGTCAGTCAAGTCCTGTGGCACCTTTTGCGGATCGACAAACCATTGCACAGCCCCTTCGCGATCCAAAGTCAGGAACGAATTGATAAAGGGGTTATAGGCAATATCACTGCCGCGAATGTTCAGGAGCCACGCAATATTGTCCGGCTGATTTTCCACCAGCACATCAATGTCTTGCGCCACCAGATGCGCTGCAATGCGTTGCCGTTTGATGGCGGAGTGTTCGCCGCTCATTTGTTCGCCAAATGGGCGCGCTTTGTCAGCGACGGCGGCGGGACGATCAGTCCAGAGCTGGTCGATGATGTTGTCTTCCGTGGCGATCAGATGATTGTGCGACTCTGCCGCCGCTTCGGTCAGTTCTTGATGCCAACTGGCGGGGATATGCATGGGGTCAAAGCCGATGCGCAGGCCGCGCTGCTCTGTGGTTTTGAGCCAATCGGCCAACGGCTGGTCATGCAAATGACGATAAGAGAACAAGCCCTCGGGACATTGCTCGCGCACCTGCACCGTGTAGCGGCCGTCCACAAACAGGATCGCCTGATCCTGCGTGATCAGCGCCAACCCTGCGGAGCCGGAAAAGCCTGTGGCCCACATGAGGCGCTTGTCGCAATCGGCGACATATTCAGCCATATGGGCATCAAAGCGCGGTACAATCAGCGCATCCAAATCTTGGCGTTTCAGTGCGTCACGAATATCGCTCAGGCGCTTCGCTTGGGGGGAGCTATTCAACATGGGAAGACTTTCATTCAATCGGATCACGATGGTGACACGCCACTTGACCCTTTGCCGGGTCGCCCTTCAATAGCGGCAATGTGGTTTTGCACACATCTGTTGCGAGAGGGCAGCGCCCATGAAAGGCGCACCCGGTGGGAATGTTGAGTGGGCTGGGCAATTCGCCTTTGAGGGGAATGGCGTTGCCCTTATCGTCTGGGTCGAGCGAAGGGGCCGCACTCAACAAAGCTTCGGAATAAGGATGGCGCGGCGCGGCAAACAATTCTTTCGCCGGGCCGATTTCTACAACGGACCCGAGATAAATCACCGCCACCCGATGCGACACATGTCGCACCAAGCGCAAATCATGCGCCACAAACAAAACGGTCAGCCCCAATTCTTCCTGTAAACCAAGCAGCAAGTTCACCACTTGCGCCTGCACCGACACATCGAGGGCGGAAACCAGTTCGTCGGCGATTAGCACTTCCGGCTCAACGCTCAGCGCGCGGGCGATGGCGATACGCTGGCGCTGGCCACCGGAAAATTCGTGCGGAAATTTGTCTGCTGCATCTTGCGGCAGGCGCACCAGCTCCAGCAATTCGGCAATGCGGGCGGGGATGTCGCGTTCGGCGCGCATTTTGTGGACACTCAACGCCTCGCGCAACATGTCCCCCACCCGCATCCGGGGGTTCAAAGAAGAATAGGGATCTTGAAAGATCATCTGTACCCGGCGGTTATAGTCGCGCTGGGCCTTGCCTTTGGCATTGAGAATGGTCTCGCCATAAAACTCAATCTCACCTTGCTGCGGTTGATAAAGCCCGGCCAACACCCGCGCCAAGGTGGATTTGCCACACCCGCTTTCGCCCACAATGCCAAGCGTCTCCCCTTTTTCCAACCGCAGCGAGACGCCATTGAGCGCCTTCACTTTTTGCTGCGGCCGCCGCATCACCACATCTGCCAGGGAACGATTTTTGGCAAAATGCAGCACGATATTTTCAGTTTTGAGAACTGGTGTGGATAGCGTTTGGGTCATGATTGCCCCCCTGCCCCATCGGGCGCTTGGGTGGGATTGAAACAGGCGACTTGATGCTGGGTGCCTTCAAGCGGCGGCTTTGTTGTTGCGCAAGCGTCCACAGCATGGGCGCAGCGCGGGGCAAAGGCGCAGCCTTTTGGCAAGTTCATCAGGCTGGGCGGCGTGCCCGGCAACGAAAAGAGCGGGGTGCGCGGCTCGACATTTTCTGGCACCGACTGCAGCAGGCCCATGGTGTAACGATGCAACGGGTTGCGCAGCACATCGCGGGTGCTGCCCTTTTCCACCAGCTTGCCGCCATACATCACCGCCAGCCGATCACAGGTTTGTGCCGCGACACCCAGATCATGGGTCACCAAAATCACCGACATGCCCAGTTCTTGCGACAGGTCCAAAATCAACTTCAGAATTTGATTTTGAATGGTCACATCAAGCGCGGTGGTGGGTTCATCCGCCAACAGCAATTTTGGTGATGAGGCCAAGGCAATGGCGATCATCACCCGCTGGCGCATCCCGCCGGAAAATTGATGCGGATAATCATTCAAGCGTCGCGAGGCATCGGGAATGCCCACCAATTCCAACAATTCGATGGCGCGATGCTGCCGTGCTTTTTTGTCCAGCTCGGTATGGGCCACCAAATTTTCTTTGATCTGCACGCCCACGGTTAGCAATGGGTTGAGCGAGGACATTGGCTCCTGAAAAATCATCGCAATATCTTTGCCGCGAATTTTGCGCATTTGCGCTTCGGGCTTGGTGACCAGATTTTCGCCTTGCCACATCACTTCGCCCGTCACTTCGCCATAGCGCCGTGCCAGCCCCATGATGGACTGCAGGGTGATGGATTTGCCCGAACCACTTTCGCCCACAATGCCCAGCACTTCGCCTGCCGCGAGATCAAAACTAACCTCATCGACTGCACGGAGTTTTTGGCCACCAACATGGAAGGACGTGCTGAGATTTTTGACCGAAAGAAGGGGTGAATTTGATTGTGTCATATCTGTCCCCTATCCCCGTGGCCGCATCAGATCGGTGATGCCGTCACCCACCAGTGAGAAGCCCAACCCGGTCAACACGATGGCAATGCCGGGCATCAGGCTGAGCCACCATGCGGTGGTGATGAAATTGCGCCCTTCGGCAATCAGAACGCCCCATTCAGCCTGTGGCGGTTGCGCGCCCAAACCGAGATAGCCAAGAGAGGAGCCGAGCAAAATGGCCAGCGCCATATCGGTCATCCAATAAACAATCACCGGGGTGATGGCGTTGGGCAGCAAATGGCGGAAAATAATGCGGCGATCGGAATAGCCCATCACCTTGCCCGCCGCCGCATAGTCATTTGCCATCTGGCCCATAATTTCGGCACGCATCAGCCGTGCATAATAAACCCAACCCACAAGGGTGATGGCGATATACATATTGGTGAGGCCCGGCCCCAACACGGCGACCACGGCGATCACCAACACCAAAAAGGGAAAGGTGATGATCGCATCGACGCAGCGGCCAAAAATCATATCGGCCACGCCGCCATAATAGCCCACCAACGCGCCAACAAAAATGCCGATGGCCAAGCAAAAGATGGTGGCGAACAGTGCCATTTGCATATTGACCGAATAGGCCCAGATCACCCGAGAAAAAGTGTCTCGCCCCAAATTGTCGGTGCCAAAACAATGCAGCGCCGAAGGCGGTTGCTTGATTGCCGTGTAATCAAACACATTCGGATCGTAAGGCGCGAACAGATCTGGAAACAGCGCCAGCGAAATCGAGCTGATCAGAATAAAAAGGCCAAGCAAAAAGCTGGGGCGCTGAAGCGCCACCAATTGCGATTTACGCGGCAAGCGGAAAAGAAGTTTTTTGACCATTTACGCCACCCGCAATCTGGGATCGAGCCAAGCCTGGATCATATCCGTGAGCAAAAAGATGATGGAGACGAGCACCGCGAAAGTGAGCGTGAGGCCCTGAATGAGTGGATAGTCGCGGGCAAAAATGGCATCGAGCATCAAACGGCCTACGCCGGGCACCGCAAACACAGTTTCGGTCACCAAGGTGCCGCTCATCAAATTGCCGATGGATAGGCCCAACAGGGTGACAGTGGAGATCAGTGCATTGCGCAACACATGGCGGCCCAGAATGATCCGCTCCGGCAAGCCTTTGGCGCGGGCGAACTGCACATATTCCGCATCCACCACTTCTATCACCGAAGAACGCAAATTGCGCATGATGATTGCCGAGGTGTAGAGCGCCACGGTGAGCGCGGGCAAAAGCAAATGATACATATGTTCAAGAAATGTCGTGCCATATCCGCCCACTGGAAACCACCGCATGCGCGCGGCCAAAAAGGTGAGCAACAGCAAGCCAATATAAAAAACCGGGGTGGATAGCCCCACCTGAAAGATGGAGCGAATGCTGGTGTCGACCCAACTGTTGCGGTTCAACGCGGCGACAAAGGCCAACGGCCCGGCGATCAACAAGGAAAACAACACCGCATAAAGCGTGAGGAATCCTGATGCGGGCAAACGCTCAATAATCACTTGAGTGACCGGCGCTTTCAGCAAGATGGAATCACCCAAATTGCCAGTGAAGACATTTTTGACAAAGATGCCAAACTGCACCCAAAGCGGTTGGTCTAATCCCAATCGCTGGCGGATTTGCTCAAGCTGTTCGGCGGTGGCTTTTGCATCGGCCATGGCAATGGCCGGGTCGCCCGGCAAGGCGCGCACCAGCAAAAAGATGATCACCATCACGATCAGAAAAGTCGGGATGATTTGCAGCAACCGCGAAAAGAAGTAGGAAATGGTCGACATAGCTGTTCTCAAAGGACATGTGAGCGCCAATGCGCCCACATGCCAAGGTTAGGGTCAGGTGGATAAAGACCCATAGGAGGAGGCCCTAACGTTCGATCCAAGTGGACGCGAACTCATTATTGCCCAATGGGGTTTGCACATAGCCCTGCACATCAGCGGACAAAGCGACCGCAAATGGCGTTTCATACATAAAGAGCAATGGCGCTGCTTCATTGTAGATCGCCTGCATCCGCGCATATTGCTCGGCGCGTTTTGCTGGATCCATTTCCACATTGGAGGCTTCATAAAGGCTGTTGAACTCTTCATTGTTCCAGCCTGTGCCCACAGCTTTTGCCGTTGGGTAATAGCCCAACCAGCCTGCTACCTGCGCCGGGTCGTTCACATCATTCACCCAGCCATAGGTGTGGATGTCAAACTCGCCCGAGCGGTTTTTCGCGCCCCGGGTTGGCCCATCGACCTGTTCCACATTCAAATCAATGCCGATCTGTGACCACATTTGCTGCAACGCGCTCAAAATGATTGCATCGTCAGCCGAGCCTGCCAGAATGGTCAGGGTCAATTCGGTGCCATCCGGCACGCCCGCCTCGGCAATCAAAGCTTTGGCTTTGTCCAAATCATATTGATAAATCGGGCCATTATCAGTGGCCAATTGGGTGGTGGACGCCATCAGGCCAGATGAAACTGGCTTGCCCGCCCCTTGCAGCACCAATTGTACCAAAGCTTCCTTATTGGTGGCATAGTTGAGTGCCTGACGCAGCATCACATCTGCCAGCGGATTGGCAGAACCGTCGGCACGGGTTTCGCGGGTATTGATCGGTGAATAGATGATGCGGGTGGACGGGAACAGCTCCATATTGATGTTCTCATCCGCTTCCAATTCACCAACGCGGGCAAACGGGATAAATTCAGCCGCATCGACTTCACCAGCCTGCAGCTTCAAAATGCGGGTCGCATCATCAGGGATCACAAGGAAGTTGATGCCATCCATATAAGGCAAGGGCTCACCGTCTTCACCATCGCGCCAATAATGCGGGTTCGCGCCAAATTGCATCAAGGTGCCGCGCTGATGGGATTTCATCATGAAGGGACCGGACCCGACAAAGCCGTCAATCGCGATGCTTTGGGCTTTTTCCTGATCCGTTTCGCCGCTGGCCGCCTCAAACGCATCAGCCGAAACAATGGCCGTGTTGAACGTGGCCAACATCAACACAATGGTTGGGTCTGGCTGGTTCAGACTGATGGTGATTTGGTTGTCATCAGAGGTCACCTCTTCAATGGAGCTGAGCAATCCGGCCCATGGGCTGAGATCGGCATCCGAAGCACGGGTGAGCGAAAAGACAACATCTTTGCCCTCAATCGGTGTGCCATCAGAGAACTTGATGCCATCACGAAGGGTCAGCGTCACGCTTTGCCCGTCTTCGGCCACATCATAGCTTTCGGCCAAGCCAGCGGTTACGGTTTTGCCGTCCGCCTCGGTGCGCAACAAGGTGTCGTAAAGGTTGGTGACCATCCAAATATCTGGATTGCGGTCAGCGTAAATCGGGTCGATCAGCGTGGAATCATCATAGCGCGCAAAGGTCAAAGACCCGCCGCGTTCAATGGCCATGCTGGGTACTGCTGAAAACATTGCGGCGGCAGCTACAGTCGCCATCAATAGTTTTTTCATCCTAGTTTCCTCCCTCAGAGATGAATTTTACACTATTGCAGATTGTATCCAATCCAAACTGCTATCTGATTATAATTTAGTCAAGCTAAAATTTATTTTAGTAAAACTTAAGGGGTTGTGTTTGCGTGCGCAGCCATGCACATTGGCGCATCGATTTATTTACGCCGATGTTTGAAAGGCCTGTCCCGTGCAAGATGCCCGCCCTGAACCCAGCAATGAAGAAATTGGCTTTGCCATCAGGCGGCGGCGCAAAGCGCTGGGCAAAACGCTTGTGGAAGTGGCAGAGGCAACCGAGCTGACAGTTGGTTTTATTTCGCAAGTGGAGCGCGGCATCAGTGCGCCTTCCCTCTCCTCATTCATGCGGATTGCTCGGGTGCTCAACACCTCAATTGAGCAATTGCTGAATGTGAGTGAGCCGTTTGAACCGCTTACCAAAGCTGAGCACCGCCAAAGCTACAGCTTGGGCGAAAATGGACGCTGGTATGAAAAGCTGGGGCCGGGCTTTTCCGGCGCGCTTTTTTACCCCTGCATCATCCACCGCCCGCCTGGGCATGTGGCTGAGATGATGCAACATAAAGGCGAAGTGTTTTGCTATTTGATTTCCGGCGAGCTGGAATATCATCTGGGCGACAAGATTTTTGAAATGAAACCCGGCGACACGATCCATCACGACACCAGTGAAAAGCACTTTTCGAAGGTCGTGAGCGATGAGGAAAGCGTGGAACTTTGGGTGAGTTCCCACCCCATGACCAGCCATTAAATCTTAAAATCAAAACACCCACAAAACAGATTGACCGATCCAATTATATCAATTATTCATGATATATGGATATATCACAATCAACCCAGGCATTCGCCGCCCTCAGCCAAGCCACACGGCTCGAAGTGTTCCGCCTGCTGGTGAAGGCCGGCGACGACGGTCTTATGGCCGGGGAAATTGGCGAAAAGCTGCAGGTCAAACAAAACACCATGTCGGCCAATCTTTCTGTGTTGCTAAATGCAGGCTTGGTGAAGAATAAGCGCGAAGGCCGCACCATTCGCTATTATGCGGATATGGACGGGGTCACCGCCATGCTTTCCTTTTTGCTGGAAGATTGTTGCGGCGGCCAGCCGCAATTGTGCCAGCCCTTTATTCAACAAATCACCTGTTCAACGGACAATTGTAATGACGCGTAAAGCTGCTCACATTCTCATTCTGTGCACGGGCAATTCTGCCCGTTCTATTTTGGCTGAAGGACTGATCAACCATCTTGGCGCCCCAGATTTCGTTGCCTATTCCGCCGGATCACAGCCCAAGGGCGAACCACACCCGCAAGCGCTCAAAACACTCGAAAAGCATAAGATCAACACAGGCTTTGCCCGGTCTAAAAGCTGGGACGAGTTTGCCGGAGCCGACGCGCCAGCGCTCGATTACATCATCACCGTTTGCGACAATGCGGCGGGCGAAACCTGCCCGATTTGGCCCGGCAAACCAACCACAGCCCATTGGGGCATTCCTGACCCGGCAGACGTCACCGCGCCGCCAGAGGCAGTGGAGGCCGCATTTGATATGGCCTATGCCCAATTGCACGCGCGCATTTCGCGCTTCTTGGCACTGCCATTCGATCAACTCGATCCAACTGCCCTAAAGCAAGAAATGATGGCCATCGGCCAAATGGAAGAGGTGGCCTAGATGTCTACACAAGATCAAAGCACCGTGCCCGGCGGCATTGGTACATTTGAAAAATATCTCTCCATCTGGGTGGCCCTCGCCATCATCGCCGGCATTGGCCTTGGTCAAGTGATGCCCGGTTTGGTGCAATTTCTTGCACAGTTGGAAGTCGCGAAGGTCAATCTGCCTGTGGCCATTTTGATTTGGGCGATGGTCTATCCGATGATGGTATCGGTCGATTTCAGCTCCATCAAAGATGTGGCGAAAGAACCGAAAGGCCTAGCGATCACCTTGGTGGTGAACTGGCTGATCAAGCCCTTCACCATGGCGATTTTAGGCGTTGCCTTTTTCAAATATATTTTTGCCGCCTTCATCACCCCTGCCGAAGCGGATAGCTATATAGCCGGGCTGATTTTGCTGGGCGCTGCCCCCTGCACCGCCATGGTGTTTGTGTGGTCACACCTCACCAAAGGCGATGCGAACTACACACTGGTGCAAGTCAGCGTCAACGATCTGATCATGATCTTCGCCTACGCCCCCATTGTGGCGGTGCTGTTGGGCGTCACCAATATTCCCGTGCCGTGGGACACGCTGGTGTTGAGCGTGGTGCTTTATGTGCTGGTGCCGCTTGTGGCGGGTTATCTCACCCGTAAAGCGCTGATCGCCCGCGCCCACAATGTCGCCGCCGTCGATGCGTTCACCGCCAAACTCAAGCCCGCTTCCATCGCCGGGCTGTTGGCCACTGTGGTGCTGTTGTTCGGCTTTCAGGGCGATGTCATTTTGGCCAACCCGCTGCTGATCCTGTTGATTGCCATTCCGTTGCTTTTGCAATCCTACGGCATTTTTGCTCTGGCCTATTTGGCCGCGTGGAAAATGAAGGTACCCTTTCGCATTGCCGCCCCTTGCGCCCTGATCGGCACCTCCAACTTTTTTGAGTTGGCGGTGGCCGTGGCGATCGGCTTGTTTGGCCTCAATTCCGGCGCAGCGCTGGCAACGGTGGTCGGCGTGCTGGTGGAAGTGCCTGTGATGTTGTCGCTGGTGGCTTTGGCCAACCGTACAAAGCAACATTTCCCCGGATAGCAAAACCATGACGGACAAAAATCTTGATATGCCCAATCTGATCGCCGACCAGTTGCACCCGATTGACCACAGCCAATTGTTCGCGGCGCAACCCGCCCATCCGGTACGCGTATTGATGCTCTATGGCTCCTTGCGCCAACGCTCCTTCTCACGGCTTTTAACCGAAGAGGCCGTGCGGATTTTGGAAGCTTTGGGCGCCGAGGTGAAACTCTTCAATCCCAAGGGTCTGCCGTTGGTGGATGAAGACAATGTCGAGCACGAAAAAGTGCAAGAACTGCGCGAGCTGTCACTCTGGTCAGAAGCGCAGGTCTGGTGCTCGCCGGAACGGCACGGCAATATGACCGGGCTGATGAAAACACAGATCGACTGGCTCCCCCTCGCCCCCATTGGTGGCGTGCGCCCCACCCAAGGCCGCACTTTGGCATTGATGCAAGTCTGCGGCGGCTCACAGAGTTTCAACACCGTCAATCAAATGCGGGTGCTGGGCCGATGGATGCGCATGATCACCATCCCCAACCAATCCTCGGTTCCCAAAGCTTTCAATGAATTTGACGAAACGGGCCGCATGTTCCCCTCCCCCTATTACAATCGGGTTGTGGACGTGATGGAAGAATTGATGAAATTCACCCTCCTCACCCGCGGCACTGCCGCCTATCTGGTGGACCGCTATTCCGAGCGGGTGGAAAGTCGTGAGGAGCTTTCACAGCGGGTCAACATGAAGGCAATATAGCCTACTGCCTCGCCTGCGGCCAAGCCGACAGATCGGGTTGGATTGCATCCAGCTTTTTCATCTCATCAAAGATTTGCTCGCGGACCCAGCGGTGGGCGGGGTTGTTGGTGGAACGTTTGTGCCAGACGCCGACAATTTTAACGACGGGGACATGCATGGGCGGCACAAAGATATCGAGCTGCATTTGATCAGCCCATTTTTGGCCCAGCTGCCAGGGGATCAGCGCGATCATGTCGCTTTCGCTTACCACCCGGCAGACGCCTGAAAACACCTGCAAGGTCATGCCCACTTTTCGCGTGCGGCCAAGTTTTGCTAAAGCGGCATCGCCCATGGCGGACGAGTTGCCTTCTGGGGAAAACAGCGCATGGCGCAGGCCGCAGAATAAATCCAGCGGCATCATTTCGCCTGCTTTGATGTTGGCTTTTTGAAGCGCAGGATGATTTCGTCTTGCGATCACGGCAAAAGCTGAGTGAAACAGAAACTCTTTCTCCGCCCAATTGCCCACAGGCTCATCTGGGATTAACGCCAAATCGGAACTGCCCTGCTCCACCGTTTGAACATAGCGATGGGGCACCAAATCGATCAGTTTGGGCTGGATGTTTGGTGCAGCGCTTGCCATGTCGTTGGCGAGGATTGGCATCAAAAGTTCTGCGAAAAAATCAGATGCGGCAATACGGAAGTCCACATGCTCTGCCGCTGGGTCAAAAGATTTCGGCTGCGCGAACAGTGCCTCGAGCCGATCCATTTCCTCCCGCAAGGGTAACGCAATTTTTTGCGCATAGTCGGTGGGCACCAAACGGTTGCCCCGGCGAATAAACAATTGATCATCAAGCGTGTGGCGCAAGCGCGAAAGCGCACTGGACACTGCGGATTGCGACAAGTTCAGTTTTTGTGCCGCCTTCACTGTGGATTGCTCGCGCAACAGCGCGTCCAACACCCGCATCAAGTTCAGATCAAAAGTCGCGAAATTCATGTGATCAATAACCTAAATAAGCAAAATCAATTTGGCTTATTTTAGCGCCAGTTTTATCAATTGAGCAATGGGAGAGCTCTGGTTCAGAAAATGGAGGAGGAAGAATGAGAGATTTATCAAAATGGTTTTTTGCCGCAGGCGCGCTTTGTGCGTTGGCGGGCATGGCGTGGGGCATTCAAATGTCCGCCACCCATGATCACACACTGTCGCCCGCCCATGGGCATTTGAACTTGATCGGTTTTGTGACGCTCACAATTTACGGCATTTATTACGCGCTTACGCCTGACGCTGCCCAATCAAAACTCGCCTCCATCCATTTGGGCATCAGCCTTTTGGCGGTGATTCTGTTGGTGCCGGGCATCGCCATGGCCATCAGTGGCGCGGGTGAAACATTGGCCAAGGTGGGTTCCGTTGTCACGATCGCCACAATGGGGCTGTTCATCTTTATGATCCTGCGCCATGGTGTAGGTGCGAAACAATAGCCAACCGAAAGGACAGACAAATGAGCCCAAAAATCAAAGTTTATCACATACCCGTTTGTCCTTTTTCGCAACGGCTTGAAATCTTGCTGACCCTTAAAGGTCAGCGAGATGCTGTTGAATTTCACGTGGTGGATATCACCAAACCGCGCGACCCTGAATTGCTGGCCAAAACCCGAGGCACCACCTCCCTCCCCGTTTTAGAAACGGCGAATGGTGACATTTTGAAAGAAAGCCTGGTGATCCTGCGCTATCTTGATGAGGTGGTGGGGGACACCCAAATTCGGCAGCAAGATCCACTGCGTCATGCGGTTGAAAATATGCTGATTGCCTTTGAAGGTCCGTTGACCATGACGGGCTATATGATGGTGATGAATCAAAAGCCGAATGATCGGCAAGGCTATGTCGATAAAATGCTTCAACATTACCGCAATTTGAATGATTTTCTCGCTCATCATAGCCCAAACAACACCTATTTGTTTGATGAGTTTGGGCTGGCGGAAGCCGTTTATACCCCGCTCTTTATGCGCTTTTGGTTCCTTGATTATTATGAGGAATTTGACATTCCGCTGACGGACGAATTTGCGCGCCTGTTGAAATGGCGCAATGCTTGCGTTGCCCATGAAGCCACCCAGCAAGTGAGCCGCGAAGAGATTGTGAAACTGTATTATGATTATGCGCTTGGCGCAGGCAATGGTGCCTTGCTTGAAAGTCGCGAAAAATCCAGCTTCGTGTTCACGCCGGATTGGCGCGAGCGGCCTTGGCCACCTAAGGATAAATATAACCACCTCGCCAGCGATCAGGAGCTAGGCTTAACCGGCTAATTTTTGCGTCAGCAACTTCGTGGCTTCATCCGATAAGAGCTGCGCCAACACGGTGCCCTTTTGGCTGGCTGTGTTGCGGTGCGGCTCGATCAGCGCAATATTGCGAAAAGCACGATCCACCTTTACGCGCCGCAATTGCACATCCGTGCCGCGCTGCGCCTCTGTCTTGGTGTAAATCTCGGGCAAAAGCGCCACGCCAACCCCCGCGGCAGCCATGGCGCGGATTGCGTCCAAACTGGTGCCCTCATATTCGTCCGACAAATAGCCGCCAACTTGCCCGGCCAATCCGGCCACAATGTGCGACAGGCGGTGTTGCGGGCCTAAAGTCAAAAAGGTGCGATTGGCCAGCTTTTCCAAACCGATAGGGGCGCTACTTTTTGCCAGCGGATCATCAAGCGCCAACGCAGCCCATAGATGCTCTTTAAACAAGGGCGTCGCCAAGCCAGAAGCATGATCTTCTGGCGTTGAAATGATCATATCCAACCGTCCCGACCGCAATCCTTCGTCCAAATCTCGGGTGCTTTCTTCGCGCACCACCAGCCGCAAATCTTGGTAATCGGAATGCAAGCGTTTGACCACATTGGGCAGCAGATAGGGGCTGATGGACGGCAAAACACCGAGTCGCAACCGGCCCTCAAATGCGCCACCGCCGCTGGCCGCTGCGCGCAAATCTGCCATATCGCGCAAAATCAAACGTGCCCGCCGCACAATTTCGCGCCCCTCTTCGGTTGGCGTGGCCCCGCGCCGATCGCGGTGAAAGAGCGCTACGCCCAGATCAGCTTCCACTTCTGCCAATTGCGCAGAAAGGCTTGGCTGACTGACATGTAATTTGGCCGCCGCCGCGCCAATTCGGCCCACATCGGCAACCGTCACAATATATTCCAGCTGGCGGATGGTTGGCCGTATCATAGCTTCATCCTATGAATGTTAACGTTTATATATATTTGTATTTATAGTCAAACTCCGTCAAGAGCAATGCCGGTTTAGTCCTGCAGCGTCTTGAAAGGAGCTTTAATGTCCATCTCCGTTGAAATGTTGGCCAGCAATTTGATGGCCCCCACAATCTTGTTTTTTGCGCTCGGCTTGGTGGCCGCTTTTGCCCGCAGCGATTTATCTATTCCCGAGGGTGCTGCAAAGGTCATGTCTATTTATTTGCTCTTGTCCATTGGGTTTAAGGGCGGCGTGAGCGTGGCAGAAAGCGGCATTTCTGGCCAATTGCTCGCCAGCTTGGCCGCCGGAGCGCTCTTGTCCCTCTTGCTGCCCGTTTTGGCCTATGCGCTGCTGCGCGCCATCACCAAACTGGACCGGATCAACGCTGCCGCTGTGGCGGGGCATTATGGCTCAATTTCCATCGTCACCTTCGTCACCGCCGCCAGCCTATTGGAAACCAGTGGCATTGAAAGCGAAGGCTATCTGGTGGCTGTTGCTGCGATTATGGAGGCCCCCGCCATCATATCTGCCCTGTGGCTCGCCGCGCGAGACAAAAGCCAAACCAAACTGGACACGGGCCTAGCCCGGCATATTTTGGCCAATGGCTCCATTGTGTTGCTGGTCGGCGCGTTTCTGATCGGGGCAATCACTGGCAAGCCCGGCTTGGCGCAAATCGAGCCCTTTATCGTGCTGCCCTTCACCGGCATCCTCTGCCTCTTCTTGCTGGATATGGGACTTTCTGCTGGGCGGAGCTTGCTTTCAAATCGCGGCGATCTCTCTGTGGGCCTTTTTGCGTTTGGTGTGCTGATGCCCTTGCTCGGTGCTTTGATCGGTTGGATCGTGGCCCAACCGATTGGGCTATCCACCGGCGGCACATTCCTTTTCATGGTGCTGAACGCGTCAGCCTCCTACATCGCCGTACCCGCCGCCATGCGGCTTGCGCTGCCGCAATCAAAATCAGGGATCTATCTGTCCCTTTCCCTCGGCGTGACCTTCCCCTTCAACCTCACCATCGGCCTGCCCATCTACCTCGCCCTCGCCATGGTATAACAAATTTGCAGGCGCCATCTGTGGCGCCTGCTCTGTTTGATTGAACCAACAAATGCTAGCCTAAGCACAGAATCGGCGCGGAATGGCAAAAATTTCGATCTGCTTTGTTCCAAAGCAACTCGCGGCCGTAGGCCGCGAAAATTAGCGCTCGCCTCCAGGGAGGCACTCATATTTGTGTTGAAGAAATAGGCGTGACGCCGTGTTTGGCGCCAGAGCAATGGCTTGAGCATATGACGCTCTTGCTTCATCAACACGGCCTAGCTTAGCCAACATATTGGCCCGCGCTGCGTGCAAAGGCTGAAAGCCTTCTAGCTGTTCTGCAAGCTGATCAAGCTTTTGCATCGCAATATCGACATGGCCAATTTCAGCCAAAACAACCGCCCAGTTTAGGGCAACGATTGGCGTGGGCTCGAATGTCCAAAGCGTCTGATAGAGCAGTGACATTTGCACCCAATCTGGTGTTGGCCTCATCATATGGCAATCCGCAATGGCAGCCTTAATTTGGAATGGTCCCGGATGTTGCCGGGCAATCGCTTGCTGTAAAATTGCCTGCCCTTCATTCAACTGATCGGCTTGCCAAAGCCGATCATTTTGGTCTTCGATCGGTACATTTCTACCTTCGGCATCTACTCGCGCAGGCTTGCGAGCTTGCGTAAGCAACATGAGCGCCAGCGCCCCCTCAATCTCAGGATCTTCCGGCTGTAACTGCGCCAACAGTCGCAAAAGAAAAATGCCTTCGCGGCAAAGGTCTCTCGCTTGGTCTTCCTCATTCACATATCCCGTTGTGAAAATGAGATAGAGTGTCGAGAGCACAGTATCCAAGCGATCCGCCCATTGGTCGCGATCAGGGATTGCATAGGCAATACCCTTGGATTTAATCTTGGCCTTAGCCCGCGTTAGCCGCTGGCCCATCGTTTGTTCATTGTCTAAAAAAGCTGCTGCGATCTCGCGCGTGGTTAAATTGCAAACGGTGCGCAATGTAAGCGCCACCCTAGATTTTTCCTCTAATGCAGGGTGGCAACAGGTAAAGATAAGTCGGAGACGTTCGTCCGGAATCTGCTCCGGCGTTTCGGGCTCGGCATAGTCGAGACTGATCTGGCCTAAATTATCCGCTTTTTGTGCTTCGCGCGATTTTGCACGTATACGGTCAATGCCCTTATTCAGCGCAACCTTCATCAACCAAGCGGTTGGTACATTTGGAATACCCGATCTCGCCCAATGGCCGAGCGCGGAAATCACCGCATCCTGCAGCGCATCTTCTGCCAACTGAAAATCATCAAAGCGAGAAATTAAGCCTGATAAAAGCCGCCCCTTATCGCGGCGCATGACCTCATCGATGGCCTTTTGCACGGCAATAGCTTTTGGGGCGACATTTTTCATATAATTATCCCGCCGGGTTGTAATCCATGAGCGGGCGCACTTCGATGGTACCAAAATGTGCTGAGGGAATAAGAGCCGCATATTTCAGCGCCGCATCTAAATCAGGCACATCAACCACATAATAGCCGCCCAAATGCTCGCGCGTCTCGGCAAATGGCCCGTCCATGGTTTCAACTTTTCCTGATTTGATGCGCAGCGAAGTTGCGGCTTCAATGCCCTGCAAACCTTCGCCTTCACACAACACACCATCAGCCTTCATTTGCTCGTTCGCGGCAAAGAAACCGGCCATCATCTCATCAAACTCTGGCGTGCCATATTGTGGTTCTTGTTGCGGGTTGTTGTAGATCAACAGCATATATTTCATGGAATGAACTTTCTTATTTTCTTCTGTTATAGGCCCAGCAAATTAACGCCAAGGCAAACCATGGCGTTCAGAGCAGCAAGGATGTTCGTGCCATTACCAACATATCTTAGAGGGTGCCCAGCATTGTTGATCTTCAACCCAAATGGGTGCGCCAAACGGCCAATAACCAGAAGCACACCAGAAATGTGAAGATAGATTGCTGGCGCGCCCATACCTTCAGCAAGGATCATCAAAATCAGAATAAAGCCCGACCATTCAGCACAATTGCCATGTTGGCGGATACGCTGCAGTAAAGCTTGATCGCCACCATCACCAATGGACTGACCAAGTGTTGACCGCATCGAGGTCACACGAAACCAAAGGGCTAGCCAAATCAAAGTAACAATCAACGCGTAAATTGGGGTAGTTGAGAACACCATCATATTTCCTTTCAAATGAGTGGTTCATGCCCCAAGGACGTCTGCACTTTTGATTTTTCGACATGGATCCAAAATTTTTTTGAACTTTTTGCAATGACTTGAACACAAACACACCCGTAGCGGCGTGGGCGTCCAGTTATCATACGTTTGTATAATAGCCAACTGTTTGTTTATAAATGATTTTTAGTATTGTGGCGCGCGAGATCGTTTAGTTTGTGCAATTGCCGCCTGCCAGCCAATGCCCACCACCAACCCTGCCACCACAAAGCCCACAAAGGCGGCGAGATTTACGTCGACCATGGTGAACAGAAATGTGGACACAACGCCTAAACAGAGTGAGGCGACGATGGTGCGGGGCATTTTGTGCGGCACAAAGAACGTGGCCCACACAGCGGGCAAGAAAGCGACAAGGGCGCTGAAAGCGGCGATGACGCTTTGCAGCATATCGCCCAACAACCAGGCCAGAAGGCCGATAAACACAAACAGCGCAGCGACCAGCAGGCGCAGTTGCGGCACTTGCAATTGGCTGCGTTGGGCCCCGCTCATTAGGGGCATGATGAAAGTGTCGATGGTGGACATGATCACCGCGATCAGCAAAATATCGGCCAACCAGGGCGCACTTTCCGGCATCAGCGCGCGCAAGGTGCCGCTCATGTCGCCGATGAGTGTGGAATTCACCCCAAGCCAATAAATGATCAAATAGCAGATGCCGCAAAGCGGCGCGCCGATCAAAAAGCCCCAGCGGGCCACATTCAAATCTTTCGCCACCACCATGCGCTGCCAATTGTCCACGGCTAACACGGCGCTGACAGGGATAAACAACCACACGCCCACCAGAAGTGGCCAGCGATAGGGCCCCAAATCCCAAAAAGGCGCTTGCGGCGTGGTTACGGCACCAAAATTGGCCAGAAACAAAGCGACCATGCCGCCAACGATCAATAGCGCTTGGAAAATATCTGTACGGGTGGCCGCGCGATAACCGCCAAAGGCGGTGTATCCTCCGGTCACCAATGTGGAGAGCAAAATTGCTTGCCCCGTGCTCAAGGTGAAAATCGAGCTGAGCAAGGCGGCCAGTGCCAACAATTGCACGGCGGCCCGCAACAAAAACACCGAAGCAATCGGTAACCACACGCCAAAAGGATGTTTGATATTGTGCGCCAGCACGATCAAGTCCACCAGGCCCGATGCACCATATTGTTGGGCGAAACGTTGTACAAAGGGCGCCAAGAATGCGCAAAGAAATAGACCCAACATATAGGCAAGCGCAAGCGACAGGCCGATGACTAGGCTGGCTTGCGAAAACAACATGATGGCCACAAAAGTGCCCACACCCATATTGCCGCAAACAACGCCTGCAAGGGTGGCCGCAAAGCCGCTTTGGCCATCATTAAAAATATAGGCATTGCGGCTGATTTGCCGTGCGCTCAGCAAGGCATAAGCCAATGGCCCAATCAACGCCGCGGCCAAAATCAGCCCAAACCAAAATTGACTATTCATTCAAACCTGTCCCCATCGCCGCCACCTTATGCGAAAACAGGAACGTGCGTCTAGCCAGCCCAAACGCTAACCCAGACAAAATCTGGGCAGGTTGATGCCAATAAACTTTTCGATCCACCCCATTTGGGGGAGGCCAAGTCCCCTCACCTGCGGCATGGAGAAAGCGCGGGGGCATTTGCATAAAGGGAAATTATGACCAATCTCATCATTGGCATTGTCATTCTGATTGGCGGCTATATCTATTTGCAAAATCGGCTTGCCGCCGCGAAAAACGCGGTTTCAAACGCATATGCTGGCATTCAAATACAATTGAAACGGCGGCATGACTTGGTGCCTGCTTTGGTGGATGCGGTGCGCAGCGCCATCAAACATGAAGAAAATTTGTTCGACCAAATCTTGGCGGTCCGACAAGAGGCAGTGACAGCGCTTGACCAAGAAATTGAGAAGGTCGAATTAGCAGAAGCAAGCCTAACCCAAGGCTTGCGCGACTTTTTTGCCTATGCCGAAGATCACCCCGAAATCACCGCCACGCAAAACATTTCTGAATTGCAAAAGCAGTTGGAAGAAACCGAAGATCAAATCGCAGCATCGCGACGGCTCTATAATGGTAATGTTGAGCGGTTTAATACCCAATTGGATGCGATCCCATCAAATTGGGTGGCGCAAACAATGCGGTTGGAGAAAGCCCCATTTTTTGGCCTCAGCGCCAAAGACGCGAAATCAGCAGCTCAAATGCCCAAAATTGATCTGCCTGGTGCCCAATCATGAACGAACCTCGCACCCATTGGGACCCGATTGAGGGTCAAATCAGCATCGAAACGCCCGAGCTTTCCACGATCAAGCAAGGCATTGCTTTGCCCATGTGGCTGAAGCGGATTTTGCCGCTCGCTGCTGCGCTCAGCTTTGTTGGCGTCATCATTGAGGGCTTGGTGATGGGCAGTTTCCCCATTTACAGCACGGTGGCAGCCACCGTTTTTATGGGGGCCTTTTTGCTGGCCGATCATTTTGAAAATGAACATGGCCGCAAAACCATCAGGCGGGTCAAAACGGCACAAAGCCAAAATTGGAGCTATACGCCCAAATTAATGGAACGGCGACTAAACTATGTGGCGACAAGCACCAGCGATGGTGTTGATCGCCGGGCCACATCTGCTAAGTCCGAGCGGGCCGAAAAGATTGAGGCCGAAGTGCCCGAACTCACCAAAGTGCAAGTGGGCGCTTATGTTGGGGCTTATTTTGACGGGGAGTTTTGGGGCGACAGTCGCGAGGACCATTTGCCCTTTTGGCTGGCCATCGGTTCCATGCAAATGGAAGCGGGCTTAGCGGCAAATCCGGCGCTACGCCGCGATAATTTTGGCGGCCAAGGGGGATTTGGCCAGTTTTTCAGCCTACTCGGCGCCTACAAAATTGACCGTAAAACTGGCGTGCGCGTGGTGATCCAGCCCGAAAATATTCTGCATAAGGGGCCGTTGGATCGCGACATCAAAACCGAAAGCATGGAATTCAATGATCGGTTTAAAATTTCGGGGCGCTATTTGGACCAACGTCAAGCGCAACAGACCCCCGATTTAGAAGTGATGCGCATTTTAACCCCCGCCACTCAAGACGCCATGTTGGCGCTTAATCATCGCTATCACAAGGTGGGTTTTGTGCTGGATGATGACGTGCTGTATTTCATGGCGCAGGATAAGTTGGTGGGCAAAAATGCCATGCCCGACCGCATTGATGAATTGCTGTGCGAGCTATCACGCGAATTTGAAAGCGCCAAATTGGGCATCAAACCCTACATCGAATAAGCCTCACCACAGATTTACGCGCGGTTGCAAATGTGAATTTTGCGACTAATTTCGCGCGCCCTCTTCAAACCAAAGGTCACTCATGCCAAATTGGCGCCGGAGGACATGTATGGATTATCGTCTTTTGCCCCAAAAGTCGGGGCCAACCCTAATGTTTCGTCAGTGGAAAGCCCGCGGCAGCAACGTAGAACGTGCTGTATTTGTGGGCCATTCTCAACCCACCCATTCGGGCATGTTGGGGCCATTGGCTGAAGGGTTTCAGCGCCAAGGCTGGCATGTTTTTTCCGGCGACGTGCGCGGCCATGGCCGCAGCACCGACGATACGCAAATTCTGGGTCATTTACCCGCCAAAACCGGCTGGCAAGATGCGGTCACCGATATGCGCCATTTTTTAGAAAAGAGCTTCGAGCAAATTGCGTGGGAAAACCGCATGGTGGTGGTGCCGAACATCACCGCCCTGCTCACCCTTGAAGTGATGAAAGACTGGCCGGATCTCGCCAAACACATTGTGTTGATTTCGCCGCCGCCAAATCAAAAAACGCTCGCCCTGTTCGGCAAAGCCTTTGCCATGGCCCGAATGCGGATGCGAAATGCGGATGCGCCTGACGAACAACCGCTGCATCACCTTTATGCCTTCTTGGGCAGCCATTTGAAAGACCGCAGCCACCCGGCCGACGTGATGAGTTCGGACCGTGCATTAATCCAAAAAGTGGTGAACGACCCTTATGGCTGGCCAATCCCGACCCCCGCCTATTGGTCGAACATATTTGAAGGCATGCTCACATCATGGCGCTGGCCGAAAGACGCCAAGATGAAACCGGGCACACGGTGTTTGATGATGTTTGGCGGCGAAGACGCCATGTTGCGCGATGGCGGTTTTCTCGCCCCGATCGAGCGGTTTTTACATCAAATCGGCATTGATGATGTGGCCTCAGAGCGTGTGAATGGTGCGCGTTCCGCTCTGTTTTTGGAAGAAGATAAATATCAGATCAGTCAGCGGGTGTTGGATTGGGCCGAAGGCACCCATCGACCGCAGGCGGACCATGAAGAAATGGCCGTTGCCGATTTGGCCAGCAGCATGATCACCCATATGGGCACGGCACAAAATACAGAGCTAGGGGCCAGCGAGTTGGTGGAGCTTTGCTACAACGCGATTGACGATGAAAGCCGCTGGACCGAGGTGATCTATCGCATGATCTATGATGCAGAGCTCGAAGGTGATGTGTCAGAAGAAGATATGCAAGCGCGGATCAGCCAATTAATGCCCCATTGGGAGCGCGCCTTCACCCTCAACCAGCAAGTGATGATGAACGCCACTTTGGGCATTTTGCTGCAAACCGTGGTGGAAAAACTGCAAATCGGCGTGGCGATCTTAGACCGTGATGGCGAGCTGCTGCACGCAAACGAAACCTATCGTTCGCTGCTCAATCATCTCTTCCCTGATTTAGCGGCCCAAGGCAATCAGGATGGTTATGACCATCGGGCCACGCGGCTATTATTGGCCTCTGCCAATGATGAAGAAGCGGGCAAGGATCGCGTGATCATTTTTCAGGAAAAGCCTGTCGGCTTTCAGTTTTACCCTCCTGCCCTGCATCAAACCGGGTTGCAGCGCAAAAAGCCTGCTTCCATTTTAATCGCCCGCAGTGGGGCAGAATCTGGCGAGATCAGCAGCGATAAAAAAGTGTTGGCGGAATTGGCCTATGGCCTAACGGGTAAGGAAGCCGAGATCGCATTGGGCGTGGCGGCGGGCCAAAGCTTGGATGAAATCGCCGAGCAATTGGGCATTTATGTCAGCACCGTGCGCGGCCATTTGAAAAAGAGCTTTCAAAAAGTTGGGGTGCACAGCCAGGCGGAACTTTCCGCCCGGCTTATGTCCGGCCCCATTGGCTGGCTCAAATAATTATCGATTGTTGCAATGCAGGTCTGATTTCAAATCATAAACCCGATGCATTTTGCCCTGCGCCACATTGATCACGCGGTTGCCAACATATCTGCCGTTTGAGCTATCTCTGCAAGTCAGTTTGATCCGTACTTTGCGCTTCACGCTACACCCCACAATTTTATAGGTGATGGTGCCACTCACTTGCTCGCCCGCCTTGATCGTGTCGAAACGCCCGCCATAGGTGATTGGCGCTTTGATGCCGCCTGAGTACCATGTGGCATTCGCGCGGGTGCGCGATTCAATTTTAAACCGAATATCGGTGTCCGTAACGTTTTTAAACACATAGTTTTTAACGCAATCTGCCGCAATGGAAGGCGCCGCAAACCCCAAAAGGGAAAATGCTGTAAAGGCCGCACCCAGTGTCAATTTTTTCATTTGTCTCTCCTCTAACCGCCCCCGGTCTGAACTGAGACCAAACTATTGGCGACAAAGGCATTTGGCCTCTCCCAAATGGGTGAGATTATCGACAAACAATGTAAGAAAATGCCGTACATTGGCCTTGGCATACAGCAGCGATATTCACGGCGCGGGACGTTGTGGTTAGGCCAAAACATGCGGCCTTAGATTTGCGCTGAATAACGCAAATGGGATTTGCCGCAGGCAACCCGCAATTTTCTGAAGAAAAGCCCTTTTGATCCAGACAAACGCTAACGCCAGCGGCCTGTGCGTGAGGAAATTTCGGGTTCTTTATCAGCCAGCCTGCGCAAGGCTTTTCGCTATAGCCTTCGAGATTGGTGAATTCGACGGGATGATCACCCGATGCGGCAGTTTGGTCAGGTTCAAATAAATCAATTTCCTTCTGGCCCGTTTCCGAACCGTCAAACAAATCGATCTCCTTGGTGGGTGCCTCATCACCGTCGAAAAGCTGGATGGCGCTATTGTCGCCATCCTTATCAAGTTGGGCCGGATTTTCCGGCTCGCCGGGTTCGGGAAATGCATCATCAAAATAACGATCAGGATATTTCTGGATGTAAAGATCGGTTGCCTGATCTTGCGTTTCCACCCCCAACAACACCAAGGCATCGCCGGCATCTACTCCCAAACCTTGGCAGCCAAACCCCGCCGCGCATCGCAAATGTTCTGCGCTTTGGGCAAGGGCCATTTGGCCCATGCCAAGCAGAGCGGTGAACATCAGCGGGATTAGCCGGGTCATTGCAATTGCTCAATCGCAAATTGATCGACGAAATAGTGGCTTTCGCCCGGCGCACCGCCATTCCATTGACCAAGGAAGAAACTTGGCTGGCCAGAAAGGCGTAAGCTGGTGATTTCTTCGCTTTCCACTGTCACGCTTTGCGCCGGATTGTCGCCCATGGCGGGCACATTCAGCGTAACCGATGCCGTTAGCTTCCGCCCGCGTCGCTTAAGGGTCAACTTCGCCCCCTCTTCCGCCAACATCTGCAAAATCTTGTCCGCATCCGCGCGTGGCCCGGCACTGCAAATATTGTCAATCACTGGCCCATCAAACAACACGGATTTGAACTGCGTTTTCTCCGGCTTTTCACCCTCAGCACCTGCCACTTTGATCAAAGAGAGATTGATGCTCCGGCCGCAGCCTTTCCATTCGGCCCATAGCAATGCGCCAATCTGATTGGCCGCATTGTCATAGAGCGATAGCCAAGCATGTTCACTGCCCGTTTGAATGGGGAATCGCACCTGCATCGTCAGGTCAAAATCACCTTCCGGCAAAGGCTTATCCAAAATATAGCGATTTTGCGCCTCCGCATGATCGTAGAAATTGTTGCGGCCAAAGGCAGAGACAAATATCTCCCCGGCCCCATTTAAGGCTTTGGCATCGGCCAATTCCTGCTCAATTGACCACGCCGCATCAAGTGCCGGACCATCAAAATTTTCTTCAAAATATTTGTTGGCCACAGGCTCAGGTTCTGGCGCGGGCGCTGGTTCCGGTTCTGCTGGCGCCTCTGTGTCCGCAACGGCTTGCTCCACCGCATCCACAAACTCATCGGCATTGGCCGCAGCATAATAATTGCCATTGCCATTATCCGCGATACATTGCAGCGCCTGTCCTTCTTCCTCGCTCAGGTCAAAGCCAACCACATGCACCCGCGTGTCCACGCCTTGCGTCGCCAAATCAGCCGCCGCCGCACATGGATCGCCGCCACATGTTTCCAAACCATCTGAGATCAACAAGATATTTGCCCGACGATCTGCACTTGGGAAAGCGCCGGCCGCCTCCGCCAACGCACCTGCAATCGGCGTTTTGCCACGCGGGCTTACGCCATCAATAGCAGGGCCCATTTGGCCTGAAGCATGATCCGCAACAGGCATCAAAATTTCTGTGTCAGCACAATCGCCTTCGCGCCGATGGCCATAAGCCATCAAGCCCACGCGGGTGGTGGACGGCAAATCGCCAACAAGGCCCTTGAGCGCCTGCTTGGCGGTGGTGATTTTCGCCACCCCGTCAATCTGCCCCCACATGGACCCGGAGCCATCGAGAATGAAGAGCAAATCGCTCCCCTCACCCTGTTGGCCATTGCCCGGCAAATCCCCTTGCTCCATGCCAACCTGCTCATCAGGATCGTCCATCTGGGCATCCGCCATGTTCAAAGTGGTCTCAGTACCATCATTTGGTGCATATGAAATGCCCATTTCGCGCATCGTCTGCACAAGGGACCAATTATCCGTCTCGCAATAAATATCGCTAATCTGCCATTCTTCCCCCGGTTTCCATTGTACCAAGGTGTAAAGTGTCGACGTGGGACGGCCAAAATTGGTGAAGTTCACCCGCACTTGCGCCGCACCGCGCAACATTGGCAATTCAGGGTCTGGCATGATCTGCAAATCTGCAATTTCAGCATCCTGCCCGCAAAATACCGGATCTGCGCCCAATTGGCCCTGCAGCCCATCAATGGCTAAATCATCGACCATATATTTTTCTGCCGCCTTCGCCTGATTGAGCAATGGCTCATCGCCCGCGATAAAGCGCGTGGAATGATCCGCGAAAAAGAGCCGCACCATCTGCACGGCTCTGTCCATTTCCGCCTCTTGTGCATGCGCTACGCCGCCTATACCGAGGCTCAACGCACTGATGACCAAAAATGATGATGTTTTGTGAATCAAATCTTTTATCATTGGCCCGCCTCAATACGCATTTCTTGGAAAAGTGCCGTGCTTTCGCCCGACCCGGCTTTTTTAAACTGCCCCAACATGAAAAAGGGTTGCCCGAAATTTTCCGTCCGCGCCAAACGGCGCGTGGCAAATTCATAAGCACCAGCAGGCTGGTCGCCTAAAGCGGGCATATTGAGGGTTACCCCGGCATGATATTGAAAGCCCGTACGGGTAAGTCGAAGTTCAAACCCTTCCTCAAACAAAGCCATCAAGGCCTCATCGGCAATCACACGCGGCCCATCGTTGCAAATATTGTCGAGCAATGGCCCATCAAACAGATTGCTGGTGAACTGGGTGACGGCTGGCTTTTCACCTTCAGCAAAGGTCCGCGAGCTTTCCACATGCAGATAAAGCGCAGTGCCGCAGCCCTTTGTGTGGGCATATAATTGCGCCGCGATGTAATTGTCCTCATCTTCGCGCAAGCCAATCCAAACGCTTTCTTCGCCGGTTTTGGTTTCCAACTTGGCGGAAATCTGCATGGTGAAATCACCCTCAGGCAATCCCCCATCAAGGGTGAAAATATTGTCTGCCTCTGCATTGTCCGGTGTGGCCGTGCCGCCATTTTCAAGCACAAAAATCTCGCCGGCTTCCAGCACATATTTGTCCAAATTTTCATTTTGAACCGCCCAAGATGCCGACAAAGCATTCCCGTCAAACGGATCAACAAAGGGAAGCGCCAATGTTTGCGCGGTTTCAGCGCCATTGTCGGCCGCCGCTAACCGCGCCTGTTCTTCCGCTGACATTTCCTCCTGCGCCCCTGCCAAAGACACAAAACCGGAAAATGCCAACGCCACTCCAAGACCAAACGGGGTGCGTTTTGTCATAAATCGCATAATTTAAGCTCCAACTGACCAATAACCCAGCGATAGCAAGCCCCCAGCTTTGCCGCCTCTACCAAATGGTATAGAGAGCGGAGAATGTGAGATGGGGAGAATTGGGTACGGGCCATTTCATCGACTGTGCGCGTCTCGCATTGCGCCAATCAAGGCCTTGTTTGCCGCTTAATCAAGCGTTAACCTTAAATTTCTGGACGGAATCACGAATCTGTGGCAACTTTCTGACGCAAAAACACCGTCAAAGTGATTTTTTACGTCAGAGCAGAAAATGGCAACAGAAGATTTGATTAGCGTCAACCCCAACGAGGAAGATTCCGTCGACAAGATTTTGCGACATGCAGAGATGCTGTCAAACCAGTTGCAAAATCTGCGCGAACGGATGTATCCGCCGCAAGCGCAAAAGTCGCTCCGCCGTTTTATGACGCCAGAAGTGGCCAAACTCACCTCTATTTCAGAATCCAGTTTGCGCACGCTGTCCATTGAGGGCAAAGGCCCTTCCCCTGATCGGCTGGAAAATAATCACCGCGCCTATACGCTGGAGCAAATTAATGAGCTGCGGCAATATTTTGCTGAAAAGAACCCAAATGATGCGCTCACCTATTTGCCGCATCGGCGTGAGGACGAACATCTACAAGTCTTGGCCATCGCCAACTTTAAAGGCGGCAGTGCCAAAACCACATCAAGCGTGCATCTCGCCCATTATTTGGCGCTGCAGGGCTATCGCGTTTTGGCTATTGATTTGGACCCGCAAGCGTCTATGTCGGCCATGTTCGGCACCCAGCCTGAATTTGACGTGGCCAGCAATGAAACCATTTATGCCGCGCTGCGCTATGATGATCAGCAGCGGCCAATCCGTGACGTGATCCGCAAAACCTATTTCCCCGGCCTCGATCTGATTCCCGGCAATATTGAGGTGATGGAGTTTGAATATGACACCCCGCGGGTGTTGGCATTAAATGAAAACAATCACGGTTCGATCTTTTTTGAACGGCTCGACCAGGCGCTGAAGCAAGTCGACGATGATTATGACATCGTTATCTTGGACACGCCGCCTTCCCTTGGCTATTTGACCTTGGCGTCACTTTACGCCGCCACCGGACTTTTGATCACCGTGCATCCGGCCATGATGGACGTGGCCTCTATGAACCAGTTCTTGCTGATGATGGGCGATCTTGTGGGCGTGATCCGCAATGCGGGTGCCACGATGCAAAAAGACTTTATGCGTTATCTGGTGACGCGCCACGACCCCAACGACCAAGCGCAAGCGCAAATTGTTGGGCTGCTGCGCCACCTCTTCGCCACTGATGTGCTGTTGCCCACCGCATTGGAAAGCACCGCGGTTGAAGCCGCAGGTTTGGGCAAGCGCTCCATTTATGAAGTGGAAGCCGGCGAGGTGCAGCGCAACACGTTAAAGCGAGCACGCGAATCCATGGATTTGGTGAATGGCGCGATGCTCGATTTAATTCATGAGGCCTGGGGACGAAAATGAGCAAGCGCAAATCCATCGTTTCAAGCTTTGGCGATTTAACTGGCGACAGTGCCAAACCGAAATCTACCGAGCCAACGCCTGAAGAAAAACAGAAAACGCCCGGCCGCGTAGCCGCTGGCATTATTGGCACCACCCAACGCACGCTTTCTCAACTTCGAGAAGAGCGCGATCAATTGCTGGCAGATGCACAAAGCGCGGACAAAATTATAAAGCTTGATGCAGACAGAATTGACCCCTCACCATTTCAAGATCGCCTGCCTGATGGCGACGCCGCCGCCTTTGCGCAATTCAAGCAAAGTTTGAGTGACGAAGGTCAGCAAGTCCCAATCACTGTGCGGCCGCACCCAGAACATGCAGACCGCCATCAAATCGTTTATGGGCACCGCAGATGGCGCGCCCTGAAAGAATTGGGCCTGCCAGTTAAGGCAATCCTTGTCGATTATTCTGATCGCGACCTTGTGGTGGCGCAGGGCATCGAGAACGCCAACCGCCAAGATCTCAGCTGGATTGAACGGGCGCTGTTTGCAGATGAAATGCACCGCGCCGGGCTAAAGCCAAAAGACATCAAAGCGGCCCTGAGTGTTGACGATGCTCAGCTGTCAAAATTCCGCTATGTCATCAAGCAGGTCGGAACGCCCTTGATCCAATTGATCGGCCGCGCGCCTAGCATTGGCCGCCCACGCTGGATCGAACTGGCCGATTGTTTGAAAAATGGCGCCGACGAAACCCAGCTTTTGGAAACCTTGTCATCTGACAAGGTGCAAAAAAACTTATCCCCGGACGACCGATTCGGCCTTATCATAAAGCTAGCGAGGCCGGGAAAGCCCAGCAAATCTCGGGCACCTTCGCTTTCATTGGGCGAGGTGGGCACCATGCAAAGGGGCAAAAACGAGCTACGGATCAAGCTGAAGAAACAACATCAGGTTGAGTTTGCAGAATTTTTAGAGCGCGAAATGGACGCGCTTTTGGAAAAATATAATCAGCTTCGCAAGGAGCAGTAACACACCTTGTCAACTGACAAGGTATTTGGATGACAACAACCAGGAAAGGAAATTTAAGCAAAGAAAAAGGCCTCCAAACCCCACGGTTCGAAAGCCTTCCTCGATAACTTAAGCACCTATCAAGGAATCACTTTCGGAAAAAAATGTCAAGCATTCATGTTTGGCAAGGTGTATTTCTTTGTCTGAATTTTAAGCCAAAATGAAAAATTTAGGTTGGCGCAAGCCGACGCCGGGCCTTGTGGCTGCAGAAATGCACGCACAAGCCGGCGAGGGGCTTTCTGTACCCAAATCAAAGGCAATCATTGCAGTTAAAAAAGTGGCCGCCCATATCGGCATGAAACCAGCACAATTGATGCTACTCGACATCCTCTTTGCCTTCTCGAAACCGCAAGACTGGGAGCAGGGGCAACGCCCACTCGTTTGGCCGTCCAATCAATATCTGATGGATCAAACAGGCTTTAGCCTGCCAGCGCTTAAACGCCACCTACGCCGTCTAGGCGAACTTGGCCTGATCAGCTTTCACGACAGCCCAAATGGCAAGCGCTATGGCCACCGTGATGCGCAGGGGAACATTGTCGAAGCATATGGCTTTGATTTAAGCCCATTGGCCGCTAGGGCAGGGGAGTTTGAAGCCCTTCACCGAGCCATTATGGCTGAACGGGCCCAACAACAGCAATTACGCAAAGAGCTCACCCGCACCCGCCGCTCCATCCGTGCACGCCTTGTGGAGGCATTAGAGCGGGGCCTTAACGGCCCCTGGCGCCGCATTGAAGCACAATTTCAAACCATTCTAGCCCAAATGCCAAAAGCCACAGGCAGACAAAGCACCCTCGAAACAATTTTGCACAAACTCAGTCAACTCGCGAATGCCATTGAAGCCCATTTCACAAAAGCCCTAAATTTGACAAATAAAGTTTTAGACACAAACAGACAAGAAATCGACAAATCTGCCTATAAAAAGAACCCCAGGCAGCTCAAAAATGAACCCCACATACAAAATACAAATGAATCTCAATTAAGATGTAAAACCGAAACTCGTAAGGCTAAAGAAACGCATAAAAAAAATGGTTTTACCCTAGAAACGTTCGCCCTTGCTTGTCCCAACTATATCGAACTGGCAACAGAGCTTTATGGTCAACTGAGGAGCTGGGAAGATCTCATAAACGCATCTCAACAAATGGGATTAATGATCGGACTTGCACCAGACCATTGGCATCGACTAAAGGAAAAATTAGGTAATTACCCCTCGGCCGTAGCGTTAGGACTGACCTATGAAAAACACATTGATGGTAATGTGAGCAACCCATCCGGCTATCTTTCAGGTATGGCAAAGAAAGCACAGATTGGAGCCCTTCACCTTAACCGCAGCATTTTTGGCCGCACGAAATGCTCACAAAATAACTTGGGTCACTGATATGGGGGCAGCTAAACTTGTTTATCTTTTTGAATTTAAATTTTTTTTTGTTGTAACATCAGTTGCCTGTGTAAATTCATAGGGTGCTCGAAAGGCATAGATCATAGTTAAACTACACCCCCATTCCATCTTTTTTCTCCGTCAGGCTCCATATAATGGCAAAAGAAAAGGCATAAAACATAGTTGGATAATCAAAACCTATGACCATATCGGTAAGTCCCAGCACGATATATAAAATTGGCATTGTCACTGCCCAATAAAGACGTAAACGAAAATAGGGATGTTCTATCGGTGTCTCCCAAAAAATAAGTGGCGAAAACAGAAGAAGAAAATAGAACAGAAGACCAAAGATGCCACCTGCCACAGCGAAATTTGCAATGTCTGAATGGAAGTTAAAAAATCTGTTCTCAGCAGCATACTCTGCCAAAACCGTGTTTCGAGTAACTTCAATAAAACTGTGCCAACCCAAACCAAAGATTGGGTGTTCCAAAAAAGATCGAAAAGCAACTTGCCACATTTGGTAGCGAAGTTCAGTCGAGCGATCCATACTCGTCGCGTTAGCTATTGATTGAAGCCGATCAAGTGTACTTGAAACCAACTCATTTGGATTGAGCCAGTAAACAAGGCCAGATATGAGGCAACTACAAATGAAAAATGCCCCGCAAAGGGGTAGCCACGTTCCTTTCTTCGCTGCCATCACTGAAAATATCGGCGCCGCCAGCAATAGTGGCATAGCCAGCATTGCACCGCGTGATCCTGAATAGGTTACAATCAACCCTGCGGCAAATAGCGCAATGACATAAACACTAAATTTCTGCAGTGTCTTTCCATCCAGCAAAACTATGCATGAGACAAATAGGGCAAGCAACACAGCAACTCGCGCCATTAAGTTCGCACCACCGCCAACAATAGGAGTAATTCTAAATTTTGCCAAATTGATGTGTTCATAGATTGCCCAAGACATACCCAATAGTAGCCCGAATACAGCAAAGCCAATTAGTACAGATAACCACATCTGCGATTTAGAAAATTTCCGGAAACGAAGGTATACACCAACCGCTAGCACGAATCCGATGGTGTTAAATCCGAATTTAATGCTATTAGCACTAACTTCTGACAACGCAAAAAGTACAAAAAAACCAATGGCAACAAGAATCCAAACTTTTTGAAAGTTTGGAAGTTTATCAAATCCCTCGCCTTTCGAGATAACAAGCCAGATCAAGCCGATAATGATCGCTGCGGCTCCCGCAACAGATCCTAAAACGACAGGCAAGGTGAATAAACCCATTGCGAATAGAAAAAGAGCCAGATTTGAAAAATAATATAAAATTGCAGGATCCTTTAGACGCGGTTCGGAATATCTCAAATCGTTGTCGAATCTGACCTGTTATTAACTAACCCTGGTCGTATTGCTATTCTATTTTTTAAGGTGATACATCATCGCCTGACGCAATGTACCCGGACGATTGTAAACGATAAGCTAGCGTTATTGGAATCAATATAATTTGGTAGATAGATCAAATGAAATCTAAAGTAGCATTCCTCACTGGAATTACAGGTCAAGATGGCTCCTATTTAGCAGAGCTTCTGTTAGAAAAAGGGTATGAGGTACATGCAATTATGCGCCGGGCGTCGGTGTTTACGACAAAGCGCATAGATCACCTGTTTAACAATCCGAATCTACATATTTACCATGGTGATTTAGCAGATTCGAGTAACTTGCATCGCTTGATAGCCGATGTCTCGCCACACGAAATTTATAATCTAGGTGCTCAATCGCATGTTGGCGTTTCATTTGAGGTACCAGAATATACGGCGGAAGTGACAGGTATTGGCACCGTGCGATTGTTGGACGCGATCCGTGATTCAAAAGTTCAGTGCAAATTCTACCAAGCGTCCACGTCCGAACTTTTCGGAGGGATTCCTGGTACAGAACCTCAAAACGAGGAAACGCCTTTCTATCCAAAATCACCATATGGCGCCGCGAAACTATATGCATATTGGCTAACCGTAAACTACAGGGAAGCCTATGGAATGTTCGCCTGCAACGGGATATTATTTAACCATGAGTCGCCCCGTCGTGGTCAAACCTTTGTAACCAAGAAGATCACACAGGCAGTGGCAAATATTGCGAAGGGAAAGCAAGAGGTCCTAAAGCTTGGAAACCTCGATGCGAAGCGTGACTGGGGACACGCGAAAGACTTTGTTGAGGCGATGTGGTTGATGTTGCAACAAGATCGCCCTGAAGACTATGTGATTGCGACTGGTGAAACGCACACTGTGCGCGAGTTCGTTGAATGTGCCTTTGCCGAAACCGACGTGAAGTTGGAGTGGCGCGGTGCTGGCGAAGAAGAAGTCGGCATCGATATCAAATCAGGGAAAGAACTAGTTCAGATTGATCCGAGATATTTTCGTCCGGCAGAAGTTGAGCTGCTGCTTGGTGACCCATCGAAGGCGGAACGCAACTTGGGATGGCGCAGAAAAACTTCCTTTAAACAACTTGTGCAAGAGATGGTCAAATATGACTTGAACAACAGCGATTATGGAGGAGTTGAGTGACCATTCAATTTGACGTCACAGATTCACACATAATTACTGGTGCAAAAATTTTTAGGCCTTCAAAATTTGAAGAGGAGCGAGGCAACATATGGACCTCGTATCTGGCTACAGAAATAGATAATCATCTGCCTTCAAACCTAACGTTTTTGCATGATAAATTTTCCACTTCAAACTTCAACGTATTACGTGGCATTCATGGCGATGAAAAAACTTGGAAGTTAGCAACTTGCGTATTTGGCGAAATTCTACAAGTTTTGGTGGACTTAAGACAAGATTCGGCAAGTTTTGGGAAATGGGAAAAAATTGAAATTGACCGCAAATCACCGGCGTCTGTTTTAATCCCACCAGGTGTTGGCAATGCCTACTATGTTAAGAGCGAAAATGCAGTTTACCACTATAAACTGGCATATGATGGTGCATATCTTGATGCACAGGATCAGTTTTCCGTTGCGTGGGATGATGCTTCAATCGGGATTGATTGGGGCCCTATAAGTCCAATTCTGTCAAATCGGGACAAAAATGCTCCTTCATTTAAAAAATATTACACCTGAGGCAGCTTCATGAAGTCGATCTCTTTGATCACGACATCGTTTAACAGTGCTGAGACAATCTTGGACACAATTCACTCTGTTAACTTACAAAAATATTCCGAGATTGAGCACATTGTAATAGATGGTGGATCCAAGGATGCCACGCTGGACATTGTACGGCAATTTGGTCAGCGGATAACGAAGGTCATTTCCGAACCAGATAAAGGCATTTATGATGCTTATAACAAAGGCATAGATCAGGCATCTGGTGACATAATAGGCTTCATTAATTCAGATGATTTTTATTGTTCTGATCATGTAATTGATAATGTTGCATGTGTATTCGAAGATCCTGAAATAGATGCTTGCTACGCAGATCTTGTATATGTAAATCCAGAACATGTTGAAACTGTAGAAAGATTTTGGAAATCAAAACCGATTACCAAACGAAATCTACAAAATGGCTTTATTCCTGCACATCCAACCGTTTTTGTGAGAAAAAGTGTTTATGACAAGGTCGGCAAGTTCGACCTAAATTATAAATATGCGGCAGACTATGAAATGCTTCTGCGCATGTTTCACGAATTCCAGATTAAGTCGGAATATGTTCCGCAGGTCTGGGTCAGAATGCGATCCGGCGGTCACACAGGCGGAAATTATAAAAGCATATTGGATCAAAATGAAGAGATCCTGCAGGCGCGACGTAAAAGAGACATTCGGTGCACTTCAGCCAAGTTTTATGGGTTAAAAATTATTGATCGGGTCGCCCAAAGATTGCGTGCACCTTTTGTGAACGCACCAAACATCGAGCTGATAAGGTAGACTTATGATCGGAAGCGATCGAGTATTAGCGATAATTCCTTCTCGCAGCGGTTCGAAAGGGCTAACGGATAAAAACATCCGACCGCTCGAGAACAAACCACTGCTTGCTTGGCCGATTGAGGCAGCGTGCTCCTCGCGATATGTTGATTATGTTTTGCTGTCTACAGATAGCGAGGCATATGCGGAAATTGGGCGCAAATTCGGCGCTTCAGTGCCATTTTTACGTCCAGATGACTTGGCAACAGACACTTCTCCTTCTGCCGATTTTATCTGCCACGCTTTAGAATATTTGGACGATAAAGAAGCGGCATTTGATTATATTGTTCTGTTGGAGCCAACGTCACCTCTTACGACGGCGCAGGACGTCGACGACGCACTTGAAACACTTGTGAACAATAAAAATTCGGCAGATGCTGCAGTGGGGATATCCGAGACAGTATCGCAACACCCGGCATTTGCCGTGAAAAAATCCAATAACAATAAGATTGAGCCATTTTTGGGTGAAACATTCGCCACACTTCCGAGAAGGCAGGATATTGAGCCTGTTTTTGCCTTGGATGGCAGCATCTATATTTCAACAGTCGAAGCGTATTTGGAAACAAGAACCTTTTGTCACGAAAGGACGCTAGGCATTGTTTCTAAAAGACATCAGATTTTCGAAGTTGATGATGAGATTGATTTTGTCTGCATCGAAGCTGTGTTGCGTCATCTAAACAGGCCTAAATCAAAAGGAGAGATGAATTGAAAAAGTGTACAAGATGTTTGGTGCCAGAAACGGTGGACACAATCTCCTTTGATGAAGAGGGTGTCTGCAGTGTGTGCAGACAGGTGGAGTTCAAGGAAGATAAAATTGACTGGTCAAAGAGAGCGGAAGAGCTAGACGCTCTAATTGATGAGTACAAAAATAAGGGGCTTTATGATTGTATTGTGCCCTTTAGCGGCGGCAAAGATAGTGTATTCCAGCTTTGGTATATCGTGAAAAAGCTTAAGCTTAAGCCTTTAGTTGTCCGATATAACCATTGGGGGTATCGTCCGAAAGTCCAAGAAAACAACACGATGGTTTTCAAAAAACTCGGTGTTGATGTTGTTGAGTTGACCCCGAATTTTCATGTTGTTCGTGAATTGATGTTGGAAAGTTTCAAGCGGCGGGGCGATTTTTGTTGGCACTGCCATACCGGCATCTACGCTGGGGTAATGCATATGGCCCTTCGCTTTGAGACGCCTCTATTGTTTTGGGGGGAGAGCACCGCTGAATATCATAGCTGGTATACCTATGAGGAAATGGAGGAAATCGACGAGAAACGATTTAACCGCCTAATGAATCAAGGCATGACTGGTGACGATATGTATGAATTTTTGGAGGGACGTGTCGAAAAACGCGACCTCTGGATGTTCAACTATCCAAAGCGTAAAGACTTGATGCGCCTGAAGGTGCGTTCAGTATGTCTTGGAAATTATATTAAGTGGGATACCAAGGCCAATGTTGAAATCATTGGAAAAGAACTAGGCTGGTATGGGCATGAGGTTGAAGGCGTTCCACCCGAGTATCACTATGAAAAGGTTGAATGCACATTCCAAGGAATGCGAGACTATTCCAAATTTGTTAAGCGTGGATATGGACGGGCAAATCATTTGCTTTCGATAGACATTCGAAACGGTCGTAAAACACGCGAAGAGGCGTTGGAAATTGAGCAAAAGTACGATGGCAAGCGCCCTGCCTCCATGGATTGGTTCTTAAAAATTATCGATATGTCAGAGGAAGAGTTTTATAGCACTCTTGAAACACATCAGGTTTATCCATGGAAATTTGATCGTGGAAATGCAGAGATCGGGCCAACTCCCTATGACTTTGATCAATGGGATCGTACTGATCTATCGGACATCCCGCTTGGAAAACAGGCGCCTGAGGATGACTCCTCCGAGAAATAGGCGAAGACGTGATTGTTATAGTTGATTACGGAATGGGAAATATACGTTCCCTTTATAATGCCCTAGATTTTTGTTTTGCGGATGTAAATGTTACGAGCAACACAGAGGAAATTGCGGCGGCCGACAGAATAATTTTGCCTGGAGTTGGTGCATTCGGCGATGCAATTCGGGCAATTAGAAATCTTGGATTAGAGGAAGTCTTAACCCATCAGGCTCTTGTTGTGAAAAAACCAATCTTGGGCATCTGTTTGGGGATGCAGCTATTTGCCAAAGACAGCCAAGAATATGGGGCGGAAAAGGGACTTGGCTGGATTGACTCGCAAGTCGAATACATGAAGCCAAGTGCCCAAGTTAAGGTTCCGCAGGTGGGTTGGAATCAACTAAAAATTGTTGGGTCAGATTGGCTATTCCGCGGACTGCCCAGTATTCAGAATGATGTCTATTTCGTCCATTCGCTACACATGGTTTGTAATGATAAAACAGACTTAGCCGCCACGACTTATCACGGCGAAGAGATAACAGCGGCAATTGCAAGAGATAACCTAGTTGCAACACAGTTCCACCCGGAAAAAAGCCAAGACAATGGTATACAGATACTGAGAAATTGGTTGGAGCGTGAATTTTAGTGCTAAAAAAAAGAATAATACCAAAATTTCTGGTTTCCAATGGCAGGTTGGTGAAAGCGGTAAGATTTTTTGATAACTGGCGCGAAGCCGGTAGTCCGGTCTCAACCGCAAAAGTCTATGACAGCTATGGCGTAGATGAAATGATCTTTCTAGACATCAACGCTTCGACAACCGGGAACCTGATTGATCATACAATTATCGAGGACGTTTCAGAGGAAATCTTCATGCCTTTCGCTGTCGGCGGGGGTGTTAGAAACCTTGAGCAGATTAGGCTGTTGTTGTCCTCAGGCGCTGACAAAGTCTGCATAACATCTGCTGCAACTGAAAATCCCGATTTTGTTTCGCAGGCCGCCAAGCGATTTGGTGACCAATGTATTGTCGTGAATATCGATTATAAAACAACGGAAGATGGGTGTTTCATCTACAAGAATGGCGGCAGGGACTGCATGAAAGTTGACCCCTTAGATTGGGCCTTAAAAATGGAAGAGGCTCACGCAGGGGAGATTATCATCAACTCGATTGATCGAGATGGAACAATGTCAGGTTATGATTTGGATCTGATTGCTAAACTATCCGATCGTTTGGAAAAGCCCTTGATTGCGTCCAGCGGCGCAGGCAGTCTTAAACATTGTATCGATGCATTCGAAGCTGGTGCGTCGGCAATCACAATCTCATCGATGTTCCTGTTCACTGACCATAGTCCTATCAAAGTTAGGAGCTATTTGGGGGGGAACGGCATTGACGTTCGGCGCCAATCGGGAAGTCGTTCTTAGAGAGAAAGGTCGGCAAAATGAATAGTCTCGAGACCAGCCTATCTACTCGCGAATTGGCTGAGTATGTTGCTGGGCAACTTAATCAATTTTTTCCCGACAACAAACCGACCAGCACAATTGAAATTATGCCCTTTGTTCAGCGTGCACTTAAAAGGTTGGAACACTGCTTTTCAAGAATTGATAACAAGTATTTTTTTGATGGAAAGAAAGTCTATTTCAATCATCTGCACGGTGATCAATATGCGATGTGGCTTTACTTTTTATCCAGTGAAATATTTAGAACAGAGCAAGATTTGAAACTGCCGAGCAAGATTTTTTTACTCAACAAGTCCCTTCATGGGTGCGATATCTTTTTTGAGGTGGAGCTTCCATCGGTATTTTTGCTGGTACATCCGTTGGGAACGGTACTAGGTCGCGGAAACTACGCTGATTATTTTGTCGCATATCAAAGATGTAGCGTTGGCAGCAATCATGACATATTTCCTACCTTTGACCAGCATGTCACATTGCGCCCAGGGGCGACGGTTCTTGGCGATTGCCGTATCGGACATAATGTTCAGGTTGCTGCCGAAACTTTGTTAGTCGATAGGGCCGTTGACGCAGAAAAAACCGTGATGGGACGCCCGGGCTATCATGTGGTTAAAAACAACAGTGGCATTAATCCGGTTTGGCGACATACCAGCGAGATTTAGATGAAAAAAACGAGTGCTATTCACAACCATTCACTTCGCGAAAGACTTCATCGAGTTATCCCTGGAGGCGCGCATACATATTCACGAGGTGATGATCAATTCCCGAGTATGGCACCCGCGTTGCTCAAGCGCGGCAAAGGGGCCTATGTTTTCGATATGGATGAAAACCGGTTTCTGGATTACGGAATGGCACTCCGTTCTGTGACAATTGGCTATGCCGACGAACGCGTAAACAGTGCAGCAATCGCTGAGATTGAAAATGGTGTTGGGCTTACGCGCGCATCAATGACAGAGTTGCAAGCCGCAGAGCGTTTGGCTGATGTTGTGCCATCAGTGGAAATGGTTAAGTTTGCAAAGAACGGTTCTAACGCAACAACAGCAGCTTTAAAAATCGCGCGTGCATATACTGGGCGAGACTATGTTTGCATACCAAAACAACACCCGTTTTTTTCCTTTGATGATTGGTTTATTGGAACCACAGAAATTAAGCGCGGAGTGGATCGCGACAGAGCATCCAAGACCCTGACTTTTGATTTCAATGATCTTGCCTCGCTCCAACGACTGTTTGATCAATATCCTGACCAAATTGCGGCTGTAATGTTGGAGCCTACAACTCATGTTACGCCAGCGTTCTTGTCGGACCATGATCGAAATTGGCAAGAAGTGACCTATGATAAGGCTGGGGTGAAATGTCCAAGTTTTCTGACACAAGTGCGCGAGTTGACGTCTTCGCAGGGCTCCCTCCTCATTTTTGATGAGATGATAACAGGGTTTCGTTGGCACCTATCCGGTGCCCAAGAGTTTTTCGGTGTGGAGCCGGATCTTTCTACGTTCGGCAAGGCGATGGCTAACGGGTTTGCACTAGCGGCCGTGGGGGGGCGTAGTGAGATCATGGAAGTTGGTTCGATTGACAAGCCAAACATGGAGCGAACATTTTTGCTGTCCTCAACGCACGGAGCCGAGATGCCAGCACTTGGTGCGTTCTTAGCGGCTTCAAAGATTTGCGAAGAAGAAAATGTGCCTGCGCATATTTGGAATTTTGGGCTCAACCTCAAAAATGGATTGAACAATTTAGCGAATGAATACGGGCTTGGTGAAAATTTTGAGGTTGAGGGGCCACCGGTAGCGCTGAACTATGTCACCCGAGATAAAGAAGGTGCACCCTCTGCAGGGTTCCGGACGCTATTTGCGCAGGAGATGCTGAAAAAGGGTGTTTTGATCCCTTGGATTTCCATTTCACTTTCGCACGGCGAAGAGGAGTTGGAATTTACATTAAGCGCCGCTAGAGAAGCGTTTGAAATTTATAGAAAAGCTGTTGATGCGGATAGCTTTGAGGATTATCTGGCTGGTCCGCCGATAAAACCAGTATTTAGGAAGTATAATTAATGCGCTTTGATGGTTCGGAATTTGAGGGAAAAACTGTCGTAATTACAGGCGGAGGAGGTATTCTCGGCCGTGAATTTTGTAAGGGCTTTTCAAGTGTTGGAGCAAAAGTCGTTGCATTAGACTGCGATCTAGAGAGCGCCCAAAATGCGGTGGATAATTTGGATGGGCAGGCGCTTGCGTTGCAATGCAACATTTCTGACGCTGCTTCCGTAAAAGAAGCTCTGGAAGACATTGCGATTTTTTCGAACAACATCGATGTTTTAATAAACAATGCTGGTTCAAAGTCACAAGATGTAAGGGCATTCTTCGAGCCCTTTGAAAGCTATTCGCTGCAAACCTGGCGTGAAGTTATGAGTGTGAACATCGATGGGATGTTCCTCATGTCGCAAGCTGTTGGAAATAGAATGCTGAAGCAGCAAGAAGGTGGAGCGATCGTCAATGTTTCTTCGATATATGGCCTCGTGAGTCCGGATCCCCGTATCTATGAAGGATCCCAATATCTTGGTGGAGAGATCAACAGCCCAGCCGTCTATTCTGCATCGAAAGCTGCAGTCGTCGGTCTAACAAAATGGCTCGCGGTGCATTGGGCAGAGAAGGGGATACGCGTAAATGCGATCGCACCTGGCGGGGTTAGTAGCGGTCAAAACCAAGAATTTGAGCAAAAATACTCAAGTCGCGCGCCCATCAACCGAATGGCGAAAGCAAAAGAGATGGTGGCACCGACGATGTTTTTAGCATCGAGTCATTCGAGTTATGTAACTGGACAGGTTTTGGCTGCCGATGGCGGCTGGACAGCTTGGTAGCGGCCGATGATGGTCGTATCGCTTAAATTTGCGGATGTCGCTGCTCGCTCCGGATTCGTAATTATTGCCACTTATTCACTGAGCCTTGCTGACGCAGGGCGGTTTGGTTTTTTTGTAACAATATTGGGAATTTTCAGCTTTGCAATTGGCTATGAACGTTATATCGATCTCCAGCGAAAAGGCGTGTCGACCAGCAATGATAATTTTGATTATAATGCCTTTCAGACAATAAGGTTTTTTCTCTCAAACTATATAATAGTGGCGCCGGTATTTGGCGTATTGCTCCTTATTTCTAACTTCGAGTTATCTGTTGTCATTTGTGGTATTTTTATTGCGCTGGTCGAAACATTTCTAAATTTTTCGTACCACATGGCGATTATTTCAAAACGTTACATACCTCTAATGCTGGTTTCTGTTGTCCGAAATCTAGTTTTGCTTTTGGCAATTGTATTTTTCACATTCTGGGAACCAAATAGTACAGGATTTCGAGAACTTGTGTTCATATGGGCAATTATCTCCGCAGGTGCAATCTGTCTGTCATTAGCGTATTGGGCAAGATACATGTTGCCAAATGTTCTTAGATTGGCTGCCAAAAATGCTCCTAAGACAAGCATAAGAGACCACTATCTTATATCATGGCATCACTTTGTAATCGGCTTGATTGCCATAATAACTCTACAGGCAGATAGGCTAATTGCTGGCGCAATTCTTTCGGCCGAGGCATCTGGAATATATTTTAGGCACATCATAATTATATCTTTAATATATCAAGCATTTAACATATTTTCATACAATAGGACCGCTCCAAAAATATATGCAATGTCTGAAAATCATGGAAATAGTGAAATAGAAAAAAGAATATCAGATGAGTATATATTAATAATGATCATGTTGATGATTATGTCTGTGTCAATAATTACGATGTTTTATTGCTTTCGAGACATTTCTGCAGATTATCAAATTAACGTTTTCTTTGCCTTAGGGCTGGTTTTGGTGTCAGCTATTAGAATGCGTGCAGATTTAAACAATCTTCTGTTTAACTCCCGCCGCAAAGAGAATATCACTGTTCGTCTGCAAGGAATTGCATTTGTCGTAGGATTAATCTTGATGCCGAGCTTGGCTATTTACCTTGGTATCCCCGGTATTATTATCGCCAGCGTAGCCGTGGCTCTGGTGTACCTTCTTCTCAGCAGTCGTGCGGTCAATAACTTGGAGAAGGTGTAGCGATGAATGTTCTAATCTATTCAATTCACCGCACTGAAGCGTGGTGGCGCCATATTGGTAAAAACTTAGGATTTGAAAACAGCTTTGTTGTTTCTGACTTAAGGGGTGAGGGGGACTTTTGCGTTGTCGATGCGTTCAACGCTCGGACGGAATATCATTATCGAGAGAAATCAGCATTTAACGACCTGCTGACAGAAGATGAGATTGACGACGTGATTGCGCGTTGCCGCCTACTCAGATTTCTACCGCGGCGGCGCGCTGTTTCAATGATTTTAGCGATGTCTGATGCATTTTCCGATGTATTGCAGAAGTCAAACCCGGCCGCGATCCTTAGTTTCCCGATTGACCGATACGTCTCAGATGTTCTGAAACGCGTTGCACAAAAACGAAATATTCCATTTTACGAGTTAACGGCTTCTGCCTTCCCCGATATGGCGATGTTGATGCAACGAGGAGATTTGGTTTCAACCGAAGAAGATCCGACCCCAGAATTGGTCTCAGAAAGGGTTAAGGAAATTGTCGAACCTTTGTTTTTGCCTTCCTATGTTTCAAACTCGAAGTCGTTTGGCAAAATTCAGTTTTTGAGAACATTTTTATATTTTAGAGCGCGGGCAATTGCATTCAAAGCAATCTCAATCTGGAAAAGAGACAGGTTTAATCTTCATTATCTGGATGCTCAGAGTTTTCTCGGTCATAAACCTAAAATTACCGACATCCGAATCCTTGATTTGACTGACGATGGTTGGGAAGAACAATTAACACGTTTTCCTAAAGAAAAGCGCGTGTTTTTCGGGTTACAACTTTTTCCTGAGGCTTCGATCGACTATTGGATTGAAGATAGGGATTTGATCGCTCACGAGCGTTTGATTTTCGAGGCTGTGAAGGCATTTTCTGAAGCTGGATATTTGGTTTTAGTAAAAGATCATCCGCTTCAATTTGGATTTAGACAAAAAGAACTTATTGAAAAGATTCTGAAATTTGAAAACGTGTGTTTTCTGCCGTATGAAGTCAGCGGAAATCATGTGCTTTCCCATTGTGGAGTAAGCTTTACCTGCACGGGAACACTTGGGCTTCAGGCCGCATTGATGGGCATCAAATCGATTGTCACTCCAAATTATTATTCAAATTCACAGGACTTCATTCTAATTGAAGACTTTGACCAGGTTAAACAGCTTCCCAAGACCGTTGAAGCGACGCCGGACGTGGCGGATTTGGAAGAGCGTCGGAATCGCATCGTGTCGAATTTGCTAAGCGGAAGTTTCGTCGGTGAATTTTTCTCATTCGAAGGCTTTTCAAAACAGCCACAATATTCAGACGTAGCACGTTTTGCGCAAAGTGTTGGCCAGCGCCTGAAAGCGTTGATTGAATGAAAAAGCTAACCGCTGGAATCTGCTAATATGTCAAAAAGAAACGCAATATTTATTACTGGCGCGAATGGCTGTGTTGGCCGAGCGATGATGCATGGGTTCGTCAGTGCCGGTGCCAAAGTATTTGCAGGCACCCGCGCAGGAAACAGTGCAGATACTGAAATGATAAGTTATGTTCGAATGGGGACATTGCCCGATTTGAATGACCTGACGAGCGTATTGGGTGAAACCGATACCGTCGTACATTGTGCGGGTTTGGCCCACATCAAGGCAGGCGAGGATGAGGAACTTCTTGATCGGTTTAGAGAGGTAAACGTAAACGGAACAGTCAAATTGTTGCGTCAGGCCGCAGCGAGTGGCGTTAGACGTTTCATTTTCATTTCGAGCATAGGCGTGAATGGTGAACAAACACATGGTGTGCCATTTCGCCCGGGAGATATGCCTGCTCCTCAAGCTGCATATGCTATTTCAAAGTTTGAGGCTGAACAGGAAATTCTGGCCTTGTCATCAAAGTTGAACATCGAGGTTGTTATCATTCGCCCTCCAATTATTGTTGGTGCACCTCCGGTCGGTAATATAAAAACAATCGCCAATTGGATTTCCAAAGGATTTCCAATTCCATTTGGCCAGTTGACTGAGAACCGAAGATCGTACGTAAAGCTTGATACCTTGTTTTCTCTCGTAAAAACTTGTGCCTATCATCCCAGCGCGCCAGGGAATATTTTTCTTGTGTCAGAACAAAACCCGGTTTCCACATGTGGGCTTGTTGAGCAAGTTGCAGATTTGGTGGATCTACGAGCGAGAATGTTGCCCCTGCCTATTTTGTTTTTACGCGCTATATTGTTGGCCATGGGCAAAACAAAATTGCTGAATCAGCTAACTGGCGATTTAGAGGTTGATTGCAGCCTCACCGAAAAAGTATTGGGCTGGACGGCGTCCAGAAACCCAAAGGAGAATTGATGCGCACTTATATAATTGCGGAAGCTGGAGTTAATCACAACGGAAGTGAACGGCTTGCCAAGATGTTGATTGAGGGAGCGGCGAATGCTGGTGCCGATGCAATTAAGTTTCAAACATTCTCGGCCGAAAAACTTGCTGGCAAAAATGCGCCCAAAGCCCAATATCAACAGGACACCACGGGTGAGGGGTCTCAATTTGAAATGCTCAAGGCATTGGAGTTTGATAACGCCACTTTTGAAAGACTAATCGTTCATTCGAAACAGTGTGGCATTGAATTCCTATCGACCCCCTTCGATATCGATGCTGCAAAATTTCTGGTCGAAGCAGGCATGAAGCGAATTAAAGTGCCTTCAGGTGAGCTGATAAATCACAAATTTCTTCGAGAGTTGGCAACATTTGGTAAGCCAATGATTTTGTCGACAGGAATGGCAACCTCAGGTGAAATTCATGAGGCGGTAGCGGTAGTCAAAGGTGTACTTGAAGATTCAGGTTTGACAACTCCACTAGCAGAATTTTGTACAATATTGCATTGCACATCAAACTATCCGACCGCGCTAGGGGATGTAAATTTGCTGGCGCTTCAGACGATTGCCAAACAAACGGGCCTCCCGGTCGGATATTCGGACCACACGCAAGGAACACTTGTTAGTGTGGGGGCGGTTGCTTTGGGAGCGTCTATTATCGAAAAGCATTTTACGCTCGATAGAAATATGGAGGGGCCAGACCACCAATCCTCTCTGGAACTGCCTGAGCTTACTCAAATGGTGGACCAGATAAGAGATATTGAACGCGCTCTAGGTTCAGACGTGAAACAGCCGACGCAGTCTGAAATTGAGATGCGTATGCTTGCGCGCCGAAGTATTAAAGCAAAAAGAAACTTGGAAGCCGGCGAAATTTTAGATGAGACGATGATCGATATTCTACGCCCCGCAGATGGAATTGAACCAAAATATTTTGATGCAGTTGTGGGCCGTACACTTCTAAGCTCAGTGGCGGCGGGTGAAAGTTTGCAATGGGATAATCTAAGCGGGCCGATCCTGGATGCTTAAGATACTCTATGTTTCTGGCACACGCGCCGACTTTGGATTGATTAAAGGTACACTTTCTCGATTACATCGAGACGATGAATTGGACCTAGGGGTTGTTGCGACGGGAATGCACCTCGTCTCCAGCTATGGGGAAACGTTGCGCGAAATAGTTGCAGAGGGCTTCGACATTGTTGCAAAGGTGCCGGTTGAACTTGCACCGTCAACTGGAGCAACGATGGCGATAGCGATTGGAGAGATGACTTCCAATTTTGCGAAGATCTTTGAGCGGCATAATCCAGATATTGTGTTAATTTTGGGAGATCGTGGTGAAATGTTGGCAGCAGCTATTGCTGCCATCCATCAAGATATTCTGGTCGCGCACATTCATGGCGGAGAGCGGTCAGGAACGATAGATGAACCCGTTCGGCATGCAATCTCAAAGCTCTCTCATTTGCACTTTACTTCCACAAAAGAAGCAGCGCAGCGACTTTTGAGTATGGGAGAAGAGACAGAAAAAGTCTTTGTAACAGGTGCGCCAGGGCTAGATGAAATTTATGATCATCGATCAACCTCTCGAATTGATCTTTGGTCAAAGTATGGCTTAAAAAGTGGAATTCGTACCGCTTTAATGGTGTTTCACCCGGTTACGCATGAAATGCGAAATGCTGACACTCAAACAATAGAAATTTTAAATGCTTTGCGCAAAGGACATTGGCAAGTTGTATTGGTGGAACCAAACGCCGATGCCGGAAGCGACGCAATTCGCGCGGCCCTCGATGGCGCCAATGACAAACGCATCATTAGGCTCAAACATATACCGCGCCATGACTTCTTGAGCTTCATGGAACATGTCGAAGTGATGGTTGGAAATTCAAGTGCAGGAATAATCGAGGCAGCAAGTTTTGGCACACCAGTCATTAATGTGGGGACTCGACAATCATTGAGAGAGCGCAACAGTAATATTATGGATGTTGAGCCAAGCGAGGATGAGATATTTTCAGCTTTGGAAGCGATGGGCGAAAAAGGAAAATTTGAAGAAAAAAACATATATGGCAATGGAGAAGCCGGCCGAAGGATACACCAGCTACTAAAGTCAAAGTTTTATTCTGTGCGGGATCACCCTAAAATGTTGAGTTATTAATGATTTACTTATTTGGCACGGGCGGACATGCGAAAGTAGTGTATGGCGCAATTTTGATGCATGGAAAAAACAGCGAACAAGTGTCCTTTGTCGATGAAAAATTGGAAAGAGTTGGCGGTTCCTTTCGCGAACATGAAATTCTTGGACCTGGAATACCCGATGATCTTGCAGATAATGGATTTCACGTAGCGATTGGAGATAACACGTCCAGACAAAACTTGGCACTTAGATGCCTTGAAAAAAATGGACGCTTTGTTGCTGTGTGCTCGCCATCAGCAATGATTGACAACACCGCTTGTATTCAAGAGGGAAGTTTCATTGCTTGTGGTGCTGTTGTATCCGCTGATGCGGAAGTAGGGGCGGGCAGTATAGTGAATCACAATTGCGTGGTTGATCATGATTGCAAAATGGGCCGCTTCAGTCATATCGCACCGGGCGCCATTCTAGGGGGCAATGTTGTTGTCGGCGATAGGACATTAGTGGGCGCGGGTGCTGTCGTTCTGCCAGGAATAGAAGTTGGCTCAGACGTGATAGTTGGTGCTGGATCCGTTGTGACGAAGCACGTTCCAAATCGCGCAATATGGATCGGGGCTTCACAAGCTTCATGAACAAGGAATTTTGATGCAAAAATACTGTGTTACAAACACAATGACTCTTCGAAAAGCACTCGAGGTGATTGATCAGCACGGAAAAGGCATCGCAATTTTAGTCGATGATGATGGGCGTGTAGAACGGACAGTGACGGACGGTGACCTCCGGCGTTTGATATTGTCGGGTGTTTCGTTGGAAGACGAGATGTCAATGTTGCCACAACAAAATTCCACAATCGGTGATCAAACAACTACCCGAAAGGATGCATTGGCACTAATGGATGCTAAAGGGTTGGATCACCTGCCAATCGTGGATGCCAATGGACATCTTGTCGATTTGTATGATCGGCGTACCTTAAGTAAACGAATATTTCTCTCCGCGCCACATATGGGAGAATTGGAGCGGACCTATATTGACGATGCATTCAAAACAAATTGGATCGCCCCGCTTGGACCAAATGTAAATGGTTTTGAACAAGAAATTTGTGACTATTTAGGCTGCAAGGCGGCGGCAGCTACCTCGTCCGGAACAGCAGCACTCCATCTCGCCTTGGTCGTGCTAGGGGTGGAGAGGGGCGACGTCGTGTTTTGTTCGAGCTTGACGTTTGTCGCTTCTGCAAATCCAATCTTATATCAAGGTGCTGAGCCCGTTTTCATCGACTCCGAGCTTGAGAGCTGGAATATGTGCCCCCGGGCATTGGAGCGCGCGCTGCTAGCAGCCAAATCCGAAGATCGGCTTCCGAAAGCGATCATAGTCGTCAATCTCTACGGCCAGAGCGCAAATATTGATGCGTTGTTGGACGTCGCCAATCAGTTTGGAGTTCCTATTATTGAGGATGCTGCCGAGTCGTTAGGCGCAAAGTATAAAGGACAGCAAAGCGGCACCTTTGGAAAGCTGGGGGTCTATTCATTTAATGGCAACAAGATCATCACAACATCAGGTGGTGGAATGTTGGTATCTGACGATGAAGACCTGATATCGAGAGCGCGGTTCCTGTCTACACAGGCAAGGGAACCTGAAGTTCATTATGAGCATCGCGTCGTGGGATATAACTACCGCATGAGCAACATTCTTGCAGGGGTGGGACGCGGTCAGTTGCGTGTTTTGGACGAGCGTGTTGCAAAACGTCGCGAACTTTTCGATTTATATGTTTCTGAGCTTTCAGACCGATCGGAAATAAGTTGGATGCCCGAGCCGAATTGGAGCTTTTCAAATCGGTGGCTATCTGTTTGTACAATTGATGCATCGAAGTCTGGCGTCGCACTTCGCGAATTGTTGGCTTGTCTTGATGGTGAATTGATTGAGGCTCGCCCGGTATGGAAGCCGCTGCATCTTCAGCCCCTGTTTGAGAAATCCAAAATGTATTCTGCTGGAAACAAAAATGTGTCTGAAGAATTGTATAATACGGGTATTTGCCTGCCCTCCGGCACTTCTATGAAGGAGGAGGATATTGCGAGAGTGTGTTTGAACTTAAGACGGTGCCTAGATGCTTAAACGTGCATTTGACATAATTTTGGGCAGCATTTTCCTTGTCGTTTTGATTGTTCCAGGAATAATCATTGCCGCTTGGGTGAAGTTTACGTCTGAAGGGCCAATATTGTTTTGGTCGGAACGGGTAGGGAAAGACAACCGATTGTTCTACATGCCAAAATTTAGAAGCATGTATATTGGGACGCCAATTGTTGCAACGCACAAACTCGCTGATGCGGATTACATGGTTACCCCGGTTGGTAAGTTTTTGCGTCAAACCTCATTGGATGAACTACCACAGTTATATTCAATCCTAAGTGGTAAGATGAGCTTTGTGGGCCCGCGTCCCGCGCTGTTCAATCAGGACGACCTTATTAAACTTCGTACAGAATGCAATGTGCACACACTCAAACCAGGACTGACTGGATGGGCGCAGATAAACGGTCGGGATCATATATCGATTGAAGGGAAAGTGGACCTAGACCGCTACTATCTCGAAAATATGTCGCTGATGTTAGATTTTAAAATTATACTTTTAACAAGTATTTATGTGTTGAAACGGTCAGGAATAAGTCACTAACAAGCGCGAATGATTCCACCTATTTGCTATGGCATTGTCAGTGGTGTGCGACGATCTAATGACAGACCAAAGTAGGTAGGAAATATGCGGGTTCATCCAGCTTTATTGATGATAGTGGTCTGGGGATTGGGTGGCCTCGCATTTATCGTTTTGCCATATGAATTTTTAACCAAAAAGTTCTCCCTTTATGGGGCCTTAATTTTGGTGCTGTTCATTGCCACATTTTGTATTGGTTCCATATCTTCACATCGATTGGCGCCCAAAAAGATTCAACCTTCGCGGCCTCCAAGTTCGACCAGTAAGATTGGATTGTTTCTTGCGACCATTTCAGCGGTTGCATCAATTTGCCTAGCTATTGACTTGTTTTTTTTCCAAGAATTCGGCTTTAACCTAAGCGAAGCTTACAGCAATAGGTCTGGTCGTGCGCAGGCCGTGTTGCAAGGGGAGGCATTGTCAAGTTCCTTGTTTTTTAAGTTTGGATTTCTGACATACCCCGTAAGCTACGTTTATCTTGTCTGGAGTATTATTTATTCAAAGCGGACGCCTATTTGGTTGATCGTTGCTTTCGGCATATTGCCTGCGATTTTAGCGGCAATGGTGTTGGGGGGGAGAACGTCGATATTTTCTACGATGCTGTACTTCTTGCTAGCTGTCTTGACCAGAGGGGCGATGGAAGCTGCAGGTAGAAAACGTGGGTGGAAGAAGTATGACTTTTTACCTAAAGGATTGATTTTACTAGCAATTGCCTTGTTTGTAGTGGGCGTCATATATTTTGTAAATGTATTTATCGTGCGCGCATCATTTGTTGGCGGCACTGATGAAATGCTGAAATTAGCAGGTCAAAATTGGGGTGTAACCTTTAATGAAGATGCTGCGAACAGAATGGAATCGATCTTCGGCGTAAAGAATACATATCTAATATTCGTGTTTAGCTGGTATTACACACAGGGTGAGTTGATTGCCAGTATCATCTTCTCTGAATATTCAGCCGGACCAATGTTGGGTTCGTATGGCGTCGATGTAATCGCTGCTTTTTGGCGGCAAATTGACATTGGATTTATGCCGAACAGCAATGAAGGCTTGATCGAAATTGGAACCTATGGATTCTTCCCTTCAGCTTTCGGCTCTTTATATGTGGACTTCCTCTTTGGAGGATTGTTGGTCACTTTCTTTTGGGGATGGGCCAGCGGATATGTCTTTCGGAATGCTAGGCGAGGCGACGATACAAGGTGGCGGTTAATCACCCCCTTCGTCACATTTGGAATCCTGTTAAGTTTGGTCAATACCCCTATCGGATTTAGTAATGGGTTTATCACGTATTTTTGGCTTTTTGTTTGCTTTTTAGGCAGCAAACGCTAGTCGATACCCTGTTGCTCGATAGCCCGGTGTGTCGCTCCCTGGGAGTTTGCTTGGGGCAGCAGTGCGAGTTGTACGGCCGCCCCCACCATTCTAAGCACTGATCAGCCACGGCGTGTAGCGTGGGTCGGTGGCCATGCGGTTGGCGATTTGATCGATTTGCGGGCTCAGTGGCTGCAAAGGGGCGCGGGTGGGGCCGGCGGCGATGCCGCGGGCGTGCATGATGGCTTTGATGCCAGGCAAGACGCCGATTTCGAGTAGGTCAGTGACAAATTGTTGGGAGATGGATTGAAGCTCCTGGGCCTTGGCCAAGTCGCTCGCTTTGATGGCATCATTCAGCGCAGCATAGAGTTTGCCCATCACATTATAGGTGGACCCAATCCCGCCATCGGCGCCCAAAGCGCCTGCACTGAGATAGATTTCATCAAAACCGAAATAAACAATTTTGTCCGGGTGTGCTGCTTTGAGCTGGCTGAATTTAAACAGATCATTTGAGGTGAACTTCATGCCTGCAACGTTGGGCAAGGTCAAAATCTCCGACAAGACGGGCAGGGGTAGCGGACGATTGGTCCGCACCGGCACTTCATAAACGATCATCGGCAGATCGGTCGCTGCCGCGAGGTCGCGGTAATAAGCGATAATCTCACCGTCAGTAAACGGATAGGCATGTGGGGGCAAAGCCGAGAGACCATCAAATCCCAACCGGGCAGCATTTTTGGCCAACGCAATAGAATCGCGCAAATTTGGCGCGCCTACATGAGCAATAAGTTTTTGCTTCTGATTTTGGGCGGTTTCGGCAACAATTTGTTGTTGGTCTAACAATTCGTCCACGTTGAGCAGACCAGATTCGCCACTGCTGCCCCCAACATAAAGACCATCTAAACCTTGATTGAGCACTGCTTTTGTCACGGATTTCTGCCGCTCAGCACAATAGGCTTGATCGTCGTTCATCGCTGTGATGAGGGCCGCATACATGCCGCTCAGTTGGGTTTTCATTCTAACCTCCAAATTATCAAGGCCATTTGCGCAAATTCGCGCCACTCGACCATTTTGCTATTCCAAATATATCTAAATCACAAGTTTTAGTTTGACAATTATTTTATTTGGTAATACCAAAAGTAAAAATTGGTAAGGCAAAAGCTTGCGGCCAGATGTGCAACGGCGTATCTATCAGAGCATCAGCTTGCCAAATAAGGAGGAATAGATGCCTTTACGGGATATTGAACATCAGCACAAAGATACGCGTCGTGCCGCCGACGTGATTGCTGATGCTTTGATCAGTGAAATTCGGGAGGGGTACATCGCGCTTGATGATGCCTTGCCCACGGAGCGTGACCTATGCGATCGCTTCTCCGCTTCTCGCCCGACCGTGCGCGAAGCCCTGGCGCAAATGCAAATGCGCGGATATGTTGAAACTGGCTCTGGCCGGCGCCCCCGGGCAGCGCGACCATCCATTCAAACCGTTTTGCAAACTACTGGGTTGCACCTACGCGAAATTTTGGGCGATGCAGAAAGCGGTGCGCATTTGGAGCAGATGCGTCAGTTCATTGAAGCTGGGGCGGCGCGCGAAGCCGCGCTTAAAGCTGACAACGTTCAAATCACCAAACTGCAAGCCGCATTAGAGAATAATTACAAGTCAATCGGCAGCAGCGATTTTGCCGAAACAGATATTGCGTTTCACCGCGCGATTGTTTCGGTGCTCGGCAACCCGATCATTCTCAAACTGCACGACATGTTTGTGAGCGCATTGTTGGCCGGGCGCGTGCCTGCAGCGGACCCTATCAAATATGACACGATGGCCTATGAAGAACATCGGTCGATCTACCAAGCAATTTTGGATGGCGATGTGGTGACTGCCACCAATATTATGGATCGGCACCTTGCACGATCTTATCGGGCGCGACTGAGCATGCCCAAATCAACACTCACCGAACCCAACACCGAATTGGCGGCCAAGGGGCCGTCCTCATAAATTGGCAAGCATCGTCTTTGCCAATCATCACTAATGGAGGAAATGATGAAATTGATCACCAAAACATTGAGCGGGCTAACCGCAATTTTGATGGCAACGACGAGCATTCAAGCGGCTGAACTCACCTTTGGCATGCAAGACAATGAAGTCTCAAACGTATATCAAGGCGCAGTTGCCTTTAAAGAAAAGCTGGAGGAAGTTTCCGGTGGGGAAATGAGCGTGAAGCTGTTCCCATCAGCAACGCTTGGCGATTTCAAAGCCATGGTCGCGCAGGTGCAAGCTGGCGAACTGGACATGGTGATGACCGGCTATCCGGACATGAGCTACATCATTCCTGAACTTAAGCTGATTGGCGCCCCGTATGTGGTTAAAGATTATGACCATTTGAAAGAGATCATCGCCGGGCCTTGGGGCCAGGAAATGGACGCCAAGTTCCAAGATCAAGGCGTGAAGCTGTTGGATGTTTGGTATTATGGCACGCGCCAAACCACAGCCAACAAGCAAATCGATTCCATCGCTGATATGGCAGGCCTGCGGATGCGGACACCAAATGTACCATTCCTGATTGCCTATGCTGAAAATGTGGGCGCAACTCCTGCGCCGGTGGCGTTCCAAGAAGTTTATTTGGCACTGCAAACCAACCAGGTCGATGCCCAAGAAAACCCATTGCCAACAATTGACGCGATGAAGTTTTATGAAGTGCAGGACTATATCGCACTGACCAATCACTTTGTGGCTTCAGCCGCCATCCAGATTTCTGCGGACAAGTGGAATGGCATGAGTGACCAAGAAAAAGCATGGGTTTCTGAAGCTGTGCTTGCAGGCGGTGAAGTGTCGAATGAAATCACATTCAATGCTGAAGCCAATTTGATCGACAGCTTTAAGGAAAAAGGCCTGACCATCACAGAGCCGGACCTAACACCATTCCGCGAAGCCATGAAGCCATATTACGAAGAACTCGAAGCAGAGTTTGGTGAAGGCGCCATTGCAAATGTGATCGGTAACTAGTCAGACCATCACAACTCCTTAAATGCCTCAATTGGGGGTGGAGCGATCCATCCCCAGTTTCAACAAAGCGAGACGCCATGAAGAAGCAGCGCGAATATAGTTTAGAAGGCACCATCGCCACCTTGTTTTTTGTGGCGCTGATTTTAGTTGTGCTTTTGCAAATTCTCGGCCGCACCAACTTGGTGCCCGGTCCGGTTTGGACGGAAGAAGTTGCACGGTGGCTTTGGGTGTGGATGGCGTTTTTCGCGATCCCAGAAGTGGAGCGCCAAAACGCACAATTGCGCATGGACTTTTTGGCAGAAATGCTGGCGGAAAAGATCCGCGGCGTTCTCTATTTGCTGATCGATCTCGTTTATTTCTGCATCATGGTCAATCTGAGCTGGATTGGCTACAAAACCGTGTTGCGCACATGGAACAATGAAAGCGTGACCTTGCCCACATCAGATGCGCTGCTTTATGCGTCTGCTTTCCTCGCCTCCTTCCTTGTTCTTTATCGCATTGCGCGCCGCATTTGGGCGCAGCTGCAAACCCTTCAAGCCAAAGGAGACACAAAATGATTTTGGGTATCATCGGTCTTGCTTGGCTATTTATGGTGCTGGTTGGCGTGCCCATCGGCATTGCCATGATCTTTGTTTCCATGGGCTATTTTTATTATACCGGCATGGGCCTCACCTTCGCTGTGCAACGCATGGTTGATGGGCTCAATAGCTTTCCCATGCTAGCTGTGCCGCTGTTTATTCTGGCCGCTGCCATTCTCAATTCGTCGCGTATCACCCACCATTTATTCGGGTTTGCCCGCGCGTTGGTTGGGCACATTACGGGCGGGTTGGGCCACGTCAATGTGTTGGCATCGTTGTTCTTCTCCGGCATGTCCGGCTCTGCATTGGCAGATGCTGGCGGCTTGGGCAAAATGGAAATCGAGGCCATGCGCGACGCTGGCTATGATGAGGAATTTGCCGGATCTGTGACCGCCGCATCATCAATGATCGGCCCCTTGGTGCCCCCATCAATCACCATGGTGCTTTATGGCGTGGTGTCAAACACCTCAATCGGCAAATTGTTTTTGGGCGGCATTGTACCAGGCGTAATGTGCGCGATCGCGCTTATGCTGATGGTGTATTTCATGGCGAAACGCCGTGCCTATCCCACGGATTCACGCAAAAACTATCGCGAAATTGGAACATTGTTCGTCAAGTCTCTGCCCGCTTTGTTGACACCAGTTGTCATTGTCGGTGGCATTTTTTCAGGCTATTTCAGCCCGACGGAAGCAGCGGCGATCACGGTACTATATGCGATCTTGATTGATGTGATCTTTTATCGCGAGCTCACCATAAAACGCTTGTGGACGGCGCTTTATGAAACCACCACAACATCGGCAGGCATTGCCACCATCATCGCTGGTGTGAGCTTGCTCGGCTATGTGTTGGCCCGCGAACAAGCGCCGCAACAAATTGCACAATTGTTTCTCTCAATTGCCGACGACCCCATCAGTTTTTTGATTGCCGTCAATTTGATGATCTTTGTGCTGGGGTGTTTGATTGAAAGCCTGGCCATCCTGCTGATCGTTGTGCCCATTCTGGTGCCAATTGCCCTCAGCTTTGGGATTGATCCTGTGCATTTTGGCATCATCATTGTGCTGAATTTGATGATCTCAATCCTAACGCCCCCCATGGGCATGGCCTTGTTTGTGGTGGCCCAAGTGGGCAATATACCTTATCTGAAATTGGCTAAATCAATTCTGCCGTGGCTGTTGCCACCAATCATCGTGCTGATTTTGGTGTGCATCTTCCCCGTTTTGGCCACTGGCCTGCCAAACTTGATGGGTTAATACATGTCTGTTTTAGAGCAAATGCGTGGCGGTATCGTTGTGTCCTGCCAACCAGTTGATCATGGCCCAATGGACCACCCGCAAATTGTAGCGGCGATGGCCCAAGCAGCAATTGCTGGCGGAGCCAAAGCAGTACGCATTGAAGGAGTTGAGAATGTGCAAGCCGTGCGGCCGCATCTCACGGCCCCCATCATCGGCATTGTGAAACGCGATTTACCAAATAGCCCTGTGCGGATTACACCTTTTTTAGAAGATGTAATAGCGCTGGCCGACGCGGGGGCGGACGTCATCGCCTATGATGGAACGGATCGAACACGACCACATTCCACTGCCGACCTTGCTGCTGGAATTGTGGCACAAGGCAAGGTAGCCATGGCAGATTGCGGCGAGTTGAGCGATGGGCGACGCGCCACCGAAGAAGGGGCTCAAATTTTGGGCTCCACCCTTTCGGGCTATTTGGGTGAGCATTTAGCATCAGACCAGGACGTCCCCGATTACGTCATGGTGCGCAAACTTAAGCGGCTCGGCTTGTTCACCATGGCTGAGGGACGATACACCTCACCAGCACGCGCCCGTGAAGGATTTGTGCACGGGGCAGACGCCGTGACCGTCGGTACGGCGCTGACGCGGCTCGAGATCATGACAAGCTGGTTTAGTGCAGAGGCGCCAAATGGATAAAAGCTTGGAAGGGTTTGCCCTTGATCTTGGCGGCACCAAGCTCGCCGCTGCCCGCTTTTCAAAAAACCAACTGGTTGAAAAAGCTCAAATCCCAACGCAAGCCGACGCGCCATTTGAAGACCTGTGCGCGGCCATGGAAAAATTACTCGCCAATCTCGGCTTTCGCCATGGTGATCGTTTGGGCGTTGCGTTAACAGGCTGTGTTGATCAGAGCGGCCTATGGTCTGCTGTAAACGGCGAGACATTGCCGCAGATCAAAAATATCGATGTGCGCAACGCGCTTCAATTGCGGTTTGGCGACCGTGTGTCGCTTATAAATGATGCCGCGGCTGCAGCCTGTGGCGAAGCCCATTTTGGGGCAGGGCGCAACATCTCGCGTTTCGGATACATTACCATTTCAACAGGTGTTGGCGGTGGCATAGTTCTCGATGGACAGCCCCTGATCAGCCCCAATGGATTGGCAGGTCATATTGGCTTTATGCGCTCTCCACTCGGCGATCAAATGTGCGGCAGCGGCCGGTTTGGCACCGTTGAAAGCGTTGCAGGCGGCCGTGCCTTAGCCGCCGCGGCAGCAGCGCTCGGCCACGAGGAGTTTGACGCCAAAGCCATCTATGCCGCCCATCAAGACGGAAGCCAATGGGCCAGCCAACTCATTACCCGCGCCGCCCACGCCATCGCCATCCAAATCGCTGACCTCACCAGCATCTTCGCCCTCCAACGCATCGCCATCGGCGGATCAATAGGCCTAGCCGACGGCTTCATCCAGCTTATCACCGATCAGCTAGCGACGGAGCCAACCATCTTCCAACCCGAACTCCACCCCGCCAAACTAGGCAACGACAGCCCACTCTTCGGCGCACTTTGTGTTGGGTGATTGGGGGCTAGCTTGAGCCATTTTGCGATTTGTTGCAAACATTTAAGCGCGTAATATATCTTATGGAACTTATGAATTGATTGTAAATCACTCAACCTTCAACCAATAGCGGGTGTAGCGGCGTTCGCCGGTGCGGCTTAGGGCGTCTTTTTCTACGAGATCGGCGAGGTCGCGCGTTGTGGTGGCGCGTGTGGCGCCGGTGATTGTTATATAATTGTCGGCGCTCAGGCCACCCTTGAAACCGCTTGGTCCCTCTCGAAACATGCGTTCAATGACTTTGCTTTGGCGCTCATTGAGCTGGCCTTGTAGGCGGTCATAGAGTTTGGTTTTGGCCAACAAAAACTCGATTAAATTTTGAGAGTAAAGCTGCGCTTCCAGAATGGTGCGGGCGAAATAGTCGATCCAGCCTGTGATCTCGAGGCCCTTATTGTAGCGTTCGAGATGTTGGTAATAGCTTTTGCGGTTGCCCTCGATCGTTTGCGACAGCGCCAGCAAGGTGGGCTGGCCAATCGCCTGCGATAGCAACTTTTCTGAAAGGGCCCGGCCAATCCGCCCATTGCCATCCTCAAAGGGGTGAATGCATTCAAAATAGAGATGGGCGATGGCGGCATTGGTCAACGGGGTTGCCGTTGGCAGATCATTGAACCAAGAGATATAGCGGGCCATTTCCTCGGGCACCTGGTCAGATGGTGGGGCCTCGAAATGCACTTTTGGGGCATAGACCGCACCGGAGACAATTTGCATCGGCTCTTCATGCTGGCGAAAGCGGCCGATGTCTGAAAGATCACGTCGCCCCGCGGTCAACATGCGATGCCAGTCCCTCAATTTTTCTGCTGAAAGAGGCGCTTCGAATGTTTTGTAAAGATCCACCATCATTTCGGCGATCCCCTGCTCCGCTGGCGAAGCGCGCCCTTGTTTGGTATCAAGGCCGAAATTGCGCTTAACTGAGGATTGAACGGAATCCCGGTTTAAATACTCGCCCTCAATTTCAGATGTCTTGACCGCCTCGGTGCTGATCAGATCAACAATGAGTTCGTTTTTCGGGTCATTTTGGATATGTTTGAGGGTGCCCAACGTAATGCCAGCCTGATGTTGGAACTGCGCTTCAAGTTCTTTCAGCGCCTCCGCATCATAGGTGAAGTTGGGCCAATTTTTATGCTGCCAATTCCAGTGCATGAGTGATAGAATTCCTTTCTATAACTCACAATAGCACATATTTTTGATGTATAGAACGTGTTTCTATGCCTCAAAGGCGGCGTCAAAAGTCACCTTGCGCGGAAATAATGCCATTTATCGCCTGCTGTACAATCTCTTCAGGCGGCGCCCACGGGTAGCTGCTCACGGTAATCAGATTTTGCGCAATGCCATTCAACGTACAAATCAACAGCTCTGACTTTAGCCGCACAAGGGCCTGCGCTGAGGGGGACGGAAATATCTCGGCCAAGCAGCGCCGGAAAATGTCGAACCGCGCCAAAGTATCTGCATGTTCAATAAAGCCTTTAACATCTGTTTGTTGAATGCCCTTGGACATAAAAACCAAAAAATAATGCTCCCGATTGTCCAGCCAATATTTGACATAGCCCAGTGCCGCCACACGCAATCTTTGCTCCGGGCTTTGCGCCTGCTCTATCTGAATCTCTAACTGATCAAACAAGTCGGCAAATATTTGAACCCAAATTTTGCTGAGAATTTCGATCTTTCCGTCGAAATATCGATAGATTGTCATCGCCGTCAGGTCAGCTTCCTTTGCGATTTTGCGCATCGAAATTGCCTCAAAGCCATCCCTTTGGAAAAGCCGCAGCGCACAAGCAGCAATGTAATCTCGGGTGCGCTCAATATCTCTATCTGTGAGGGCTGGGCGGCCCTTCGCGGGTTTTGGGCTCTTGGGAATGGTCTTTGCTCCTTTGGCGAATTCAACAATATTGACACCAATGCTGCTATTAAATTATAACGCGTTATATTTTAATGCAATGGCAAATGTGAATTGATCAGAGGAAAGACACAAAATGGAAATGGCAGCAGACACATCTGAACTGGGCAAGCGAGAGCTTGGCTTGATGCGAACGCTTTTTATTGTCGCGGCCATTTGGAACTTTGCCGGGGCCATTCCGGGCTTAACGGACACGGTTGCAATGTTTGAGCGTGAGTTCGGTAGCGCCCTCACAAATCCGGTTATGATCGCTATTTATCGCGGTGCGTGGGGCACTGCATTCCTATATGGCATAGGATTTTTGCTGGTCGCTTATAATCCGGTGCGCCACACCGGGATCGTTATGATCGGCGGGTTGGGCAAGGCGCTTTTTGCGCTGAATTTGCTGTTTATGTTTTTAAACGGTTGGACGTCAAACTTTGCAATGGTCGTTATTTTGGGCGATGTGGTGTTTGTCATGCTTATGCTCGCCTATTTCTGGCGGCTCAAAAAGCTGGGTCACAAACTGATTTGATCTGCTGCCCATAAAAATGCCGGGACGGTCACCCCTCCCGGCATCAAAAATCTAGCACTGTCAAAACTGCTTAGTGCACCAGCATAATGGCAATTTTGCAGGCGCGGATCATCTCCATGGTAGTGGAGCCGATAAACAATGAGCGCAAGCGCGAGTGGCTAAAGGCGCCCATCACCAGCAATTGATAATCTTCATTATTGGTCATATCCGCCAAGGCTTTGTCGGCATCGCCGCTCAGCAGTTTTTGCTCTGTGTTGAGCCCGGCCGCCTTCAACTTTTCGGTTGCCGCATCAAGGGCAGATTGCACTTTGTCAGAAGGCTTGCCCACATAGGCGAGCGTGATCTCAAGTCCCTGATAAAGCGACGATGTGGCCACCAAATCAATTGCCTTCAATGATGATGCGCCGCCATCGAAGGCCACCAGCACTTTTTTCACTGGGGTAAAGGCACGGTTGGCCACCAGCACAGGCTTATGGCTGGCGCGGATCACTCGTTCCAGATTGGAACCCAAATGACCAGAGGCCATTTTGTGCGCTTCGCCACGTTTGCCCACTACGATCACATCGCCCGTTTCTTCTTTGGCGGCGATGGTTTCCACCAAATCGCCTTGCCGCAAGCGGGTTTGCACTTCAATGTCGCCATCGCCTTGGATGATGGTTTTGGCATCCTCAAGAATGGCCCGGCCATGCTCCTGTGCCAGCTTTGAACGCTCCATATCGAGCGCGCTCAGCTTGTCGAGCAACTGCGTGCGCGCGCCCAACACGATGGCACCGCTCAAATCGTCAGACTCTGACGCGGTGCGGCGGCCCATAATGTGATAGACTTTCACCTTTGACGTGGTGCGTTGGGCCATCCACGCTGCATAATGACAGACGCTTTCGGAATAGGCAGACCCATCAACCAGGGCTAAAATGGTTTGGCTTTGCATTATTTTTCTCCCCTAGTGCCCCATCAATTCATCAAGCGCACCCGGCTTATCGTGAATGGCGAGCCGGTCAACAATGGTTTCTGAAGCTGCGTTCAGCCCCACAATGTCCACCTCGGCTCCGTCACGCCGGAATTTCAGCACCGCCATATCCAATGCGGCAACGGATGAAATGTCCCAAATATGGGCACGGCTGACATCGATGGTAACTTTTTCCGGCGCTTCTTTGAAGTCGAAGCTTTTCATAAAATCTTCGCTTGAGGCAAAGAAAAGTTGCCCCTCAACAAAGTATGTCCGGTGGCTGCCATCTTCGGTGATTTCTGTGCGCACGCGGAACAATTGCGCGATCTTCCAAGCGAAGAAAATGCCAGAGAGCAACACGCCCACCAAAACGCCAATGGCGAGATTGTGGGTGTAGATCACAAAGAACACGGTGGCCACCATCACGATGGATGATGATTTGGGATGCTCTTTCAAATTCTTGATCGATGACCAGGAGAATGTGCCAATGGACACCATGATCATGATCGCCACAAGCGCTGCCATTGGAATGATCGAAACGATATCGTCAAGGATCACAACCATCACCAGCAGAACCGAGCCAGCGATAAAGGCCGAAAGTCGCCCACGACCGCCAGACTTCACATTGATGATCGATTGGCCAATCATGGCACAGCCGGCCATGCCGCCAATAAAGCCGGTGGCTGTGTTGGCGATGCCTTGTCCGATACATTCTTGGTTGCGGTCTGAATTGGTGTCGGTCAAATCGTCAACAATTTGCTGCGTCATCAAGCTTTCCAGCAACCCCACAACGGCCACAGCCAAGGAATAAGGGAAGATGATCTGCAAGGTCTCAAAGTTCAGCGGAATGTCCGGGATTAGGAAAACAGGCAATGTGTCCGGCAGTTCGCCCATATCGCCTACGGTGCGCACATCTAGGCCCAAGGCCACTGCTAGAATGGTCAGCACGATAATGGTGACAAGCGGCGACGGCACGGCTTTGGTGATGCGGGGAAACAGGTAGATAATCGCAAGGCCAAGCGCTACCAATAGATAGGTGAGCGGCGGTACCTTGCTGGGGTCAAGTTCGGGCAATTGCGCCATAAAGATCAAGATGGCCAATGCGTTCACAAAACCGGTCATTACCGATTTGGACACAAAGCGCATGACATAACCGAGCTTGAGGAAGCCTGCGCCGATTTGCAACAGACCTGCCAACACAGTGGCGGCAAGCAAATATTGCAACCCATGTTCTTTGACCAAGGTCACCATCAAAACGGCGGTGGCAGCAGTGGCCGCAGAAATCATGCCGGGGCGACCGCCCACAAAAGCGATGATCACAGCGATAGAGAAACTGGCATAAAGCCCGACTTTCGGGTCAACGCCTGCAATGATGGAAAAGGCAATGGCTTCAGGAATAAGGGCAAGGGCCACGACAATGCCTGAGAGAATATCGCCGCGAATGTTGCCGAACCATTGTTGGCGGTAATGAGAGAGATTCAACATGATGATTTTGTACCCATAAGCGCTTTGGCTTATTTGTGTTTGGAGTTCTTTATTCTGATTATCCAGCGGATCGGCGGCTGGAAGAGCCACCTTGGCATCTCACCAAGGTCCAAATGGTTGGGGCCGTTATATTGGTTTGGCGCCTGCCGTCAATCCATTGCGGACGATATCGGCCCCTCATTTCAAAAATATGATATATTTGGCCCCGCACCGAGTGCGGCCTTGTGATTTGGCAGGGTGCAACAGGGAAATATTTTATTTCGCTTGCCAATTGAGCAAAAAAGGCGCATATAGCGCCCACGTTTCGAGCCATCATTGGCTATCTGATCTGCCGGTTACCCGGTTCGTTTGGCTTCCCCTGATTTCTAGAACGTTGCACCCCTTGGGCATGTTGCCCGTGGGAAATTCGCTTGTGCGCCCAATGTGCGCGGAGCTTTCTATATAAGGTATATGCCATGACAATCGGCACTGTTAAATTTTTCAACACAACTAAAGGCTTCGGCTTTATTTCACCGGAAGACGGCAGCAAAGATGCTTTCGTTCATATTTCTGCCGTTGAGCGCGCAGGTCTTTCAGGCCTCGCTGAAGGTCAGAAAGTTTCTTATGAGCTAGAGAGCGGCCGTGACGGCAAGCAATCAGCTGCCAACCTTTCTTTGGTTGACTAAGATGATTTGGGCCGCGCATTCATTGCGCGGCCCTATCTCATTATGAAAGGTCACTCGATGGCCGATAATGCCCGTGAGCGCGCTGAAGAACGTTTCGCTGCGCTACAAAAAAATGCCAAAACATCGCTGACAGAAGCCGAGCAAAAAGCAAAGGCCATTAGCGATAATATCGCACGCCTAAAGGCACTGCGTTTGGCCAAAGAAGCTGCAAAGCCCGCGAAATAAGCGCCCGTCGCTAAAAACTCACATTCATTTCTGTTTGAGAAATCAGCGCTTGTAATAAGCCTTGGCGCGTATTTTCTATATGCTGGGCCATCTGTTCACGCGCACGTTCTGCGTTGCGCGCGCGCAGCGTGTCGACAATCTTTTGGTGATCGCTATTGGTCTCAAAATTCACATCGCGAGCGCGGGTGCCCATATATAAAAAGCGGGTTCCCTCTTCCAAGTGCCGCATAATCAGCGCGTGCAATCGCGGGTTTTTTGATCCTTGGGCGATGGCGGCGTGGAACATTTGGTTGCGGGCCACAAAGCCCTTGGTGCTCATCCCCTCCCCCATTACATATTCTGCCTCGGCCAGTTCCTCCAAAACAGATAGCTCTTCAGCATTAATATGCGTGGCGGCCAGCGCCGCGGCGGCACCTTCCAATATGGCGCGTACGGCAAACAGATCATTCATATCCTTCACCGTGACCGGGGTCACCCGATAGCCGCGGCGGGGAAAAGCTTCCATCAAGCCTTCAAGGCACAGGCGACTCATGGCTTCGCGCACCGGTGTTTTGCTCATGGCGAGCTGTTCCGCCAGCTCTGGTTCTGACACATCCGACCCGGGCGCCAATTCGCACGTGATCACCTTTTCACGCAGCGCCATATAGGCTTGCTCGGTCAAAGATGTGGATTTTTTCGGTTTTATCTCTTGGTCCATGGGCCCGTCCTGCGCGTCTTGTCTCTCCCTTTTGGCTAATCATTGCACGAAAGTCAAAATAATATGCTTGTGATATATCACGTAATATTTTAAAAGCTGACTCATCGGAGGGCTCAATGGCAAAAATTTTGGTGATCAATCCAAACAGCTCCAAATCGGTGACCAAATCGATGGATGAATGTTTGGCAGAGGTGAATCAACGCACAGCACATCAGGTGGACTGTATCGAGCTGGCAAAATCCCCTCCGGGCATTGAAAATGATGATCATGTGATTGAGGTGGTGCCGCACATTTTGGAAGCGGTGGCGCAAAGCGATGCTGATGCATTTGTCATCGCCTGCTTTTCTGATCCGGGCATTGAAGAAGTGCGTGCGACGACCAACAAACCTGTGTTTGGCATTGCCGAAAGCGCTTACCTTACTGCCCTTGGGTTGGGCAGCGCCTTTGGCATCATCTCCATGGGGCCTTCGTCCATCGGGCGTCACCTTCGCTATTTGGAAAAATTGAAACTTGAAAAGCGCATGGCGGGCGACCGCGCGATCAATATCAGCGTGCCGGAATTGATGGCCAGTGATGTCACCCAGGGCTTGGGTGAAATTGGCGTAACCTTGCGGGATCAAGTTGGGGCAGATGTGGTGATTTTAGGCTGCGCGGGCCTTGGCCTTTATCGCGAGGCGCTGCAAGCGCACCTTCAAATGCCGGTGGTGGACCCGGTGCAGGCTGGCACCATCTTGGCCATCAATGCCCTCGATTTAAATTATGGGAGAACAAGTAATGTTTGATTTGGTGGTGCAAGGCACAGCAATATTGCCGGAAGGCGTACGCGATAATGTGTGGATTGGCGTGAAAAACGGCAAAATCGCTGCAATCGGTGAAGGCGATGCGCCCGAAGCGAAAGAGCAGCACAAGGTCACCAATGGTGTGATCCTGCCCGGCGTGGTGGATGGTCAAACCCATGCGTGTTCCTATGGCGGCTTGCCCGGCATTGAAAGCACCACCCGCTCGGCCATTGCTGGCGGCGTGACCACTCTTGTGGATATGCCTTATGACAATCCTGATCCGCTGAACACCGAAGCGCGGTTGGACGATAAAGTGCGCACGATTGAAGATGTCGCTCATGCGGATATGGCGCTTTATGCTACCGTCGCCCCCGGGCAAGATGTGAGTGAAATTGGCGCACTAATTGATGGCGGCGTGGTCGCCTTCAAAATTTCGACGTTTGAAAGTAACCCCACCCGTTTCCCGCGCATTCAAACTCCACAAATGGTTGAGATTTTTGAAGCGTTGGCGCCGACCGATATTCCGTTGGGTGTGCACAATGAAGATCAGGACATGGTCCATGCCTATATGGCCAAAGCGAAATCTGAGGGCAAAAATGGACTGGTCGCACATTCTGAAAGCCGTCCGGCTTCCGCCGAATTGTCCGCCACAGCGCAATTCTTGGAGCTAGGCGCGGCAGCCCACGCCCACGCACATATTGTGCATCTCACCACTGCACGTGGTTTCCAGCTGGTGGACAATTATGCCTTTGATGGTTATCGCGCCACGGGTGAATTGTGCGTGCATTATTTGTGGTTTGACCCGGAGATTGATGGCGAGGAACTGGGCGCGAAAATGAAGGTGAACCCACCTATCCGCCCCGGTGAAATTGACGTTTTGTGGGAAGAGATTTTGGCGGGCCGCGTCGGCTTTATCAGCTCTGACCATTCAAGCTGGCCGATCGACAATAAGTTTACCCCCTCCATCTTTGATGCGGGTGCCGGCATTCCCGGCCTCGAAACCTTGTTGCCCTGTTTTTACACCGCCGCTGAACAACGCGGTTTGGACGCAGCCTCGCTAACAGCAGAAATGTTGTGCGAACGCCCGGCCCGCTTTTTCGGCATCTGGCCGCAAAAGGGTGGCATTCAATTGGGAGCGGATGCAGATTTCGCCATTTTGAAAAACGAGCCGCAAATTTGGGATTCAGCCAATGCCCATGATGATCTCAATTGGAGCCCATTTGATGGCCGCACCTTCAGCGTGACGGTGGACCGCACTTATTTGCGCGGCCAATTGGCGTGGGATGGCGAAAAAGTCTGCAACGCAGCAGGCGATGGCAGCTATGTGCGCCGTGGTGACAGCAATTGGTTTGAAGATTAAGACACGGGCGATTTCGCCTGCGAGAAACTTGACTAAAGTTAGGAGTTAAACATGGATTTTGGAATTAAGGGCAAAGTGGCCTTGGTGTTGGGCGCAGGCGGTGGCCTTGGCGGCGCAATGGCCAATTCTTTGGCGAAAGAAGGGGTGAAAGTGGCCCTTGGCGACATTAATCTGGACGCTGCAGAAGCCAACGCCAAAGCCATTCGCGACAATGGCGGCGACGCCATCGCGCTTGAATGGGATCTGAGCAAGCTCGATCAAATCGACACCAATATTTCGAAAATTGAATCTGAGTTGGGCTCAGTGGATATTTTGGTCAACAATACAGGCGGCCCAAAGCCAAGCACTGTTTCCGGCCAAGCGCCAGACCTGTGGCGCGAAAGCTTTGACATGATGGTTATGTCCGTCATCGCGATCACAGATCGCGTGTTGCCGGGCATGAAAGAGCGCGGTTGGGGCCGGATCATCACCTCAACATCGTCAGGCGTTGTGGCGCCTATTCCAAATTTGGGCCTTTCTAACGCGTTGCGTTTGTCATTGGTGGGCTGGTCCAAAACTTTGGCCCGCGAAGTGGGCAAAGATGGCATCACCAGCAACATCATTTTGCCGGGCCGCATTGCCACGCCACGCATCAGCTTTTTGGATGAGCAAAAGGCGAAGCGCGAAAATAGAAGCGTTGAAGAGGTTTCGGCTGAAAGCGTTGCTGCCATCCCTGTTGGCCGCTATGGCGACCCGAAAGAATATGGCGATGCCGCCGCCTTTTTGGCCAGCGACAAAGCCAGCTATATCACAGGCAGCACCATCCGCATTGATGGCGGTCTGATCGCGAGTGTTTAATCATTTTGGCGCGGCTCTCTGCCGCGCCATTTTCTAACCTGTCGCTGAATAAATCCAATTTTTGCAGATAAAATTTATTTATTCCCATTTTTTTGAATTCTTTTTTGCAGCAAATCAGAACACCTAAATTTTTCAATTTGACGCGCCAGATGCGGTTCAAAATTTCGAGAATTCTGACGGTGACAAGAAATGCCATCTCGTTTCGTTATTGATGCTTCATGAGCAAAGTCAAAAACCGGAATTACATCTAATTTATAATGATAAATAAGCGCCAACTACGCGAATTCGCTCAACTTTTTGCAACAATGACGCGCGCGCGTGCGCGCGAACTACAAAGAGATGGTTTGAGCTTAAAATGTCATTAACCGCCCCAAATGGGGTACAAATTCTTTGGTATTTTTGGCGCATGAAAAACAAAAACATGACGGGTGAAAAATCGGTCGCCAGCGCCCGAAACCTTATAAAAACAATGGAATATCGGAAATCGCAAGGGGTGGACAGCGTGGTTTAGGCACGCAATAGTGAGGCAGATCGGCACGTCAATTGCGGCATGTCGGGGTTTAATTTTTTATCCAGAAAGGATGAACAAAGCACAACTTTTTAGGGAGATAGACGTGAAAAAACTCACAAAACGCACACTGGGAGCCCTTGCAGGCGTCAGCGTTATGGCCATGAGCCTTTCTGCTGCACAAGCCGACACATGGCGTTATGCTTTTGAAGAAGCGATGACCGATGTCCAAGGTATTTATGCTCAAAAATTCAAAGAAGAAGTTGAGAAAAACTCAGACCATGAAATTCAGCTTTTTCCGTTCGGTACGCTCGGTGAATCGGCTGACATTATGGAGCAGGCTCAAGCCGGCATTCTGCAGTTCGTAAACCAGTCACCCGGTTTCACCGGTGCGCTGATTCCGGAAGCACAAGTTTTCTTCGTGCCTTATTTGTTGCCAACTGACCAAGCTCATTTGGCGCGTTTCTATAAAGAAAGTAAGGCCATTAATGAGGACTTTGAGGGCCTATATGCCAATCAAGGTCTCGAGCTGCTCTCCATGTATCCTGAAGGCGAAGTGGCCATGACCACGAAAAACCCGGTCAAGTCATGTGATGACTTGAACGAGGTGAAATTCCGTGTGATGACCAACCCGCTTCTGGTGGAAAGCTACAAAGCATTTGGGGCGACCCCAACACCATTGCCATGGGGTGAGGTATATGGCGGCTTGCAGACCAACATCATTCAAGGTCAGGAAAACCCGACCTTCTTCCTTTATTCAACCAAGATCTATGAAGTGACTGATCACATCACTTATGCTGGTCACAACAACTTCACCACCGCCTTGATGGCGAACCAGGATTTTTACAACTCCTTGAGTGAAGAAGAACAGCAAGTGATCGAGGATGCTGCGGACGCGGCGTATGATCACATTGTGACGTACCAGCAAGACTTGGCTGATCAGGAACTTGCGAAGATCAAAGAAGCCAAGCCAGAAATGACCGTCACGGTGCTGAGCGAAGAAGAACGCCAGTGCTTTGTGGATGCTGCTGCAGAAGTTGAAGCCAAGTTCATTGAGATGACTGGCGATAGCGGCAAGGCCATTTTGGAACAGATGAAGGCTGATTTGGAAGCAACAGCTGAATAATCACATCTGAACGCTATATCTGTTCGGCCGACGTGTATGCGCGGCCGGACAGTTCTCGATCTGCGTGGGGGAGAACACGATGAGCGACGAGCACGAGCTTAAGGAGCTTGATTCAGCGCTGCCGGGCTTTTTGGGGGTGATTGATACGGCGATAGGCCGTATTGAATCCTTCTTTTTGGCCATTGGCGTATTGTTGATGGCTCTAAACACCAGCGCCAATGTGGTGGGCCGATATCTTCTCGGCAATTCAATTTTTTTCTCAGAAGAGCTGAACCGAATTCTAATTATTTTGATCACGTTTGCAGGCATCAGCTATGCCGCGCGTCATGGTCGGCATATTCGCATGTCGGCGATTTATGATGCGTTGCCACCGAAATTGCGCAAAACATTGATGGTTCTAATTGCGTTGACGACTGCCTTGATCATGTTTGGGTTGTGTTATTACGCGGTGAACTATATCGGCACACAAGCCTCTCGTGGCCGCGTGTTGCCGTCATTGCAAATTCCTGTGTGGACGATTTTGGTCTGGGTGCCCGTTGGGTTCTTTATGACCGGGGTTCAATATTTGCTGACCGCCATCAAAAATCTAACGTCGAAAGACATCTACCTCTCCACCGCGGTGCTTGAAGGGTATGATGACGGCGAGACGGAAGTCTAAGGGGGGAGATCATGGCTACTATTGTTTTTCTATCGATGATTGTCCTGCTTTTGCTCGGCTTTCCGATGATGGTTCCGTTGATCGTGGGTGCCACGATCGGCTTTTTTATGATGTTCAATGGCTTTGGCCAGATGGAAACCATGGTGCAGCAAATGATGGGCGGTATTCGGCCAGCATCATTGATTGCTGTGCCCATGTTCATTTTTGCAGCCGACATTATGACCCGCGGCCAATCCGCTGGTCGGCTTATCAATTTGGTGATGTCCTTTGTGGGGCACATTAAAGGCGGGCTTGCCGTGTCAACGGCAACGGCCTGCACCATGTTTGGCGCCGTTTCTGGCTCAACACAAGCAACTGTTGTGGCGATTGGGTCGCCCTTGCGGCCTCGCATGTTGAAGGCTGGCTACAAAGACAGTTTCGTGCTGGCTTTGATTGTGAACGCCAGTGACATTGCTTTCCTGATCCCCCCGTCCATCGGGATGATCATTTATGGTGTTGTGTCTCAAACCTCAATCGCTGAATTGTTCATTGCTGGCATTGGGCCAGGTCTTTTGATTTTGGTGCTGTTCTCGATTTACAGCTACATTTATGCGGTGCGCAACAATGTGCCGACCGAAGAGAAAGCCAGTTGGGGCGAGCGGCTCACCAGCTTGCGACAAGCCGTTTGGCCGATGGGCTTCCCGGTCATCATCATTGGTGGGATTTATGGCGGCATATTCAGCCCCACCGAAGCGGCGGCTGCTTGTGTGCTTTATGCCTTTTTCATTGAAGTTGTGGTGTTCCGCACCATGTCGCTTGCTAATGTGTATGAAACTGCCAAATCAACGGGGCTCATTACTGCGGTGGTGTTTATCTTGGTCGGCGCTGGCGCCGCCTTTTCTTGGGTGATTTCCTTTGCCCAAGTGCCACAGGAGATATTGGGCGCCATCGGCATCACGGAGATGGGTCGAATTGAAGTGCTGTTTGTCATTTCGATCGCGTTCTTTATCGGCTGTATGTTTGTGGACCCGATTGTGGTGATCCTGATCCTTGTGCCGGTATTCGCGCCGGTTGTGAAATCACTGGGGTTGGATCCTGTATTGGTGGGCACAATCATTACCCTGCAGGTTGCCATTGGCTCCGCCACGCCGCCATTTGGGTGTGACATCTTCACAGCTATCGCGGTGTTTAAGCGGCCATATATGGATGTGATCCGCGGTACGCCGCCATTCATTTTCATCCTGCTCAGCGTGGCTGTGGCCATGATCTTCTTCCCGCAAATTGCGCTGTTCCTGCGTGATCTGGCATTTGCGAAATAAAGGAGGATACGATGTTTAAATCGATTTTGGTCCCATTTGATGGCTCTCCGGGCGCGGAAAAAGCGCTCAATCAGGCCATCGAGTTGATCCATTATAATCGCGAGGATGACTCCAAACTGAACATCCTGACGGTGTATCGCCACCATTCTATGTTGGAGGCGTCCCTATCGATGGTGCGTCCCAACGAGCCGGGCAATATGGACGATGTGATGCGCGAACATGCCACGGAAGTGGCAGAGCGGGCGAAAGCCATTGCCAAAGATGCAGGCTGCAAAAATGTGCACGCCTTTGTTTCACCCGGTGGAGTAGCGCGAACGATCGTCAAATTCGCGGATAAACATGATAATGATTTGATCGTGATTGGCAGCCGCGGCATGGGCTCGGTGGAAGAATATTTGCTGGGCAGCGTGTCGCACAAAGTGACGGGTCTATCTAAACGTCCTGTGCTGGTGATCTAGGATCAAGTTAATAAGCTTAAGGGCGGCGCACTGCGCCGCCTTTTTTGTTGGTTGCCGGTCGGCAAAAGCCAATCACCATCCTGCGAATTCGGCTACATCCTCGTCGCTGACCAAGCCCGCAGCCGCATCTTGAATAGATTGTGCCAATATTTGCGCGCCGGTTTTTGCTTCGGCTTCAGTCAAAATGAGTGGCGGCGTCAGTTCGAGCACGTTGGAATTCATCCCGACATAATAAAAGACTGCACCAAGCTGCCATGCGCGATAGACGGTTTTTTGCGCCAGTTCCGCATTTGGCGCACCATTTTCATTTTTGACAAGTTCAACACCAATGGCCAAACCCCGCCCCCGTATATCGCCTACTTCTGGCTGCTGCGCCGATGCGCGAGCGATTTCATCCATAAGGATGCCACCGGTGTTCTGCGCTCTTGCAGCAAGATTGTCCGCTTGAATGGTCGTCAGCACAGCCAAGGCGGCTGACGCACTAACAGGATTACCGTGCAATGTTTGCATGGAGAATGCAGGGGCGTGATCCATTATCCAAGAGGGGCCGACAATGGCTGAAATGGGTAAGCCGCCGCCCAGCCCTTTGCCGAACACCACAATATCCGGCACAAAATTCTCATGTTCGAAACAGTGCATAAGTCCAGTCCGCCCGAGGCCAACTTTTACCTCGTCGCAAATCGTCAAGATGCCGTAATGCGCGCACAGTTTTGACAGGCGGGACAAAAAGCCTGCGGGCGGTACGATCAAGCCGCCATCGGCTTGGATAGGTTCCATAAAGAAGCACGCCACTTCATCGCCGGGACAGCTTGTGGCGAGCAGATGCTCGATATGGGCCAACAGGGCCTCTCCGGAGGGATCATCTTCAAACGGGCGAAACGGGTCGGGATAGGGAACCAGCGTGAGCCCGTCGGACTTGGCTACGCCTTCCTGTGCCGTGTGCCCTGAAACGGACATCGACCCCTGTGTGCCGCCATGATAAGCACCCGAAAACGCCATAATGCGCGACCGCCCTGTTGCAGCCGGTACCACCCGTGCGACAGTTTCATTCGCATCACTGCCTGAATGCCCCAGCCATACGCGACGATCATTCGCACCTGGCGTTAGCTTCAACAAAGTTTCCGCCAGTTTGACCGCTGGCTCATTCGTTCCCGAAAGGATTGATGCGCCAGCTTGATTGGCCAGCCCTTGATCGATGGCCGTGCGCATGGCGGGATGGCTATGGCCAAGGCTCGCCGCACCCCATGACGCAGACAGATCTAGCAATTCCCGCCCGCCCTCTTCGATCAGCACACTGCCCGCGCCGCCCGAAACAGCAAGAGGAAAGAACCGCAATTTTTGAAGTGGCGACAGGGCGGCCCCATCGCGCTTATAAAGTGATGTGCTGGTCATGTCTGCTCCAGTCCGTCAAGCTGTTCTGCGCAATCAATAAACCTTGGAATAAAGCGCACACTTTTTGAGGTCGGACAGGTCTTTCACATGTTCGATCTCTTCCCGTTTGAGGGCCAGATAAACTTCGCTAAATTGCGGATCAAACCAGGAGCGCACAGTTTCATTTTGCTCAAACCGATCAAGCGCTTCGCTTAAAGTTTGTGGCAAACGCACATAGCCGCGCTGATGCAATTCATCTTCTGGCAGTTCCGACAAATCTTCTTGTGTCACTTCAGGCATAGGCAATTGATCTTCAATGCCTTGCGCGCCCGCATGTACCAGAGCAGCCATCACCAGATAAGGTGACGCGGCGGCATCGGCGGCGCGGAATTCAAAATTATATTGCTTGGCGCGCTTCTTTTCGTCTTTCGCCGTGATCGGGCAAATGCGTACGGACGCTTCCCGGTCATGATAGCCAAGATTATTGTATGCCGCGCTCCAGCGATGTGGGGTGAGTCGCAAATAAGAGATATCGCTCGGCGCAGTGAGCGCCAAAAAGCTATCGAGATATTTCAATATGCCCGCAATGAAAGAGCCTGTGGTGGCGCTCATGCCATATTCATGATCCGCGTCGTAGGTGGCGGGCTTATCGTCTTTGTTCAAAAAGCTGATATGCACATGCACGCCATTGCCCACCCCATCCGGATCGATGATCGGCACAAAACTGGCATGATGGCCCATGCTGCGGGCCAAGCGCTTTGTCAACTCGCGCAATAATACGGCCCAATCAGCAGCCTTTTTGCCCAGCGCAGGTGCGTTGGTCACTTCAAATTGGCGCGCGCCATATTCTTTCAAAAATGTATCTGGCTCAATGCCTGCGGCTTCCATGGCCGCCACCAAGCCTTCGCCGAACGTGCGGTGATGGGTAAACGCGCCATAATTGAACGCTTCGCCCGGCTGCAGCTCCAAATCGGGCATTTGAAATTCATGCTCGAACGCGGCGTTGACTTGCAGGCCCGCTGCGCGGTCCAAACGATCAAGCGCATTTTGCAGGATCGAACGTGGGCAAAGCCCCCAAGGCGTGCCGTCTAAATTGCGGACATCGCCTAGGGCCAGCCGCTCGGCAGGTTGGCCTTTATCCAGTTCAACTGCAATCTCCGCTGCTTCATCCGGCACAATCACCAAATCGCCCAATGCGCCAAAAGGTGACGGCGCAATGGTGTCAAAACAGGTGATCAAACTGTTGGTGGGCACCCAGCCAATGCCTTTTTTGGCGCGGCCATCGCGTTCGGTCAAAGGATAGGCTTTGCCGCGCACCTGACCTGAAAGATCACATGTGGCAGCGAAAACAAGAGGGCTATTGATCATTTTTACGTCCTTCAAAATTCAAGCGGGCCGCATCCCAAGCTTCGATACGATTGCGGGTTTGGTCCCAATTGGTTTCGGTCACTCGGGCGACAATTGCTTCCACAAGCGCCAAGGTCGCGGCGTAGCTGTCCCAAACCGTGCCGCTATCAATGGGCACAGGCAAAACTTCTTGCGCATCTTTTGAGATGGGCGACATCCATTTGTCGGTGATCAGCACCAGCCGCGCGCCTTGATTGTGCACGGCCCTATGCGCCAGCTCCGCAAGCGATTTTTGATACCGCCGAAAATCGATGGTCACCAAAACATCTTTAGGGCGCATCCGCAGCAAATATTCGGGCCAAACTTCAGGGTCTGAGGGCAAGTGAAACACATTGGCGCGATATTGCCGCAAATGGCGCGACAAATATTGTACGATGGGATCACTCATGCGCCCGCCAATAAGGTAAAGCCCGCGCTTGTCGTCCGAAAGCATGGCGCAAACCCGTTCAAATTGGCTGGCGGAAATCATCTCGCAGGTTTCTTGCAGCAATTGCTCAGCGCGCTGAAAAAATCCTTTCAAATAATCATCCCCTTCCACCTGTCGGCGGGTGGGGTGCAGATCCACAGGCGATTTTTGGCCCTCTTTCAATTCGGCAATCAATTGCTGCTGAAAATCTTGAAAGCCGCCATAGCCGAGCTTGGTCACGAAGCGAGAGATGGTGGGGGCAGAAACATTGGTTTTCTCAGCCAATGTCTGGATTGGCGCCAGCCCCGCAAAGGGATAGTCAGCCAAAATTGCTGAACTTAATTTGCGCTCGTTTGCGGTAAATTCATCCGCCTTTTCGGCGATTTGTACCCGTACTGACATAAAAGTCCTCCCCACATTTGCCATTATCGCAAATGAAAAAAATTCGTCAATCAAAATTTTAACTGTTGACTTTGAAAAATATTTATCAAATCCTAGATGCAACCAATCTGGTGGGGGAGAATAAATGATCACAGCACCAAAGCGCCATATTGTTTTCGCATCTGCGGCGATTTTCCTGGTGATATTGGCCATTGCCGGCCTTGCCAGCTTCGGCTCAGGTGCGCTTGAGCGCACAATGATCGTGTTTCTGATTTCCCTTATCGGGGTGGCCGGGATTGGCGTTTATAGCGGCAATAGCGGCATTTTGAGCTTTGGCCATGTGGGTTTTATGGGCATCGGCGCTTATTGCGCGGCGCTTCTCACCCTGCCCGTGCCACTCAAAACGGCGACCTTACCTAACCTCCCAAGCTGGTTGGCGACCACACAACTCGACTTTGTTTCGGCGACCCTCCTGGCCGTGCTGTTTGTCGGTGTGGTCGCGGCCATTATTGGGGCTGCCATTGGCCGACTGGAAGGTTCCGCCGCTACCATCGCCACGCTGGGCCTACTGATCATTGTGCATGGTGTGACCATTGGCTGGCGCGACGTTACCCGTGGCGCACAAACCTTTTTTGGCGTGCCGCGTGAAACCACGCTTTGGACTGCGGCAATCGCCTGCATCATTGCGCTGATTGTGGCGCGCCTCTATCGAGATTCAGTGTCTGGCTTGCGCTTGCGCGCCGGGCGCGATAATGCCATCGCCGCCAATGCGGTCGGCATCAATATTCAAAAAGAACGCCTCGTTTCTTTTATCGTCAGTGCCATGTTGATGGCATTGGCTGGCTCTTTGTTGGCGCATTTCCTTGGGGCGTTCAGCCCGAAAAAATTCTATTTCACGGACACGTTCTTCTTGCTGTCCATGTTGATTGTTGGCGGCATGTCAACGGTCACAGGCGCCTTCACAGGTGCAGTTGTGATCACCTTGATCACCGAAATTTTGCGCCGATTTGAAAGCGGCTTCACTCTGTTCGGGTTTGAAATGCCCACCATTTTCGGCACCACGCAAATCGGTATTGGCCTGATCATTCTATTCGCCATGTTCCGCAAGGCCAATGGGTTGGCGGGGCTAAAAGAATGGGAAGAACGCATTTTTGCCCGCGAAATTTCACCCCAGAATGCTCCAGCGGCCACGCAGCCGATTGATGAGCGCACCGAGCTGCAAGCAAGTGGACTGGTGATGCAGTTCGGTGGATTAACCGCAGTAAATAACGTTTCATTTAGATTGAAGCCGGGGGAAATTTTTGGCCTGATCGGTCCCAACGGATCTGGCAAAACCACCGTGATGAACATGTTGTCTTGCGTGCTCAAGCCAACCGTTGGCAGCGTGAAATTGGGCGACACTGAACTGATCGGGCGGAAGTCTAATGAGGTGGCCAATTTTGGCATCGCCCGCACCTTCCAAAATATCCGCCTGTTCCCGGATTTGACGGTTTATCAAAATGTGCATGTTGCGGCCTTGTCCACGCGCGGCGGCAAAAATGCGGACGCGCGCACTTATGCGGCGCTTGAGCGGCTGGGTCTTTTGGATCGAGCGGATGAGGATTCCGGCACGCTTTCTTATGGCGATCAGCGCCGGGTGGAAATTGCCCGTGCCCTCGCCTGCGAACCAGCTTTGCTGTTCTTGGATGAACCAGCAGCGGGCATGAACCGCGAAGAAACTGATGATCTGATGGAGACTTTGCGCAAGCTTTGTGCGGAGTTGGGCATCGGCATCCTGATCGTCGATCACGATCTAAAACTGATCAATGAGCTTTGTGACCGCGTCGCGGTCTTAAACGAAGGCAAAATGATTGCTGAGGGGACACCTGCAGAAGTCCGAAATAACCCGGCCGTTGTGGAAGCCTATTTGGGGCGGTCAGCATAGCTGGCTTGCCATAAAAGGAGAGGAAGACATGAAGAAGACTTTGCTGATGAGCAGCATGTTGGCCATGGCCGTAACGGGCAGTGCCTATGCTGAAACACTTAAAGTGGGCGTTGCCACTGCGCAAACAGGCGCGTTGGCACATTATGACGGCCCGGTTGTTGAAGGCTTGCGAATGGGCGTTGATGAAATCAACGCAGCAGGCGGCATTGGTGGCACCCTCAAAATTGAGTTGGTGGAAAAGGATGTGCGGTCGGACGCTGCGCAAACGGCCATCGCCACGCAAGAGCTGGTAGACGCTGGCGTAAAAGTATTGATCCTGCCATGTGATGCGGACCCATCATTGGCGGCGATTTCAATTGTGGGCAGCGCGCAAGTGCCTGCGATTTCCACCTGCGCATCATCACCTACCCTGCCGATGATTGGCGGCGACTATATGTTTGCCAACTTCCCGGGCGACAACGTGCAAGCCACCGTGTCCGCACAATGGGCATATGATCAAGGGATGGAAACGGCCTATATCGTTTATTCGCCGGATACCCAATATACATCTATGCCGCTTTACTTCGCGGATGTGATGGAGTCATTGGGCGGTGAAGTTGTGGGTAAGGACACCTACACACTCGGCCAGCAGGACTTTTCTGCGATTTCCACCCGCATTGCCAATATGGACCCACAGCCTGACGTGGTGATGACATCTGCTTACGAGCCAGATTTCCCATCCTTCATCAAAGCGTTGCGCGCCGCGGGCGTCACCAGCCAAGTGATTGGCTCTGACGGCATTGACAGCCCAACAACATTTGCGATTGGGCCAGCGGCCGACCGTTTGGTGTTCACCACCGCAGGTCACCCAACTGAAAACAGCCCGATGGCTGAGTTTAACGCCAAATATAAAGAGACCTATGGCGAAGAGTCACAAACGGTCTTTAACGCGATTGGCTATGATTTGGCGAAAGTGATTGAGGCTGCAAGCCTTGCCGCTGGGCCAGATGCCAGCTCAGACGAGTTGCGCGATGCCATTGCGAATTTGGAAAATGTGCAGGGTGCAACAAGCCTGATCACTTACAAAGGCACCAACGGTATGCCTGTACGTGAAGTCACATTGATTGGGGTTATGGATGGCGAGCGTCAATTGATTGGCCAGCCATCACCTAACCCAGCCATCATTCCTGCGCCTCGGATGCAGTAAGGCTTAAGGAGCACTGATCATGGTTCAACCGCTATTAGAAGTCCGTTCGCTTGATGTGCGCTATGGCGCGGTCCAGGCGGTTGACGGGATCAATTTCAAAGTTGAGCAGGGCGAGATTATTGCCCTGCTCGGCGCCAACGGCGCCGGCAAATCATCCACCTTGAATGCCATTGCAGGGCTGGTGCCCACCTTTGGCGGCGAGGTGCACTTTGATGGGCAAAATATTACCAATTTGCGGCCCGAAATGTTGCCCGGCTTGGGCATGACATTGTCACCTGAAGGCCGCCGCGTTTTTGGCACATTGAGTGTCGCAGAAAACCTGCAAATGGGTGCGTTCGGCATGAAGGACGCGCAAGAAATTTCTGCCGCTTGGGATCGGGTTTATACGCTATTCCCCATTCTGGCAGAACGGCGCGACCAGTTTGCGGGCACGCTTTCAGGCGGGCAACAGCAAATGTTGGCCGTGGGGCGGGCTTTGATGAGCAATCCCAAAATGTTGCTTTTGGACGAACCGTCCTTGGGCCTAGCGCCCAAAATTATCGAACAGATTTTTGAATTGATCACCACATTGAATGAGCAAGGCGTGACCATTTTGGTGGTGGAGCAAAATGTCTCCATGGCCCTTGAAGTGGCCAACCGCGCCTATGTTCTTGCCAATGGGCAGATCGCCACCTCTGGCGACGCGAAAGAACTAGCCGCCAGCAATAATTTGCAAAATGCCTATTTAGGGGGCGCGTAAAATGGAACTCTTTTTACAACAAACGGTCAATGCCTTCGCGCTTGGTGGCACTTATGCGCTTCTGGCGCTCGGCTTGGCGGTGGTCTTTTCCATTATGGGCCTGATCAATTTCGCCCATGGTGAATTGATGACCATTGCGGGCTATGTGCTCATGTATTGCGGTTTGGCGGGCATTTCATTCGTGTTTGCTGTGCCCCTCGCCCTGTTGGCCTCCACCTTTGCGGCGGTGTTGATGGAGCGGATTGCTTTCCGGCCCGTGCGCAACAGTTCTGGGGCGACCATGTTGGTCACCTCCTTTGCGGTGGCGATGATTTTGCAAGTTTTATTCCAAAACTTCATCTCCGTACGCTCGCAACCGGTCCTATTGCCTGAAGCATTATCCGGCAGCATTGCCATTGGCGGTTTGGTGATCGGCGTCAATAAATTGGTCGCCATCATTTCTACCGTCATTATGCTGATTTTCTTGGATCGCTTCTTGTCCAAACAAAAATATGGCATCGCCATGCGCGCCGCGGCAGAAGATTTCGCCGTCGCCCGCTTGATGGGCATTCGCGCCAACACTGTGATTGCCGGAGCGTTCGCCATTTCCGGCCTGTTGGCTGGTGTTGCCGCCATCCTTTGGGTCAGCCAACGGGCTTCGGTTGATCCGCTTATGGGCTTCACCCCCGTGCTAAAGGCCTTTATCGCCGCCATTTTGGGCGGGTTGGGCAGTCTGCGCGGCGCTGTGGCGGGCGGATTTTTGCTCGGCTTTATCGAGATCTATCTCGCGGCCTTCCTGCCGCCCGCATTGCAAGAATTTAGGGACCCGATCGGCCTTGGCCTCGTGGTGCTAGTCTTGCTGATGCGCCCCAATGGCCTCTTGCCTGCCGCTTCTTTGAAAGCCGAAAAAGTTTAGGAGACGCACATTGACTTTGAATAGACATGCTCAGCGTCTTTTAACTGACGCTGACCCGAACCCCATTGACTTTTTAAACCCTGATGGCGACGCCGATGTGTTGTTGGTGTGCGAACATGCAGGCCAAAAAGTGCCGGAAAAGCTTTTTGGTTTGCAGCTGTCCAACAGCGATATGGACAAGCATATAGGGTGGGACATTGGCGCCGCAGCCGTCACCAAAAAAATGTCAAAGCTGCTCAATGCACCTGCAATTTTGCAACGCTATAGCCGCTTGGTGGTGGATTGTAATCGCCCACCAGAAGCGCCAGACGCCATGCCAGAAATTGCCGACAATGTGCCGGTCCCCGGCAATCAAAATCTAAACGCTGCGGCGCGGCAGCAGCGGATTGATGAGATTTTTTGGCCCTTCCACCATGCGGTTGAAACGGCCATTCACTCCAAGCGTTTTCGCTTGGTATTGTCCATCCACAGCTTCACGCCACAATTGGGCGATGACGCGCGGCCATGGCCCCTCGCCTTTCTTTATCGCGGCGATGCGGCAACGCCGACCCGTTTGGCCAGCTATATTCATCAGGAACAACCAAATCTCGCCATTGGCATGAACGAGCCTTATCAAATTGATGATGAAAGCGACTGGTTCGTGCCGCAACATGGCGAAACCAACAATATTCCCCATTCTTTGATTGAAATTCGCAATGATCAAATCGAAGATGAGAATGGGCAGAAAGTTTGGGCCGCGCAATTGGCGCTGGCCACCACACAATTATTGGATGATATGAAATGACCCCACTTTCCCGTGATATTCCGCTCGAACCGCAACAATCTGGCCTGTTGTTCATCGATGTGCAGAACTTTGCTGCCAAGCGCGACGGGGGCGAGTTCAAAGATTTGAGCGATGCCGCCTTTGAAAAAGACTATGGCTGGTTCTTTGAGCAAATGCAGCAACGGGTTGTGCCCAATATGCGAAAGCTGCAAAAAGCCTTCCGCGCTAAGAAAATGGAAGTGCTATACACCACTATTGAAAGCCTCACCCTTGATGGCCGCGATCGGTCACTGGATTATAAAATCACCGGGTTCAACGTGCCAAAAGGCTCATGGGATGGCAAAGTGATTGATGAGCTTGAGCCAACGGACGATGAGATTGTGTTCCCCAAATCATCATCATCCGTATTTGTGTCGACCCACATTGATTATGTGTTGCGCAATCTGGGCGTAAAGCAATTGGTAATCTCCGGCATCATCACCGATCAATGCGTGGAGAGCGCCATCCGCGATGCGTGCGATTTGGGTTATTTGGTCACTCAAGTGACAGACGCCTGCGCCACTTATAGCCAGGCCCGCCACGACAATTCGTTGAACACCATTAAAGGCTATTGCCGACAGGTGACGACGGATGAGTTGTTGGCCGAAATCGGCTAAGGCATTTCTCAGCCTTCATTGTCAAAATTGCTCATTGACCGGGCGGCCTCACGCCCGGCACTCTATCGGCTATGAATCGTATAATGAAGGCGCACCAATTATGAAAAAACTGATCCTTGGGTTAAACCTTGCGCTAGGCGTGGCCTTTGCCGCCAGTGCAGCAAATGCCTATACGGGCGAGCTTTATCGCGTGTGTGGGCTGGATCCAAATGGCGACAATTATTTGAGCTTCCGCACCTGTGGCAACAGCAGCTGCGAAGAGATCGCGCGCCTCGGCCCCGGCACCTATATGTGGAGCATGGAGCCACAATCGGAAAATGGCTGGCGCGAAGTGGTGCCGATGTTTGGGGTGGCAGATATGTTTAATGCCAATCCAGATGTTGGCTATGTTTATGATCGCTATATTTGCGACGCAGGATAGGCGCGAACGCACAGCTATTCTTAAATTTTGAACATAATTTATGTTCGTTTTGTCGATTTACATGTTCGTTCGAACATTGTAGGTTGCGCGGAACGAAGGAATTGCGTCATGGCTCAGCCCAATCGGGTGGATCACATCTTGGATTTATTGAACCGCGACGGGCAGGTTGATGTCATCAGTCTGGCGCGGTTTTTTGACGTGACCGAGCAGACGGTGCGGCGCGACTTGGCCACATTGTGTCAACGCGGTTTGGCCACCCGTATGCATGGCGGCGCGCGCCGCTTGGCCTCCACCGCGTCATTAAGCTACGAAGCGCGGCGCATGAACAACATCGCTGCAAAAAGCGCAATTGGGCGCAAGGCGGCAGAGCTCATCCCCGATGCGTGCTCGGTCATTTTAAACATTGGCACCACCACAGAACAGGTGGCCAGCGCCCTGACCAAGCATAAAGATTTGCGGGTGATCACCAACAATATCAACATTATTGGTCTGCTCTCGGCTGCGCCGCTGGCCAGCCTTGTGCAGGTGGGTGGCATGGTGCGCCAAAGCGATGGGGCCGTGGTGGGCGACGACGCAGTTGAGTTCATCTCTCGCTACAAGGCCGACTATGCGGTGATTGGCGCATCTTCCATCGATGATGATGGGGCAATTCTTGATTTTGATGCCCGCGAAGTGGCGGTGGCGCGCGCCATTTTGCGCAATGCCCGCACCCGCATTTTGGTGGTGGATCAATCTAAATTTGAAATCAACGCGCCGGTGCGGATTGCCGATATTGGCGAGTTAGATTTTATCGTGATGGATGGTGCCCCTTCGGCAGCCTTTGCGCAGGCGGCGGAAGCAGCGGGCACCCAAATAATAAGTGCAGGATAGGTTATGACCGAGCAATATTCCAACAAGCCGTATGACATGTTCGTAATTGGCGGCGGCATTAATGGCTGCGGCATTGCCCGCGATGCAGCGGGGCGCGGCCTTTCTGTCGCCTTGGCGGAGATGAATGATTTGGCGTCCGCCACGTCCTCAGCCTCCACTAAATTGTTTCATGGCGGCTTGCGCTATCTGGAATATTTTGAAATTCGGTTGGTGCATGAAGCCTTGCTCGAGCGTGAAAATCTTTTGGTTGCGATGCCGCATATTTCATGGCCGATGCGCTTTGTACTGCCTTACCATCCGGATATGCGGTTTGAGTCAGAAACGCCAACCTCCAAATTGCTTTCAACCATCATGCCTTGGCGCAAGGGCCAACGTCCCGGTTGGCTGCTGCGGTTGGGTCTATTCATGTATGACAATATGGGCGGCCGCAAAATCTTACCGGTCACCAAAACCCTTAAGCTCGATCGGGTTAAAGAGGGAACCCCGCTCAAACCCAAATATAAAACCGCCTATGAATATTCTGATTGTTGGGTGGAAGATTCGCGCTTGGTGGTGCTCAATGCCCGCGACGCTCAATCGCGCGGCGGCAATATTATGACCCGCACCAAAGTCATCAGCGCCACATCGTCAGGTGGCATTTGGACCGTGACCACTAAAGATCAAAATAGTGGTGAGACGCGCACATATCAGGCCAAAATGCTGATCAATGCCAGCGGTCCGTGGGCAGAAAACATTATCCATAATGTGGCCGACATGCGCACAAATGAAGGGGTGCGTTTGGTGCGCGGCAGCCATATTGTTACGAAAAAACTATATGATCACGACAAGGCCTATTTCTTCCAAGGGGAAGATGGGCGGATTATTTTCGCCATCCCTTATGAAGAAGATTACACCTTGATCGGCACCACCGATGAAGACCACGAGGACTTGTCTGTCACGCCAGAATGCACGCCAAAAGAACAGGACTATCTGTGCAAGTTCGCTTCGAACTATTTTGAAAAACCAGTAACCCGCGACGATATTGTGTGGACCTACTCTGGCGTACGCCCGCTCTATGATGATCATGCCAGCTCCAGCACAGCGGCCACGCGCGAATATGTGCTTAAACTGAATGAAAGTGCCGATGCGCCAGCGCTCAACATCTTTGGCGGTAAAATCACGACCTATAGACGCTTGGCAGAATCCGCCATTGCCAAATGCGCACATTTCTTTCCGCACCTGAAAGAGGAATGGACTAAGCGCGTTCCCCTGCCCGGCGGTGACTTCCCTCATGATGGCCGCGACCAATTGATCGAAAGACTTTTGACCAACAGCCCATTTCTCGATGAGAAAACAGCGCGGCGTCTGGTCAAAGCCTATGGCACGGATGTGTTCCATATTTTTGAACATGTGACGGATGAAATTGACGCTGGCGAGGCATTTGGCCATGGCATTTATGGCTGTGAACTAGATTGGGCAGTGGACAAAGAGTGGGTGCAAACCGCCGAAGACTATTTGTGGCGCCGCACAAAAATGGGTTTGCGCACCACCGATGAAGAGGTGCAGAAAATCGAAAATTATATCGTGTCAAAACGCGCATAATGATCGCCTGCCCTCAAAACCTCATATTTTGATCGAAATTTTTGTGTTCTTTTGTTAAGGCCTTAACGGCTCTTGGCTAGGTTGTGAAAAACTCGGCCAATGGGTCGGGCCTATCTGTCGAAATATCTCACATCTTTCAAGGTTACTTTATCCATATGCGCCAAGCGCCGTCTGATCTTGTTCACGGAATTTATCAATCACTGGTGGATGGTGGCACATGGCCCGAATTGCTCTTGGGCTTAGCTGATCACGTGACGCCGCTTGAAACCGTGCACGACGTGTCAGCCGCAGAATTAATGGATCATTTTGATCGGGCCGACGCTCTTCATGTGCAAATGAACAGTTCAACAGAGCCCGTGCAAGATACATTGCGGCACACAGGGCCAGAAATTTGCCTTATCGACCATGCTGGCGTCGTCACGCATAATACGGCAGGCGCAGTTGGCGCGAAAATCGATCGTGCGTTGCGCACAAGGCTTGCGCAATGCGAAGCCAAAGGCACTGTCGATAGCTGGGTGGAAAGCCATAATGACCATTCGCGTGTCTATGTGTTGGTGCCAAAAGCGTTGGCCACCCAAATGGGCATGTCCCACGCTGATGCGCAAATATTGCTCACCCGCGATGTCGATTTGGGGTTGGTTGTTGATCAATTTAGCACCCAGCATGAATTGACCCGAGCAGAGCGCCAATTGCTTGGCCGGTTTTTGCACAGCACTGATTTACGTCAGGCCGCAAAAGAATGCGACATTACTTATGAGACCAGCCGGAAATATCTTAAATCAATTTATTCAAAATCTGGGTATGGCACGCAGGCAAAATTGATCCGCGCCTTGTTGTTGCATCCGCTTATGATGCTGCCAACGGCCAAATCAAACACAGGCCCAATCAGTGCGCCACGCCGCCTGAATATTTTGTCCAATGGCCACCCCTTCCGCTATTTCACTCTCGGTCCAGAAACGGGACGCCCCATCTTTTACATTGACGGTATTCGTGGCGGCACGCTGGACTGTATTGGCGGTGTTGACGAGGTGAACGCCGTTCTCAAGGCAAAAAACATCCGTTTAATCGCAAATTGCCAAGCCTACAGTTCAAAACCAAAACAAGGTGCAGTGTGGCAAACATTCGCGCAATTTGGCGATGATCTGGCGCTTTTGTTTGAGGAACTGGGGGTAAGCGATTTGCCCATCCTGTCCCATGGTTATGGTGCAAGCACGGCGCTTGGCTTAGCCCATGCGCGTCCAGACTTGTTTTCTCGGCTCATGCTGGTTTCCGCCAGCTGCCCCGAATATAAACATCCAAACTGGCGGGAGATGGATTTTTCCTACCACCTCATTCATGTGGTGGCCCGCAAATGGCCGCAAATGCTCGATCGCATTATGCCGTTGCTCGCCCGTTCCATGCGCAACGATATTGACAGGTTTAACGCGAAAAGCGCGCAAGTGGCCAAATGCGCACATGAGCGCGCCATATTTACCTGCCCGCTTTTTCTCGAACGGTCACGCCGTTTGATGGACAATTTTGATAAGGAGGAAGTTGGCAACTTCATAGAAGAGATCAAGCTCCATGCCGCGCCAGTCACCTATGATCTCGCGGCCATTAATGTGCCGATCAAATTGTTTCATGGCGATGCAGATATCAACGCGCCACTTGAAGGCGCACAATTTTTGGCGGCGCAACTCCCAAATGCAACTCTGCACATTTTGCCGGATATGGGCCACCATATGATGGTTGCCGAATGGGACCGGATGTTTCCGCTCGCACTTGATCCGCCAACCCAGAGCTTTGCACCGCCCAAGGCTGACCGTCGCGGCTGTCTTTTCGCTAACAGTTAGTTTCGGCAATAGGTTGGTTGCCAAACGCTATGGAAACCGTCCCCTCACACGCTATTTTTAAATTCGATACAAATTGGTCCCAAATGGGGATTGTTGCAGTTTAGCAGGCATGGAACACCTCACCTCACAAGCCAATTTCTCAAAGCAATTTCGGCTGCTTTTTTGATTTTTGACTGTGCACGGTGATGGGAACAAATTTTGAAACGCCTACTTCAATCTTTAGCTTTAATCTTCTTAGTTCTGTTCGCATCAAATGTATTTGCGATCCAAGCCAATGCACAGGATACAACCCCGCCAAGGGTTCAATCCATAACGCTGCATGATCCGGTTTCACCCTATACAACAAATAATGTGTTCACATGGAAAGTAACATTCACGGAAGATGTGACCGGTGTGGATGTGGGAACCGGCAAACCATATCTATATGGTGCGCTTTCGAACTCCATGACTGGCTCCGTGACACAATTGTCCCCCAGCGTATATCTATTTACCCGCACCGTCCCTTTTGCGACCAAAACAGTTGATGGGATAGTGAGAATGGAAGTCAATCCCACTCATTCGGTCGTCGATTTGGCGGGAAATTCAATGGTAGACGTAACGGTGATCGACGGTTTGCAATCAACTTACTATTATGATGTTAACCCGCCTGACGTGACACTATCGACCTCTTTGTCCTCGCCAACTGATGCTTCAACAATTCCCATAGAAATCGACTTTGATGAGACCGTAACTCACTTTAATGTTTCGGATATTCAGTTGAGCGGCACGGCTACTTCTATCGCTGGTTTTGGTGGCAGCGAAGCGGCCTATTGGGCTAATGTGGTTTTGTCCGGCGAAGGGCCATATTCAATCAGCATACCGGCCAGTCGAGCAAATGATTTCGCTGGAAACGCCAACAATGCGTCAAATGTTCTATCTGGTGTAAGAGACCTTACGGCACCGGTTATAAATGTTCCCACACAAATCTTTCAAGCAACGGATCCCGGCAAGGACACAGCTATTGTGACCTTCCCGCTCAACGCAGAGGATGCCGTTGATGGCCCGGTGGCGACCACAGTCACGACGTCCCCAACGACAGGTTTGAATTCCGGCGATGTATTCCCACTCGGCACCACTACGGTCACGGTCTTCGCGGAAGATGCTGCGGGCAACTCTGATACAAAGCAATTTACAGTCATTGTAGGTGATGCTGAGCTTCCAACGTTCTCCTCAACCCAAGGCAATATCAACATCAATATTCCCTTTGATGAGAGCTCTGCGATTGTGACCTACCCAACACCGACTGCCACAGACAATGTTGGCAGCCCCACCATAACGCGCACCAGCGGACTTGCTTCTGGTAGCGCCTTCCCAGTTGGCACAACAACAATCACCCACCGCGCAGAAGACATAGCAGGCAATTTCGCTGACCAGAGCTTTGATGTGGTCGTCACCCACATCCCGCCGGGTTCACTTGAAGTGCGCGTAAATTCGGTCGATGACGGCAATGTGGCTCTCTCTTCATCTGCCCCGGCATTCAATCAAACCATAAATGTATCTGGTGGCAGTGGTAGCACAGGACAGATGCAGGTGCGATCTGGGAGCTATTCAGTGGCCTATGCCCTACCCGCAGGCTTTATCTTAACCAGCTCAAGCTGCGATAATACCGACGGCCAAGTGCTCCCAAGTCTCAATAAAATTGAGGTTGATCTTGTGTCCGCCCAAAACATTGTTTGTACGCTCGACATGTATAACGCCGCGGGCGAAACATCTACCCAAGTGCAGAACTTCATCGATGGCCGTGCCCGCCAGATTATCAGCAACCAACCGCGCCAAAACCGTCGGCTGGGCAGAATTCAAGGTAATGCAGCGCAACCCGGCGGTTTCAATTTATTCGGGTTTCAAGCACCAAACGCTGGCCATATGCCTGTGGCGGTTAATGTCGCCAGCGATGCGATTGAACTTAATTACCCAACCGCCCAAACTGGTCAACAACGGCAAGATTGGGATGCATGGGCAGAAGCGACTTTCAGCCGCTTCGAAACCGATATTGATGCGGGCAACTTTGCCACTTTGCATATGGGTTATGATTATCTGCTCAGCCCCACCAGCATCATCGGCATTGGTGCTTCAATAGATTACACGCACGCCAACCTGACGGGTAGCACTGGCTACACCAACGGGTTTGGCTTTATGGTCGGGCCTTACTACACGGGCGAAATCAGCGAAAATCTTTATCTCGACATCACCGCAAAGATTGGCCGCTCCTTTAACCACATCTCAACAGCCGGCACGGCAGAAGATCAGTTCGGCGCCACACGTGGCCTGCTCAATGCGTCATTGTTTGGCGAAGTTGAATTGGACCAGCTCACCGTGCGGCCAGATGTTGGCCTGAACTATTTCTATGAACGCACCGATGCTTTCGTGAACAATTTGGGCCTTACCATTGCAGAACAGGAAACGCGATTAGGCGACCTAACCTTCGGCACCACCTTCGCTTGGTCGCAGCCTTTAGAAAATGGATGGCACCTGACCCCATATGTCGCCCTCAACGGAATTTGGACCTTCGACTCTGCCACCGCAAACGGGGCCAACACCATTGGCGAACAATTACGCGCCAAAACCGAGTTCGGCCTCACTCTAAATGGCAACGCCAATCAGTCCTTCGACCTAAGCATCGCTTATGACGGCATCGGCGACCCCAACTATCAAGCTTTAAGCGCCAAGTTTGGGCTGTCCGCTGGTTTTTAAATCTAAAACACAAACTACAACTCAAAAAAGGACGTAAAACTTATCGCAGCAGCCAAATAGTAGCCCATCGTAAAGTCTAATCAGGATTCGGATCTGCGCCCTAGATCCCAATCACAACATCACAACACGAATGCGCAACAATCGCTTGGTTCACGCCACGATTGCCTCACCGATTTGAGGGCATCTCTGAGTGATGGTTAGTCTTTCGTTGCCCAATTCAGTCAATTGTTATCTATCGACTTGCATTCAAAATCTTATGCTTTATGAGGTGGGCAAATCGGTACTCAATGATTATCCTGTGCCGAATTTAGGGCGGCATAATAATGATAAACAAATTTTTGACCTTTCTTTTTGGTCTCAATCGCTGGACAAAACGGACCATCCAAGTCGCGGTTGATATCATCTTGATTGCGTTCAGCTATTTGCTCGCCATGATGTTGCGCCTTGATGGCATTTGGTTTGCCGCCTATCCCGACCGTTGGACCATCCTGCTCCTTGTTATCCCTGCGAGCATTTTGCTTTTTGCCCGAATCGGTTTCTACCGCGCGGTCATTCGCTATATTGGTGGCCAAGCTTTATTGACAATTGGCACAGGCATATTGGTCTCTGCCGCCATGATGCTGGTGTTCAGCCAATTGCTTAGCCTTCAAGTGCCGCGTTCGGTACCAGCGATTTACGCATTTATCGCCTTCATTCTCATTGGTGGCGTCCGGTTCATGTTGCGTGCTCTTTATTTTCAGCAGCGCGCTAAGCTCAACGACAATGTGTTGATTTATGGTGCCGGTGAATCCGGCCGACAGCTCCTGAACGCGCTCAAGCAAGGCGCAGAATATCAGCCGGTTGCATTTATTGATGACGCAAAGGAGTTTCATGGCACCGAAGTGGGCGGAATTCCAGTCCATGGGCCAAACCGAATTGGCGACTTGATACAGCGGTTTGGCGTTAAGGCGATCCTGCTTGCCTTGCCGAGCGCGCCTGTAAGTGCGCGGAAAGCGATTATTTCTCGGCTGGAACCTTTTGAAATCCAAGTGCGCACCATTCCTGGTATGCGAGATTTGGTGTCCGGAAAAGCGGATATTGGCGATCTGCAAACAGTGAAACCAGATGATTTGCTGGGCCGCGACCCCATTCCGCCACAACAAAATCTATTGTCGGCAAATATTACGGGCAAAATCGTGTTGGTTTCCGGTGCTGGCGGATCGATCGGCAGTGAACTTTGCCGGCAAATTCTGGTGCAAAAACCAAAAAGATTGGTGCTGCTTGAAGTCTCAGAATATGCGCTTTATCGCATTCAAGACGAGCTGGAAAGCGACAAGAGAGCAAAAGACATTGAGATTTCGCCTGTTTTAGGGTCTGTCCAAAATCACAATCGCATCGAAGCGATTTTGAAGCGTTTCCAAGTTGAAACCATCTACCACGCCGCCGCATACAAACACGTCCCTTTGGTCGAACAAAATGTTGTGGAAGGCATCCGCAACAATGTTTTTGGCACAGATACGATTGTGAAAGCGGCGATTGCCGCCAATGTCGGCTCCTTCATTTTGATTTCGACAGACAAAGCCGTGCGGCCGACCAATATTATGGGGGCCACCAAACGGGTTGCAGAATTGATCTGCCAAACCTACGCCAACCAATCGATAGAAACTCGATTTTCAATGGTGCGGTTTGGCAATGTATTGGGGTCTTCAGGCTCCGTAATTCCGCGCTTTCAGCAACAAATTGACAAGGGCGGACCAGTAACCGTCACACACCCTGAAATCAATCGCTACTTTATGACCATTCCAGAAGCGGCCCAACTGGTGATCCAAGCGGGTGCCATGGCCAAAGGCGGCGAAGTTTTTGTGTTGGACATGGGCGAACCTGTAAAAATCGTCGACCTTGCCCAACGCATGATCCGGCTGCAGGGTCTTAAGCCGATCATTGTAACAGATGATCGAGAGGCCAAAAAAGCGGGCGAAATTGAAATCAATTTTACGGGTCTTCGTATTGGCGAAAAGCTCTATGAAGAGCTCCTGATCGGTGAAAACCCGACCGCAACAAGTCATGAGCGGATCATGTGCGCACAAGAGCATCACCTCACCGCAAGTGAACTCGACACACTCCTCAAGTCACTGTTTAACGCCTGTGCCGACTACGACCTCCCCAAGATCCGTACATTGCTGCAAGATGCTAAAATCAACTATCAGCCGAACAACGACATCGGCGACGTAATTTGGCTTCAATCTGAAAAGCGATAAATAGCTCTTTGTGTGCATTTACGCCGCACTGACAAACAAGCCCGCATAGGTTGCTGTCTTTAAGCGGCTAAAAAGGGCTTACAATTTGTGCAATCCGGCCTATTCTGCTGTTTTGATTTTCAGCTGAATTTGGCTATGTACAAGATTTACCAGCAAATTATTGATCAGGTCGCGCAAAAGATTGATGCGCCGAAGCAGGTTCAAGATGAGCAGATCAAAGCTGCTTTGCTGGATGATCTGGTGCATCGTTTGGAAGATATTGAAGAAGGGGATGAACCCGCCCTTTTGCTGATGGATCGACGCGGCTTGGTCAATTCTGCCAATGGCCGGGCGCTGCGCATTTTGCCCATTGAAGTGGGGCAGCATGTGCATCCCAGCGAATTTGAGCCCAATCTGCCCGATACGGGGCAGCAAGATCAAAACCTGCCCACCTTGCTACGATTTCATGGATGTGAAGATCAAAAGCTGATCTTTGCGGGCCAATGGCTGGGCAGTGGCCAGCGGCTGTTGCTTACCGAAATTCGGGCTGGTCTTTCGCCGTTGCTCGCGCAACCACTGGAAGATATTTATGGGCTCACCCCCACTGAGCAACATATCTTGAATGATCTGGTGAAGGGCATGGATGCGCAAGCCATTGCCGACCATGCCGACCGAAAAACCAGCACGGTGCGGCAGCACATAAAATCCATTCTGAACAAAACCAACGCCCGTTCACAGGCGCAATTGGTGTCGATTGTCGCCTCGGCGGGCACCATGCTCGACCAAATTGCACTGCGGCAGGATTTGACTGAAGGTACACCGATTACCCTCAATCACGATCATTTGGATGGTGATTGGGTGCCTTATCGGCGGTTTGGCCTTGCAGGCGGTTGCCCGGTTTTGTTTTTCCACGGCGCCTTTTTCGGCATTATGCCGCAAGATATTGGCCGCACCGCGGCACATATTCTGGGGTTAGATGTGATCGCGATTGAGCGCCCCGGCTATGGGGCCAACCCATTGGAAAAAGACATGGACCCTGTGGACCGGGCGATGCGTCAGGCCAAACGCGCTATGGATCATGCGGGTTGGAAAAAAGCAGTGATTATGGGGCAAGATATTGGCACCCATTTCGCCTTTGCCTTCGCCCGCACATTCCCGCAGCACAGCATGGCATTGATCTCCGGGGCCACCACCCCGCCCATGGGTGGCATGGATGACACCGAACATATGCCCAAGCTGCACCGGGTAAACGCCTGGGCCGCACAAAAAATGCCTGCCTTTATGCACTGGATCGTCAATGTGGGCATTGGTCAAATTCAGAAAAAGGGCGTGGACATCATCCCGCAATTATTATTTGCAGATGCAGAATTTGACCGGGATCGCTTAAGCCAAGCCAAATATCTTGCGGCGCTTGAAACAAGCTTTGCGTTGGTCACCGCCCAACAAGGCTTGGGCTTCACTGACGATATGCGCCTGACCAATTTCGATTGGTGGGATTGGCTGGATGATCTGGACCTGCCCGTGCATTTGTTCCATGGGCAACAAAGCCAAACCGTTGCGCAAGCGGCAGTTGAAAAAATGGCTCAAAGATTGCCGCAAGCCCAATTGCATCTGGTTGAAGATGCGGGCCATTCAATGCCCTTCACCCACGCCAATTTGCTTTTGCGACAGGCATTGCGCGCAGGCATTTTAAGCGGGTTCTGACCCCATTTTTCATAATCTATACCAAATGGTAGTGTTGGAAAAAATTATTGTCTGCTAGCGCAAGACAAAAGGAGAGATTTGATGTGGGATTTTAGTTTTTCAAAGTCGATGGGATTGATGCGGCAAACCGCACCCTTCTTGCTGTTTCGGATGGCGGTCTATTTTATTGTCGCCGTTTCTATCGTGCTGATCACCGGCACCGGGGCGGGCATTGGCTATGGCGTCGGCTTTATGGGTGATGCCGATTTTCAAGGCACCACCACTTTTTGGGGTGGCGGCATCGGCTTGGCACTCACCTTAGGCATCATCTTTTTCCTGCGTGAATATACGCTCTATATGGTCAAAGCTGGCCATATCGCGGTGATGATCGAAGCTTTGGACGGGCGCGAATTGCCACAAAATCAGGTCGCCTACGCGCAAACCATCGTGAAAAACCACTTTGGCAAAGCCTCAATTTTGTTCGGCATCGACCAATTGGTGAAAGGCGTGATCAACGCCATCACCGGACTTTTGCAAGGCCTGATGTCTTTGCTGCCTATTCCAGGATTGGACCGGATTATGGGCGTGGTGCGCGCTTATCTTAAAGTGGCCGTTGGTCTGCTCGACGAAGTGGTTTTGGCGCATATCTTACGCACAAATGCGGAAAACCCTTGGCATGGCGCGCGCGAAGCATTGGTGCTTTATGGACAAAATGCAAAGCCAATGATGATCAACGCTGCATGGGTCACCATGTTTGTTTATCTGCTGTCCTTCCTTGTGTTTTTGGTGATGTTGGCCCCTGCCGGGTTGGTGGTCTATTTAATGCCTGGCGCATGGTCTGCTGGTGGCATTGTGTTTGCCATTCTGTTCGCATGGGCGGTCAAAGCCGCCTTGATCGAACCATTCGCCATCGCCTGTTTGCTGCAAGCCTTTTTCAAGGTCACCGATGGGCAAGTGCCGAACCCTGAATGGGAAGAGCGTTTGGAAGGCGCATCCAAGAAATTCAAAGAATTGGGCAATAAAGCCGCAGGCTGGGCTGGCATGGGTCCGAAAGACCCGCAACCAGAACCAACCAAGCCCGCCTAGGGAGGAAAAATGAAAAAACTTGCCATGATCACCATTGCCAGCTTGGCAATGGGCGCTACCGCTGTGTCTGCACAAGAGGCGGGCCGCACCATTATTGTGATGGACGGTTCCGGCTCCATGTGGGGGCAAATTGAGGGCGTACCAAAACTGCAAATTGCACGCGAAGCTGTGGCCGATCTGTTGCCGCAATTGGAAGCAGACCGGGCTTTGGGCCTCGTCGCCTATGGCCACCGTCGCCGGGGCGATTGCAGCGACATTGAGGTGTTGGTGCAACCTGCCTTGGGCCAATCTGAAGCGATTATTGATGCCGTCAATGAAATGCGGTTCCAAGGTAAAACACCGCTTTCCGCCGCGGTGCGACAAGCTGCCGAGGCGCTGCGCTTTTCTGAAGAGCCAGCGACCGTTGTGCTTGTGACCGACGGGCTAGAAACCTGCGCAGCGGACCCCTGTGCCCTCGGCATCGAGTTGGAGGAAGCAGGCATTGATTTCACCGCGCACGTAATCGGTTTTGGATTGAGCCAAGCAGAAGGCGCGCAAGTTGCCTGTTTGGCGCAAAATACGGGTGGTCAATATGTGTCCGCGAAAGACGCCGATGGCCTGACCACCGCACTCAATCAAACCGTTGGGCAAACAGCCGAGCTGGCTGAGCCTGAGCCAATTGATCTGCCTACCGCGAAACTAACGGTAGATAAGCAAAGCACGCCGATCACCACAGCCATTGAAGTAAGTTGGGACGGGCCAAATGCTGAAGATGATTTCATCGACATTGTCTCGGCCAAAACGCCTGAACAAGCTGGCCTCGACTTTATCTATACGGCCAACGGCAATCCGCAATTGTTCAAAATGCCCGCCACGCCCGGCGACTATATTTTGCGCTATCGTTGGACAGGTCGCGCTGGCTGGGACACGATTGCCACCCTCGCCATCACCGTAACTGAAGCTGAATTTGTGCTCGACGCACCACAATCCGCCGAACAGGGGGAGATGGTCGACGTGACATGGAAAGGGCCAAACAACGCCGATGATTATATCGACACGATAGAGCGTGGGGCCACCCGCACCGATGGTGAAGTCACCTATGCTTGGGCCCGCGATGGCAATCCGGCCCAATTGCAAATGCCTATTACACCGGGCGAATATGATCTGCGCTATGTGGTGCAAGGCGAGCAAGGTCGCTCTGTTGGTTTGGTCGTGCCCCTCACGGTTTTGCCAACAACGGCAAATTTGGTGGCGCCTGAGCAGGTGAGACCCGGCGATGAGTTTGAAGTGCAATTCAACGCGCCAAACACCTCTGGCGACTGGGTCGATATTGTGACCCCCGGCTATGAAGAGTTTAGCGGCGAGATCACTTATTTCTATACGGAACACGCCCAAAATGGTGTGGGCCGCCTTACCGCCCCCACTGAAGAAGGCACCTTTGAGTTGCGCTATGTGTTGGAAGGGCGCGATGGCCGCATTGTGCTTGTGCGCAAACCGCTCATCGTCACTGCAAGTGCCGACGACACAACATTCTCAGAATAGGAACCAAGATGATGAAGATGAAAATTTCAGCCCTTTGCTCATTCATTCTACTCACCAGCGCCGCTGCCATAGACGCGGCGCCGATTGTGCCGCAAGACGGATTGTGGCGCGGCGATGCCACAGGTGGCAGCGTGGAAGATTGCAACCCCATGATGGAAAATATGTTGCAAAATAATGGTGCTTTCACCCAGAAAGGCGAAACACGCCGCATCGAATGGGGCGGCAAATTTGACCCGAATTCAATGAATATTTTCAACGAAGAAGGCGCACCCATGGCATGGGAAAGCACAGGCGAGAACAGCTATAAGGGCAAGATTTTTGATGGCTCAAGCTGCGCCAATGCTGACACCAGCAGCTGCACCCGCGTGGGCGCAACCGTGACCATGCAATTGATCTCCCCCACCAAAATTGAAGGCACCACATTGGTGGAGCTGGGGACGTTGATGGGCGACACCGAAGCAATGGCCGCGCTCAAGCAAATGGGCATGGCCGATTGCAAAGTGAATGTCACTTATGACGTGCAACGCGTTGGCGACTAAAGCAAAGGCGGCCTTGGGCCGCCTTCTTACTATATTGGCTGTGTGGTGCGTTTGAGATAATCAAGCGCGTCCGCACTGACTTGATCTATCAAAAGCTCAAAACACTTTTGATGATAGGCGTTTAGCCAGTCGCGCTCGGTCTCGGTCAAACGTTCTGGCAACACGGCGCTGGTTTCGATGGGCATGTAGCTTAGGGTCTCAAAGCCGTAGAAACCGTCACCTAAGTCGATGATCTCAAACAGGTTTTCGATGCGGATGCCATATTCTCCGGCCACGTAGTAACCGGGTTCGATGCTCAGCACCATGCCGGGCACCAATTCCACATCGTTGAAGGCGCGGCCGATGCGTTGGGGTTGTTCGTGGACGGAAAGATTGTGGCCGACCCCGTGGCCCGTGCCGTGATCATAGTCTTTTTTGATTGACCAGAGCGGCGCACGGGCGATGGCGTCGATGTGATGGCCGAAAGATTTTTGCGGAAATTTGAGCGTCGCCAGCGCCAAAAATCCACGTAAAACTCCAGTATAATTTTCGCAAAACTCAGGCGAAGTTTTACTAAAATTATAGGTGCGGGTGCTGTCGGTTGTGCCGTCAGCAAATTGACCGCCGGAATCGTGCAAATAAATCTCATTTGGGTCGAGCGCACGATTGGATTGTTTGGTGACTTTATAGTGGCACATGGCACCGTTCGGCCCAGCCCCGGAAATCACATCAAAGCTGAGTTGTTCAAAGCCAGGCAGTTGCGCACGCAGCTGTTCGATCTTTTGCGTCACCTCCAGTTCGGTGACGGGATCCCCCGCTGCAAAGCGTTCAGCGACATTCGCGTGCAACCATGCGCCCAACTCGGTCCAGGCAATGCCATCGCGCTTGTGACAATCGCGCATCCCGCCCAGCTCGGTGGCGTTTTTGATCGCTTTGGTCAGGGTGATGGCGCTACGGCCATGTTTGATCTGGCTGCTCTCGCCCGCCGCGAATTGCACAGCCACGGGGGTGAACAAGGGATCAAACCCTAAGACTTTGTCGCTGGCCGTATGGTTCGCAATGGCCGGCAAAAACCGTTCTGGTGCGCAAATTTCAACGCCATCCAGTTCGAAGTCAGTCAAGTCCTGTGGCACCTTTTGCGGATCGACAAACCATTGCACAGCCCCTTCGCGATCCAAAGTCAGGAACGAATTGATAAAGGGGTTATAGGCAATATCACTGCCGCGAATGTTCAGGAGCCACGCAATATTGTCCGGCTGATTT
>NZ_JBNAGG010000006.1:157500-159854 GCF_049801075.1 Maritalea sp. S77 | reverse complement strand
CCCCCTTCAGCAAACAAAAAACCCCACTGGCTATTTCTAGCTAGTGGGGTTTTGATATTATTTACATCGATTGAGCTATTTTTGCTTTTAGCAGACTTGGCAACGACCTACTCTTCCATGCCTTAAGACAAAGTACCATCGGCGCTGAGGTGTTTAACGTTCGAGTTCGGAATGGGATCGTGTTCTGAGCACCACGCTATAATCACCAAGTCGGCAAAAAGCAAAAACGTGAAGTTAAATATATGTACTAGGCGAACCTAGTGATGATGTTCGTGTTTGGTAAATGGTGTTTTACGGACATTGATTAATGAGAACAATCAAGCCAATCGAGCTATTAGTACCAGTAAGCTTCACACATTGCTGCGCTTCCACACCTGGCCTATCAACGTGGTGGTCTCCCACGGCTCTCAAGGGAATGCTAGTTTCGAAGGAGGCTTCCCGCTTAGATGCTTTCAGCGGTTATCCCGTCCAGATATAGCTACCCTGCTATGCGGCTGGCGCCACAACAGGTCCACCAGAGATCTGTTCACCCCGGTCCTCTCGTACTAGGGGCAACTCTTCTCAACATTCCTACACCCACGGCAGATAGGGACCGAACTGTCTCACGACGTTCTAAACCCAGCTCGCGTACCGCTTTAATTGGCGAACAGCCAAACCCTTGGGACCTGCTCCAGCCCCAGGATGCGATGAGCCGACATCGAGGTGCCAAACAATGCCGTCGATATGGACTCTTGGGCATCATCAGCCTGTTATCCCCGGCGTACCTTTTATCCGTTGAGCGATGGCCCTTCCACGCGGGACCACCGGATCACTATGACCGACTTTCGTCTCTGCTCGACTTGTCAGTCTCGCAGTCAGGCGGGCTTATGCCATTGCACTCGACGACCGATTTCCGACCGGTCTGAGCCCACCATCGCGCGCCTCCGTTACTCTTTGGGAGGCGACCGCCCCAGTCAAACTACCCACCACACACTGTCCCGGACGCTGTTACGCCGCGGTTAGACATACATGACGATAAGGGTGGTATCTCACATTGCGGCTCCATAGCAACTGGCGTCACTATTTCAAAGCCTACCACCTATTCTGCACATGCCGACACGAATGCCAGTGTGAAGCTATAGTAAAGGTGCACGGGGTCTTTCCGTCTAACCGCAGGAACCCCGCATCTTCACGGGGAGTTCAATTTCGCTGAGTCTATGCTGGAGACAGTGGGGAAGTCGTTACGCCATTCGTGCAGGTCGGAACTTACCCGACAAGGAATTTCGCTACCTTAGGACCGTTATAGTTACGGCCGCCGTTTACTGGGGCTTCAATTCAATGCTCTCACATCTCCTTTTAACCTTCCAGCACCGGGCAGGCGTCAGACCCTATACGTCGTATTGCTACTTCGCAGAGCCCTATGTTTTTAGTAAACAGTCGCCACCCCCTGGTCTGTGCCACCCTCCCATAGTTGCCTACGAAAGGGTCACGCTTATCCCGAAGTTACGCGTGCAATTTGCCGAGTTCCTTCAGCATAGTTCTCTCAAGCGCCTTAGTATTCTCTACCTGTCCACCTGTGTTGGTTTAGAGTACGGTCTTAACGGTGGAGCTATTTCCTGGAACTTGCTCACTGCCAGAACCAATCCGATAAGGACTGACAGATCTGCAAATTCGTCACTACCACCAGGTTCAGGAATATTAACCTGATTCCCATCGTCTACGACTTTCGTCCTCGACTTAGGGGCCGACTAACCCTGCGCTGATTAGCATTGCGCAGGAACCCTTGGACTTTCGGCGAGAGTGTCTCTCACACTCTTTATCGCTACTCATGTCAGCATTCGCACTTCTGATACCTCCAGGACCCCTCACGGGTATCCCTTCGCAGACTTACAGAACGCTCCGCTACCGCTTGCACAAAGTGCAAACCCTAAGCTTCGGTGCATGGTTTGAGCCCCGGTACATTTTCGCCGCAGGAACGCTTGACCAGTGAGCTGTTACGCTATCTTTAAAGGATGGCTGCTTCTAAGCCAACCTCCTGGTTGTCTATGCATTCCCACAAGCTTTCCCACTTAACCATGACTTTGGGACCTTAGCTGTAGGTCAGGGCTGTTTCCCTCTCCACTACGGACCTTAGCACCCGCAGTGTGTCTGCCAGATATTACTTCCAGGTATTCGGAGTTTGGTTAGGTTTGGTAATCCGTTGGGGACCCCTAGCCCATCCAGTGCTCTACCCCCTGGAGTATTCGTCTGACGCTCTACCTAAATAGATTTCGCGGAGAACCAGCTATTTCCAAGTTTGATTGGCCTTTCACCCCTAGCCACAGGTCATCCCGTTCTTTTTCAACAGAAGTGGGTTCGGCCCTTCAGTAAGTGTT
>NZ_JBNAGG010000006.1:150000-152500 GCF_049801075.1 Maritalea sp. S77 | reverse complement strand
CCTTGGGACCTGCTCCAGCCCCAGGATGCGATGAGCCGACATCGAGGTGCCAAACAATGCCGTCGATATGGACTCTTGGGCATCATCAGCCTGTTATCCCCGGCGTACCTTTTATCCGTTGAGCGATGGCCCTTCCACGCGGGACCACCGGATCACTATGACCGACTTTCGTCTCTGCTCGACTTGTCAGTCTCGCAGTCAGGCGGGCTTATGCCATTGCACTCGACGACCGATTTCCGACCGGTCTGAGCCCACCATCGCGCGCCTCCGTTACTCTTTGGGAGGCGACCGCCCCAGTCAAACTACCCACCACACACTGTCCCGGACGCTGTTACGCCGCGGTTAGACATACATGACGATAAGGGTGGTATCTCACATTGCGGCTCCATAGCAACTGGCGTCACTATTTCAAAGCCTACCACCTATTCTGCACATGCCGACACGAATGCCAGTGTGAAGCTATAGTAAAGGTGCACGGGGTCTTTCCGTCTAACCGCAGGAACCCCGCATCTTCACGGGGAGTTCAATTTCGCTGAGTCTATGCTGGAGACAGTGGGGAAGTCGTTACGCCATTCGTGCAGGTCGGAACTTACCCGACAAGGAATTTCGCTACCTTAGGACCGTTATAGTTACGGCCGCCGTTTACTGGGGCTTCAATTCAATGCTCTCACATCTCCTTTTAACCTTCCAGCACCGGGCAGGCGTCAGACCCTATACGTCGTATTGCTACTTCGCAGAGCCCTATGTTTTTAGTAAACAGTCGCCACCCCCTGGTCTGTGCCACCCTCCCATAGTTGCCTACGAAAGGGTCACGCTTATCCCGAAGTTACGCGTGCAATTTGCCGAGTTCCTTCAGCATAGTTCTCTCAAGCGCCTTAGTATTCTCTACCTGTCCACCTGTGTTGGTTTAGAGTACGGTCTTAACGGTGGAGCTATTTCCTGGAACTTGCTCACTGCCAGAACCAATCCGATAAGGACTGACAGATCTGCAAATTCGTCACTACCACCAGGTTCAGGAATATTAACCTGATTCCCATCGTCTACGACTTTCGTCCTCGACTTAGGGGCCGACTAACCCTGCGCTGATTAGCATTGCGCAGGAACCCTTGGACTTTCGGCGAGAGTGTCTCTCACACTCTTTATCGCTACTCATGTCAGCATTCGCACTTCTGATACCTCCAGGACCCCTCACGGGTATCCCTTCGCAGACTTACAGAACGCTCCGCTACCGCTTGCACAAAGTGCAAACCCTAAGCTTCGGTGCATGGTTTGAGCCCCGGTACATTTTCGCCGCAGGAACGCTTGACCAGTGAGCTGTTACGCTATCTTTAAAGGATGGCTGCTTCTAAGCCAACCTCCTGGTTGTCTATGCATTCCCACAAGCTTTCCCACTTAACCATGACTTTGGGACCTTAGCTGTAGGTCAGGGCTGTTTCCCTCTCCACTACGGACCTTAGCACCCGCAGTGTGTCTGCCAGATATTACTTCCAGGTATTCGGAGTTTGGTTAGGTTTGGTAATCCGTTGGGGACCCCTAGCCCATCCAGTGCTCTACCCCCTGGAGTATTCGTCTGACGCTCTACCTAAATAGATTTCGCGGAGAACCAGCTATTTCCAAGTTTGATTGGCCTTTCACCCCTAGCCACAGGTCATCCCGTTCTTTTTCAACAGAAGTGGGTTCGGCCCTTCAGTAAGTGTTACCTCACCTTCAGCCTGCCCATGGCTAGATCACTTGGTTTCGGGTCTAATCCAACATACTCAACGCCCTATTCAGACTCGCTTTCGCTACGCATACACCTAACGGCTTAAGCTTGCATGTTAAATTAAGTCGCTGACCCATTATACAAAAGGTACGCCGTCACCCTTGCGGGCTCCGACTGTTTGTAGGCATCCAGTTTCAGGAACTATTTCACTCCCCTCGTCGGGGTGCTTTTCACCTTTCCCTCACGGTACTTGTTCACTATCGGTCGCACACGAGTACTTAGGCTTGGAGGGTGGTCCCCCCATGTTCAGACAGAATTTCACGTGTTCCGCCTTACTCGAGGACCTATATGCTTTCTACCAGTACGGGGCTATCACCCACTATGGCTGAGCTTTCCAGCTCATTCCTGTTCTTACATATAGGCCACTGGCCTGGTCCGCGTTCGCTCGCCACTACTAACGGAGTCTCGGTTGATGTCCTTTCCTCTGGGTACTTAGATGTTTCAGTTCCCCAGGTTAGCTCCCTTGCGGGTGACCTAAATGGTCGGGTTTCCCCATTCAGAAATCATCGGATCAAAGCTTATTCGCAGCTCCCCGATGCTTATCGCAGCGTATCACGTCTTTCATCGCCTGTGTGCGCCAAGGCATCCACTAAATGCCCTTAAGACACTTGATTGTTCTCATTATCAATATCCGCAATTCAGGCCGTGCAGCCTATACGAACCGTCAGATTTGATAAGGTTAGATCAAATTTATATTTAACTTCACGAAGATCAAATGTTCTCCCCGGGGTGCGGGTC
>NZ_JBNAGG010000006.1:0-147500 GCF_049801075.1 Maritalea sp. S77 | reverse complement strand
AGCCCATTTTCAAAAAGATGAACTTTTTTTGACATACCCCACAAAACCCCCGAAATCCGGGCGCTTTATCTCTTCTTTTATACCGACAATCTCCGCTGAGTTCAAATGACCCCCATTCCACGCCCCAATCGACTGATTTTTGCCTCATTTACCCAGCAAAAGAAGAGCCACTTTAGGGCACTCTATATATAAGAGCTCACATGAGTTTGCGCCCTGCCTCAAATATGTGCCATATAAAAGCGCCTAATTTGCGTAGCTAAAGGAGCGGACCGCGTGACACCTGTGCAATTCAAACAGCATAAGATGCTTTTGAAATCTGCTGGCTATCGCGATGCCCCAGCGCTGACACTCAATTCACCCAATGGCCACATGCCCCACGGGCGCGAGATTTCGCTCTCTTGGTTGAGCGGCACGATTCTAACCGGCGTTACTGGCGTCCTGCTTATGGCCAGCGCCCTCTATGTCTCCTTTGACGGGCGCGGCACATTTGCGACCCCCTATTCGGCACTAGGACCGACCACAGTAGAAGACAGCGCTCCAAGTTCAGACGGCAAGCTTGTCACCAAAAAGACCGACCGTGTGCGCCCGGTGGCGGCAACCCGGTCTGATCGTGAAATTATTGAAGCCAGCATTCGCGAAAATGTTGACGGCGCCGATCGCATTCGCCGCCAACCGTTCGAGCGCATCAAAGCGACATTGGCCACTTCTGCTACGGCGCTTTCATCCGACATCCCTAGATATGACCCGATTGCGCTGCTGCGCAAAAATCAGCCTGTCGCACTAGCGGAAGATGCACGTACCATTAATACTGATATTTATGGTGCCGAGGTTGAAGGCGAGGTCACTGTTAAAGAGGCGAGCCTCAATATTAATGTGGCTCCCGCCCCAGCTATCAATGACCAGCTGGCCGCCGAATATGTGCGGACCACTGTTGAAGGCGCATTTTCCGGCAGTGATTCTATCGCGTTGGCCTATGCGCCAGAGAATGTGCCGGGCCTGCGAGAACTCTCCAGCGCATCTGAAGGCTTCACGTCCGTTGCACAAAACGTATCCGTTGTGCCGAAATCGCCAGCGTCCACCAACGAAACTGCGCGGACCGAGCGGATTATCTCAGTTAAGCAAACATCTCCCATCGCCGATGTGTTGGCGAAGAACGGTTTTACCAAGCAAATGTTGACCGCCATTGAGCGGACCATGCGTTCAGTAAACCCATCCACGGAAGTGCGCGAAGGCTTCCGGATGCGAATTTTGTTTGGCCTCGAGCCGGGCACGGAAACGCAAATTCCCTATCTGCTCAGCCTTTATAATGCCGATGAGCGCCACCTTGTGACCGTGGCGCGTACGGACCAAGGTCGCTATGTGCTCGGCGCGCCGCCTCCTGGCATTGAATTGCCCGAAGAAGATACCGAAGAGATTAACGTGGCAAACCTGCCATCGCTCTATCGCTCAATCTATGAGACAGGCCGCAAGATCGATCTGAAGGACTCAACGATTGAGCGAATCGTTGCAATGTTTGCCTATGATTTGGATCTCACCAAAAAGATCTCACCAGGTGATCAGATCCAGTTGTTGCAAACTGAGCCAGATGCCGAAGGCCATAGAGAATTACTTTATATTGGCCTGCAGCTTGCAGGCACCGAACGGCATATGTATCGCTTCCAGACCGATGATGGCGTCGTCGACTTCTTTGATGAAAACGGCCAGACCGGCAAGAAATTCTTGATTCGTCGTCCACTCAAAGGCGGCGGGCGGTTGCGCTCTAACTATGGCTACCGCATCCACCCCATCTTTAAAACGCGCAAGCTCCACTCCGGTGTTGACTTGGCGGCGCGGACAGGCACACCGATTTACGCGGGTGGCGATGGCGTCGTGAAACGTGCCCAATGGGTTTCAGGCTACGGCCGATATGTTGAGCTGAACCATGCCAATGGCTATCAAACCGCTTATGCCCACATGAATCGCATTGCTGATGGCATGAAGCCCGGCGTGCGGGTGCGGCAGGGCCAAGTGATTGGCTATGTGGGCTCCACCGGCTATTCAACTGGGCCGCACTTGCACTATGAAATCAAAATCAATGGCCGCACGGTTGACCCGCTTGGCGTGCGCCTCCCACGCGATAAATCATTGCCGAACCAATATCGCCCGAAGTTTGATCAAACCATGGCGCAGATCAATGATCTGATGGCCCGCGAAGCAAGCACCCCATTTAATGTGGCACAGGCCAGCCGCTAGGCCATCAATTCGGGTTTAAGAGGCGATGTAATCGCGCAAAGCGGCGGCTTCACGCTCGGCCTGCTCAATCTTGCGCTTCACAATATCGCCGATAGAAACCAAGCCGATAAGCCGATCGCTTTCTACCACAGGCATATGGCGAATGCGCCGCTTGGACATGGTGCCCATCACTTCATCAACGCTAATTTCGCGGGAACAGGTAAACGGATCGCGCGTCATGCATTTGGCCAGATCGCTTTCCAACGCCGCCGCGCCATGCTCGCGCAACCGCCGCACAATATCTCGCTCAGACAAAATGCCAACAACCCGATCACCAGCGCCGGTGATCACCACCACGCCAATATTGTTCTCACCGAGCATACTCACGGCATCAACGACTTTCGCCGCTTCTGACAGTGTGAACACTTTGCCGCCCTTTTCCTCTAAAATATCGCCAATTCGCATAGAATCCTCCTCATCCAGTGCGTTACTCAAAAAATCTTTTTAAACTCTATTTAGGCTTCAATGATGACGCAAAAGCATGGGCCTTGGCAAACCAAGGCGCCATGGCATCAATGTCCAATTGAAGCGATTTGGGCACCCGCACATAATCGCGCATCACTGCACCATATTGCACAAAGTCCCCGCTATCATATTGTCCGCGAAAATCCGCCTGATCCGCCTTGTCCAATCGAATGCCCAATGTGCCATCCTTTGCTAGAAGGCTGAACATATGTCCGTTGACGGAGGTGTAAGGTGCGGTTTTGCCTTTGCGCTCAATATCATCAAACCGTTCGACCAGCCGATCGAACGCGGCCAATTGCTGTTCTGGTATCTCAACTTTGGTCGATTTACCCATCCGGTTCCGCACTCCTTACCCGCAAGAATATGACGAATCGCGAGCGCGTGCAATTAGACTATTGCTTGGCCCAATCGCTTGACTTGCCGTGGACCTGTTTGACTGGCCCAAAACACAAAGCCAATTAACACAGCCTGATAAGGCACTCGAACCAACAAATAGGCCGGGCCCATTTCTGCCCCGCCAAACGGCGCATAAATTAGTGCCGCATAAACATTGGCTGGGAGAAAACCAAGCAGCATGGCCATAATGGCCAATCCGGCAAGCCGCTGCACCTTGGGCACCAAAACAGCCAACCCCAATGCAATTTCCAAAACGCCCGTCAACACCACTATTTCCACGCGCAACGGCAAAATCTCTGGTAGCATGGACGCCATTGCTGCGGGATCAGAAAAATGCGCGCTGGCGGTCATCATCAAAAAGTGTGCAATGCCCACGCGGCCCCAAAACTGCGGCATGATTGCCCGGCCAATGTTCGCCTGCCGGCACAAATAGGCCAGAAATGCGGGCCCAATCAACACGCCCGTGAGAAACAGCAGATTTTTAAAGGGCGACAACACCGCCCCAACTTCAGTTAAAAACATCCTCATACCTCGCAAACTCAAGCCGAGCTTGCGAGGTGCCGTGAAATTGCCACCTGTTAAAGTGCCCATTCGCCAATGGTCAAAATCATTCGTGATTCAAAAACACCCATTGGCGTGACGTGAGTTTATTCCTCGCCCTCAGCCCAAACCGCCAACACATTGCCGCCCGGCTCCTTGAATTGGAAACGGCGCCCGCCGGGAAATGAAAAGATCGGCGCAACAATCTCCCCGCCAGCCTTTTCAACTTCTGCCAATGCGGCGTCTAAATCATCAGCCTTCAGAATCACCAAAGGTTCTACTCTCGATTCGGTTCGTGACAATCCACCTGTGACGCCAGCATCGCGAATTTCAGAATAGTCTGGGCCATAATCGACGTAAGACCAGCCAAAAGCCTTTTCAAAAAATGACTTGGATTGCTCAAATTGCTCTGATTCAAACTCGATATAATCAATCTCTAACTTCATCAGACCTTCCTTAACATGTTCTTTATTTGTTCTAGTCCGAACCTTTCCCGGAGTCAATCTGGCAGCACAAACACCGCCGACACCAATTGGCGCAGCGTTAAATGTGGGGCACGAGGCGCAAACGGTCTCGGTCACATCGAATTAATAAATGAGACAATCAACGCCTCGTGCGGTTGGTTTTTGCACCTTATCTTGAGGGAACCGGGATGCTGACCCAATAGTCCCGCAATCTCAATGGATTGGCCCTCGGTGTCGGGCGGATATCAAGACAGGCGACAATGATTGCGTCCAAACATTGCCCCAACCTCTCCCCCATCGCGCAAACGATGCGCCGTCACTGCCCGTCAGCAGCCCACACGGCCAAAGGAAGATACGCCCATTATATATCTACCCCAGCACCCGGGGATAAGTTTATGCAATTTTTTTGCAACGTCGAAAATTACATATATATTTCAATGATCTAGAATTTCGCACTTTTTGCCAACCGGGAATAAGTATGAGTTTTGCATCATGTCTTGTTCCTGCAATCGGTCATCCAGCGCGAGTGCCGAGTATCCTCAGCCACAAAGTGATGGCGACAGCATTTCCCCATTGACAGTTAAGAAAAGAAAAGCTGCAATTAAGCATTCTTTTAAATGAGATTTGGGAGGTTTTAATGTCGAGATGGGTAACATCAACGCCTGATAGAGGGCGGGATTTTTCAGCAAAAGCTGAAGGGGAAGGCAGCGGCAAAAAGGACGGCGCAATTGACCGCATTGCCAAATATGTACCTGCAGAAGTTTTGGCGGCATTCACTGCGCTCTATTCCGCATTGATTGCCATGGCCCTAAGCGATGGCGAAAAACTGATCGGTGCAGCCATTTTGATTGCTGTCTTTTTTGCTGTCACCATCGCCTATGTGATCAAAAACACGCCAGACAGTGCCAGCAAAAAAGCCCATTTGGCGGTGACCCCGCTTGCTTTCCTAGCTTGGGCCTACGCAATTTCTTCGGCAGTGCTGGGCGACTATTATCTGCCCTTACTGGCATTCGTGGCGCAGGTCGTGGTCATCGCTCTGTCGATTATCGTTCAGCCGGGCGACTAGGCAGAAATTGGCAAAAAGAAAACCCGGCACATAAAGCACCGGGCTTCCTTCATCGTTGAGGAGGAGGTTTAGTTTATTGGGCGGCGTCGGGCACCTCATTGTGGTCAATGCTGGTGCCATCGACAGTGAAGGCGAGCTTGTCGCCTTCCACATCTACAGACACGCGTTGACCATCAACAATCTTGCCGCTCAAAATTTGCTCGGCGAGCTCGTCTTGCAGACTGCGTTGGATCACCCGCTTCAAAGGCCGCGCCCCATAAGCTGGATCATACCCTTCATTGGCAATCCAATCACGCGCGGCAGGGCTGAGTTCAATGGCAATGTCGCGCTCATCAAGCAATTTGCGCAAGCCTTTCATCTGAACATCAACAATGGCACCCATATCGGCACGGGCCAAACGGTGGAACAATAAGATCTCGTCCACCCGGTTCAAAAATTCGGGACGGAAATGAGATTTCACACTATCCATCACTTTGCCGCGCACCAGATCAACCGATTCGCCTTCTTGCTGATCAACAAGATATTCTGCGCCAAGGTTTGAGGTCATGATCACCAGCGTATTGCGGAAATCGACCGTGCGGCCTTGGCCATCGGTCAAGCGCCCATCATCAAGCACTTGCAGCAAAACATTGAACACATCCGTGTGCGCTTTTTCGATCTCGTCAAACAAGATCACCTGATAAGGTCGACGGCGAACCGCTTCGGTCAACACGCCCCCTTCATCATAGCCCACATAGCCTGGAGGCGCACCGATCAATCGGGCGACGGAGTGCTTCTCCATAAATTCAGACATGTCCAACCGCACCATCGCCGTCTCATCGTCGAACAGGAAATCGGCCAAAGATTTGGTCAATTCGGTTTTACCCACGCCGGTTGGCCCGAGGAACATGAAAGAGCCGATCGGGCGATTCGGGTCTTGCAACCCGGCACGAGAGCGGCGCACCGCTTTCGACACGGCGGCCACCGCTTCTTGCTGGCCGATCACCCGTTTGCCCAACTCATCTTCCATGCGCAGCAGCTTGTCGCGCTCGCCTTCAAGCATTTTGTCGACGGGCACACCAGTCCACCGACTAACCACATGTGCGATATGCGCAGGGCTAACCACTTCTTCCAGCATCGCTTCGGTGACATTGTCAGCTTCGGCATCATCTTGTGCCTCCGCAGCAGCAATTTTTTGCTCAAGCTCGGGAATAACGCCATAAGCTAACTCACCAGCACGCGCCAAATCGCCTGCCCGCTGGGCATTTTCAAGTTCAGTCCGCGCGTGATCCAACTCTTCTTTGAGTTTTTGTTCCGCACCTAACCGATCTTTTTCCGACACCCAACGCTGATTCAACGCACTGGCTTCTTCTTCCAAATCAGAAAGCTCTGCTTCCAATTTCTCAAGCCGCGTTTTTGAGGCGTCATCGGTTTCTTTTTTCAACGCTTCACGTTCAATCTTCAATTGAATGATGCGGCGGTCCAACTCATCCAACGCTTCGGGCTTGCTGTCCACCTGCATCCGCAAACGGGCAGATGACTCGTCCACCAAATCGATGGCCTTATCCGGCAAAAACCGATCTGTGATGTAGCGATTCGACAAAGTAGCGGCAGAGACCAAGGCGCTGTCAGAAATCCGCACCCCATGGTGCAGTTCATATTTTTCCTTCAGGCCGCGCAAAATCGAAATCGTGTCTTCCACGGTGGGCTCGGACACAAATACAGGTTGGAAACGCCGGGCCAAGGCCGCGTCTTTTTCAACATGCTTTTTATATTCGTCCAACGTGGTGGCACCCACACAGTGCAATTCGCCGCGCGCCAAAGCAGGCTTCAGCAAATTCGACGCGTCCATCGCGCCGTCGCCTTTGCCCGCGCCAACCAAAGTGTGCATCTCATCAATAAAGAGGATGATTTTCCCCTCTTCCGACTGCACTTCATTGAGCACCGCTTTCAACCGCTCCTCAAACTCACCACGATATTTCGCACCAGCAATCAGTGCGCCCATATCAAGGGAAAGGAGCTTTTTGTTTTTCAGGCTTTCAGGCACATCTCCATTGATGATTCTGAGGGCCAAACCTTCGGCAATCGCAGTTTTACCCACGCCCGGCTCACCAATCAAAACAGGGTTATTTTTGGTGCGGCGGGACAATACCTGCACTGCACGACGGATTTCCTCGTCACGACCGATCACAGGGTCCAAACGACCATCGCGCGCATCTTGCGTCAAATCGCGGGCATATTTCTTCAAGGCATCATAGCCATCTTCCGCGCTTTGGCTGTCAGCCGTGCGGCCTTTGCGCAAATCATTGATGGCATCGTTTAGGCCATTAGCGGTGACGCCGCCCGCAGCCAAAACTTTGCCGGCATCCGTGTCTTTTTCAATGGTCAGCGCCAAAAGCAACCGTTCCACGGTGACATAGCTATCGCCCGCTTTATCCGCAGCCTTTTCGGCTGTTTCAAAAACACGCGCCATTTCGCGGCTCAAATAAAGTTGGCCACCATCACCAGAAACAGAAGGAATTTTCTTCAGCGCAGCTTCAGTTGCTGCATGGACGGCTTTCGGATCGCCGCCCGCCCGCTGAATCAGGCCAGACGCCATACCCTCATTATCGTCCAAGAGGACTTTCAAAAGGTGCAATGGTGAAAATTGCTGGTGACCCGCAGAAAGGGCGCCAGATTGGGCAGATTGTACAAAACCGCGTGCCCGCTCGGTATATTTCTCGATATTCATATCTCAACTCTCCATTTCTCGCCCATCTCAATCCGCCTAAAAAGCACGGGTTAAAACGTCTCGAAGCGTTGTTTGTTTCAACTTATCCTAAGGCGCCCACATTTGGCACGCCGGACTGTTGAATTAGATATAGGTACGCTTCGATGGGAAAAAAGAGCCAATGAGAAAATAAAGCGCTCTTTTCGCTCCCTTTTTAGAAAAAATGGGTAATGCCGCCAACAACAACCATGGCCGCGCCTAGCTTAAAAATCCAACCTGCAATCTGTTGTTGGCGATAGCCTTTTTGGCCTTTTTTCACCTCTTCAAAATTGCCCAAAACCGGCACTTTAGATGGGCCATCTTTAAACCCACCGCCAATCATATGCATCACGCCTCCCGCAAGGGCGACGATCCAACCGATCATAAATAAATTAAAGCCGTTGCTCTCCAACGGGGCCAGCAATGTTTCAAACATAATAATCTCAACTAAATTAAGGACGCCCCAGTTTACCGCGCTTCAAGGCAATGTGCCAGCCATTGGCAGAAATACACATATGCGTTAATATATCGCCACACGAATAGGTGGATGGATTAGCATGAACCAAATTTCCCCAATCCAGTCATCAGCGCGCCAAATGGCAGCCCCCAAAAAAGTCGCCATCTTGATCTATGACCAGCTATGTACGTTTGAATATGGCATTGCCGTGGAGATTTTTGACACGGTCCAATCCATAACCGCGCCGCTTTATCGCTGCGAAACCGTGCCCATCGAATCAGGTGAGCTGCAATTGGCCGGCGGGTTGCGCACCTCTTGCCATGCGCAATTGGATGATCTTTCTTCATTCGATCTCATCATCGTGCCCGGCTGGCCGCCACATAAAGTGATATCGCCCGAAATTGCTGACGCGTTGCAGGCCGCCATGAAGGCTGGTGCCCGTTTTATGACCATCTGCTCGGGTATCTTCTTGCTGGTGCGGGCCGGATTAACCCAAGGCAAAACCATCACCACCCATTGGCAATATATTGATCAACTAAGCGCTGAGGCGACCAACGCAAATGTGGAAGAAAACGTCCTTTATTGTGGGGATGCACAAATTATGAGTTCGGCTGGCTCCGCTGCCGGGTTCGACCTTGGACTGGAAATTGTGCGGCAAGATTTTGGCACCAAAGAAGCGAATCGTGTTGCCCAGAGACTTGTGCTGCCCGCACACCGAGAAGGTGGCCAAAAGCAATTTGTGCCACGGCCCATCGCCCACCCGCAAAAGGGAGGCCTGGCCAAGCATCTTGATCAGGTGCGGCAACAATTGAATGAACCATGGTCGGTGACGAAATTGGCCGCACTTTGCCACATGTCTGAGCGCACTTTGATGCGCCGTTTTCAAGAAAGTGTGGGGCTAAGTCCTAGCCAATGGCTTAATCGGGAACGTGTGTATTTTGCCCGCACCTTGCTGGAAAAAGACCATTTCACCATGGATGAAATTGCCCAAAAGGCAGGCTTCAACACGCCGGAAACCATGCGCCACCATTTCCGCACCCAACTGAAAATCAGTCCGGCGCGCTACCGTGGCCAATTTTTGGCAAAAATAAAGGACGGATAAACCGTCCTTCTTTTATTCTGCAGCTGCAGCTTTTTTGGCAGGCACCTCTTCGGCCACGTCATCGCCCACACTCAATTTGGGCTGGGGCGCATCGGCCAAATCGCCTTCAGCGACAGGCTTGCGACGAGGACGCCGCGCCCGCGGCGCGCGTTTCGGCTTTTCCTGCGCATCTTCATCATTTGCAGCGGGCTGCTCCGAAATCGCTTCTTCCTTAGAAGTGGTTTCTACCGCATCCTGCTCTGAAGACGTTGCTTCGTCTGACTTGTCGTCAGCATTCCGGTTTTCTGCATCACGGTTTTCGCCATCACGGTCTTGCCCGCGATCCTGCTCTTCCCGCTCCCTGCGCTGCTCTTGCCGCGCCTGATTCTGCGCTTGAGCTGCAGAAATGATCCGGAAATAATGCTCTGCATGCTGGAAATAGTTTTCGGCCATGACGGAATCGCCAGAAGCCTGCGCATCGCGCGCCAGCTGCACATATTTCTCAGCAATATGGGAGGCATTGCCACGCACCTTCACATCGGGTCCGTTGCTCTCATAATTACGGGAAAGCGGATTGACGTTTTTCCGACCGTTACCACGGCCGCGTGAACGCTTATTCTGTTGTCCAGGTCTCATACGATGACTTCAAACTTTTCTTAACTTTGCACCGAAAAAAAGCACACTAATCCGTAGCTATCACCCGCCCCAAACCTAGTGTTTGGATGTGACATCGATCGGTCGCTATATGCCGGCTGTCCAGCTCGCTGGGGGCAAATCCACCTTAGATTTTTAGGTAAAATATTGCAGTCAATGAATGAACATCAATCCCAACGCGCCTCTGCAACCTATATGCTTCGGAAAACTTTTCCAAGTGAAAAATTTTCACAAACGCACCTTATGCAGGCTTCTGCCCTATTTCACCAAGAAATCTGGGCAACTCTATTGTGCCCAGAAAGATCTTTGAAAAAGGTTACTTGCGTGGCCCCGGCCGATTTTGCAGCTTTTTCCAACTGGTCAGCTTGCCGAAAACCAATTTCAAACAACAGTTTGCCCAGAGGTTGAAGGTGAGTCCGCGCCACCGCCAAAATCGCAATATAGGCTGCCATGCCCTCCTCTTCCGCAAACAAAGCAGCATCTGGATCAAAAGAAAGTGCATCCGCATTCATAAGGTCCCGCTCGCTTTGAGCAATATAGGGTGGGTTGGACACGATCAGGTCAAAACGCTCGCCGTTTGGCACGGGGTCAAACCAACTGCCTGCCAGCAAAGCCAAGCGCTTCTCAACCCCATGGGAAGCTGCATTTTGGGCGGCCATGTCCAATGCCCTTGTCGCGATGTCCGTCGCCACACCAGAAATATCAGCACGTTCATGCAAGATGCTGATGGCAATACAACCTGTACCAGTGCCCAAATCGATAAAGTTTCCGCCTTGTGGCAGCAAGTTGATGGCATGATCGACCAATAACTCAGTTTCAGGCCGTGGCACCAATGTGTCTTTATTGACGCCAAATGAGAGGCCATAAAATTCCGCCCGCCCCAAAATCCGCGCCACGGGTTCATGCGCCAAGCGGCGCGCGCCAAATTGCGCCATCAGCGCCACAATTTCGGGCGGCACAAGGTCACGCTCTTTCGAAATCAATTGGGCTTGGTCAAGGCCCGCCGCCGCACACAATAACAGCCGGGCATCAAGCGCAGCGGTTTCAATTTGGCGTTGGGCAAATTGCTGCCGCCAATTTTGGCGCAACTGCCCAAAGCTAATCTCATCCATTTCAGGCTGATCAATTATTGTCTTCATCCATTGCCGACAATTGCGCGGCCTGATTCTCGGTGATCAGGGCATCAATCATCTCATCCAGCGCTTCACCAGCAATCACTTTGTCCAACTTATAAAGCGTCAAATTGATACGGTGATCTGTCACCCGGCCCTGCGGAAAGTTATATGTCCGAATACGTTCAGAACGATCACCGGAGCCAACCTGATCGCGCCGCGCTTCCGCCCGGGCGCTATCCCGCTCTTGCCGTTGCATATCAAACAGGCGTGCCCGCAAAACCTTCATCGCGTTGGCGCGGTTTTGGTGCTGCGACTTCTCAGATGAAATCACAACAACGCCTGTCGGAATATGGGTGATGCGCACCGCACTATCGGTAGTGTTCACGTGCTGGCCGCCGGCCCCGGATGCCCGCATCGTATCAATGCGAATATCTTCGTTGCGAATTTCAATGTCGATATCTTCCACTTCTGGCAACACGGCCACGGTGGCGGCGGACGTGTGAATGCGGCCACCAGATTCGGTTTCCGGCACGCGCTGCACCCGGTGCACACCAGATTCAAACTTCAAACGGGCATAAACACCATTGCCCTTGATGCTGGCGACAATCTCTTTATAGCCGCCCATATCGCCTTCACTTTCCTCCATGATCTGGACTTTCCAGCCATTGAGTTCAGCGTGGCGTTGATACATGCGAAACAGATCGCCCGCAAAAAGCGCCGCTTCATCACCGCCCGTGCCAGCGCGCACTTCAACGATAACCGATTTATCATCAGCCTCATCTTTTGGCAGCAGCATCAAGCGGATTTCTTGCGTCAGCTCTTCGATTTTGTCTTTCAGCTCATCGCGCTCAAGCTCGGCCATCTCGGCCATTTCCTTGTCGCCCGACGCCAAAATCTCATCGACCCCCTCAAGATCAGATTGCGCCGTTTTAAACTCGCGAATCTTATCTACATAGGGCTGCAGATCAGAATATTCCTTGGACAGCTTTACATAGGTTTCAGGATCGGGATGAGCAGCCATCTCGCCTTCAACCGTTTCAAAACGGTGCAACAAAGCATCCAATTTTTCTGCAGGTAGTTTCGCCATAACAGCTTAGACTTTCATTTAAAGGGGTAGATGTTGGCGGTCAGCCAAATCATAAATCAAATCGCGAATGACCAGCGGATCACCGCCCTCATCCAACGCGGCGCATATTTGCCCGCGAATGGCTTGAAGATCAAGAGACAAGACAAGTTCTTTGATCTGCCCAATGGAGGACGCAGCCATGCTCAACCGATCAATACCAATCGCCATCAGCGCCAACGCCTCAATCGGACGCCCGGCCAGTTCGCCACACATGGTCAGCGGCACATTATGCCTTTTTGCAGCATCCGCAACATGTTTGAACGCGCGCAAACGCGGGATTGCAATTGGATCATAGCGCCGCACCACCCGGGCATTTGCCCTGTCAGATGCAGTGAGGAATTGCACCAAATCGTTCGACCCGATGGAGACAAAATCCGTCATGGGCAGCAAATGATCAAGCTCGAACAACAGCGACGGCACTTCAATCATCGCGCCAAAACGCAGCTTGTTCGGTCGCTTATAGCCAGCATTGTCCAATCGACTCAATTCGACATCCAATACTTTGCGTGCCTCACGGAACTCTTCCGCGTCAGTGACCATCGGCACCAAAATATCCAAATCACGACCATTTGCTGCCTGCAGCAAGGCGCGAATTTGCGTGCGGATCAATCCTGGCCGATCCAGCGCCAGCCGCAGCGAGCGCCAGCCCATGGCCGGGTTCTCTTCGGCTTCGGCCCGCAAATAAGGCACAACCTTATCGCCACCAATATCCAACAAGCGGAACACAATCGGGCGGTCGCCCACCAAAGCCATTGCCTCATGATACAGCTCAACCTGCTCAGCCAAGCGCGGCAGTTTAGAGGCGATCATAAATTGCAACTCGGTGCGGAAAAGGCCAATGCCTGCCGCGCCCGTTTCTTCAATCGCAGGCAGATCCGCAATCAAGCCCGAATTGTGCAACAGGGTGATTTCAGCCCCATCACGCGTGATGGAAGGCTTGTCGCGCAGGGCGGCGAACCGCTCTTGCCGCTTGGCGCTCATGCGCACCTTATCGGCATAGGTCGCCATCACATCTACAGATGGACGCAAATGCACAATGCCTTGCTGGCAATCAAGGATCACATCATCGCCCGTCTCGCACATGGCGGCAATGTTTTCGACCTGGCCACACACATTCAACCCAAGCGAGCGCGCAACGATGGACACATGGGCGGTCATGCCGCCTTCTTCCAACACCACGCCGCGCAGCTTGCGCCGATCATATTCGAGCAGTTCCGCTGGGCCCATATTCCGCGCCACCAAAATGGCATTATCTGGCAATTCATGGCCAAACACCTTGGTGCCGCCGGTAAGCACCCGCAGCAAACGGTTGGCCAAATCATCCAGATCGTGCAAACGGTCACGAATGTAAGGATCGGTTTGGCGCATCATGCGCGCCCGCGTGTCGTTCTGCACGCGCTCAACCGCAGCTTCCGCCGTAAGACCCGCGCCCACCGCTTCGCGCAGCCGCCGCACCCAGCCCCGGTCATGGGCGAACATGCGATAGCTTTCAAGAATTTCACGATGCTCAGACCGCGCCTGCATGTCACCACGATTGAACATATCGTCAATCGTAACCCGCATGGTGCGAATGGCCGATTCAAGGCGCTCTTTTTCCTGATCCACATCCTCGGCAACAAAATTGGTCACCACAACCCGCGGATCGTGGACAAATACTTTGCCCAAAGCAATGCCATCCGTATAGCTCGACGCTTCCAGAGAACGCGGGCGCCGCAGTTCAATTTCCGACCCCGGCGTGATCAAGCTGTCAAATTCGGTGGTTGAGACCATTTCCGCCAGCAAGGTGGCAGTGGTCATCAAGGCTTCGGTTTCATCTTCGCGGTAAAGCCGGCTTTCCACCGACTGAACGTCCAACACCCCAAGGGTTTGGCCCGCACGCAACACCGGCACGCCCAAAAATGACAAATAGGGATCTTCACCCGTTTCAGGGCGATAGGCAAAGGCAGGGTGGTTTGGCGCATCGGCCAGATTAAGCGACATGGCTTCGGACGCGATAAGACCCACAAGGCCTTCGCCCAAACGCAAGCTGGTTTTGTGCACCGCTTCACGCTTCAAGCCATGGGTGGCAAACAGTTCGAGAGCACCGTCATCCCGCAAGACGTAAAACGAGCACACATCGGCCCGCATACTGTCCGCAATCAATTCAACAATCTTATCCAGCCGCTCTTGAATGCCCAATGGCTCTGCCATTGTTTCGCGCAATCTGCGCAGCAATTCACGCGGGCCAGCTATTGTATGTGCCATCCGCCCTCAACCCGCCGAAACGAGCTGCCTTTTTGGGCCAAATTGGCTATGCCTCTTCTATATCCAAGCCATAATAGGTGTGGAGTGCCCGCACCGCCAATTCGGCATATTCTTCCTCGATCAACACGCTGGTCTTGATCTCAGATGTGGTAATCAATTGTATATTTATGCTCTTGTCAGATAGAGCGCGGAACATAGACGCCGCAACGCCTGCATGGGACCGCATCCCCACCCCAATAACTGAAATTTTGGCTCCGCCTTTGGAACCGGAAATCGAATCAAATTCTAAACTTGTCTCCCCCGCTTCTTTAAGCACCGTCATGGCCTTGTCAAATTCAGCGTCAGGAATAGTAAAGGTGATGTCGGTGGATTTACCGTCATCAGAAATGTTTTGCACAATCATATCCACAACGATCTGCGCATCTGCCAACGGGCCAAAAACGGCAGCCGCCACGCCCGGATTGTCTTTCACGCCACGCAGGGTGATTTTCGCCTCTGATTTGGCGCAGGTTACACCGGAAACAATTTGCTTTTCCATAATCTCATCCTCATCACACACCAACGTGCCTGGACCCTGCCAGTCGCCATTCTCACCCAAAGGCGGCACTTGATCGGGGTCATCAAAACTTGAGCGCACCACAAGACGCACTTTTTTCGCCATCGCCAATTCTACTGAACGGGTTTGTAGCACTTTTGCCCCAAGGGAGGCCATTTCCAGCATTTCTTCAAAGCTGATCCGTTCAATCCGCTGCGCCTTTGGCACAATGCGCGGATCGGTCGTATAAACCCCATCCACATCCGTATAAATATCGCACCGATCTGCTTCCACCGCCGCAGCAACCGCCACCGCACTGGTATCAGACCCGCCGCGCCCCAAAGTGGTGATCCGGCCATGCGGCGACACGCCTTGAAACCCGGTGACCACACACACAAGCCCTGCATCCATACGATCAAACAGCAGCTTGGGGTCAATGTTGGTGATCCGTGCTGATCCATGCGCGTCGCTGGTCTCGATTGGCACCTGCCATCCGGCAAATGACCGGGCTGGCACACCCATCTCTTGCAACACGATGGACATCAAACCAGCGGATACTTGTTCGCCAGAGGCGACCACCGCATCATATTCGCGCGCATCATGCACCGCCGCCGCTTCGCGCGTCCACGCCACCAGCTCGTTGGTTTTGCCAGACATGGCGGAAACAACAACACACACCTTATGGCCTGCATCAACTTCACGCTTCACATGCCGGGCCGCATGTCTAATCCGCTCAATGTCGGCCACCGAAGTGCCGCCAAATTTCATCACAATTGTCGCCATGGCGCGCAGTTCCTAAATTTATTGTGCCCGATTGGCGTTGACGTGCCTCGGGTTGAGCTTGCGCATTACCAGCCCCGCGCCGACAATGCTTGCGCGCGTCAATTGCCATAAACTGGCGTTTTGATCAACTAAAACGGCGTCAAATTCGCGATTCGGGTACGATTGAAGCCATTTGTCATATTGACACTTGGCAAAATGTGACTGATTGATCCGAAAGCGTTCGGCACACCGTTTTGCATGTGTCGAGATAAAATTACGCCAATAAAGGACAGGAAAATGGCCCAAACAACCATCCACCAAGATGAAGTTGAACGCTTCAACGCCATGGCAGATGAATGGTGGGACCCGAAAGGCAAATTCAAGCCACTGCACAAATTTAACCCCGTGCGCCTGTCCTACATCCGCGAACAAATGATCAATCATTTTGGCCTCGACCAAACCGCCCGCGAACCCTTTAAAGGCCTGCGCCTATTGGATATTGGCTGTGGTGGTGGCTTGCTGTGTGAGCCCATGAAACGGCTCGGTGCCGATGTTGTGGGCGCCGATGCGGGCGAGAAAAACATCAAAATCGCGCAAATTCACGCAGAACGCTCAGAACTCGACATCGACTACCGCGCCACCACGTCAGAAGCCCTCGCCGAGGCCGGCGAGCAGTTTGATGTGGTGTTGAATATGGAAGTGGTCGAGCATGTGGCAGATATTGAGCTTTACCTCAAAAGCTGCGCCCAATTGGTAAAACCCGGCGGCCTGATGTTCGTCGCCACCATCAACCGCACCTTCAAAGCCTATGCCCTCGCCATTATCGGCGCGGAACATATCCTGCGCTGGCTGCCCAAAGGCACCCACTCCTACGACATGTTGGTGACCCCGGAAGAGATCACCTCCAACCTAAAACGCAGCGGCATGCAGATCAAAGATAAGCTGGGCGTGAGCTATCACCCCCTTGAAGATGCCTGGAAAAAATCAAAAGATATGAGCGTCAATTATATGATGCTGGCAGAGAAGCCCAAAAGCTAAACAAGGCCCAATATTCAAAAGGAAATTCGACATGAAAATTGCCAATATGAACTGGATGGATGTCGAAGCCTATTTGACGACGGACGATCGAGCCATTGTGCCGTTGGGCAGCACGGAGCAACACGCTTACCTGTCTTTGAGCACCGACAATATCTTGTCCGAGAAAATTGCCGTGGATGCGGCGGAACCATTGGGCATTCCCGTATTTCCAGTGCAGGCCTATGGCATCACGCCGAGCTTTATGGCCTATCCCGGCACCGTCACTTTGCGCATGTCAACGTTTTTGGCTGTGGTGCAAGACATTTTGACCAGTCTGCGCCAAACAGGATTTCGTCGGATCATGCTGCTGAACGGGCATGGTGGCAATATACCCGCAGGTAGTGCCGCATTGGAATGGATGGGAGATAATCCTGAGTGTAGCGTGATTATGCACAATTGGTGGATGGCCCCCAAAACCATGGGCAAAGTGAAAGAAATCGATCCGGTAGCCTCCCACGCCTCTTGGATGGAAAATTTTCCTTGGACCCGCTTAGATGGCGTCGAACTCCCTGCGCACCAAAAATCGATGGTGGATCTTGATCAATTGCGGCGACTATCGCCCGCCAAGGCGCGCACCTTGCTTGAGGACGGCAATTATGGTGGCTGCTATCAGCGCAGCGATGAAGAGATGAATATCATCTGGCAAACCGCACTTGCCGAAGTGCGCGAGCTACTCGATGGCAATTGGGCCGACCTCTCGCGATAGATTTCGTTGTCTACGGATAATCTTGGTGCAAGCGTGGTTGCAGCATAGAAACTATTCTACCTCAGCCAGCGTACTGCTGAAATGGAGTGCGGCAAATCTCAAGCCGTGCTAGTCTAACCGCGACACACTTTGTGCGGGCGCGACCATATGAGAAAGATCATTTTTGGCATTTTGCCGCTGCTCGTCGGCATTTTTTTCATCATGCTGGGCAACGGCATGCAGTTCACGCTTGTGGGTGTGCGCGGCGATATTGAAGGCTTTTCCGCAAGCGCGCTGGCGGTGGTCACCTCAGCCTATTTTGGCGGCTTTTTAATGGGCGCGCGAACCGCACCCATTATGATCCGCCGCGTCGGCCATGTACGAGTGTTTGCCGCGGTGGGCAGTTTTATGTCTGCCGGGCTGATCGCTTTAACGCTGATTGTTGAGCCGTGGGCGTGGATTTTGCTGCGCGTGCTGATCGGGTTTTGCATGGCGGGCATTTATGTCACCGCCGAAAGCTGGCTCAATGCAGAGGCCACGAACCAGAACCGCGGCCAAATATTGTCTATCTATATGATAGCTCAAACGCTTGGCGTGATTGGCGCCCAAGGGCTGCTAGCGCTCGGCGACGCGGCAACGGCATCGCTATTTATCGTCGCCTCCATTTTGGTGTCGATTTCATTCGGGCCAATCCTGTTGTCCGTTTCTCCCACGCCCGCCACCGAAACGTCGCGCCCCATGCCGCTGCGCGAACTTTTCCGCGGCTCCCCGCTCGGCACCGTTGGCATTTTCTTTCTTGGCACCATTTACGCGACCCAAGCCGGGATGAGCCCTGTCTATGGCGCGCAAATTGGGTTTTCGCCACCGCAAGTTGCCCTGTTCATGGCCATGCTGTTCACCGGCCCGCTGCTGATGCAAGTGCCCGTGGGGTGGATATCTGACCGGGTGGACCGGCGCTATGTCATTTTTGCTACGTCGGGTCTTGGCGCGATCTTTTGTTTGATCGGCGCAACTTTGGGCAACCAGCAACCCGCACTTTTGGCCATCGCCTTTCTATCTGGCGGCGTAACCATGCCGCTTTATGCCCTACTGCTGGCTTATGTGAATGACGCGCTGCCAACTGAAGACATGCCCGCAGCTTCCGGCGGACTTTCGCTGACCTTTGGCCTGGGGGCCATAATGGGTCCACTGGCCGCAGGTGCCGTCATGCAGATGTTTGGCTCCCAAATGTTCTGGATCATGCTTGCCACCACCTGCCTATGCATCACCTTGTTTGCGCTCTATCGGATGACACAAAGCACAGTGCTGCCGCCCAGCGAAACGGAAAGCTATCTCGCCGTGGTACCGTCGGCCTCGCCTATTGCTGTGGAAGCCGCTGGCCAGTGGGTGACGGAGCAGGCAAGTGAGGAGAACGAAGAGTGAGGGAATGGGCTTAGAGTTGCATCGCCCAATGCCACCGCGACATGGATGACCGGATCAAGTCCGGTAACAGTGTGAGAGTGGGGTGCTTCGCCCTGCACAGCACAAAAACGGGGCACCCAATGGTGGGGGTATCGGGGTAGTAAGCGCAACGAACGACGGCGGCGCGTAAGAAATGCCCTAATTATGCTCTTCCGGCAGGCGCGGTAGGGGCATAAAATCAATTTCATCTTCAATCAATGAAGTGACTTCTTCAGCGGTGGCTTCACCGTAAATACCACGCTGTTGCTCCGTATCATCGGCCATTTTGCGAGCTTCTTCAGCGAACCGATCACCCACATATTCTGCTTCGCTTTCCACCTTTGAGCGCAAGCGACGCAATGCTTCGCGCACTTCTTTTTGCTCAGGATGTCCGGCAGATAGGGCCATGGTTTTTTGAGGGGCAGCTTCTTCTCTTTGATTGGACTTTTTGCCAACAGCAGGCGCCATCAAAGCTTTATTCACCTCACGCGTGCCGCAAAGTGGGCATTCCAATACCCCTTGCTGCGCCTGCGCATCATAGGCGTTCGCATTTTTGAACCACGCTTCAAATTTATGATCATTCTCGCAAATGAGCGAATACTGAATCACGGAAGTTCACCCTTCAAAAAAACAACATATTTTGTTTATGACATATGTCGGTTAACGCTTAACGAAAATTCCCGGCGATTGGCAAGTGTTGGCAACCGCATCCGGGCTTCTTTTATAAGGTTTAAATCAAGCGGTGCAATAATCAACCCCGGCTCCGTATCGGCCTTTTCGGCCAAAACACGGCCCCACGGATCAATGATCACCGAATGACCATAGGTGTTGCGACCATTTTCATGGGCACCGCCCTGCGCCGCTGCCACCAAAAAGCTGCCCGTTTCAATCGCCCGCGCCCGCAACAACACGTGCCAATGGGCTTCGCCAGTCGGCACAGTGAAAGCAGCAGGCACAGCCATCAAATTGGCATCAGCTTCCCTGAGCGCGGCGTATAGATGCGCAAAGCGCACATCATAGCAAATCGAAAACCCGAGATTCAGCGCCCCCACCGGGGTCACCACCGCTTCTTCGCCGGGACGATAATTGTCGCTTTCGCGATAAGGCTCATCCCCTTCAACATCCGCATCAAACAAATGAATTTTGTCGTATGTGTCCAGCAAGTCGCCATTGGGCGAAAACAGGAAGGAACGGTTGAACAACCGCCCGTCACCCGCCGGCACGGCCATGGAACCAATATGCAAGTAAAGCGCATTATTGCGGGCAATATCGGCCAACGCATTGAGCGTTTGCGCAACATTTTCATCGGTCGCCCAAGCGTCCAGCTGCGCACGCTTTTCGGCAAACATCACCGACATTTCCGGCGTTTGCAAATAGATCACGCCCTGCGAAGCGGCCGCTTGTGCCGCCTGCGCAATGGCATCAATATTTTGATCAACCTGAATAGAGCTGCACATTTGCAGCGCGGCTATCTTCATGGGTTTCACCTCAATTAAGAGGCGGCACGATCCTCAAGCAATGGGTCTAGTTTGCCCGCGCGATCTAGCGCCACAAGGTCATCATAACCGCCAACATGATATTCATCGATAAAGATTTGCGGCACAGTTTGGCGTCCACGCGCCCGCTGAATCATCTTTTCCCGCTCTTGCGGGTGCCCCACCACAGTAATCTCGGTAAAGCTAGCGTCCTTTTTGTTCAACAACGCCTTTGCCGCCAAGCAATAGGGGCATGTCGGCGTTGTATAAAGCTCAATCTTAGGCATATCTCACTTCTCATACTGTTGGTTTGCGCCAATCAGGGTTGGGAGGTGACCCGCGCAAAACAAATAACATCAACCTGACTGATATAATGGGAACGAAGCAATTTGGCTAGAGCTGTGATCGTGGCCCCGGTTGTCATCACATCGTCAACCAAAATGATACGATCGCTCGAGCGCTTGGCCAACGCCTCTTCATTCACCGCAAATGCCCCGCGCACATTTTGCGCCCGCGCTTTGGCCGAAAGCCCCACCTGTTGCCGGGTGGGTTTGATGCGCTTGATCATACTAAAATCCACAGGCAAACCCGCATGTTGCGCCAATGCGCGGGCCAACAGGCCAGACTGATTGTAACGCCGCGTCAATTGCCGTCGCCAATGCAACGGCACGGGCACCAACACCCCCGGTTGAGCCCAAAATTCTGGCGCAGCCTGCGCCATCATTCCAGCGCAAAATCGCGCCATATCGTGGCGATCACGATATTTCAAATGATGGACAATTTCCCGCGCTTTGGCGTTAAACTGCACCGCATAGCGCGCCCGATCAAATGCGGGCGGCTGCGCCAAGGCCTCTGCGCTTTTTGCACCAGCGCCAAGATCCATGGCAAATGGCAGCCCCAAAACCGGGCACAGCGGCGCGGTGATCGGCGCGAGTTGGGCCCAGCAAGGGCCACACAAATGCTGATTGTCAGAAATGGGTGCATCGCAGGCTAGACACACTGGCGGAAAAACCCTATCCAACAGCGCAGGCGGCCATGCTTTTAGCGCACGGCCAAGCCCACCCATTTCGGCGCGCAATCTGCCTATACCGGTCCAACGCCCTGACATGAAAGGTCTTCCAATGGCACAAAATAATCAGGTTAAAAAATTGTTTGATCGGGAGCTTATTGCAAAACGCCTGAACAAGGCCAGCATTTTTCAAACCGCCAGCGGCCCCGACAATTTCATTGCCGAATTGATGATCAATGATCTCAAAGACCGTTTGATCACCATCACCCGCACCTTTGAGAAAGCCTTGTTGCTCGCGCCGCATCCTGACTTTTTCGCCAGCGACATTGCCTCGGGAGAGGGCGAAATTGCCTTTGAGTTTGGCCTGACCTTGCCCGTCAAAAATGCCGATAAATACGCGGTTTACGATCCAGCGCATTTGGATTTACCGCACAAAAATTATGATTTGATCGTCTCATTGGCCGATTTGCAAATGCTTGACGATGTGCCAGGATTCTTCGCTCAAGCTCAACGCAATCTCAAGCCAGACGGGCTGTGCGTGGTGGCAACGCTTGGCGGCGATAGTCTCACCGAATTGCGGCAAGCCTGGTTGAATGCCGACATCGCACATTCCGGCGGGGCCTATGCCCGCGTGGCCCCTTTTATCGACATTCGCGATGGTGGTGCTTTGCTGCAACGTGGTGGGTTCGCATTGCCTGTTAGCGATCTGGAACATCATGTGGTGCGCTATAGCCACCCCATCGCATTGATGGAAGAATTGCGCCAGTTTGGCGCGTCCAACCCGCTGATTGATCGCCCGAAAAATTTTGTCAGCCGTAGCTTGCTCGGCAAAGTGGTTGAGGAATATGCCACCCAGTTCACCGATGATGATGGCAGATGCCGCGCCACGCTTGATCTGTTGTGGCTGATGGGCTGGACCCCGCATGAAAGCCAGCAAAAACCGCTGCGCCCCGGCAGCGCCACAAAGAGTCTTAAAGATGTGCTCGGCGATAAATCAGATAATTAGCTCGAGGCAACTGCGCTCGTAAATGATGTTGAGATATAGTTGAACATATCGCTCATCTGACCCGACATGGTGGTCACAACACCAACAATAACGGTAGAAATAAGCGCAGCGATCAGGGCATATTCGATAGCGGTTGCACCGCTCTCATCTGCAATAAACGCTTTCAGCATGCCCAGCTCCCGCCATTCTTCTGCCCTACAGTAGATCGCACAAATGGGCGATCAATGGTTCATCCGCCGGAGGCATATCATAGTCACGCATTTTTTGCGGACGCACCCATTTAAGCGCCTGATGTTCCAACGCTTGCGGGGTGCCTTGCCATTTCCGACACACGAACAGTGGCATCAGAAGGTGAAAATTTTCATAAGAAAAGGAAGCAAAAGTCAGCGGTGCAAGACATGCTTCTTGCGTTTCAATCGCCAATTCTTCACGCAGTTCGCGGATCAGCGCTTCTTCAGGGCTTTCACCTTTTTCCAGCTTTCCGCCGGGGAACTCCCAAAGGCCACCCATATTTTTATCTGCCGGACGCTGCGCAATCAAAACGCGCCGATCTGCATCGATCAGCGCGCAAGCCACGACGCATAATAGCGATTTATCAACACTCACAAACTCAGCCCACCCTAACTCTTTTTCTCAGCTTCAACATAAGCGCCAAAATTATCCAAAATCGCTTGCCATCCAGCGCGCTGCATTTCCTGAGAATTTTCCTGCTCTGCATCGAAGGTTTCAACCACTTTAACTTGGCCATCAATAGCGCTGAAAAGCACTTTCACTTCACGGCCATCTTCAAGCACATAGTCAATCAATTCATGCGGAATGATTTGGACATAGGTGCCAACAAAATCAAAACCCATGCTGCCATCTTTGGCTTCCATGCGTGATTTTTGTTGCCCGCCTTCGCGCAAATCAACTTCTGCGCTAACCGTGTGCCAATCATCAGACGCCGCATTCCATTTCACAATGTCATCTGGATTATTCCAAGCACTCCAAACGGTTTCAATATCGGCTTGGATTGTCGTTTCAACCGTGATCTTCATGATGGGTCTCCGTCACTGAATTAGCTACGATAATCCCCATTGATGCTGATATAGCCATGGGTCAGGTCGCAGCTGTAAATTGTTGCTTTGCCATCCCCTAGTCCCAAATCTACACCGATCTCAATCTGATCATTTTGCATATAGGCAGAGGCATCTTCTTCCTTATAACGAGGAGAGCGCTGCCCCAGTTCCGTCAATAGCAAGTCGCCAAAGCGAATTTGCAATTTATCGCGATCAGCAGGTTCGCCCGCTTTCCCCACGGCCATCACCACACGTCCCCAATTGGCATCTTCCCCCGCCACAGCGGTTTTAACCAAAGGCGAATTGGCGATTGAACGGGCGATCACATCGGCGCTCGCATCAGAAACTGCGCCTTCCACCTTCACCGTGATGAGTTTTTGCGCCCCTTCACCATCGCACACAATTTGCAATGCCAAATCATGCAGTACCGCATTCAACGCATCCCCAATCAAAGCGCAGCGCGGGTCGCTTATGTCATTGATCGGGTCAATATCGGCCTGCCCGGTGGCAAACAGCAAACAACAATCTGATGTAGACGTATCACTATCCACAGTGATGGCATTAAAGCTAGCCGCATTGGCAGGCTTCAGCAAGGCGTTCAACACCTCAGCCGAGATCGGCGCATCTGTGAACACATAAGCCAGCATCGTCGCCATATTGGGAGCGATCATGCCGGAGCCTTTGGCAATGCCGGAAATATTGATATCAACACCGTCCACATCCAATACCGCACCTGCGCCCTTGGCGTAAGTATCGGTGGTGCGAATGGCGTTGGCTGCGGCCTCATAGTCGCCAAGGCGGTCCTCATTCAATTCCCCAATGGCGTCCATCATCGGCGCCGGGTCAAGCGGCTCACCAATCACGCCGGTAGAGGAAATGAAAATTTCTTGCGGCGTGCAGCCAATGAATGCAGCCGCAGCTTGCGCGGTTTTCTCAACCGTTTCAGCCCCCACTTTGCCCACAAAGGCATTGGCATTGCCCGCATTGACCAAAAGGCCGCGGGCAGCACCAGAACCAATATACGCCTTACACCAATCAATTGGCGCCGACGCACATTTTGAGGTAGTGAACACCCCCGCCACCTGCGTGCCCTCACATAGCTTGGCCAGCAATAAATTATTGCGGCCCTTATAGCCGATCCCGATCGGGGCGGTGAATAAATCAACCCCTGCGACCGGGTTCAGTTCAGCAAATTGCTCGGGTGCCAATGGCGAAGTGCTCAATTCCATCTAAAGGTCCTATTCCACAATCTCGATGGTGATTTCTGCTTTGTTTTTCGCAACGATGTCTTCAAACTTTTTCGCCAAAACGCGCTGACGCACTTGCTGGCCAACTTGCGCCAATGCAGGTGGTTCGGACTTTTTGCGATCTTCGAGCTTAATCACGTGCCAACCAAATTGAGACTGCACAGGTGCAGAGATGTTGCCCACTTCTAGCGCATTTGCAGCTTCGTAAAATTCCGGCACCATTTCACCGTCAGCAAAATAACCAAGATCACCACCTTGCGCCCCAGATGGGCCAGTGGATTTTGCTTTTGCAGTTTCTGCAAAGTCAGCGCCATTGTTCAGCTCATCCACAATGGCTTGGGCTTCTTCTTCAGTTTCCACCAAAATGTGACGGGCACGCAACTGATCCTGACCTTCAAAATCTTTGAAAATCTCATCATATTCTGCTTGCACTTCTTCATCCGTGATGGATTTGGCCACAACGTCTTCCAAATATGCCCGGCGCAGCGCACGGTCTTCCAAATAGGCTTTGCGACGCGCAAACACTTCACTGTCCGCCATGCCTTCATCGCGCGCAACCTGTGCCATCACCTTCATGTCCACCAGCATTTGCACCACAAATTGGCGACGTTGTTGTGGAGGAATTTGTGCAATGTCCTGCCCCAAATCTTCAATGGCATAAACAAGATCAAGCTCGGTGATCTGCTCATCGCCGACTTTGGCAACAACTTTGTCCGGGTCAAATTGCGGCGCTTGCTGTTGTGTAGCATCTTGAGCCAAGGCACCTGAAACAGCATAGACCGAACCAACGGCAACAACCCCTCCCAAGACAAGCGCAGAAGTAAAGTTTTTCAGTTGGTGAATCATTCCGGTCATATGACGTTCCTTTTGTTTGTGTGACCGACATTTTCGGCCAGATACAATCAGTTGTGAGGTTTGCGTGATTTGTGAAGCGTTGACAAGACACTTTGCCAGCACTACATCTCCCAACGCCGCTTTTTAGTGGCTAAATGTGGCATTTGATCGTGCGGCATTAGAAAAACGAACACATTCCTGTCGCCTTAAGGGCCTAAAACCCGATTTTAAGGCATCAATAAGGACATTTGTCATGGCGTTAGCTGCACTGGCTAAAAAAATCTTTGGTTCTGCGAATGATCGTCAGGTCAAAAAATATCGGCCACTGGTCGATGCGATCAACGCATTGGAGCCTGAAATCGCAGCGCTGAGCGACGATGAACTGCGCGCGAAAACGGAACAATTCAAACAAGAATATAAAGATGGCAAATCGCTAAAAGACCTTTTGGTCCCCGCTTTTGCTGTTGTTAGGGAAGGTGCCAAGCGCACACTTGGTCAGCGCCACTATGATGTGCAGCTGATCGGCGGCATGGTGCTGAACGACAATTCTATCGCAGAAATGCGCACCGGTGAGGGTAAAACCCTTGTGGCCACCTTGGCGGTATATCTCAACGCGCTCGCCGACAAGGGCGTGCATGTGGTGACCGTCAACGATTATCTGGCCAAGCGTGACGCGGAATGGATGGGTCAAGTCTATGGCTTTTTGGGCTTAACCACTGGCATCATTGTTCATGGCATTTCAGAAGACCAACGCCGCGCCGCATACGCAGCAGATGTGACATATGGCACAAACAACGAGTTTGGCTTTGATTATCTGCGCGACAACATGAAATATTCGCGCGAGCAAATGGTGCAACGCGGCCACAATTTCGCAATCGTCGATGAGGTGGACAGCATCTTGATCGATGAGGCGCGGACACCATTGATTATTTCTGGTCCGTCCGAAGATCGCTCTGACCTCTACATCAAAATCAACGCCCTAATCCCGTTGGTGGAAGAAGGCGATTATGAACTTGATGAAAAGCAACGTTCTGCCACCTTCACCGACCAAGGCATTGAAAAGCTGGAAGAGGTGCTGCGCAAAGAAGAATTGATCAAAGGTGAAAGCCTTTATGACACGGAAAACGTGTCAATCGTGCACCACCTCAATTCTGCCCTGCGTGCCCACAAGCTGTTCACCCGCGATAAAGACTATATCGTGCGCAACAATGAAGTGGTGATCATCGACGAGTTTACGGGCCGCATGATGCCGGGCCGTCGCTTTTCAGAGGGCTTACACCAAGCCCTTGAAGCCAAAGAAGGCGCTGAAATTCAGCCCGAAAACCAGACCTTGGCGTCAATCACCTTCCAAAACTACTTCCGGCTCTACAACAAGCTTGCAGGCATGACCGGCACAGCCTCAACAGAAGCCGAGGAATTTGCCGATATCTACAAACTGAATGTGGTGACCGTTCCCACCAACCGCGAAATCTCTCGGGTGGATGAGGAAGACGAAGTTTACCGCACCCAAGAAGAAAAATATCAGGCGATCGCTAAAGAAGTGGCCGAATGCCAGAAGAAGGGCCAGCCGGTTCTTGTGGGCACAACTTCGATTGAAAAATCTGAGCTTTTGGCCAGCATGTTGGAAAAAGAAGGCGTGAAAGACATCAAAGTCCTCAACGCCCGCCACCATGAGCAGGAAGCGCAAATCATTGCTAACGCGGGTATGCCAAATGCCGTGACCATTGCCACCAACATGGCGGGCCGCGGGACAGACATTCAGCTTGGCGGCAATTTGGAAATGCGCGTTGACATTGAATGTGGCGACCTTGAAGGCGAAGAGCGCGACAAAAAGATCGAAGCCATCAAAGCCGAGATCGAAGACTATAAGCAAAAGTCACTCGCCGCTGGCGGCCTTTATGTTGTGGGCACAGAGCGCCATGAATCGCGCCGGATCGACAACCAGTTGCGTGGTCGTGCTGGTCGTCAAGGTGACCCAGGCCGTTCGAAATTCTACTTGTCACTGCAAGATGATTTGATGCGGATTTTTGCGCCAGAGCGCATGGAATCCATGCTGACCAAATTGGGCTTGGAAGATGGCGAAGCCATTTCGCACCCATGGGTATCGAGTGCACTTGAGCGCTCGCAATCTAAAGTGGAAGCGCGCAACTTCGACATTCGGAAAAACATCCTCAAATATGATGATGTGATGAATGATCAACGTAAGGTGATCTTCGAACAACGCTTGGAATTGATGGACGATGACAATGTCAACGAAACCATCACCGAGATGCGCCACGATGTGGTTGAAGATATCATCCAGCGCTTTGTACCTGAACGTGCTTACCCCGAACAGTGGAACACAAAGGGCCTCAACGAAGCCGCGAAAACTTATCTCAATGTCGATGTGCAAACCGACAAATGGGCTGAGGAAGAAGGCATCGACGTGGCCGAGGTCACTGAACGCCTGACCCAAAAGGCCGACGAAGTGGCAGCCGCCAAAGCCGCACAAATCACGCCAAACATCATGCGCCAGATTGAGAAGCAACTCTTGCTGCAATCTTTGGATGGTTTGTGGCGCGAGCACTTGGTGACACTTGATCACTTGTCAAAAGTGGTTGGCTGGCGCGCGATTGCCCAACGCGACCCACTGAACGAATATAAGCAAGAAGCTTACGAATTGTTCCAGAACCTGTTGGACAGTCTGCGTGAATTGGTGATCACCCAGATCAGCCATGTGCAGCTTCAACAGCCTGAAGAGCCTCAAATGCCGGAAATGCAGGAAAGCCATATCGATCCGCAAACCGGCAAAAATGAAGTGGGCGACGACAGCGACTTGAACATGGACAATTGGGGCAAAGTGCGCCGCAACGATCCATGCCCTTGTGGGTCTGGCAAAAAATATAAGCATTGTCACGGCGCTTACTAAGCGACCCAATGCAAATATCTGAACTCAAAAGGCGCTTTATTCAAAGCGCCTTTTTTGCCTTGAGGGAAAGCCAATGACCGCTACAGATTTCGATAAGCTCGCAAAGATCTATGAAGCCGAAAAAATCAGCCCCTGGAACGATCTTTATGAACGTCCAAACTCGATCCAATTGATGGGCGAAGTTGATGGGTTGACGGTGCTGGATGCAGGCTGTGGCGGCGGCAAGCATTGTGCCGATCTGTTGGCCAAAGGCGCCACAATGCACGGCTTCGACATGAGCGAAAAAATGCTCGCCTTCGCCAAGGATGCGCTGGGCGATCAGGTTGAGTTCAAAGTAGCGGATTTATCGCAACCATTGCCCTATCAAGAGGGCCAATTTGATCGCATCTTGTGCGCCCTCGCCCTGCACTATTTGGAACATTGGAGCACACCATTAAGCGAGTTTTATCGCGTGTTAAAACCCGGCGGCAAAGTGGTGATCTCTACCCACCATCCCTTTATGGATCACGCGCTGGCAGGCGGCGAGGCTTACTTCGCACACACACTCATTGAAGACAGTTGGAAAAAACCTGATGGCACGCTTTATGTGTGCTATTGGCGTCGTCCCCTAACGCAAATGATGGACGAGATAAAGGCAGCAGGCCTAGAAGTCGAGACCATCCAAGAGCCTATGCCGGTGCCGGAAACAGAAGAACAATTTCCAGACGCCTATAAAAAGCTCACAACCCAACCGCGCTTTATTTTCTTCGTGCTGAGAAAGCTCAGCTAGCTATTGCGCAGACGCGGCGGCCGCTTCTAAATCAGCGATCACGATCTTACGCATTTTGAACATGGCCTCTGTTGCCGCTTTCGCGACCACAGGATTTTCATTGCCCACCAAGAAGCCCAATTGTTTCGGGATCACCTGCCACGACACACCAAATCGGTCCTTCAACCAGCCGCACATGCTCTCCTTGCCCCCATCAGCCAAAAGAGCGTCCCAATAGCGATCCAGTTCAATCTGATCATTTACTTCGATGAAAAAAGAAAAGCTTTCGCTTTGCGGATATTTTGGGCCACCATTTAACCCCAACACCTCTTGTCCGTTCATGCGCCACCGCACCATAATCGGCTGATGGCCACCCTCGGGTGTCGGCGTTGCTGGATGCAACATTTCCGCATCGTCAAAAATTGAACAGTAAAAGCGCGCTGCCTCTTCCGCGTTATGGTTGAACCAAAGGCAAGGTGTTGGTCTCGGCATCTTGTCACCCTCAATTGTGAAGGCTGAATGATAGGCGAAAATCGCGCCAGCGCCAATCATGTCGCCCGCCCGAGCTAGCGTGGATCGAAACGATATTCTTCAATATGTTGCTCAAGCGCGCCCACATCAGCGATTGGCGCGGGGTTAAAAATCGCCATACGGCCCACCATTTGAACCTTGGTCGCAAACCGTTCCACAATTTGATAATACGGCCGATCTTCATAATCATCAAAAACGATCACGCTATTGGTCGCCCCCTGCAAAGCCTTGATCGCTTTGAGAAAACAGGCAACACGAAAACGCCCGTCAATCAACACAAGGTCCGGCGCTGTCTCAAACGCCGGGAAATCGGAGTAAGCGTCGAACTTTGCCAAACGCTTTGCATTTGGTTGCCGCAACCCTGCTGGGAACCCCCAGCTCGCGGTGATGCCGATATCTGCATGTTCAACGCGCTGATTGGCTCGTGCCAACCCGGCCCGTTCAATCGTATTGCGCACACTGTAGCAAAAACGAATATCGCTCTCTTTGCTGACAAAGTTCAAACCCAATTGCGCGGCCGCATAGGTGCTGCCACCACTGCCAAATTCAACATAGTTTTTGGCTCGTTTGAGCTGACGTAAGAACCAACTGGTTGAGCTGTCTTGGTCAAAATAGGGCGCAGTGCCTGTCGTAAACAAAAACGGCGCTGTAAGGCGTGGATCTAGATTAAGCCCCTTCACGACACCGTAGAATGCTGATGAGCGAAACCGTGGTGATTTTATGAAGATAGACAATGAACACGGTTCCTCAAACTGGGTAACACATCCGTCTCAAACCACGGATTGCGCCGCAACCAAATATTGTTGCGCGGGCTAGGATGCGGCAAAACCATATGGCGAGGTTCAAATTCACGCCAATTCTTCACCGTATCCGTGAGGGTTTTATATGCACGTCCGCCCAAATGATAGTCAATGGCATAGGCACCAATAACGATGATCAATTCCAGCTGATCCATTTCTTGGAAAATTCGATCATGCCACGTCGCGCGACATTCTGGCCGGGGTGGCAAGTCGCCGGATTTACCCGTGCCCGGAAAGCAATAGCCCATCGGTACAATGGCGAATAGATCAGGATTGTAAAATTGATCCCTATCGACCCCCAACCATTCGCGCAATCGATCGCCGCTTTGATCGTTAAACGGCACCCCCGTCTCGTGCACGACGCGGCCCGGCGCTTGCCCTGCAATGGCAATTTTGGCCCTTTTGCTCAGTTGCACAACTGGCCGCACCCCATGGGCCAAATGCGGCAAACAAAGCGTGCAGGCTGCAATTTCTTTTTTTAGGCATTCAACCATCAATAATTTTTGTTTCCCTTTGCAATTAGGGACAAACTTTCCCGTCAAAAGACTGGTCACACGCGTTGTACTTTGCCATCATGCGCGCAAATTGACAAAGGAAAGTGGCAAGTTGGGAGCCCCCTTGTATGACGCTCGATCAAATCATTCTGTTCAGCCTGTTTTTCCTGGTTTTTATCGGACTGCTTTGGGGGAAATGGCGTTATGATCTGGTCGCATTCACCGCACTCATTGCGGGTCTGATTGCAGGCGTTGTGCCCACAGAAATTGCCTTTGAAGGATTTGGCCACCCGGCAACGATCATCGTTGCTTTGGTGCTTGTGGTGTCTCGGGGACTAACCAATTCCGGCGCTGTTGATTTGATCACCAGATCAGTGATTGACCATTCCCGATCCATTGGCATGCACATCACCCTTTTAGGGGGCATTGGCGGCATTCTCTCTGCCTTTATGAACAATGTTGCCGCACTGGCATTGTTGATGCCTGTTGATATTCAGGCGGCCCAAAAGGCTGGCCGCACACCCGGCCAAACGCTCATGCCCCTGTCCTTCGCCACTATTTTGGGCGGCTTGATCACCTTGATCGGCACGCCGCCCAACATCATTATTGGCTCTTTCAGGGAAACCGCATTGGGCGAACCTTTCGGTATGTTTGATTTCGCGCCGGTGGGGCTCATCGTCGCCATTATCGGCATTGCCTTTGTCGCCACAATCGGGTGGCGACTTATCCCTGAACAAAAGAAAAAGAAAAACTCACCAAAAGATTTGATGGAGCTTGAGGGCTATGTCGCCGATCTGGTGGTTGCTGAAGGCTCGTCCGCAATCGGCCAGCAGGTCAAAGACCTCGATGCCATTGCAGAAGAAAATGACTGTATCATTTTAGGGCTATCCCGTCGTGGCAAACGCCTCGCGGGCCGCGCACGCAACGAAGAAATTAAAGAAGGCGATTCCTTAATCATCGAAGCCACTCCAGCAGCCATCAACGCACTGGTGGGTGCGCTTGGCCTTCAATATCAAGGCCAAGCCTCGTCGTCCAAAAACGCCCTTTCCGGCGATCTGGTGCTGGCCGAAGCCGTGGTGGGGAACGACAGTCGCCTGATCGACCGCACGGCCATGAATATCCGCCTTCTCTCTCGCTATGGCGTTTCGCTTTTGGGCCTATCGCGGCAAGGCAAAACCCAGCGCGAACAGGTGCGCAAAACCAAACTGCAAGCTGGTGATATCTTGCTGTTGCTCGGTCCGCCCGATGCCATCGACGATGTGATCCCGCGCATGGGCTGTTTGCCATTGGCAGATCGTGGCTTGCAGGTCACCCAATATGAACGCGCCGGGCTGGCCATTGGCCTTTTCGCAGCAGCGCTGATCGCTGCGAGCATTGGCTGGCTCTATCTGCCCGTTGCCCTAGCGCTGGTAGCCGTGGTGTTCGTCTATACCGACATTGTGCCCATCCGTGAACTCTATGACACCATTGAGTGGCCCGTGGTGGTCCTTTTAGGATCGATGATCCCCCTCGGTAGTGCATTAGAAAGTTCAGGCGGCACGCAATTGATCGTCAATGGCTTGGCCGCAGTCACCGCAGACCTGCCCGCATGGGTAGCATTGACGCTGCTGATGATCGTGACCATGACACTGTCAGACGTGCTCAACAATACCGCCACAGCCATTGTCGCCGCTCCCATCGCCGTGGGCTTGGCCAGTCAAATGGGCGTCAATCCCGATACATTTTTGATGGCGGTCGCGATCGCGGCAAGTTGCGCCTTTTTGACCCCCATCGGCCATAAAAACAATATGCTGGTGCTTGGCCCCGGCGGCTATTCCTTCGCTGATTATTGGCGCATGGGCTTACCGCTTGAAATCCTAATCGTGGCCATATCCGTGCCCGCCCTCTTGGTCTTCTGGCCATTATAAAATTTGCTGAGGAGCATTTATGAGTGAGACAGAATTTGAACCTGCATTGATGGAAGCGGTGCGCACCCTCAACAATGAACATGAGGTCGAAACCTCATGGTTGGAACCTGAGGATTTGCAGAACCTTGTTGACCGCGCTTATTTCGTAGAAGTGGTGGACGAAGCAGATGCATTCCTGATCGCCATGAATGAACTCTCCGCTCATGACGGCATCAACTATGCTTGGTTTAATGAACGCTACGATCAATTTGTCTATATTGACCGGATTGTCACTGCCGGCCGCGCCCGTGGACAAGGCCTTGCCAAAAGTCTTTATGAAGCACTGTTTGAAGCTGCAGCGGCAGATGGGCAAGAGATTGTGGGATGCGAAATCAATCGCGAACCTCCCAATCCGGGATCGGAAGTGTTCCACACCAAAATGGGCTTTGAAATGATCGCGGAGCGCGAACTGACTAACGGCAAAACTGTCGGCTATTGGGTTAAAAAAATCAGCTAAGATTTAATTGCGCGCAGGCGGTGTTGGGGCGTTCGGATCGGTTTGCCCTGCACCATTATCGCTGCTGTTGTCTCCGCCGCCGAACAAGCTGCCAAACCAACCAGTGATCTTTTCGTTTCGCTCTTCAAGCGCCTGCTTGGCTTCAACTTTCGCCTGCGCTGCAGCTACCTCATCCAACTTGGCCTGCTTGATATTTGCCCGCGCCTCTTTAAACGCAGCTTCGTCCTGAGCCTGTCTGGCTTTTAATGCTGCAACCACAGTAGGGTCCAAGGTGGATGCGCCACACGCCCCGGAACGGTTAAAGCTATAGTCGCCTTGGCACACATCCCATTTCGGCTTGGTCTTGGTGATTTCGAAAATATCATGGCCTTCTTTGATATTTTTCCAAAAATCCATGTGTTCGCTATTGGCGAATTTCGCCAGATTTTTGCCATTCATGCGGAATGGATAAACCTGCACCTGCACAGAACGATTGCCGCCCTTATGGCTTTCGCGCACCAAGGCATAAATCTCGCCAATCTGATCGTCTGTCATGGCATAGCAACCGCGCGACGAACAATCACCATGCACCATCAAGTTTGAACCTGTGCGCCCGTGCGAGCGGTCAAACTTGTTGGGGAAGCCCAAATTGAACGAAAGGAAATAGTTTGAGCGCGGGTTCATATGCCCCGGCGTCACTTCATAAAATCCTTCTGGAGATTGACGGTCACCTTCGCGGAATTTCGGGCCAACTTCACCAGACCATGCGCAAATTTTGTAAGAGCGGAAAAGCTCAAATTTGCCGGAAGCTTTCACCTGTTTCCACACTTCCAATTCGCTCGATTGCTTGAAAATGCGGATGATCATCGGCGCGCCGGGCGAAGAACCCATGCCGCTTAGCTTCGCTTTGGTGAAGGAGGAAAGAGGGATATTGCCACGATCTTCGAACCCGGTGGTACACGCCGCCAGAATAAAAAGCGATGACAACAAAATCATCAATTTGATGCTATGCAATGCCTTAGCCACACAAAGTCCCCGGATAAAATGTGAGGCCGCTCCCGATTGACGGCCTCTACACCAACTTATTGGTAAATTCTTTACACTTAATTTGGCGTAAACGTGAAGCAAATGCACGCCTCACCGACATCACAATCAAGTGAGTTTTGAACCAATAGACAGGAACTTTTCGCGCCGCTCTTCGCGAATTTCCAAGCGGCCCTTGCCCTCATAGCTTTTCAAGAATTTACGCACCAAATTGCCAGTGGCCTCGATCACCTGTGCGGAATGACGATGCGCACCGCCCGCAGGTTCTGGCACGATATGATCAACCACACCAAATTTCAGCAAATCCTGCGCGGTGATTTTCATGGAGTTCGCAGCCTCTTGCGCCTTGCCAGCATCGCGCCACAAAATTGAAGCAGACGCTTCTGGTGAAGCCACAGTGTAGATTGAATGTTCAAGCATCGCCACTTTCGACGCAGCAGCAATCGCAATCGCGCCGCCTGAACCGCCTTCACCGGTGATCACGGCCATATTAGGCACGCCCAACTGCAAGCACATCTCTGTTGACCGGGCAATTGCTTCGGCTTGACCGCGTTCCTCAGCGCCAACACCAGGATAGGCGCCAGCCGTATCCACCAAATATAGCACCGGAATATCGAACCGGTCGGCCAATTCCATGATGCGCACAGCTTTCCGGTAGCCCTCGGGCCGCGCAGATCCAAAATTATGCTTGAGACGCGATTCCGTATCAGAACCTTTTTCGATGCCGATCACCGCAATGGACTGTCCGTCAAAACGGCCAAAGCCAGCTTGAATAGCCGCATCTTCTGAGAATTTGCGATCACCCGCCATCGGCGTGAAATCCGTGATCAGCTCTTTGACATAATCCACAAAGTGCGGGCGCAACGGATGGCGCGCAATTTGCGTTTTCTGCCAAGGTGTCAATTTGCTGTAAATATCGCCAAGTGCTTCATCGGCGCGTTCCTGCAGCCGCTTGACCTCATCTTCAATTTCGACCGCCTCACCGCTTTGCGCGAGCGATTTCAACTCTTGTACTTTTGCCTGCAAGTCAGCGACAGGTTTTTCAAACTCAAGATAAGATTGCATATTTACCAGCTTTACTATGTCCGTTTTGCGCCCTTCGCGCCATTTGGCGCGGAAAGTGGCGATTTGCCCCTAAAATGTCAAGCACCCAAAGGCGTCGCGTTCAACTCTTCTGCGCCAAAGGATGGTGTTTTTCAACCAGCTGCGTCAAGCGTTCATCCAATATATGGGTATAAATTTGCGTGGTTGAAATATCCGCATGGCCCAGCAGCACTTGAACGACCCGAAGGTCCGCGCCTCTTTCCAACAAATGTGAGGCAAAAGCATGGCGCAAAATGTGCGGTGATATTTTCGACGGATCAATGCCTGCATCAATCGCGATCTGCTTGAGTTCACGCGCAAAAACCTGCCGCGCCAAATATCCCTCTTTGGTGTTGGCGGGAAACGCAAAACGCCCCGGCGGCAGCTTCTTTAAATAGGTCAGTAACGCATCTTTCGCCCCATCATTGAGGGGCACCATGCGCTCCTTATCACCTTTGCCGCGCACCACCAGCATCGAGGCATCTTTTACAATGGCTGAGCGCAACAAGGCCACAAGCTCTGAGACGCGCATACCCGTGCCATACAAAAGTTCCAGCAACACAAAGTTACGCTCGGCTTTGAGCTGTGCCTTTGGCGACAGGTTCGGTTGCGCCATCGCCGCCTCCGCGGCTGCAAACAGCTGATCCACTTCTTCAATGCTCAAAGTTTTGGGCAAGCGCTGCCCCGCCTTTGGCGCTGGTACAATGGCCGTGGGATCATCCTTACGTAAATGCTCTGCGACCAAAAACCGATGAAATTGTTTGATGGCGCTTAAATGCCGAGCCTGTGTAGTGGCGGCAAATCCTTGGCTTTCCAAACCCATTAAATAAGCCTGCACCCCATTGCGATCCACATCGTCAACAGGCGTGCGCACCCGCGCCAAATGGCCAACATATTGTTCTAAATCGCGCCGATAAGCTTCAAGCGTATTCTGTGCCGCGCCGCGCTCAGCGCTCATCATATCCAGAAACAATTCTAAATATTGCCCGGCTTTATCGCTCATTATGTGTTGTTGCCAAATAAATCTCGAGCGGGAATACGCTCGGTCATTTCCCGTGGGGCTGGGTCTACAAACACGGTCAACGCCACCATGGACCCAAAAACCAACGCCGCCAAAAACGCTAAAAACACAATAAACCTAATCAAGGTCGGCATATCGTCACCCTCCGTTGGCCTCTTTTTCGCCCATTTAGCGCGCAATTTCAAGAAATTACCCGCATCGTGCTTAAAACAGCGCCCACGGGCCTTGCAACAACAAGACTTGACATTAAACCCAACAAATGGCTTCAAACACGTGAACGGATAAGGAGACAAATGTGGACGACGGGCTGACCAGCACGGATGTGAACAAAAACAGCAAACTGGTCAACCAAATGCTTGGCACCAAGCCAATTGTGCTTATTGGTTTGATGGGTGCTGGCAAATCCACTGTGGGCCGACGGATTGCCCAATATCTCAACCGCCCCTTTATCGATAGCGATAGCGAAATCGAAAAAGCAGCAGGCATGCCCATCCCCGATATTTTTGAAACCCACGGCGAAGATGAATTTCGCGCTGGCGAGGTGCGGGTGATCTCGCGGCTGCTAACGGAAAACAATAATGCTGTGATCGCCACTGGCGGCGGTGCGTTCATGAATGAAGAAACCCGCAAAAATATCGAAAATCACGCAGTCTCCGTTTGGCTGGATGCAGACATCAACTTGCTTTTTGAGCGCGTATCCCGTCGCAACACCCGCCCGCTATTGCGCACCGCAGACCCTTTCGGCACGCTAAAAGCGCTTTATGATCAGCGCAATCCCACCTATGCTCTGGCCGATGTGAAAGTGACCTCTTTTGACGGCACCCACGAAGCCGTCGCGGCCAAAGCCATTGATGCATTGGCCACTTACCTGAACGCCTAACGCTCGAGAAGAAACCTATGTCGACCCAACACGCCCCAGAACCCATTATTGTGCCCATCGATTTGGAAGATCGCGCCTATGATATCGAGATCGCGCCCGATGTGCTTGATCGTCTGGGTGGGATTTTGAAGCAAAAATTTCCGGGCGCTCGATTTGGCGTGATCACTGATTTGAATGTTGAAAAGGCCCAATGGGAACGGCTGAAAAAAAGCCTTGAAGCCAATGGCTTGGACTATGCAATCATCTCTATCCCTCCGGGCGAAAATGCCAAAAGCATGGCCCGCCTAGACAGCGTGGTGTTTGCCCTGCTGAAAGAAAAACTAGAGCGCAACGACATTATTCTCGCCTTCGGCGGCGGGGTGATTGGCGACCTCGCAGGGTTCGCTGCTGCCATTATGCGGCGCGGCATGGATTTTGTGCAAATTCCCACCTCGCTTTTGGCGCAGGTGGATAGCTCAGTCGGCGGCAAAACCGGGGTAAACTCCCCCCACGGCAAAAACCTCATCGGCGCATTTCATCAACCGCGATTTGTAGCGGCAGATTTGGGTGCACTCGAAACCCTGCCCGAACGCCAATTTCGCGCGGGATATGCCGAAGTGGTCAAATATGGCCTGATCGATGATGAAGAGTTTTTCTTCTGGTTGGAAGCAAACCAACCTGAAATTTTCGAGGGCGGCCCAGCGCGCGCCGAAGCCATTGCCCGCGCGTGCCGTGCGAAGGCCCGCGTGGTCGTGGCAGATGAGCGCGAACATGGACAGCGTGCCCTGCTCAATCTCGGCCATACTTTTGGCCACGCGCTTGAAGCCGCCACGGGCTATTCGGATCGATTGATCCACGGCGAAGGCGTCGCCATAGGCATGGCACTGGCCCACCGCTTCTCCACCAAGCTTGGCCTATCCAACACGCAAGACGATGAGCGCGTGGTGGCCCACTTGAAAAAAGCGGGCCTACCGACCAAGTTAAGCGACATTCCGGGCGAGCTGTCCTCCACTGAGGAATTGCTGAACCATATCGCGCAAGACAAAAAGGTCTCGCGCGGCGCATTGACCTTTATTTTGACAAAAGGCATCGGCAAGGCTTTCATTGAACAAAATGTCAATCCTGACCACGTGTTTGAATTCTTGAATGAAGAACGGCAAAAATGACCGAGTTAACCCTGACCTTTTGGATTTCTGTTGGCGCCATCATTGTGCTGCTGGCCCTATCCGGCTTTTTCTCTGGCTCTGAAACCGCACTGACGGCGGCCAGCCGTGCGCGCATTCACCATTGGGTGAAAGCGGGAAAAAGCGGTGCATCCATCGTGGAGAAATTGATCGCCGATAAAGAACGGCTGATCGGGGCGCTCCTGCTGGGCAACAATTTGGTCAACATCCTCGCTTCATCTTTAGCAACCAGCGTGTTGATCTCGCTGTTCGGTGACACTGGCGTGATTTATGCCACCTTGGTGATGACCCTTCTGGTCGTCATCTTCTCAGAAGTTTTGCCAAAAACTTGGGCCATTTCCAAACCCGATGAATTCTCATTGGGCGTCGGGCGTTTCGTGCGCCCCGTGGTGCTGATTTTTGCACCCATCACTTTTGCCATCCAAAAGCTGGTCAATTTGCTGTTGCGCATGTTGGGCGCCCGCTCAGAAGATGATGAATATGGCCTCACCGGTCATGATGAGTTGCGCGGCACGGTGGACTTGCTGCACCGCGAAGGCGAAGTGATCAAGAACGACCGCGACATGCTGGGCGGCATTTTGGATTTGAGCGAACTTGAAGTGTCTGACGTGATGGTGCACCGCACCAAAATGTTGGCCTTTGATGCCGATCTGCCGAAAGAACAATTGGTGCAGGACATTTTGGAAAGCCCTTACACCCGCATTCCATTGTGGCGCAATGATCAGGACAATATTGTGGGCATCGTGCACGCCAAGGATTTGCTGCGCGCCTTGTTCCGCGCAGGCGGCGACGTGGAAAAGCTCAACTTCTCAAAAATTGTTTCTAAGCCATGGTTCGTACCTGATACCACACCCGTGCAGGCGCAACTGAACGCCTTCTTACGCGAAAAAGCCCATATCGCCATGATCGTGGATGAATATGGCGAAGTGGAAGGCTTGCTGACCCTTGAAGATATTTTGGAAGAAATCGTGGGTGAAATTGCCGACGAGCATGACGAAATCATGGAAGGCGCGCAAAAACAGCCTGACGGCAGCTATATTGTTGATGGCTCCGTGCCGATCCGCGATTTGAACCGGACATTGGATTGGCACCTACCGGATGAAGATGCCAACACCATTGCTGGTCTAATCGTGGAAGAAGCCAAAATGATCCCGGAAGTGAACCAAGTGTTCACCTTCCACGGCTTTAGATTTAAAGTGCTGAAGAAGGAACGCAACCGGATTACGGAAATCAAAATCATTCCGTAAAACGGGACTATTGCTGCACTTTAATCACAAGGGCATGTACCTGCTCGACCAGCTCTTCCGCCAAACAATCATTGATGGCGCGATGCTGCTCCACACGGTTTTTGCCCTTTAAACTTTCGGCGCCAATAATCACCCGAAAATGAGTTTCGCCGCCTTCGCGCCAACCGCCATGACCACGGTGATGCTCAGATTCATCGATCACCTCGAGATGTTGCGGAGAAAATGTCGCATTTAATTTCGAAATAATCGCATCTTTTACCAACATAGGGGTTTTTCTCTTTTCCGTTTTTGCGCTAAAAGGGTTCCCCCTTCATAAACCAATTGAGCTGAGAAATTGCAATCCAAGCTGTTCGATAAAATTCGTGTCAAGAAAAGAGCCTCTTCTGCCGCAAAGCCAGAAGATGATTCACCACGCTGCGCATGGAAAGGTTGTGAGGAACCCGGCACCCATAAAGCGCCCAAGGGGCCAAACACACCCGGCCACCACCAATTCTGCCTGGCCCATGTGCGCGAATATAACAAAAATTACGACTTTTTCTCTGATCTGGGCGACGACGAAATCAAGGACGCTATGACCGATCGCTCTGGCGGACGTCCCACTTGGGATGTGCGTGGTGGCAACCCAGCCCCCAAAAGCGCCAGCGATTTGCCCCCGCGGACCAAAAAGAAAAAGCGCCACGATCCGTCAAATGTGTTTGCCCGCTATGCCCGCATGCAAGGCAAGTCCGGCGGCCCAAATCGTTCAGCAGACCGCAAAGTGCTTGAAGCAGATCGCAAAGCGCTTGAAATGCTTGGCGTTGGCCCAACCGACGGCCCAGACACCATCAAAGTCGCCTATAAAGATCTGGTGAAAAAGCACCATCCGGACATTAATGGCGGCGACAAAAGCTCGGAAGAGCGTTTGCGCAATATCATCACCGCCTATAACCATTTGAAAGCCAAAGGGTTCGTTTAACCACATTAGCCCCTTGGGTGCGCCACAATTTGCTGTTATAGAATTCTCAACTAAAACCTTACCCGCCATTTTCGGCACTATGCCGTGCTTCGGCCAGACCTGACGAAGGCATCCGCTATGACTGAACAAACCGCTCCATTGCCAGATACCGAATATAATGTTCGCGAAACTTTCGGCATTGATACTGACCTTGTGGTGAAGGGCTATAAAGAACGCACAGAACATGTGCCGCCGCTTGACCCCGACTATTTGTTCGACAAGGCCACAACATTGGCCATTTTGGCTGGGTTTGAACATAATCGCCGCGTGATGGTGCAAGGCTATCACGGCACGGGTAAATCAACCCACATCGAGCAAGTTGCAGCGCGTCTGAACTGGCCTTTGGTACGGGTAAACCTCGATAGCCACGTCAGCCGGATTGATTTGGTGGGCAAGGATGCGATCGTTTTGAAAGACGGGAAGCAGATCACTGAATTCCGTGATGGCATTTTGCCTTGGGCATTGAAAAACAATATCGCCATCGTGTTCGACGAATATGATGCAGGCCGCCCGGATGTGATGTTTGTTATTCAGCGCGTTTTGGAAGTGTCTGGTCGCCTGACCCTGTTGGACCAAAACAAAGTGATCGAACCTCACCCTGCGTTCCGTTTGTTCGCAACCACCAACACCATCGGTTTGGGCGACACTTCAGGCCTTTATCACGGCACACAACAGATCAACCAAGGCCAAATGGACCGTTGGTCCTTGGTGACCACGCTGAACTATCTGCCGCACGAAAAAGAAGTGGGCATTGTGTTGGCCAAAGCCAAACAGTTCCAGAATGAAGAAGGTGAGAAAACCGTGTCTAATATGGTGCGCTTGGCCGATATGACACGTCAAGCCTTCATCAATGGCGACCTGTCAACGGTGATGAGCCCACGGACTGTGATCACTTGGGCGGAGAACACCCAGATCTTTGGCGATATCGGCTTCGCGTTCCGCCTTACCTTCCTCAACAAATGTGATGAGTTGGAACGTGCCGTTGTGGCGGAATTCTATCAACGTGTATTTGGCACCGATCTTCCAGAATCTGCGGCCAATATTGCGCTGAGCGCCTAACCGCAAATCCAAAGAGGCACCATGTCTTTATCCGGGAAAAAGCAAAACCGGGCCGACCCGACCGCCAAGCTGAAAGAAGCCATTGGCGCCACGGTACGCACCGTTTCTGGCGAACGCGAATTGGAGGTGGCCTTCACCTCCGACCGGCCGCTTTTGACCAAAGACAAAGCGCGACTGGCAAACCTGCCCCGCGTGCCCAAAGCAGAAGACATTGCCATAGCACGTGGACAAGGCGACGCCATGTCCATGCGTTTGGCTGCCCACGACATCAAAAAACACAATCGCTATGCACCGCAAGACCCCGAAGCCCGGGCCGTTTTTGATGCGCTCGAGCAAGTGCGTGTGGAAGCCCTTGGCGTTGAACGCCTGCCCGGCATGAAAGACAATTTGTCTGCCATGCTGGAAGACAAAATGTTTCGCGCCAACTATTCCAACATCAAAGACATTGCGGACGCGCCATTGGCCGAGGCCATGGGGCTGGTGTTGCGCGAAAAAATCGCAGGCATGAAAGTGCCGCCCTCCGGTGAAAAGCTGGTGGATTTTTGGCGCGATACGATTGAGGAAAAAGTTGGCGATAGTCTCGACGATCTAAGCGCGTATTTGGATGATCAGGTTGAGTTTTCCAAACTGACCCGCAATGCGTTGCGCAATCTCGACATGATGATTGATGCCGACCCCACCGATTTGGACGGGGACGAGGACGAGAGCGGCGAAGACGCAGATCCGCAAAACGCACCGGATGAGAACGCGGATAAGCAGGATGGTTCCGCGGATCAAGAAGAAATGGAAATGGACGCCGAGCAAGCGCCTGGCGACACGGAGGAAGAGGGTGAGACCGAAGGGCAGGATGCCAGCCTTGAGGAGACCGAAGAGCAGGAAGCCCCGATTGAACAGGGCGACGACGCGGCCAACACCCCGCCACAAAATGACATTCCAGATCAGTTCCGCAATATGCCGGAATATAAGATCTTCACCACCAAATTTGATGAAGTTGTGGGCGCGGCAGAGCTGTGTCCGCCAGAAGAGCTCGCCCAATTGCGCGCCCTGCTCGACAAGCAACTGGATAGCTTGACCGGCGCCGTGGCGCGCTTGGCCAACAAATTGCAACGTCGCTTGATGGCACAGCAAAACCGCTCTTGGGAGTTTGACCTTGAGGAAGGGTTGCTCGACACATCGCGGATCACCCGTGTGGTCACAGACCCGTTGCAGCCTTTGTCGTTCAAGATCGAAAAAGACACCGATTTCCGCGACACAGTGGTAACGCTGTTGATCGATAATTCTGGCTCCATGCGTGGCCGCCCGATCACTATTGCCGCCATTTGCGGCGACATTCTTGCCCGCACGCTGGAGCGTTGTGGTGTAAAAGTTGAGATTTTGGGCTTCACCACCCGCGCCTGGAAAGGCGGCAAATCTCGCGAAGCCTGGATGCAAGCTGGCCGCCCGGCAAATCCTGGTCGGATCAACGATGTTCGCCACATCGTCTATAAAGCCGCTGATGAGCCATGGCGCCATGCCAAGGATAATCTTGGCCTGATGATGCGCGAAGGCTTGCTCAAAGAAAATATAGATGGCGAAGCGCTGCAATGGGCGCATAAGCGCATTTTGGGCCGGCCCGAAAATCGCCGCATATTGATGGTGATTTCTGATGGTGCCCCGGTGGATGACAGCACACAATCTGTCAATCCGGGCAACTATTTGGAAAAACACCTACGGTTCGTCATTGAAGATATTGAAACACGTTCGCCTGTTCAGTTGGTGGCCATCGGCATTGGCCACGATGTTACCCGCTATTACCGTCGGGCGGTCACCCTGCTCGATGCGGAAGAACTGGCCGGGGCACTTACGGACAATCTGGCCGATTTGTTTGACGAAGAAGCCCCATCGCAAGCCCGTGCGCGACGGCGCTAAATTTTTCAAATCCATGCTTTTGGTCGTCGGTCTTTGGGCCGGCGACAATTTGGCCATGGCCCAAAGCATTCCGCTTGATCTGCAATCAATCGACTATTTTCAAGGCCGCAACAAAGGCGACAAGATCGGCAAGCTAATCTGGCGCGGTGGCTTTGTACTGCATAATGAAAATGAGAATTTTGGTGGCTTTTCAGGCATCACCTTCACGTCTGCAGATGGCAAATTTGCCGCGGTGAGCGACCGGGGCTATTTCTTAAACGGGCAAGCCTTTTATGATCAAAAAGGCAATTTAAATGGCCTTGATAAACTTACGCTACGCTCCATCAAAAACTCCAAAGGCGACGATTTACCCACCGCCTTTTCCCGTGATTCTGAGAGCATCGAAACCATCTTCCGCGATGGTGTGCCCGGTGCGGTGCGGGTTGGGTTTGAACATCTCACCCGCGCGGCAGATTTTGAGTTGACCAATGGATGGCCGCAAGGCGCAGCAAAGGAAGTCGCTATTCCAGATTGGCTACGCCGCAATCGCCACAATGGTTCGTTGGAAGCGCTGTGCATTGCGCCACCTGCCTCGCCCATTGCGGGCTCCACCCTTATGCTCACGGAGAATGTGAAAGCCAAAGGCGGCGACCATGCGGCATGGCTTAAAGGCAATAAAGATCGCGGCGAACTCAGCTTCGCCCGTGAAGGTGGATATAAACCCACTGCATGTGCCTTCTTGCCCAATGGCGACTTGCTGATTCTCAAACGCGATGTGGGACTATTGGGTTTCACCATGCGGCTCGAGTTGATCACCCGTGATCAAATCAAGCCCGGCGCCCGCATTGAGGGGGAAACCATATTGTCAGCAGGCGGCCTCGCAGTGGACAATATGGAGGGAATGGCGGTGAGCCAAGGCCCCACAAACCTGCCACGCGTGACGCTGATCTCTGACGATAATTTCAATGGATGGCAACGTACTCTAATATTGCAATTCGATATACAATATTAAAATTTCGACAATTGCTTGAGTTTGCCGTAAATAGAAGTAACCTGTTCCGCCAGAGCTGGGGTCTGACCCCTAGGGCTCCCCGCCAGAACAACCAACGACCATAATAAGGGATATTTAGATGAACATCGACCTACTCAAACGCCTTTGCGAAACGCCAGGTGTGCCAGGACGCGAAGATCGCATTCGTGATTTGATCAAAAAAGAAATTGATGGGCTTTTTGATGAGGTCTCCATCGACCCAATGGGATCCCTTTTGTGCAAGCGCAACCCAACCAAAAAAGGCAAAGGCACTCCACAAAAAGTCATGCTGCTTTGTCATATGGATGAGATTGGCTTTTTGGTGTCGCACATCAGCGACAAGGGCCATATCTATATCGACCCTGTTGGCGGGTTTGATCCACGCAACTTGTTCTCTCGCCGTGTTTTGGTGTGCACCGATGAGGGTGACTATAAAGGCGTGATGAACCCAGGCGGCAAGCCAATCCATATTCAAGAGCCTGGCGATGCCAAAAAGGTTCCCGGCCTTTCTGAGTTCTTCGTTGATCTCGGCATGGGCGAAAAAACCAAAGACAAAGTAAAAGTCGGCGACTATATCGTGATGGATGAGCCATTGCTCGATCTTCAGGACAAAGTTGTGTCCAAAGCGCTCGATAACCGTGTGGCCTGTTGGTTGGGCATCGAATCAATTCGCAAATTGATCAAAGATGGTGGCGAGCATGAATGTGAGATCCACGTTGCTTTCACCACCCAAGAAGAAGTTGGCCTGCGGGGCGCCCGCACTGCCGCTTACGCCATTAAGCCGGATATTGGCCTTGGCATTGATGTGACCCTTGCTTGCGACACACCGGGTGTGCCTGAGCATCAGCGTGTGACCGTGCAAGGCGAAGGCGTTGGCCTTCACATCAAAGATTCAAGCTTCATCGCCGATATTGGCCTTGTGCGCGAGATGGAAGAGCTGGCTGAAAAGAACAAGATTCCTTATCAACGCACCATTTTGGCCCGTGGCGGCCAAGACGGTGCGGCGGCACAACAAGCCGCTGCCGGCGCAAAAGCCATCGGCATTGTGGTGGGCACACGCTATGTGCACACCGTAACTGAAATGGTCGACAAAACTGACCTTGGCGCTGCGCGCGATATTTTGGCGACTTATTTGGCCGCACATTAAACACAAGCGCTTTGCTGAATCACAAAGCCCGCGACGCAAGTCGCGGGCTTTTTTGTGTGGTTAAGCACGTGCCATATCGTCCGGCCACGTCCAAGCCAGATATGCAATGTATAGCATTGCCAACACTTCGACCGAGGCGAACAAAATGTAGTGTGGCGCAAGTGAGCCACCGCCGACAACAAACAAAATGGTGAGCACCACAGCCACCCAATTGGCAATGCGACAGCTTCTGCGTGGCAAAGCCCGCGATAAGAAAATCATCACAATCGCGATCTGGGCAAAGATGGCCGCCAATAGAATGAACATGGGTGTGATGGTAATGCCATCAATCACCCCAGTGGATGCTTCTGCCAAAAAGCCGGGGCTGATGAAAGACAAAACATCGGCAAAGACCATGTTGAACATGACCACGATCCAAAGGGTGGAGATTTTTTCAGAAACAGACATTGCGCCTCCAATCGGCTAACTAACTTGCATTATATATACAGCGTATATTTGACGCCGACCAGCTATAAATATACGCTGTATATGAGTCAAGCCCCTTGTGAGTTCGAGTAAAGTTGATTGCCCATGAGCCAGACATCCCAAATCGATAAACGTCGCACCCTAAACGCGCGAAAAATATCCGAAGCCGCAATTAAATTGGCTGATGGCCAAGGCATTGAAGCCCTTTCCATGCGCAAGCTCGCCACCAATTTGGGGGTAACAGCCATGTCGATTTACAACCATGTGGCAAATAAGGATGATTTGATCAGCCTGATGCTCGACCATGTGGTGACCGAGTTTGAACGCCCGCAAACCGATGGAGAATGGAAAGAGATGATGCGCAGGCGAGCGCATTCCATGCGCCAAGCCTTTCTAAAGCACCCATGGGCACCTTCATTGCTGATCTCCACCATCACCAATGGCGAACAAACCATGCGCGATGGCGACGCCACTTTGGGCTGTTTGATCAATGCGGGCTTTACCTACGCCGCCGCAGACTGGGCGCGCAATGCCATTGATAGCCATACTTTTGGCTACACGATGCAGGAGATAAACTTCCCGGTGGAGCCAGATGAATATCGCACCGCCGCCTCCCACTATCTGCCCATGATCAGTAAGACCGACTACCCCTTTCTTCATGGGGCAACCACGGCGCTGATTAATGAAGAATATGATGGCGTAACCCAGTTTGATTTTGGGCTCGAGCTCATTCTTGACGGGCTAGAGCGACAACGAAACACTGCCATTTAGGTGTCACACAACAATTAGAGCAAATTATTATGCCCGTGATCGAATATGCCTACTCCGTCCATTCTGCCTTTGCCTATATTGGCTCGGCAAAATTACAAGAAATCTGCGCTAAACATAGTGTCACCCTGATCCATCGTCCTATGTTGCTTTCTCCAGTGGTGCAGCAACAACGCAGCCCGACATTCAGAGCGCGGACCCAGGCAAACGTAGATTATTTCTTTGGACGTGAAATTGAACGTTGGGCCGAATATCGCGACGTACCGATCATCAAATATCGCCCGACATTTCACGATGAAGATTATGGCCTAGCCTCCGGCATGATTCTCGCTTTGGGTGATCGTGGGGCTACCATCGACGCCATGTCACACAAATTGCTGGAAGCGCATTGGCGCGATGATGCGGATCAATCTGACCTACCGACGCTGCATCGACTAGCCACCGAACTGGGCCATGACGCTGATGCCTTGCTGGCGGCGGCGGGCACGGAGGCAATTCAGAAAAAGCTGCAAGCCAATACCGAATGGGCCATTGCCAACAACATCTTTGGCTCCCCCACCTATATTCTAGATGGAGATCCCTTTTACGGCCAAGACCATTTGGATTTGGTCGAGCGGGCGCTCACCACCCCCTTTGCCCCATCCAGTTGGAAAAATCCGCCCGTTGCAGCCCTCAATAGGCAAAAATAAACCCCAAGCACAATTTACAATGCTTGGGGTTCGCTCACGATAAACGCTGCGCAAAGTGCAGCGTTTTGAATTTCAACTATGCCGCTGCCGGTTCTACTCGCGATGCAATCGCGCGCCGCAGCGCCTGATACGGCAACAAGAGCGCGACAACGGCCAAGGCCTTCACCAACATGTCGCCAACGGCCAATGAAAGGTAAAGCGGCGTTTCTGCGCCAAAGCTGAGGAATGGAACTGGGAAGCCCAAAGAGCTGTCTTCCATGCCAAACCAACCATCGATAAAGGCAAAGGCCGGGGCCATCGCCAATGAGAAGAACAGCAATGTGTCAATCACAGAAGCAATGCCTGAAGACACCAGCGGTGCTTTCCACCATGCGCCATTGCGCAAACGGTCAAAGATAGACACATCAAGCAGTTGCGCTGTCAAAAACGCGGTGCCCGATGCAACGGCAATACGCGGCGTCGCCAAAAAGATCGACATCAACACAGCAGTCGCAAAGCCAACAAACACGACAATCCGTGCTTTTTGCGGTCCGAAAAAGCGGTTGGTCAAATCTGTAACAAGAAAAGCGAAGGGGTAGGTAAAAGCGCCCCAGGTGAGGATGTCGGCCAAATTGGCAGGCCCCAATTGCGCTTGTACGGGAAATTGAACCAAATAGTTCGACGCTGTCACCACAACAGCCATGGCCAAAACGGCCACAAAAAGACGAGTGAGCACCATTTCATGCACCTCTATATAAGTGGCTAGACCGGCAGGTGACCAGCGCCACATCCAACAAAAAGCACCGCGCAAAAACTTTGCGCGGCACCAACGAAAATCTTCAAATTTTCAAGCAGCTCAAGCCGAAAGACTTAAGACGCTTCAGCAAGTGCCTTGCGCACTTCTTTTTTCACGGTCAATGCGCGTGGAGACAATTCAGTGTCTTTTGCTTTCAGCAAATAGGCATCCAAACCACCACGGTGCTCAACGGTGCGCAATGCAGAAGCTGAAACTTTCAGTTTCACACCTTCGCCCAACGCCTCAGACATCAAAGTCACACTGCACAAGTTAGGCAAAAACTTGCGACGAGTCCGGTTGAGCGCGTGGCTCACATTATTGCCTGACATCACGCCTTTGCCAGAAAGTTCACAACGTCGTGCCATTTTACTCACATCCTGTTCGGTCAACACCGACAAATCCGCTCTAAAGGCGGCGCCTTGTCGATCTCATATTAATGAAAAGTCGCGTCTAATTAGAGAACTTAGCCCCTTTAGTCAAGCACCTCAGTGCTGATTTGTCCCATTCTTGCCTTGAATCCTCCCCGATCACCGTCCAGTGTGAAGAAAAACTGATTCGAAGCGGCCAGTCGGCCAAGATTTTGTTTAGGGAGCATGGGCGAAACGTGGCCTTGAAACTGTCGACCGTCAAGCGCTTTTCCGCGCATTTATGTGGCAACTTCATCGCGGCGACAGCCGCCCTATTTTGCGCCGGCACCCTAAGCGCAGCAGCATTTGAAGCTGACGCCAATTACGTGGTGACCCTGCGCGGCGTCAATATTGCCCAAGTCAGTGTCGATTTTGACAATAATGGCCAATCCTATGCGGTTAATATTGATGGGCTGGTCTCCGGTCTCGCCAGTCTGGTGGCGGCGGGTACGGCCGATCTCAATTCTAACGGCAAAGTTGGGGCAAACGGACTACAGTCCGAACAATTCACGCTGGCAACAAAGGCCAACAACGAAACCTTCAAAGTGAAGTTTCAGGCGCAAAACAGCAACGTCACCAGTTTTCAAGTGACCCCCGAACTCACGGACAATGTAAACCGCGTGGAAGTAACTTCTGGCCACCGCAAGGGCATCAACGATCCCGTTGCGGCATTTCTGATCAAAGCCGATAGCCTTTCACCCGCCATTTGCAACCGCAGCATGGATATTTACACCGGCATTGAGCGGTTCGATATCGACATGAGCTTTGCAGAAAATCAAACCGCCACGTCCCAACGCACAGGCTATCAGGGCCCCGTTGTGCTTTGTAAATTGCGCTACAAGCCAATTTCTGGACATTTCAGCGACAGCGCAAGCACCACATACATGAAAAACAACCAGCGTTTTCTCATGTGGTTTGCGCCCCTCAAAAACACGGGATATGCGATTCCTTATCGCGTTTTGATCGGCACCGCATTTGGTGACCTTTCTATGGTTTTGACCCGCGTCAGCGTAAAATAAGCAAGTCTGCGCTTCCAATCTTGAGGGCACGATTCCTTTGCGCGCCCAATCCCAAAATGAAACGGCAATAGCTTTTTTGTAAATTTTCGCGAAAAAGCGCCTTATTTTCGGCGTTCAAAACGTTAAGATCGCAATTAATTTCAGGCCCTTGCGGTTCACACAAAAACAAGGCAGGTAAACAAAGTTACAATTTTAACCAATCCTTCATCATTCTAAACGGAAAAAGCCGAAATTATGGTAAAGTTTTGATTAAAAGTTTCAAAATTGTGGGCTGACCACCACTGCCCTACTATATACAGTATAGAACGAAATCAGAATATGGGGAAAAGCGCGATTCGGACTTTGTTTGTTCGCATTTTGTACTATTCGTAAACAGCACTGGCACCATCATCCCAACATGTTTCAAATTGAAACCGACATAAAGCGCGGCTAAAGCCACTTTTTGAAACTGTTTGGCCCAAAGAATCTATGAACGCACCTCACCATTTCATCCGCCCGGCAAAGGGCCCCAATCTCAAAGCCATTCTGGGGCCGACCAATACCGGCAAAACCCATTATGCGATTGAGCGCATGCTGGCCCACCGGTCGGGCATGATCGGGCTGCCCTTGCGGCTATTGGCGCGTGAGATTTATCAAACGCTGTGCCAGCGTGCGGGCAAAGAACATGTTGCCCTGGTGACAGGTGAAGAGCGAATCGTGCCAGACAAGGCACGCTATTGGGTGGCCACCGTTGAGGCGATGCCAACTGAACTGAGCGTTGAGTGCGTGGTGGTGGATGAAATTCAGACTGCCACCCATCTCGATCGTGGCCACGTTTTCACCGACCGGATTTTACACAGCCGCGGCACGCAAGAAACCTTGCTGCTGGGCGCGGGCACAATGGCCCCAATCATCTCGGCCCTGCTGCCCGATGTTGACATCATCATGCGCCCCCGCTTCTCAAATTTGGACTATGTCGGGTCAAAGAAAATCACGCGCCAGCCCCGACGCTCAGCTATTGTCGCCTTTTCCGCAAACGAAGTTTATGCCATCGCTGAACTGATCCGCCGCCAGCGCGGTGGTGCGGCAGTGGTGATGGGCGCGCTCAGCCCGCGCACACGAAATGCGCAAGTCGACCTTTATGAAAATGGCGACGTAGACTTTCTGGTGGCCACAGATGCTATCGGCATGGGGCTCAATCTCGATATTCACCATGTGGCCTTCGCCGCGGACATGAAGTTTGACGGCAAGCAATTGCGCCCCCTTACCCCGGCAGAGCTGGCGCAAATTGCCGGCCGCGCGGGACGGCACAAACGCGATGGCACATTTGGCATAACCGGTGGCTTGGAGCCCTTTGCCGATGAAGTGATCGAGCAATTAGAAACCCACCAATTTGCCCCGGTTAAAGTGATGCAATGGCGATCACGTGATTTCGACCTGCGATCGCTCGAAGCTTTGCAACAATCATTGGAAGTACCCGCACAGCATAAATTGCTGACCAACATCCCCACCGCCAAAGACCAAATTGCTCTCGAATTTTTGCAGCGACACCCCAATATCGGCGAAGTTAGAGGCCGTGAACAAACCAGTTTGGCATGGGAATGCGCGCAGATTCCGGACTATCGCAGCATTTCACCCGCACAGCATGGTGAGATAATTGCCACAATCTTTCAAAATCTTGGCACCAATGGCTATATTTTTGAAGACTGGATGGACGAACAGGTCAGCTTTTGCGACAATAGCGCTGGTGACATTGACACATTGTCCAACCGAATTAAACAAATTCGGACTTGGACTTTTGTCGCAAATCGTAAAAACTGGCTAAAAGATCCGACCTACTGGCGTGAAAAAACAAGTGAAATCGAAAACAATTTATCAGATGCGCTCCATGAGCGACTTACCCAAAGATTTGTCGATCGGCGCACCAGCGTCCTTCTGCGCCATTTAAGAGATAAGAATATGACGACACCTGAAATTTCCCAAAGCGGCGACGTATCCCTTGAGGGCCACAAAATCGGATCTATCGAAGGCTTTCGCTTTAATCTAAGTCCCGGCGAAGGGGGAGATGCAAAGAATTTGCGCACCGCCGCCGGCGTGGCCATTGCACCTGAAATTAAAAAGCGCGCTGAAAAAGTTGCAGATGCGCCGAATGATGAATTTGTGCTGGCGACAGACGGTTTGATCCGCTGGCGCGGCGAAATCATCGCAGATCTAGCACAAGGCGACGAACTGTTCCGCCCGCGCGCCGTGATCTTAGCAGATGAGAGCCTGAACGGCGCTGAATTAGAAGCCGTACAAGAACGGGTGAGCCTTTGGCTCAAGCATCATGTGAATACGCTGCTGGAGCCTTTGCTGCAATTGCGTGAACCAACCGAATTGGATGGCACTGCCCGCGGTGTTGCCTATCAAATCGCCGAAAAACTCGGCGTGCTGCCCCGTCAAGATGTGGCGCAAGAGGTTAAAGGCCTCGATCAAGACGTGCGTGGCGTGATGCGCAAAATGGGCGTCAAATTTGGTGCCTACCATATCTATGTGCCGCTTTCCCTTAAGCCTGCCCCGCGCGAGTTGGCGCTGGTGTTGTGGGCGCTGCAAAATGGCGGCGTGCGCCAGCCCGGCGTTTCAGAACTGCCGCAGGTTATTCTGTCTGGCCGTACATCCATCGATGTAGACCAAAACTTTGCCAAAGAGCTGTACGAAATTGCAGGCTTTAAAGTGGTCGGCCCACGCGCTGTGCGTGTCGACATTCTTGAGCGCTTGGCGGATTTGATTCGCCCCTTGATCAGCTTTGATCCCGCACGCAATCAAGACACTGAAGCACCCGATGGTGCAGCACCCGGCAATGGCTTCCGCGTTACTGTGGAAATGACATCTTTGCTGGGCTGCGCGGGCGAAGAGTTCAACGCCGTACTGAAAAGCTTGGGCTATCGCGTTAACCGCACAAAGATTGAACCAACGCCTGAAGCGGCAACAGATGCAGCCCCCGCTGCAGATGCTGAAACCACCGCAACGCCAGAAGAAGCAGCCGCAACCGAGGCCCCTACAGAAACACCGGAAGCGAGCGCAGAACTCGCTGAAGCCAAGACGGAAGCAGCTGAACCGGCAGAAGCGGAAGAACAGTTTGACGAAATCTGGTTCCCAGGTGGGCGCAACAATAACCGCAAGCCGCATGGGGCCAAGCAAGGCGCTAAACGCCCTGCAAAAGGCCAAAAGCGCGGCAAGCCAAATCAAGGCAAAGGGCCTAAGCGTCACGCCAACCAAAATCAACGCCCTGAGAAAAAGCAAAAGCCTATCGATCCCGATTCGCCTTTCGCCGCGTTGATGGCCCTCAAAAAACAATAAATGAACACGCCAGCGGGCAAACAACGCATTGATAAATGGCTGTGGTTTGTCCGCTGCGTCAAAACGCGCACCCTTGCGCAAAAGCTGGTTAATGGCGGCCACGTTAAAATCAATAAAGAGCGCTGCAGCGATTGTGCGCATAAAGTGAAGGTGGGCGACGTGCTCACCGTCACCCTTCCCCGCCAAATCAAAATCTATCGTGTTGTCGAATTGGGCGAGAAGCGGGGGTCAGCTACGCAAGCGGCTGAACTATATGAAGATTTAAGCCCGCCCCCACTGCCCAAATCGGACGGTCCTCGACCACTACCGCAAGCCGTGCGCGAAAAAGGCGCGGGCCGCCCCACCAAGAAAGAACGCCGCCAAACCGAGACCCTGTTGGGCAAAGAACCGCTCTGATTCTGCAACCATTTTGTTTTTGCGGCAAAAACAACTTGGCTTTTTCAAAATTCGCCAAACTTTGAAAAAGGAAACCCCGTTTCATGACTTGCACTTTTTGGGAAAAGGCTTTAGCCAATAAACCCATTCTGAAACCGTTTTTGTGCGGTCAAATAACAAAGTGGAATTGGCTACATGACCTATATCGTCACCGACAATTGCATCAAATGTAAATATATGGATTGCGTAGAAGTTTGTCCTGTTGATTGCTTCTATGAGGGTGAGAACATGTTGGTGATCCACCCTGATGAATGTATTGACTGTGGCGTGTGTGAGCCTGAATGCCCAGCAGAAGCCATTGTGCCGGACACTGAGCCTGGCCTTGAGAGCTGGTTGGAGCTGAACACCAAGTTTGCTGAAGTGTGGCCAAACATCACTGAGAAGCGCGACGCCCCGTCTGACGCTGAAAAGTTTGATGGTGAAAAAGGCAAGCTTGAGAAATACTTCTCAGAAGCACCTGGCGAAGGCGACTAGACTTCACTAAATTAGTGCCTCTTTTACTATAAAAAATTGCTGGACAAGTCCTAATGCCGCCAAAATTGATTCTGGCGGCATTTTGTGTTACAAATAGATAACAGTCGCGAATTTATTCTAACCAGCCGTGCCGGAGGGCACGTTTTTTTTGCCTCACAAGGACAGGATTAACAATTTGGTAACCAATGAGAATTGGTGCCTAATTCTTGTGTCAGAATAAACAGCGACTAGGGGCGATAAAAGCCTAACAAACGTGGGAAACGTTTGGGCGTCAACAGGAGTACCATTATATGGCAACTAAAAAATCAGTACAACGTCAGGGGTTTAAAACAGGCGAGTTCGTTGTTTACCCATCACATGGCGTTGGCCAGATTACCGGCATTGAAGAGCAAGAAGTTGCAGGTCTTTCCCTAGAACTTTTTGTTATTAATTTTGAGCAGGATAAGTTGACCCTACGTGTGCCGCTAGCGAAAGTTAAAACCGTTGGCATGCGCAAATTGGCAGACGAAGCAACAGTCGAAAAAGCACTAACAACAGTTACTGGTCGCGCCCGCGTGAAGCGCACCATGTGGAGCCGCCGGGCACAAGAATATGAAGCCAAGATCAACTCAGGTGACTTGATCTCAATTTCAGAAGTTGTGCGCGACCTGTTCCGTTCTGACGACCAGCCTGAGCAGTCATATTCAGAGCGTCAATTGTTTGAAGCTGCGATCGATCGCATGAGCCGTGAAATTGCTGTTGTTAACCGCATTTCATTGACAGAGGCGGTCAAGCTTATTCAGAAAAACCTCGCGAAAAGCCCACGTCGTGGCGCAAAATCAGACGAGGCTGGCGAAGAAGCTGCTGCATAAGGCAACCAAGCCAATCAGATCAAAAAGGCCGTTATCCTTCGGGATCACGGCCTTTTTTATGTTCGCAAGCATCTATTCAGGGCTAATAATTTTGTAGCCCTGCCCGGCCACCAATGGATCGCCCGGATAAAGACCATTCAAAATCAAGAACAAATCATCGCGACGTTTTACACCCGCCATCATGGCAGACAAATCGCCCGCGCGTTGCCCCTGCTTTGCGGTCACAATATCAATCTCAAAATTCTGGATCAGCTTTAGATCACCGGCTTTCACTCGGCGGAAACTATCGATGGTGCGCTCAAACTCTTGCTTAAAGCTCTTGCTGTCGCGCTCGGCCGCAAAGATGAATCGATAAACACGATCATCAAACCGCACTGCCGCAATGCGGAAAAACCACTTCTCGGTCGTCGCCGTTGCGGTGACACGATCAACGCCATTTTGCCGCCCCGCACGAACGGAATCAGCATTCAAACCAGCCACCCAGCCCGAGCGCAAATAGTCTTCCAATGATAGAGTGGCGGGCACTTCAGCGCTATCAAAGCGCAATGCAGTGCCGCTTTCAGCCACAGCAACGACCGATGCGGCACCATTGCTCAACTGATAGCTGTTTGGCACAGCAAATGTAAACTTAAGCGCCGGATAGATAAAACGCTGGCCAACAATTGTGCCATTTTCGGGATTGGGGCCAAAGGCCAACCCATCAATGGCACGTTGATAGCGTGCACGCTCCGTTTCACCAATACCGGGCGCACCCAATTGCCGGGCAGATTTCACTGCCTCTTCAATACGCGATGGCGTTGAGGGGTGGGAGGATAAGAAGTCATCGCCACTTTTGTCACCCTCGGTGAAGGCCGCAAACCGCCCCATCTGCGACAAGAACCGCGCAGCAGCATGTGGATCATACCCCGCCGCACCAGCCACCAAAACGCCCGCCCGGTCCGCGGCTAATTCCTGCGCCTGCGAGAATGCCGCCAATGAAAGCTTTGACCGCGCCAAAGACTGATCCGTGTCCGGGTTGGCCCCTAAAATGCCAGAAATTACCCGATCAACAATTTTGCTGGTACGTTCCCGATTGGACCGCTCGCGGGCATGGCACAATGTTAAGTGCGCGATCTCGTGCGAGATCACCGCAGCCAGCTCTGCCTCATCGCTCGCAAGCGCCAAGATACCCCGTGTCACATAAATATAGCCGCCCGGCAGTGCAAAGGCATTCACTTCAGGAGAATCCAAAATGGTCACCGTGAGGCTCTGATTTGGCTGCTCCGCCGCCACCAGCAATTTACCCGCCATGCGAGCCAGCATAATTTCTGCTGGGCGATGGTTATAAACCCCGCCATAAGTGGCAACAATTTTTGGATGTTCGCGCTGGCCGATGATATTATCGCTCGGATCTGCGCCTGCCGGCACACGATCAGCCGTGCGCCCGCCCAATTGCGAAGTGCCGACACCGCCAGTAAAAACGCTAGTGCAGCCGGACAAAAGACCAGCCACCGCCACGGCAACGAAAATGTGACGTCTTTTCATATTTTTACCTACTGCGCCGCCAATATTTCAATCTGCTCTGGGTGCGTAACATCAATGCGCGGCCCGTCGTGATCATCCACCCAACCGCGAACCCGAATTAAGGCATTGCTGAGTTTTCTGGGGTCAAAATCCGCCTTTTTAAAGGCACTTAGCGCCCCTCTTTGGATTACAACAGTGAAATCTGTGTCCCAATCGCGGCCAAAATTCAAATATACCCGCCCGTTGGATTCGCCTACATCAAAAACGCGGCCTTCCACCAATTCATAGCGCCCCGCCAGCTTCACCAAACGATCAGGCTTTTCAGCTTGTCGGATTTGATAATAATCCAGCGCCCAAATGCCTTTGCGATCAACGCGAGCTTGCCGCTCTGCGGTATAAAGCTCGTCCAAACAATGGCGATTATCATCGAACGAATAAACGCGGGCCAGCCCATTGCTGATCACCGCCTTTTGCGCCCACTTTTGCCGTTCGCCATCCACAAACACATGCCCCAGCACCCGGCCATGCCGATCCTTGCGGGTCGACCCATAAAAAACCTGAACATCCTCACCAAGGGCAAAATCTGCTAGAAAATCTTTTGATTCTTCAGCCAGCGGCCATGTCTCAAAGCCAATACGACCAAGGGGCAATTTGGGTGCCTGCATCCCGATCAGGCGCACCTTTTGGCTATTGTCCAAGATCAACGTATCCCCATCGGTGATTTCCACCACACGACCTTTGGGCCCCGGCGTTAATGTTTCACACGCATAGGCTGACATTGTGCAGCCTGCCACTGAAAGAACACCCGCCACTAAAACCGCTCCAAACTTACTGGAGAATCCCATAAAGACCCCGCTCAAAAATATCAAAGAAGATGTTGCACCAAATTAAGGCGAAAATCATCCCCGCAAACCGCTTTTCTCTTTGCAATTGTTTGGGTAGATTGCACCCGTGGTCCCGTAGCTCAGTTGGATAGAGCACCAGATTCCTAATCTGGGGGTCGCGCGTTCGAATCGCGCCGGGATCACCAGCCAAACATGCGAATATGTTGTAAAAATATCGCAACTATAAGTTGCTATACACTTGCCATATTCACTTAACAATTTAATGTTGTGACACATCATCTACTATTGTCGGGGACAATAACTTGATTAGAATATTTTATGTCAGCACTGCTATGCCTAACCTGACTGAAACTGAAATTACACAGATTGTTGCTACCGCGAAGCAGCACAACGCAAAGTTCGAAATCACAGGGGCGTTGGCCTATAATGGAGTCAATTTCGCCCAAGTGCTGGAAGGTGATGAAATCCACCTCGAGCAACTGATGGACAACATCAAAAATGATGAACGCCATTCAGGCGTTATTGAAGTAGCACGAACATCAACTGAAAAGCGCGCCTTTGAAGGATGGCACATGAAGCATATTGAAGGGCTCAAATTTGATGAGCTTGTTCATGCCATGAGCGCCTAAGAAGGAGCTGATCTACCTCTAATCCTGTTTTCAGGATTAATTTAGTCTCAGCGGTTAAACTGGATTGCATTGCAAACCAAAAAACTGCTGAGGCACCATGATTAGACTTCTCTATGTCAGCACGGCTCTCGACAATTTAGACTATAAAGATATTGCCGCCATCCTGGAATCGGCCCAATCAAAGAACGCCGATAAAGAAATAACCGGCGCTCTCGCCTATAATGGCAAAATCTTTGCCCAAGTCCTTGAAGGCGATGAGGCAGAAATCGATAGATTGATGCGAAAGATCAAGGATGATAGCCGCCATGCCAGCATCATTGAATTGATGCGCAAACCGATCACCGAACGTGCCTATGGCGACTGGTCGATGAAGCTAATCGATAGCAAGGATTTTGACGAGTTGATTGGCGCCATGTCGCTTTAGGCAATCGAGACGATTCCCAAAATCACCAGCAGGAAGACAACAAGCACAAATCCGATAAGGACTTTTGCGCCAGTCATCGCTAAGCCTGACAATGTGCTAAGGCCCAAAAGACCTGCTACCGCCGCAACCACAAGTAAAATCAAAATCCATGAAAGCACAATTCTCTCCTGTCACTCTTTGCGCGGAGAGAAACATTCCCCGCTGTTCAAAGAGATAACAGCAGCACAGGCGAATTGGTTCCCAAATTGGCGATATGTATTAGCTCAGCTCCAGCTCAGCACCCGCCAGCCAAGGCTTCACATCGTCAAGCAAACCAATCAACGCCAGGCCATGGGCAACAGATTGAAATTGATTGCCATCTGCCAGCTTTTCGGGCCCAAACCGATCCGCAAATAACCGCTTCACCGCAGGGATGAACGACGATCCACCCGTGAGAAACACATGGTCGATATCTTCAATTTTGATGTGCTCACGCGCAAACAAACCATCAACCGCCTGACCAATCTGTGCCAAATCCTTCTCGATCCAATGCTCAAAATCATTGATCTTGATCACCTGGTCGATTTGAATTTTGCCCAGTTTAATCTGAAGCTTTGCGGTAGGGTTGGAAGACAATTCTGCTTTGGCACCGGACACGGCGCGATAAATATCAAAGCCGCGATCATCCATAATCGTATCGATCAGAGCCTCCAACTTGTCAGGCGCAAGGGATGCGTTCCAAAGCTCTTCCAATTCATTCATATTTTGCGGCGTTTTCAAAACGGCAAGCTGGTGCCACCGCGCAAAATTGGCGAAATAATGCTTTGGGATCTCTAGGATTTTATCAAAGGATTTATATTGCGTGCCCCTGCCCAATTCCGGGCAAATCACTGCATCGATAATACGATAATCAAAGCTGTCGCCAGCAATGCCCATCCCGGCATAGCCCAAAGGATGCGCAATCACCTTATCGCCATGCCGCTCAAACCGAATGATCGAAAAGTCACTCGTACCACCGCCGAAATCGCCCACCAAAACGGTCGCATCTTTCTTCAATCGTTTGGCATAGGAATAGGCTGCGCCCACTGGCTCATAAACATGTTGCGGGGTGGGAAACCCAGCCTGCTTATAGCCTAATTCATAGCGTTCCATCGCCAATTGATCATCAGGCGAAGCACCCACAAACGCAACAGGACGGCCAGAAATAAAGGTGGTGCCCATCTCGTCTAGCCCGCTAGCGGCACTATTGCGCGCCGTTTGCAGAAACGATGCCAGCAAATCTTCAAACCGATATTTTTGACCAAACACCCGCGTTTCTTCAAACAAGCGACTGGCCGCATGGCTTTTAAAGGATTGAATAAATCGGATTTCTGACAAGGCCGACAAATAGGATTTGATCGCCTCAAGCCCCGCGCTTACTTCCACATCAAATGAGCGTTCGCGCTCGATTTTCTGAAAGCACAGTACGGACCTATAAACATCAGACATCTGGTCGCCCATGCCAAACTGAACGGTGTCCACATCGCCATTTTGGCTGGCCCGAGCGATCACCGTATTGGTCGTGCCGAAATCAACACCATAGGAAAATTGAGCGCCCATATACCCCTCCAAAGAACGTAAAAATCCTGCCGGGATCGCGACGGCTTATCCCTGCAAGATGACAATCTGATAAAATGCGGACGCGCTTCCTATCAGGCGTGGGGCATAATGGCAAGCAAAGGAAGGGGACTTAGGCGCACTTGGCGCAAATACCGCGAATTTCAAGGCTGGTTTTGATCGGCGTAAAGTCACGCTCTTTTGCCCAAAGGTCGAGGCGCTTGCTCACCTCTTCGTCAGAGAATTCCCAAACCTTGTTGCAATTTTCGCAAATGCCAAAGGCGATCAGTTCATTTTCATGACAGTTGGGATGAGCGCAGGCCACAAAAGCGTTTAAGCTTTCGAGACGATGGGCAAGGCCCATTTCAGTGAGTTTATCCAGCGCCCGATAAATTTGCAGCGGCGCTTTTAAGCCCTTTTCGCGCAATTTATCCAAAAGATCATAGGCGCTCATAGGGGTTTTGGATTTACCCAATTGATTGAGCACGAGATCCTGATTTTTAGTCAAGTTTTGCTCAGTCATGATGCGCCTCCGCAGATTGGTTTTTGGCCCCGAACATATTTTTCGGCACCAATGAAATCAAAAAGATGATCAACGCCGCCACCACAATAGAAGGGCCAGAAGGCGTGTCATAATATAAAGAACCATATAGGCCGCCAATCACCGCGACAACGCCAAAAATGGAGGCCAGCAAAGCCATAATCTCCGGCGTTGCCGCAAAGCGGCGCGCCGTAGCTGCTGGAATAATCAGCAAGGCCGTGATCAACAAAATCCCGACAATTTTCATGGCAATGGCGATCAACAACGCCAAAAGCACCATCAAGATAAAGCGGCTGCGCTGTGGCTTCATATTTTCCGCTTGCGCCAATTCCACATTCACCGTTGCCGCCACCAAGGGCCGCCAAAACCAAATCAGAATTGCCAAAACAATCGCGCCAAGGCCATAGACCATTTGAATATCAACGGTGGTGACTGCAAGGATATCGCCAAACAATAATCCCATCAAATCAATGCGGACGGACGTCATCAGGCTGACAATGACCAAGCCCAACGCCAGCGTGGAATGCGAGAGAATGCCTAAAAGCGCGTCAGCTGATAGCGATTGCCGCTTTTCTAAGATCAACAAGGCAAAGGACACCATCAACGCTACCGCAATCACGCCAACCATCAAATTGAGATTAAACACGAAACTCAACGCAACACCTAGCAAGGCCGAATGGGCCATCGTGTCACCAAAATAGGCCATGCGCCGCCACACAATAAAGCAACCCAATGGGCCAGTGACCAAGGCGAAGCCAATGCCAGCGATTAATGCGCGCATGAAGAAATCATCAAAAATACCCATTAGTGATGCTCCTTTTGATGCGGCGTGTCATGGGCATGGTCACAATGATCATGAATGGTGCCATCCGCATGCATCACCCGCCCATCCGGCAGATGTGTGTGGTCATGATCATGCTGATAAACCGCCAAACTTTGCGCGGCCCGTGCACCAAACAAACGCTTATATTCGTCGCTCTCCGCCACCAATTTCGGCGTGCCGCGGCAGCATACATGCCCGTTCAAACAGATCACCGTGTCAGTCTGCGCCATCACCACATGCAAATCATGAGAGATCAGCAGAATGCCACACCCCGTTTCGTCGCGAATTGTTTTGATCAAATCATAAAGCGCGATCTCGCCAGCAAAATCGACGCCCTGCACAGGTTCATCCAACACCAGCAAATCCGGCTGCATCAACAAGGCACGCGCCAACAAAGCGCGCTGTGTTTCCCCGCCGGACAGCGATTGCATATTGGCCGACTTTAGGTGCAAAATTCCAACCAGATCCAAAGCCCGCTCGATTTCAGCGTGTCTATGCTTCTTGGTCAAATTCATCATGCGCTTGACGGGCAGCGGCAATGTCCAATCCAACGCAAATTTTTGCGGCACATAGCCGACTTGCAAATCGGGACGCCGATGCACCTGACCTTCAGTCGGTTGCAACACGCCAAGAGCTGTTTTCACACTCGTGGATTTGCCCGAACCGTTTGGCCCAATCAGCGTAACAATTTCTTTCGGATGCACATCGAAAGTGACGCCGCGCACCAGCCATTTGCCGTCGCGATAAACGCCAACTTTGTCTAAACGCACCAGCGCATCTTGCGCTTTATTTTGGTCGGACACGAATTTCCACTCAGCTAAAAAGAACGGTTGCACCTCTTTTTGCCATACGTTATATCGTTACGCAACAATGTTATGTTATTACATTTTGGAGATGAAGATGCGAACGAAATTAAGCGCTAGCGCCCTAGCTCTAAGCTTAGCAATGACAGGTGTTGCAACGGCAAGTGAACTCAATGTGGTGACGTCCATTCGCCCACTTCATTCACTGGTGGCCAACGTGACCCAAGGGGTCAGCACACCCATAAACATCGTGCCAGCCAATGCATCACCCCATGATTACGCGCTCAAACCTTCAGACGCGCAAGCCCTGCAAAATGCAGACATTATCTTCTGGGTGGGTCATGAACTTGAGAGCTTCTTGGCAAAATCGATCACATCTTTGCCGCAAGAGGCAAAAGTGATCGAACTTCAAGATCATGAGGATCATTTCCATTTTCTGCCCATACGCGAAGTCAGCCTAGACGATCATGACCATGATGCGCATGATCACGAAGAGCATGAGCATGAAGACGACCACGGGCATGATGATCATGAACACGACCATGACGATGAGCACGCTCATGAAGACGAACATGGTCATGACGACCATGAGGGTCATCACCATGGCGATACAGATCTTCACATTTGGCTTGATGTCGAAAACGCCAAGCATTTCGTCGAACTGGTCGCTGAAGAGCTAAGCACTGTCGATTCAGAACATGCCGCGCAATACCAAGAAAATGCCGCAGCTACGCTTGAAAAGCTAGACGCCCTCAACGCGGAAATCAAAGCGCAATTGGCTGGACTGGAAGCGCATAAGTTTGTGACCTTCCACGATGCCTATCAATATTTCGAAGCTCAATATGGTCTGACCAACGCAGGCACCGTTACGCTGAGCCCCGAAATCAAGCCGGGTGCAAAACGCCTGACCGAATTGAAAGCACATTTGAAGGAAGATCAAATCAGCTGCATTTTCGCAGAGCCTCAGTTCGATGCAAAACTGGTTGATCTAGCCGTAGAAGGCACCAATGTGAAACAGGCCGTGCTCGACCCGCTTGGCGCAGAGCTTGAGGACGGACCAGAGCTTTATTTCAACCTGATCCGCGATATGGGCAACAGCTTTGCTGATTGTTTAGGCGAATAGCCTAATCTAACATTTCATCCTGGGCGCGACGCAGATCAACGATCTTCAAGCTCGCGTCCGGGGTGGTGTTTTGCGTGGTGATCAGCTCACCTTTTTTAATCGGTGCCACCACTTTGCCGCCTTCGATCAACCCCACTGGATGCGCAGCCTTTGCCTTGGCATCATCGCGCGTCATGGTGAAGGAGCGATAGCAATATTGCCCAATCGCATCCAATGTTTCACCCGGTTGCATATCCTTTTTCGCAACCGCGCATACATCCGCAACTGGCCGATCCATTGGCACCATATCTGACTGGCCATAAAGCGCGATGCGCGCGCAAGTCAGCGGCACTTCCAAACTTGTCAAATGGAACGGACGATAAAGTGTGAAATAAGGCCCGCGCCCTACTTTCAAATCCGCCATACGCTCATGAATACGCTCATGCGGGGCCTTCACCACCACAAAAACACCCGGCGCCACGCCCTTTCCGATGGTATAATCCACTTTGCCCGCACCAGAGAGGATGCCGCCATCTTCCTCTGGGATCAAAATGTCTTCTAGCGTATCAATGGTCGCTTCCGGCCCATGCATGCCCGGCACATCGGGCACGAGACCAGTGGCATTGGCCAGCGCCGCCATTTCGACCATTGTTTTGGAGCCATCGACAAATTCAACAAGCATGCGCGGGTTCATATTGCGCGCGAAAGCTTCTTCTTCATAATCCGCAGGCACCGCGTCAAATTTGAGCGGGTTGTTTTTACCCTTACCGGCAGAGATGATCGGCAATTCCAACGCATTGGCAAAATCGATCAGCTCCATGATAGAGGATGGTTCATCCCCTGCTCCAACAGAATAAACAAGGCCAAGCTCCTTGGCGCGACGATGCAAATAGGTGCCAACAGTCACATCGGCTTCCACATTCATCATCACCAGATGCTTGCCCGCTTCCAGCGTCAATAACCCGATTTCAGCGCCCACGCTTGGCTTGCCTGTCGCCTCAATCACTTGGCTAACATGCGCATTTTGCGCCACCAAACGCGCATCGCCACAAACGGCAATCTTGCCCATCTCAACTGCGCGGGAAATGGCCGCATCATTTTCGCACACCACAGCATTTTCGCGGTCGCCATAAGCAATCTCAACGGCTTTCAGCGCGTTATCAATATTGCGGACGGCGACGGCGCCGACGCGCATACCGCGCATTCGGCCGATTTGCAAAATCAAATCGGTGCCCATCTCCCCAGCGCCGATCAAACCCACAATGATCTCTTTGCCACTATCCGCCAATTTATAGAGATCGCGAGATATACCCGTCATGGTCTCGCGGTTCATGTGAAAGGGTTTGAGCGTTTCAATGGTCATAGGTGCGCCAACTTGAAATTGATTTTGCGCCTTACTAGCGCAAATTGACACGTAAAGGCGACCCCAAACGTCACATCAAGTTGATTTTCTCAAAAGATCAGATCAATCTAATCTCCTCACAAAAGGAGCGCTTATGACTGTGACCGCAAAAGACATTATTCAATTTTGGTTTGTCGACCATAGTGAAGAAGATTGGTTCACGGGCGGAGAAGCCTTCGATGCCAAAATTATAGAGCGCTTTTCGGATGCGCACCTTGAAGCCGCACGCGGCGATCTGTTTGATTGGCGCGTGGATGCTGAAGGTCGTTTGGCCGAAATCATCATCCTTGATCAATTTAGCCGTCAGATTTTCCGCAAAGACAAACGTGCCTTTGCATCAGATATGCAAGCACTAACCCTCGCACAGGAAATGGTGGCTCGTGGTGATGATCAGGATTTAGAGCCACGGATGCGCACTTTTGCCTATATGCCCTATATGCACGCAGAAAGCCTGAAAGTGCATGATGAAGCGGTGAAACTGTTCAAAAGTTTGGATAATGAAAACAGCCTTGAATATGAAATCAAGCACCGCAACATTATCGAGCAATTCGGCCGCTATCCCTATCGCAACGAAGTGCTTGGACGCAAAAATACGCCGGCAGAGGAAAAGTTCCTCGCCGGCGAATTTGATAGTTTTGGGCAGTAAAAAAGTCCGTTTATCGGGCTTCCTCACCGATCAATTTTGACCGGAGATGGTTGGAAATATTGTCAAAGACAAACACGACGATCAGGATCAAAATCACCATATAGCCGACATTTTCCCAGTCGGTTCCGGTGCGCATGGCCTCGAGCAATTTAAGGCCAATGCCGCCCGCGCCCACCGCGCCAATGATGGTGGCTGAGCGGGTGTTTGATTCCCAGAAATAAAGCGCTTGTGACGCAAATAGCGGCAGCACTTGCGGCACCACGCCAAAGCGCTGCACTTCAACCGGAGACGCCCCAAGCGATTTCACGCCTTCGCGCTGCTTGTCGTCCACATTCTCCAAAGCTTCGGAATAAAGCTTGCCGAGCGTGCCTGTGTCAGTGAAGAAAATCGCGGCAATACCAGCGATTGGCCCCGGCCCGAACGAGCGTGTGAAGAACAGCGCCCAGATCAACATATCCACTGAACGCAGGAAGTCGAACGACCGCTTCATCAACCAGTTGGCTGTGTTCGAACGGGTAATGTTACGCGCGGCGATAAATGCCAGCGGGAAGGCAAGGATGGCAGCAAACAAGGTGCCAACAAACGCCATCACAATGGTTTGCAGCAATTTCACAAACACGTCGGCATGTTGCCATTCCGCATTATAGAGAAAATCATTGATTGCGACGCTTAAATTGCTTTGGCCTTCCTCGATCTGAGGGCCTGCCGCGATCATACCAATCACTTCAAACCCATTCATGCCCCAATAGGCGGAGCCAGGATCGAAGAAGAAATTCTCCCACCCCCAAAAACGGCGCCACACGCGCACTTGGGTGTTGCGAATTTCAATATTGCCCGCAAACCCAAAGCTAAGTTTTACGCGACCATTGCGCTCTTCAAATTCGCTTGTGGCATTTTCTGGCAAAAGCGCAGCATCATCGGTGATCACCACATCATAACGCTGACCGCCTTTTTTGATCTCCACCAAGCCTTCGTGCACAACGATAAAATTGCCGTCACCAAAATCTACCCGAAACGCATCACGCGCGTCGTTGGCGGTGACCCAATCCGGATTCGGATTTTCGCCAAGCGGCGAAAAGCGCGGATATTGAAGCTCGATTCCATCATCACGGAAGCGAATTTTAGGCTGTGCCTGCCAAGACACCCAGTCGGCCATGTAAAGGCCAGCCCGGTCCCATTTCGCGTCTGAAAAGACCTGCGGAATATTGAAGAAAAAGAAGCAGGCCACCAAATAAGCCATAAGCGCGGCTACAATGGCAATCGGACGAAACTTCTTCACCGGATCTTGGTGAAACACTTCAGGATATTGCGCTTTCAGCTCAGTGCGACGCTCATCGGTGAGTTGAGATGTCATATTCATGTTCAATCTCCCTATGCGCCGAACTGGAACGCTTGATCGCCGACCATTTTGCGGCGCAGCCAGCCCGAAAGCTGATCGACGGCAACAATGGTGACAAAGAGCAAAAGGATGATGGCGTAAGTTTTTGCCGCATGATCGCGCGATAAAGACAAGCGAAACACTTCGCCAATACCGCCGCCGCCCACTGCACCAATAATGGTGGAAGCGCGCACATTAATCTCCGCCCGCAACAAAGCGTAAGAGGTAAAGTTTGGCAAAACCTGCGGCACAATGGCAAAGCGCACCCGTTCAATCCAGCTGGCGCCCGCGGCTCGCAAACCTTCATCCGGCTTCATGTCGGCATTTTCGACCACTTCAAAAAACAGCTTACCCAATGAGCCGATGGTGTGGATCGACACGGCAGCGATCGCCGCGATCGGGCCAAGCGACAAGATAGCCGCCAACAAGCCCGCAATGACAATTTCAGGAAATGCACGCAATAATTCCATGATACGGCGCACCACAAAGCGCACAGCTTTCGAGCCAACCAAATTGGACGCCGCGAAAAAGCAAAGAACAAAAGCAATGCCGCCACCCAACAGGGTCGACACAAAAGCAATATTAAGCGTGACCAGCATTTCATAGAAATATTCAGGCAGATAAAAATCGCCGAACAAATAATGCCGTCCCTCTTCATAATCATATTTCAAAGAGCCATCCGCATAGGGGGAAGGCAAATCAAAGAGCGCCCGGAAAATCTCCAATGGATCATCGGGCAGAAAATTCAAAACAAAGTCGAAAAAATACGGAATGCGATCAATAAATTTGCCGGAATTTGAGGCATTGGCAAACCATAAGGCCGCCACAAGAATGGCACCCAATATACCGATGGTGAGAAAGCTATAGAGCTTTTTGGTCCGCGCCAGCTCTTGATAATGTTGATGCACCTTGGTGGTGGCATCAGAAAGTTTTGGCGGTGAAGATTGGCTAACAGCACCCATCAAATCGCGCTCCACATAGATATGCAAAAGGACCGATCAATCTGACCGGTCCTTTCAACGAGGTTCTTAAAATTAGCCGCCGATTTTGGCTTTACGGGCAGCAACGATTGTTTCGTAGAATGAGTGATCTACTTCAACAAAACCGTTATATGTGCCGCCTTGGATGGCAGAGAAACAATCAGGATTTGATTCTGGTAAGTTCATCATAAAGTCTTTGAACTTGGCGCGAACATCTTTATCCAGGTCAGCGCGAACAACGATTGGGCCGTTCGGGATCAAAGGCGAACGCCAGATCTCTTTAACGTCTTCCATGTCCAAAAGGCCTTTATCAACCATCTTGCGGATATTGCCTGATGTGTAGCCTTCAGAATATTCGCCAACACCTGATGACCAAGTTACGCCACCGTCAACTTTGCCATCGAGCACAGCCAAAACGTTGTTTTCGTGACCGCCATTGAATGATGTTTCTGAGAAATACTCATCCAGCTCAACGCCCAATTCTTTTGGCAAAGCAACTGAAGGAACCAAGAAGCCTGAAGTTGAATCTGGGTCAGCAAAACCAAGATGCTTGCCCTTCATGTCTTCAAGATTTTCAATGCCGCTGTCTGAGCGAGACAACATGATTGAGTGATAGCCAGTTGCGCCATCTGTTTGTTCTGTTGTCAAAATCGGATCAACAGCTTTTGGGTCTTTCAAATAAACAGCAGCATAGCCAGAAGCGCCCAACTCAGCATAATCAAGCGTACCGCCCAAAAGGCCTTGGATCACGCCGTCATAGTCAGCCGCTGGGAACAATTTCACTTCATTTACGCCAATGGCTTCAGGCAAAAGATCAATCAGGCATTGGTTGTTGCGCAAACGGTCGGCTTCGTTTTCGCCGCCCAAAATACCAACGCGGAAAGTATCCAACGCCATTGCAGTAGATGTCATCGCAACCAAAGCTGCTGCAGACAAAAGACCAGTACGGATCGCATTCATGGGATTCTCCTAAAATTATGCGGTTTACCGTTGAAATTCATTGCTGCGCATCCAGCGCATCAATTCAGTGTCACGTGTGCGTCGTCTGCATCACGATAAGGCCCGCGGCGCTTATCCGCGGGTGTGTCGTCATCCTCATCCAATGATGTGGAAGTCATGCTTTCGCTAAAGGCATCTTTCAGCCCTTCAGCACCATAAATGCGCCGCGCGACATCTGTGGTCAGCGCTTCTGGTGGGCCATCAAAAACCACTTCGCCATGCGACATACCGATGATCCGCTCGCAATAAGTGCGGGCCGTATCTAATGTGTGCAAATTGGTGATGACAGTGATGCCATCATCTTCATTAATGGCCTTCAAACTATCCATCACAACCTTCGCGTTGCGCGGATCGAGCGAGGCAATCGGCTCATCCGCCAAAATCATTTTGGGCTGCTGCATCAAGGCGCGGGCGATGGCCACGCGCTGCTGCTGACCGCCAGACAATGTGCCGGCACGCTGCAAGGCAGTTTGCGCAATGCTTAACCGCTCCAGCGCTTCAAGCGCTTCAAGCTGCTCTTCTTCTGAGAAACTTTTAATAAGGGAAGAAAATGTGTTGCGCCGATTCAAGCGCCCCAACATCACATTGGTGAGCACATCCAAGCGCGGCACCAAGTTAAATTGCTGAAAGATCATGGCGCAATCGCGCTGCCAATTGCGCAAGTCAGCACCTTTAAGGCTAGACACTTTCGTCCCATCAAATTCGATGGTGCCATCACTCACGCCGATCAATTGGTTGATCATGCGCAATAGTGTGGATTTGCCTGCACCAGAGGAGCCAATCACCCCCACCATTTCGCCAGAAGCGATAGAGAGGTTGATATTTTTAACCGCCAACTTGTCCCCAAACCGACGATTTACACTTTGCAGTTTCAACATTTAAAGATGTGCCCCATTTCAATTCGGGCTCATCTCTATTGCGGCTGGTTAACACAAAAATGTCGGTTTCGTGTCAGATTTGTGAAAGTCCCTATCGCTAGACAAATATAAGTGGAAAAGCCAGCATTTCCCTAGCTTTCAATCTCAAGCTGAACGCTTTCACCGCGGAATCGCGAACGGGTATATTGCAAAGGCTCACCTGATTCTGACACATTCACACTAGTGATCTGCATCAGTGGAAAGCCAATTTCCACTTGCAACAAGCGTGCATCATGTGTTGTGGCAGCAATCGCCGTGACCCAGCTTTTATCTCGCTTGTAATTTTCATATCCAGCGCGCGCCATTGCTTTAGATATAGAACCCAGCTCCGCATAATGCGGCACTAGATCCGGCAACAAGTCTTTGCGAAACCAAATGGTCGCCACTGTGATCGGCACACCATCCGCAACCCGCAATGTTTCGATCCGCAAGACAGGATCGCCTGACTCTATGTGCAAATGTTTGGCAATCTCTTCATCCGCAACCTCTTCAGTAGAGGAGATCAGCCGCCCGCCCGGCTGCCGCTTTTGCGCACTTATAATTTCAGAAAATCGCGTGCGCGCGGAAATCGGATAGGTGATTGGCGCGTCTGCCACAAATGTGCCCCGCCCGCGCGTCGCCGTTAAAAATCCATTCTCTGTGAGCGATGCAATCGCCCGCCGCACCGTGTGGCGATTCACTTCATAATCATTTGCCAATTCGATTTCGGTCGGCAATTGCGTACCTGGTTTGTAGGTGCCTGCAACAATTTCATGCTGCAAACGCTCAGCAATTTGCCGCCAAAGGGAAACGCCCCGTCCACGTTCAATCTTATTCAAACCCTGCACTCCCAAGCCTTTGGTGCCGTCATATGGCTGCAACAATTTCGCACTTTAATAAACCATACAAACAAAAGTATACAAATATATACAATTAGTATAGACAAATTTTTTGAAATGCTTTAGGACAGCACCCGTTCTGATCTTTCAAAAACTGAAAAGAGCCAATTCATGACCGCGCCTTCCTCCCCCGACAATAAAGCTGAAAATGCTGAGGTGATCGCTCGCCAGCGCGTTATGCGCGTTTTGGCGCAAGCGCCCGACCAACAACTTGAAGATCTGTATGAGAAATTTGCTGACAAGCCAGACTGGACATTCGCCCGCAAGCCCGAGACGGGCTTAGTGATGACACGCGGGCGGATCGGCGGCGGCGGGGCACCGTTTAATCTGGGCGAAATGACTGTGACCCGCGCCGCCATTCAATTGGAAAGTGGCGAAGTTGGCCATGCATACTGCCAAGGCCGCAATCAACGTAAAGCCGCCATCGCTGCCTTCTTCGATGCCGTCTGGTTGAGCGAAGCGCACAAGCAAAGCGTTGAAGCCAACATCATCGCACCGCTGGAGCAAGAGCAAGTCACAGCCAAAAAAGACAAGCTGAAAAAAGCCGCAGCCACAAAGGTCGACTTTTTCACTATGGTGCGGGGAGACGGATAATGACAATGCCACAACAAGCTATCGCACAGGGTTTCACCGACCTCACCCATCAAAGTCAACAGAGCTTTAAAGCGATTATGGATGCCATGGCGCAGCCGGGGAAAATCTATGATGCGCCGCATAAAGTGGACAATGCCGGCGCCCTCAACCCTGTTGCCGCCATGGCTGCCCTGACCCTATGTGACGCAGAAACGCTGATCTATCTTGATGAGGCACTCAATACGACCGAGACACGCCAATTCTTAGCGTTCCACACCGGCGCCGCCACCACAAGTGATCCACAAAAAGCGCAATTTGCCTTTTTGAGCAGTGCAGGCCCCTTAGAAGGCGACCACGCTTTCAATATGGGCAATCATGAATATCCTGACCAATCCACCACGGTCATCATCGCCGTGAACGATCTGGCCAATCAGGCGGGCGCAACGCTTTCCGGCCCCGGCATTGAAACCAGTCGTGCTTTCGCCTCCTCCAGCTTGAGCGAACAATTCTGGCAGCAGGCTGAAGCCAACAATGCGGAATATCCATTGGGCATCGACCATATTTTCGTGACCGAAACGCAACTGGCTGCCCTGCCCCGCTCCACCAAAATCAATCTCGATCCGGCGCAAGGAGAATAGACATGTATGTTGCTGTAAAAGGTGGCGAAAAGGCCATCAAAAACGCCCACACATTGTTCGCCGCCAAACGTCGGGGCAATGAAAATGTGCCCGGCCTGCGTCTGGACCAGATCACTGAGCAATTGTCATTCGCCGTTGATCGCGTGATGGGCGAGGGCTCGCTTTATGATCCAGAATTGGCCGCCATGGCCATTCGGCAAGCGCAGGGTGATTTGATCGAGGCGATCTTTTTGATCCGCGCTTATCGCACCACCCTGCCGCGCTTTGGCTATGCAGAACCCATCGAAACCGGCAAGATGGCCATCGAACGCCGCATCTCGGCAACCTTTAAGGATTTGCCCGGCGGCCAGGTGCTTGGGCCAACCTTTGACTATTCGCATCGCCTGATAAACTTTGATTTCGACGCCGAAGCGGCACCCGAAACACCCCCTTCAAGTGACGAAGACATTGATCTGAACGCGGAAGTACCGCGGGTTTCCGACATTTTGGGCAAGTCCGGCATGATCGAGCCAGACCATCAATTTGACGAAGGCCATGAAACAGGCGACTTAACCCGCACGCCAATCGATTTTCCAACCGATCGCGATGTGCGGCTGCAAAATCTGGCCCGCGGCGATGAGGGTTTCTTGCTGGCGCTCGGCTACTCAACCCAGCGTGGATATGCCCGCTCACACCCTTTCGCCGGCGAAATTCGCTTTGGCGAAGTCGAGGTAGAGTTCTTTGCTGAAGAACTTGGCTTTGCCGTGCCCATCGGCACCATGGAAGTGACCGAATGCCAAATGATCAATCAGTTTAAAGGCAGCGCCAAAGCGCCACCTGCGTTCACCCGCGGCTACGGCCTGGTGTTCGGGCAAGCGGAACGCAAAGCCATGTCGATGGCACTGGTGGATCGCTCGCTCCGCTGGAAAGAGCTGGGCGAAGAATTTTCCGCCCCGGCACAAGATCAGGAGTTTGTGCTGTCACACTCCGATAATATTCAAGCCACAGGCTTTGTGGAGCATTTGAAGCTGCCGCACTATGTGGATTTCCAAGCCGAATTGGACCTGATCCGCACCATGCGCAAGGAATTTGACGCGCAGCAAAAGGAAATTGGCGACGACGACGCGCCAAAAATGGAGGCGGCCCAATGAGCCTTGATCAATTGACCAATGAGGCCCCGGCCTACAATTTTGCCTATCTCGATGAACAGACCAAACGCATGATTCGCCGCGCGATCCTGAAAGGCATCGCGGTGCCCGGCTATCAAGTGCCATTCGCTGCGCGCGAAATGCCTATGCCCTATGGCTGGGGCACCGGCGGCGTGCAGGTCACGGCCTCAGTTTTGGGCGAAAGCGATATTCTTAAAGTGATCGACCAAGGCGCGGACGACACCACAAATGCGGTCTCGATCCGTAATTTCTTCGCCAAAACCGCCAATGTGGACCTAACAACCCACACCAGCGAAGCGACCGTGATTCAAACTCGGCACCGCATTCCGGAAGAGGAACTGCAAGAGCATCAAACGCTGGTTTATCAAGTGCCCATTCCCGAGCCGCTGCGCTTTTTGGAACCACGGGAAACCGAAACCCGCAAAATGCACGCCTTGAGCGAATATGGCCTGATCCATGTGAAGCTTTATGAAGATATCGCCACCCACGGCCACATCGCCACCACTTATGCTTATCCTGTGATGGTGGAAGGTCGCTATGTGATGGACCCGTCACCGACACCCAAATTCGACAACCCGAAAATGCACAAATCCAAAGCCTTGCAATTGTTCGGTGCAGGCCGCGAAAAACGGATTTACGCACTGCCGCCTTACACCGATGTGGTGAGCCTCGATTTTGAAGATCATCCCTTCACCATTCAGGAATGGCCCGACACCAAATGCGCCATGTGCGGCGCAGAAGGCGTCTATTTTGACGAGGTGATTTTGGATGATGCAGGCAACAATATGTTTGTGTGCTCGGACAGTGATTATTGCGAAACCCGCCAGAGCGAAGGCCATCTTGGCCCGCTCAATGCCGACTATAAGGAGCGCATGCAATGAGCCTTGATCAAGACTTGCCTTTGTTGAGCGTGAAAAATCTATCGCATTTTTATGGCCAGCATCTGGGCTGTAAGGATGTCAATTTCGACCTTTATCCCGGCGAAGTGCTGGCGATTGTGGGCGAAAGCGGCTCGGGCAAAACCACCCTGCTCAATTGCCTTTCCACTCAAATCATCCCGACCGACGGGGCGGTCTATTATCGTGGCCGCAAGGGACAGATGGACAATCTGTATGAGATGAGCGAAGCCCAACAGCGCATTTTGCTGCGCACCGATTGGGGCTTTGTGCGCCAGCACCCCCGCGATGGGTTGCGCATGAATGTGTCGGCCGGTGCCAATGTGGGTGAACGCTTGATGGCACTAGGCGACCGCCATTATGGCAAGATCCGCGACACCGCCCTCGACTGGCTGGAGAAAGTGGAAATTCAAGCGGATCGTATCGACGATGCCCCCCGCACTTTCTCAGGTGGCATGCAGCAGCGGCTGCAAATTGCCCGCAATCTGGTGACCAACCCACGTCTGGTGTTTATGGACGAGCCAACTGGTGGTCTCGACGTATCGGTGCAGGCGCGCCTGCTCGATTTGATTCGTCGTTTGGTCTCGGAACTTGGCCTCTCCATCATTATCGTCACCCACGATCTGGCCGTCGCACGTTTGTTGTCAGACCGCATTATGGTGATGAAAGACGGCAAGGTGATTGAGCAAGGTCTAACCGACCAAGTTCTAGATGACCCGCACCAAGCCTATACGCAATTGCTGGTGTCATCCATTCTGCATGTGGGGAGTTAATCCAATGCAACAAAAGATTTTGAGTGTTCAAAACTTGACCAAATCCTTCGTGATGCATTTGCAAAATGGCTTGCAATTGCCCGTTATGGACGGGGCAGGATTTGAAGTTTTCGCTGGCGAATGTGTGGTGCTTGGCGGCCCGTCAGGCGCGGGCAAATCCACCTTGCTGAAAATGATCTATGGCAACTATGCTGCCGATGCAGGCGAAATCATCATTGCCCATGGCGATCAGCACACCGATTTGGTCACCGCCTCACCGCGCGAGATCTTGCGCTTGCGCCAATCCACTATCGGCTATGTGAGTCAGTTCCTCTCGGCAATTCCTCGCGTGTCTGCCCTTGATTTGGTGGCACAAGTGGCCCGCCAATGGGGGCACAGCGAAGAAGTTGCCCAAGAAAAGGCCGCCAAAATGCTTAGTCAGCTCAATATCCCTGAGCATTTGTGGGGCCTGCCCCCCGCCACTTTCTCTGGCGGCGAACAGCAACGGGTGAACATTGCCCGCGGCTTTATGGGTGAGCACAAATTGCTGCTGCTCGATGAGCCAACAGCTTCACTTGATGCAGCCAATCGGCAGGTTGTGCTGTCGCTAATTGAAGAACGCAAAGCCAATGGCACCGCCATGCTGGGCATTTTTCACGATGCGGATACGCGCGACAAGGTGGCAGATCGCGTGATCGATGTCACCAAATTCGCGGTGCAACGTGCAGCATAAATTGGCGAAATAAATGACTGTCAAATTGCTGACATTTAAATAGACTATGCGAAGGCGCGAGTTCACGCCTTCCAATTCTTAAGGTCCCTCATGTCTGAGCGTTATGCGATATATTATGCGCCAGCCACAAATGACTCTTTGTGGCAAAAAGCCAGCCAATGGCTTGGGCGCGATTGCCATCAAAAAGGTGAGTTGGCGCAGCCATCAATCAACGGCATGACGCCAGTTGACCAATATCGGTTTACGGCCTCGCCGCGGCGTTATGGCTTTCATGCCACCATCAAAGCACCGTTCCATTTGGCCCCCAACACCAATATCGATTCGCTACGGCGGGAGCTAAGAGCATTTGCCAATGTGCAAAAACCTGTCGAAATCGGCGCGCTAAAACTGCATCAAATCGGCAAATTTATCGCCATGGTCCCTGCGCAACAAAGCGAAGAATTGACCAAATTTGCGCAAAAAGTGGTGCGCCATTTTGATCGCTATCGCGCGCCACTTAGCCAAGAAAAACGGCAAGAACGCATCGCTTCTGGCCTCAATGAACGCCAGATCGAGCTACTGGATAAATGGGGTTACCCTTATGTGAGCGAGCAGTTCAAAATGCATTTGACCCTAACGGGGCAAGTGGATGAACTGGCAGGCAAGATGCTTTTTGAAGCCGCGCAGCATTGGTTTGCGGAAGAGCTGGAACGCACCTACACCTTCAACAATTTGGCGCTATATCACGAGCCAGAACAAGGCGCGCCTGTTGTTCGATTAGAAGATTTCCCTTTAAAGGGCTGAACGAAAGCTGAGATGAAATGAATGAAAATCTAAGCATTAAAAATGCAAAGCTGATCCTTGCAGACAGCGAAATGACAGGCGCCTTAAACGTTCAAGACGGTGTGATCGCCGACATGGCAAGCACAGGCGACACTGGCCTCGATTTTGACGGCGACTATCTGGTGCCGGGCCTGGTTGAATTGCATACTGATCATTTGGAAAGCCACTACCGCCCCCGGCCCGGTGTATTCTGGGACCCGATGGCCGCGTTGCATGCCCATGATGCGCAAGTCACTTCATCAGGTATAACCACCGTGTTCGACGCGGTGCGGATCGGCTCTGATACTGATATGAAAAATATGGGCGAGCACGTCGATGTGTTGGTGGGCGCCATCACCAAGGCCAAGGCGGAAAAACGCCTCCGCTCAGATCACTTGATCCATTTGCGCTGCGAATTGTCCAGCCATGATGCTTTGGAGCAGTTTGAGCAATATTGCCAAAATGAACTGGTGAAACTGGCCTCCCTGATGGACCACACGCCGGGCCAACGCCAATTTATGCAGTTGGAACAATATTACCTTTATTACCAAGGCAAAACCGGCATGAGCGATGCGGAGATGGAACATTTCATCGCCGCACGTATCGCCGAGCATGAGCAATTTTCTGCGCCGAACCGCCAGGCAATTGTTAAACGCGGGCATGAGATTGGCTTGGCCCTTGCCAGCCATGATGATGCGACAGCAGAACATGTGGACGAAGCCAAACGTGATGGCGTAGCCATTGCCGAATTCCCAACCACCATTGAAGCGGCGAAAGCCTCTCGCGATGCGAACCTAGCGATCCTGATGGGTGCACCAAACGTGGTGCGTGGCAAATCGCACTCAGGCAATATTTCCGCCACCGATTTGGCCAAAGAAGGTTTGCTGGACGTTCTAAGCTCAGACTATGTGCCCTTCTCCTTGATGCAAGGTGCGTTCAAACTGGCAGAGAATGTAGAGCAAATCAGCCTGCCCCACGCCATTGCCAAAGTCTCGCTCAACCCTGCCCGAGCTGCAGGCCTTGACGACCGCGGTGAAATTGCTGTGGGCAAAAAAGCTGATTTTGCCCGCGTGCATTTGCCTGAAGATGGCGTGCCGATCGTACGTGCGGTATGGCGCGACGGCCAACGCGTAATCTAAGGAACGCAATATGTCGGACGCTTTTAAGGGCATTTTGATTTTTGTCGTTGGCCCTTCTGGCGCAGGCAAAGACACTTTGATGGCGGGCGCGGCCGACGCGCTCAGCCAAGATCCCAATATCGGCTTTGTGCGCCGCCTAATCACCCGTGAGGCGATGGCTGAACTGGAAGATCACGGCACCATCAGCGAAACCCAATATGAAGAGATGGTGCAGCAGGGCGATTTCGCTTTGCACTGGCGCGCCCACGGCCTCGGCTACATCATCCCGAAAACCATTGAGGATGAATTGCGCGCTGGTAAAACGCTGATCTGCAATACGTCGCGCAAACAATTGCCGATCGCCCATCAAAAATATCCAATCCACGTGATCAACATCACCGCGCCACTGGCCTTGCGTGCCGAACGCCTTGCGGGCCGTGGCCGGGAAACCAAAGAAGAAATCACCCAGCGGCTCAACCGCAAAGTAGACGACATCGACCCCAGCTTGCCGCAAACCCAGATCATCAATGATCAGTCCTTGGAGATTGGCGTGGCCCGATTGCTCGAAGCAATCAACGAAGCGAAAACGCAAAAAGTCGCAATGTAAAAATCGGGTCGAGTTTCGACGCACCTTGCGCAATTTTCCTTCAAAAAGGAGCATATATATGTCGATCAAATTCACCGCGATTCCGACCGAAATAGCCAACAACTGGCGCAATGGCGGCACCGACGCTCACGGTCTTCTACCAGAACACCGCATTTCTGACGGCGGCGCGCCCTGTCGCCATTGTCTGAAAAACATCCCCGAGGGTAAGGGCGTTCTGCTCGGGGCTTACAAGCCCTTTCAATCAATTGGCGCTTTCTCTGAGATCGGTCCGATTTTCATCTGCGAAGACAATTGCCAGCGTTTTGAAGATAAAAATGGCGCGCTGCCACCCGTGATTGCCGAACGCGAGCAGTTTCTGATCCGAGGCTATTCGGCAGATGAGAAAATTGATTATCGCACGGGTCAGATCGTGAAGGTGAAGGAATTACTGGAACAAGCCGAAAAGATATTTGCTTATCAGGATGTTGCCTTCATCCACATTCGATCTGCGGCCTATAGTTGCTTTACAACCCGCATCGATCGCGCCAGTTGATCATCTCATTTCCGCCGCACTTATCAGGCAATTTTGCCGCAGCCAGCAAAGCTTTGCTGGCTGTTTTTTGTGGGTTCTGATATGAGCCATTTGCGATGATGCGGTTGGGAGTTTTTATGCGTAAATTATTGCTTGGATTAGTTTTGATGTTGCCATTGGCAGCCTGCACCACCATGACCAGTCAATTGCCAGCGGCTTTGACAGCGCGGATGGACACAAACAATCCGCAATTGGATCGGCAAGCCGCGCTGAACCTAATCAACCAATATCGCACAGCCAATGGCCTCAACATGCTGACCTTGGACGCAAATGTGCAGGTGAAAGCACAAGACGCTGCCGTGGCCTACGCAAAGAACGGCAACAGCCAAGCGGCCACTAAGCCTTTGAATGTGCCCGGCGAAACAGCCAGCCTCACCAGCGCGGGCTATGCCACCTTTGCTGACACATTTTCCGGATGGCGCAACAGCGCCAAGGACTCAAAAGTCCTCTTGAACCCATTCGCTTCCAAAGCAGCCATCGCCGTGCATTATGATGCGAACTCGACCTATGGCACCTATTGGGTGCTTGGTCTCGCAAAATGAGCGAGCGGCTCGTTGATACAAGGGGGCTAAACTGCCCCCTGCCTGTTATAAAAGCAGAGAAAGCATTGGCCGAGATTGCGGCCGGTCAATCAATCACACTCTTAGCAACCGACCCGTTGGCGTCCATCGACATTCCCAATATGTGCAACAAGCAAGGCTTCACCCTTACTGAACACAGCACGGAAGATGGCGTAATCCGTTTTCTGATCCAAAAATAATTAGACGCCCGAATTGAGACAGACCTGTCACAAATCTTACGATAAGATGTGACCATGCTATTTCAATTACCAAATGACGATCAACTTTATCAGGCCCTTCTCAACCGCGATCCATCCTATGATGGTCGTGTGTTTGTCGCTGTATCTTCCACGGGCATTTTCTGTCGACTCACCTGCCCGGCACGAAAACCAAAACGCGAAAATTGCACCTTTTTTGAAACCGCAAGCGAAGCGCTTGAGATGGGGTTTCGCGCATGCAAAAAGTGCCATCCCACCACCAGCGAAGCTGAGGGCAACAAAGCCATCCGCACATTGGTAACGGCGCTTGAAGAGCGTCCCGATCATTTTTGGCAGGAAAGCGACATCACCCGTTTGGGTTTTGACCCCTCTACCGTGCGGCGTGCGTTCAAACGCCAGTTCGGCATCACTTTTTTGGAAATGGCGCGGCTGACCCGCCTGCGCAACAGCTTCACCACGCTGAAGGACGGCGGCAAGATGATCGAAGCTCAACTGGATGCGGGCTTTTCATCGCCCAGCGCGTTCCGCACCGCCTTTGCGAAAAATATTGGTCTAAAGCCAAAAGACTTTAGTGCCGATGCGCCGCTTAAAGCAGATTGGTTCGACACGCCCTTGGGCACCATGATTGCCGTGGCCGACGAAGCTCACTTGCATTTGCTGGAGTTTCACGACCGCAAAGCACTGTCCACCGAATTGAAGAAATTATTCAAAGCCGCCAAGGGGCAAATGGGCTTCGGCACAACGCCGATCATCGAGGAAACCCAGCGACAAATGCTGGAGTTCTTTGACGGTAAACGCCCCACATTTGACCTAAAACTAGCCCTACATGGCTCCGCCTTCACCCAAACAGTGTGGCAGATGTTACAGACAATTCCTGCCGGAGAAACCGTAAGCTATGGCGCATTGGCGAAACGCTTGGGCAATCCCACTGCGGCGCGCGCCGTTGCTCGCGCAAATGGCGCCAACCAAATTGCAGTGATCATCCCCTGCCATCGCGTGATCGGGGCGGACGGACAGCTCACTGGTTATGGCGGCGGCCTCTGGCGGAAGCAAAAGCTGATCGAGTTAGAAATGCATTATCGACGCGAAAAATCAGCGTAGAACCACTGGTCGAGGGCGTGGCAATTCAATCGGCTTTGGCACAAAGGCATAAGCAGGCCGAGGCCGTGGCAATTCCACATTCACCAACTTACCCAATGTGGTCACCCGCACCACTTTGCGCGGCACGTCATCGTTCAAATAGCTGATCTGACCTTCCAACCCAAAAGGAAATGCCGCTTTGCGGGCCGTCAAATATGCCTTCGCATCAGCGCCACACATTTCCGGGCGGCGGTCCGGAGGCGACATGGCCAAATTTGCAATGGCCGTCACACTTTTGCGGGTGCCGCCATAGCGCCCTTGAAAGCCACGTTCCAACAACAGCGCAGCCAATTCGCCACGTTCACGCGCCGAAACGCCGCCAAACACAACCGCCATTAACTCGCGACCATTGCGCTCAGCCGTGGCAACAATATTGAGCCCTGATGAACATACATAGCCGGTTTTCATGCCTGTGGTGCCGCGAAACTTCTCCAGCAGCACATTGAACGATTTTAAGGTCGAATTGCCGAACTTAATCGCGCGGGTCTCAAATATTTCATCATATTGCGGATAGCGAGATCGGATCACAAAGGCCAAAATTGCAATATCGCGCGCGGAGGTGACTTGGTTTGGATCATGCAATCCATGTGAGTTGGCAAAGCGCGTGGCAGTTAGCCCCAGATTGGCGGCATGGCTGTTCATCAGGCGCACAAAATCTGGCTCCGAACCGCCGATGGTTTCGCCAATGGCGGTGGCCACATCGTTGGCTGATTTAACCAACATCAAATAAAGCGCATCTTCGAGCGTAACCGCTGTTCCGACGGGAAAACCCATTTTACTTGGTGGTGCCTTAAGGGCGTTTTCACTCATCACCACGGGTGTATCGAGCGTCACCCGCCCAGAGGCAATCGCCTCAAAAGCGGCGTAGGCCGTCATCAATTTGGTCAACGAGGCAGGATGCCAAGGGCGACCCGCTTCGCTTTCAAACAAAACCTCACCCGTGCGCATATCCAATAGCAATTGCGGCAAAGCAAAGCTTGGCCCTGCGCCCAACAAAAATGTCAAGACGAGCAAAATGACACGGCAAAAAGAACGCATGAAAACCCCGACCCAAAAATATGTGGCACCAGTTCTAACCTTGGCGGCTCCGGCATGCAATCACTGCCGGGCGATTGCGACATTTTTTTGCGCCAATCGCCACAAATATAAGCAAGGCGGGCAAAATCTACCTGAAACCATTTGACGGTTTGCCGAAAGCCGCTCCAAACTAGCTGTGGAGCTGGGGATATCAAGGATAGGGGAAATATTGTGACCGTCGAATTTATGTTGATCGCATTCATTTTGTTTTTGTCGGGCGCGATTTGTGTTCCCATTGCAACGCGCCTTGGGCTGGGGTCGGTGTTGGGATATCTGATCGCAGGCATCATCGTCGCTCCCATTCTGAGTTATGTTGAAGCAGACATCACCTCACTGCAGCACTTCGCCGAATTTGGCGTGGTCATGATGTTGTTTATTGTTGGCTTAGAAATGAGCCCCAAAAGCCTATGGGAAATGCGTGGGCAGATATTTTTGCTTGGCGGCGCACAAGTTTTACTCACCGCCACCGCTATCGCTGGTGTGTCGCTGCTCATCGGCGTTGCGTGGCAATCTGCCATCGCGATTGGGCTTATTTTTGCGCTTTCATCCACCGCGATTGTCAATCAAACGCTGAATGAAAAAGGTTTAATGCGCAGCGATGGCGGGCGCGCGAGCTTTTCAACTTTGTTGTTCCAAGACATTGCGGTTATCCCCATGCTGGCCTTAATCCCCCTACTCGCCCTGCCCGAGCTGATGTCGGCGGGGCACCATGGCGACGATGGGCACGGCGAAAGCCTGAGCCTTGTGAGCGGCCTTGAAGGTTGGCAAACCGCACTGGTGACGCTCGCGGCCATTGCCGTTGTGATCATCGGCGGTGTTTTGCTCACCAATCCTATTTTCCGCTATGTCGCAAAAGCCAGATTGCGGGAGCTGTTGATCGCAACCGCCCTGATGTTAGTGCTGGGGATCGCCCTGCTCATGTCATTGGTTGGCCTGTCGCCAGCTCTCGGCACTTTCCTTGCTGGCGTGGTGATGGCGAACAGCGAATATCGCCACGAGCTCGAAAGCGATATTGACCCATTTAAAGGTCTTTTCCTTGGTGTGTTTTTCATCACCATTGGCGCGGGGATCAGCTTTGGCTATCTCGCTAATAATTTCGCGCTGATTATGGGGCTGACACTGGGCCTGATTGCGCTGAAGATGATTGTCATGCTTGCGTTGGCACGGTTGTTTGGATTGAAGGGCGAAAATAAATGGCTTTATGGCCTAGGCTTAGCCCAAGCCGGTGAATTTGGGTTTGTGCTACTTTCCTTCTCCGTTTCAAACTTCATCCTGTCTGAAGAACTATCGCAAATGCTCCTGATGGTGGTGGCACTATCCATGATGCTCACCCCCTTCATTTTCATCATCTATGACCGCGTGATCGCGCCGATTTATGCCCGCGGGCAAGATCGGCCCGCTGATGAAATTGAAGAAACCAACGGTGTGATTATTGCAGGGCATGGCAGATTTGGCGGTATCGTCAACAGAGTATTGCGGGCGGCAGGTTATCAACCCACCGTGGTGGATTACAGCTCAGAACAATTGGCGATGCTACGGCAATTCGGCTTGAAAGTGTATTTCGGCGATGCCACGCGGCCCGACCTTATGCACGCAGCAGGCATCGAACACGCGAAAATGTTGGTCATCGCAATTGATGACAAGCAAGCCATCACGGACTTGGCCCATTATGTCATCAAAAATTATCCGCATGTGCATGTGATTGCCCGCGCCCTTGATCGGAACCATGTTTACGACCTCTGGGCACATGGATGTCGCGACATTATTCGCGAAACCTATGACAGTTCTATCCGCGCCTCACGGTCGAGCTTGGAAGCCTTGGGACACAAAAGGGATATCGCCCAGCAAATGGTTGATGAATTTGAAAGCGTAGACCGCAAATTTATGGTGGAAATGGCAGAACTCTGGCAAGTCAATGTGCCCGCCACCGAGAATGAGCAATATATGACGCGCGTGAGGGAATCCGTTGACGAATGGGAGAAAAAGGTGAGCGAGAGCATGAGGGAGATTGCATCGCAAAAGTCCGACTAATTGGCTCTGCGGCACTCGCGCCTAAAAACTGTGCTATGAGGATTTCAGCGGGCTTAACCCCAATGTCACCAAATGAAGAGGCGCACCTTCCTCTTCTTCTAGCTCACTGGTGAACTCATCCACCACTGCATTTAGCCGTGACAACAAACGCTGTCTCTGTTTATCATTCAAAGGCACCGTGAACTGCAAAGAAGCAATGTTTGCTTCGCCCGGCTGCCGTTTAGCCAACCCATGCTCCAATGCGAACGTTGCAGCTTTCCCTGCGCGGCGAAAATCGGCTCTTGCATTCTCTGCAATAGCGGCCAGATAGTCTGGATCATCATTATCCGGATCTGTTTGCAACAAATGTGCGACTGGTCGATAAAGTTGCTCTGTGCGTGCGCCCGATCGGCGTTCACCAGCTGGCAAAACCAGCCCCACATCCACCAGCTTTTCAATATGGTGATATAGACTATGCGGGCTTCGACCAATCGCCCTGGCAATATCTGCCACGCCCCCCTCACGGATATTCAACAGCCCGATAAAAACATCATGCGTGGCTGTCGCCCCCAGCACGCGCAATTGCTCTGGCCGATCTAAAATAAATGTATCCGGGCGATCTTGAATAGGCGGCTGACTCATATTAAATAACTTTCATATATTTTAATATAAAACAATTACTTAAGGCAAAAATGATGTACTTATCCAAAATTCCCCAGCTAATTCCCCTGATTTTTATTACTACATTAAGCTCGAAAGGCCTGTTCATGAGCGCTCATGCCCAAGATCAAAACACAAATGCAAATCTGCAAAAAATGATGGATGACCGCTTGCCTCAGATTCTGCAAGATGCCGGACAAATCGGCAATGGCGGCGTCGTGATGCAGAATGGCAATATTGTCGCCGAGTCGCACAGCGGACTTCAACGCAAAGACACAGAATTTTCTATTGACGCAAATGATGTTTGGCATATCGGCTCCATCACCAAATCCATCACTGCGACTATGATTGGCCGCTTGGCCGATCAGGGTAAGCTAAATCTTTCCGATAGCATTACAGATTTGTGGCCTGAGCAAGCTGAAAATTTTGACCCCGCTTGGCGCACAGTCACCATGAGCCAATTGCTGCATCACACTAGCGGCGCAAAAACAAATTTTGGGCTGAAAGTTCTCGCCAATCGAGATTTCGAAAACCAAGCTGAACTAGACAGTGCAAGGCAAGACGCTGTGTTGAGCATTTTGCAAAAAGCACCAGAAACTACCCCCGGCACAAATTTCGAATATTCCAATGTTGGCTACACCATCGCTGGGCAATTGGCAGTGCAGCGAGCCGGAAAATCGTGGGAACAATTGGTGCGAGAGGAAGTGTTTGAACCACTGAAATTGACCAGCGCCGGCTTTGGTCCACCTCAAGGCCAAAACCCGTGGGGCCATGCCAAAAAACTGATGGTGTTGACCCAGGCGATGGACCCGACCTCTTCCAATGCTGACAATTCAGCCATTATGGGGCCTGCAGGCATCGTACATATGAGTTTGGCAGATCTGGCAAAATATGGCCAAGCTCATCTGGCCATTGATGCAGGCACAAGCGACTATATTTCCGCTGAAACGGCAAAAGCGCTGCACACATCGCCACAGCAAATAAACGAAAATCACCCGCCTTACGCGGCAGGCTGGATTTGGATGAGCTTTAGCGAAGATGGGCGATTAAGCCTGTTCCACAACGGTTCAAACACAATGTGGTACGCCTTTTTGGTCAATGATCCCAAAACCAACGCATCCTTCGCGTTCGCAACCAATATCGGCAACATCAAACGGTCAGAATTTGGCTTCGGCAAACTGACCCATGACATGTTGGGCGCGCTCAACGAGCAATAAAAAAGCCCCTGCAAAGTTGCAGGGGCTTCATTTCATTTAGCGGCGGGCAACGGGGGAGACCAGCGGCGTAATCCGCTTAATGGTCACCCGTCTGTTCCGACGGTCCGCTTCTTGCGTACGCACTTTCAAATAGCGCTCGCCATAGCCTTGGGTTGCCAAGTTCTCTGGCGGAATGCCGAAGGCCTGGGTCAAGATCACCGCGACGGTCTCCGCACGACGGTCTGACAGCTCAAGGTTGTAAACCTCACCACCAACAGCGTCCGTGTGCCCTTCAATCAAGAAGGTTTCCGCAGGGTTTTCATCCAACAAATCAAGCATCGCATTGGCCACATTGGTCAAACTATCGATTTGATTGGTAGAGATCGTGGCTTTCGCTGTATCAAAGGTCAGACCACCGACCTCTAGGCGACGCACCATATCCCGAATACGCGCAGAGCGTTTTACTTCATTGATGGAATATAGACGCTGCACACGTTCCAGTGGCGGCTGATCAAGGAATTGAACCAACTCGTCTTCATCTGCCTCGTCTGCATCCAACACATATTCTGACACTGGGATATCGAGACGCAATGGACCAAGATCAAGTGCAGGGTCACGCCATTCCAGCAAGTCTTCCTCATAGGTCTCGTCCACATAGACAAGCACATATTCACGACCATCTGGCGCAAAACGCGAGCGGCGAATAATGTCCCCATTGCGGTTGTAGATGGTCACGATTTCTGTGGCATCAGCACGCACAATGGTTTCGCGGGTGCGGCCATTGCGCAAACGCTCGATATAAGTCTCGTCAGAGCCTTGCTCCAACCGCTCATTATCTTTGTTCTCGACAATCACCTGGTTGTTGAACTGGAACACAATCCGGAAATCAGAGTCGTTTTCCTGCACAACTTTCGCATCTTTAGGCGCACTGCGTGCCGCGGCAGCTTCAACTTTCTCTTCCTCAGAAACCCGCTCACCTTCTTCCGCGGTGATTGAAGTAATTTCTTTCGGCGCAGCTTCCGCTTGGGCTTCAGCATCATCCTGTGGCGGTGGCGCATCGGCTTTCACCTCAGCATCAGCGTCTGTTTCAACCGCAGTTTCACCATCGGTTTCTGCCTCAGCATTTGCATCCGTTTCAGCTTCTTCAGCAGGCACGGGCGCAGGCTCTTCCTTCGCACTATCAAGCACAGGGGCAACGTCTTCTTCAGATGTTTCCTCGCCTTCAACTTGCTCCAACGGCTCAGTTGGCTGCTCTTCTACAGGCGCTACTTCGCCTTCAGTAGCCGCCTGTTCGCCTTCCTGAACATCAGCTTCTTGCGTCTGCTCCTCTGAAGTGGCCTCACCGGAATTCATCTCAAGCGGTGCCAAATCATTTGGCAAACGCATCTCAGCAGGCACATATTCATCTAGGCACGCTGCAAGGTCCGGCGCGCCCAACTCAGCACAAATTGCTTCAAGGTCTAAACGCGCATTAAGCACAGCATCCGCTGCCGCTGAACTGTCTTCGCCAGCCGCATCAGCTTGAGTGGATGAAATACGTGCAGCCGCATATGCCTCATACGCCGCGATAAGTTCCGGCGCACTGTCATCAGCGCTCATTTCATCTTGGCTTTCAACCGGCGCCTCTTCACTTACAGGCTCTTCAACAGCTTCCGCATCCGCTTGCACTTCTGTCTGTGCGTCACTTTCTGCATTAGCTTCAGGCGCGGCCTCTTCGCTTTCCATCACTGGCTCAGGGTCGCTTTCCATCACCGGTTCAGGTTCAGATTGCGTCTCAACCGGCACTTCCGCTTCAGCTTCTGGGGTTGGCTCGATATCGATCGGCGCCAAATCATCTGGCAGGCGCATTTCCGGTGGAATATATTGATCCAAACAAGTCGCCAGATCAGGTGCCTCTAAAACACGGCATGCATCGCTCAAATTTTCACGTGCCATACCCAAATTGCTGGCAGCAACGGCGACATCGCCACCGTCGGCCTGCACTTCGGTAAGATTGATCCGTGCTTCAGCATATTGTTCATACGCCACCATCAGTTCAGCAACCCCAGCTTGGTCCTGCATATCTTGTGCAGGTGCTTCAGTTGCTTGTGTTTCTTCAGCTGGGGCTTCTTGGGCTGGCACGTCCTGGTTGGGTGCATCCTGTGCTATGGCTTGCATAGGCGCGATGCTCAACATCGCCAGCATGGTATTCTTCAAAATCGCGTTGCGCATTGGCACGCTCCTTATGGTTTCGAGAAGTCATCCGACTCATATGCGGGCTCGCCGAAACAACCTGTCTCGCATGTCACAATTCTGCATATGATCTGATATGCAGATGTCCATATAAGAATGTTTCGCGGGGAGTTCGGTTCCATAAAGGCTTCGAATTTATGGCCAAGGATCACCAAAACGCCCTGTTTTCCGTCGCATATTTACCGAGCCAATTGGCTCTGCCTCTCACATAAAGAAGTGAACCTGAACAGCACATGAAGGCCAGATGCAGCCTTCGCACGCACAAAAAGTGCAAACGCAGCGCAAAACAAAACCCAACGCGACAAGCGTTTGTTTTATTTGTGTTTTAGGAGAAATTTAAAGAAGAGATATATTGGTGCGGGTGGAGGGAATCGAACCCCCACTCCCGAAGGAACGGGATTTTGAATCCCGCGCGTCTACCAGTTCCGCCACACCCGCACTAAGGTGTTGGGCATGCGAAATATCGTAAAGTTTCGCCCCCGTCAATCACTGATTGACACTAAATTGAAACTCTTTACATCTAAACCCACTTTTCACCCGATTTCTCGGGCAGAATTTAAGGATGCATGCGTGATTAGAAAACTTTATGACTGGGTCTTGGCATTAGGCGCCTCAAAAGATGCGCCAAAGGCGTTGGGCGCAATTTCATTTGCGGAAAGTTCTTTCTTCCCGATTCCCCCAGACATCATGTTGATTCCCATGGTGCTCGCCAAACGCGAATCCGCATGGCGCTTTGCACTCATCTGCACCATCACCTCCGTTCTCGGCGGTCTATTGGGTTATTTCATTGGCGCTTTTTTGCTGGAAGCCGTGGCACAACCCATCCTCGAACTTTATGGCTATTGGCATAAATTCGAGGCTTTCCAAGAAGCTTTCAACGAATGGGGTTTGCTGATTGTCTTCGTTTTTGGCCTCACACCTTTCCCCTATAAAGTGATCACCATCGCCTCTGGCGCAACTGGCCTTAATCTGCCCATATTTATCTTGTCTTCCATAGTAGCGCGCGGCCTGCGCTTTTTCATTGTGGCGGGGCTTCTTTATTTCTTCGGCCCACCCATCAAAGAATTCATCGAAAAACGCTTGGGCCTCATGTTCTTTTTGGGCTGCGCCTTGCTGGTGGGTGGCTTTATAGCTGTCAAATTCTTGTTCTAATGGGGGAAAATAGGCCATGAACAATCTAAGTGTGAAAAATCTTACCGTCTTAGGTTTTGGCCTGTCGACACTGACAATTATCAGCGTCTATTTCTTCCAATATGTGATGAATTACCAGCCCTGCGAATTGTGCTATGCCCAGCGCAATCCCTATTACGTTGCCATCCCGATTTTGCTGCTGGCGCTGATTTTTTGGAAAAAGCTCTCAAAAATCATGATCACTACACTGGTCTCGGCCATGTTGATCATCTTTTTGTGGAGCACTTATCAAGCGGGCTATCACGCAGGTGTGGAATGGGGTTTTTGGCCGGGACCAGATACCTGCACCGGCATTGGCGGCGGCATCAGCCTTGACCAGCTAAGCGATATTGACGGCTCACGCGTCGTGCCATGTGACCGCGCAAGCGTGCGCTTCTTCGGCCTCAGCTTTGCCGGCATGAACGCAATCGTGTCGCTGGTCATTGCCGCTATCTTTGCGCTGGCGACCAAAAAGAGCGTGCAAAAAATCGCCTAAGGCTCGAGCTCAATATCCCAATAAAGATAATCCATCCAACTCTCATGCAAATGGTTGGGTGGAAATTTGCGGCCATTGGCCTGCAAATCAAAAGTGGTCGGCCGATAAGGCATTTGCGTCGGCCACATATTGATGTCTTTCGGCATCTTATTGGCTTTGCGCAAATTACAGGGCGAACAGGCTGTCACCACATTGTCCCAAGTGGTGCGCCCACCCCGTGAGCGCGGGATCAAATGATCAAAGGTCAGATCATCCTTTGAATGACAATATTGACATTCAAAATGATCGCGCAAAAACACATTAAAGCGCGTAAAGGCGGGATTACCTGTTGGCTTTACATAGGATTTGAGGCTCACCACGCTAGGCAGTTGCATCTCAAAACTTGGGCTTTTGATCACCCGATCATAGTTGGAAACAATGTTCACACGTTCAAGGCAAACAGCTTTAATCGCGTCCTGCCAGGACCATAGAGACAGTGGATAATAACTCAGGGGCCGATAGTCAGCATTGAGTACCAGCGCCGGAAGAGATTCGGGTGACACATGCAGGGTCACGCCTTCCTCCTTAAAATGGAATCACTCGTTATGAACTTGCCTTAACTATTGTAGGCAGAACATGTCATATATGTGAAGTCTTTGTTCCATTTTTACGACGATGCTGCTTTGCACTGCTATAGAAATCAGCCCATCAACTCAATTGCTTGCTTAAAAACTCTGCGGCAAATTCAAGCCCATCCATGGAAATACCATGTCCTGTGCCCGGACATTTCTTCAAACGCACATCAAGCCCTTGCGCTTCCAAAGCAGACGCAGCCTCAACACTGCCAGCAATCGGCACAACATCATCAACTTCGCCATGCACAAGGCAAACAGGCGGTTTGGATTTAATGGCGTCAGCCGCATTTTCCACATCAACCATTTTGCCGGAGAAGGCAAGGATGCCCGCCAGCGGCGTTTCAAACCGCAAACCGGTGTAAAGCGCCATCATCGCCCCTTGGGAAAAGCCAGCAAGAACCACATCGCCAAGCTTCAGCCCTGCTTCTTCAGTCCGCGCCAACACATAGTCACGCACAGTCGGATAAGCGCTTTCTGCGCCGCGCGTATAATCTGCGCCGATCCGCTCCACATTAAGCGGAAACCATTCATACCCCATCGGGTTCATGCCGCATCGATGCGGTGCATTGGGCGAATAAAATCCCACATGCGGAAAGGCATTCGCCCAATATTGCCCAAGCCCGATTAGATCTTGCCCATCTGAACCATATCCATGCAGCAAAATCACAAGCTTTTTTGCAGGCGCCCCATTTGCAGGGGCCAAAGTGGGGCCAGACAATTCAAGTGATGAACTCATAAAACAATACCTTCTTTATCTTTCAGCACAGCGAAATAGCGCCACATTAATCGCGATGCCGCCCCGCGATAGGGCGACCAGATTTCTGTTAGCTCGCGCGTTTCTTTTTCTTTTGGCACATCTTCAAGCCCATTGATATGCCCCACCATTTTTTGCAACGCCAAATCACCCGCGGGGAAAATATCGGGGTGCCCCAAGCAAAACAGCAAATAGATTTCTGCCGTCCATGGGCCAATGCCCTTCAGCTTGGTGAGTTGTTCAATCGCCTCCTGAGGCGGCAAATGCACAAGCTGGTCAAACTGCAGCGCGCCAGATTGCTCAGCCTCTGCCACAACGCACAGGGTGCGAAATTTACTGGCCGACAGCCCGGCACCACGCACTTTTTCTTCAGGATGAGTTAAAAACTCAGCGGCACACACATTTTCCATAAGCGCTGCAAAGCGCCCCCAAATGGCAGACGCGGCAGCAACAGACACCTGCTGCCCCACCACAATCTTGGCCATGCCTTCAAACCCATCGGTCGACTCGCGCAATGGCACTTCGCCGCAGTCGGCGATCACAGATTTCAAGCGCGGATCGCACGCAGCCAACCCATCCAAATGCGCCTCTAAAGCCGCGCGGCTTTTCAATCGTTCTTTATGCATGGCGTTCGCTCGTGTATGAAGAAAGCAACTTTTCAATAGCTTTGACTTATGACAGCAAAAACACAACCCGTTTTCCGCTTTGCGCCCAGCCCCAATGGCCATTTACATTTAGGTCACGCCTATTCTGCGCTGCTGACCAACAAAATTGCGCGCCAATTTAACGGAAAAACCTTGCTGCGCATTGAAGATATTGATCAAGGCCGCTGTACACCAGAACTCCTGTCTCAAATGCTTGCCGATTTGGAGTGGATTGGCTTTGAATTTGAAGGCACGCCAGAAAAACAATCTGATCATTTCGACCGCTATCGTACTGCTGCCGACACCCTAAGGCAGCGCGACCTAATCTATCCCTGCTTTTGCAGCCGCAAAGATATTCGCAAAAATGCCAGTGGCCAAACCGATCCTGACGGCGCGCCGATTTATCCAGGCACCTGCCGCCATTTATCATCTAGCGAAGTTGAAGAGAAACTGGCGCAAAATATCCCGCACAGTTGGCGGCTGGATATGAAAAAAGCGCTAGTGGAAACCGGCGCTTTGACATGGCGTGAACTTCACGCCGACCTTGAAACAATCAGCACCATTGAAGCTGATCCCATGAATTGGGGCGATGTGATTTTGGTGCGAAAGGATACGCCAACCTCCTATCATCTGAGCGTGGTGATAGACGATGCCGCCCAACAGATCACCCACATCACCCGCGGCAAAGATCTATATGCTGCCACATCGATCCATCGTGTGTTGCAAAAACTCTTTGATCTGCCCGAACCGCTCTATCATCACCATGATTTAATCCGCGATGAAGCGGCGGAAAAACTGTCCAAATCAAAAAAGGCACAAAGCCTCAAGGAGCTGCGCGCGCAAGGCTGGAGCGCGCACCAAGTACGCGCCGCCATCGGCTTGGACTAAGCTGCACGCTTAGCCTTGATTTTCGCCAATTCATGTTCGGGCAACAGACTATAAGTTGTTTCCGCCACGGCGCGATCAAACGGCGTGCCAAAATCCGGGCCTAAAATCGCATCCAGTTTGGGGTCCACCAATTCATGTGGCTCCTGCCACAGATAGCGCATTTTCACAATTTCCCGCATCATAGGGTTGAAAACCGCCATGGCGTTGAACACCCACCACGGCAATTGCACCACCTTATAAGGCGTCGGCAAGGCAGCTTGGATCAAAGTAATCAATTCGTCACCTGTCGCACGGTAGCCCGCAAAATGGAAATTCTCATAGGCACCCAATTGATCGCGCTGCGCAGCAACCTTTTCAAATGCACGACCTAAATCTGGCAGATAGGCCCAGCTATGCTTGGTTTTACCATCACAAATCCGTGTGATTTTACCCTTGTTAAACTCCCGCGCAATCGCCAAATCAAACCAACTACCCGTCGCATCAGGTCCAAAATAATCACTGGCGCGGATCACAATCACTTGGAAATTATAGGCTCGCCCGGCCTCAACCAACTCTTTCTCCATCTGCACCCGAATGTCGCCCTTGTCCGTGGCAGGGGTTTGCGGCAAATCCGGCGTTAGCCGATGGTCCTTCGCACCATAATTATAAACATTGCCAGCAAAGATGAGCGTCTTGCCGCTGCCTTTCATCGCCTCAATCACCACCCGATTGAGCACCACCGCACCCTTTTCCTTATCTGCCCATTTGTCATAGGGCAGGTTAAGCGCGTGCACCACCACTTCTGCACCAGAAACGGCGCGTTGCACATCTTGCAGATTAAAGCCGTCGCCCTTCACAAATTCAAAGCCATCAAATGGTGCGCGATTTTCACGGCCAAAGCCCTTCGCTTGCCACCCGGCATCGATAAATGCCTTGGCGGCAAATTGGCCAATGCGTCCATTAATGCCCAGAATAGAAACTGTTTGCGTGCTGTTCTCAGTCATTTTCAAAATCCCTTCATTGCTGATGGGACTAAGATGATATATTCATATTCAAATGAAAATTGACTGAAACCGCATTTGAGATATTCAAATATGAATACCACGACAATTGAACCTGACTGGTTTTTGTGGCGATCCTTTCTCGCGGTGATGGAGGAAGGCTCTCTTTCAGCGGCTGCACGTAAACTGGGCGCCTCCCAACCCACCATTGGCCGCCATATCGAAGAATTGGAAAACAGCCTGAGCGCGGTTTTGTTTGACCGTACCGGCCGCGGCTTAAACCCAACCCCTTTGGCGCATCAAATGCTCAATTCTGTGCGCGGCGCAAAGTCTGCACTGGCTGAGGCGCAATTGATGGCCAGCGGCAGCACCCAAATGCTGGACGGCACCGTGCGGATCACAGCATCACAAGTGCTTTCCCATCATATTTTGCCCGGCATTTTGAAAAAGGCACGGCAAACCTACCCCACCATTCAATTGGAAATTGTTCCGTCCGATTCGGCTGAAAATCTTTTGCTGCGCGAAGCAGATATTGCCATCCGCATGTTCCGCCCCAGCCAATTGGATGTGGTCGCGAAGAAGATCGGCCTTGTGCCCCTTTGCGCCTGCGCCCACCAATCCTATCTCCAGCAGCATGGGACGCCAGAAACCATCAATGATCTATTCAGCCATGAATTATTGGGGCTCGATCGGCAGGAAGATATTATCAAAATTGCCCGCATGATCGGGTTTGAGCTTAAACGCGAAGACTTCACCATTCGCACCGACAGCCAAACCGCCATTTGGCAAATGGCAACGCAAGGGCTAGGCGTCTCCTTCGCCCAGAAAAGCCTGATTGATAGCACACCGGGCATGGTGCGGCTGGTGCCAGAGTTGCAAATCCCCCCCATGGAAATGTGGGTCGCCGCCCACAAGGAAGTGCATCGCGCAAAGCGCATCCGCGTCATTTATGACCTATTGGCCAAGGAACTTATCCCCTATACTAGCCACCAAATCACCTAACCAAAAAGATTGATGATGGATCAAATACTCAACTATCTCATTTTTGCGGCCATCGCCGTGGTCGCGATCATTCTTGGTGCTGGCCTGATCAATATGTTCCGAGGCGGCAACCCAAATCTCAGCCAAAAACTAATGCGCGCACGGGTGATTGCCCAAGCTGTTGCGCTGTTGCTTTTGTTTATTGCAGCATTCTTTTTTGCACCCAAATAGGAGGCGAAAATGGTCAAACTGAATAAGATTTACACCAAAACCGGCGATGACGGCACAACAGGCTTAGTTGTTGGCCCGCGCCGTCCAAAGTTCGATCTGCGCGTGGCCGCCTATGGTACCGTGGACGAGGCAAACTCCGCCCTTGGGTTGGTGCGCTTACACACCGCAGATCATAAGGAAATGGATAAGGTGATCTTGCGCGTGCAAAATGACCTCTTTGACCTCGGGTCAGACTTGGCAACCCCTGACACAGGTGAGGATTTGGGCTTTGAACCGCTGCGGATCATCGCAAGCCAGGTGACTTGGCTGGAAGAAACCATAGACCAATTCAATGAGCATCTAGCGCCCATCAAAAGCTTCACCCTGCCCGGCGGTTCGGCGTTGGCCGCTCATCTGCATTTGGCCCGTACAATCGTGCGCCGCGCAGAACGCGACGCCATCGAATTGAAGGCGCAAGAAGCCGACGTGAATGCAGAGGCGATCAAATATCTCAATCGTCTGTCGGATTTATTGTTTGTCTTGTCGCGCATTGCCAATGATAATGGCAAAAGCGATATCTTATGGACACCGGGCAAGCACCGTTAAGGCGCGCCCCGACACACTGACAAAGCGAAGCGTTTATGTTTTTGCCCCTATATGACCAAAACCCAAAACGCTTCGTCATCAAGCCTTATGTGAATTATGGCCTGATTCTCATCACGACGCTTGCCTTCACCATTCAATATATCCTGCCGCAAAATGCGGAGAATTATGTGATCGCGACATTCGCCATGGTGCCCTATTGGTTCGCCGATGGCCGGATTGACCAGATTCCATTTGTGCCGGATGAATTCACTTTTATCACCTATGCGTTCCTGCACGGGGATTGGCTGCACCTTCTGTCTAACATGCTGTTTTTATGGGTGTTTGGCGACAATATTGAGGATGCACTCGGCCATTTCCGCTATTTGCTGTTTTATTTACTTTGTGCAGCGGGCGGCGCAGGATTGCATTTCCTCATGTTTCAAGGCGACCTCTCGCCACTGGTCGGCGCGTCCGGTGCTGTCGCAGGCGTCATCGGGGCCTATATCTTGCTCTATCCAAAAGTGCGGGTTTATGTGCTGGCGCGGATCATCATCCCGCTACCTTTACCCATTCCAGCGCTTTGGGTGCTCGGCGCCTGGATCATCATGCAATTTGTCTATGTGATTTTGCCGCAAACCGATTCGGTTGCATGGTGGGCCCATATTGGCGGCGTTCTTACAGGCATGGCCCTTGTGTTTTTGCTCAAGCGCCCGGAAGTAAAAATCTTCCAAGGCTAGGGACAAAGCTTAAAGCCCAGCGCCATCCAGCAGCAATCCCATATTGGTTTTCATTTTGCTATACAAGCCAGGTTCCCATTTGATCAGCGAGCCGATCAAATTTGCGCCTTCAAACTGCGTAATCAGGCCAAATGCAATTTGCGGCGCAATATCAGTTGGCTTGCGCTTCTTCAAAAGAGCCGTCTCAATCATTTCAGTGAGCAGCTGCTGATATTCTAAAAAGAAGCCCCGCACCATCTCTTTCGCTTGCGCATCACGGCCTGCAAATGAATAGAATTCCAAACCGATCGCGACAAACACATCATTTTCCGCCAGCACTTCTTCCGTCTGGTCGATCCATTCCATCAAAACCTGCCGAAAGTCACCTTCGGTTTGCCGCAAATGATGCAACACGTCCATGTTTTGTTCGAAAAAGCGCTTCATCAGCGCCGAAATCAAATCATCTTTGCTCTTAAAATATAGATAGATGGTGGCCTTGCTCACCCCGGCAGCTAACGCCACTTCCTCCAGCTTGGCAGACTGCAAGCCATTTCTAGAAAACACCAACATCGCGGCATCAAGTATTTGGGGAATCCGCTTCGCGCTCATATTGGGGCGGGGCATTATGTTTCCTCACTAAGCGATTTGGTCATCACGACATATTCAACGCCATCATCTTCATAGCGCGCAACCACCTGATAGCCCATATGTTGATAAATCACCACATTTTGCGGATTTCCCGTTTCCAGCGCTACGTTTGCTGGCCGTTCGACCAACCCATAAACTGCATCAAACAAACGCCCAGCGAGCCCTTTTCCCCGCGCGCGCTGATCCACCGCCACAAATTCAATAACCAACGCAGATGTGTGCGGATAGATTTTGAAACGCTTTCGCTCATGTTGCACCATATGCAGTGGTACGTTAAAGCCGAATGCCCGCCATTGCTGCCAAAACCAGCGCAGCAAAAATCGCAAGGGCGGCGCATGATTGCCGAGGCTAAAGATAGTGCCCGCAACAAATTCTTCCCCTTCATAGACCACAAGCACCTGCGATGGCGGCCATGCATTTAGGGTGAGATCAAACCAAGTAGTGAGCCGTTCCACCGCGTTGTCCTCATTGGCATTGACCAAAGACACCATCGCTTGGTCGTGCGCAAAGGCGCGGGCAAACATCTGCGCCAACGCCCACCGCCTTTCACCGTCCCAAATTCTAATCTCAACAGACATTTAACTCTCCGGTTGAAATGGCGCTTCTTTCACAAGATGACCAAGCAACAACTTTAGTGCCAGCAAAGGCAGAAGCCAGTTCAAATTCGACAGCACCATAATTGGCAGGAATGCGAGCAGAACAAACAAGGTCGCCACCCCAAACGCAATCGGGCGTTGCAAATAAAGTGGCGCAAACAAAATGATCAATGTGCCGAACAACAATGCCAGCGCTGCTATGGCGAAAAACACAAACGGATTTTCAGCAAACAGCATCGCCGCCAACCCCAAATGCAACAGATGCGCGCAGACAAACAAAAAGTGCTGTCGCTTGCCATGTCCTATACGATGATACCAACGCTTCGCTGCAGACGTTGCATTGGTGACAATGCCACCACCAATATCCAGCGCCAAAATAATCACAAAGACCCAATGCCAATTGCTGTGGTCGGGCGTTGCTCCCTGCCAGAACAGTGCAATCAATGCTGCTGCAATCACCGCACCTAAACCCAACTGCACCAATTCTTCAGCCGGTGTTGCGCCCGGCCCTACAAACTTATCCCAGCTGCCTGATAGCCCACTTCGCGGCGCTGGTGGTTCCCAATCTATTCGCATTATGCCCATCTTCTAAAATAACTAACTCGTCAGTCATAATATAAAGGTGTGAGTTTGGCAAGTGATTTTGGGGCGCGGAACATGGAAGCAAAAAGGCTGGGAGGCTAGGAGCATATTGAATCCCGTCGCCTAAAATGTCCGCATAGATCGCGAGGGCGAACTGGCCAACAAAAAAGGCGCACCGAAAGTGCGCCTTGATATTCGTAATATCAATCCAGACTTATGCGTTCTGCAATTCGTCCAAAATTTGATCGATAATTTTATAGCCGGAGCCCCAACCATTATCCATGCCGCGCATCATATTGGCGAAGGTTTCATTTTCTTCTGGTGTCGCATCCAAAGGCACTTGTACCAACGTGACTTTCGTTTTGGTGCCCACATCTTCAAAGCTCACTGTTGTGTGCAAGACCTTGGGCCAATTGGGCATCATGGGGCTGGAAACAACATTCCAATCCCTATCGGCCGAACAATGGTGCCACACAATTTTTTCTTCCGGCACGACTTCTTGAAATTTCATCACCGAAAGGTCAGATTTTTCACCCATCACCATTTCGTTGCGCCACTCGCCGCCGGGCTTAAGATCAAATTGGTGAATTTTCGTCTCAATATTCGGGCCATACCATCGCGCCAATAGCTCTGGATTGGTCCATGTCTTCCACACCAATGACCGTGGCGCATCAAACTCACGTTCAAACACATATTCTGCTGGGTTACTCATCTTTTCCTCCCTGTTTTTGGGCCTGCAATTTCACCAGCAATTCATCAAGCTGATCAAAACTATCGCCCCAAAACTGTTTAAAATAATTCATCCATTCCACAGCTTCTGCCATGGGTTCCGCCTTCAAACGAGCAGGCCGCCTTTGCTCATCAATGGCGCGCTCCACCAACCCAGCTTTTTCAAGCACCTTCAAATGCTTGGACACAGCAGGCTGGCTGATCTGGAACGGCGCAGCCAACTCCCCAACCGACGCTTCCCCTTCCGCCAAACGTGTCAGCATCGCGCGGCGTGTTGGGTCCGCCAAAGCGGAGAAAATTGCATCCAATTTTGCTGGATTATTTCCATAACCAATCTGTTCCATAACTTTATGGTTATAGAAAGATTCCGTCCCTGTCAAGCAAGGCGTTGATCAATCAAATTAGTAAAATATTAAGGCTGGTTTGCGAGAGTGGCTGTAACTGAACGCTAGGAAGGCAATTCAGATGGATATGTCATTGGTGACACAAGCCGTTGCCATGCAATCAGCACAGCGCCAAGAACAAGCGCAATTGTTGATGGTAAAAGCGGCAAACGACATGCAAAAAGCCATGATCAATATGCTTGATCAGGGCCTCGCCAATGCGAAAGCCATTCCCGCCCCGGGCACCGGCACCGTCGTTGATAAATCCGCCTAACAAACAGTCTAGCCAAATCAAAAAAAGCCTCGTAAAGATTGGTGAATAAAACCAATTTAAGACCATAGGCTTGTTATGTCCCGCTCCGTAAAAGAACGTATGCTTGCTGGTGAACACACCCTGTCAGGTGATCCTGAGCTTGGTGAAATCGCGGCGCGTTCCCGCCGCGCTTGCTATGCCTTCAACAATGCCCACCCCGATGACGAAACCCGCATGGCGCATTTGCGCAGCATTCTGGGCAAAGCGGGCGAGCAATTTTGGGTCGAACCGCCCTTCTATGTCGATTTTGGCGAAATGGTTGAAATTGGCGAAAAAGTCTTCATCAACACCAATTGCGTTATTTTGGACAGCTGTAAGGTGACCATCGGCAATGATGTGCTGATCGCGCCAAATGTACAGATTTTGGCAGCAGGCCATCCCGTCGCCGCGAACGAACGCATGGTCTATCCGTTTGAAGATGAGCCAGAGCGAATGAATTTCGTCAACCTCGCCGCCCCCATCACCATCGGCAATGGCTGCTGGATTGGCGCAGGCGCAATCATTCTGCCGGGCGTAACCATTGGCGATCGAGCCGTGATTGGCGCAGGTGCGGTGGTGACCAAAGACGTGCCTGCCGACAGCATGGCCGTCGGCAATCCAGCACGTGTGATCAAACAGATTTGAGCCTTAGCTTTCTTCCGCCAATGCGAGGGCAGCTTCAACAAACGCCTTCGCGTCATCGCCATGCCAGGCAGCAGGCCCAGCTAACACGCCCCACTCGCAGCCATCTGGCCCCAAGACCAGAGTGGCGGGCAAGCCCAACGCCACGCCGCGCTTTTTCAGCACTTCAAACGCATCAAATGTCGGATCACGATGCAGCGGCAATTGGCTAAGATTTTCCTCATCCATAAACTTTTGCGCCTTGGCAAGGCCATCATCGCCAATGTCTAAATTGATGGTCGCGACCGTAAAGCCTTTATCGCCATAATCCTTTTGCAACGCTTCCAGCTCCGGCATCTCAGCACGGCAAGGGGCACACCATGTGGCCCAGAAATTCACCAAGGTCACATTGCCCTCAAAGGCGTTAAAACCAACTTCTTCTCCATTCTCATGGATAAAGCTGATTTCATCGTAACGCGCGCCCTTGGCTGTGACTTGCACAGCAGCCAAATCGCCGATTGCTTTTTCATCCAGCGCCGTCTGCACCTCAGGATTTGCGGGGCAAGAATTGGCGACAGCCGTACCATTTCCGCCATTGTTCCCATTGCTAACCCACACTGCGGTCGCTATAGCTACGACAATTGCAGCGGCCGCGCCAATGCTTAGGCCCTTTTTACGGGCAGTGTTGGCACCATCTTCGCGGTCATTGCCGTTTGGATTTGATGGTTGAGAGGACATAGGTTCTCCTAAAAGAGGGTACAATGAGCAACAAAATGTGGGGTGGCCGTTTTGCCACCGGTCCAGATGCGATCATGGAAGAAATCAACGCCTCCATCGACTATGACAAACGCTTCCACACCCAAGATATTGCAGGCTCAAAAGCCCATGCGGAAATGTTAGCCAGTGTCGGCATCCTGACCGAAGAAGATAAAGATGCAATCCTATCTGGTCTAGATCAGGTAAGTGACGAAATTGCCGCAGGCACGTTCACTTTTTCGCGCGCACTCGAAGATATTCACATGAATGTGGAAGCGCGGCTGAAGGAAATCATCGGCGAACCCGCAGGTCGCCTGCACACAGCCCGCTCACGAAACGACCAAGTGGCCACTGATTTTAAACTGTATGTGCGCGATTGCCTCGACACTTTTGTGACCCAAATCCAAACATTGCAATTGGCCATGGTCGAGCGCGCCGAAGAACATGCAGATAGCGTGATGCCCGGCTTCACCCATTTGCAAAGTGCGCAACCTGTGACTTTTGGCCACCATATGATGGCCTATGTGGAAATGCTGGGCCGCGACGTTGGCCGCTTCCAAGATTCCCGCAAACGCCTAAACGAAAGCCCCTTGGGCTGTGCCGCATTGGCGGGCACGTCTTTCCCCATCGATCGCGACATGACCGCGACGGCCTTGGGATTCGACCGCCCAACGGCAAACTCACTAGACGCTGTGTCCGACCGTGACTTTGTGCTTGAATCTTTGAGCGCCGCCAGCCTATGCGCCATGCACCTGTCGCGCTTGTCAGAAGAGTTGGTGATCTGGTCCACCGCACAATTCGGCTTTGTCCGCTTGTCCGATAAATTCTCAACCGGCTCTTCCATCATGCCGCAAAAGCGCAACCCAGATGCTGCAGAACTGATCCGCGCCAAAATTGGCCGCATCTCCGGCGCATTGGTCTCGCTGATGACTGTGATGAAAGGTCTGCCGCTTGCCTATTCAAAAGATATGCAAGAGGACAAAGAAGTCACCTTTGATGCGTTTGACAGCCTGTCTCTTGCCTTGGCCGCGATGACAGGCATGATCAAGGATTTGAAAGTGAATAAGGACGCCATGAGCAATGCAGCAGGCGCCGGCTTTGCCACTGCTACTGATTTGGCCGACTGGCTGGTGCGCGAGGCAAATGTGCCGTTCCGCGATGCACACCATATCACCGGCTCCGCCGTGGCACGGGCAGAAGAAAAAAGCTGCGATCTTGCCGGGCTCACCATCGAAGATTTTAAAGAAATCGATGAGCGCATCGACGCCCGCGTATTCAAAGTGTTGACTGTGCAGGATTCTGTAAAAAGCCGCACTTCCTTCGGTGGCACATCGCCAGCCAACGTAAAAGCGGCAGCCAAAGTCTGGCGCGATCGCCTCACCAGCGCATAAGGGCAATTTATGGTGCACCATTTTCAATATCGCAACGGCGAGCTTTATGCCGAAGATGCGGCCATCACTGACATTGCGTCAGAAGTGGGCACACCTTTTTATCTCTATTCTCGCGCCACATTCACGCGCCATATCAAGGTGATGCAGGAAGCTTTTGCCGACCGCCCAACCCTTGTGGCCTATGCCGTGAAAGCCAATTCAAACCAAGCCATTTTGAAACTGGTGGCCAGCCTTGGGGCTGGCGCTGACGTGGTCTCCCTTGGCGAACTTATGCGGGCCGAAAAGGCAGGTATTCCAGCGGATAAAATCGTCTTTTCGGGCGTCGCAAAAACCCACGAAGAAATCGCCTATGCGCTGAATTTAGGCATCAAATGCTTCAACGCCGAAAGCGAACCGGAACTTTTGCGCATTAATGAAGTGGCGAAGTCCTTGGGCAAGATTGCCCCAGTTTCTGTGCGCATCAACCCAAATGTGGACGCCAAGACCCATGCCAAAATCTCAACCGGCAAAGCGGAAAACAAATTCGGCATCCCCTTCGAACGCGCAAATGAAGTCTATCAACTGATTGCCGACTGTGATCATTTGCAGGCGGTGGGCATCGATATGCATATCGGCTCGCAAATCACCGATTTAGAGCCGTTCGACAACGCGTTCAAGCTTATGGCAGAACTGGTCGAAAAGCTGAGCAATGCGGGCCACAAAATCAAGCACATCGATGTTGGTGGCGGCTTGGGCATTCCTTATGACAATTCCAATCAGGTGCCGCCAGAGCCCATGGCGTACGCCCAGATCGTACGCAAAAATCTCAACCATCTGGACTGTGAAATCGTACTTGAGCCGGGCCGCATGGTCGCGGGCAATGCGGGCATTTTCATCACCAAAGTGGAATATGTGAAAGAAGGCGCAGAACGGCAATTTGTCATCGTAGATGCGGGCATGAACGATCTGCTGCGCCCAACGCTTTATGAAAGCTATCACACGGTTCAACCAGTCAAGGAAGACGCGCAATTACAAGATCGGATTGGCGATGTGGTCGGCCCAGTTTGCGAAACCGGCGATTATATCGCCAAAGGCCGCCACCTGCCGCACGTGCAAGAAGGCGACCTCCTCGCAGTGATGAGCGCCGGTGCCTATGGCGCCGTTATGTCAGGCACCTACAACACGCGTCCCCTATGCGCCGAAGTGCTGGTTGACGGTGACCAGTTCCACATCATCCGCCCGCGTCAAACCTATGAGGATTTGATCGGCCAGGATTCTGTGCCGGATTGGATATAAAAAAGCCCCGCTATGCGGGGCTTTTTTCATAAGCTAGCAAGTCGCATTAAGCGTACTCGTAATTTTCTTAAGCGCCCAATTGCTGCGCCAATGTCACTGTTTTTGCGGCGCGGCCATCCAGTGCTTCTTTTACCTTTGCGCGAATATCGGCCAGCGTGAATGGCTTAGGCACAATATCATGCACCAAAGCATCAAGCCCATGCGCACGTTCCCGCTGGTCCGCAAAGCCAGTCATCAACAAAATGGTCACTTCAGGATATTGATCTGCCACACGCAAAGCGAGCGCGATGCCGTCCATCACTGGCATTTTGATGTCTGAGAGCAGGAGATCAAATTCGCCTTCATGTTCCAAAATAGCTTCCGCTGCGAGGCCGCCATCTTCGGTTGCCAGCACAGCATGACCATCCATTTCCAAGGCGCGGGCCACAAAGCCGCGCACACTAGGATCATCTTCCGCCAATAAAATCCGTGCCATTACCCAATACTCCTTACCCACGTCCTGTTTTTATTATTATTCTGAATTGGAAATTCTTGCTTTGCCAGACTGCCAATCCAGAAATGATAGCTTCACACGACGCACATCATTTGGCGGTGACAACAATTGAGTTGAAAACTCAAAAGAACCACCAGCCTCTAAGACGGATACGCCCGGTGTCATGTTCCATTCGTAGATGACAGTTTCGTCATCTCTAACCAGCGCCACCCTAATGGGAGGTAAATATGCTATTTTGCTGGTCACATTTTGAATGTCACCCGTCACGTTCAGGACCTCATGTCCGTCCTTCCACGAGCGAATTGTACGCACATTTGCAAAATCAAGTCCAACAACATTCACATTTGTCCCGAAAAGCCTATATAGGCTGGCCATCTCCGGGTAGAGGCGCACCACTTCAACACGGAACGAAAACAGCCCCAAAAGGATAGCGGCACTAAGCGCCAAACAGGTGGTGGTGATCATGCGGCGGGTGCGCGCCATCGGTAGACCACGGGCAATATCTCGGTGGCGTTTTGCCACGCGCCGCGCCCGTTTCATCCGGTCGATCCGCGTTCGGCGACGAGTAGCGTAAGACGCTGATTCCATGGCATTATCTTCGCCAAGTGCTTCGAGTTTTCCGGCACCCTTGCCAGATTTTCCCTCGCCTGAAGCATCGCCTTCATCATCAAGCGCGGCTTCGCCAGCGTCCAACGACTCTATTTCACGATCAAGAGCTGCTTCATCTTCAGTTTGGTTCGCATCTTGGTTCTTTTCCGAACCATTTTCTTCGTTGGCCGTCTTTTTCTTTTGCGCTTCGCGCTTGATCGGGTCTAAACCCTCTTCCTGCATCGCATCATCAAGCAAACGGGCAAAATCGTCCGAATCATCTGCCAATTCAACTTCGCGAACCTCAACCGGTTTTGGCTTTGGTGGCGCTTGTTTGGCACGCCATGATTGCGCGCAGCTCGCGCACTGCACCACCCGGCCGCTCTCACCAATGGCTTGATCAGCCACCTCATATTCGGCGCTACAATTTGGGCATACAATGATCATGGGTTCTTTAAGACACTTCTTCCAACACTTAGATGCATCTTAGACCGCAGAATCTTAACACTCCGAAAAAACCGGACTAGCTTTCGCCCAAACAATGCTTCATCACTGCTAACATGGTTGCCAAATAGTGATTCGGGAGTTGCCAGTGATCGAATTTGATAATGTGGGTCTGCATTACGGCACAGGTCCAGAGATTCTGAAAAATCTCAATTTCAAAATTGACCCCGGTTCCTTTCATTTTCTAACAGGCCCTTCCGGGGCAGGTAAAACGTCGCTTTTGCGGCTGCTTTTGCTGTCGTTGCGCCCCAGCTCAGGTCGGCTCAACATGTTTGGCAAAGATGTTGCAGGACTGGACAAAGAAGCCCTAATGGCCATGCGCCAACATATCGGCATTGTGTTTCAAGAATTCCGCCTGCTCGAGCATCTCACCACCTTTGAAAATGTGGCTCTGCCTTTGGCGGTGCGCGGCGAGCCAGAAGCATCATACCGGTCCAATGTGCAAGAGCTTTTGGATTGGGTCGGGCTCGGCCATCAAATTAACGCCCGCCCAGAATTATTGTCTGGCGGCGAAAAACAACGTGCGGCCATCGCCCGCGCCGTCATCGCCAAGCCAGAGCTTTTGCTGGCCGACGAACCAACCGGCAATGTAGATCCGGAATTGGCAGAGCGCTTGTTGCACCTATTCGTTGAACTTAACCGCATGGGCACAACCATTATCTTGGCCACACACGAACTGCATTTATTGGACCAATTCAGATTCCCCAGATTGCAGCTGCAAAATGGTGAGGTGAGCATTCATGATTGAAGAATTTCTGAACCGCAACCGCGCTGAAATCGCCATCGTTCCGCGCTCTTCAATTGCGGGGCGCACCCTTGCTCTGCTGGTCGCGATCATGACCTTTTTGAGCTGTGTCACCTTTGGGGCGGTTTATCTGGTGCAAAATTCCGCTGTCGCATGGTCTTCTGAGGTGGGGCGCGAAATTACCATTCAACTCCAGCCAGTTGACGGCGATGAGATGACATCGAATGTGCGCACAGCCATCAGCTTGGCGTTGGACAGCCCCGGTGTTGGCAGCGCCCGTGAATTGACCATTGAAGATAGCGAACGCCTTTTGGCGCCGTGGCTTGGTGACGAGTTTGATTTGGAAGGCTTTGATCTGCCCCGCTTGATAGTGGTGCACCTCACCAACCCAAACGCGTTTGACCAGGCGGCCTTAGAAGAGAAGCTCACCCAATCCCTCCCAGGATCAAGCATTGATACACACAAAGCGTGGCAACAAAAACTCAATGCCATGTCTGGCACGATTGTATTCTCCGGCCTCTTGGCACTGATGTTGATCATGGCAGCGACTATTTTGGCGGTCATTTTTGCTACCAATGGCGCCATGGCATCCAACCGTGAAATTGTAGACGTGCTGCACTTCATCGGCGCGTCAGATCGCTTCATTGCCCGCGCTTTCCAAACGCGTTTTCTTTCCATTGGCATGCAGGGTGGCGCAGTTGGCGGCGTCGCTGCTCTCATCTTCTTCATCTTGGCAGGCGTGATTACCAATTACCTGCTGCCCAGCCAAAATGCTGAGCAAATAGAACTCTTGTTCGGTCAATTTTCATTGGGATGGCTAGGTATTTTTGGCCTATTGATCGTTGTGGCGATCATTGCTGGGCTGACAAGCGCAACCTCACGGATTACAGTACACCGCTTTTTGGCGCAGGTTGCGCCTTAATCCCTGCTTGGACCTGATTCGATAGGCTGCAACATGATTGTGCAAACCATCCGCTCGCTACTTTTTTATGTGTTTTTCATCGGTGTCACCACAATTTTGGCGATTCCAATGGGGCTTTATTCCTTGGTTGCACCCAAATTTTCTGGCTATCCAATCGTTTGGCTTTGGTACCAATCCAATCTGTTTTTCCTACGCATCTTTGTCGGCATCAAATCGAAAATTGAGGGTGAGGAAAACTTGCCTGACGGGCCATTCATCATCGCCTCAAAACACCAGTCAGACTGGGATATATTTGCGCTTTTGCCCGCCACGGGCCGCCGTCCTTCTTTCATCGCCAAAAAGCAATTGCTGGACATTCCGTTTTTCGGCTGGGCGGCGCGCAACTTCCACACCATTTCTGTGAACAGGAAAAAGGGCCGTGAGGCGTTGCCGCAAATGATTGAGCAATCCAAAGAGGCAATCAAGCATGATTGCCGGATTGTGATCTATCCCGAAGGCACCCGCAAAGCACCATTGGCCGAGCCCAATTATAAATGGGGCATCGTGAAACTATATACGGAGTTGAACATACCTGTTGTTCCCGTGGCGCTGACGTCAGGGCTTTATTGGCCACGAAATTCGCATGTGCTGTGGCCCGGCACTGCCCGCGCTCGCTATTTAAAACCAATCCAACCCGGATTGGATGCGGACGAATTTCATGCCGAATTGCAACGGGTTATCGAAACTGAAACCGAAAAAATGATCTTTGAGGATCTGGAAAACGGAATCAGCCTGCCAATCTCGGAAGCGTTCCAAAATCGCATCGATCAACGCCGATCCGCATAACTACTAGATATTGACAAACTCCTGCCATAATCAATAGATATAGATCATATTATAAAGAAATTGACTCTACGCGGATTTTGTTCTAGTTTTGTTCCGTACCGCGATGCCATACGAAGTTGGGGAACCTTGCGAGGCAGTTTATGACTGAAGGAACACTTTACTCATTTGATTCTGCTCAATTTGACGCAGAAGAGTTGTGTATCTCGCCTTTCGAGATATCAACCAAATCATCCTACATCGCTGAACATCATCAAGATACGGCTGAAGATAGCCCGGTGTCCTTTGTAGGCCGGTCAGGCAAAACATATAAAGCCCAGCCCGCGACACTAGAAAAACTCCGCATTCGCGACGATCAAGTCTGCTTGCTCAGTGTAAGCTCCTCCACAGGCGAAGACGTTGTTTGGGTCGGCTCAGGCCAAAGCCTTGTGCACGATCAACCCAATCGGGCCGAATTCATGGATGTGGTCAACAAAGCGGATAAAGCCTATATCATCGATATTGAAGATTTGGCGGCTCAAAGCTTGATCAGCTGGGATTTGACACGCACCCACCACGAACTGCCCCGCGCCGCTTAAGGCACGGGCTTTTTACTCTAACAAATAAAGTGAAATGGCGCGCGCTAACCGTGCTTGAGTGCGCGCACCAAGGCGTCTAATCCATGGTCTTGAATACCCATGTCCACCAAATGGGCATAGGTATTCACCACATAATCCACGTTGGGGCCAGCCTGTCCCTGCCCTTGCCGCACCAACTTCAGCTGCTCATCATGATCAAGCCGCCCAGCATATTGCCTGTGGCGAGGATCTGCCAAATAAACCAGCGCATCTACATGCCGTCCATCATCCAAAGCAATGCGGCGCGACGTTTCCCGATAAACACCATTTTGCTGCTCTCGCGCGTGCAAATAGGCATAGGTTTTATCCCAAAGATGGGGATCAACTTCAAATGCCATGCCTCGACATGCCCCACCGCGGTCGAGCCCAAAAACCAACCCAGGACAATCTTCCGTACCGCGGTGCGTGAAGGAATAAATACACAGCTGGCGATGCGCCCCACGCAACAAGGCAGGGCTTTTGGTCAAAAACTCAAAACCGGGGTGCCAAATTAAGGAGCCGTAGCCGAAAACCCACTTTCCCATCAATTCGCCAAATCACCTGTTTGAAAAACCATCATTGAGATGTACAAACTTCTCTTTAAAGACACAAGGCGTGCGCAAACGAACGCCGCACAATCGTTAGGATTTGATCATGGCAAAATTCAAAATCATGCTGGCGGCAATAATTTTCGTGTGCGGGGCAGTTGCGGCTGCGTGGTTTTTCGTGGCGCGACAAATTGATCAGCAAATTCAAACGGCCATTGATGATCCGGAATTAAACCTCGAATGTGCTGACCGCAGCGTTTCTGGTTTCCCCTTCCGTTTTGATGTACGCTGCATGAACGCGACCCTACACTCGGGCGATGCAACCATCTCTATTCCAAAGATTGAGGCGACTGCACTTTTTTATCGCCCGACCCATATCCTGGCGTTCCTTGAAGGCCCCATCGAATATGAAAACGCCTTTACTGGTGCCAAAAAACAATTGCGGTTCGAAAAGGCCGAAGCCAGCGCGCGCGCCAATTTCTCCATGCAACTACAGCGGGTTTCTGCTCAATTGCTCAAGCCTGTCTGGTCGGATCAATTGATCGGCACAGTAGATGTCGCTAATGCCGATTTGATCGAAGCGCATCTCTTGGCCCATGCAGAAAAGGATAGCGGCTTTTTCGCCTACGCAACTTTCAAAAATGTACAAAGCCCACAAATGGGCGTGGAAACATTGGACACGCAAATTGAAGCGGAAATCACCACGCTCGATCAAAATCTGAACAATTGGATGTTCCCCGACATTTTGCGAAAATTCGCTGCTGAAGAGGGGCAATTGCGGATCGCAAAATATGAAACCAAAGGGCGTATAGTGCCGCTGGGGCAAAGTGAAGCACAAGAAATTGCACTGACTGCCGATGGTGAGTTTGGCCTAACTGAACAAGGTTTCTTGCAAGGTATTTTGCGCACAAAATCGCAAAATATTGTCAGCCAGTTCGACCTGTCCGCCCTTGGCCCCATGGCCGCGGCTATTGTTGGTGCCCCCGATCAAGAGGGCAACCACAATATTCCCGTGATGGCGAATGCAGGCGTGATCAGCTTGGGCATGGCACCAATCTATATGGTGCCAGCCCTATTTTAGGCAACAAACCTAAGCCTGATCTTCATCAGCTTCTGCCCGATGGTGCCGGCCAAAGTCGGCCTCATCAGTTTCCTGCCCCGCATCAATAATCGAACGCCGAATATTGCGGGTGCGGGTAAACAAGCCTTCCAGCATCTCGCCATCGCTATCGCGCACAGCCCGTTGCAACATGCTGAGATCTTCTAAAAAGCGCCCCAACATCTCCAACACCGCTTCACGGTTGGTGAGGAAAACATCACGCCACATAATGGGGTCGGACGCAGCAATCCGCGTAAAATCACGAAAACCACCAGCAGAAAATTTGATCACTTCTGACTTTGTTACGCTTTCCAAATCATCAGCGGTGCCCACAATGTTGTACGCAATCAAGTGCGGCACATGGCTGGTGATCGCGAGTACTAAATCATGGTGCTTTGCATCCATAATTTCCACGTCTGAACCAATAGCTTCCCAAAAGGCTTTCAACCGGTCGACGGACAATTGCGCAGCATTGTCCGTGGGCGTCAAAACACAAAACCGATGATCAAACAATTCCGCAAAGCCACTTGCAGGGCCAGATTTTTCGGTGCCCGAAATCGGGTGCCCGGGAATAAAGTCCACATGAGCAGGCAGCACATCTTGCAGCGAATTGACCACATGTTCTTTTACCGAGCCCACATCAGAAACAATCGCGCCCGCTTTCAAACCCGGGGCGATCTTTTCGCCAATTTCGCGATAAGTTCCAACGGGCGTACAAAGGATCACCAGATCTGCATCCTTCACCGCATCCAGCGGGTTTTGATGAAATGCATGTCCCAACTCAAGCTTCTCAGCTTCGGACAAATGCTGCGGCGAAGCGTCTGAAATCGCCAGCTCCGCGGTTAGATTGCCGCGCAAAATTGCACGCGCAATAGAAGATCCGATCAAGCCAATCCCGATAATGGCAATACGGTCAAATTGAATGGTCTCAGCCATGTTCACTCATTTCTTGTAACGTTTGGATCACCAATTTCATCTGCGCTTCAGTCCCCACGGAGATGCGCAAGCAATTGGGCAGGCCATAGGAGTGCATTTCACGCACAATCAGGCCCTTTTCCATCAATAGATTAAAGGCGTCAGCCGCTGTGAACCCTGGCTCATCAGCAAACTCGGTCAACACAAAATTGCACTGACTTGGATAGGTTTTAAAGCGGTTGGACTGCAATTCGCGCACCAATAGTTCGCGCATCTCAGCATTGTGGCGTTTCAATTCTGCTGTAAATTCAACATCTTGAACCGCCGCTTCCGCAGCAGCTTGCGCAATGCCATTCACATTGAACGGGCCACGCAGCCGATTATAAACATCCAAAATATGCGGCGGACCATAGAACCAGCCAACACGCAAATGCGCCAAACCGATCTTGGAGAATGTGCGGGTCATCACCACATTCTCAGCGCGGTTCACAAGCGCGATGCCCGCCTCATAATCTGATGCATCCACATATTCCGCATAAGCTGCGTCAAGCACCAACAATATGTCAGCGCGCAACCCTTGATGCAGGCGATTAATTTCATCCGCATCCAAATAGCTGCCAGTTGGATTGTTTGGATTGGCAAGAAACACAATACGCGTTTTCTCAGTCACCGCCGCAAGCAACGCATCTACATCCGCCTTTAAATCCATTTCAGACGCCTGCACGCAAGTGCCGCCCGCCGCTTTGGTGACGATAGGATAAACCAAAAAGCCATATTGCGACATCAAGGTCTCATCGCCCGGGCCTACATAAGCCTGTGCCAATAAGTGCAAAATCTCATCTGACCCTGCACCTACGCCGATGCGATTTGGGTCCAACCCATGCACCTCACCAATGGCCGTGCGCAAGGCTGTTGCGCCACCATCCGGATATTCCGCCAACTTCTCCGCATAATCCCGATAGGCATGAATGGCTTTCGGGCTGGCGCCCAAAGGCGACTCGTTGGCGGAGAGCTTGGCCAAAGCCTGGCCAGTTGGTGATTTGGATTTGCCAGGCTTATAGGCGGCAATGTCCAAAATCGAGGAACGTGCAATTGGTTTGTCTGACATTTTGTTCTTCCTGAAGAATTTAGCCGGGCGCACCATAGGCAAAGCCTTGCCAAGACGCAAAGAAAACTCTGTTATCCTTTGGTGTTTATCGCGGAAGGCGAACGGACTTTAACGCAAATGTCCAGTGGGCCAAGCTGGTTGCGACACCAAGCCCGGTACATTTGCAAATTTTGGCACCCGACGACGGCGGGTCACAGCGGGATACATTTCCTTACGCGCCCGCACCAACATAACTCCGGCAAGGCCGGAGCCCAACAAGCGCCCAAGCGTTTCAAATAAGCGAGCTGATTTAAGCAGCGGCGCAAAATTGGACGGCGGCAAATAAAGCGCCTCGCGCCAAACTTCCGGCGTGAAGGAATGATCCTTAAGCAAACGCGCCAACTGGTTTTGAGAAAATGGATGGCCATGGCCAAAAGGCGTAGTATCGCGCTGCGCCCAAAAACCTCGTCGCCGGGGCACAACCAGAATCACCCGCGCACCCGGCGCAGTGATACGCCATAATTCTTGCATAAATTCTTCTAGATCGAACAGATGCTCCAACGCGTGGATAGCAATCACAACATCGACCGCACTGTCAGTCAAAGGCAATTCAAGCGGGTCCACCAAGGCGGAAAGGCTTGGCGCATCCTGCGGCCAATGGGTCACGCCCTGGCGCTGCGGCATAAAGGCCATCACCCGCTCTGCATCAGCCCGCAAGCGGCTGAGATAGGGCGTAACATATCCAATACCCAACACCCGTTGCCCTTGCACCGGCGCAAGGGGCAACATGGTATCCGCAATCAACCGCCGGGAAATGCGCCCCAACGGCGACCGGTAAAATTGCATTAAATCATCAATCGTTACCGACATTGGCCCGGGTTCACCTCGCATTGCACTTGCATTAAATGTAGTCTGCCAGCAGCCATAATGCCAACGCCAATTTTAAGGGATTCACTGATGACGCAAAAGTTTGAAATTGAAATGCTACCGGTGCTCGACACCAATTATGCGATTTTCATCAAATGCTGCACCACAAACAAAGTGGCGATGATCGATGCCCCTGATGATGACAAAATATTGGACTTTTTGGATGCACGTGGCTGGCAGCCAGATATGGTGTTGGTGACCCACCGCCATTGGGACCATGTAGACGGGCTTGGCAAAATCAACGAACGGTATAACCCGATCATTGTTGTGCCCGAGGCGGAAAAAGATCAGATTTCACCCCATAGCGAAACAATCGCCCCCGGCGCAATTCTCCCTTTCGGCGCGGGCCATTTTACAATTCTATCAACGCCCGGCCACACCAGTGGTCACATTGCCTATTTCTTGCAGGAGCAGCCAACCCTTTTCGCTGGCGACGCGCTATTTTCTGTTGGTTGCGGCCGCATGTTTGATGGGCCGGCTGATGCCATGTGGCAAGGCCTAAGAGAATTGCGCCGACTGCCGGACGAAACCGCGCTTTATTGTGGCCATGAATATACCATCGACAACATCAAATTTGCGCTGAGCCTAACCCAAGACCATCAAGCCTTGAAGCAACATTTGCAGTGGGCTGAAGAGCGCCGCGCCGCGAACCAAGCCACGCTGCCCTCAACCCTTGGATTTGAGAAAGCCAACAATCCATTTCTGCGAATTGATGACCCTCTTATCGCCAAGGCAGTAGACAAATTGGGCGCGCCGGAACATGAGATTTTCGCGGCAGTGCGGAAGGCAAAAGACCAGTTCTAACGTTAACCTCCCGTCTTAACCACACCATCAGAAACCCGCGGGCAAAAGTTAACAAATCCTTTATGTGGCCATCATTTGCTGGCATACTTGCTGAAAAATAAGGGCAATAATGTCCCATTTTGAAACAGGTAGGCAAATTGATGGCTGCAGAACGGAACGATAAAGCAATGGCATATGTGCCGATTGTGATTGAAGGTCAGTCACATCAGGCTCGTCGTCGCCATGCCTATCGGCCTGAGGCCCACTTCGTCGCCCATCTGTTGGCACAGCGACCAAACGTGATGCCCAATCGGCGCCAAGCACGGCCCGGCACTCACGTCGCGCAATCTGCCTACCGCGCCAATGCGGAACGCATTATCAAGCGGATGCCTGCTGGATATAACCGCACGATTGACGCCTAGCAGCGGTTTGCAGCGCTAGGCCTTTGGCCCAATCATTTTTTCAGGCCGTACGATCTCATCAAATTCTTGCTCGCTCAGCAGCTCAAGCTTCAACGCAGCCGCACGCAAAGACGTGCCGTTTTGATGCGCATATTTAGCGATCTTGGCTGCAGAATCATAGCCAATTCTCTGATTGAGCGCTGTCACCAACATCAAAGATTGCTCCAAATGGTTCTGGATATTCTCTCGATTCGGCTCCAAACCCACCGCGCAATTGTCGGCAAAACTATTCAACCCATCCGCAAGCAAACGTACAGATTGCAAGAAGTTATAAGCAATCACTGGTTTGAACACATTCAACTCAAAATTGCCCTGGCTGGCGGCAATGCCAATAGTGGCATCATTGCCCATAACCTGTGTGGCAATCATCGTCAGCGCTTCAGATTGAGTGGGGTTCACCTTGCCCGGCATAATGGATGATCCCGGCTCATTCGCTGGCAAGTTCAACTCCCCAATGCCACAACGCGGACCTGAGCCGAGCCAGCGCACATCATTGGCAATTTTCATAGCCGCGACGGCCAATTGCTTGACGGCCCCATGCATACCCACAAAAGCATCATGCGCAGCCAAATAAGCAAACTTGTTTTCAGCCGTCACAAATTGATGCCCTGTTAGCTCCGCAATGCGTTGCGCCACGCGCGCTGCATATTCAGGATGTGTATTGAGGCCAGTGCCAACAGCGGTGCCGCCAAGCGCTAGTTGCAACATTTGCGATTCTTGCGCTTCGATTGCCTCCAGCGCAAAGTCGAGTTGGGCAACCCACCCGCTAATCTCCTGCCCCAAGCTCAGGGGCGTAGCGTCTTGCAAATGCGTGCGGCCGATTTTGATGATGTCGTCATATTGCTTGGCCTTTTTGTCCAAAATATCACGCAAGTGGCGCACCGCAGGCTTGAGCCGCTTCACCAACTCTTGTACCGCCGCAATATGCATGGCAGTGGGGAATGTGTCGTTCGAGCTTTGGGATTTATTGACGTGATCATTCGGGTGGATCGGCTCCTTGGTGCCCATCTGCCCACCTGCCATTTGAATGGCTCGGTTGGAGATCACCTCATTCACATTCATGTTGGATTGGGTACCTGACCCGGTTTGCCAGACTTTAAGCGGAAAATGATCATCAAGCTGACCAGAGGCGACTTCATCCGCTGCCGCAACAATCAAATCTTTCTTGTCGGCCTCCAACAAGCCCAACTCACAATTAACTTGCGCCGCCGCCTTTTTCAAAATGGCGAATGCGTGGACCACTTCAATCGGCATCAGCTCATTGCCAATGGCAAAATTTTGCATCGAGCGGGCAGTCTGCGCGCCATAATAACGGTCAACTGGCACCTCAATCTCACCCATTGAATCAGTTTCGATACGTGATGTCATTTGCCGCTCCTTTAAGTGCTGTTCAAAGTCTGCCGCATCATCAATTGATTTCATTTTCTTTGCAACCAATCTGCCCCACCCCCCGCGACAATTTCGCCCTGTCGCTCGACGCAGAATTGGCGTTTAATGCGCCCAATTGCATTGAGGACAAAGAAATGCGCGCAAAAGCCGACCGATTGCCCCTTTCCGCCAAACTCAACGAACATATTGGCCGAAAAGACTTCGTAGATTGTTTCAGCGTAGAACTCGGTGAAGTGGGGTCCCACATCACGATTGATGAACTGGCCCGCAGTTTCGCCACAACCCCACCCAAATGGGCGCAATTTTTGCTCATGCTGCGCAATATATTGGTAAAGCCGTTTGGGCTGCGCATTAAGTTTGACGGCAATCAATCGCAAAAGGGCGAGTGCAGACCCGGCGAACTCATAAATTTCTTTCGCATCTATTATCGCGACAATAATGAGATTTTGATGGGCGACGACGACACGCATCTAGATTATCGCGTCTCCGTCTATCGTTTGCCCAATCGCCCCAAAAAGCTCTATGCCGCCACATGGGTGCATCGGCACAATTGGGTGGGATACAGCTATCTGTTTTTAATCAAGCCATTTCACAAATTGATCGTGCGCTCCATGGTGACCCGCGGCGCACGCTCATTAAGCTGAACGCAAAAAAGCCTGCCTCCAAGGGAGACAGGCTTTAATTTCTTGCACAAAGCACAAACGACTTAGCTGTCGCGGGGCTCCATGATTTGACGACCGCGATACATGCCGGTTTTCAAATCAACGTGGTGCGGGCGACGCAATTCGCCGCTATCTTTATCTTCAACGTAAGTTGGTGCCTTAAGGGCATCTGTTGAACGGCGATTGCCGCGCTTCATGCCGGACACTTTTTTCTTAGGTACTGCCATGGTTCTAACTCCATCAACAAAACGGCACCTGCACGAAAAGTGAAAGCGCCATCTAGCAAACTTTAATCTGTTGGCGCGGGTTATACGCGTTCTTATGCGGTTTGGCTAGTCTTAATTCGCAACAAAACCACTATTGATCTTGTCAATTGGGGCCGATAGTACTCTTTTTACCCGTCAACCTGCCGCAAAGCAATAAGGGCACTATGTCTGACCTGAATGTCGCCATGGCTGAGACCGCTCAAAAAATCGAGCAGTTTTTAGAACATCACCTAACCGCACAACAGCTTAGCAGGCCCCTGCCCGCACCAAATCGCTTGGTTGAAGCGGTGCGCCATGGCGCGCTGAACGGCGGCAAAAGACTGCGCCCCGTTCTGGTGGCGCTTACTGCAAAGTTGTTTGAGGCGCCTCAAGGCAATTTCATTCAGGCTGGAGCGGCGATTGAATGCGTGCATTGTTATTCGCTGGTGCATGATGATCTGCCAGATATGGACAATGATGAATTGCGCCGCGGCAAACCCACAGTGCACATCGCCTTCGACCCCGCCACCGCAATTTTGGCTGGAGATGCCTTACTGACCCATGCCTTTGAATTGTTGGCCGATGCAAACTGCCACCCCGATCCGGCATTGCGCAATCAATTGGTGATTGAGTTGGTGCAAGGTGCTGGTGTGGGCGGCATGGCGGGCGGGCAAATGCGCGACATTGAGGGGGAACGCCAAGGCTATGATCCGAAAACAATCTCGCTGATCCACGCCATGAAAACGGGCGCACTTATCCGTGCCTCTGTGCGCATCGGCGCGCTGATGGGCGGCGCAAATAAAAATGAATTGGACATCCTCACTCAATTTGGCGAGGCAGCGGGCCGCATCTATCAATTGGCAGACGATATTTTGGACGCGACCCAAAGCTCGGAGCAATTGGGCAAAACCGCTGGCAAGGATGAAGCCCAAGGCAAATCAACCTTGATCGCCAGCCACGGCTTGGACCACGCAAAATCTGCGTTGCGGTCTGAACTGCAATCTGCCCTTTCCTTGCTCGATCCATTTGGCAAACGGGCAACGCCTCTGGCACAATTGGTCACCCACTTTGCAGAAAGGACGTCCTGATGAGCTTCTATGATGACCCCGAAAATGCCGAGAAATATGTCCAAATGGCTGAAGGCTATGATGGCGCAGAACTGATCAAAATTCTCACCAGCCATCTGCCAGATGGCAAATCTTTATTGGAATTGGGCATGGGCCCCGGTGTGGATTTAGACTTGCTGGCCAAGCATTATCAAGTGACAGGATCTGACTATTCAGCCTATTTTGTTGAGCGATATAAAAAGGCGAATCCCGAGGCTGACGTGACCGAGCTCAACGCGATCACCATGGACATTGCCCGCCAGTTTGATTGCATCTATTCCAACAAAGTGCTGCACCATTTCTCAGATGATGAGTTGCGCCAAAGCTTTGCAGCGCAAGCCGAATGCTTGAACGATGATGGCCTTCTCTTCCATAGCTTTTGGCGTGGCGACAGTATGGAAGAAATGATGGGCATGCGCTTTTACTATCGGCAACCCGAGCAACTGGCCGCCCTTTTGGGTGAACAGCTAAAATTGGTGCAAAGTGCGGTCTATACTGAGCTCGAAAAAGACGATTCTTTATGGGTGCTGGCACAAAAGCGATAAGTGCTAGGTCAAAAACTCTTTCAGCACCGTTTCAACCATCATCACATCGTCGCGGGTACAATCGAATTGACCGACCTGCACGCGGATCACCAAACGCCCCTTATGGTGCGTTTGAGTGAGATAGATACGCCCGTCATCATTGATCTTTTGCAACAGCTTTTCAGTCGCCACATCGCCTGCGTCCAGCGCAAAGCTGAACAAAGAGAGATGTGGCGGCGTGGTCATTTCAACACCAGGTAATTGTGCAATTTTGCCATAAAGCTCATTAGCCCATGCCACATGATTGCGGATGCGTTGCCGCAAATCTTCCAATCCATGCGCGCGCAGCAAAAACCAAATCTTTAGCGCTCTGAAACGACGGCCAAGCGGCACTGTCCACTCATTGAAATTGGTGACTTCTGACGTGCCCAAAGTTTCCAGATAAGTTGGCCGCAAACCAAGCGTGCGCACTTGATCAACAGGATTGCGCATAAACTGCACCGCACAATCAAATTGCGCTCCCAGCCATTTATGCGGATTAAAGACAATGCTATCAGCGCCTTCGGCCCCATCCCAAAGTTCACGAAACTCGGGGCAGATCATGGCGCTGCCCGCCCAAGCCGCATCAATATGCGTGGGCAAATCTTCTTCACGCGCGATGGCAATGCAATCCTTCATTTTGTCAAATGCACCAACCGACGTGCCGCCTGCACACAGCACAATGCCAATAGGCAAATAGCCCGCCGCGCGATCTTCCTTGATTGCCTGCGCCAACAGATCTGGCCGCATGGACAAATCGTCATCCACTGGGATTTTCACCAAATTATCTTGGCCAATGCCCGCAACCCGTATGGCCTTATCAATGCTGGAATGGGTTTCGCCACTGGCGTAAATCCGCATACGCGGCTGGCCCGAGAGGCCCTCATAAAGCCCCTTCCATTCCAACGCCGCCTCACGCATGGTCAAAATGGCCGAAAGGGTGGCCGTGGTGGCGCTATCATGGATGGTGCCGGTAAACGCATCTGGTAGGCCAAGCGCTTTGCGCAGCCACACCATCATCGCCTGTTCCACCTCGGTCGCGGCAGGTGCTGTCTGCCAAATCAAAGCATTGCTGGCCATGGCATTGACCAACTGCTCCGCCAACATGGACACAGGTGCCGCATTGGCTGGGAAATAGGCAAAAAAGCGCGGATGCTGCCAATGGGTCATCGCACCTGGCACCAACGATGTGAAATCCTCCCAGATTGTTTCCATCGCTTCGGCTTGCTCTGGTGCTGAAGTAGGCAATTGATCCCGCAACGACCCCGGTTCCAGCGTGGCCCGCACCGGCCGCTCTCTCAGGCCCCCATGATAATCATGTGCCCAATCTGCTGCCTTTTTGCTCCACTCTTTTAAGCCCTTATGATCCATATTTCTCCCCCCGGTCCGCGCGCTTTGCTGCACGCTGTACAATTGGATGCTGTCTCAACACATCTAGGCGATGGACAAACGCAACACCCTTTTCATTTTCTCGTATGATCTCAAAACCTAGTTTTTGATGAAAGTCCATCGACAGGCGATTGGCTTTATAGACATGACTTTCCACATGCACCTGTGGACTAGCATTAGTGCGCTCCAAAAGCTGCATGAGCAATTCACTCATAATTGCGGCATTGCGATGATCCGGCCGAATGGCAAAGCCACCCACAAACCAGCGATCATCTTTGGGCCAGATATAACTATAGGCAATTAATTCATCATCGCGCCAAATATCAATGATCTCCGCGCAATCAAACCGTTGTGCCAATGCTTGTCGATGCGATTCGCGTTCAAACCGATCTCCCGCAGCCTCGGTGTGCTCTTTCAGCAGCAACATATCGAGATCAACAATGGCGTCTAAAAGCGCGGTGTCCCTAACCACCAAACCTATTCTCAATATAGTCGGCCACCATCACTTTAAATTCATTGGCAATGTTGGGTCCACGCAAGGTTTTGGCCTTCTGCCCATCAATAAACACGGGGGCGGCTGGCGTTTCACCTGTACCGGGTAGCGAAATACCAATATCGGCATGTTTGCTTTCGCCCGGCCCATTCACAATGCAGCCCATAACTGCAACACTCAAACCTTCAACCCCAGGATATTTCTCTTTCCAAACCGGCATGGAGCTGTCCAGATGATCCTGAATATCTTTTGCCAATTCTTGGAACACAGTGGACGTGGTGCGGCCACAGCCCGGACAAGCGGTGACGACTGGCAGAAACTGCCGGAAGCCCATGGTCTGCAACAATTGCTGCGCCACTTGCACTTCCAAAGTGCGATCACCGCCCGGTTCCGGCGTCAGCGAAATGCGGATCGTGTCGCCAATGCCGCGCTGCAGCAAAATGCCGAGCGCTGCTGACGAGGCAACAATGCCTTTCGCGCCCATGCCGGCTTCGGTCAGGCCGAGATGCAAACCATAATCACAACGCTGCGCAAGGTCGGTATAAACATCAATCAAATGCTGCACATTTGACACTTTGGTGGAGAGCAAAATCTTATCGCGCCCCATGCCCAATTCTTCCGCCCGCGCTGCGGACATCAAAGCGGATTGAATGATCGCTTCGCGCTGCACCCGCGCTGCGCTCCATGGCTGGGCGCGTTCAGCATTTTCATCCATTAATTTGGTCAGCAACTCTTGATCGAGCGAGCCCCAATTGACACCAATGCGCACCGGCTTGTCATTTTGATTGGCAATGTCGATCATTTGCGAAAATTGCGTATCACGCTTGGCTTTAAAACCCACATTGCCCGGATTAATCCGATATTTGGCCAGCGCTTCAGCGCAAGCAGGATGATCCGACAACAGCTTGTGCCCGATATAGTGGAAATCGCCCACAAGTGGCACATTAATGTTCATGGCCATCAGCCGATCACGAATATGAGGCACGGCCGCCGCCGCTTCATCCCGATCCACGGTGATCCGCACAATTTCCGACCCAGCGCGCCACAGCTCGGCCACCTGGCGCACAGTCTTTTCAATGTCGGCTGTGTCCGTATTGGTCATGGATTGCACCACGATCGGCGCATCGCCACCAACCTGCACATCGCCAACCATTACGCCAACTGATTTTCTGCGGGAAATCACTTCGGATCCAAGATCAGACATGGAGAACTCCTTTATTGCCTACAGCATATAAGGCCAACCGCAGCCCGGTGCAACCAAACTATCGGTGAACCAATGAACGCGAGGTCGCATCTTCAATTCACCTTCTCCGCTTGGCAAATTGCTCATTTCATGTTTTGTTTCCGTCCCCCGAGTCGTGCGGCACATTGCCATATGACCTTGCATTTTTCATGTCACCTTGTTGGCGACGTGATATTTTTCTTTTCAAATTGCCGACCCTTGTTCGACGCCCTAATCGAAAGACTATTCATGGACCGCAACATACTTAAATTTTCGCTCATACTGGGCTTAATGAGCGCCATCGGTGCCTTCGCCATCGATATGTATTTGCCCGCATTGCCGCTATTGGCGGAAGATCTGCAATCTTCAACCTCTGCCGCGCAATTGACCCTTATGTCTTATTTCATCGCCTTCGGCGCAAGTCAGCTCTTTTATGGCCCGGCCAGCGATATGTTTGGCCGCAAGAAGCCCATATATTTTGGCCTTGGATTGTTTTTACTGTCGTCCATTGGATGCGCTTTTGCGCCCAATATCGAAACCCTAATTGTGCTGCGCTTCCTGCAAGGCATTGGCGCGGCGGCCCCCATGTCCATTCCACGGGCGGTGATCCGCGATCTCTATACAGGGCAAAAGGCAACCCGCATGATGTCGACCATCATGATCGTAATTTCGATCTCCCCCATGCTCGCGCCACTTCTGGGCAGCATGGTTATCGTTCCATTTGGTTGGCGCGCTGTATTTCTCACCATCGCGTTCGCCACCATATTGTCGATCGCACTGGCGGCCTTTGCCTTACCAGAAACTTTAAAGCCAGAAAACCGCGTAGCCTTTGATGCCAAAACCATGTTCAATAGTTTTGGTGTCTTGCTGCGTGATGCCAACTATCTCGGTCTCACCTTTATTGGTGGGCTGGGCATGGCAGCGTTTTTCACTTTTTTGGGCAGCGCATCATTCGTCTATATGGAGCATTTTGGCCTCACGCCAACCCAATTTTCCTTGGCATTCGCGGCCAACGCATCTGGCTTCTTTGTCGCCTCACAATTCGCCGCCACCCTCATGGGCAAATTTGGCGCTGAGCGGCTAATCCGTGCTGCAACATTAGGCTATGCCATCATGGTGTTGATCTTGCTCGGTGTGTTCTTCTCGGGCTTTGGCAGCTTAACGTCACTCATCATTCTTTTCATCATCGCCAATGGCTTCATGGGATTGATCATTCCAACTTCCATGGTGTTGGCGCTGGAAGAGCATGGGCCAATTGCAGGGGCAGCCGCATCGCTTGGCGGCACCATGCAAATGATGCTCGGGGCATTGGCCATGGCCATATCTAGTCTCGTGTTTAATGGCACCCCTGTGCCAATGTTGGCCGTGATCGCCCTATGCGGTGTTGGCGCCTTCATTCTGTCGCGCATCACGGTGCGGCATCCGGCGACCACCGCGGCAGAGTAAGCCGCAGTCTTAACGGTCAAATTTGGCCATAAATCTTGAAATTGAACCCATCTGACCTATCTATAGTTCAGGTGGGTTTATTTTTGCCGCCACATTTGGCTTGATTTCGAGGAGGGTGAATATGAATTTGATCGTTCAAAGATTGGTCCGGTTTCGCCGCGAAATCGTGACTTTGTGGCATGCTTTCTGGCATCCACTCACCCCAACCTATCTCAAAGCACTTACGATTTTGACTGCGCTATACGTGATCAGCCCGATCGACCTAGTGGCCGATTTCATCCCGGTCTTGGGCTGGATTGACGATTTTGTCATCGTATCCTTCGCCGTGTCGTGGATTGTGTCGCGCTTGCCCCGCGCCACCACGCAGACACAAACGCATCAATATGATGAACCTTTGTCAGACGATGACAAAACCATCGATGGCACCGCGCGTCGCCGATAGGCCGGACAACAAAAAGGCGGACAAAATGCCCGCCTTTTCGAATTTTCATGATCAGTCAGAGCCTAAGTTCACCTAGGCAATCTCCCTGTTTATTCTTCAAAGCGCACCAGCAAATCCTTGGCATCAATCTGATCGCCCGGCTTCACCAGCACTTCGGCGATCACCCCATCATTCTCCGCGTGGATGGCTGTTTCCATCTTCATCGCTTCAATAGAGAGCAACACATCGCCCGCCTGAATTTCCTGCCCGGCTTTCACCGCCAAGGTAGAAACCACGCCCGGCATTGGCGCACCCACATGATTGACGTTTCCAACTTCAGCTTTTGGCCGCGCAACAATTTCGCTGGCCATTGAACGATCAGGCACAGCAACCGTACGCGGCTGGCCGTTCAGTTCAAAGAACACCCGCACCATGCCTTTTTCGTTTGGCTTGGATTGGCCCACGAGCTGGATCACCATGGTTTTGCCTTTTTCAAGGTCAACCAACAGCTCGTCACCCGCTTCAAGCCCATAGAAATAGGCAGGCGTTGGGATCACGGATGTTGGTCCATAAGTCTTTTGCGCCGCCATAAATTCGGTGAACACTTTTGGGTACATCAAATAAGAGGCCAAACGGAAATCATCAATCTCCAACTCGGTGATTTCTTCGATCTCTTTGCGCTTGGCTTCAAGATCAACAGACTCGAGATAAGCACCCGGACGCTTATCCAGCGCCTTTTTGCCTTTCAACACCTTGTCCTGAAGGCCCTTTGGGAAACCGTTGGGCGGCTGACCCAAATCTCCAGCAAAGAAGCCCACAACAGAATCTGGGAACGACACGTCGCGGCTTGGGTCTTCAACCTCTTCGCGGCTCAAGCCGGAAGAGACCATGGCCAAAGCCATATCGCCCACCACTTTCGAGCTTGGCGTCACCTTCACAATGTCCCCGAACATGTCGTTCACATCAGAATAGGTTTGTGCCACTTCGTGCCAGCGCGACTCAAGCCCCAAGGAACGCGCTTGCTCCTTAAGGTTGGTGAACTGACCACCCGGCATTTCGTGCAGATAAACCTCAGATGCACCTGAGCGCAGATCACTCTCAAAGGCCCGATATTGCGTGCGCACCGCTTCCCAATAGAACGAGATTTCCCGGATTGTTTTCGCATCCAATTCAGGGTCACGTTCTGTGCCGCGCAGTGCCGCCGCAAGCGAGCCAAGACATGGCTGCGATGTGGTGCCAGAGAAGCTATCCATCGCCGCATCAATCGCATCAACGCCCGCATCGACGGCCGCCAAAACGGTCGCCGCAGCTGCGCCGGAGGTGTCGTGCGTATGGAAATGTATCGGCAGGTCGGTTTCTTCCTTCAAGGTCGAAATCAATTTGCGCGCGGCAGCTGGCTTCAACAACCCGGCCATATCTTTCAGCCCAAGCACATGCGCGCCTGCTTTTTCCAACTCTTTGGCCAAGCCCACATAATATTTCAAATCATAGGTGGCCCGGTCCGGATCAAGCATGTCACCGGTATAGCAAATCACGCCTTCACAGACTTTGTCCGCCTCGATCACCGCATCCATAGAGACGCGCATGTTTTCCACCCAGTTCAGGCAGTCAAACACGCGGAACACATCGATGCCGCCTTTAGCCGCTTGTTCCACGAAGAACTTCACCACATTATCCGCGTAATTGGTGTAGCCAACGCCATTGGAACCGCGCAGCAACATCTGCGTCATAATGTTAGGCGCTTCTTCGCGAATGATCGATAGGCGCTCCCATGGGTCTTCGGTCAAGAACCGCATAGACACGTCAAAGGTCGCGCCGCCCCAACACTCTAGCGAGAATAGGTTGGGCATGCCATGGCTATAAGCCTTGGCAATTTTGACAATATCGTTGGTCCGCATCCGTGTGGCCAATAGGCTCTGGTGCGCGTCCCGCATGGTGGTGTCAGTAAACAACACCTGCTTTTGCGCCTTCATCCATTTGGCCAACCCGTCTGGCCCGTCACGATCCAGAATTTGGCGCGTACCGTCCAATACAGGTGGTGGCGCAAATTTAGGCACAACGGGCGCCGCCGCTTCCGCTGGCGGCTTTGGGCGATCCTTAACCTCGGGATGGCCGTTCACTGAAACGTCCGCCAAATAGGTCAACAAACGCGTTGCCCGGTCGCGCCGTTTTGGGAAATCAAACAGCTCAGGCGTATTGTCGATAAAGCGCGTGGTGTAGCTATTATCCCGAAACTTTGGATGAGAAATAATGTTCTCAAGGAAATTGAGGTTTGTGGTCACGCCGCGAATACGGAACTCGCGCAAGGCCCGGTCCATCCGTGCAATCGCATCTTCCGGTGTCTGCGCCCAACACGTCACTTTTTCGAGCAAAGGATCGTAATAGCGCGTGATCACCGCACCAGAATAAGCGGTGCCACCGTCCAAACGTACGCCGAAACCTGTCGCGCCGCGATAGGCAGTGATGCGGCCATAGTCAGGAATAAAGTTTTCTTCCGGATCTTCTGTCGTCACCCGACATTGCAGTGCGTGACCATTCAAATGAATGTCTTCTTGGTTCGGCACGCCAGACTTGGGATCACCAATCTTTTCGCCTTCCAACACGCGAATTTGCGCTTTGACGATATCGATGCCCGTCACTTCTTCAGTGACAGTGTGTTCCACCTGAATGCGCGGGTTCACCTCGATGAAGTAAAACTCGTCACTATCCGCATCCATCAAAAACTCAACGGTGCCCGCACCGCGATAATTAGCTGACTTGCCCAATTTGATCGCCGCGTCGGTGAGGCCCTTGCGCACTTCTTCGGTCAGATAAGGCGCAGGTGCCCGCTCAACCACTTTTTGGTTGCGGCGCTGCACCGAGCAGTCCCGCTCAAACAAATGCACCAGATTGCCGTGATCATCACCAATCAACTGCACTTCCACATGGCGTGCACGCTCGACCAGCTTTTCAAAATACATTTCGTCTTTGCCGAAAGCTGCTTTGGCTTCCCGCTTGGCTTCCGCCACTTCCGCCCGCACAGCCTTCTCATCGCGGATCACGCGCATACCGCGACCCCCGCCGCCCCAGCTGGCTTTCAACATCAATGGGAAGCCAATTTCCTTCGCCATTTTGACGACTTCTTCAATATCGTCTGGCAAGGGGTCAGTTGCAGGCACCACAGGCACACCTGACTCAACAGCCAAGTTCCGCGCCGCAACCTTGTTGCCCAATGCCCGCATTGTCTCAGAGCGTGGGCCGATAAAGATGATGCCCGCATCCGCACACGCATCGGCAAACTCAGGGCTTTCAGAAAGAAGGCCGTAGCCAGGGTGAATAGCATCCGCGCCACATTGCTTGGCAATGCGGATATATTCATCAATCTGCAAATAGGCCTCAACAGGTCCCAAGCCCTTGCCGATCAAATAGGCCTCGTCCGCTTTGAACCGATGTAACGCCAATTTGTCTTCTTCAGCAAAAACCGCAACGGTTTTTAGGCCCAATTCATTGGCCGCGCGAAAAACGCGAATGGCAATTTCACTTCGGTTTGCAACAAGGATTTTTTTAATCGACATAGCTTCTCACTTTTTCAAAAGTGTTGAACACAAACCTATCCAACGCGCCACAACGCAGTTGGTTCGGTCATGGGTGGGGTTATTCGCCTAAATATTGCGCCAAATGCGACACATCATATCCCGCCTGCGCGGCAGATTTGATGATTTCGTCAGCGGGCATCTCTCCCGCTTGGCTCAAGGCCCAAAGGGTGGTGGAGCGTGTACCAGACCGACAATAGGCAAACACTTTGCCGTCGCTGGCCATCGCATTGCGTGTGGCCTCGATCATGTCGGGGCTTACACCCTCGCGCCCCATTGGGATCGCAATATAGTTTAACCCTAGCTTTTTCGCTTCTTCTTCAATCACCGCGCCATCTGGTTGCTCAGGCGCTTCGCCATCTGGGCGATTATTGATGATGGTTGTAAAGCCTGCCTCTTTGAGGGCGGGCAAATCATTGGGCGAAATTTGCGGTGAGACACTCACCTTCTCATTGATGGTTTTAATGTCCATCTTATCGTCCTTTCATCTCGACCGCACGCTTCAACATGCAGGTCACGAAGGTTATAGGCGGGGCGAAAGGGCCATGGCAAGCACATCTGAAACCAAAACGTCACCAAATAAAGAAATATATTTATCAATTGGGATGAGTTGGGCACTAAAATTCAGTTTGGCTTGAATTTTTAGACCATATGATTGAAATTCTTGAGCAAATATCAGAGGAGGCCTGCGGCAAATGTCTAAACAACATAAAAACTATTTACTCGCCATCGATCAGGGAACCACATCCAGCCGCGCCATCATTTATGACGCCTCCTTGCAGCCTCTCGCCAGCGATCAAAGCGAGTTTGAACAAATCTTTCCGCGCGATGGCTGGGTTGAACACAATGCCAATGAGATTTGGGACACGGTGCTCGCCACCATCAAGGGCGCCATCCAGAAGGCCAACATATCTGCCACAGATATCGCCGCCATCGGCATCACAAATCAACGCGAAACCGTCACCCTGTGGGACCGGACAACTGGCGAGCCGCTGCACAATGCAATTGTTTGGCAAGATCGGCGTACCGCAGGCTATTGCGCCGAACTGAAACAAGCTGGTCACGAAAAGACTGTGACTGGCAAAACCGGATTGCTGCTCGACCCCTATTTCTCTGGCACCAAAATCAAATGGCTTTTGGACAATGTGGACGGGGCGCGGGACCGCGCAAAAAAAGGCGAGCTGGCCATCGGCACAATCGACAGCTGGCTGATTAACAAACTCACAGGCGGCGCGTCACACGTAACCGACGCCACCAATGCCAGCCGCACATTGCTGTACAATATTCATGAGGGGAGATGGGATCAGGACCTTCTTGATCTATTCGATATCCCTGCTGCACTCTTGCCTGAAGTGAAAGACTGCGCTGCCGATTTTGGGATGACTGACGAAGCCCTTCTTGGAGCAACCCTGCCCATCACAGGCGTCGCAGGCGACCAACATGCAGCAACCATCGGCCAAGCCTGCTTTGAAAAGGGCATGATCAAATCGACCTATGGCACAGGCTGTTTTGCCATGATGAATGTGGGCGACAAACCCCTCGCCTCCTCCAATCGCCTATTGTCGACCTTGTGCTATCAACTCGATGGCAAGCCAACCTACGCGCTGGAAGGCTCCATCTATATGGCAGGCGCCACGGTGCAATGGCTACGCGATGGATTAAAAATTATCGAAAATTCATCGGAAGTGAATGATCTCGCCGCTGAGGCAGACGAAACCCAATCGGTCTATTTGGTCCCCGGCTTTGTGGGCCTAGGCGCACCCTATTGGGATCCAGACGCTCGAGGTGCCATCTTCGGCCTCACCCGCAATTCTGGCCCCAATGAACTGGCCAAAGCGGCGCTGGAATCTGTGGGTTATCAAACCCGAGACCTGATCTCAGCCATGAATGCAGACTATGGCGACAATGTTGAAGTGCTGCGCGTCGATGGCGGCATGACCGCATCTGACATGACCATGCAGTTTTTGGCCGATATGTGCCAGATCCCGGTGGACCGCCCCACCAATCTAGAAACCACTGCCAAAGGCGCCGCCTATCTCGCAGGCCTACATATCGGCATATGCCCAAAGCCCAGCGAGATGATGGAAAAGTGGGATCTAGATCACCAATTCAAACCCAACCAATCAACCGAATGGGCCGATAAAAAATATGCGGGCTGGCAAGATGCCGTCGCCCGCACACTATCTGATCATAGCGGATAACCTAGCCCGTGACACCACTGTGCCGCGCGAGGGCTTTGATCACCTGCTTGGCTGTCACCTTGCCCACAATTTCATCTTTGGCATTGGTGACGCCTACCCAGTCATATTCGGCAAACAGGGGCAACACATCTTCGCAGCGGGCGCTTTCAGATACGGAGGCCTCGCAATCTGTGAAGACGCCCTGTTCCATTATGGTGTGAACATGGATCGCGCGAGCGCGATTAACATCCTGCACAAACTCTTGCACATGCGCATTGGCAGGGTTCAACACCACCTCTTCCGGACGGCCCGATTGCACCACCGCGCCATCTTGTAGCACCGTGACTTGATCGCCAATTTTAAGCGCCTCATCAAAATCATGCGTGATGAACAAAATGGTTTTGTTCAATTCTTTTTGCAACGCCAACAACTCGTCCTGCATACCGGAACGAATAAGCGGATCAAGCGCCGAAAAAGCTTCATCCATCAGCAAAATATCCACGTCCATTGCCAATGCGCGCGCCAACCCGACACGTTGTTGCTGACCGCCAGAAAGCTGGTGCGGTCTTGATTTTTCATAGCCATCCAACCCAACGGTAGACACCCATTGCGCTGCAATCTCGAGCCGTTCTTTTTTCTCAACGCCGCGAATTTCCAAGCCATAGGCCACATTGTCGATCACCGAGCGGTGCGGCAAAAGTCCAAATTTCTGGAACACCATCGCAATTTTGGTGCGCCGAAACGTGCGCAGCTCTTCAAGACTCATATCGAGCACGTTCTGCCCATCGACAAAAATTTCGCCCGCAGTCGGATCGATCAATCGGTTGACATGGCGGATAAGCGTTGATTTGCCGGAACCGGAAAGGCCCATCACTACATGTAATTTGCCGGGTGCAACCTTTAAATCAACATTATTCAAACCGATCACATGGCCAGTGTCTGCCTGCAATTGATCCTTTGATCCACCAGCCTGCAATTTTTGCAAAACCATTTCCGGCGACGGACCAAAAATCTTGGTCACTCCGCGCATTTCAATCTTATATTGATTGCTCATGAGCGACCTCCTGCCAAGCCGATCTGTTCTTGTAGCTGCTTGCCATAAGCCTGCGTAATCCGGTCAAAAATAATCGCCAGAACCACAATGCCCAAGCCCGCAAACACGCCGCGGCTGACCTCTAGGCGTCCAATGCCTTGCAGCACTTGATAGCCCAGCCCCCCTGCGCCAATCATGGAGGCAATCACCACCATCGCCAAGGCCATCATGGTGGTTTGGTTCACCCCAGCCAAAATGGTGGGCAAGGCCAACGGAATTTGCACCCCAAATAATCTTTGTCGTGGCGATGCGCCAAAGGCCTGTGCCGCTTCCATCACGCTTGGTTCAACCTGCCGGATACCCAAATCCGTTAATCGCACCAAAGGCGGCGCGGCATAAACAATTGTGGCCAGCAAGGCAGGAATTTTGCCTGGGCCGAAAATCATTACGGTCGGGATCAAATAGACAAAGCTCGGCATGGTCTGCATCAAATCCAAAATTGGCGTCACAAGGCGTTGCACAATATGCGAGCGTGCCATCACGATGCCCAAAGGAATTGAGAAAACAATGGCCGTCACGGTTGCGGAGATCATCAGCGCCATGGTTTTAACGCTATCTTCCCAAAGCTCCATCAGCCCCATAAACACAAGGCCAATAATCACAACCAATGGAAGGGTCCATTTGCGGGTGGCGCCATAGGCCAATGCAGCGAAGGTTAAAATGATCATCCACCAGGGCACGGCCAACAGCCAATCTTCAATTGTGTTGAGCATCACCAGCAATGGATAGGCTGCCGACTCAAACGCGTCACCCCAATGACGCACCACCCAGTTCAGGCCATCATCCAGCCAAATCCGAAGCGGTCGCGTATTAATGAATTCTGGAAATTCGCCTTCAAACATGCCCAAAACTTTCTCATGCAAAATGGCCAGACGATCTTATCGCCTGGCCATCTCAATCATTCTTTTCAACGCGCCCTAAAGAGCCGCCTTCACTTTTTCGGCCACCTCAGCAGATACCCACTGGGTCCACACGGCTTCTTCCGTTTTCAAGAAGTTTTCCGCTGTCTCTTCTGCACCCGCTTTGTTTTCAGCGCCCCAGTTCAACATGGTCGAGATTTGAACATTGTTTAGCGCAACATCACTCAAATATTCAAAAACCACTGGCGCTTCGTCCGCCACCCACGCAGCAGTACCAACAGTTACAGGCGGCGTTGGGAAAGCGCTTTTGCCTTTGGTTTCACAAGCGGAATCAACGTTACATGCCCAAACTTCTGGATCATGCGCAGGCATTTCCAGCTGCACCATGTCATATTTACCCATGATGGCTGTTGGGCCCCAATAATAGAACACGATCGGTTCTTCACGCTCAAATGCACGAACAATCGAGGCATCCAAATTGCCGCCAGAGCCTGGTGAGAACAAATTGAAGCTATCTTCTAACTCATAAGCTTCAAACAATGCCGCATTGGCAATTTCGCACCCCCAACCTGGAGGGCAAGAATAGAAACGGCCCTGATCTGGATCGTCTGGATCAGAGAACAATTCTGCGTGCGCAGGCAAATCTTCAACTTTTTTCAAGTCTGGGTTTTCTGCTGCCAAATAAGCAGGAATCCACCAGCCCTCAACCGCGCCGTCTGAAATGGCAAGGCCAGCATCTTTCACCGCGCCTTCATCCAAACCTTTTTGCCATTGGTCTTGAATGGTGCCGATCCACAACTCAGGGGCAATCGCCGGGCGACCTTTGGTCAGCATCGACGCTGAGGTTGGCACAGTATCACCAGCCACCACTTCAACATTACAGCCAAAGCCATCTTCAAGAATTTTGGCATGAATATGCGCCAAAGCGGCCGCGGAGGGCCAGTTCATTTCAGCGATATCAATTTTTCGGTCCGTGCCACATTCGGCTGCCATTGCACCGCCTGCCGCGCCCACTGCAACAATGGCTGTTGCAATCGCCAATTTAAGTCTTTGCATGTCTAGTTCTCCCGACTTTTCTGCAAGATCTTTCACCAGCATATCTAGGCTAGATATCACGGTCAAATATGAGAGACACAAGGAAAGAAGCGCATTTACTTAAATAAGACCAAATAATAGCGACACCATCAAAAACAGCATCAAGTTGGCCAGCACGAATATTCAAAAATTCAGAAGGTTCTTTCCCGTAAAGTGACCGCAAAACAATTTTATTTGAACAAGATTGACCTAAACGGGCCTAGAATCAGGGCGCCTCAACCCAATTTTGCCAAATATCAGGGAAGGTCGCGACAAAATGCGTCGCCGTGGCCTGTGCAGAAAGCCCCTGCCGCTCTTGCACGGCCAACAGCTCATTCATGGTCGCGATGGGTAAGCTGGCGCGGCGCAAATAGCCGAGCAATTCGGGCATATCAACACGCACCTCACTCGCAGCCACCAGCCCGATTTGCTCACTCGGAAAGTTGCTTGCGATCGGCGACGCGCAATTAGCTTGTGCCAAACACGGATAGGCATCCGCATTAAACTCGCCGAGGGAAAGGGCCGCAAACTCGAACTGGTGCAACACAGCATTGGGCTGCCAATAATAAAAAACGGCAGGTTCACGCGCAGAGATCACCTGACTGATCAATTGATCCATTTCGAAACGGGATTGAGGCACCACCACTTGGAACACATCACTTAGCCCATAGGCGCGTATCAAATTATCATTGATGATGTGGCACGCCCATTTTTCCGGGCAGGTCACAAATCGAATTTTCTCACGCTCATAAAGCGCAGGCATTTCGGTCAATTTGGACGCATCACGCAATTGCGGAAAATCGGACACCACTTTGGCCGGCGCAAACCACCCTTCCAATGTGCTTTCATCAAATGTCGAGGCCGCCATAAAAGCGCGTTGAGCTTCGCCAATCTGGTTCCACTGCGCCGCCACACGGGTCACCCAGAATTCGGGCACAATATTTGGTTCCTGCGCCGCATCAATGGTGGCAGCCACATTGGCCAAATCGCTTGGCACCACTTGTGCGTCACAATCAAACTGGCTGCGGATCAATTGCTGATGAATATGCGCCAGAATGCTGGCTGATGGCCATTGCAAATCGGCAATCGTTACAGCTTCGCCCCGACAGCCTTCAAAGTCCTCATCATCTGTTGATTGCGCGGATGCGCCTAGCGCACCCAAACCAGCGATCAAAAAGACTATTATTGCTGCCCAATTGCGCATTGCGCCCATCCTTTGCCGAACCGCTGCCAATGTGACCAGTTTGTCGCGATAAATCAATCTGCCAATCACAAATCAAACATGAGCGACACAACACACAATTCTACGCAGAATTGCGTTAAACCCCTTATTTTGTAACCATTTTTGTTACGTTTGAAATTAACACTATTCGCAACCTTTTGCTGATTATTGCGACAAAAGCTGGTGACTCTTATTAAAAAATCGTTATTGTTGAGCCAACGAGGGAGGAACACGACCTCGGCCATAAACGGATAGGGCATTAATAAGCTTGGGAAAAAGTTCGCCTTATCCGCTGAACAAAGATGTACAAATTAGAGGGAAATTATGCGTCATCTTAAACTTGCACTTACAGCAGCCGCTGCACTTTCAGTTGCAACACCGGCTGTGGCTGAAGACGTAAATATCGGTATTCTTCTGGGGTATACCGGTCCACTTGAAACATTGGCGCCACCAATTGGTGACGCAGCCAAATTGGCTTTGCAGCACGTTAACGAGCAAGGCGGTATTTTGGGCGGCGAAGCAACATTCACCATTGGTGACTCAACTTGTGCCGATGCCACTGCAGCTGCCACAGCAGCTGACCGTTTGATCAACGCAGACGGCGTTGACGCCATTGTTGGCGCAATGTGCTCTGGTGCAACAATTTCTGCAGCCAACACTGCAGCGATCCCAGCAGGCGTTGTGATGGTTTCTCCATCAGCTTCATCACCTGCTGTAACCACAGTTGAAGACAATGACTTGCTTTTCCGCGTTGGCCCATCTGACGCTTACCAAGGTGAAGTTGTTGCCCGCATGCTGTTGGCCAAAGGTATCAACGACATTGCAGTTACATATGTGAACAACGACTACGGTAAAGGCTTCGCCGATGCCCTGTCTAACGCATACGAAGCTGGTGGCGGCGATGTGATGATTTCTGAAGCCCACGAAGAAGGCAAATCAGACTACCGTGCTGAATTGGGTTCTTTGGCTGCTAGCGGCTCACAAAATCTGATCATCTTGGCTTATGCTTCTGGCTCAGGCCAAACCATTCTTCGCCAAGCAATCGAAGCGGGTGACTTTGTAACCTACTTCGGTGGTGACGGCATGGTTGCTGACGCTTTGGTAACTGGCATTGATCCAGCCGCTGTTGAAGGCATGTTGGCTTCTCGCCAAGGTCGTTTGGAAACAGAAGGTACTTCAGTTTACGAGAAATTGGCGACAGACGCTGGCCTTGACCCAATCGCATCATTCGGCCCACAAGCCTATGACGCAGCGTTCTTGTTGGCTCTTGCTTTCGAGCAAAAAGGCAACACAGACCGTGAAGGCGTAAACGAAGCTCTTCGCTCAGTAGCAACTGCTCCTGGTGAAGTGATCTTGCCTGGTGAATGGGAAAAAGCCAAAAAGCTGATCGCTGAAGGCAAAGAAATCAACTATGAAGGTGCCGGCGGCAACCACGAGTTTGACGAAGCTGGTGACGTATCAGGTGCCATCGTAGAAATGACCATCAAGGATGGTGTATTCGTTGAAGTTGGCCCATTGATGTAAGCCACACTGAAACAGTGAATTTTAGAACCCGGTGCTTCGGCACCGGGTTTTTTATTGCCTCCGTCAAATCCGCATCATAAACTTTCCATCACACCAAAAGATGGACAATTCCATGAGCTATGATCCGGATACATTTGCCTTCTATGCGCAAAACGCTAAAAGCTATGCCCAGCGTCGGCAAAAGCCTTCCGACAGTCTAATCCAGTTTCTTGAAACACTGCCCGATGGCGCAAGCATTGTAGAATTGGGATGTGGTGCAGGTCTTGAAGCCCGCTACATGAAAGATCAAGGCTTTCGCGTTACCCCAACCGAAGGCAACCCCGCACTTGCGGCAGAGGCCGAACAAAACTTTGGTGCACCTGTCAAAATTATGCGTTTTGACGAGCTTGAGGCAACAGACCAATATGACGCTCTTTGGGCCAATATGTGCTTACTGCACGCTCCATGGGAAAGTCTGCCAGACATCATTGCGCTAATCCATCAGGCCTTAAAACCAAATGGCGTGGTATGGGCCAGCTTTAAAACAGGTGACGGCGCTAAGCGCGACGAACTGGGCCGTTATTACAATCTGCCCACCGCCGAAATGTTGCAACAAACATTTGCAGATGCGGCCCCTTGGCAGAGTTTCCGTCAACAAGATGGCGTTGGCGGCGTGGGGGCAGACAATCAAGCCTATCATTCCATTTGGTGCATCGCCCAAAAATAAAGCGCCGCCTCAAATGAGGCGACGCCTGAAACTTCATCCAACAAAGCAAAGGGCCTATTTTTCGGTGCGCACGCGCTCCGGAATAACCCCTTGTGGGAAGTATCGCAGGGCGAAGGTGATCACCAGACCCAACACAAACACACGCATTTGCAACGCACGTGATTCAATGTTTGGGATGGCACCAATGCCTGCCCCTTCCGAGAAGTCGGAAATAATGTCGAACAAGATCACCGAAGCTGGTTCAGAAATTGTCCAAACAATATAGATGAACACCCCGCCAAATAGCGCGCCATAATTGTTGCCGGCGCCGCCAACAATAATCATCACCCACACAATGAAGGTGTGGTTGATCGGCTGGTAGCCACTTGGGTCCAAAATCTGTGAGAATGACGCCAAAATCGCGCCGCCAATACCCATCAAAATGGAGCCAAGAATAAACACTTCCAGCTCGCGCTTGGTGACGTTTTTACCAATTGCAGAGGCAGAGACATTATTGTCGCGGATAGCGCGCATCATGCGGCCCCACGGCCCTTCATAAGCCTTTTGCAAGAAGTAAAAGATCACCGCGATCATCAGAACAGTCAATGACAAGAACCCTGCCCGCGCCAAAATGGTCGACATGGTTGCATCATCAAGGCCCGCCGCCACAATGTCATTTGGTGAAGGTGTTGGCCAAGGCAACGGCGATACAGTCAGCGTACCCCGTGTGAACCAATCCATATTTTTCACCAGCGCACGGATAATCTCGGAAATACCGATCGTTGCGATCGCAAGATAGTCTGTGCGAAGGCCCAGACAAATGCGACCAACCACATAGGCAATGGCGCCAGCCAGTACACCACCGAACAACCAGCCCAAGACCACAGGCAAGCCCAAACCGCCAACAAAGCCAGCTTCTGCTTCGATCAAGCGTGCAGCCGGGTCAATTTGCGAGCGATAAACGATATAGGCAATCGACCACGCCATCACCATCAGGAAGGTGCGTAACTTGCCCTTAATCCCAAATCGCTGCGAATTGGTGGCCAGATAGACCAGCACCCCGCCAAATAGCGCCGCTAATAATGCTTTGAACAGCATGAATGGGCCATCAGATGCCCAGAACGCTTCATTGATCGGATAGGACACAAAGGTTACGGCAACGCCGCCAACCATCAAAAAGCCCATCACACCGAAGTTAAACAGGCCAGCATAACCCCACTGTACGTTGAGCCCCAAAGCAATCAGCGCATAGGCTGACGCGGTAACCAACATAAACAATGTGGTTGGAATTTGCTGCCACATGGCAACGGCCAACAAGAAAACACCCAGGGCCAAAAACAGCATTGCATCGCGACGCATCATGATGAAACTCCTTTAAAGATACCCGTTGGGCGCACCAGCAACACAACCACCAAGATCACGAAGGCCACGGTGAGTTTGTATTCGGTCGGCACAATGGAAAGGTCGTTTGGAACCCATTCGGGCAAATTGTCCCGGAAGGGACGCAACATGATCGCCCAGTTAAACACAGACATTGTTTCCGCAAAGCCAATCAAAAAGCCCCCGGCAATCGCGCCATAGGCTTGGCCCAAGCCGCCAACAATCGCCGCCGCAAAGATCGGCAACACAATGTTAAACGCCAAGTCAGGCTTCAAGATCACGTCCAACGCCAGCATGGTGCCCGCCATCGCGGCCAAGCTGCCTGCAATAATCCAGGTCGCCCGTACCACTTGGTTTGTGTTGATGCCTGAAACAAGCGCGAGGCTTGGATTGTCAGCCATAGCGCGCATGCCCTTGCCCAACCGCGAACGGGTGAGGAAGAAGTGCAAGGCCACAACGGCAATCACGGTTACAGCGATCAATAAAAGCTGCGGTTCAGACACATTGATTGTGCGCGTTGCGCCCAACCAAGATACATCGAACCGGAACAATTGCTTGGTCTCGTTCTCAAAGAAGCTGCGGGTTTGTACCCCACCAAACAAGCGGATCAGACCTTGGATCATCAAGGTCACCCCGATAGAGGCAATCAGCAAGGTAACCGGCCGCACGCCCTTGGCGCGCAAAGGTTGGTAGAAGGTGCGATCAATACCAAGCGCTAAGCCCGCCGTAATGAGCATTGCAAAAGGCAGTACAATAAAGCCTGTTGGCCAAAATGTTGAAATGCCCATTGCACTGGCGATAGACGCCAAAACAAAGGCAACAAATGCACCCATGGTCATCATGTCGCCATGCGCAAAGTGCGCAAATCGCAAAATGCCAAAAATCAAGGTAATGCCGACCGCACCGAGCGCATAAACGCTGCCCAATACTGCGCCAGACACAATAACCTTGTTAAAGAAAAAGATGAGTTCGTTCATCATAGCGTCTACGTCCCCCGTTAGCCGCCAAGGAAGCTGCGAGCGACCTCAGGGTCGTCCAACAGTTCCCGCCCGGTTCCTGTGAACCGATTTTTACCATTCGCCAAAACAAAACCCTTGGTCGCAAATTCAAGGGCTTGCCGCGCATTCTGCTCCACCATCAAAATGCCAACACCGGCTTTGTTGATGTTCACAACAGTTTCAAAAATTTCCATCATATAGCGCGGACTTAGCCCAGCAGATGGTTCATCCAACAACAGCAACTTTGGCTGGCTCATCAATGCCCGGCCCATGGCCACCATTTGCCGTTGACCGCCCGAAAGCTCGCCAGCATTTTGCTTGCGCTTTTCCTTAAGCGGCGGAAACATGTCGTAAATTGATGCAATTGTATCTGAGAAATCGTCTCGACGAATATATGCACCCATCTCCAAATTCTCATGTACAGACATGGAGGTGAACACATTAAATTCTTGCGGCACAAACCCTAGGCCCAATGGCACCAATTTGTCGGCCTGCATATTGGCAATCTCGTTGCCTTCAAGCTTGATCGACCCGTCAGTAACTTCCAAAAGCCCAAAGATTGCTTTCAATGTGGTGGATTTACCCGCGCCATTCGGCCCAACAATCACACCCACATCTTCTTTATCGATGGACATGTTGACGCCATTCAAAATCGGCGCACCGCCATAACCGCCATGTACATCTTTTACTTCTAACAAACTCACGATACAGCCTCCACAGCACTGCCGAAATAGGCCTCGATAATTTCAGGATTGGCGCGAATTTCCTCCATCGGCCCTTCCGCAATCACCGTGCCCTGCGCCATCACAATTACCGGATCACAAAGCTCAGCAATCAAATCCATATCGTGTTCGATCACGAAGAATGTGTAGCCCAGCTCTTTGTTCATGCGCTGAATGTTGGCAGCCAAATCTTTCAGCAGGGTGCGGTTCACCCCAGCGGCTACCTCGTCCAGCAACACGGCTTTGGCGTCTGTCATCATGGTGCGGCCCAATTCCAGTAGCTTTTTCTGCCCGCCAGATAGGTTGCCCGCCAATTCGTTGCGCACATGCCCAAGCTTCAAAAAGTCGATCACATCTTCCGCCATTTTGCGGATTTCCATGTCGAATTCGGCCACGTGTTTAGGATTGAACCAGCTTTGGAACAGCGATTCACCTGGTTGGTCAGCCCCGGCGACCATCAGATTTTCCAGCGCTGTCATATGAGAGAATTCATGCGCAATCTGGAATGTACGCAGCATACCCTTTTTATATAGCTGATATGGCGCCAAACCCGTCACATCCTCGCCATCAAAAATGATTTGACCCTCGGTTGGCTTCAGATTGCCCGCTACCATGTTAAATAGCGTCGATTTACCCGCCCCGTTTGGACCGATCAAACCCGTAATCGAGCCTTTGGCCACCGAGAGCGAACAATCATTTACGGCCTTCAAGCCCCCAAAACTTTTGGAGACATGACGCACCTCAATCATGTTGTCTTTTTGCACCCCGTATTCCCCTCTTGTCGGAGTTTATTTTGTCTAAATGCTCACCTCTTCACAGTCCGGTCAACTGCGTCGAGTTTAGCAATTAGAACAATGTCAAAACTGCATCTGCCGTCGATTTATTGCAGGCGAATGGCACATCATACAATGTGGCCAAACGGATCAACGCTTTCACGTCAACATCGTGCGGCATAGCAGTGAGGGGATCAATGAAAAAAACCAGACCGTCGAGTTCGCCCTCAACAATCATGGCGCCCAATTGGGCATCACCACCTAAAGGCCCGCTTTTCAAAAGCGTAACCGACAAGGCGGTGGCGTCTATAATTGCCTTGCCGGTGGTGCCGGTGGCAAACAATTTATATTGAGCCAGTTTATCCTTCGATTGACTGCACCAGACCGTAAGGTCTTGTTTTTTCTTATCATGTGCAACCAAGCCAATTTTTTTGCTCAAAATACTACCCTTTGGATCAAGTCGATCCAGCTTCTCCCAAAGCTCCCTCGCTCGGGACAAATACAACAAAGCAACTCATGTGAAAAGCTACAGCATCAAAAAAAGTTGTACTTTTCTTGAATTTCATAATGGATGTGCGCGAATACCCTTACACATTGCAACAATGCGCAAAAATGCCGCCTCTTTTACCCAATTGGATAAATATAGAGGCGGCACTATTTCGATTTATAATTATAAATTGAGTTAAACTTAGAACTCTTGCCAATCTGGATCTTGCTGAACCGCAGCAGCGCCATCACTCAAATACGCATTTGCCGCATTTTGCGGGGCTGCATTTGGTTGCGCAGCCAGCATGGCCCGGTCTGCAACTTGTTCGTCGAAAGACACATCCATGTCCGCTTGATCGATCACAAACTGATCAACAATTTTGTCCAGCTCAGAAGCTTGCGCTTCGGTTTGGTCAATGGCCGCATTGGTTTCTTCAACCAGCGCCGCATTGTGCTGGGTCATCTCGTCCATCTCGCGGATAGATTGCGAAATCTCATTGATGGCTGAAGACTGTTCCTGGCTTTGGCTGGCAATCTCATCCATAAGGCCAGTCATGCCTCGCACAGAGCTCACAATGCCCTCAAGGCTCTCAGATGCCTGCGCCACCAATTTCGAACCGCCATCCACTTCAGTGACCGATTGTTCAATCAGCGTTTTCACTTCATTGGAGGCTTCCGCTGCAGACTGCGCCAAACGCCGAACCTCAACGGCCACAACAGCAAAACCCTTACCTGCTTCGCCTGCCCGTGCTGCCTCAACCGAAGCGTTCAAAGCCAGCAAGTTGGTTTGGAAGGCAATATCGTCAATCATCCCGATAATGTCGGAGATCCTGTTGGAAGAAGCTGTAATCCGCGCCATCGCTTCATTGGCGGAAAGCATAACTTCGCCACCGCGTTCGGCAACTTGTCGTGCTTCTTGAGCCGAACCGCGCGCCTGCTGCGCCCGCTCAGTATTGTCTTTTACCGTGTTGGCCAATTGTTCGGTGGCGGCAGATGTTTCTTCAATCGCAGCCGCTTGTTTGGTGGTGCGTTCAGAAAGATCGTTTGCGCCAGACAAAATTTCGCCAGTTGCACTTTTGAGCCCGCGTGACGTTGAGCGCAATTGACCAATCACTTGGCTCAATTTCTCGCCCACTGCATTGGTATCATTTTTCAATTGCAGGAATGACCCACGGAAATCACCTTCAACCCGACGGCTCAAATCTGTGTTTGCCATTGCAGACAATACAGCACCTGTTTCCTGCAACCCGCGATCAACCGTATCCACAAGGCTATTCACGCCATGGGCAAGTCGGTTCAATTCTTCGTCCGGAAATTCCGCTTCAACCCGTTTGCTGAAATCGCCATCAATGGCAGCATCAACAACCTCGCCAAAGGCGCCTTGCAGTTCGCTCATCATCGTAGCGCGCTCAATAGCCCGCTGCTTGGACGCCTCTTTTTCTTCCTCGGTCATTTCATTGACCCGCAAGCCATTATTGCGGAACACTTCAACCGCGCGCGCCATTTCACCCAACTCATTCCGGCGCTGGGTGAATGGCACCTCAGCGTCATACTCACCTTTGGCAATTTTGCCCATCACACCGGTAATCCGGTTCACTGGTGTGGTGATAGAGCGCCCAATAATGAAGCCCAAAATGGAAATCGCAACAAAAGCGATACCAATTGTGCTGAACATAAAGATCTTGGTTTGCTCCGTCATGGATGCCAAGGTTGTACGTGCTTCTTGGCCCTTGCCCATGGCAAACATGATGATGTTTTCAAGCTCAACAGCTATTGTGTCGTAGAGCCCGTCCATTTCCTCACTGAGCGCGTTGAACCGTTCTTTCGATCCGGCATATTCGTCAAATGCCACATTATATTTTTCAAGCTTGTCAGCGATCTCAAACTGGAAGTTTGGCTCCGCACCCGCTTTTCCCGCCTCGCGCGTAACCCGCTTGATTTGCTTATCAACGCCCATAATGTTGCGTGCGCCGCCGAACAGCAAAAATTCGCGTTCGTAATTGCGCATCTCTGAAAAGGCCAAGTCTGTGCTGTCGCTCTTCAGGCTGCCCACATCCTTCTCAACAATTTTCGCGGTTTCGCGGAAACTATTGATAAAACTTTCTTCCTGATTGATTGAAATCTCGGCAGCGGTTTCAACCATCAATTCGAAAAGGCTGGCATAGCTGGTGAGCGCATCCTGCACCACTGTGAAGCTGCCCGCAATTTCTTCTTGATCCAGCGCGGTGCGCAACTCGGTCAACCGATTTTGCGCCGCAGCAATTTGATCGCGAGTCAATTTGGCATTTTCTTCGCTATCGAGGGAAATGTAGTCTTTTTGAAAGCGCCGCACCTGCAATACATCCAGCCCAAAAATCTGCGCTGTATTTTGGGCTTGCGTGAAATGGCGCTCTTCCAAAATAGTCGACGCTTTTTGTTGTTCGGAAACATAAAACATCAAGCCAATCAACCCAATGGTGATGGCACTCAATGCTGTGCTGAACACAATACGTGTGGAAATTTTGGTTGACCGTACAGAGGGCAATTTGAATTGCCATTTAGACCGCAGTTTTTGCACTAGAGACCGAACCATTTTAATACCCCCCGATACTTAATGCCGACAAGATACCCCCAATTGGTAATAAATTGGTTATCAACCAATTCAAAAAAATAGGCGCCCGGAGGCGCCCATTATTTGACAAATATTTCAAGGTTCTAGAACTCTTGCCAATCCGCATCTTCAGCCAATGCTTGGCCCCCTGCTGCCACGTAGCCGCTTGATGCCACTTTTTGGAGCGCTGGCTTTTCCACTGCCTGCATCGCTTCCATTTGCTGGTCCGCCGCAACTTCATCGAACCGACCGCCTTGCTGGCCTTCTTCAATGACAAACTGCTCCACCACACGATCCAATTCAGAAGCCTGCGCCTCTGTTTGATCAATCGCTGCATTGGTTTCTTCCACCAATGCCGCATTGTGCTGGGTCATCTCGTCCATCTCGCGAATGGATTGCGAAATCTCGTTGATGGCTGTGGCCTGCTCCTGACTTTCGTCTGCAATTGCGTTCATCAGCTTGGTCACACCACGCACTGATGTCACAATGCCTTCAAGGTTCTCAGAAGCTTGCGCCACCAATTTGGACCCGCCGTCAACTTCAGTCACAGACTGCTCGATCAAAGCCTTCACTTCATTGGAGGCTTCCGCCGCAGACTGGGCCAAGCGCCGCACTTCAACAGCCACAACTGCAAAGCCCTTGCCCGCCTCGCCGGCACGCGCCGCTTCAACCGATGCGTTCAGTGCCAACAGATTTGTCTGGAACGCGATATCGTCAATCATGCCGATAATATTTGAAATCTTATTGGACGATGAGGTGATCCGCTCCATTGCCTGGTTGGCTTCGCTCATCACTTCGCCGCCACGTTCTGCGACCTGCCGTGCTTCCTCAGCTGTATTTTGCGCCGTTTTCGCCCGCTTGGTGTTTTCATTCACCGTGTCGGCCAACTGTTCGGTAGCTGCCGAGGTTTCCTCGATCGCTGCCGCCTGTTTGGTCGTCCGTTCAGAAAGATCATTGGCGCCCGACAAAATATCGCCTGTGGCATGTTTCAGCGCACGCGAGGTCTCTCGCAATTGACGCACAACATCACCCAGTTTCTCACCAACTGCATTGGCGTCATTTTTCAGCTGTAAGAATGCGCCCTTATATTCGCCTTCCATACGCCGCGTAAGGTCTGCCCCCGCCAATGCCGCTAACACATCACCCGTTTCGGTGACGCCCCGATCAACGGTTTCAACCAAGCTATTTACCCCATGGGCCAAGCTGTTGAGCTCTTCGTCGGGGAACTCAGCATTCACACGTTGAGAAAAATCGCCCTCGGCCGCAGCGTCCACAACCACGCCAAAGGCACTCTGCAATTCGCTCATCATGGCAGAACGTTCAATCGCCCGCCGTTTCGACGCTTCTTTTTCTTCCTCGGTCATTTCATTGACCCGTTCCCCATTGGAACGGAACACCTCAACGGCACGGGCCATATCGCCCAACTCGTTTGTGTTCTTCAAATAGGGCACTTCATATTCTAGATTGCCATTGGCAATTTCTGTCATTGCTGCAGAAATGCGCGGTACCGGTCGCATCAAGAAGCGCGCCGCAATCGCGGCGACGATGGATGCCACCGCCAAAGTCGCAAGCGCCACCAGCATGATTGTTTGCAACAATGATGTTACCGCCTGATTGGCCACTTTGGTTGGCGTCGCCACAAACAAAATCCCTGCAACGCCTTCTTTGTTCTGGTTGAGGAATGGCTGATAGGCGCTGAAATAGCGCTCCCCAAATAAATCAATCTGCCCCTCAAACCGTTCGCCTGCTTTGAGTTGCTCAAAAAGCGGATGCCCCTCAGCAATCACGCGCTCATGGTCACGTGTTCCGTCTTCCAACGCCAAAGTGGTGGTGAATTGTTCAAAATTGCTCGCCTCTTCATTCCAACGGAAAATCGAAACTTCACCTTCGGTCAACCGCGACACGGCATCTACAAGATCATCGGTGCGCAAGCGCGGCATACGACGCGTTTCAACAGCTTCGAGCGTGCCATCCTCTGCCCAGATAACGTTCGTCCCCGGCAATTGCACTTCAAAAATCGACAAGGCAACAGACATATCAACCATCTGATTGCGCTGCGCTTCGCGATAGGTATCAGACGACATTTGCATGTAAATCGCAGCTGCAACTGCCATAATAGATACCGCAATACTCACGACAACGAGCAACGCGATTGATGTGGTCAGTTTAAAACCACCAAAGCTTAATTTTTTGAATTGAAAGCGCTTTTTCATTATAACCCTACAGTGCGTGAGCACCTTCCCCATGTGTTCATGCGGGGAATATTATCGATGGGAAGTAAAATCATGATTAACATTAATATAAAGTAGTTCTTAAACAAAAAACGGCACCCGAAGGTGCCGCCCAATTTAATACCTATTATAGATATTTCTAGAATTCACTCCATTCATCTTCCGACTTTACAGCATTATTGCCACGGGAAATGAATTGCCGTGCCGCTGTTTTGGCACGCTCTTGATATTCCTTAACATTGCCAAATGCATGTTTTGGCTGCTCAGCTGGCAACTCGCCATTCACACCAATTGGCTGACGTGGCCGACCGCCATCTTCGGTAACAAACACATCGACAATATGATCAAGCTCATTGGCCTGGTTTTCGGTCTGCTCAATCGCTGCATTGGTTTCTTCCACCAAAGCCGCATTGTGCTGTGTGGTTTCATCCATATCGCGCACCGCAGTGTTGATCTGCTCAATAGCAGACGCTTGCGATTTGCTCTTATCCGCAATCGAAACCATGATTGTGTTGTTAGACCGTGCTGCCTCCAGCATCGCTTCCAAACTCTTGGCCGCTTCTGCCACCAATTTAGAGCCGCCATCAACCTCGGTTACCGATTGTTCAATTAGGCTTTTCACTTCATTGGAGGCTTCCGCAGCCGATTGCGCCAGGCGCCGCACTTCAACCGCAACCACCGCAAAGCCCTTACCGGCTTCACCCGCCCGCGCCGCTTCAACAGAGGCGTTAAGGGCGAGCAAGTTGGTTTGGAAAGCAATATCGTCGATCATACCAATAATATTGGAAATCTTATTAGATGAGCTTGTAATCCGCTCCATGGCCTCATTGGCCTGACGCATCACATCGCCACCTTCTTCAGCGGTCGAGCGCACGCGATCCGCCACACTCGACGCTTCTTCAGCTTCTCTCGCATTTTCCAACACTGTGTTGGCCAATTGCTCCATGGCTGCAGAGGTCTCTTCAATCGTTGCAGCCTGACGGGTCGTACGATCAGAGAGATCGTTGGCGCCGGAAAGGATTTCGCCTGTTGCAGTTTTCAAAGCGCGCGATGTGGTGCGCAATTGCTTGACCACTTCGGTCAACCGATCCCCAACCCGGTTGGTATCGTTCTTCAACTGCAAGAACGCACCTTCATAGTCGCCTTCCATGCGCACAGTCAGATTGGTGTTCGCCAAGGCGGCCATAACTTCGCCTGTTTCTTTCAGACCCCGGTCAACCGTATCCACCAATGCGTTCACATTGTCGCCGAGCTTGGCCAGCTCTGGATCTGGAATTTCCACATTCACCCGTTGCGAGAAATCGCCCGCTGAAGCGGCGCCCACCACGCTGCGGAAAGATGACTGCAAATCTTCCATCATTTTAGAGCGTTTCAACACTTCTTGCTGGCGAATGGCCTCCTCTTCGCCCAGCTTCGCCACACGAACCGCATTTTGGTGGAACACCTCAAGTGCACGCGTCAACACGCCGATTTCGCTCTTCGAGCTGTCAGGGTGAATGTCAATATCCAAATTGCCTTCGCCCAACTCACCCGCATTTTCCGCCAACCGTTTCAACGGGTTGGAAATTGAACGACCAATGATCAGACCTGCGCCCAAAATCAATAATGTCGCAACACCAATAATGGAGAAGGAAACAATCAACACCAGCTGATTGACCGAATTCAATTGCGCCACAGCTTCTGCCGCGCCTTCTTCCGCTTCTGCCGCCAATGAGTCAACTGTGGGCAACAAGCTTTCAAAATCCGCATCCAAAGTCGCCGTCAAATTGTTCAGCTCAACCTTGCTTTGCGCAAACTCGTCGAAGCGCGACTTATAGCCCTCAATCAGACCCGAAATCTGTTGTTGGTCCCCGGCGGACAAATTGCTGTCGCTCAGCATACCGCCGAACTCTGTGACGCGATCTTGCAATCGGCCAATATATTTTTCGTCACCACGAATAATGAAATCTTTCTCATGCCGACGCATCATCAAGATTTTGACCGTGAGACTATCTAAATTGGCCGCATTGACCTTTTCTTCTGCGCTTTGCACTGCAGAACGCAAACTACCACGCAGCCCTTCATCTTCAGAGTAGCCAATCTTTTCAACAAGGGCTTGAATCTCGGTAAAATGTTTGGATTGGAGTTCGATACCTGCATTCACGCTATCAACAAGTGCAACCATTTCTGGTGTGGTAACAAGTGTAGACAGTTTTTCGAACTCATCATGAATAACCCGCTCTTCGGCTGCAATCTGAACCAATTTATCGTCGGATGGCTCACTCATAAAGTCGCGTTCAATCGTGCGAATTTTCAAAACCGACGTTTGAATATGCTCAACAGCCTTATCAATCTGCTCAAAGCGCGCTTCATCTTTTTTCACATCGCTGGTGACGATGTAGCCGTAAAAATATCCTGCCCCAAGGAGCGCAAATAGCATTGTCCCAGTGATCGTCAACAAACGGATACGGGACCCAATGGTCATGCGTTCTAACGCTTTAATAAAATTCATTTTGTACTCGCGCTCCAAAACTTAAGGGGTACACTGGAGTTTTCAGGCTCCAGAACACCCCTCAATCTAAATCGAAAAGCATTTAAGAATGTGTTTCAGGGTGAAACATTTCTTAGAACTCTTCCCATTCCTGATCGACAGCGACAGCATTGTTGCCGCGGGTGACCATGGACTTTGCCGCAGACATGGCCTTGGCCTGCATTTGCTTTACGCCACCAAGTGGTTTGGCAGCAGGGGCACTGGCTGCGGGCCGGCTTGCGGCAGCAGCGAGCTGCCGTGATTGACCACCCTCTTCTGTCACAAACACTTCAACAATATTGTCGAGCTCATTAGCCTGGTTTTCAGTCTGCTCAATCGCCGCGTTGGTTTCTTCCACCAAAGCCGCATTGTGCTGGGTGGTTTCATCCATGTCGCGCACCGCAGTGTTGATCTGCTCAATCGCAGACGCTTGCGATTTGCTCTTATCCGCAATCGAAACCATGATTGTGTTGTTAGACCGTGCTGCCTCCAGCATTGCTTCCAAGCTCTTGGCTGCTTGCGCCACCAATTGTGAACCACCATCAACTTCGGTTACAGACTGCTCAATCAAAGCCTTCACTTCGTTTGACGCTTCTGCCGCTGATTGCGCCAGACGCCGCACTTCAACAGCAACCACCGCAAAGCCTTTACCGGCTTCACCTGCCCGCGCCGCTTCAACAGAGGCGTTCAAGGCCAACAAGTTGGTTTGGAAAGCAATATCGTCAATCATGCCGATAATGTTCGAGATCTTATTCGAAGAGGTTGTAATCCGTTCCATCGCCTCATTGGCCTGACGCATCACATCGCCACCTTCTTCCGCAGTTGAGCGGACCCGCTCGGCAATGTTTGAGGCTTCTTCAGCTTCTTTTGCATTTTCCAACACTGTGTTGGCCAATTGCTCCATGGCTGCAGAGGTTTCTTCAATTGTCGCGGCCTGACGGGTCGTACGATCAGAAAGATCGTTGGCACCAGAAAGGATCTCGCCTGTTGCTGTTTTAAGGGCACGAGATGTCGTGCGCAGCTGGCCAACCACTTCGGTCAACCGATCACCAACCCGGTTGGTATCGTTCTTCAACTGCAAGAACGCACCTTCATAGTCGCCTTCCATCCGCACAGTCAGATTGGTGTTCGCCAA
>NZ_JBNAGG010000005.1:0-187987 GCF_049801075.1 Maritalea sp. S77 | reverse complement strand
CCAATGTCCTGTGTGGATGGCTCCGTAATTGCAAGTACTTTTTGTGACTTATTTCCGAGATCAGATACAGTCCTGTGTCCGGCCTATTGATGCAGGTTTATGCTGCTGGCCCTGATGATTTCCGCGAACCAAGTCCCATTCCGCTTGGCGGACTATTTATGTCCCCGGACATTGGCGGGGTGTCTTGGCTCTCCGGCTGGCCCGGATATTCATCACATCATACGTTCTTGCAAACTTATTCTCTTTTTAGGTTGTACTCATCTCCCTGTACGGTTCGCCATTGGTGAGCACCGCCCATGCTATGCGAGCTGTTTTGTTTGCCATAGCAACGGCCGCGAGCTTTACGGGCTTGCGCTCGAGCAGGCTGAGCATCCATGGATCAGCTCTTTCAGGTTTGGTTTTGGCAGCGCGCACGCGACTTGCCATGCCGTTGACCAAAAGCTTGCGTAGATATTGATTGCCCATGCGACTTATGCGCCCCAACACTTGTTTACCACCACTCGATTTGTTGAGTGGCGTCAGGCCGATCCAGGCAGCAAAGTCGCGAGCACTTCGAAACTGCCTTCCATTGCCGATGGTCGCAACGATGGCGGAGGCTGTTAGGGGCCCGATGCCGGGTATGGTTCGTAGTAGTTCAATGCGTTCATCCTGCTTGGCCTGCTCAGAGATGGTCTTGTCCAGCCTGGCGATGCGCAAATCAAGATCAATCAATTGATCGCACAGCAGCGCAATGACATCTTCAGCACTCTCGGGAATTTCCAAAAGTTCGCCAACCTGCATCTCGCGCGCAAGGCGGCGCAAATGATCAATGCCTCTGGGAATAATAATCCCAAACTCGGCGAGCAAACCACGGATCATGTTTACCAGCTGGGTGCGTTGATTGATCAGTGCCTGACGAACACTATGTTGGCTTAATATAGCTTGCTGGTCTTCTGTCTTGATGGCCACAAACCGCATGCTGGGACGTGTGACAGCCTCGCAGATAGCAGCAGCGTCTGCCGCATCCGATTTGCCGCGTTTAACATAGGCTTTTACGTAAGTGGCTGGCATCAATTTTACTTCATGACCCAGCGTCGTCAGCTCACGCGCCCAATAATGGCTCGATGCACAAGCCTCTATACCAATCAAGCAGGGGGCTAATTTTGCGAAGAAGGGCAGCATTTGGGCGCGACGTAAGGGTTTGTTGAAAGCGACCGATCCATCTTCATAAACGCCGTGGACCTGAATAACATTCTTGGCAAGATCAACGCCAATTGTGATAATCTGCATTTGTGGCTCCTATACTAGCAGTGATAACACCTGCCATTATGGCGCATTTAACGCCGGTGTGTAGGAGCCATCCACACCATCCGCTATTGGGATATAGATACAAGCGAGTGGATAATCATTTATATGTCCACTAGAGACAATTAACGTATCACTGCGCATGTTCACTAATCAATAAAGCCGAAGAGCGTTGTGAGTAATGCATATTTCATTGCTGAGGCGTGCTGCATCGTGCTTACGATGTGCTTATTTTTGGAAAAGCCCAAAATCTAAAAACTGGCTAAATCACTGAAATAATTGGTGCACCCGACACGATTCGAACGTGTGACCTCTGCCTTCGGAGGGCAGCGCTCTATCCAGCTGAGCTACGGGTGCTTAGATGCACATGATGTAGTTGTGCCGCAGGGGCTCTACAATGTGGCGCGAACTTAAACCAAGCGGGCGCGCTTCACAATGGGGAAGATGCAAAATTATTTGCATTTTTTAGTTCTCAATCATGTGACATTGTGGGCGTAAGTGGACACGGTGAGTTCTGTGTTTTGGCTTAACGTTTACTGGTTCAGAGTTTCTAAGAAAGTTGTAAGTTTGTTGGACAGTTCGAGGCAGATATGTGAACAAAACTAAGCATATCTTAATGGTTTGCGGGGTAAGTGGCGTTGCTAAGTCGACGGTTGGCGCAAAGCTTGCGCACAAATTAGATACCCAGTTTCTTGACGCAGATGACCATCACCCAATGGAAAATATTGACCACATGCGCAGCGGTTTGCCGCTGACGGATCATATGCGTGTAGGCTGGTTGGATGCGGTTTGTCGCGCGATTCAAAGTGAGCATGAAGAGCAGGTTATCGTTGCCTGTTCCGCGCTTAAGAAAAAACATCGCGATGTGTTTCGGGCGCATTTTGAACAGTGCTATTTCGTGTTGCTTGACGTGTCGAAGGATGTGTTGCGGACACGCATGGCGGCGCGGACAGCACATTTTATGCCTGCGAGCTTGCTGGACAGCCAGTTGGCCACGTTGGAACGGCCCGACGTGAAAGAGCGCGACGTAAGCCTGATGGATGGGACGCTACCGGTTGAAGAGCTTATGACAATGCTGGCCAAATTCGGGTCACGACACAGCTAAATCGCTGCCATCAATAAAGGTGCATAGACCCGCCCGATCAATCCGATTAGATTATGGTTCAATCGAATTGATTCATATTTCGCTGAATGACCAATCTAGGGAATAATCATGCATCTGCTGCTCGTTGATGGCTCCACTTATATTTTCCGTGCTTATCACGCACTGCCGCCTTTGGCGCGCAAATCGGATGGATTGCCCGTGGGCGCGGTCTCCGGCTTTTGTAATATGCTTTATAAGCTGACCTTGGATTTTGAGGGGGAAGAAAATCCCACCCATATGGCGGTGATATTCGACCATTCTGGCAAAACATTTCGCAATGATTTCTATCCTGAATATAAAGCCCATCGCCCGCCGGCGCCCGAAGATTTGGTGCCGCAATTCCCGCTGACGCGCGATGCGACGCGCGCATTTGGCATTGCCTCGGTGGAGCAAGAAGGCTTTGAAGCTGATGATCTGATTGCCACTTATGCTCGTCAGGCTGAGGCCAAAGGCATGCGGGTGACAATCGTGTCGAGTGATAAAGATTTGATGCAGTTGGTGTCTGATAAAATCTCGATGCTCGATACCATGAAAAACAAATGGATCAGCTTTGACGAAGTGCAGGAGAAGTTTGGCTGCGGTCCGGACAAGGTGATCGATATTCAATCGCTCGCGGGCGATAGCGTGGATAATGTGCCGGGCGTGCCCGGCATCGGGATCAAAACGGCAGCGCAGCTAATTGCAGAATTTGGCGATCTTGATACGCTTCTGGAACGAGCAGGCGAGATTAAGCAAAACAAACGCCGCGAAAAGCTGATCGAATTTGCCGATCAGGCGCGGATTTCGCGCGATTTGGTAACGTTGAAAGCTGATGTGCCAGTGGAGGTGCCGCTTGATGAATTGGCGCGCCAGCCCATCAGCGCCAGCGATGTGATCCCATTTCTAAAGGCAATGGAATTCACCACCATAACCAAGCGTGTCGCGTCGGCCTTGGAGGCGGATGCGGATGAGATCGAGGCTGATGAAAGTCTGGCCGCGGATGAAAGCGAAGTGGAAGCCACAGCAAGCGCTGCCTCAGGCGAACACACACCGATGGGCCTGTTTGAAAAACGTTTGGCCGAGGTGCAGGCGATTCCCGTTGATCATGACAAGTATGAAACTGTCCGCACCTCCGAGGCGTTGCAAAAATGGGTGGAAGCCATTTGGGACAAAGGCTATGTGGCCATCGACACAGAGACCACGGGCCTCGATAATCAACAGGCTGACCTTGTGGGCATTTGCTTGGCCACAGAGATGGGCGAGGGGTGTTATATCCCGTTGCAACACAAGTCTGGCGAAGATGATCTGCTGGGCGGCGGCATGGCACCGGATCAATTGCCACTGGCCGATGTTTTGAGCGCATTAAAGCCTGTGTTGGAGGCGCGCTCCATCCTCAAAATTGGGCAAAATATGAAATATGATATGGGCATGTTGATGCGCTATGGCATCGAAATGTCGCCCATTGATGACACCATGTTGATGTCTTACACCACAGATGGTGCGCGCAATAATGGCATGGATGCGCTCTCTGAAAAGTGGCTGAACCATACGCCGATCAAATTTACAGATTTGGCGGGCACAGGCAAAAAACAAAAAACCTTCGACCTTCTGGAAATCGAATCTGCGTCTAAATATGCAGCAGAGGATGCGGACATCACGCTGCGCCTTTGGCATCTTTTGAAGCAACGTGTGGTGGCCGAAAAAGCAACCACACTTTACGAGACCATTGAGCGGCCATTGGTGCCCGTATTGGCGCGCATAGAAGCGCGTGGCATTCATGTAAACCGTCAAATCTTGAGCCAATTATCCGGCGAATTTGCCCAACGCGCTGCAGCACTTGAGGCGGAGGCGCACGAGCTGGCAGGCGAGAAATTCAATATTGGTTCCCCAAAGCAATTGGGCGATATCTTGTTTGGCAAAATGGAATTGCCCGGCGGCAAGAAAACCAAAACAGGTGCCTGGCAAACAGGCGCAAGCGTGTTGGATGATTTGGCTGCTGAAGGCAATGATTTGGCACAAAAAGTGCTCGATTGGCGCGGCTTGTCGAAATTGAAATCGACCTACACAGACGCGCTGCCCGAATTCATTAACCCGCATACGGGGCGGGTGCACACATCTTATGCGCAAGCGGCAGTGGCCACGGGGCGCTTGTCCTCTTCCGATCCGAACTTGCAAAACATTCCGGTGCGGTCTGAAGATGGCCGCAAAATCAGAACCGCATTTGTGGCCGAAAAAGGCAAAAAACTCATTTCGGCTGACTATAGCCAGATCGAACTACGTGTTTTGGCCCATATTGCCGACATTGATGCGTTGAAAAAAGCATTTTCGGACGGTTTGGACATTCACGCCATGACGGCCTCGGAAATGTTCAATGTGCCGATAGAGGGCATGGACCCAATGGTGCGACGGCAAGCGAAGGCCATCAATTTCGGGATCATATATGGCATCTCCGCTTTTGGCTTGGCAAACCAATTGGGCATCTCGCGCTCGGAAGCCAGCGACTATATCAAAACCTATTTTGAGCGGTTCCCCGGCATTCAAGACTATATGAATGAGATGAAAAAGTTCGCGCACGACAAGGGCTATGTGGAGACCCTGTTTGGCCGAAAAGCCTTCTTCCCGGAAATCAACACCAAAAACCAAGGGCACCGCGCCTTTTATGAAAGGGCGGCCATCAATGCGCCGATTCAAGGCACCGCCGCAGACATTATCCGCCGCGCCATGATCCGAATGGAAGCAGTGCTGCAGGAAAGCTCTGTACCGGCGGATATGCTGTTGCAAGTGCACGATGAATTGATTTTCGAAGTGCCGGAAGAATCGGCGAACGACGCGATTCCGCTGATCCAAAAAGTTATGTGCGATGCGCCATTGCCTGCGGTACAACTCAGCGTGCCGCTTGAAGTGGATGCACGCGCCGCGGACAATTGGAACGATGCGCATTGACCCGGTTGGGGCAAAATTCTGAGACATGCTTTCTTTGCTATACTGGCTTAGAAACAGATTTGATCTTCAACCAAAATGTCGATCTGCCGGGCTTCGCCACCTTTCCATTGCTGGAAAGTGAGGCGGGGCGCAACCGGTTGGTTAAATCCTATCAAGAACAGATAGATCTAGCGCGAGAGTTTGGTTGTGGCACGATGTTGGAAAGCGCCACTTGGATGGCGAATGGAGACCGTGCCGCGCCGCTCGGATATAACCGTGAGCAGTTGGCCAGCGCCAATTTTGCGGCGTTGAAACTGTTGCATCAAATGGCGAGCAAAAATGCTGATGTGCCGCTGCGGATCAGCGCCCAAATCGGCCCGCGTTGCGACGGTTATCGCCCACACATGCAAATGGATGAAACAGAGGCCGAGCGCTATCACGCGATCCAAATGGCACAAATTGCTCAGGGCAGTCCGGACATTGTGAGTGCCTTCACAATGTCATACTCCGAGGAAGTGATTGGTATTGTTCGGGCCGCGCAGCATCATAGTTTGCCCATAGCCATTTCGTTCACGCTAGAAACGGATGGCAAATTGCCAACGGGCATGGCTTTGGGGGAAGCAATCGAGAGGGTAGATGCTGTCACAAATCATTACACCGACTATTTTTTGATCAATTGCGCGCATCCTGACCACTTTATGGCAAATCTTGTTGATGCCCCTTGGATCAAAAGGCTCAAGGGCGTCGTGGTCAACGCCTCTCGGTGCAGCCATGAAGAGCTTGACGCAGCCGATCAATTGGATGATGGCGACCCTCAGGAACTCGGGGAGGCAATCGGACACATCAAACAGCGTTTTCCCCATTTTCAGATATTTGGTGGATGTTGCGGCACAGACTTGCGCCATATGCGCGAGATGGCGCAGCGTTTATCTTAAACGCAAAATAACGCCGTTGAATTGCCATTTTTTAGGCCTAGCAAATCATGCTCACGTTCTAAAAGTGGAATGAAAAATGCGTAAAACTTTTATCGTTGCCCCGTTGATCCTATTGGCTTTAGCCGCCGCATCATACATTGCCGAGGCCATTTTTTATGGCGGTCGTCTAGATGAAAATAATGTGGTGCAAGAAAGCTTCTTTTTGCCGCTCACCTTCATCCTCATTGCCTTGGCAATTATCAGTTTTGTGGTGTTCGGCGCGCGCAATTTGCTCAAAAAGTAGCCCGAACTGTTGGGGCAGCTCGGGCGAAGCGCCTAGTCGCAATTGCTTGCAGATTTGAGTGCGTCCTCAAGTTTAAACAAATGGAAACTTGCGGCGAAAAACGCGTTGGCCATATCGTCGTCCGGCTCGCCATTAAGCAGCAATACAACGCCGCGTTTCCAGTCACGATTATAAATGGCAAAGCTCACCGCGCCGGGGTCGCTGCCTGTATGGCCCCAAAAGCTTGTGCGTTCGGGCAAAGGCCCTTTCAGGCGGAATTTTTCCAAAAATAGACCATAGGCTTTTGCGTCACTCTCGATTTGGCCAGCGTAAAGCCGATGAAAATCTTTGGTGTCCAATAAAGTTTCGCCATTAAAACTCCCCTCATTGATCATCATTGCCATAAAGGTCGAAAGATCACTAATGGAGGAGCGCAGGCCACCATCTGGCCAAGTGGCCAAACTATACGGGCGATTGGGCATGAAATCTGGCAGAGGCGCGTCGTAATAAGGCCGGGCCAATTCACCAGCCTGAAAGTCGCGCAAATGCCAATGGGTGTTCTTCATGCCGAGTGGCTTGAAAATACGCTCCTCGGTCAATTGATCAAACGGCACGTTGGTCGCTTCGGCCACCGCGTAAGCTGCAAGCGCCGAACCAATATTGCTATAGTGATATTGTCCGGGCTCAACGAAATTGGCCTTCGGATCGAACTGTGCACCACCGGGGCTGAGATAATCAGCCAAATAGTCATCTAACGCCGTCGGATGGTCTCCATCTTGATGGTAGGTGTGTGTGGAATAATAAAGTGAACTGCGATCATTGATACCGGCACGATGTTGAGCCAAATCAGTGAAGCTCATGCTTGCGCCATTTTCGGCCCCGATCTCGAATTCAATAAATTCGGCAATGTTTTGATCAAGCTTCAGTTCACCGTGCGCCGCTGCCTGCATCATGCTGACCCCGATCAGCATCTTGGACGTTGAACCGAGCGTAAATGCGGTTTCCCCAGTTACCTTTTGCGCGGCTTCCAAGTCAGCATAGCCAAAGCAAAGCTTGCCAATCGCACCCTCCGGCCCCACCAGAGCCATGGCCGCGCCGGGAATTTCTTGTGCCACCAACATATTCTCAAATTCAGATTTTAGGGCCGAAAAATCATCGTCTGCCCACGCCTGGGTCAAGCCGCAACCCAGCAAAATTCCCGCCACAATCCACCTAATCATATCGCACTCCTTTGATAATGGAGCTATAGAAATAGGCTCAAACAGAAATGGATCAAGTGAAATTTAAAAGATAAAAAATTAAAATAATAGTTTAATTAACTTCGAACATGCGCTAAGTGTGCTAGTCGGCAGAAAATGTGCCTTCATAGTAGATCATCTTGTTCCCGCTAAGGCTTTGACTTCGATAAAATCCGTTGGCCTCTTTATTGTCCAACTCCGTCGCAACCCAAAAACTTTGAACACCATGTTTTTGCGCCCATTGAAGGGATGCCGCAAAAAGGGATGTCGCTATCCCTTTGCGCTTTTGCGTCGGAGCCACGCCCAAATTGTCGATGTAAAGCGTGGGCGGCTCATCAGGATTAAAGTGCAAAATGGCGCGAATTTGTCCCACCACCAAATGGTCCTTTTCGGCCACAGCCATAAAGTGGCTAGGCTGGTCGCAAAACGCTGACAGCAATTGTGGTTTGATCGGCGCGTCGAAAACGTCGGGTGCCACCGCATCCAACAGATTCATATTCGTGTGATCGATAATGTGAATGTCGAAGCCCATCTTGCTCTCCTCCTAAAGGCAGCATTGCGCAAACTTGAATCCCAATCAATCGCCCCCATATCTGGCCGACCCAATTAAAAGCCTCCGAGGAAAATATGCGCCAGATAAGTTCAACGACAAATGCCCTCATAGTGGCCGGGCTTTGCGCCACAACAATTGCGATGCCAAGCGCCGCACATGCAGAGACTGATCAGGTGGGCACAATCTATCATTATGAGCGCTCAAATCAGGACGGTAGTTTACCAGAGCAGATCTCGGTCTTTTACGCGTCAAAGGACGCCGTCGAGGTGTACAAGGCACGCGAAAAATGCACAGACGCGGCGTTTGTTCATGCCAAACTAGATCCGGAAAGCGGGGTGGCATCGTCGATCACTGGCGCACGTCTTTTGCCGGATGCAGAGCATTTCGATTTCGCGTTTCTCACATATGACGAAGCGGCAAAGGCACTTTCCATACGTGTCGAGCTGCCCAACATGCCTGTGATTAAAAAATCGACACAAGTGGAGCACACACCTTGGCATCTGTACGATTTCGATTTCGCCAGCCTCACCATCGCGCATCAATTGGCAGAAAATCCAAAGTCAGATTTTAATTTTGGACTGCCGCTCTTGCTGGCTGATCCTTCATTGGAAGAACCACTGACATATGTGGGCACCGTGAAGGCAACATATGACGAAGAGTATACAGCGATTTCCCATCGGTTTAGCTTGAGCTTTGTTGGCGAAAACAGCGAAATTGGCCAACTTATTTTCGACCCGATGCACGGCCATTTGGAATTAGCTGAGCTCAATATCCCGAACCATTTGGGCTATAAAGATTTTAAGCTTGATTTGTTGTCGACTCAAAAGGGCGGTGAGAAAGGGTGGAAAAACTTTCTCACCAACCATTTTGCAGGCTGCTAGCTCGACATCATTTCATTCCGGCGCGCCGCTAGCTTGGGTTGAAGCGCCAAATATAGAGTCGAAATCGCGAAGCAATAAATGGCGTTGCCCCAACTTTGCTGCGCCAAATTGATGTCTGCATCAATTAACATGCCAGAAATGCCCGGACCCGCGGCGGAAGCGAACACCATGCCCGCGATGGCTAATGCACGAATGCCACCAATATGGGCGGTGCCGTAAATCTCCGCCCAAAGCGCGCCAGCAACTGATGGTGCCATGCCGCCTGAAAGCGCTACAAACATGAAAAAGAGCGGGATGGCCCATTGCGCATTGAAACTCGCCATGACCAAACTTGCGATGCCCATGGGCAGCAAAAAGAAGGGTAACATGCGGAAGGCGCCAAACCGATCGACCAAAAAACCTGTCGCCAAAGCCATAACAACATTGGTGGCTGACATGAGCGGCAGCCACGCCGTGTATGTTAAAACTGACCAGCCTTTAATGCCCACCAAATGGGCCTGGTGGAAGAAATAGATGGTGGCCAAGGCCGGCAAAGTCATGGCCCCGAAAACCAGCAAATAAAAGAGCGGGTCTTTTAGCACATTGGCGCGCGTCCAATGTTCGCCCGTCACTTTACCCTCTTCGCCGCCATCAGGGTTGACTTCACCCCGGGCTTTTGCGCGCTTGCCATCCGGTGGATCGCGCAGCAAAAAAGTGATAATAGGGATAAAGACGACAATCAAAATGCCTGCCGCCGCAATCCACACATTGCGCCAGCCGATTGCCAAAATGCCCACTGTCACGGAGAATGGCAAAATCGCCTCCCCCAACGTGTAGCCCATTTGCGAAAAGGCGAGAGCACGCCCGCGAAAACGGTTGAACCAACGGGCCATGGCCGTTTGTGCCACATGCGGCAACATACCTTGGCCAAAAAAGCGCAGCCCGAATAGCGCCAACACCAACATCACCAAATTGCCGACCTGGGACATCACCAGTGTCATAACGGCGAGGCCGACCATACAAATAATACCCAAAAGCCTTGGGCCAATACGGTCTGCTAAATTGCCAACAATGGAAATCAAAATCGCGCTCGCCAAGGTGGCCAACATGTAGAGCTGCCCAAACTGCCCGTCAGTCAAATTGAAAAAGTTGCGAATTTCCGTGTTGAACTGGGCAATAAAAATCGTCTGCCCCCCCATGGAGGCAAAGGTCATAATAAAGCCAGCGCCAATCCATTGCACTTGTCGTCGATTGAGCTCCGATAGCGGTGGGCTGGGGGAGATAAGGGACATTTGAATCACTTTCTGGGTTTTCTCGCAAACAAATCTGAACCCGGAACAGGTCAGGTCAGCACTGTAAGAAGAAAAGATGTGTGGTTGGACCAAAACAGTTGATCCTATTTATGAAAAAAATGCAAATTTTTAGGGTTAACCATTACTTAACAAAGAGCTCGATTTCCGCTAAAAGAATGAATAAGTTTCAAACACGCTTTCGAGCGATCGGGGAAATGGGGTTGTTAAGGGTGGCAAAATCTATTTTGCAATACGGGTTGGCTGTGGCGTTTTTGCTCCTTGCCGCATTGCCTGCTGCCTCACAGCAGGCGGCCAACTCGCTCACTCCTGAGCTTTTGGCAAAATATGCCCAAACCAAATACAAACCCACCAAAGAAAAGCGCGCCATTGCTGCCAAAGAAAAGATTTGCCTCACACAAGCGATCTATCATGAAGCGCGTGGCGAGCCGGAAGATGGCCAGTGGGCTGTTGCACAAGTGATTCTCAATCGGGTGCAGCACCCTAAATATCCAAACACCGTTTGCGGCGTTGTGTTCCAAAATGCTCACCGCATGCATTCTTGCCAGTTCTCATTTGCTTGCGATGGCAAATCGGACAATGGCGGCAAGGGCAATCGCATTGTGCGCGAAAGTTGGGTGAAGGCTGGCTTGATTGCCAACACGGCTTTCAAACGCTTCCAACAGCGTGACCATTTAGACGCTTTGCCAGCAACAACTTTGTTTTATCACGCGGCACGCGTATCGCCGAGTTGGGCAACTGCTTATCAGCCCGTGAAAAAAATCGGCGCTCATATCTTCTACACCCCACTATAAGAGATAAAAATGCACGCAGATCTCGCATTATGCTGGCGGGTTGAAGAGGCTTGTCAGCTGGCTTGGCCGTCTCTACATGCGCAAAATATTTGTGGCTATGTGTTCCGCTATAGCGGTTCAAATCGCTCGCGCCGCGCCAATTCTTTTAACCCGATCAATGGACCGCGCTTGCAGGGCGAAGAGTTTATAGCTCAGGCAGAATCATTTTTTGATCATTTTCAAATGCGCCCGTGCTTTCGTATGCCAGAGATTGGCGCAGAACTCGATAATGTTTTGGCCGAAAATGGCTATGCCCGGGAGGCTGAAACCATCACACTTTTTGCGCCTGACCTGACACACTTCAATCTGGCGTCAAAAGTCGACATCTCAACTGAAAACGCACCAGAGAGCTGGTTGAATTTCTATTTTTCCCTCGCGGAAGAGGATGGCCAGCAGCAACAAGTATTCAGCGACATGCTGGGAAAAATTGCGTTGCCAGTTGCCTATGGTGAGGCGAAAGTTGATGGGCGCATTGGTGCCATAGCATATGTGGTGCTGGTTGGTGACCTTGCCATTATTGAGGCGGTAGCGACTGACCCCAAATATCGCCGCCAAGGCCTCGCGGCCAACGTAGTGGGCAGTTTGCTCGCTTGGGCCCGTGCGCAAGGTTGCACGGAAGCGGCGCTGCAAGTGGTGGCTGAAAATGCACCAGCCACCAATCTTTATGCCAAACTGGGCTTTTCAACCGAGCTTTATCGCTATCACTACCGCACCAAATAGGTGGTGCACCGTTGCGCCCCACTTCAAAGCTTTTCGGTGGCGAATGTCTTCATGGCGTCCACCAAAAATTCGGTAAAGCCATCAGCCAAGCGTTCATAGCGGGTTACGAAATCGGGCGTATATTTATACATGTCTGCCAACCCCGCATAGCTTTGCGCATCGGGCTGTTTGTTCCACCATTGGCCAACCCATTTATGATGACGGGCAATAAGGTCAAGCACCTCGGCATCATGCGCCGCTTTGCCTGCCTGCATCATCAAAATCAATTCACCTTCGATTTGCTTTAACTGCTCCATGCGCTCATTCACGAGCCCAGCCTCGCCGCCAGTGTGCGCCTGTGCATCTTGGTCAAATTTGCGATTTGAGTTTTCAACCTTGTCGCGCATTTGGCCGCCATGTTTGGACACCAATTCATCCTGATAGGCTTTTTGTTTTTCGGGCGAGAACCCTTTGTACAATTCCTCATTGTTCATTTTAATGTCTCCGTTCAATTCAGCGATTGAGCGGTCAATCACCGTCAGCAATTCTCTTTGACGATCGACATTTTGCGCCAACTTATCTCGATGCAACTTCATTTGTTGCAACCGTTCAAACTCGGCGCTTGCCATAACACGCTGGATCGCTTTGAGGGGCATATCCATTTCGCGAAAAAACATGATTTGCTGCAAGCGCAGCAATTCTTCGCGCGTGTAATAGCGATAGCCATTTTCGCCAATATAGGCGGGAGACAACAAACCGATTTGGTCATAATGGTGCAGCGTGCGCACGGTTACGCCTGCCATCTCTGCCACTTGTTTGATCAAATAGGTCTGCATCTTCACCCTGCCTTTCCGCTGACCCACCAAATAGGGGCTGACGCTGCGTTAGGGTCAAGTCTAAGGCACAAAAAAGTGGCCCCCGAAGGAGCCACATAAAAGGAGGATGAAATGATAGTGATGCTTATGCGGCAGCCAATTTAGGCCCCGCATCTGCAAGTTCGATGGCGCTAGCGCCAAACTTTTTGAAGTTTTCTTCAAACAATTTGACCAGTTTGGCCGCTTGCGCGTCATAGGCTTCAGCGTCTGCCCAAGTTGCGCGTGGTGTCAACAAGGTTGGATCAACACCGTCAACAGCAGTTGGCACTTCAAAGCCGAAGATCGGGTCCACGCGCATTTCAGCATTCACCAATTCGCCTGTTAGTGCGGCGGACAACAAGGTGCGCGTATCTTTGATGGAGATACGGCTGCCTGTGCCATATGCACCGCCAGTCCAGCCGGTGTTGAGCAACCAACACTCTGCCAAGCTGTCGCGGATCTGCTTTTTCAACATCTTGCCGTAAACACTTGGGTGTAGCGACATGAACGGTGCACCAAAGCAAGCAGAGAACGTTGCTTGAGGCTCGGTCACACCGCGTTCGGTGCCAGCCACTTTTGCAGTGTAGCCAGACAAGAAGTGATAGATCGCTTGCTCTGGTGTAAGCCGCGCAATTGGAGGCAAAACACCAAACGCATCCGCGGTGAGCAACATCACTGTTTTCGGCACAGGGCCGATGCCAGTACGCGACACATTTTCAAGCGCGGTCAGCGGATAAGCTGCACGTGTGTTCTCGGTCAAAGAGCCATCATTGAAGTCAGGCTTCAAAGTTTCTTCGTCCAAAATCACATTTTCCAAAACGGTGCCGAAACGCTCAGTCGCCGCGAAAATCTCAGGCTCAGCCTGACGCGACAGATTGATGGTTTTGGCGTAGCAACCGCCTTCAAGGTTGAACACGCCATCAGCAGTCCAGCCATGCTCATCATCGCCAATCAACACCCGATTTGGATCTGTTGAAAGGGTGGTTTTGCCAGTGCCGGAAAGGCCGAAGAACAATGCAGTGTCACCCGCTTCGCCAATATTGGCTGAACAATGCATCGGCAAAACACCATTTTGTGGCGCATGGAAGTTGAACAAGGAGAAGACTGATTTTTTGATCTCACCAGCATAGAAGGTGCCGCCAATCACAACCATGTTGCGGCTGAAATCTAAGGCAATCACAGTTTCTGACCGTGTGCCGTGGCGCGCTGGATCAGCCTTAAAGGATGGCATGTGCACAATAGTGACATTAGCATCGAAATCGCTCAATGCGTTCAACGCTGGGCGGATCAGCAAATTGCGGATGAACAAAGCGTGCCAAGCATTCTCGGTGAACACTTCAACATTCAATTGTTGGCTAACATCCGCGCCGGCATAAAGCTGCTGAACGAACAAATCTTTGCCCTCAGCACTGGCCAGCATGTCCGCCAACAACACATCAAATTTCTCCGGCGTCATCGCTTTGGCATTGTCCCACCAAACAGTATCGTGGGTCAGCTTGTCATCAACGATGAATTTATCATTGGCCGAACGGCCAGTATGTTGCCCGGTTGTTGCAACAACGGCACCATCTGCACTCAATTCAACTTCGTTGCGCGACAGGGCTTTTTCAACCAGCTTTGGCGCTTTGTCATTAAACGAGAGATTGGCCGCCAAAGACTTGATTTTTGAGTTGACGTCGGCCCGCGTGATCGTGCTCATCGCTCTATTCCATGTGATTGTTGAAAGTTCGCTGGGCAAAAATAAAATATGTAACTGCCCAGTTCCTGCGCCCAACCTACAGTTTGAGCGCCATCGTTGCATTTAGAGATAGGTCTTAATACCTTCGTCTAAGGCAAAAATAATCGCGAAAAGCTTTATATTTATAATGGTTTAGATCAGCTTAGTCGCATTAACCACAATATGGTTCGCTCGATTGCATGGCAATTTATTCGCCCAATCATTGCATTGGACACAATTTGTGCGCATTTTGTGAGCTAAGAGGCGAATAGAATTGGAAAAATTCGGCTTGAGGGTTGGAACATTCAGCCCTCACTCATGTTATGATTCATTAAGCCGAACGAAAGGGATGTTAAATGCCAAAGATCGCACTGGTCGATGACGACCAAAATATTCTGGCGTCTGTATCAATGACATTGGAAGCCGAAGGCTATCGCGTCAACACCTACACAGATGGTGCGTCCGGGCTAGAGGGATTGACCTCAGACATGCCGGATCTGGCGATTTTGGATATCAAGATGCCCCGCATGGATGGCATGGAATTGCTGCGTCGTCTGCGGCAAAAATCAGATGTTCCCGTGATTTTTCTCACCTCAAAAGATGACGAGATTGATGAATTGTTTGGCCTTAAAATGGGCGCAGATGATTTTATCACCAAGCCATTTTCTCAGCGCCTTTTGGTTGAGCGCGTAAAAGCAATTTTGCGCCGCGCCCAAGCTCGCAACGAAACTCAATCTGCTGGCGGCAACGCCGATCAGCCGCAAGGCAAATCCATGATCGAGCGCGGTCGCCTAGCCATGGATCAAGAACGCCATACCTGCACATGGGACGGGAAAAATGTAACCCTGACCGTAACGGAATTTTTGATTCTGTTTGCTTTGGCACAGCGCCCTGGTGTGGTCAAAAGCCGTGACAGCCTGATGGATGCAGCCTATGATGATCAGGTCTATGTTGACGACCGCACGATTGATAGCCATATCAAGCGCTTGCGGAAGAAATTCCGCGTTGTCGACAAAGAATTTGATATGATCGAGACCCTTTATGGGGTGGGGTATCGCTTTAAGGAGCAATAGGCTTTTTGACGCTGGAAAAATCAGCACACCACGACCGAGATCATGACGCATCAGGCGACACACAGGCTGACGTGGCAGCCGATGCGCCTGATCATGACAGCGACGCCGCCTCTTCTGCAGTGCCACCAAAAAAGACAAATCCGCTGCTGTTGGCATATCGGGCCGCGCGGCGGTGGCTGTCGTTCACCATTTTTTCCTCGCTCACACGGCGCATTGTAATTCTCAATATTGTGGCGCTGGCCGCGCTTGTTGGGGCCATCATCAATCAAACGCAATGGCGGTCAGGGTTGATCAATGCGCAGGTCGACAGCTTGCGGGTGCAAGGCGAAATTATCGCCGGGGCCATTGCCGCTTCAGCCACAGTCGATAGCGACGTGATCACGCTCGACCCCGACAAATTTTTGCAATTGCAAGGCGACGCACCGCTGTCCACGCTTAGCTTTTTTGATCCAAGCCTTGAGTTTCCCATCAGCCCTGAACGAGTGGCGCCCTTATTGCGCAACCTCATTACCCCCACAGGCACGCGCGCGCGCATTTACGACCGCGACGGCCTCATGATTCTCGACAGTGAGGACCTTTACATTCAAGGTGAAGTGTTGGGCACGACACCACAATCAGCGCCACGGGAAAACTACTTCTTGATCGAATGGGTCAATCGCTTTTTCCGCATGTTGGCGGCGCGAGAATTCCCGCGCTATCAGGAATATGGCTCCACGGAGGGCACCAAATATCCAGAAGTCGCCTCAGCCATGTCTGGCGCTGCTGCGTCTATCGTGCGGGTAGATCCAACTGATCGCTTGGTTGTGTCGGTTGCGGTGCCCGTGAAGCGTTTGCGCGCAAATGTTGGCGTGCTGCTATTGTCCACCCAGCCTGGCACTATTGATACAATTGTTGAAAAGGAACGCTGGAACGTTGTGCGCATCTTTGTGATTGCGGCGACCATCACCAGCATGGTGTCTTTATTGTTGGCCAGCACAATTGCCGGGCCAATGCGCCGACTTTCCGCAGCAGCCCAGCGGGTACGGCGTTCGATCAAAGACCGGGAAGAAATCCCAGACTTTACCCAACGTCCTGACGAAATTGGCCTGTTGTCAGGCTCGCTGCGCGACATGACCAACGCGCTTTACAATCGGATTGATGCCATTGAAAGCTTTGCGGCAGATGTGGCGCATGAGTTGAAAAATCCGCTCACCTCTTTGCGCAGCGCCGTGGAAACTTTGCCACTGGCCAAAAAAGAGGAAGACCGCACGCGCCTCGCCAACATCATCCAACATGATGTGCGCCGCTTGGATCGGTTGATTTCCGACATCTCCAATGCATCACGATTGGATGCGGAACTGGCCCGCGAATCTGCGGACCGTGTGGATTTGCTTAGCCTCACAGAAACAATTATCTCCATTCAAGAAGACAATGCCGCCAAGCGCGATGTGAAAATTGTGCTTGAAAACAATTTGGATAATGCGCCTTGCGAGGTGGTGGGGCATGATTCACGTTTGGCACAGGTGGTGACCAATCTAGTCGACAATGCGGTTTCGTTTTCGCCTGAAGGCGCGACGGTGACCGTGCAATTGTCGGCGGATCATCAATGTATAGAATTGCGGGTGCTCGATGAGGGACGTGGCATTCGCGGCAATGCGGAAAAAGTGTTTCAACGCTTTTATACAGATCGGCCGGATGGCGAGAAATTTGGCGACCATTCCGGCTTGGGCTTGTCGATCTCCAAACAGATCGTGGATGCACATTTAGGGGAAATTAACGCCCATAACCGCAACGATAGGTCAGGCGCAGAGTTTACTGTTAAATTGCCACGCGCCGAATAGGAGGGGCTATTATGACGGACCAAACTGAAAATATTTTCGCAACCGGCATTGTCTACGACAATATCGGCATCCTGATCCGGGGGGAAAGCGGCGCTGGCAAGTCGCTTCTTTCGTTTGATCTGATGGACCGTGCTGAAATGCGCGGCAAGGTGACGGGATTGATTTCCGATGACCGAATTTTGGTGGAAGCAAAAAATGGTGAACTGATCGCCAGCGCACCGGACCACATTAAAGGGCAAATAGAATTGCGCGGATTTGGCATTGTTGATCGCCCCGTGATTGAGCGGCACGCCATTCAGCTTGTGGTCGATATTTCTGGCGAAATGAACCGGATGCCGGAAAATGAGGAATTTGAAACCGAACTTTTGGGCATCAAGCTGAACCGTGTTCCGGTGCCATCGCGGCGTTTGATCGATTCGGTGCATCAACGTCTTTTGGTGCTGGAAGCCTTGCGCAAGATCAACAAGCCTGCGACTTAAAGGCACAAAAAGCGTTTGGTATGATCGCAGATTGCCGTTAAACTTTAACACATACAAACTAGTGCGCTGCGGCGTGATCAAGGGGCGAATAATATGATCGGTATGGTGCTTGTGACCCATGGGGCATTGGCAGATGAATTTAAATCTGCGCTGGAACATGTGGTGGGGCCACAAGAGCAATGTGCGGCCGTATGTATCGGGCCGGACGACGATATGGAAGTGCGCCGTCAGGACATTTTGACAGCCGTTCATGATGTTGACACAGGCCAAGGCGTGGTGATCCTCACCGATATGTTTGGTGGAACGCCATCCAACCTTGCCATTTCTGTGATGGAAAATCGTGAAGTGGAAGTGATTGCGGGGGTCAACCTGCCAATGTTGGTGAAATTGGCTCGGGTACGCCCAGAGCTGGATATGAAAACCGCTGTGCACGAAGCGCAGGAAGCGGGTCGCAAATATATCAATGTGGCCAATGATGTGCTTGGGGGCGTATAATTTATCCCCATGCCCAATTCTTCGCACCCAGAAAAGTCATTCGGTCAACTTTTGCGCATCTGCAATCGTCGCGGGCTTCATGCCCGCGCGTCTGCGCGTTTTGCCCGAACATCTGAGTGCTTTGATGCGGACATAAGTGTCACCCGCGATGGGCAAACGGTGGGAGGCTCTTCCATTATGGGCCTGATGCTATTGGCGGCCGGGCCCGGCTCAACAATTTTGGTGAAAACAAAAGGTCCGCAGGCGCGCGAAGCGCTGGATGCGTTGGTGCAATTGGTGGAAAATGGCTTCGACGAAGACACAGAAGCCAATGAAGAGGATGTGTCCTGAATTCGATCATTTGTTTGAATTCTTCACGCACCATGCCAATATAGGTTTCATTATCGCAATTGCGGGGTGATCATGCGCGGCTTGGTTTTCATAATCGTATTCGTCGTTGGCGGCGTTGCAGGGGCACAGTTTCCCGGTTTCACCAGTCAATATGAGCAGCGACTAGATGGCGCAATTGAAGAGTTGCGCACCATCATCAATCGATTTGACCGCGACGCAGCCGAGCAAGACCTGTCTCGCGAACAAGCGCTCAACACCTATGCACAAGCCGAGGATGAATTTTTGGTCAAGCAGGGCACATCCATGCGTGAAGTGTTTATCCGCTTTGATAAACTCAATGCCCATCAAGTGGCGTTGCAAAATTCCAATGTTGCTGAGCAGGCTATGGGCTTTGTGCAATATTTTGACCCTGAATTGGCCAATGCAACCTGGGCGCAATATGATCTTTCGGTACCTTTAAATCCTGAAGGGGGCCTGTTCGCCTTTTTGGGCGGCGCTGCCGCTTGGATCACCGCAGCAATAGCTTGGGCGATCGCTCGATTGCCCTTTAAATATCGCCGCCGTATCCGGTTTAGCGATTAGGCATATAAATAAATCTTTATATCTTTATTGAATGGTCAACCTTTGCCCGCTATAACTCGGGCAAACTGATTTTAAGGAGACCCGTGAATGAGCGCGTTGACCCAAGAATATGCTGTAAAAGACCTCAGCTTGGCCGACTATGGCCGCAAAGAAATTGAAATGGCCGAAGTGGAAATGCCAGGCCTGATGGCTATCCGCAAAGAGTTTGCCGCCTCACAGCCATTGAAAGGCGCGCGGATTGCCGGCTCCTTGCATATGACCATCCAAACAGCCGTGTTGATTGAAACATTGGTGGCCCTAGGCGCAGAGGTGCGCTGGGCGTCTTGCAACATTTATTCAACCCAAGATCATGCCGCCGCAGCAATTGCCGCTGCTGGTATCCCCGTATTTGCCCATAAAGGCGAAACATTGGAAGAATATTGGGACTTTGCGGACCGCTTGTTTGAATTCGATAATGGCGAGTTGGCCAATATGATTTTGGACGATGGTGGCGACGCGACCATGTTGATCCTCAATGGCGCCAAAGCCGAAACAGACCCCGGCGTTTTGGACAACCCGTCAAACGAAGAAGAAGAAGTTTTCGTAGCGACAATCAAAAAGCGCTTGGCCAAAGACCCGAACTTTTATTCGCGCGTACGTGAAAGCATCAAAGGCGTGTCGGAAGAAACAACCACCGGTGTGATCCGCCTGTATCAGTTGCAGGAAAAAGGCGAATTGCCGTTCCCCGCAATCAATGTGAACGACAGCGTCACCAAATCCAAGTTCGATAACAAATATGGTTGTCGCGAAAGCTTGGTTGATGCGATCCGCCGCGGCACAGACGTGATGATGGCCGGTAAAGTAGCCATCGTTTGTGGCTATGGCGATGTGGGCAAAGGCTCAGCCGCGTCTTTGCGTGGCGCAGGTGCGCGCGTGATGGTGACCGAGGTTGACCCAATCTGTGCATTGCAGGCCGCAATGGATGGCTATGAAGTTGTGACGCTTGAAGACGATATTGAGCGGGCTGACATTGTGGTTACTGCCACAGGCAACAAAGACATTTTGACTCTCGATCACATGCGTCGCCTGAAAGATATGGCGATTGTCGCCAATATTGGTCACTTCGACAATGAGATTCAGGTTTCAGCCCTACGCAACCAAAAATGGACCAATGTGAAGCCACAAGTGGACATGATCGAATTCCCACAAGGCAACCGCATGATCCTTTTGTCGCAAGGTCGTTTGGTGAATTTGGGCAACGCCACAGGCCACCCAAGCTTTGTGATGAGCGCATCTTTCGCCAACCAGACATTGGCGCAAATCGAATTGTTTGCCCATGGCGACAAATACGAAAACAAAGTCTATGTGCTACCCAAGCATTTGGACGAAAAAGTAGCGGCGCTGCATTTGGATAAACTAGGTGCAAAACTTACCAAGCTGTCCAAAGAGCAAGCTGATTATATCGGCGTTGAGCAAAACGGACCGTTCAAATCAGAGCAATATCGCTATTAAGATTCATTTGCAGATATTTATCCAAAGGGGAGTGTAAAACGCCCCTTTTTTTGCCCAAAACGCATTTTGACTCTTGTTGCGTGATTCGCCGAAGCGGTATGGTGAAGTGATTCGCTGAGCGGGCGGCGATTTGATAATTTTTAAGGGGCTAAAAATGGGGCCGGTCACATTCCGGATTAAAAAAGGAGTCGCAAAACTCAGTTGCGCATCTCTTGCCATGCTGGCCGCAAATCCAGCCCTAGCCCAAACGGGCATCTCCACCACACAGCTTGTATCAACAACCCCCTTGGCGATTGCGCTCGGGGCGCTTTTATGTGGCGGTGCAGCGACTTACATGGCATTGCGCCAACATCGGAAAGTGCAGCTTTTGCGCGTGAAAACGCAGCGTCAGCTGGCCGAAATGAGCGCGGCGCTAGATGAAAAAGGCGCCATCTTGCACGGCATGCGCGAAGTCACATTGATTTGGCGTGGCGGCAAAGAGCAGGCCGATTCAATCGGGCCAATTCAGTCTACCATCCCAACATGCAGTTCAATCGGCGACATTCTCGAATTTAAAACATGGCTGAACCCTAAGGCCGCCATCGAAGTATCGTTCAAGCTGGATGAGTTGCAAGCGCAAGGGCGCGAGTTTGAATATCGCGCGCCCGGCCTTGGCGATCGCGATTACCGCATCTCAGGTCGCGTGGTTGCGGGCAAGCCGTTGATACGCATTTCGCCGCGTGAGGCGGAAGTGGACGAGCCATATGTATTGGCTGAAACGCGCAATAATGTGCCGACAATTGAAACCTATGCTGCGCTGATTGATAAGTTCAATCACCCAGCCTGGGTGCGCAATTATCAAGGCCAATTGGTGAAGGTCAACGAAGCCTATTTGAAATTGGCATTGGGCGGCGCCGGGCTTGAGCCAGACCAGCCCATACCTGAATTGTTTGGCGAAGAAACCCTCGCACGCCACCGCCGCCTCGATCCTTTGGACGGCGGGCCATTGTCCGTTACGGAAGATCATGATGATTTCGGCGTTCTCGATGTTACCATGTTCAAACTGGCCGATGGTACCGCCGGCTATGCTGTGCAAGGCTTTGCATCAAACGAAGAAAAGAACGACCCTAAAGCGAGTTTCCTAACCGCTGCGATCAATGAATTGCGCACGCCGGTTGCCGTGTTTGATGGTGCAGGCCAACTGACCCATTTTAACAAAGCATTCTCTGAATTTTGGGAAATGGATGTGGCCTGGCTGGAAACACAGCCAAGCGAAAAAGCTCTCCTCGACCGACTGCGCACCCAGGGCAAATTGCCAATGGAGCCAGATTATAAGAAGTGGCGCGCGCAACATCTTGAAGCCTATGGGTTGAAAAAAACGCGCGAAACCATGTGGCATTTGCCCAGCGGGCAAGCGCTGAACGTGATTGCCTCTCCTGCACCGCATGAGCGTGGCGTAATTTACATCTACCACAATGTGACCGAACAGCTTGCCTTGGAAAGCCGCTATAATGCGCTGATCCACGTGCAAGATGAAACATTGAACGCCTTGTCCGAAGCCGTGGCCGTGTTTGGCACCGATGGCCGCTTGAAATTGCACAATGCACAGCTTTCCCGCATTTGGAAGCTGCCCATGAACAAGCTGGACAAGCAAACCCACATTGCCGATATCGCCTCGATCAGCGCGGAAACCTTACCTGAAGATGGCGAGCGCATTTGGTCGGACCTCAAAGAAGAAATCCTCGACTTTGACGCAGAGCGCCACGACAAGAAGGGACGCATTGTCCGGTCGGATCATCGCTTGATCGATTATGCGATTGTGCGCTTGCCGGATAGCCAAACCTTGGTCACCTTTGTTGACGTGACCGAAGGCGCATCGTTTGAAAAAGTCTTGAAAGAGCGCAACGAAGCGTTGGAAACAGCCGACAAACTCAAAGATGCTTTCGTGCAAAACATCTCCTACGAGTTCCGGTCGCCGCTGACCAATATTATTGGCTTTGCGGACCTATTGGCCAGTGAAGCTGCAGGGCCGCTCACAGAAAAGCAAAAGGACTATACGGACTTTATCCGAGCCTCCTCGAGCTCTTTGGGCTTATTGATTGACAATATTCTCGACCTAACCACCATTGATGCGGGCATTGCTGAGCTACAAACCGACGTGCTGGACGTTCATGCATTGGTTGAAAAGGCGCGCAAAGGCGTGCTGGCTGCCTTGCAGGTGGGTAGCGATGAAGTGCCGATTAATCTCGATATTTCAATTGATGATAATCTACCCACATTTGTGGCTGACGGCACCCGCATCGTTCAGGTGTTATACAATCTTTTGTCTAATGCGGTTCGCTATTCCGATCCTGGTGCACGCGTGCGCCTTGATGTCTTTGAACGCGGCGGGCGTATCTTATTTGTGGTTGAAGATGAAGGCGTGGGCATTCCGGATGACATAATCGCGTCCGTCTTTGATCGCTTTGAAGGAAAAGCAGTTGAAGGGCGCCAACGTGGCGCTGGCTTGGGGCTCTCCATCGTAAAAACCTTTGTCCATATGCATGGCGGAACGGTTGCCATTGAGCGGTTGCAGCCGCGCGGCACGAAGGTAACCGTCAACTTGCCAGCCGAACAGGTGGCAAAAGGCGCCGCTGAATAATGACGCAGAACCAACAACTTTCCATCATTTTAGTGAGCGAAAGCGCAACGCTTGAGTTTGCCGCGCTGTTGCGCAGCTTGCTGAAGCCGGGTGACATCGTGGCGCTGACGGGCGACCTCGGCGCTGGCAAAAGCTTTCTGGCGCGCGCCTTGCTGCGCGACGCCGCCAATGACCCGGACCTGGAAGTGCCGAGCCCGACCTTTTCACTGGTGCAAAGCTATAAGCTTCAAGAGCAAACCTATTTGCACTCAGATCTTTATCGCCTAAGCGATGCCAGCGAAGCGGATGAGCTGGGCCTGTTTGATGATCCGGAAGCGATCTTGTTGGTTGAATGGCCAGAGCGGATTGCGGAATTGGCCGACCAAGCAACCTTCACACTATCGCTTCATGTGATTTCTGAAATGCTTGAAGGCCGCACATTGCATGTTTCTGGCGCACCAGAACGTCTGGAAGTTCTTGCTCAACAGCTCGAATCCCGATCAGATAGCGGCATCAAACTGATCTAAGGGACATAATGCGGCGCTCGCTCTTTTCCATCGCGCCAGACGCGCCTTTTCTGAAGGTGCTGGCCACACGCATATTGGACGGCACACTTGCGCCCGAATGGCCGCGCGAGGGGCCTTTTTGGCTGTCCGACATCACAATCTATTTGCCAACAAAGCGAGCGCGGTTGGCGCTCATTGATATATTTCTTGAGCGGTTGGATGATGCCACGCTCTTGCCCAACATCTATACGATGGGGGAAAGCGATGAAGTTGAGAACGCCTTCTTCGCAGAGCCGGATCTCACTGCCACCAATCCTGCATCCAAAACCGCGCGCACTTTGTTTTTGGCGCGTTTGATTGAGGGTTGGGCCCATCAGGCGGAAAAAGCGCAACAGGTCGGTTTTGCATCTCCGCCAAGTGCGGCTGAGATTTTGGCCATGGCCCAATCACTAGGGCAATTGCTCGACGATTTTTTGACGGAAGAGATTGATTATAGTGCCCTAAGCAATCTGGTGCCGGATGAACTGGCAGAAAACTGGCAGCAAAGTTTGCAATTTGTCCGGATCGTCACGGAAAACTGGCCGCTATTCCTCGAAAGCCTGGGACTGCAAGAAGTGGCGACCTTGCGGAGCGAAAAATTTGCGCTGGCACAGCAATCCCTGCACCTGCGATATGGCCAAAGGCCAGTGTTCGCTGCGGGGTCTACTGGTTCGGTGCCCGCCAATGCGCGATTTTTGGCCGAGATCAGCAAGCTGCCCAATGGCGCGTTAATTTTGCCCGGCTTCGATACGTCAATGTCTGTGGATGACTTCAGTTTCCTGCTAACTCCACAAAACAAAGCTCATGCCCATCCGCAATATGGCATGGCGCAGTTTTTACGGCGGCTAAACAGCGGTCCACAGGATGTGGTGGAACTGTCCGATAAAGATCACACGCGCGCGCATGTGCTGCATCAAGCGCTGGCAACGGCGGAAAACACGGCACATTGGCACACCGAGCGCGAAAAGATTGGCGATCAGATGATGGCTGCAACCGGCCAGCTTTCTTTGCTGTCGATGCCAAATGAAGCGCTTGAAAGTCGTGCCATCGCGTTGGCAACACGGGAGGCTTTAGCAGCGAACAAGTCCGTTGGCATCGTGGCACCAGATCGGGATCAGGCCCGCCAAATTATAGCAGAGCTGCACCGTTTCAATATCTCGGTGGATGATAGTGCAGGCGTACCGCTTAACCAGAGCCCTGCCGGGCGCTTGGTGCGATTGATGCTGCAAATGGTGCAGTCCCAATTCACCGCCATTGATCTGGTTGGGTTCCTCACCCACTCATCCGTTTGTTTTGGTCGAGATCGTGGCAAACTGTCGGCACTGCGCGAAGTTGTCGACCTGTCAATTTTGCGCGGCCTACGTGGCAAGCCCGGTTTGGCAGGCCTAAAACGCGCGGTGGAAAAAGCACATACCGACCCTGCACCAAGGCAACGACCATTGGGCGATGACGAAGCAGAGGCGCTAACAGAGCTGCTTGATGATATGGAGCGCGTACTGGCCCCCATCATCAGCGCGTTCGACACTGGCGAGCCTAGCCTTATGACAGTGGCCAAATCACTGCCAGATGTGATCTTGAACATCATTAAAGATGATCAGGAAAAGCTGCACACGCCGCATGGCTATGACCAGTTGGGTGACTGGCTGGTTGAGCTGGCCGCTGGCGAAGTGGAACTGAGCAAAATTGCGGCGGGGCAATTTGTGGCCGCCATTTCTCTATTGATGAGCCCGGTGTCAGTTCGGCCACTGGAACGGGCTCGCCATGATGTGCAATTGTGGGGGCGCATTGAGGCGCGATTGCAAAGCGCTGATGTTATGATATTGGCAGGGCTGAATGAGGGTGTGTGGCCTGAAGATGCCGACCCCGGCCCATGGATGTCGCGCGGCATGAAAATGGCCATCGGGCTGGAACCGCCAGAGCGCAAAGTCGGTTTGGCGGCCCACGACTTCTTGATGGCCCTCAGTGCATCAAAAGTTATCCTCAGCTATGCCGAACGGCGCGGCACCTCGCCGGCGGATCAGTCGCGTTTTCTCAAACGTCTTTTGGCTTTTGTTGGCGGGGATTGCGAGAAAGAACTTTGTGCCCGCGTGGCGCATTTAAAAGCGTGGACCACACAAATCGATGCGGTTCCGTCTGTACAACCTGCAGTGCGTCCAACGCCTCAACCGCCTGCAAGCTTGCGGCCACGCCGCTTGTCGATCACAGAAATCGAAACATTGCTGCGCGATCCCTATGCGGTTTATGCAAAACATATTTTGGGCCTAAAGCCACTTGACCCGTTAGGTGCGCCGCCTGACTTTGCGGAGCGGGGCAACCTCATTCATGATGTACTAGGCGACTTTATCGCGCACGGGCATGATTGCGCTGCGCCGAACGCACACGAGATCATGATGGACATGGCCCGCGCTGCCTATGAGCGGTTGGCAGATGTTGCAGATCGTCGCGATATATGGCTCAAGCGGTTTGACGCAATCGCCCGCGCGTTCCTAAATCATGAGATCACGCAGAATATGCATCTGGCATTGCGTCATGCGGAAATTCGCGGTGAAACTCAGCTTGAAATTGCCGGTGAAATGTTCACCTTGCACGGTCGTGCGGACCGGGTTGATCAAACCCAACAGGGCGAATTTGAGATCGTAGATTTTAAAACCGGTGGCGTGCCCAGCAAAAAGGACATGGAAGCCTTTATGGCACCACAATTGCCAATGGCCGGGTTGATCGCACGTCAGGGCGGCTTTGATGGGTTGTCGCGCGGCGACAGTGCAGCTTTTCGCTACGTAAAATTGGCGCATGGGCCTGACACCTTGAACGTGACCAATTTCCCCTCAAATCAAACCGCTGAGGATTGGGTGGATCAATATTGGGAACGCTTTTCCCGCTTTGCAGAGCTGATGTTGTTGCGTGACGATATTGCCATGGTCTCGCAATTGAACCCAAAGCCAGAGCAACGGTTTGAGGGCGATTATGATCATCTTGCCCGCGCTAAAGAATGGGCACCGGAAGGGGAGGATGAATAATGCGCCAAGATTTGCATATTGCCCCTGAAACCGTCTCCGCGCAAAAGCGTGCCGCCAATCCTGAAGCCCATGCATGGGTCGCCGCCAATGCAGGCTCAGGCAAAACCTTTGTATTGTCGCGCAGGGTGCTGCGCATATTGCTCGATGGCGTCGCGCCTGATGAGATCTTGTGTCTGACCTATACCAAAGCCGCCGCAGCTGAAATGCGCGCCCGTGTCACAGACAAACTCGGCGATTGGGCTTTGATGGGTGAAGACGCATTGATCAACGAGTTGATTGAGCTGACGGACACCCACCCAAGCGCCTCAACTTTGCAACGGGCCAAGCAACTTTTTGCATTTGCATTGGAAACGCCAGGCGGATTGAAAATCAATACCATCCACGCGTTCGCAGAATCTGTGTTGCATCGGTTCCCGCTTGAGGCGGGCGTGCCGTTCGACTTTGAAGTGATTGAAGATGCCGACCGGGCGCAAATGATGCAGGACGCGCGGGAGCGCGTGCTTGCTGGCCGCTATCGGGCAGATCAGATCGCACATTTGCTAGACGCGTTGTTTGAGCGCGCAAGCGACGCACAAATTGAAGATGCGCTGGATAAATTGCTGGCAGAAGGGGCCAAGCTCAAAACGCTATTGGCCCACAAAGATCGAGCCATTGAAAATTTGGCCGAGTTCCTCAAGGTGCCCGCTGATTTGAGCGCAGCACAAATTGAAGACCATGTGCTCAACGAAGCCATTTTGCCCCAATCTGAATATCATGGCGTTGGCCAGCATTTGCATCATTTGGGTGTGGCCAAAACAATTGCAGATGGATTGCTGGCAGCCGACCCAAATGAAAAGCGGATGGAGCAGGCCTTCACCGCATTGCTAACCCAAAAGGGGACGCCGAAAAAAGGCGCTGCCGGCATTGCCAAAAAAGATGAAGCACTTGCTGGGCAGCTGGAAGCGGAAGGCGAACGGCTTGCTGATCTGTTTGAGCAGCTCAAATTGGCGCGTTTTTTGGACAATTCTAAGCTGCTATTGGCACTGGCTGAGGCTGTTGTGGGGGCTTATGAAGCGAGCAAAAAGGCCAAAGCGCATTTGGACTTTGACGATTTGATTTTGGCGCTAAAACGGCTTTTTGCAAACGAAGCCTATGGGCCATGGGTCGCTTACAAGCTCGATGCGGGCATTACGCACATTTTGGTGGATGAAAGCCAAGATACGAACCCCGAGCAATGGGACATTATCGAGGCCATCGCCAGAGAGTTCTTCGCGGGTGAGGGGGCTGTGCTAAAGAAACGCACGCTCTTCGCTGTAGGGGATGAAAAGCAATCCATTTATAGTTTTCAGGGCGCGGAGCCGCGCCTATTCGGCGAGATGGGCCGCCGCTTTGCCCGTCGTGCGCGGGAAGCTGAGCAGACATGGCATGACGTGCCGCTGCAAACTTCTTTCCGGACCCAAAATCCCATTTTGAGTGCCGTGGACTTGGTGTTTGAAGCGCAAGAAAACCATAAAGGCCTTTCCGGTGTCGCCGCAGCGCCAGCGCACAAAGCCGCGCGGACCACAAATGCTGGCTTTGTAGCCCTATGGCCAAAAGAACCTTTGGCCGAAAAGCCGGAGCCAGGTGACCAATATCCCATTGAAGCGGCGCAACATGAGCAGCGCCCGGAAGCCAAGCTAGCCCAACGAGTGGCTCGCACCATCGAAAACTGGTTGCGAAAAGGGCGCACACTATCGGGGCACGATCGCGCCGTACGGCCCGATGATATTATGATTTTGGTGCAAACGCGTGGGCGCTTGTTCAAAGAAATGATCAAGGCGCTTAAGCAGCGTAATCTCCCCAATTTGGGTGAAGACAAGCTGGTTGTGAACGACCACATTGCTGTCAAAGATTTGCTGGTTCTGGGCGACGTGATGGTCAACCCCGCCGACGATCTGGGCTTGGCAACGTTGCTGAGATCGCCTCTGTTCAACATTAGCGAAGAGCAATTGTTTGAACTGTGCCATAATCGTTCAAAAGGGCCTCTTTGGGCCCATCTACGCCAATTCGCCAAAACGCATCCATGGGCTGAAAAGCCCTATGCCTTGCTGCGCGAGTGGCGCACACACTTGGATGTAGATCGACCCTACGAGTTTTTCGCGTTCATTCTGTACACCCACAAAGGGTTGCAAAAATTCCACACACGATTGGGACCAGAAATTGATGATGTGATTGGCGAATTTATGACCATGGCATTGGCCCATGAGCGCCAGGATCAATCAAGTCTCATTGGCTTCCTTACAAAAATGCGCGCGTCCCCCGCCGAAGTGAAGCGCGAGCTAAGTGATGTGAAAGACAATATTCGGGTAATGACCGTGCATGGCGCAAAAGGTTTAGAAGCCCCAATTGTCATCTGTTTGGACGCAACCCAAGCGCCCGATAGCCGAAATTACACGTCCTCGGTTTTTCTCGATGTGCCAGCCGAATTGCCCCACAAAAGCTTTCTCGCTTGGAATATTGGCGGGGCCAACAATTTGCCCGAAGCAGCGAGTGCATTAAAGGATAAGCGCGCGGAAAAAGAGTTTGATGAATATCGTCGCAAGCTCTATGTGGCGCTGACCCGCGCGGAAGACGAGCTTTACCTCACCGGTGTAGAGAAAAAACCATCAAAGTCTGGCCCGGCTAGCTGGTTTGACATGGCAATGGGCGCGCTTCAGCCAGTGGCAGATGAGCGAGAGGAGGGCACGATATATCCAAGCGGAGCGCAGATTTATCAGCCAGCCAAGCCGATCACGCTGAGCCATGAACGTGCGGACTTGCCCAGCTATATGGTGCAGCCAGTGGAAGCGCCAGAAAAGCGCGTTATTGTTGAGCCTTCCAAGGGCGATGAAACATTGCCGACCAGTTTGACGTCCGCCGACGAAGTTGCGACAGGCTTGCCACCGAAATTGGCAATGGCCCGCGGTAACGCGCTTCATGCTTTGCTGCAATATCTGCCTGAATGTGCCGAAAGCCAGCGGGAGGCGCAGGCCAACATTGCCTTGCCCTTAATCTTGCCCGAAGCACCTGAGTTGCATGGTGAAATTCTGGATAAGGCGATGACCATTCTAAAGAACGATGAGCTTTCATTCTTGTTCTCCGCACAAAGTCGTGCCGAAGTAGCTCTTGCCGCAAATATCGAGCTGGATGGCGCGCCTGCACGCATTACGGGCCGCATCGATAGATTGGTAATTTCTGAAAAAGAAGTGCTGATCGTGGATTTTAAATCGGATCAAAATGTACCGGAAACGGCAGAACAGATAAGTCCGAAATATCGCCACCAATTGGCGCAATATGCACAAGTGTTGGCTAAAACCTATCCAGAACACACCTTAAAAACCGCCATTTTGTGGACGCAAAATGCGCGTTTAATGTATGTTTGAGAAAAGAATTTCTGTGGTGACTGATTTTTCATCACCCCGCCGTGATCTGCTTGAATCTTTATCCGACTCTTCTTACATTCAAGCCAACACAAATGAAAAGGGGAACTGGTTATGACCACCCAAGTATCCGAATCTCAATTCTCTGACGAAGTGCTCAACGCTCAAGTGCCTGTATTGGTTGACTTTTGGGCCGAATGGTGTGGCCCATGTAAGGCGATTGCACCTGTGTTGGAAGAAATTTCGACTGAAATGGACGGCAAAGTGAAAATTGTGAAAGTGAATGTGGATGAAAATCCAAACATCGCTGCCCAATATGGCATCCGCTCCATTCCAACCATGATTCTGTTTAAAGATGGTGCAGCGGCTGACATGAAAATCGGCGCTGGCGAGCCAAAGGCAGGTTTGGTGAAATGGCTTGAAGGCCACGCGGCGTAAGGAGCTGTCATGCTGAACGCGGTTGACGACAGCAATTTTGCAGCAGAAGTACTGGAAAGCGATGTGCCCGTTTTGGTCGATTTTTGGGCCGAATGGTGTGCGCCGTGCAAAGCGATGGACCCGCTATTGGAGCAGGCGGCTGATGAATTTGATGGGCGTGTTAAGTTGGTAAAACTGAATGCGGCAGACAATCCATCAACCGCAAGTCAGTTTGGCGTGCGCAACATGCCGACATATTTGATCTTTGATAAAGGTGAAGTGGTCGACATGAAAGTTGGTGCCACCCTTTCTAGGGTCGGGCTAACCAAATGGCTGGAAGGCGTTGCAGCCTAACCGGAAACCGCAAGTAATTGTTTTTAACGCCGCTCCTATTGGGGCGGCGTTTCATTTTCCAGCAACACATGCCCAGCAAGATAGAGCGAACCGCAAATCACCACGCGCTGTGGACCATCGCGTTCGACCAGTTTCAAAGCTTCAACAATTGAATGGGCAGGCTGAGCCCGAAAACCCAATTCTCCAGCGGTTTGCGCCAAGCCTTCCGGGCTGGAACCAGCATTGGTTGCCAAATCATCATCCGGCACTGGCACGGTGATAATGCGATGTGCCAACCCGTCAAATGCCGACAAATAGCCCTTAATATCCTTATTGGCCAACATGCCAAGCACAAGGGTTAGCGGACGAGAACTCTTCTCGTTTAGGTCTGCCAAACCCTGCGCCAAAACTTGCGCGCCATCGGCATTGTGTCCGCCATCAAGCCACAATTCGCTTTCATGCGAAAGATATTGATTAAGAGCGCCTTTGAGTGGCGAAAAGCGCGCAGGCCAAACCACATTGCGCATTCCATCCGCCAGCGCTTCAGAACTAGGGTTCAACCCAAAATGCCGCAAGGCAGCAATGGCAGTTGACGCATTACTCAACTGATGGTGGCCACGCAGGGCAGGCACAGGTAAGTCCTCAAGCCCTTCAGTATCTTGATAAACAAAACGGCCATTCTCGCCATAGCCGTCAAAGTCTTGACCGCCAATGAATGGGGTGATGCCCAATTCCATGGCCCGCTGTTCCAACACGCCCAAAGCATCATGCATTTGCCTTGCAAACACAGCTTTGGCGCCGGGCTTCATGATGCCCGCTTTTTCAAATGCGATTTTATCGATTGTGTCGCCCAAAAACTGAACATGATCGATTGAGATTGGCGTGATCACTGTGCCGAAAGGCTGTTTGACAACATTGGTGCTGTCTAGGCGGCCACCGAGGCCAGTTTCCAACAACACCACATCTGCTTCAACTTGAGCGAACAAGTCGAAGGCCACAACGGTCGTCAGCTCAAAAAATGTAATAGGTTTGCCATCATTCAAACGCTCAAGGCGTTCCATTGTCTCGTTCAGCCGTTCGGAACTAACCAATTCGCCTGCCAGCCGAAAACGTTCGTGAAAGCGCGAGAGATGTGGCGAAGTGTAAACATGCACACGTTTGCCCATCGCTTCCAAAATGGACCGCATAAAAGAAATGACAGAGCCCTTGCCATTTGTGCCAGCCACGTGAATGACAGGCGGCAACCGATCATGCGGGTTTCCAGCAGCGTCCAAAAGCCGTTCGATACGGCCAAGGGACAGATCCATTTTTTTAGGATGGAGCGCCATGAGGCGCGCAACAATGATGTCGGTCTCGGTCACGGAGCGCGCTTATTCCGCGTGCGCCACAGGGGGCTGCTCAAGCACCAAATCGCCTTCCGCTGGGCCTTCGTTCTTTTTGGCTTCTTCGCCTTCAGCTTCCGCCACAGCATCCCGCACGCTCTTGCGTTTGGCGCTGCTGGTTTCAATTTCATTGAGTTCTGACTTGGTGAAAATACCAATCAGACGCCCAATCGTTGGCCGCAGATCATGGCGGTGCACCACCATATCGATCATGCCGTGATCATAAAGATATTCAGAACGTTGGAAGCCTTTTGGCAATTTCTCGCGAATGGTTTGCTCGATCACGCGCTGGCCCGCAAAGCCGATCAACGCGTCAGGTTCTGCAATCTGCACGTCGCCCAACATCGCGTAAGACGCTGTCACGCCGCCTGTGGTTGGGTTGGTCAACACAACAATATAAGGCAATCCGGCTTCTTTGAGCCGCTGCAGCGCAACGGTTGTGCGCGGCATTTGCATCAAAGAAAGCATGCCTTCCTGCATCCGTGCGCCACCAGAAGCGGTGAATAACACGAACGGCGTTTTGTTTTTCACCGCAGCTTCGGCGCCCTTAACAATAGCAGCACCCGCTGCCATGCCGAGCGAACCGCCCATAAAATCGAAATCCTGCACGCCAACGGTGACGTCGCGGCCCAGCAATTTGCCCGTGGCCACCAAAACGGCATCTTTCATGTCTGTCTTGGCGCGGCTATCGCGCAAACGGTCTGTATATTTTTTGCTGTCACGGAATTTAAGCGGATCAACGGGCACATCTGGCGTTTCGAGCTCGTCGAATTTGCCATCGTCCAAAAATGATTTGAGACGATCACGCGCTTTAATCTTCATGTGGAAGCCAGAATTTGGCACCACCCACTGGTTAGCTTCAAGGTCGCGGTAAAACACCATTTCGCCGCTTTGTGGGCATTTCACCCAAAGATTGTCCGGGGTTTCACGCTTGTTCAAAAATGAACGAATTTTTGGACGAACAACGGAATTAATCCAGTTCATGAGACCTCTTAGCCTTCCTGCACAAAATTTCTGTCGCCTTATAAGCGATCATTCAAAGCTTGGCGAGTCTTGCTTTAGGCCCGCCAATATTGGGCATATTATATATGGTTTTAGGCAAAAATGCGAGCAGCCAAACTAGCGAGCTGCCCGACACCCGCCCGCCAGCTCACGCACAATCGTGTGCACACGCCCTGCGATCTGTTCGGCACCTTCGTTCGCGGCCACGCCATCTTCGACCGCTTTGACCAAAACTGTGCCCACAACAACGCCATCTGCTTGCGCGCCAATGCCTTTGGCATCATTTGCGGTCTTGATGCCGAAGCCAACACAGATTGGCAAATCGGTATGTTGATTGAGGCGCTTGACGGCGGCACCAATATTTGTCGGATTCGACAAAGCAGACCCGGTAATGCCAGTCATGGAGACGTAATAAACAAATCCAGATGTGTTGGCCAAAACCTGCGGCAAGCGCTTGTCATCTGTTGTGGGTGTCGCCAAGCGAATAAAGTTCAGGCCTTTATTCAGTGCAGGCAAGCACAATTCTTCATCCTCTTCAGGGGGAAGATCAACGACGATCAAGCCATCAACGCCAGCCTCAAGGGCATCCGCCAAAAACTGGTCCACACCATAAATGTAAATCGGGTTGTAATAGCCCATCAAAACAATTGGGGTTGTGCTGTTGACTTCCCGGAACAGGCGAACCAACTCCAGCGTCTTTTTCATGTCCTGCCCAGCTTGCAGCGCACGTTGGCCGCCAGCTTGAATGGTGGGACCATCCGCCATCGGATCAGAAAAAGGCATGCCCAGTTCAATCACATCAGCGCCAGCCTCTGGCAGGCCCAGCACGATGTTTTTAGCTGTTTCAAAATTGGGGTCGCCCGCCATCACAAAAGTGACGAGGGCCGGGCGGTTTTCCGCACGTGTTTTTGCAAAGGCGTCATCCATACGCTGCGTCATAAATTCAATCCCTTGCGATTATTGTTCGAGGTCAACGCCAAGATGCTTGGCAGCGGTGAAAACGTCTTTGTCGCCACGGCCACAAAGGTTCATCACGATGATTTGGTCTTTGTCCATCTTCGGCGCACGCTTCACAACTTCCGCCAACGCATGGCTAGGTTCAAGCGCTGGAATAATGCCCTCAAGCCGAGTCAAAAGCTGGAATGCTTCGAGCGCTTCATCATCCATAATCGGCACATACTCAACCCGACCTGTGTCGCGCAGATAAGCATGTTCTGGGCCAATGCCTGGATAATCAAGACCCGCAGAGATAGATGCACCTTCGTCGATTTGGCCATCATAGTTCTGCAACAAATAAGTGCGGTTACCGTGCAACACGCCAGGCTTGCCTGCGGTCAATGACGCGCAATGCTCGTCGCCATCAAGGCCTTTGCCGCCGGCTTCCACGCCAACGATCTGAACGTCTTTGTCATCAAGGAAAGGATGGAACAAGCCAATGGCATTTGAACCGCCACCAACAGCTGCGATCAGCATATCTGGCAGCCGCCCTTCGGCTTCCATCATTTGTTCTTTGGTTTCGCGACCAATCACAGATTGGAAATTCCGCACCATTTCAGGGAATGGGTGTGGGCCCGCTGCTGTGCCAATCAGATAATATGTGTCGTCAACATTGGTAACCCAATCGCGCAGGGCTTCATTCATCGAGTCTTTCAATGTGCCTTGGCCCGCTGTTACCGGAATGATCTCAGCACCCAACAACTTCATGCGGAACACGTTTGGCGCTTGCCGCTCCACATCTTTGGCACCCATATAAACAACGCAAGGAAAGCCGAAGCGGGCGCACACAGTCGCCGTTGCCACGCCATGCTGGCCCGCGCCAGTTTCGGCGATAATGCGCGGCTTGCCCATGCGCTTGGCCAGTAGGATTTGCCCGATGCAGTTATTGATCTTGTGCGAACCAGTATGGTTCAACTCATCGCGCTTAAAGTAGATTTTGGCGCCACCAAGATGCTCGGTCAAACGCTCGGCATAATAGAGCGGTGAAGGGCGACCAATATAATGCTTATTGAGATAATCCAGCTCATCCTGAAAGCTTGGGTCGGCTTTGGCGGCCTTGTAGGCTTCATCCAATTCCAAAATCAGCGGCATCAAAGTTTCAGCAACAAAGCGGCCACCAAACATGCCAAAGCGGCCCATTTCATCCGGCCCTTGGCGCAAGCTATTTGCGGTTGAGGTCATCTATTATTCTCCCTTGTCGTCGTGCTCGCGAATGATCCTATCCGCGCGCGCGGCGCATAAATTTCTTGATTAAGCCAGCGTCTTTTTCGCCCTTGCGCACCTCAATGCCTGAGGAAAGGTCTAGGCCGAATGGTTGCACTTCGCGCACTGCTTGCTCAACATTATCAATCGTCAACCCACCGGAAAGCATGAACTTTATGTCGGGGTCAAGCGCTTTCAAAAGCGACCAGTCAAATACTTCGCCATTGCCGCCCGGATGCGCCGAATCTTTTGGCGGTTTTGCGTCAAGAATAATGAGATCTGCCTTACCTGCATAAGCAGGCACTGTGGCCAAATCTTCTTTTCCGCCTACCGGAAGCGCCTTGATCACTTTCACACCCATTTGTTGGATATGTTCAACGCGTTCGATGGTCTCTTGTCCGTGCAGCTGAATATAGTCTGGATCAAGCGCCACCAAATGCTCCAACAAATCTTCATCCGGGTTGACGGTGAGGATGGCGGTTTTGGCGCGGCCATTCATATAGCGGATCAAATTGCCAATATCTGAAAGATCGAGATGGCGCGGGCTGCGCGCAAAATGCACGAAACCAACAATATCGGCCCCTGATTCAAGTGCCGTATCAATGATTTCAGGCGATTTGAGGCCGCAAGTTTTAATCAGCAAGGGCATGAGGGGGCACTTTTCTCAACAGATGGACACAACATTTTATACTCGATCATCCAACAGCGCCAAGCCATCATCAGACTGTTGTGCGGGCGTTTGGGCATCCATTTGTTGCTTGAGTTTGGTGTGTTCTTTACGCAGCGCGCGCAGTTCTGCGCGTTTTTTGTGTTGGCCCATATAGGCACCGACGCCACCTAAAACGATGCCCAACAGAAGCGCGCCATAAATCACAATAAATAGCGGCACCGGAAAAGGCCCGAGGAATGGCGACTCTGGTGAAATAGGGTCAATGCCCAATTGTATCTCTTGGCGATTTGCCAATGCAAAAAAGGCAAACAGTAATGCGAGTGGAATAAGAAAAAACCACGTCACAACACGCTTTAACATAATGGTGCGATGCCTCTCGTCCAGTTAAACGCACCTGAAAAAAGCACGTCTAAATATTATTTGTTCAATCTTTCGCGGATTTCTTTACCCGCTTTGAATTGAGGCACATATTTTTCCTCAACTTCAACCTTTTCCCCAGTGCGTGGATTGCGACCAACCCGCGCAGGGCGATTCTTTACAGAAAATGCACCGAAACCGCGCAGCTCCGCACGGCCACCATTGGCAAGAGCATCACCGATCTCGTCAATAATCGTATTTACGATATTCTCAATGTCCCGCTGGAACAGGTGCGGATTTTCATCTGCAAGTTTTTGAATGAGTTCTGATTTAATCAATTTGGGCCTCCCCGAGTGCGCTAATGCCCTGAATTAAAATCACATTTTTGGCGATTTTTGGGCCAAAAGCTACTCTATAGGTTGCCAAACCGAAACCAAACCGTCAAGCACTTGCGTGTTATTCAAACGGTTAACAAAAACTGAACCAATCTGTGTGCCGACCCAATTGCCGATATTTTGCCATGGCTCTTCGGGCAACGGATAATAGGTCAAAACCTGCTGATCGGCGGCTTCTGCTTCACCTTCCATCCAAGCTTTTGCGGTAAGTTCATCGCCGATTTCGTCGATCAACTGGGCCTTCAGTGCCATACGACCAGTCATGATGCGACCATCTGAAAGGCGCAGTACCTCTGCGCGATCTAAGCCGCGACGTTCAGCCACAATGTCGACAAACCATTCAAAGGAATCATCCACAAGCTGTTGATAAGATTGCCGGACCAAAGGCGACATTGGCTCATCAATATCGGGTTCTGCCTTCAACGGACCTGTGGCCACCTTGTCATAATCAATGCCGATTGTGTCTAGCAGTTTGGACGCATCCATATGTTGGATCAAAACGCCGATTGAGCCAACGATTGAAAGACGGCGCGCATAAACTTTGTCAGCCCCAATCGCTGTCATATAGGCCGCAGAAGCGCCCAACTCATTGATCACCGCAGCAACAGGCTTGTTTTCCGCAATGGCGCGAACGCCTTCATATAGTTCTTCGCCGCCTGCGGTGGTGCCGCCCGGGCTGTTAATTTGGATAACGACACCCGTCACATTGTCATCATTTGCGAGGTCATTCAGCACTTGCCGGCGCAGTGGATCAGAGGCGATCACACCATCAATCACAATGCGGGCAATGTGTGGGCCTTCATTGGCGCCAGGTGTCGAAAACCCACCCAAGGAGCGACCTAAAATTGCAACAACAGCAATAACAAGTGCAGCAAATGCAACAAACCGCCAATTGCGCCGTGAGCGCTTGAGGGCGCGTTTGCTCATCATTTGATCAATTTGTTCAAATTCGGAAGGTGTGGTCACCGTTTGCATCCTCAAAAACTGTTTCTTCTGTCCTAGGCAAACTCGAGCCGATTGGCAAGCGCCAAGACCCCATCAATTGCGCAATGAAAAAGCCCGCCCAACAATTTGCTGGGCGGGCTTCCAATTCAAACAAAGCTCTAAAGCTTAGTCGTCTGTATTGTTTTGCTTCAAGGCTGCGCCAAGAATGTCGCCCAAAGAGGCGCCAGAATCTGTTGAACCATACTGAGCAACAGCTTCTTTTTCTTCAGCAATTTCCAAAGCCTTGATGGAAAGTGTCAAACGGCGTGTCTTGCGATCGAACTGAACGATACGTGCATCCACTTTGTCGCCAACAGCAAAACGCTCTGGACGCTGCTCTGAACGATCGCGGCTAAGATCAGAACGCTTGATGAAGGCAGTCATGTCGCCATCAGCAAGTTGAACTTCAATGCCACCATCATTCACTTGAGTAACAGCACAGGTTACGATTGAACCTTTGCGCATGCCGTCTGTAGCTTCAGTGAATGGGTCGTTAGAAAGCTGCTTGATGCCCAAAGAAACGCGCTCTTTGTCCACATCAACGTCCAACACAACCGCTTTAACAACGTCACCACGGTTATAGTCTTCCAAAGCTTCCTCACCTTGACGGTTCCAGTCGAGGTCAGACAAGTGAACCATGCCGTCCACATCGTCTTCGAGGCCAATGAACAAACCAAATTCAGTTTTGTTCTTAACTTCACCTTCAACTTCAGTACCCTGTGGGAATTTAGCTGCGAAAGCTTCCCAAGGATTGTCGAGGCACTGCTTGAGGCCAAGAGAAATACGACGCTTCTCAGGATCAACTTCCAAGATTTTCACTTCTACTTCCTGAGAGGTAGAAACGATTTTGCCTGGGTGTACATTCTTCTTGGTCCAGCTCATTTCTGAAACGTGGATCAAGCCTTCAATGCCTGGCTCAAGCTCAACAAACGCACCGTAATCGGTGATGTTTGTGATGCGGCCAGTGAAGCGGCTGTTCAATGGGTATTTCTGATCGATTGTTTCCCAAGGATCAGCTTCAAGCTGCTTCATGCCCAATGAAATGCGGTGCGATTCCAAGTTCACGCGAATGATTTGAACTTTGATGGTTTCGCCAATTGAAAGCACTTCTGATGGGTGGTTCACACGACGCCATGCAATGTCTGTCACGTGCAACAAGCCATCAATGCCGCCCAAGTCAACGAATGCACCGTAGTCAGTGATGTTTTTAACAACACCCTCAACCACTTGGCCTTCTTCCAACTTGCCAACAATTTCAGAACGTTGCTCTGCGCGGCTCTCTTCGAGAACAGCACGACGAGACACAACGATGTTGCCGCGGCGCTTGTCCATTTTCAAGATTTGGAAAGGCTGCGCCACATTCATCAATGGGGCAATGTCGCGGATTGGGCGGATATCAACTTGGCTGCGTGGCAAAAATGCCGTCGCGCCATCGAGATCAACGGTGAAACCACCTTTAACCTGATTAAAGATGATGCCTTCAACGCGTTCATTTTTGTTGAAGAGCCCTTCAAGGCGAACCCAGCTTTCTTCGCGGCGTGCTTTTTCACGGCTAAGAACAGCTTCACCCATCGCGTTTTCAACGCGATCAACATAAACTTCAACTTCAGAACCAACCTGCAAAGAGCCATCGCGGCCAGCAGCGCCGAATTCTTTCAAAGGCACGCGGCCTTCAGTTTTTAGACCTACGTCAATAACAGCAAGGTCTTTTTCAATGGCAACAATTTTGCCTTTAATAACGTTACCTTCAGCAGGTTCGTTCGTTTCAAAGCTTTCGAACAATAGTGCTTCGAAATTCTCTTGAGCGACAGCGGTATCTGTCATGAATACTCCGATCAATGTGCCGTTCTTTTGTTAAAACGCGCATCAAATCCAAAAACAAAACCCGGAGCTTGCGCTCCCGGCACAAGGGTTTCACCTTTGTCTTTCATGCGATAGTTCTAAGCGGTACTGTTTGGCAAAAATCCAAAAATCGAGCGGTGCGAAACATCATTTGGATCAAAAGCTGAAATTAAAGCCCAGTATTTATGAGCTTTTCTTTTGCGCCAAAACGTCGTTCACAAGCTCTAAAGCCGCTTGGAATGCGGTTTCTATAGACAATTTTGTTGTATCAAGCAAGTGCGCATCTTCGGCAATAAAAAAGGCGCCAGCTGGATTATTCTTGTCATCCGCATCGCGTTTTTCAATTTGTGCCAAAATTTCGTCGATCGTCACGTCCACACCGCGTGCATTTAGCTGCTTGGTGCGGCGTTGAGCGCGGGTAAATGCGTCCGCCGTGACATAGAGTTTCACATCTGCTTCTGGGCAGATACGGGTGCCAATGTCCCGCCCATCCAAAATTGCGCCGCCAGCCTGACTGGCAAAGTTAAGCTGCACCTCTCTAAGCGCGGCGCGCACCTCAGGTACGCGCGCCACTTTAGATGCGGCAACTCCAGCCTCTGCCGTGGTCAGATCATGCTCATGAAAATGCGACAGATCCAACGATTGGGCTTTGTCGATGGCCAATTGTTCCCAATTGGGTTGGTCAAGATCATCGCGCATGGCATAGCCCACCGCACGATATAAAAGGCCTGTATCCATATGGGGCAGATCAAAATGCTGCGCCAGTTTTTTGGAAATGGTGCCTTTGCCCGAAGCGGCTGGGCCGTCAATCGCGATGATCATCTGTTGCTCCTAAGCGTTGGGCCGATCAAATTGCGCGCCAAGCCGTGTCATGTCTGGCACAAAGCTCGGAAAGCTTGTGGCGATCATAGCACTATCGTCAATCTTAACTGCATTTTTTGCGGCAAGGCCCATCACCAAAAAGCACATGGCAATGCGGTGGTCGAGATGAGTCTCGACAAGTCCGCCACCCGGCACTTGGTCGCCCATGCCTTCAACGGTCAAAAAGTCTTCGCCCTCAATGCACGCCACGCCGTTGGCTTTCAACCCATTGGCCACGGCAGAAAGTCGATCACTTTCTTTTACCCGCAATTCGTCGATGCCTGGCATATGGGTGGCGCCTTCCGCAAAAGAGGCGGCTACGGCCAGGACGGGATATTCGTCGATCATGGACGCTGCACGCTCGGCAGGAACGGTTACGCCCTTGAGTTGAGAATATCTGACCCGAATGTCAGCAATATCTTCGCCGCCAGATTGGCGTTCATTGGTCAATTCAATGTTCGCCCCCATCTCTAGCAAAGTGGTGATCAAGCCCGTCCGGGTCGGGTTCATCAAAACATTTTCGATGGTGATGTCTGAACCCGGCACCAACAGAGCCGCCACCATTGGAAACGCCGCTGAACTCGGGTCGCCCGGCACCAAGACTTCTTGTCCGCGCAGGTCAGGCAAACCTTCCACCTCAATAGTGCGAACACCGTCAGCATCGGTGGAAACCTCAACTCTGGCACCGAAACCTTTGAGCATCTTTTCAGTGTGGTCACGGGTGTGCACTTCTTCAATCACTGTCGTGGTGCCCGGAATAATCAGACCGGCCAGCATGATGGCGGATTTGACCTGCGCAGATGCCATTGGCGTTTTATAGTGGATTGGTGCCGGATTTTCCGGCCCTTTAAGGGCGATAGGCAATCTGCCCCCCGGTTGTTCTTCCACCACTTCAACGCCAATTTCGCGCAACGGGTTCAACACGCGATTCATTGGCCGCGCAGAAAGCGAGGCATCGCCTTCATAGCGTGAAACGAACGGATAGGTGCCCACAAGGCCCATGGCCAGCCGCACACCGGTGCCTGCATTGCCAAAATCCAGCGGTTCGCTTGGTTCTTTAAAATGACCAACACCCACGCCGTCGACGTGCCAATAATTGCCGCGTTTTTCAATTTTCGCGCCCAATTGTGCCATGGCGCGGCCAGTGGCCAAAACATCTTCGCCTTCCAAAAGGCCAGAAATGATGGTTTCGCCTAAAGCCATTGCGCCAAACATGAGTGCGCGGTGAGAAATGGACTTATCGCCAGGCATGGCGATAGCGCCCGTAAGCCCTTGAGATCGCATTGCAGCCAATGGGATCGGGGCAGATCGAGTATGTGACATGTATAAATTCTATCTGGAGTTAACGGAACGCGGTTGCACTTCTAGCACGGCATTTATCAAGTTGACAATGTGAACAGACCAATTGAAAACAAAAAACTACCATTTTCATTTGACAGATTGTGTTCTAGCTTCTAACCCAACCTGCCAATACAGAGATGAACTTGACGAGGTGATTGAAGTGGCCAAGACCGACCGCGGAACCAAGCGCCAGTGCTTAAGCTGTGCCACCAAATTTTACGATCTTAATCGCGACCCGATTATTTGTCCAAAATGCGGTGCAGAATTTGTGACTGAAATGGCTGCTGCAAAAGCTGCCGAAAAAGAAGTCGAAGAAGAAATTGATTCAGTGGATGAAATTGAAACAGATAGCGCAGCTGCTGCAGCTGGCGCTGAAATTGTTTCATTGGATGAAGCTGATGAAGAAGAAAATGATGATGACATCAAGAATTTGCCAGACGTAGATCTGGAAGATGATGATGACGACATCAACAATGATGACAATGATGTCTTTTTGGAAGAAGACGACGATGACGACAATATCGGCATCGACGTACCGATCAAAAAAGACGAAGAATAAATTTTTTTACGTTGGCGCAATTTTCGGTCTTGCAACTCACGCACGAGTTGACTAATTTGCGCCAACAAATCGAGCTGCAAAACATTTTGCAGCTCTGAATTGGGGCCTTAGCTCAGCTGGGAGAGCGCTTCGCTGGCAGCGAAGAGGTCAGCGGTTCGATCCCGCTAGGCTCCACCAATTTTTCTTCGTAAATTATTGGTCTTTGGTGCATCCTGCGCTAGGCTTATGCCTATTGTTTATTCGCTTGGATTCGCACCATGTCCAAACCCGCTCAAATTGAAATTCGCCCGGCAGATTTTAACGATCCGCAGCTTCACCAATTGGTCGAGGCGCATCATGCTTATGGCGCGGCGCATTATCCGGCGGAAAGCAATCACGAGTTGGGCATCAATGAACTGGCTGCAGAAAATATGCAGCTTATCACCGCATGGTTGGACGAGAAATGTGTGGGTATGGTTGGGTTCAAGCCCTTTGGCACCAATGCTGCAGAATTGAAATCTATGCATGTGCTGGCCAGCGGGCGCGGTTATGGTATTGGCACCAAGCTAATCAACCATATTTTTGCCTTGGCCAAAGATCAAAAGATCGACCAAATCTATTTGGAAACAGGCAGCCGAGACGCTTCTGCGGCGGCCAGAGCCATGTATGAAAAATTTGGTTTCAACTATTGCGATCCGTTTGGAGATTATCGCGAAGACCCGGAAAGCGTCTTTATGCGCTTAGACCTTGAGTAGGTCGTTGGCGGTTGCGGGCTAAAAAAAGGGGCGCCGAAGCGCCCCTGTGTAGAACTATTGATTTGGCTTTACGTTTCCGACGTCGCATCGCCACTTGGCTTCGGTGACTTGGTCTTGGCCGCTTTGGATGGAGATGCAGCCCTGGCTTTTCCATTTGAAGGTGATGTGTGCCGCGAATCCGCGATCACCGCTTGCGCAATTTCATCGGCGGTTACTTCACCATCCTCATCTTCCTCTGTGGCTGCATCGCGCGGCTTGTTCACCAATTCATCAACCGCATTTGTCAGCCCATTAATGTCGTGGCCATTCAGCCCAACTTCTTTCAGCAAGCTGTCCAGCAATGGGGCTTGGGCGCGATAGCGCAAGGCGCTGTTCACAACTTGATCTGCCAAATTGCCATTGCTGCCACCATCGGCGTGGCCGTTTGTTGCCGCGCCAGCAGGGGAACTGCTTAACCCGTCAACTTGGATGATCTTGATGCCGTCAATGTTCTCCATTGGCTTGGCGCTTTCACGGATGATGTTTTCCAAATTCTCAATCAAAGACAACTTCACCTTCATGGAGATCTGGTCGTTGGAAAGCAGGTTGGCCGCCTCGTTCAAGGCGCGGTTACCCGTCGCTTCCACCGCGTAGCGAATTTCAGACGCGGCCGCGCGGGTTTTCTCCGCTTCCGCATCCGCATTTGCGCTGATGGTGACACGGTCAGCCTCACCACGTGCTTCTTCACGCACAGCCTCGGCATTATCAGCCGCAGCAACCTTCTGGGCTTCCGCCACCACTTTTAGGCTAATCGCGTCACGCTCCGCTTCTTTCGCCGCTTCGATCAACTCAATTTGCTTTTGCCGCTCAGCGATTTCCCGTTCGCGGGCAGAAACAACTTTTTCCTCTGCTTCAACGGCTTTGGCCCGAGCTTCATCCGCTGTTGCGCGCGACAAGCTTTCCTCTTTAGATTTTTCCGCAATCGCAATTTCGCGATCTTGTGAGGCGATGCGAACGGTTTTCTGTTTCTCAATATCTTGAGTTTCAATTACTCGCTCTTTGGCAATGCGTTCTTCTTCAACCGCGCGTTCAGATGTGATTTCCGACTGACGAATTTGCTGCTCAGCTTCAATCCGTGCGCGTTCGGCATCTTTGCGCTTTTCAGATTGCTCCACCGCGATTTCCGCCGCCTGCTGGGCGCGCCGCACTTCAACTTCACGCTCTTGGTGCAAGCGAGCATATTCTTCCTCTTTGCCCAAATCAAATTTGAGCTTCGAAGCTTCCAAGTTTTTATGCTGAATTTGAACCGCTGTATCCTGCTCAATATCGTTACGGATTTTTTTGCGAGATTCGATTTCTTGCGTCAGCCGGGTCAAACCCTCCGCATCAAATGCGTTGTTCGGGTTGAAATATTCCATGCTGGTTTGGTCCAAACCGGTCAATGACACGCTTTCCAATTCCAAACCATTTTTAAGCAGATCTTCTGAAACGACTTGCTGAACTTTTTGCACAAAGCTTACACGCTGCTCGTGCAACTCTTCCATGCTCATTTCAGAGGCCACAGAGCGCAGCGCATCCACGAACTTACCTTCGATCAAATCTTTCAGCTCACTTGGGCGCATCGTGCGCGAACCAAGGGTTTGCGCAGCGTTGGCAATGGAGTCGGCTGTGGGCTGAACCCGCACATAAAATTCCGCCACCACATCAACCCGCATCCGGTCTTTCGTGATCAAAGCTTGATCATCAGCCCGGCGCACCAAAAGGCGCAACGTGTTCATGTTAACGGCGATGATTTCGTGCAAAACAGGCAACACCAACGCGCCACCATTCATAATGATTTTTTGGCCACCAAAACCTGTGCGTACAAACGACATCTCTTTCGACGCACGTTGATAAAGTCGCGAAACAATGATGCCGATCGTCAACAAGGCAACCAGAATGATACCGGCAAACACCAGTATTTGAAGTGCAGAACTACTCATGGGTCCTCCCCAAAGGATTTTAAATTTTAGTTTTCAGTTTGATTTTTCATCGCCACAAAACGAGTTTTGTCCTGTCGCAAAAGTGTGATTTGATCGCCCTGTTCCAAGGCGTTTTCACCCTCATGGGGTTCAACCATCACATAATGGCTATTGCCCAATGCATCCTTGATGCGGGCTTGAGCGGGGGAACCTTGCTCGGCCCGCCCCAATGTGATCACGCCATGATGCCCGACCAGTTCGGTGCGCGAGATCGCATCTGTTTCGTCTCGCGGCATAATGCGGTTCAAAAGTCCCGCACACCCGCGGATAAGCGGCAAGCTTGCCACGCCAGCCAAGGGGGCTGCAATCCAAGCGGGCAGGGGGGTGCCAAATGTGTCTGTCACGACGCCTTGCAAGGCAAAGCCAATCAGCCCAAACAAAGTCAGAATGACGATCAAGAGTATGATAAATGGCACTTGGCCAAAGCGAAGCCAGCTCAAAAACTGGACAAAAATTCCAGGGGACTCGATGTCAGGTGCATCGATATCAAAATCCATCTCGGGCAACATGCTGTCGACAAATTGGCTCAGCCCAGCGCCAAACAGCACGCCGATACCTTCCAACAATGCAATGAAAAATACGATCGCCAACGCGACGCCAAACGGCACATTGGCCGCGGAAAAAATAAACTCTAACATATTGCTCAATCAAATTATTTAAGTCTCCGCTTTATTGAGCAGAAATTTTTGTAAGAGTCCAGTTCTGGGCCAAAATCCGTGTGGTCGGAACCATTTGCAGCCAAGTTCGTTTGATTTGAAAGCAAACAGCGCGAAGTGCGACTTGGGACATATATGGGACAGATTTTAGATTTGCAGACATTGGCTTGGACGGAAGCAGCAGTGCGAGTGGCGCTGGCTCTATTATTTGGCTTTTGCGTCGGCTTGGATCGTAACCTCAAAAACAAACCCATCGACTTCCGCGTGTTCATGATCGTGGCGGCCACGACCTGTCTCTTGGCCATCATGGGTCAGGAAATTGTCGCTTATTATGCAGGCAGCAACCCTAATCTAAAGCTTGGCCTGCTGCGTATTGTCGAAGGTGTGCTAACCGGTATCGGCTTTTTGGGGGCAGGCGCCATCATCAAGTCGAGCGGTGATGAACCGCGAATTATCGGGACTGCCACCGGCGCCAGCATTTGGAGTTCTGGCGCGATAGGCATGATGTTGGGCTTCGGCTTTTATGGGCTCGCTTTGTTGGGCTTCGCCATGCTGGTCATCATTCTTGTATTGTTTGGAGTATTGCGTGAACCCATTTTTGATCAAAACGACAAATATTGAGGTAAACCCATGCGGCCCTTTATTGTTCGACCTTCAAATGCTTCGTTGAGCCACATCTTGAAGCGGATAAATGTGAAATCCAAAGCGCTCTAGCAGCGCGAGCGTGGCGACATAAGATCACAAGCAGGCGGATGAGCGCTTGACCAAACCGCGTTTGATCGCAAAAACTGAGACATGCAGTTTTTTCGTCGCGCCCTCGTGTCTTTGTCGCATTCTTTCCGTGCCCAAGTTTTTGCTTTGATCACGAGCGCGGCCATTGTTGTGGCGACCATCTTGGCCATCGGCCTGCCGCTGATTGAAGACCGCGCACTTAAAGAGGTTGAGCACGAGATCAATCAAGTGTTTGCACTGCAAAAAGAAGCCATCAACGGCCTGTTCGACAAATATCGGTTGCTGACAGGCATTGTGGCGCGAGAGCCGGATGTGGCTTTTCTGTTCACAGCGCAAAATGTCGGCATTGGCCAAATACGCACCCAACAGTTATTGAACAAACTGGCAGGCCTCTCTGGTGCGGCCAATATTCAATTGGCCGATCCTGATGGCAAGGTGTTTGCCCAGTTCCAATCCGAGCAATTTGCACCGCCCACCATTGCGGAGGAACTGCAGCAGGCGGCGATGGAAGGTCGACTGGGCCGCACAACTTTGCGCAGCAGCGATGATCAGATTGCCTATGCGTTTTCGTCGCGCGTTCAGCGCTTGGGCGAAACCTTGGGCACAGTGACGGTTTATGTCGATTTACAGACATTAGGCACCGCTTGGGCATTGATTAACGAGCCGGTATTCGTCACCAAAACAGATGGCAGCTTGGTGGTTGGCAACCAACTCGCTGGTGTGCTGCAACCTGATATGATCCAAACCTACCCCGAAGAGCTCACGCAGTTCCCGCTATATCGTGGGAGCGGGCGGCCCATACCCTATTTGGCGCGATCAGTTTATTTGCCACTTTATGATTGGCATTTGAATGTGTTGGAGCGGTTTGATCCAGTGGCCAATGCGCGCAACCAATTTCAAGTGATTGTCATTTTGGCCGGTGTTGTGTTGGGCGGCGTGTTGTTCTTGCTGATCCAGCGTTGGCATATCATCCGTCTGCGCTATGAGCAGGAGCGTGAAGTAGCGCGGGAGCTTGAGCGCCGCGTTGTGGCGCGAACGCAAGAGCTAAAACGCGAATATGATGAGCGAATACAGGCGGAAGAAGCCCTGCGCCAAGCGCAACTCGATCTCACACAATCAGCAAAGCTCGCTTCAATCGGGCAAATGTCCGCCGCTCTTTCGCATGAATATAACCAACCCATCGCCGCCATCCGGGCCTATGCTGATAATGCCCGTGCCTTTTTGGCGCGTGATCGCAGTGAAAAGGCCGACGAAAATTTAGAGCGCATCACCAAAATGACCGACCGTATGGCGCAGCTCTCCAAAACATTGAAGAGCTTTGCCCGAAAGCCCGGCACGAAGTTGCGCGATGTTGAAATTGGCCCCTTAATGCAAGAGGCGATAACCTTGGTCGATCCACACGCCAAAGCCAAAAAGGTGGAGCTGGATTTCACCTTGCCGTTGGAAAACATCAAGGTTGAAGGCGGCAGCTTGCGCCTCTCTCAAGTGTTGGTCAATCTGTTGTCCAACGCCATTGATGCAGCTGCGAACACTGAAAAGAACATGGTGTTTTTGGGTGTGGATTATAGCGAAAAAGAAGTGGTGTTGCGGGTGGAAGACAGTGGCGCAGGCGTGAGCGAAGAGGATCGACGCAGCATATTTGATCCGTTCGTTTCACAAAAAGATGTCAGTGAAGGTTTGGGGTTAGGTCTTTCCATTGCCTACAATATTGTCCATGATTTTGGTGGCGACATAGATGTTGGAGCCAGCACGCTTGGCGGTGCGGCCTTCTATGTGAATCTGCCTCGCCATAAAGCCGAAACCACAAAGGAATGAACGTGTGAGCATCTCTCAATCGCCACAGATATTTCTAATTGATGATGACCATGATTTGCGCCACGCGCTTGAGCAATCGCTGGAGCTAGATGGCTTCGATGTGTTGAGTTATAGCCGCGCGGCGGATGCCTTGCCGCAAATTCACTTTCAACTGTTCGGCATTGTCGTGTGCGATGTGCGGATGCCAGAAATGTCTGGTCCGGAGTTTTTGAAAAAAACCATCGAGATCGATCCAGCGTTACCGGTGATCTTTATCACCGGACACGGCGATGTGGCGATGGCGGTGTCTGCCATGCGCGATGGCGCTTACGACTTTATCGAAAAGCCGTTTCCCACCAGCCAGCTATCCCTTGTCATCAATCGCGCCGTGGAAAAGCGGCGCTTGGTGCTCGAAAACCGTGTGTTGCGGGAAGAGATTGAAAGCGAAGATTTGCTGGATGAAACCCTCATCGGGCGTTCGCCCCATATGGTGCAAATCCGACAGCAAGTGAAAATGCTCGGCGATGCCGATATCGATGTGATGGTGAATGGCGAAACCGGGGCCGGTAAAGACATGGTGGCGCGCGCATTGCACGAACATTCTGCACGCAAAGACAAACCATTTGTTGCCGTGAACTGTGGCGCATTGCCGGGCGAAATCATCGAAAGCGAATTGTTTGGGCACGAGTCTGGTGCTTTCACCGGTGCCAATCAAAAGCGTATTGGCAAAATCGAATATGCCAATGGCGGTACCTTGTTTTTGGACGAAATTGAAAGCATGCCGCTTGATCTGCAAGTGAAGCTACTGCGGGTTGTTGAAACCCGCGGCGTGGAGAGGCTGGGATCGAACAACACCATTCCCCTCGATATTCGCATCGTTGCGGCATCAAAAGACGACCTTGCCGAAGCCAGCGCAGAGGGGCGTTTTCGACAAGATCTCTATTTCCGACTTAACGTCGCAAGCATCAATTTGCTGCCCTTGCGCGATCGGACTGAAGATATTTTGATGCTGTTCTATCGCTTAACACGACAGGCAAGAGCTCGTTTCCGCAAAGAAATTCCGGAACTGACGCCAGACCTCGTGGCGGCTTTGCATGCACATGATTGGCCGGGCAATGTGCGCGAGTTGCGCAATTGTGCGGATCGGTTTGTCTTGGGTATGGGGCTTGGCCTCGGTGAGGACATGTTGGGCGCTGAGAATGACAGCCGGGCCTATCACCTGAGCGACCAAGTCGCCCGGTTTGAAAAATCAGTCATCGCTACTGAAATTTCCCGCAATAAGGGTGCTCTAAAGCCGACTTATGAGGCTTTAGGCATTTCGCGCAAAACGCTTTACGACAAAATGAAAAAATATGGGCTAGAAACTGATCAGTTGGATGGCGATGTGTAGAAATCTACACATGACGCAATTTCGGTGTGTGGATTATTACACAAATTTAGCTTGTGTCGAATATTGAAATTTGAATAACTAATTAAAATAAAAAGAAAAATTCGGAATTTATCGATTTGGCACGCCCCTTGCTATGTAAAGATCAGCGGTCAGAGGGACCGTATCTATACTATCCTTGGGAGGATTATATGCTTAAGAAATTCGCAGCTGGCGCAGTTATCAGCGCCGCTTTGTTCGCCACACCAGCCTTCGCTGATTGTGACTCTGGCGAAATTGTCATCAAATTTAGCCACGTGACAGCCGCCACGGGTCACCCTAAAGGTGAAGCAGCTGAAGCCATCGCAAAGCGCATCAATGAAGAAATGAACGGCACAGCCTGTATGGAGGTGTTCCCAAGCTCTACATTGTTTGACGATGACAAAGTGATGGAAGCTTTATTGTTGGGTGACGTGCAAATCGCGGCACCTTCGCTTTCAAAGTTTGAGAGCTTCACCAAAAAATATCGTATTTTCGATTTGCCATTCCTGTTTCCAAATATGGATGCTGTGAACAACTTCACCCAAGGTGAAACGGGCCAAGATTTGCTGAATGCGATTGACGATAAGGGCTATGTTGGCTTGGGCTATATCTATAATGGTTTGAAGCACTTCTCTGCCAAAAAACCATTGATGGTGCCAAGCGACGCGGAAGGCATGAAGTTCCGCGTGCAAACATCTGACGTGGCTGTTGCCATGATCGAAGCAATGGATGCTTCTGCACAAAAGCTCGCATTTAAAGAAGTGTATGGCGCGCTGCAAACTGGTGTTGTGGACGGCCAAGAAAACACATGGTCAAACATCTACGCTGAGAAATTCTTCGAAGTGCAAGATGGCGTCACCGAAACCAACCACCAATTGCTGACCTATTTGGCAGTAACCTCAAAAGAATGGTTGGACAGCCTTGATCCGGAAGTGCGCGAGCAGTTCCTCACCATCTTCAACGAAGAAGTAGTGGCGGCAAATGCCAAAGCGACCGAAGTGAACGAAGATGCCAAGCAAAAAATGATCGCCGCTGGTGGTGTTGTGCGCACGCTGACACCAGAACAGCGTCAAGAATGGGTGGATGTAATGAAGCCTGTTTGGGATCAGTTTAAAGACGATATCGGTCAAGACGTGATCGATGCAGCCGTTGCTGCGGGTCAATAATCCATAAATCTACGCCGCGTCCCTTTGGTGGGACGCGGCTTTTGCTTTGACGGGGCAAAGGAGGGGGCTATGGCCGCATATTGGCTATATGGCATTATTGCTGTGCTTATCGCCGCCATATTTTTGGCGGAACGCAAATACCCAGAAGTAATCAGCAATTTAGAAGAAAATATTTTGGCGCTCTTATTGGCGGCAATCACTTTGGTGTCTTTTGTGCAAGTGGTGCTACGCTACGGGTTCAACTCTGGATTTGGCGGCGCATTGCAACTCACACGCATTCTGTTTGCGTGGATGATTTTGATCGGCATGAGCTATGGCGTCAAAATGGGCAGTCACCTCGGGGTCGACGCCTTTGTGCGCATGTTGCCCAAGCGCGGCCTGCGCCTTGCTGCCTTGTTTGGCGCGGCCTGCACTGCGCTATATGCGATCATTCTGCTCAATGCAGATTGGCTCAGCATTTTCGGTGCCAATGGCAAAGGTGGGGCCATGACATATTGGTCGAAAATGTTCCAGCTGCAATTGGGTTTGGAAGATTTGAAATATCCAACCTTTATGGTTGACCAGTTTGGCTGGCCAGAGCGCGTGCAGCGCTGGGTGGCTTATCTCATCTTGCCAATCTCACTTGCCCTTTTGGCCTTCCGGTCCATTGAGGCATTTGTCCAAATTTTCAAAGGCGAGCGCGATTTGATGATTGCGGGCCATGAAGCTGAAGATTTGGTGGCTGAAAATAAAGATGCATTGAAGGAGGCAAACTAATGGTCTCTGCAATTTTGTTCACAATGGTGCTCGTCTTGCTGTTGCTTGGCGTGCCGGTGGCCGTCTCCCTAGGCCTTGCGTCGGTGTTGGTGATTGCGTTCTTCTCCACCGACTCTATTTCCTCCGTGGCGCTGCAATTGTTCACCGCGTCACAAAACTATACGCTTTTGGCCATTCCCTTCTTCATCTTGGCTGCAAGCTTTATGTCCACTGGCGGTGTGGCCAAGCGGATCATCCGGTTTGCCATCGCCTCCGTTGGCCATTTCCGCGGCGGCCTCGCCATGGCCTCTGTGTTGGCCTGTATGATGTTCGCGGCTTTGTCTGGCTCGTCTCCGGCAACCGTTGTGGCCATCGGCACCATCGCCATCGCAGGCATGATGCAGGTAGGCTATTCGAAAGAGTTCGCAGCAGGCATTATTGCCAATGCGGGCACGTTGGGCATCCTGATTCCGCCCTCCATCGTTATGGTGGTTTATTCCGCCGCCACACAAGTGTCCGTGGGGCGCATGTTCTTGGCAGGCGTTCTGCCGGGGCTTCTGGCGGGCGGCATGTTGATGTTGGCCATCTATGTGGTGGCACGCATCAAAAAGCTGCCAGCGGAACCCTGGCGCGGCTTTGGCGAGATTTTGCAGGGCGGCAAAGAAGCGGGCTGGGGCTTGTTCTTGATCGTCATCATTATTGGCGGCATTTATGGCGGGGTGTTCACCCCAACAGAAGCTGCTGCTGTTGCTGCCGTTTACGCATTCCTTATTGCGATCTTTGTCTATCGGGATATGGGCCCCTTGGCGGGCATCACTTGGATTCCCGAAGATGCGCCTGTTGAAGCGCGTGTTGGCTTCTCGGCTACCGTATATGCTCTCGGCATCTTCTTTGTGTGGATGGCTTTGTCCTACTTTGTGGTGGGTCGTGATAGTGAAATCAGCCTTGAAGCACGGTTCTGGGCGGGCATCATATTGTCAGTGGCGGTCATGATCGCTTACAGCATGTGGCGCGACCCAAAAACCAGCATCGCCCGGGTGCCGATGTTGCTTGTGCGGGGCTTGCCGATTTGGGGCAAAAACCTCGTGTTGGTGCTCACCCGTTTCTTCCCCGCCTTGGTGCATAATGATACGCGGCGAGTGATGGTTGAAGCGTCGCGCACCACCTTGATGTTGATGTTCATCATCGTCAACGCGCTGCTCTTCGCTCACGTTTTGACGTCTGAGCGCATTCCACAATCCATCACAAACCTAATGTTGGATGCAGGCTTTAACTGGTTCACCTTCTTGATTGCAGTAAACATTTTGCTGTTGATCGGCGGTCAGTTTATGGAGCCATCAGGCCTGTTGCTGATTGTTGCGCCGGTGGTGTTTCCCATTGCCATGGAGTTGGGCGTCGACCCAATCCATTTGGGCATCATCATGGTGGTGAATATGGAAATCGGCATGATCACACCGCCCATTGGCCTCAACCTGTTTGTGACCTCGGGCATAACGGGCATGAGCCTCATTCAGGTAGTGAAAGCGGCGGCACCGTTCGTAGCTGTGTTGTTGATCTTCTTGGTAATTGTGACGTACACGCCCCAGCTATCAACGCTGCTCCCCTATGCGATGATGGGGCCGGAAATCATCACGCGCTAACGCAATATGCTGCCGAGCCCATCTAAGGCCCGGCAGCTCTTTCTTAGAAAAGCTTGATCGCTTCGCTTAGCAACAATCCTGCTGAAATTAACGTGCCAAACAATCCCAACCATTCCCAATGGCGCAGGGCGGCTGGCGCATCTTTGCGCCGAGCAATTTGCCAAAGGGAAAAGTTCACCAAGCTAAATACAAATAGGATGATGGCACTTGTGGCCTGCGCCAAATGTACCAGCGGAAAGCTGATGGCGAGCACAATGGTTAGGCCAGCAACAAACCAAGTCGAAAACAAAGGTGTTTGGTGCTTCGGATCAAGTTGGCCAAAAATACCAGGCACAAGCCCTTCGTTTGCCATGCCGTAAAGCACCCGCGACGCCATAACAATCTGCACCAAAATGCCATTCACCATCGCAATGGTGGCGATCACGGCAATCGGGGCACCCGAGCGGCCGGAAAGGGCGGCGAACAAGTCCACCATTGGGGCGGCACTGTTTGCTAATTTAGTTTGGTCCATGCTGGTGATGGCGACCAAGGCCACCAGCATATAAACCAACACGGTCAATATGAGCGTGATGAGGATCGCGAGGGGCACATTCTTATGCGCATCCTTAGTTTCCTCAGCCATATTCTCAATATCTTCAAACCCAACAAAGGCGAAAAAGGCAATCATCGCCGCGCTGGTCACTGCCATCATATTGGCGTTCTCCGCCAACGGATTGAGGCTTTGAGCCAGATAGCCAACATCGTCCAGATTGGGTATCCCCATCGCACCGATCACGATTAAGGTGCCAATTTCCAATATGGTGATTGTAGCGGCAAAAATAACGCTTTCTCGCACACCAAACCATGCAATGCCGGCTAAGCTGATAACAACAACGCTGGTGATAAAGGGCGTCGGCAGGTGGATGAGTTGTTGAAAATATCCCGCAAAGGCGAGTGCGACAACCGCGCTGGAAATGATGGCAGTAGCGGTTACGCCTAAGCCCACAACACGGCCCCAAAATGCACCGATCCCAATATTGACAAACACCGCTTCGCCGCCCGCGCGCGGATAAACGGAGGAAAGTTTGGCATAAGAAAGGCCCGTCGCTGCTGCGATAACACCAGCCAGCAAGAAGGCGAGGGGGGCCTGCTGCCCAGCAAGACCAACAATTTCGCCGATCAGTGCAAATATGCCCGCCCCAATGGTCACGCCAATGCCGTAAAAAACGAGCATGGGCAGCGACAAGGTGCGCTTTAGTTTAACTTGTGCATTCTCCGGCGTGCGCATCTGAACTCTCCATTATTGGTCAGAGAATAATGGAAACGGATCGTGGTGCAATTGATCTAGATTAGGTGCCGCAAAATGTTCTCTGCACCCGCTCTTCATTGGCAGGTGGCGCGGTGAACGCATCAAATTCAGGTTGATCGTCATAAGGGTGCTGATAGACCTGATTGAGCGTGTTGAACAGGCTCAAATCGCCGTCCATTGCCTCGGCAATCATGCGCTCCATCAAATGGTTGCGCGGTATAAAGCGCGGATTGCTCAGGCGCATTATCTCCTGACGGGCTGTCAGTGATGTGTCTTCATTGTCATGGGCTGCTGCCCATTTGCCGAGCCAATCGCGCCAGCTATCGCCCTCAAACTTATTGGCATTTACCTCAATTTCCGCTGGATCAAGCGACACAAGCTTTCGGAAGCCATTTGTGAAATCGAGATTATATTCTTGCAATAGGTCCAGATAGGCCACGGCCAACGCCATGTTGTCTTCAGTGAGGCTAAGGCCAATTTTTCGGCACAGCCCGGTCTTGAAGGCTTCGTCAAACTGCGGCGCAAACGCATTGATTGCATCTTGCGCCAATTGCACGGCGGCATCCCCATTTTCATGCAAAATGGGCAAGAAACATTGTGCCAACACACCCAAATTCCAGCGGGCGATCCGTGGTTGATTGTGATAGGCATAGCGCCCAAATTCATCAATCGAACTGAAAACGGTTTCGGGATGATAGTGATCCATGAAGGCACAAGGACCATAATCAATGGTCTCGCCAGAAACTGCCATATTGTCCGTGTTCATCACCCCATGGATAAAGCCAATCAATTGCCAATGTGCGATTAACTCTGCTTGCCGCGCGATTATTGCTTCCAACAATTTGACATATTTATGCTCGGCATCGCGCAGGTCAGGATAGTGACGTTCAATCACGAAATCGGCTAATTGGGCGAGTGCTTCGTGCTCCCCCCGTGCCATAAAATATTGAAACGTGCCGACGCGCACAAAGCTGGTGGCAATGCGGGTGAGCACAGCGCCGGGCAGTCCTGTTTCGCGTTGCACCCGCTCGCCCGTTGAAATGGCAGCCAGCGCCCGCGTTGTGGGCACGCCGAGATTGTGCATGGCTTCGCTCATCACATATTCGCGCAGCACTGGCCCCAACGCGGCCCTTCCATCGCCATTGCGGGAGAAGGGGGTCGGCCCTGAACCTTTCAATTGCACATCGTATGTTTGACCATTAGGTGCAGTCACATCACCCAGAATGTGGGCGCGTCCGTCGCCCAGCTGGGGTACCCAATTTCCAAACTGGTGGCCAGCATAGGCCATCGCCACCGGTTGGCTGCCGTCGGCTACTTTGTTGCCGGACAAAATTGCCATCCCCTCGTCGCCTTGCCAAAAGCCTCGATCCAAACCCAATGTCTCGGCCAGTTTATTGTTAAACCCGATCCATGTGGGCGTGACCACAGGTGTGGGCGCAACAGGCGCGTAAAACAGATCGGGCAGGGCGGCAAAGCTTTGCCCTAAAGGGGTGGTGGGGATATCCATAAAAACCGTTCAACAATGATTTGAATTTTCGCGCAATATCGCGCACTTTTGTGGCGATTATTAGCAGTTTTACAAAAGGATGGCCAATCGTGGCTCAGGAGCAATTTGCGCAAACAGGTCCAAAGGTCGCCATTATTGGCGCGGGCATTGTTGGGGTCACTACTGCATTGCGGCTGAAAGAGCTGGGTGCATATCCGATCATTATTGATGCGGCGCCAGATGCAGCCACCGCGACCAGCGCGCAAAATGCAGCCCAGCTGAGCTACACTTCAGTGGATGCGGTTGCCTCACCCGCCTTGATTGGTCTGATGCCCAAAATCCTGACCGGCCAATCCCCCAGCGGCAAACTGAGCCCGCTTTGGGTGAAGGATTATTTCGTATGGGCGTTCAAATTTTTAAACGAAGCGCGGACCAGCCAATTCGAAAAAAACAGCCTTGCCAATTTGGCGTTAAGCCTTTCCTCAAAAGCTGTTTTCCAAGAATGGCTCGAAACCTACGATTTCGATTTTGATTATCGCGAGTCTGGCAAAGTGACTCTTCTGGGGCCAAACGCGAATTTCACCGCGACGCAGTTATGGGCCGATCAGAAAAAGAAATTGGGTGCTGAGATCGAAGTTTTGGATCATGAAGGCGTGGTGCGCAAAGAACCAACTTTCATTCAATTTCAAGGGCGCTGCAAAGGGGGCATTTATTCTGCTGGCGACGCGGTGGGCGATGCCCGCAAATTTGCCCGCGAAGCACTGCGCCATTTGGTTGAAACCGGCACCGGCGAGTTTTTGCCCAATCAAAAAGTGTTGGACGTGGTGATGGATCAGCTCGAAATGCGCTATTTGATCACCGATCAAGGCCGCGTAGAGGCCGATGCGTTTGTGATTTGCGCTGGATTGCAGTCTGTAGATCTGTGCGCTCGCTTGGGTAAAACGCTGCCTTTGGCGCCAATGGCTGGCTACAGCCTGTCATTGCCCCTGGGCAAAGCCGTGCCTGATTTAGCGATCACGGACGCGGAAAACAAAGCTGTGGTCACCCGCTTGGGCGATCGCATTCGCTATGCGGGCTATGCCGATTTTGTACCGCAGCAGCGTGGCATATCCGCAAGACGCCTCAACACCTTTAAAGCCAAACTGTTTGAACGTTTCCCACTGGTCGCTGAAGATTCTGGTGACCTTTCGCCTTGGATGGGCTTTCGCCCATTGACCCCAGATAGCCAACCCGTGATCGGGCGGCTAACCCAGAAGAATGGTTATATCAACACGGGCCATGGCATGTACGGTTGGGTGCTCAGCGCAGGTAGTGCGGATCGCATCGCACGGCAGATTATGAAAGAAGTGAAATAAAAAGGCGCTGCAAATGCAGCGCCTTTTAAACTTTAGAGATGTCTTCGCTGTTTATGCAGCGCTTACACCCAAACGTTTTTTGATCGACTCAATGCTGGCTCGTGGCGTCGCCGCCAACAAGGTTTTGGTATAGTCGTGCTGCGGGTTGCTGAAGATTTCATCCCGCGTGTTCTGCTCAACAATTTCGCCAAAATACATCACCATCACCCGGTCGGCGATATATTTCACAACGGATAGATCGTGAGAAATAAAGATGTAGGAGAGGTTGAACTCGTCCTGCAAATCCGCCAACAGGTTCAGGATTTGTGCCTGAACCGACAAATCAAGCGCCGAAACAGGTTCGTCCAGCACCAAAATGTCAGGCCGCATCATCAGCGCCCGTGCAATCGCAATCCGCTGACGTTGACCGCCAGAGAACATGTGCGGATAGCGGCCATAATGCACCGCATCCAAGCCCACTTTAAGCAACATCGCCATCGCCAATTCGCGCCGCTCTTCAGCAGGCATATCGGTGTTGATGATGAGGGGCTCTTCCAAAATCTCACCCACCTTTTGGCGCGGGTTGAGCGAGCCATATGGGTTTTGGAACACGATTTGCACATGTTGACGCATATCGCTGGTCGGAGGATTTTCACGGATGTCAATTTTTTGACCGTCAATCTCCAACTCACCTGCGGTTTGGGCGTCAATCAGCGTCAAAATCCGCGCAAGCGTGGATTTGCCACAACCGCTTTCGCCCACAAGCGCCAGGGTTTCGCCTTGCTTGAGTTCAAAGCTAACGCCCTTAAGCGCATGTACCACGTCGCCTTTTTTGAACATGGTTGCCTTGGTGACATAGTCGCGATGAATATCAGTCGCCTTAATCACGGTCTTGCTCATGCGCGTGTCTCCCCTTTTTCAAAGCTCTCAGCAAAGTCTGAAACAGTTGGAAGGCGGTCGCCTTCGGCGCGTTCAGGCAATGCTGACAACAGTGCTTTGGTATAGGCGTTTTGAGGGTTCTCAAACAAATCAAGCACATTGGCTTCTTCCATTTGTTGCCCTTTATATTGCACCACAACCCGGTGGGCTGTTTCCGCAACCACGCCCATATCGTGGGTGATCATGATCAATGCCATATTGGTCTTGGCCTGAATATCCAGCAACAGATCAAGGATCTGTTTTTGAATGGTCACATCCAGCGCCGTGGTTGGCTCATCGGCAATCAAAAGCTTTGGATCGCACGAGATCGCCATGGCAATCATCACCCGCTGACACTGGCCACCAGACAATTGGTGAGGATAGCTTTTCAGCTTCTTCTCAGGGTCTGGAATACCCACCAAATTGAACAATTCAAGCGCACGTTCTGCCCGCTCTTTTTTGTTTTTGTTGGTGTGTGTTTTGAGCATTTCATGAATTTGAAAACCCACTGTAAAACACGGATTAAGGCTGGCAATCGGCTCTTGAAAGATCATTGAGATGTCTTTGCCAATAATATGGCGGCGATCTCGATCGCTCAAATTGCTGATGTCTTTGCCTTCAAATTCAATTTTATCTGCTGTGATGGTGGCGGTGTTGGGCAATAGTCCCATCACAGCCAACATTGAAACAGACTTGCCAGAACCACTCTCGCCCACAATGGCGAGAATGTCATTTTGATCGACCTTGAAGTTCACCCCATCAACGGCCTTAAATGGGCCATCAGCGGTATCAAACGTCACTGTCAAATTTTCAATATTGAGTACATTGGTCATGATGATCAGCTCCGCTTGAGTTTCGGGTCAAGCGCATCGCGCAGGCCATCGCCCACCAGATTGATCGCCAAAACGGTGACCAAAATGGCAATGCCAGGGAAGGTCACAACCCACCATGCGCGCAACACAAATTCACGTGCTTCCGCCAACATGGTGCCCCATTCCGGGGTAGGAGGCTGTGCGCCCATGCCCAAAAAGCCCAACGCTGCCGCATCCAAAATGGCGGTAGAGAAAGACAATGTGGCTTGAACGATCAGCGGGGCCAAACAGTTCGGCAAGATGGTTTTAAACATCAAGCGTAAATGCCCAGCACCAGCAACCTTTGCACTTGTCACATATTCACGATTGGATTCAGACATCACAGCTGCACGTGTTAAACGCGCAAAGTGAGGTTGCAACACCACCGCAATCGCGATCATGGCATTCACCAAGCCTGGTCCCAAAATTGCCACCAGCACCAACGCCATTAGCAATGAAGGAAATGCAAGAATGATGTCCATGATCCGCATGATCAAGGCATCAACCCAGCCACGGAAGTAACCCGCGATCAGGCCGATCACAATGCCCCCAATCAAGGAGATGGTCACCACAACCACACCGATAAACAGCGAGAAGCGTGCGCCATGCATCAAACGCGAAAGAATGTCACGCCCAACAGCATCGGTGCCCAGAATGTAAGTCCATGTGCCCCCCTCTTGCCAAACAGGCGGCGTTAGAAACGCATCCCGGTTTTGGAAGTTGGGTTCGTGCGGTGCAATCCATGGGGCCAACACCGCCATAATGATCATGAAGCCAACAATGCACAGGCCGATCACAGCGCCCTTATTGGCGCTGAAATAGTGCCAAAACTCATTAAGGACAGACCAGCGCGCTTTGCGGGCTTCTGCTTTTACGACATCTTGATCGATATCTTTTAGTGTAGGATCAGTCATTTTCATATCCTCACTGATGCCGAATGCGCGGATTGATCAGACCGTAGAGCACGTCGACTGTCAGGTTCACCACCATAACAATCAAAGCAATCAACACCAAACCACCCTGTACGGATGGATAATCGCGCCTTGAAATACTATCGACCATCCACTTGCCAATGCCTGGCCAAGAAAAGATCGTTTCCGTTAAAATCGCCCCTGCGAGCAAAACGCCCACCTGCAGGCCAATTGTTGTAATCACGGGGATAAGCGCATTGCGCAACGCATGTACGCCAACAACCTGCAACTGGCCCAAGCCCTTTGCACGTGCAGTGCGCACATAGTCTTCACCCAACACTTCCAACATGGCCGAGCGTGTTTGCCGGGCAATCACCGCAAGCGGGATTGTGCCCAATACGATGGTCGGCAAAATCAAATGCATTGCTGCTGATTTGAAGGCGCCAGCCTGGCCCGACAGCAAGCTATCGATCAGCATGAAGCCGGTGACTTGCGGGAAGAAATAAAGCAAAGAGATGCGGCCTGAAACGGGCGTCCATCCCAATGTGCCGGAAAATAAAATGATGAGCAAAAGGCCCCACCAGAAAATCGGCATTGAATAGCCGGCAAGGGCAGTGCCCATGGCCACTTGGTCAAACCAAGAGCCGCGTTTAACCGCGGAGATGATGCCAGCCGGAATGCCGAGCACGATCGCGAAGATGATCGCGCAAAGCGCCAATTCAACTGTTGCTGGGAAAAGGGCCATAAATTCGTTCAGCACCGGTCGCTTGGTGGCAATCGATGTGCCAAAATCGCCTTGGAACAAACCAATCACATAAGTGAAATATTGTTCCCAAATAGGACGATCAAAGCCAAACTGCGTCAGCAATTGTTGGTAGCGTTCGGGCTCTACGCCCCGCTCCCCCGCCAGTGCAAGAATAGGATCCCCAGGCAGCACGCGTACAAAGCCAAAGGCGACGATCGTGATGCCGATAAATGTCGGTACAATAAGTACCAATTTGTTGAGCAGAAATTTCAGCATGTTCGTTCAAAAAGAAAGCAGGCGCCGCAAAGGGGCGCCTGCAATCAACCTTTTCCTTTAAGCCTTACTCGGCAAGATCAACACCGTCGAACCAGTGACCGCCCAATGGGTCCATCACATAGCCTTGGACTTTCTTGGACATTGGCATGAACACTGTTGAGTGTGCGATTGTTGCCCAAGGTGCTTCACGCTTAAACACAACTTGTGCTTCTTCATAAAGCTTGGTGCGCTCTTCTTGGTCCGAAATAGTTTTCGCTTTTTGGATCAAAGCTTCAAACTCTTCGTTACACCACTGAGCACGGTTTGAACCGCCAACACCGTCACAGCCCAAAAGAACCGCTAGGAAGTTGTCTGGATCACCGTTGTCACCAGTCCAACCAAGCAATACAGCGCCTTTACGATCAACTTCTTTAGAGCGAGCAAGATATTCACCCCACTCATAAGAAACGATTGTTACGTCCACACCGATTTTTGCAAAGTCAGCCTGAATAACTTCAGCCATACGACGTGCGTTCGGGTTGTAAGGACGCTGAACAGGCATTGCCCAGATTTCCATCTCAAGACCAGTCACGCCTTCAGCTTCAAGCATTGCTTTTGCAGCTTCAGGATCAAACGCGTCATCTTCGATGGCGTTATTGTATGACCACATGGTAGGTGGAATTGGGTTTTTGGCAGCAGAGCCAGCACCTTGGAACACAGCGTCCAAGATAGCTTGCTTGTTGATCGCCATGTTCAATGCTTTACGAACTTTTGCATTGTCAAATGGAGCAACTTGCGTGTTGTAAGCCAAATAGCCAACGTTCAAGCCTTCTTGTTCCATCATGACGAGGTTTTCGTCAGCGGCAAGGCCTTCAATGTCAGCTGGGTTTGGATATGGTGCCACGTGACACTCGCCAGCTTTCAGCTTTTGAGCGCGAACAGCAGCGTCTGTTGTAATCGCGAACACAAGATCGTCGATAGGCTGTTTGCCATCCCAATAATCAGGGTGCGCAGCATAGCGGATCACAGCGTCTTTTTGGTAAGCAACAAAGCTAAATGGACCCGTGCCAACTGGCTCTTGGTTCAACAACTCTTCAGTGCCTGCTTCTTTAAGCTGGTCAGCATATTCTGCAGATACGATTGAAGCAAAGTCCATTGCAAGGTTAGCGATCATTGGCGCTTCAGGACGGTTCAACACGAACTTAACGGTGTAATCGTCAACTTTTTCAATGTCTTTGATCAGGTCTGGCATGGACATACCGTTAAAGTATTCCCATGAAATGCCAGGCACATATTCGTACCATGGGTGATCAGCCAAACGCTGACGGTTGAATGAGAACAACACGTCGTCTGCGTTGAAATCACGTGTAGGTGTAAAGAAGCTCGTAGTATGGAACTTCACGCCCTTACGCAGGTTGAAAGTGTACTCAAGACCATCTTCAGACACTTCCCAGCTTTCAGCCAAACCAGGCTGAACTTGAGATGTGCCACGCTTAAATTCAACCAAACGGTTGTAAAGCGGCTTAGAAGACGCATCAAATGTTGTACCAGCAGTATATGGTGCAACGTCAAAACCTTCTGGTGAACCCTCAGAGCAGTATACTAGTGTTTTTGCGTAAGCGCTACCAGCCATCAACCCCATAAGGGCTGTTGCTGCTAGCAACTTTCCGAATTTTTTCATGATAATGTTCCCTCCAATATCATTGCATGCAGTTAGTGCATGCACCCGAGAGAAAAGACGCTTTTGCTTTCCGTTGCAACAGCAAATCAAAAAAATTTCGCCAAAATTGTCAGACGAGCCTTACTTTTTGTAAATTCTTGTCTGAATCTTGACTGGATAATCAAAAACTTAGTCTTGATTCGATGGGATTTTAGAACAATGGACCCTTCAGGGCGGTAAATTGTTGCTATGTCGCTGATAAATGAGACCATTTTAACGCCAAGCGCTGAGTAAAAAACAGATCGAGATGCAGAAATGTTTCGATATACAGTATTTTGATTCGATACTTTGGCGATGTATCGCAGTGCCCTGTTCGCGCTTTTAAACTTTCTTCAGTCTGAGCGGTTTTTTTGGTGCAAATTTCCGTTCAGTCGCCATCAACGCTCAAAAATGCGCTCTTTCTTTAGGTGCGCTTCCAGCAAATCTTCGAACAAAAAGGATGACGATTTTGCGCTCTGCGCCGCAAATGCAAGCTCAGTTTTTAAAGATGCGCGCAAAAAGGTTTCAAAGCCTTTCCGGGCCGCGGCTGAATCCACAAAATCATAATGATTGGTTTCAAGACGCGAGAGCAGCGTGCGTTTTATGTGTGCAAACTTGTCGGCGGCGGCTGGTCCATTGCTGATGGAGACGGCCTGTTTGCGATATAGATGCAGCGGCGCGGGTATGTGCAGGCATTTTGCTGTGTGACAGAAAGCCTTAAAAATCAAATCCATGTCCACAAGACAGGGTTGATTGACATCATAGGCAATTGGCAAGCGCGACCGATCATAGATGATCATGCTGTCCATTGAGATATTGATGAATTTGTAGATATCTGCCCCAAGTTCGCGTTGCGCGCCCTTTGTGCCCACTTGTCTTAGGGGCGCAAGGTTTGCATCTGTTATTTGCAATCCTGTGGAGATAAGCGGATGTGTTGCAAGCAACGGTGCAATGAGTTCAAGTTTTTCTGAAATAAACAGATCATCTGCATCAAGCACAGCGATAAAATCTGATTGGGCAGCCGCAACACCTACATTTCGGGCATTTGACGAACCGGTGCCTACGCCGCCAGTGTGGGTAAATCGAATGCGTTGATCTTTAAGGCCTGCGTCAGCCAAGAGCAGTTCATAATCTTCACCATCATCAATGCTGATCACCAATTCCCAACGCGCATAAGTTTGTTTGATCGCGCTTTGCACACTTTCGGCAATCGTGTCGCGGCACCGGAATGCAGGCATCACAATTGAGATAAAGGGACCAGACATAGATTAGCTGCCTTTCAGGCGGGTTGGGCTGAGTAAATCTTGTGATGATACGCATCATAGCGTCAAGCGGTTCGCCCTAATCGCGCTCAACTCTTGAATTCGACAATGGCTATGCCCATATTTCAATCAAGCGGCCATGCGGTGCCTGTTTGGGCCATATGGTCATTGTTGCTTGAACAGAACAGATGCGGGTGCGCAAGTCGGCCTGTGGTTGAAAGGATTATCATGTCCAGAATGTCTTTTTTCTCATCGCCCTTTTTGCTCGGATTTGAAGAAATTGAGCAACGCCTTGATCGGCTGGCCAAAGCGGCGGATGGGTATCCTCCTTATAATATCGAGCGCGTTTCAAACGAAGATGGTGCTGAGCTGTTCCACATTTCAGTGGCGGTAGCTGGCTTCACTGAAGAAGAGTTAGAAATTACGCTTGAGGACAACCAACTCCTCATTCGTGGGCGTCAGCAAGATGACCCCAATCGCGAGTTTTTGCACCGTGGCATCGCAGCACGCCAGTTCCAACGCAGCTTTTTGTTGGCCGATGGCATGCGCGTGGAAGGCGCCGCACTGAAAGATGGGCTTTTGAACATCTCTCTTGTGCGCCCCAACATTGAAAAAGTTGCGCGACGGATTGAAATTAAAACCGCTGATTAATCTCTTGCGTATAGAGTAGTGTAAGCGTTTTGAGGAGGTGTCCCATGACACACATCGAAAAAACCGAATCCCAAACGCCTTTGAGCGTTGAAGAATTTTTGGCCCTTGGCGGCGAAGAAATCGTTTATCGTCGCCGTTTGACCGGCAAGCAGCTGAAGGCATTTGTGCCGGAAGCCAAAAACGCCCCAGAGGCACAAATCTTTGAAGCCTTGTTTGGTGCCGATGGCACACCATTATTGGTTACGGACGACAGAAGATCCCTAACAGACTGGCTGGATGAAGCGGGTATGGATATGGCATTGCGCCACTAAACCAATCCGCACATGAGGGCAATTGCCCAAAATAAAAGCACATTCACTTCCCTCCCGGTGAATGTGCTTTTTTATTTGTGCGTTGCAGCAAAATTTAAGCTGCGTTGGTTTCTTCTGCTTCGCTGGTCAAAAACTCATAAATATCTTCAGCAGTTTGCAGATTGCGCAGCCGATCCATCAGCCCAGGTGTCCGGGTGAGGCGTGCAATGCGCGATAGGGCCTTCAAATGGTCCGCGCCGGAACCTTGAGGGGCCAGCAACACAAAAGCCAAATCAACGGGCTTGTCATCCACTGCGTCAAACTCGATGCCATGATCGAGACGAATAAGGATACAGTGAACGCCGTCCAGATCCTTCAGCTTGCCATGTGGAATGGCAATGCCGTCACCCAATCCGGTTGAGCCCAATTGTTCACGCTCTTTAAGCGTTTCAAAGATTTGGTGAGCATCAATGCCCACCAATTCACTTGCATGCTCAGCAGCAAGCTGCAAAAGCTGGCGTTTGCACGTGACTTTCGCGCAAGGCAAAACGGCCTTGCTCGCCAGAATCTGTGCGATTTCCATTTATGCGCCTTTCATTGTGATCAACGAAGGGGACAAGCGCTTACTTGTTCTCTAGGGCTGGGTCTACCCAACCAACATTCCCGTCAGCGCGACGGTAAACCACATTAACGCCGCCATGTCCAGCATGTCGGAACACAATTACGTCACTTTGGGCTAGGTCGAGTTCCATAACGGCCTCGCCTACGCTCATTCTGTGAAGGTTATCAGTTGTTTCCGCAATAATGGCTGGATTGAAGTCCTCTCCAACTTCTTCCTCTTTTTCGGGGGACGCCAAAATGTAAGACTGTGCTTGGAACTTGTCAGTCTGCGCATTGCGCCGGTGATTCTTCAGTTTACGCTTGTAACGACGCAGGCGTTTTTCAATGTGCCCGGCCGCATCTTCAAAGGCGGATGTCGCGTCGCCAGCATCTGCGCCAGCTTGCAGGACCACGCCTGTATCTAGGTGTACCACAACGTCCGCATTAAAGCGGCTACCTTCATGTTCAAGAGTGAGATGGCCATCATATCCACCATCAAAATATTTGGTGATCGCGGATTCCAAATGGTCATGCGCCTTTGTGCGAAGTGCATCGCCAACATCCATATTTTTTCCAGAAACACGTAGGCTCATAAGTGTACCCCTTTCTCTTTTGCTTATATAAGGGCGTTTTCGCCGAGGTAAATTGACCTCTGTCAATTATGACCTCACCTTATTTTAACGCCGCTTCGCGTTGGGATGCAATCACCCCTTATTGAGATTATCCGCTCTCGGGCCCTTCCAAATCATGAATAAAAGCACTAATATTCGCTCCATATTCGGATGACTCGTATTCGGATTTATTTCTCAATCATACCTATAAAGATGTGGTCGAATTCAGGTGGTTTCAAGGTGCACGCCGCCAGTTTGAACCATTCTCAAATCGCGCCATTTAGGGTGATTTGCCCTGCTTTTCTTGGTCCATGGGTTGCCGTGGCGCGCAATATTTGTTGAAGATAAATTCTCAAGCGCGGGAAATCTATGCAAACTGATGTTCAAAAGCTCCAAACCGTTCTCAACCAGGCGGTAGAAAACGCACGCCAATCCAGCGAGCGCGGGCAGGTGGCGCAATATATTCCGGAATTGGCCAAAGCCGATCCGCAAAAAGCTGGCATTGCCATCACCCTCGATAGCGGCGAAACCATTGGGGCGGGCGATTGGCAACAGCCCACTACCATTCAATCCATATCAAAAGTGTTCACATTGGCCCTCTGTTTGGGCACCATGGGCGACAATTTGTGGGCGCGCGTGGGGCGTGAACCGTCGGGCTCTGCATTCGATTCCATTTTGCAGCTCGAACATGAAAGTGGCATTCCGCGAAACCCATTCGTAAATGCTGGCGCCATTGTGGTGACTGATGCCATTTTGGCCACATATCAACCCAAGGAAGCTTTGGGCGAAATTGTACGGTTTGTGCAAGGTCTGGCTGGTGACGATCAGATTTTCATCGACGGAAAAGTCGCTCAATCTGAGGAAGACACAGGTCACCGCAATCGGGCCTTAGCGCACTATCTGGCATCCTGCGGCAATTTACATAACCCGGTGGAACACACGCTGGGCGTTTACTACAACCAATGTGCGCTCACCATGGATTGTGCTCAACTTTCGCGGGCAGGCCGTTTCTTGGCGTTTGCCGGCACGCTTGGTCCAAATCGGCAGCAAATGGTGTCGATGCGACGGGCAAGGCGGATTGCTGCGATCATGCTGACTTGCGGACATTATGATGGTTCGGGAGACTTTGCCTATCGTGTTGGCTTGCCCGCAAAGTCAGGCGTCAGCGGCATGATTTTGGCGTCTGTACCCGGCATCGCCTCAATTGCGGCGTGGTCGCCGGGATTGAACCAATCCGGCAATTCATACATCGGCACGCAAATGCTCGAATATGTCACCAATGAAATGGATTGGACGGTGTTTTCCTAGCGCACCAATTCGCGCTTCTGCCGTCGCCGCATGACGGAAGAGGCCAGTCCCATGGCTTCACGATATTTAGCCACGGTCCGCCGTGCCACATTCATGCTTTGCTCTTTGTTCAAAATCGCCGCAATCTTATCGTCCGATAGGATCTTTTTCGGGTCTTCCGCATCGATCAATTGTTTGATCCGATATTTGACAGACTCAGCGGAGTGATCAGCATTGCCGCTCGCGGAGTGAATGGCAGAGGTGAAGAAATATTTCAGCTCAAACAGCCCCCTTGGGGTGCTGACATATTTATTGCTGGTCACCCGCGAAATCGTGCTTTCATGCATTTCGATTTCTTCCGCCACCATTTTCAGTGTCATTGGCTTCAGATGTGAAACGCCATGGTTCAAAAAACCATCCTGCTGCCGCGCGATTTCCTTGGTCACTTTTAAAATGGTTTGCGCCCGCTGGTCTAAGCTTTTGGTCAGCCAATTGGCGGTTTGCAAACATTCGCTCAAATATGTTTTGTCTTCGCCCTTTTTGGCGCTGGCGCTAACGCTCGCCAAATAAGTGCGATTGACCAACACTTTGGGCAATACATCTTGGTTCAGCTCGATCAGCCATTCTTTATTATTGCCCCGCCGAATATAAACATCAGGCACAATAGCTTGCACATTGCCGCCTTCAAAAGCGCGGCCCGGGCGCGGGTCTAGCCGTCGAATTTCGCCGATCATATCGCCAAGATCTTCAGCATCGGTGCCAAGTAGCTTTTGTAGCTCGGTGATTTTATGCGCCGCCAACATATCGAGATTGTCGAGCAGCATTTGCATCATCGGGTCAAGGCGGTCTTGTTCGCGCAATTGTATCGCCAAACACTCCGCCAAATCTCGGGCGAAAATGCCAAGCGGGTCGCAGCCTTGTACAGCTTCCAACACAGCTTCCACATGGCCGAGTTCGGTGCCCAACTGATCTGCAATTTGATCCAGCGATGCATCCACATAGCCCATCTCGTTGAGATTTTCGATGAGAGCGCTGGCAATCAACATGTCGCCGGGATGTTTGAGAATAAGCGAAATTTGCTCAATCAGATGGTCATTAAGAGATTTGGCGCCCGTGGCAAATTGCTCAAAGTCGCCGCCATCTTGCCCGCCACTTGTGTGCTTGCCCTCCGGCCAGCTAAGCGATTGTGACAGGCTGTCTTGCCCCACTTGTTCGGGATAGAGATTGGCCACATCCGTGTCCATCTCCTGCGCCACAGAAACAGCGCTGCCCATATTGTCAGATCGGCTCGAAACGTCCACCGCGCGATCATCGGCGCGGAGCGTGGGCTCATCTTCACTCACCCGGTCATCGCCACCATCTTCGCGCTCCAAAAGCGGGTTGCGCATAAGCTCTTCCTCCACAAACTGAGAAAGTTCAGTGTGCGAAAGTTGCAATAGCTTGATCGACTGCATCAATTGCGGGGTTAGCGCAAGAGTTTGCGATTGTCTTATGTCCAATCTAGGGCCAATGGCCATGCCGATCAGTGCTCCTTTGGGCAAATCAATCAGTTACATTTGCCAAAATGCCATAGGTAAGACCAGACATTCAAGTCGCACTATACAAAATCCGTGCCAATATCCAAAAGGGATGAGATGGGGTGTGCAAAACCCTATAATAGGGGAGGAGAATACTCTATTGGCTGCTGCCTGAACCAGCCATCACAAATGGTTTTCACTGGCATCAGCAAGCAGCTGGCGTAGTTTTTGGCCTCGGTTGGGGTTTGCCGCCTCAACCCAATCTATTTTCCCAACCAAAGAACTCCTGAATGCTGGATCCAACAAGCGATGATCGTCAGGCTTGCCGCAAGCATGAATAATTGCTTTCAAATGATCGAAGGTCTTTCGAGCAATATTGAGATGCTCGTTCACCACTACGCCGGTCACGACTTGTTGCGAAGCGTGTCGCATCACGCGTGTCTTGGTCTGGTTCAGTGCAAATCCTACGTCTTGAACAATCTCGGGCAACAAGTGTTTGAGCGGCCCGATAATATTTTTGTCGCCTGAAAAGGTCAGGTCATCAGCATATCTGCTATAATTTGCACCCAATCGGCCAGCCAATGTCGCCAGTCTTTTGTCCAATGAAAAGCAAACGTGATTTGCCAGTGCAGGCGAGGTTGGCGCCCCTTGCGGCAAATGAGGAGAGTTATAAATGAGGCGGTCTTCGGGCGATAGGCGCTCAAGAATGCGCGCAGGTGTCAATGTTGTGCACAGCGACGTCAGCGCACGCGCAACCGCATGGGGATAGCCAAGACATCTAAACAAGCCAAATATCCGGCCCGCCCCGATTGAAGGAAAGAAGTCTTTCAGATCGAAACAAAGCACAATTTGCTCACCAACATGCCTATTGGCCGCTTGCAGGCAATTACGACCTTTTACAAAGCCAAATGCAGCAGGGTGGCTGGGCAAAACGCCGATAATGTTCTGTAAAATTTGCCGTTGCACAGCCTTCAAGTCTTCCTTGGGCGCTTCGACAATTCGAGTGCCGCCCGCCTTCTTTTTCTTGAGCAAATAATGATAGTGATTGATCGAGGTTTCGCCGTGTTCCTCATAGCGCCTGTGAATATCGGCTAAATAGAGCAGACGGTTCTCTGAAAGCGAAAGCCAATCCGCCAAATTGGCAATTGTTGGAAGTTTAGGAATGTCCAATTCTTTAAAGGCGGGGGTCGGGCACATCATCGGCGATGACAGGTCGCGGCGCGGCCAGGCCTTCTTTTCGCGGCAATGTTTGTAGGTCGCCTCAAACCGCGTTGTCCTCAACAAAACAAGCTCAACTGCACGTGCTGATGGGGCGAATTTTTGTGGCAATGCAAAATGCAACTCAGTGGCGGTTTCAGTCGCAAATTTGTGGGCGTCTTTGGGCAGATTGCGTGTGAGATTGTCTGTGATGTTTTGGACCGACCAGTCACCTAAAATGAGGCTTTCCGCGAGTATATGCGAGAATTGTCTCTTATTCATGTGAGCTGCCTTGTCGCAACGGACGGTCTCTGCTTTTCTTTGTCCTGCGCTACCAAATCTGGGTGAAGCCCAGCGCCGGTAGCGCCATGTTTGTCTCAGTAACACACTCAAACGGGGATGCCCCGTTCCATGCCTTAAGCTGTCGCATAGGCACATCCAGAGACCGCCATTGCTTTGGCAACTATGCTAAATGAGATAGGCTTTGCCAAGTTCAAATCCAAGAAATCGCCACAGCATTTTTTGGAAAAGAGCTCGGCCACATTCGCGCGGCGCGTGGCTAAAGCGTGAAATCCTGTCCCAGATAAACGCGGCGGGCTTGTTCATCATTGGTGATCGTGTCAGGACGACCTTGGATCATCACTTGGCCGCCATGAATGATATAGGCGCGGTCCACAAGTCCCAAAGTTTCACGTACATTGTGATCGGTGATCAAAACGCCGATGCCCCGGCTGGTGAGCTGACGCACCAAACGTTGAATTTCGCCCACAGCAATCGGGTCCACCCCGGCAAATGGTTCATCGAGCAACATAAATTGTGGGTCAGCAGCCAGCGCGCGGGCGATCTCCACCCGGCGACGTTCCCCGCCGGAAAGGGCGAGCGCATCTGCATCGCGAATATGGGTAATCGAAAATTCTTCCAACAGGTCTTCAAGTCGCTCTTTTTGCGCCTTCTGGCCGCGAACATGGCCTTCCAAAATGGCCATAATGTTGTTTTTCACGCTCATGCCGCGAAAAATAGATGGTTCCTGCGGCAGATATCCCATGCCCAATCGGCCGCGCTGAAATAGCGGGAATTTGGTGATCGGTTTGCCATGTAGCAGCACCTCGCCGCTGTCCGGCGGGGTGATGCCCATAATCATCGAAAAAACGGTCGTTTTGCCAGCGCCATTGGGGCCAAGCAACCCGACAGCCTCACCGCGATTCACGGCAACAGAAACGTCGCGGATAACCACTTTTTTGCCGTAGCTTTTGGCCAGCGAGTGCGCCACCAGCCAGCCCGTTGGGTCAAGCGATTGGTTTTGCGCGGGCGAATTAGTTGCCACTGGAAAATGTCCCCGTAACGCGTTTGTTCGAATTGGGATCAGACACAAATCGCGAGCTATTGTCAGTGACATTCACAAAAAGCTGCCCACCCGTCACCACGGTGCCATCTTCGGTCACTTCCACATTGCCAGTTAGGTGCAAGATTTCGGTCTTGGGGTCATAAGTGCCAAAATCAGCTCTGGCCGTCTTCGCCCCAAAGCGGAGGGTCAAGCGGCCATTCGCGGTGATCTTTTTCATGTCTGATGCGCCGCCAGCGCCATAAAAGGCGGTTACCTTGGGGGAGTTGAGTGTAAAGTTCGCCTGCTTCACCACCACAGCGCCTGTAAACACTGCTTGCCGCTTATCTTCGAAAATCTCGAACACATCGCCAGTGATATTGACGGCACCGCTCGATTGGGCGTTGGCCATGCCAATTTGCGCGGTCATGCTCAACATGACACCTACGAGCATTGAGCCAAAAACATTTCGAAATCTATTGTTCATCATCTTGCTCGCTTTGCGGCGGAATGGTGAGGCTGGCCCGCTCAAATTTCCAATATTGTTTTGCCCCATCATAATGCATGTTGATGGCTTCCAACGTGCTGCCATTGGCAAACTGGAAAAGGACACCGTCATCGCCATCAAAAACTTGGCCATCCAAATCTGCAACACCATTGCCGATTTCGCCTGTGTCGCCCTGGCTTGAAACAAGGTCGATTTGGCTGGTCAAAGTCAATATGCTGCTGATCAGCGAATAGGTGCCAATCGCCGATGTCGCCACCAAATCTTCGCCATCAACAAAATTCATTTGCGCCCGCATATCAGCCAAATCGATGGTGTCTTGATTGATAATTTTGGTTTTGGCGCTTTTGGCCGTCATTTCATAGGTGCCGCCATCGCTCAACGTGCCGGTTGCGCGTGGCTGGTCGACCACCAATTTGTCGTCTTCAAGCCGAATGCCTTCAAACTGCGCGTTGGGCAGAAGGCCCGCGATCAAGAGCGGAATTGTGAGGGCGGCAAAAATGATGCTGCCAACCGCTGGCACTGTCCACCGCAGCAATTTGACCACGCGCCGCCGCCGCACAACACGAGCAAATTGATGCTCAAATTGGGAGGGGGCAGCCAATGTGGTCATTCAACGAGCCTCTAGCTATGGGCAAAAATGTCGGTTTCGGCCCAGCCCTTCAAATCCAGCTCGGCGCGGCGCGGCAAGAAGTCAAAACAGGCTTGCGCCAATTCCATCCGGCCTTCGCGTTTCAACATGCGATCCAGATGGCGCTTCAAATCGTGTAAATAAAGAACGTCGCTTGCGGCATATTCCAATTGCGCGCTGCTCAAATCATCGGCACCCCAATCAGAGCTTTGCTGTTGCTTGGATAGATCCACGCCCAGCAGTTCGCGGCAAAGGTCTTTCAAGCCATGGCGGTCCGTATAAGTGCGCACCAATTTCGAGGCAATTTTGCTGCAATAAACCGGCTTGGTCACCGTGCCAAAGGCGTTTTGAAGTGCCGCAACATCAAAGCGGGCAAAATGAAAGAGCTTGGTGACATTTTCATCAGCCAAAAGCTTTTGCAAATTAGGGGCTTCGGTTTGGCCTTGCTCAATTTGCACCACATCCGCTGTCCCATCACCGGGGGAAAGCTGCACCACGCACAACCGGTCCCGCATGGGGTTCAGTCCCATGGTCTCGGTGTCAATCGCAACAGATTTTCCATAGTCATTGAGGTGGGGAAGATCGCCCTTATGCAAACGAATGGTCATGCAAATAGCCTAGCTTTTCTCGAGTATTTTATTATCTTGTGCCACACCATCGCTTCAAGGCAAAGTCCATTTGAACAATTCTTTACGACTTTTCCATGGCGCGCGCGGGGTCCCTTTGCTTGGTATTCCCCTCAATCAATTCACTTGCCTTTGGTTAATTCTTTCTTAAAGTAAAAATGTGGCTGACGCTGGTCGTTGTTGAGAACACTGCCAATGTCGGCATATGTGGGCTGATAAGGGGAAGACTATGCTCAAAGAATTTAAGTCCTTTGCGATCAAAGGCAATATGGTTGAATTGGCAATTGGTGTGATCATCGGCGCCGCATTTGGTGCCATCGTTTCATCCTTGGTGGACGATGTTTTTATGCCTTTGATCGGTCTGTTGCTGGGCGGCCTAGACTTTTCAAACTGGTTTATCGTTTTGTCTGATACAGGTGGCGAAACCATTGCCTCTGTCGCCCAAGCCAAAGAGCTTGGCGTGGCGACCTTGAACATCGGCTTGTTCGTCAATGCCGTGGTGAAATTTTTGATCGTAGCTTGGGTTTTGTTCCTTGTTGTGAAAGGCATCAATTCGATGCGCCGGAAGGAAGAAGAAAAGCCTTCTGCGCCGCCTTCACCAACAAAAGAAGAAACTTTGTTGACCGAAATTCGCGATTTGCTGGCCAAAAAATAGGCCGTATCACAAAAAGAAAAGGGAGCTCAAAGGCTCCCTTTTTATTGGCTATTGCGCCAAAATCTCATCGACAAATTGATCTGCCACTTTATGGGGCGAGGCGTTGAGCGCTTTGGCTTTGGTCAAAATCTTGTCGGTGGTTACCGCCAACAATTCCACCTTTTGATCCACCCATTTCTGATCCGTGATTTTCAATATTTCGGCTGAAACATTGATGATGCCACCGCCATTGACCACATAGTCCGGCGCATAAACGATGCCTTTTGCCAAAAGTGCATCGCCCGCTGCATCGTCAGCCAATTGATTGTTGGCCGCGCCGCAAACCAGTTTGACTTTCAGCCGGTCAATGGTGTCTGCATTCAAAATCGCCCCCATCGCACAGGGGGCAAAAATATCCGCATCCACATCGTAAATATCATTTGGCGCCACAGACCGCGCACTGAATTTTTGCCGCGCTTGCGCCACTGCATGGGCGTCAATGTCCGTCACCACCAGGCTTGCCCCGGCTTCGTGCAAATGCTCAGCGAGATACATGCCCACATGGCCAAGGCCCTGCAAGGCGACAGTTTTGCCTTCAATGCGGTCGTTGCCAAAGGCGTGCTTGAGCGCAGCCATGCACGACAGATAGACGCCACGCGCGGTCACCGGCGAGGGGTCGCCAGAGGCATATTCGCCCTTGGTCAGGCCCGCTGCGTGGCTTGTGAACTTCGCCGCTTCCTCAATATCTTCAACGCTGATGCCCACATCTTCTGCAGTGGTGTACATCCCCTCAAAGCTTTCCACGAAACGACCAAATGCCTGCATCAGTTCAGGCGTTTTGTCTTTATGCGGATCAGCAATAATCACCGATTTGCCGCCGCCAAGTGGCAGTGATGCCGCGGCGTTCTTATAGGTCATGCCTCGCGCAAGGCGCAGTGCATCCGTTTTTGCTGCATCGAGGTCGGGGTAGGCAAACATACGACAACCGCCCGCCGCAGGGCCTAATTTTGTGCTGTGCACAGCGATGATGGATTTCAGGCCGCTGGCCTCGTCCTCCGCATAAACGACCTTTTCATAACCCGGCGCGTCAAGGGGTGTGAGTTTCATTGATCTATCCCAGAGATGTTTATTGTTATGGTATTTTTTTGTTTTTAGCTGTTTTGGCCCGTTCTTTGGCAAAAGGTCAATGCTTGGCGCTGCTTTTCTCCCAGCGGTCATTGCAAAAATGCCCAATAATTAACTGTCCGCAAACTCAAAAATGCACAGTGTTCAATCAGGGGCGAAAATCGGCGAATGGCCGTGGCTCAGCCGCCTTCGGGCTGCTTTAGCCTGAGGCGCGTCATGCTGGACGATGTGTGCGCCCGCCAAATATGTCCCAATGCATCCAGATCGCCTAACCGCACCGCATCGCGGTAGTCGCGAATCTCGCGGCTAAGACTTTTGCACTCCCGCCGCACATCTTGGTCGGTTAAAGACTTCAGCCAAATGCGGGCTGTTTGATAAAACAGCCGTTCCATGGTGTCGCGCAGCGGTTCATTGGTGGTCATGTCCGCAAGGGCGTGGAAGGTGGCAATATTGATGATCGAATAACCGCGTGCGCTTGGCTCATCCACAAGGGCAATGCAGTTGTTGTAAAGAAGTTCAAAGCGCTCAATGTCATCCGCAGTCACGGGGCGAGGCGATAAGCGTGAGAGCAGTGGCGAAAGCTCCATCCGCAATTGATAAACCTGATAAAGCTCTCCAATATCAATATCAGTCACAAGGGTGCCAACCCCCTGCACAGATTTCAAAAGCCCTTCGGCTTGCAACTGCCACAGCACGCGTCGCAAGGGTGTGCGGCTTACGCCAAATTCATCGGCCAACTCGCCCTCGCTCAAGCGCATGCCGGGCGGATAGTCGAGCAGCGAGATGCGCGAACGAATTTGATCATGCAATTCGCGAAAGCGCCGCCCAGCTGCACTTTCGTTGCTTTCTGGTTCACTGGCATGCAAAAGGCTGATGTCGTGATCCATGATGTGGCCCTAGCGTGCTTGCATGGAGTGGGCGAGCTTTTCAAGCATGGTCAAGCAATTCTGCAATTGGCCAATCTCAACAAATTCATCCGCCTTATGGGCTTGATCGATGGAGCCGGGGCCGCACACAATGGTGGCAATGCCCAAATCCTGAAACAGCCCGGCTTCTGTACCGAAAGAAACAAAATGGCTATCATTTTGCCCCGTTAGTGCCGCAACAATTTCCCGCGCCTCGTTGGATTGCATCGGTGTGAGCCCGATCACTTCACCAATGGTGCGCGTTGTGATGTTGGAGTCTGGCCAAACGCGTCGCATGTCGGGCAGCAAATCCTCGTTGCAAAACGTGTCCAAAATGCCATTGACCCAATCGGCATCATCTTGCGCAATGGGTCGCATTTCCCAATCCACTTCTGTGTGGTTGCAAATCACATTATGGGCCGTGCCGCCCTCAATGCGGCCCACATTGATGGTGGTCCAAGGCGGATCAAACGGACTGTTCTTGGGCGCGCGTTTTTTCAATGCCTCGCGCAGCTCGAGCAATTTGCTGACATAACGCGTGGCATATTCAGCGGCATTCACCCCTGCGTCAGGCAGAGAACCATGCCCCGCACGGCCTTCAAAATAAACGCTATATTCGCAGCAGCCCTTATGGCCTTCCACGATTTTCATATCAGTGGGTTCGCCTACAATCGCAGCCGCAGGCAAGTGTGGGCGATGCTTTAAAATCTCGACCAGGTCACGTGCGCCCAAACAGCCCACTTCTTCGTCATAGGTGAACACAAAATGCACGGGCCGCTTTAATTCCTTGGCGGCAAATGTTGGCGCCATGGCCAGCGTGGCCGCAATAAAACCCTTCATGTCGCAAGTGCCCCGACCATAAAGCTTGCCATCATCCTTTTCTAAAGTGAAAGGATCAGTGCGCCATGTTTGGTCGGCCACGGGCACAACATCACTATGGCCGGAAAGCAAAATGCCGCCGCCAATGTCTGGCCCTATGGTTGCAAATATATTGGCCTTGTTCCGATCGGCATCGTGGTGCAATTCAATTTTTGCGCCAACATCTTCCAGCAAATTCGCTGCATATTGGATCAGCTCCAAATTGCTATCCGCCGAAATGGTCGGATAGGCAATCAATTGGCGCAAAATATCTTCAGTACGCTCCAGCATTAGTCCTTCACATAGAGTTTGCGTGGGCGATTGCACAACGTTTCCGCTGGGCCTTTGTCCTTAATCAAGATGCTCTCGGTAATTTCCAAGCCCCAATCATTTTCCCAAATGCCCGGCATGAAGTGGAACGTCATGCCTGGTTGCAGAATTGTACGATCTTCAAGGCGAATAGAAACTGTGCGCTCGCCCCAGTCTGGCGGATAGGAAATGCCGATGGGATAGCCCGCTCGCGACGCGCGGTAAATCCCGGCACGTTCAAGCGGAATGGCCAAAGCGCGGGCAATGTCTTTCGCGCGCGCGCCGGGTACAGCGGCTTCGAGACCCGCCTCTAAGCCTTCCACTAGCGCTTTTTCGGCATCCAGTAAATATTGTGGCGGCTTGCCCAAATGCACGGTGCGGCAAAGCGGGGCATGATAACGACGGAAGCAACCCGAGATTTCAAAGAAAGTCGGCGTATCCGCATCAAAAATGCGCCCATCCCATGTGAGGTGGGGGGCTGCTGCGTCAGAGCCGCTGGGCAACATTGGCACGATGGCAGGATAATCCCCCCAATCATCGTCAATGCCTGAAATGGCATCAGCATAAATTTGGCCCACAATATCACTTTTGCGGACGCCGGGTTCCACGCGTTCCACAATGCCATCAATAATTTTTTCTGAAATGCGGGCGGCCTTGCGCATATAGGCGATTTCATCATCGCTTTTCACCAAACGCTGCCAGTTCACGAGGCTGGTTGCATCCACAAAAACGGCGTCTGGCAATTCGTGGGTAAGCGTCAAATAGGCTTTGGCGGAGAAGTAATAGTTCTCCAACTCCACCCCAATGCGTTGATTGCCCAAGCCGCGGTCGCGGATCATAGCAGCCAACATTTCCATAGGGTGGCAAAGCGTCGATTGAACATAATGGTCGGGATAATAGGTGATGCGATCATCATCCATCCACACGGTGCGCAGCGCGCCATTGGTATCCTGAAAACGTCCCCACCAAATAGGATCTTCATCCATAAAAACCAAAACGCCTTGGTGCACATAAAACGACCAGCCATCATAGCCGGTCAACCATCCCATATTGGATGGGTCTTCAATAAACAGCACGTCAATCTCAAAGTTTTCCATTGAACGGCGAACCTTCTCTAGCCGACGTTCATATTCCTGTTGAGAAAAGGGTAGGTTTTTGTTCGTCATATATAGCGCCCCTCAAATCGCGAAGATGTATACATCAGTTCAAAATTGATGTTTCGTCAACAAAAAAATCCAAGATTTATCAGGCCGCTTACGTTGACAGGTCGCTATTGTTGCGCATGATGTACACAACAAACAAATGGATGGTTATTACATCCGGCAAAATGGGGAGGCCTCATGCTTGATTTAGCTGACATTTTTTCAGCGCAGAACCTGATCAAAGGTCATGCGGATCATACCCCTTTGGTGCCGTCACCTTTTTTGTCAGATAAGTTTGGTCACGACATTTGGCTGAAACTGGAAAACATGCAGCCAATTGGGGCGTTCAAATTGCGTGGGGCCATCAACGCCGTGATGAACCTGCCCGAGGGCATCAAGGGGGTGACCTGCTGTTCAACAGGCAATCATGGCCGCGGCGTCGCCTATGCGGCGCGGCTAAAAGGTCTGCGCGCTGTGATTTGTATGTCCGAGCTGGTGCCGAAAACCAAGGTTGAAGGCATTCAGCAAATCGGTGGCGAAGTGTGGGTTAAGGGTCGCAGTCAGGACGATGCCATGGCCGAAAGTCGGCGGCTTTGCGCCGAAGAGGGGCTGGTTGAAATCTCTCCTTTTGACGATGCGCATGTGATCGCAGGCCAAGGAACAATCGGGCTAGAAATCTTGGCGGCACGGCCAGACATTGAAACATTGTTGGTGCCCCTTTCAGGTGGCGGGCTTGCAGGCGGAATTGCCTTGGCGGCCAAAGCCATTAAGCCCAGTATTCGTTTGGTTGGCATTTCCATGGATCGGGGGGCGGCAATGCACGAATCCATCAAGGCAGGCCATCCTGTGGATGTGGTTGAAGTGCCAAGCCTGGCCGACAGTTTGGGCGGTGGCATTGGCATGGATAATGAGCTTTCATTTGCACTGTGCCGGGATTTGTTGGACGAAACCATTCTGGTCACTGAAGAAGAAATATATCGCGCGATGCAATGCCTTTATTACGAAGATCGCATTGTCGCGGAAGGCGCTTGCGTCGTGGGTATCGCTGCCATGTTGGCGGGCAAATTTACGCCAAGGGGGCCATTGGCCACTGTCATTACAGGTCGAAATTTGGATATGAATTTGTTTACGCAGATCATTTCGGGCCAAAATGTACAACTAGGCGATTATCTGATTGAGGGAACTTCTTATGTCCGGACATAAGCCATGTTCAATCGTGGTGTTGCGCGGCAGCCCGCGTGCAAGCGGAAACAGCGACCAATTGGCAGATCGCTTTTGCGAAACCGCAATTGAGGCCCATGCTGAGCTGCATGATTATGCGTTGCGTGATCTTGAGTTTTCGCCTTTCGGTGAGGTGGCAGACGATCATCAAGACCAATTGTCTCCGGCGCTAAATGATATTGTTCAGGCCGATATTATTGTGCTGACCACGCCGATCTATTTCTGCAACATGTCCGGTCTGCTCAAAGGGGCACTGGATCGGTTTTTCGGTTTTTTGAAAAGCGATTATCTCACCAATCCGGAACCATCCATATTGCCAAAAGGCAAGCATTTGGTGTTGCTGCAAACCCAAGGCGAGGGCGAAGAGCGCTATGATGCCTTGCTCGAACAATACGGCCCGGGCTTGGACAAGTTGGGCTTGAACGAACGTCATTTGGTGCGTGCATGTGGCGTGCGTGAGCCGGGCGATATTCAAGTGCACCCAACTGCGCTGCAGAACGTTGAAGCATTGGCCAAACGCTTAACTGCATCATAAGGAGGCGGCGATGTCGCACGAGATTTTGATTGTTACAGAAAGTGAGTTGAAGCGGGATCTAACTTTGGGCCGAACAATGAATGATCTGGTGGAAAAGGCTTTTGCGGCGCTAGCGTCTGGCGAAGTAATCATGCCGCCCATCATGTCGATGGACCTACCGCAGGCCAATGCGGAAGTTGACGTGAAAACCGCAGTTATTCCCGGCTTCGATCATTTCGCTATCAAAGTTTCGCCGGGCTTTTTTGATAATCCAAAACTTGGCTTGCCCAGCCTGAACGGGCTGATGATGCTGTTGAGTGCCAAAACCGGATTGGCCAGCGCCGTGTTTTTGGACAATGGCTATCTCACTGATTTACGCACCGCCGCAGCTGGCGGCGTCGCTGCTCGGCATCTGGCCCCAAAACAAGTCGACATTGCTGGCGTGATTGGCACAGGGGTTCAAGCCCGTTTGCAAATCATTGCGGCCCACGTTGAACGCCCGTTCAAAAAAGTGCTGGTTTGGGGCCGCAATCGCGACCATGCCGAAGCCTGCGCGCGCGATATTGAATTGGAAATTGATGTAGATGCTGTTGTGGCGGACAGCGCTGAACAAGTGGTGCGTCAATCTCAATTGGTGGCGACAACAACCCCATCACGTGAGCCCTTGATTGATGCAGACTGGTTGCACCCCAACCTGCACATCACCGCCATGGGGTCGGACCAAGAGGGCAAAAACGAGCTGGATCCGGAGATCGTTGCGCAAGCGGATATATATGTCTGCGACCGTGTTGGTCAGTGCGAAACAATGGGCGAGCTGCGTACTGCGTTGGAAACGGGCAACTGGCCGAAAGGCAAAACACCGCCTGAGCTGGGCGAAATCATTGTTGGTAGTGCCGCCAGCAGAACCACTGATGCTTCCATCACAATTTGCGATTTGACCGGCACTGGCGCACAAGATACGGCTATCGCCAACCATGCTTTCGAATTGGCGAAGAGCCTTGAATTCGGCACGATGATCGAAACCGGCTAAGGGCCACAACTGGGTGATATATGATTAAACTTGACGCGCGCGACATCGAGATTTTGCGGTTGCTGTCGCAAGAAGGGCGCATCTCTAAATCAGATTTGGCCGCGCGGATTAATCTTTCACCCACCCCTTGTTGGGAGCGGTTAAAGCGGCTTGAAAAGTCGGGTGTTATTCAATCCTATCATGCGGATATCGCTCTGCATAAAGTAGCGCCTTGCGTCACTATTTTTGTGGCGGTTGAGTTAGAAAACCACCGCGCCGCGAGCTTTCAATTGTTTGAACAATCCATGAAAAACTATGATGAAATCATTGCCTGCTGGGCCATTGGCGGTGGCTTGGATTATTTCATGCAAGTGGTCACCAAAGATATTGATGCCTATCAAAGACTGATTGATGAGCTATTGGATGCAAAGATCGGCCTGGCCCGATATTTCACATATTTTGTCACCAAGCCTGTGAAACAAGGCGGCGTCCCGCCAATCGCCCAATTGCTCGAATAACGCCAAAAATTTCACCTTTATCTTGCATAATTATGGTGAAATTCTCTTCTAACTCCACTTTATTCAGTCACAATTTCTGGACATTGCAACCCATTCTTTCCTCAACATGAAAGGGAGGGTTGATCCATGCCGTCAAATCTTTTGAAAACTCACGACGACCTGAAGGGCATCACGCCCCATCTCAATGATAGTCGGCTATTGCGCCAATTTTCCTATATTGGTGGCAAATGGGTCGGCGCTGATAATGGCGATACCATTGCCGTGACCAACCCTGCCGATGGCGAATGGTTGGGCGAGGTCGCCAGCTTGAGCGCTGCGCAGAGCGCGGACGCTGTTAATGTCGCGCAAACGGCGTTTGAAAGCTGGTCCATGAGCTTGCCACAACATCGCGCCGCATGCCTGCGCCGCTGGTTCGACCTGATCATTGAACATAAGGACGATTTGGCCCGCATCATGGTGCTGGAGCAGGGCAAGCCCTTGTCTGAAGCTTTGGGCGAAATCGATTATGCGGCATCATTTGTTGAGTTTTACGCCGAAGAAACCAAGCGCCCCAACATTGAAGGCGTCACCTCGCACCTGCATGACGCGGAAGTAGAATTGTGGCGCGAGCCAATTGGCGTTGCTGCCATGATCACCCCATGGAACTTCCCTGCGGCGATGTTGACCCGTAAAGCAGCTGCAGCAATCGCGGCAGGTTGCACTGTGGTGGCGCATCCTTCTCATGAAACACCATATTCAGCTTTGGCGTTGGCCGAACTGGCCGAGCGGGCAGGGTTGGAACCCGGCGTGTTTAACGTAATCACCGGACGTGCGTCAGTAGTGGTTGAACCTTGGACCAAAGATAGCCGCGTGCGTGCCTTGTCCTTCACCGGGTCTACTGAAATTGGCCGTTTACTCTATCGTCAGAGCGCTGACACGGTGAAAAAATTGGTGCTCGAATTGGGCGGCCATGCACCATTCATCGCTTTCGATGATTGCGATATTGATCATGTGGTAGAGGAGGCGATTAAGGCGAAGTTCGCCACATCAGGGCAAGATTGCCTAGGCGCCAACCGCTTCTATGTGCACGAAAAAATCTATGATGCGTTCTGCGAAAAGTTCGCGGCAGCGACAGCAAAATTGAGTGTTGGCTTTGGCATGGATGATCCGGCAATCGGGCCATTGATGAACCAAAAGGCCATCGACAAGCAGGTAGAGCATGTGGCTGACGCCATTGAAAAAGGTGCAAAGGTGCTGACCGGCGGCAAAGGTCATGACATGGGGGAACTCTTCTATCAGCCAACCGTTTTGGCGGATGTGCCTGATAACGCCAAAATCATGAAGGAAGAAACCTTCGGCCCTGTCGCGGCTGTCCAAAAGTTTAGCGATGAGGACGCGGTGACCCAAAAGGCCAACGACACTGAATATGGTTTGATCGCCTATTTGCACACGGCAGACCCAAAACGCATCTACCGGATGAGCCGGGCGCTGCAATTTGGCATGGTGGCGGTGAATCGCACTAAGGTGACCGGCGCGCCGATTCCCTTCGGTGGCTACAAACAATCTGGTTTGGCTCGCGAAGGCGCTCGTCAAGGCATGGAAGCCTACACTGAAATCAAATATGTATGCCGCGATTGGGCATAAGTCGGAGTTTTTATGAATATCCTGTTCGTTCTGGCCCATCCGGAACCAACGTCTTTTAACGCTCAATTGGTGGCCACGGGCAAAGAGCACTTTGAAGCCCAAGGCCACCATGTGGAAGTGAGCGACCTTTATGCGCTGGATTTCGATCCGGTGGAAAAGGCCGCTAACTATCCAGATCGCATAAATGAAGAGGAGTTTGCCCCGTTAGCTGAACAGCGCCACGCCTACAAGCAAGGGAAATTAGCGCCTGAAATCAAACAGCAGATCGATATGCTCGAACGTGCAGATTTGGTGATTTTCCAATTTCCCATCTGGTGGCATTCAGTGCCTGCCATTCTTAAAGGATGGTGCGACCGCGTGTTCGTCAGCGGCGGGCTCTACACCAGCAAAATGCGCTACGACAAAGGATATTTCCGTGGCAAACGTGCCATATGTTCCATCACATCGGGTGCGCCAAGCGAGGCATTCGTCGCTGGTGGACGCGGGGGCGAGCTGGACCAGATCCTCTGGTCCATGCAGTTTTCGCTCTACTATATGGGCTTCGATGTGCTGCCGCCGCACGCCTCTTTCGGCGTGTCCGGCCATGGATATTCTTATGTTTCCGACGAAGCGTTTGAGAAACAATTTGCAACACTAAAACACAATTGGATTGAGCGTTTGAGTTCAATCCAGTCTGACACGCCGATGGCCTATCCCGGATGGGACGATTGGGATCACCTCGGACAACCAAAATCGGCAAATGCCTAAGAAAAGGGAGCCAGAATATGCTTAAAAATGACCAGCTCGATCAGTGGGATCGGGAGAACTTTTTCCACCCCTCAACGCACTTGGCGCAACATGCGCGTGGCGAAAGCCCAAACCGGATTGTTACCGGTGGGTCTGGCGCCCATATTGAAGACCGAGATGGCAACAAATTGCTCGACGCTTTTGCGGGTCTTTATTGCGTAAACGTAGGCTATGGTCGCCCTGAAATTGCGGATGCGATTGCAGCGCAAGCCAAAGAACTTGCTTACTACCACGCTTATGTTGGTCACGGCACAGAAGCTTCAATCACTTTGTCCAAAATGATTTTGGACCGTGCGCCGAAAAATATGTCCAAAGTCTATTTTGGCTTGGGCGGTTCAGACGCGAACGAAACAAACGTCAAGTTGATCTGGTACTACAACAATATTCTTGGTCGCCCAGAAAAGAAAAAAATCATTTCGCGCTGGCGTGGTTATCACGGCTCTGGCTTGATGACAGGCTCTTTGACGGGTCTTGAACTGTTCCACAAAAAGTTCGATCTGCCGCTAACCCAAGTGCTGCACACTGAAGCGCCTTATTATTATCGTCGCGACAACCTCGACCAAACTGAAGAACAGTTTGTGGAGCATTGTGTCGCCAAATTGGAAGAGCTGATCGAGCGCGAAGGTGCGGACACCATCGCTGCCTTTATCGGCGAGCCGATTTTGGGCACAGGTGGCATTGTGCCCCCACCAAAAGGCTATTGGGCAGCGATCCAAAAAGTGCTGAAGAAACATGACATCTTGTTGGTTGCCGATGAAGTGGTGACAGGCTTTGGTCGCTTGGGCACCATGATGGGGTCTGACCATTATGAAATGGAACCTGACCTGATCACCATCGCAAAGGGCCTCACCTCAGCCTATGCGCCATTGTCTGGCTCAATCGTGGGCGACAAAATGTGGAAAGTGTTTGAACAGGGCACCGACGAATATGGCCCCATCGGCCATGGCTGGACCTATTCAGCGCACCCGATTGGCGCAGCTGCAGGCATTGCCAATTTGAAGCTGATTGACGAGCTGAACCTGGTGCAAAATGCAGGCGAAGTCGGCAATTATCTGAACGCACAAATGCACGCCGCCTTGGATGATCACCCACATGTGGGCAATATCCGCGGCGAAGGCATGATGTGTGCCGTCGAATTTGTGAAAGACAAAGACAGCCGCACCTTCTTCGACCCGAGCCAGAAAATTGGACCGCAAATTGCCGGAGCCTTGGGCCAGAAAAAAGTGATCGGCCGGGCCATGCCACAAGGCGACATTTTGGGCTTTGCACCACCATTCTGCCTCACCAAGCAAGAAGCGGATGAAGTTGTTTCGAAAACCGCAGATGTGGTCAACGCAATGGACTTTTCTTAAAGCTCATTTTCTCCTCACCAATGAGCAAAAAATGGGCGCCGCAATGGCGCCCTTTCAAGTTTAGAGGAGAGATAAAGGAGAATGGAAGGCAGCATTAGCCGCCTTCACCTGCACGGTCGGCCGTGCGCCGCCATTTTTGATAGAGCGGCAGCAGCATCGGCACCACCAAGGTCAACAGAGCAATGGCGAGAATTGCCAACGTCAATTGGCGCTCCCAAAGGAAGGACCAGCTGTCATTATTGATCAGCAACGCCCGGCGTAGATTTTCTTCCATCATGCCACCCAAAATGAACCCAAGGATCATGGGAGCGAGCGGGAAGTCCAATAGCCTCAGCGTCACGGCTGCAACCGCAAAGATAATCATCAACTGAATATCGAAGGTGTTGAAGCTGACGAAATAAACCCCGATCAGCGAGAAGAACAGGATCAACGGCAGCAAAAAGCGCGCCGGGATCGCGAGAATTTTCGCGATATAGGGGATCAATGGCAGGTTCAGCACCAGCAAGATGATGTTGCCGATCCACATGGACACGATCACCGACCAGAAAACGGCAGGCTGATCGATGTAAAGCCGTGGACCCGGTTGAATGCCATAGCCAATCAAGGCGCCAAGCATAATGGCTGTTGTGCCTGAGCCGGGAATGCCCAAAGTCAACAGTGGAACAAATGAACCCGTTGCCGCCGCATTGTTGGCTGTTTCTGGTGCGGAAAGGCCGCGAATAGAGCCTTTGCCGAACAATTTGCCTTTAGTCGGGCCTGCCAAACGCTGTTCTGTGCCATACGCCAAGAAGCTGGCAATGGTAGCACCGGCACCGGGCAATACGCCGACCAAGAAGCCCAAAATGGAAGATCGACCAACAACGGGGGCAATCTCTTTGACTTCCTCTTTGCTCACTTTCATGGAGCCAAGATTATTGTGGGCTTCCTGTTCTTTCTTCCGGTCTTCATCACTGCCCTTGGGGCGCAAAATCGCCATCAAGGCTTCTGAAAGGGCAAAGGTCGCCATCACCAGTAGCAGGAATGAAATGCCGTCCAGCAAATCGATCATGCCAAGGGTAAATCTTTGAATGCCTTGGGTTTGATCCGTGCCAACGGTGGAAAGCATAAGCCCCAGCACCGTCATCAACATGGCTTTGAGCATATTGCCTTGGCCGGAGAAGGCCGCCACAGCGGTGAGGCCCAAAACCATCAAGGCAAAATAATCTGTCGAGTGAAATGACAAGGAAATTTTTGCCAAAGATGGCGCGGCGATAAGCAGTAGAATGGCGCCAATGACCCCGCCAGAGAAAGACGAGTAAGCGGCAACAGCAAGTGCCTTGCCCGCTTTGCCTTGCTTGGCCATCGGGTAACCATCAAAAGAGGTGGCCACTGTGCTGGCAACGCCCGGTGCGTTGATCAAAATCGAAGAGGTGGAACCGCCAAAGATCGCACCATAGTAAACGGCTGCCATCAGAATGATGCCAGCAGATGGATCAAGGCTGGCGGCAATTGGAATCATCAAAGCGATCGCCGACATTGGCCCCAAACCGGGCAACATGCCGATAAAGGTGCCGACCAAACAACCGCAAACCACAAAGACGAGATTGATTGGATTGAGGGCTGTTGTCAGCCCGATTAAAATACCGTCAAGCATCCAACTACCCTCTCAAAAACCATGGCAGGGGTTCAATAAATACCCCAAGTCCGATTGACATAAGCGCCCAAAAAGCAATCGCTACGGGCACCGAAGTGGCCGCCAACAGCCAGAGTTTGCGCTCGCCCAAAAGCCAATAGCCCACGCCCAAAAGCATTGTGGATGCCAGCACGAAGCCGAAGGGACGAATGGTGAGGCCATAAATGGACATCAGCACCAAAAAGGCCAAACCGATAAGCCAGTTCTTCCCTTTCAGCTCGACATATTCTGCCGGTGAGGGCAGCGCGATCAAAGCGACGCAAATGCCGATACCGAGAACCGAAAGAATCTCAGGCATGGTGCGGGCGTGAAAGGCAGATTTTGCTTGAAATGGCAGCAGCGGAATACGCTGGGACAGCACCGCATAGGTGATGCAAAAGCCCAGCAGCAGGAATGCGCCGATTCTGCGTTTGGTGAAAAACATATTACCCCTCCCATCTCTCATTGAGAGACTGCGTGAAATGCGCCCGATCAACGGGCGCACTCACTTTAATATTTTTGGAAAGGACCGCAGCCACCTCTGGCTGCGATCGATCAATGTCTTGGCTTAAAGGAAGCCAAGCTCGCTCATCAGGCCAGAGATTTCTTCTTCTTGTTTTTCCAAGAAGGCAATGAAATCTGAGTCGGCGTTGTAGATGTCTACCCAGCCATTGCGGTCACGCACGGTGGCCCACTCTTCAGCGTCATACATAGCTTCAAGCGCAGCGATATATTTTGCTTTGGTGTCGTCATTCAGACCAGGAGCTGCAAAGAAACCGCGCCAGTTGATGAACTCAGTGCCAGGCGAACCAGCTTCGTCGCAAGTCGGTGTATCTGGTGCACTTGCCAACCGCTCGGTGGCCGTCACACACAAAATATTCACTTCGTCTTGGCGGGCCAATTCAATGGCTTCACCAAATCCTGTGGTCAGGGCCGCGATTTCGCCAGAAAGCAAGCCAGCCATGGCTTTACCGCCCGCATCATAAGGAATGTATTTCACATCCATAGGGTTTGCGCCCGCATTTTTCATCACCAAGGCGGCAATCAAATGGTCCATAGACCCGGCAACTGAGCCGCCACCAATGGCGATTGACGATGGGTCATTGGCATAGTCAGCCAACAAAGCTTCCATATTTTCATATTTAGAATCTTTGTGCACCACCATCGCACCATAGTCACCAATCGTGCCGGCAATAGGGGTCAAGTCGCGGAACGACTGTGGGAACACGCCCTGCAAAGACCGGATCACGATTGGTGTTGAGTTGACCATCAATGTGCCCGGATCGCTGGTTTCGATCAAATGCGCAATGGCCTTGCCGCCACCGCCGCCAGACATATTTTCATATGTCGCTTGGCCCACAATGCCAGATTTGGTGAGGGCTTCGCCCGTGCCACGGGCTGTGCCATCCCAGCCGCCACCAGCGCCACCAGGAATCAGAAAGTGAATATCTTCAACCATCATATGGTCATCGGCCATCGCCGCCCCAGCGGCACCAAAGGTCAATGCGGTTGCTGCCAAAGCAGCTTTAAATTGTTTGAACATCTATTTCCTCCCGAAAAGTTCAAAACGAACTGATACAAGAAGAGCCAATAGCAAAGCGCACTGACACGAACCTGACATAGGTCGGGTGCAGACAAATTTATTGATTTTTGGGGATTGGTGCCCTGGAGAAGACTCGAACTTCCACTTCCATACAGAAACTAGCACCTGAAGCTAGCGCGTCTACCAATTCCGCCACCAGGGCACGACAGCGATGAGAACTAAAAGGCACTTACACGTTTGTCAATTGCCTTGTTGAGCATATATAATTTTTCCTATGAATGGTCAGGGCATTCGGTCTCGACAATCCGCGATGTGCGGGTTAATGAAGGGGCCAAGATCGTTATCGCGCCGCATTTAAAGGGCGCCAGCACCGAGGTTTTGAAGACATGGGCAAAAACGCACCAAAATTGGTCACGATTTTCGGCGGGTCAGGATTTGTTGGACGGCAATTGGTTCAGCACTTGGCCAAAAAGGGCTATCGCATTCGTGTGGCGGTACGCCGACCGGACTTGGCTGGCGATGTGCGGCCTCTTGGCGCCGTGGGGCAAATTCATCCTGTGCAGGCAAATGTGCGCAACAAACCATCAGTTGAACGCGCTGTGGCTGGTGCCGATGTGGTAATCAATCTAACAGGCATTCTGTTCGAAAGCGGCAAGCAGCGTTTTCAAGCGGTGCAAACCGTTGGTGCAAAATATGTGGCGGAAGCAGCAAAAGCGGCTGGCGCTTCACAATTGGTGCACATGTCTGCCCTAGGCGCAGATGCTCAAAGCGAAAGTGCTTATGCTCGCTCTAAAGCGCTTGGCGAACAAGAAGTTTTGAAAGCCTTTCCAAACGCAGTGATCATTCGCCCGTCCATCATTTTTGGTTCGGAAGATGGTTTCTTCAATATGTTTGGCGCTTTGGCGCGCTTGTCACCTGTGCTGCCTTTGGTGGGTGGCGACAGCAAAATGCAGCCTATCTATGTGGGCGACGTGGCCGAAGCATTTGACGTTGCCGCAGAAGGCGGCGTGAAGGGCGGCAAAATCTACGAGATTGGCGGCCCCGCTGTTGAAAGCATGAAAGAGCTTTTGCAACGTTTGCTGAAAGAAACAGAGCGCAACAATTTGTTGCTGCCCATTCCAACGCCTATTGCAAAAGCTATTGGTTGGGTGATGCAAATTTTGCCAAACCCAATGTTGACCGTGGATCAAGTAAAATTGCTGCAACACGACAATGTGGTGAGCGAAGAAGCAAAGAAGCAGAAGCGCACCTTGAAGGCATTTGGCATTGAGCCAACAACAATGGCTGCGATTTTGCCGACCTATTTGTGGCGCTTTATGAAGCACGGCCAGTTTGATCGTCGCGCAGAGCCGTTGCAGCGCGACTAGGCTTTATTTCAGTTTTTGAAGCAATTGGGCAAGGGTGACGCGATCATCCTTGTCCAATTTTTTTTGCATTAAATCATCAAGGCAAGTTTTATAGATTTCCCACATGCGCGCGCGCATGTCTTTTCCCTCTTCGGTGATCACCGCGCGGCACCCCCGCCGATCCTCATCGCATACGACACGGTTAATCAGGCCCGCATTCACCAGTCGGTCGAGCAAGCGCGACGTTTGATATTGCGGCAGCAATAATTGCGGGATCAGCGCATTGGGGCGAATGCCCTCTACACCTGCTTTTTCGACCTCCCACAACACGTCATACCAGCTCAGGCTAGGCAGGCCGGCTTTCTTGAACGCCGCTTCCACCTGCTCCAGCAAGGTGCGGCTAACGATATGTAGATTCTGCCACGCCTTTGTGGTCTCGGTTTCGATGCTCATGATGGTGATCTAGCATATATATGCAAATGCATCAATCTTGACTCGCTGCCATATTTCGATTTAGATGCATTTGCATTTAATTCGAAAGGAACAGCCATGTCTTTGAAACTGGTCAGTCATTATCTTTGTCCCTATGTGCAGCGCGCCATCATCGCCCTCAGCGAAAAGCAGGTGCCGTTTGAAAGGGAATATATCGACCTTGGCAATAAGCCCGACTGGTTCGTGAAAAAGTCGCCGCTCGGCAAAACGCCACTCTTGCTGGCAGATGATGCCGCAATTTTTGAGTCCGCAGTGATTGTTGAATATTTGGAGGATACCCAGCAAAACCCATTGCATCCGCGCGACGCGCTGGAGCGTGCCCAACATCGCGCGTGGGTGGAGTATGGATCATCCATTCTCAACGATATCGCCGGGCTATATAGCGCAAAGGATAAAGCGAGCTTTGATCTGCACGTCACAAAGATCAAAGATAAGTTTGCGCGGTTGGAGCCGATATTGAATGGGGGACCATTTTTTGCGGGCGATAAGTTCAGCGTTGTGGATGCCGCATTCGGGCCCATTTTCCGCTATTTTGATGTTTTTGATGTCATTGAAGATTTCGGTTTTTTTACCGGATTGCCAAAAATATCAGCGTGGCGCGCAGCGCTAACAGAACGTCCCTCAGTGATGAACGCTGTGGCGCCAGAATATCCGACGCAACTGCGGAGCTTTTTGAAGAAGCGTGAGAGTTATATCTCAACCAAAATCCACTGAGTAGAAGCGGCGGTGAAGCCGCCGCTTTTCATTCGATTGGATTTAGAACTGCACCACAAAAATCAAACCCAATATCCCGGCAATAATGCGCCACCAGCCAAACACAGAGAAGCCGAATTTGGAGACAAAATCGAGCAAATAGCGCACCACAATGGCCCCCACAATAAAGGCGGCGGCGAAACCAACAGCGATATTCAAGCCCGCATCAAAGGTGATCACATCAATGTTCTTATAAAGATCATATGCGAACGCCCCCGTCATGATCGGGAGGGCAATAAAGAAGGTGAATTCCGCAGCGGATCGCTTGTCTGTCCCCATGAGCATAGAGCCAACAATGGTCGCACCTGAGCGGGAAACGCCGGGCACCAAAGCCAACATTTGAAAAATGCCAATGCCGAAACAAAGCTTGAGCGGATATTCATAAATATCATCATATTTCGGCTCGAGCTTTAGACGATCCACGACGATCAAAATGATGCCACCTGTGATCAACATGATGCAGATAATCAATGGCGCATTATAGAGTACCGACTTGATATAGCCGTGTAGCAACACCCCGGCCAATGCGGCAGGCACGGAGGCAAGCAACACGCCAGCCGCGAATCGCAGCGCATATTTTTCGCCTTTGAAGAAATCGCGCACCAATTGCAGCAATTTGGCGAAATAGATGGTGATGATCGCCAAGATCGCGCCGAGCTGGATCAAGACTTCGAATGTACGGCCCGGATTGGTGAAACCCAGCCATTCCCCCAGCAACAAAATGTGGGCTGTGGATGAAACGGGCAAAAATTCGGTTAGCCCTTCAACAATGCCTAGGATAAGGGGCACAAAAATGCCTTGATCGGGGTTCATGAAATCTCCTACTGCGATGCTTTTTGGGGAACAAATTAAGCTTCTTGTCCTTATCTTGCCTTAACGCATTTCTTTTCTTTGGCCAATCGCATAAAATCGGCGCAGATTTGGCCCTGCGCTAATATGAAGAGGTTGTTCGTGTCTGCACCAACATTGCTGCATTATGTTTTGGACCCATATTCGAGGCTCATTCGCTTAATGTGCGCGGAATATGGTTTTGATGTGGAATTGAAAGATGTCAAACCCTGGCGACGCGAAGAAGAATTCTTAGCCATCAACCCAGCTGCTGAAACACCCGTTTTACAAGCCGAGGGCAAGTTATCCATCGTCGGCATTTCGGCGGTGATGATGTTTATCGAAGAAAACACAGAAACCGGCCTGCCGCTTTTGCCAAACAATCTGGTTGATCGCGCAGAAACACGTCGCTTGCTTGATTGGGCCTTGTTCAAATTTTCCGATGATGTGTCGCGCTACATTGTTGAAGAGAAGTTTGTCAAAAACGATATGAAGGGCCAAACGCCAGACACAAATGTGCTGCGCGTGGCGCGCCTTAATCGGGCAGAACATTTGAGCTATTTTGACTATCTGTTATCCACCCGCAAATGGTTGGCGGGTGAGGAGCTGACTTTGGCCGATTTTGCATTGGCCGCACAGATTTCTAGCCTAGATTACCTTTCAGAAATGCCATGGGATGATTTCCCTGAAGTCAAAGAATGGTATCAACGCCTCAAATCCCGCCCGGCCTTCCGCACCTTGCTGACGGACCGCGTTTTGGGGATGCCTGCGTCCAAATCCTATGCGGATTTAGACTTTTAAGCCGTGTCCCTGTCGCCAGATAAATTGCGCCAAACCATAGAAGCCCGTGCCTGCGATTTGGGCTTTGTGGCTTTTGGCATTGGCGATGCAACTGGCCACCCAGATGCACCGGAGAGGCTGAGCGAAGCTTTGGCGCAAGATTTTCACGGCGACATGCATTGGCTGAAAGATACAATCGATCGTCGCGCCACACCAAAACATATGTGGCCAGAGGCCAAATCAGCGATTGTGTTGGGCTACAATTACGGGCCGGATCAAAATCCGCTGGAGCAATTGGACGACATGGAAAACGGCCTCATCTCCGTTTATGCCCGCCATCGCGATTATCACGACATCATCAAAGGCAAGCTGAAAGAAATTGCAGGCCTCTTGGCACGGCAAGGCGATTGCGAAGTGAAAGTGTTTGTTGACACGGCACCGCTGATGGAAAAGCCGCTTGGGGAGCAAGCGGGCATTGGCTGGCAAGGCAAACACACGGTTTTGGTGAGCCGCGACCATGGGTGCTGGTTGTTTCTAGGCACAATCCTCACTGATTATGCTTTTGAGCCGGACCAGCCGGGCAAAGACCGGTGCGGCAATTGCCGCCGCTGTTTAGAGGTGTGCCCCACCAACGCATTTCCTGCACCTTATCAATTGGATGCACGACGCTGCATTGCCTATCTCACCAATGAATATAAGGGCGTTATTCCAGTGGAGTTTCGCAAACCCATCGGCAATCGCATCTATGGCTGCGATGATTGCTTGGCGGTGTGCCCGTGGAATAAATTTGCCTCCGTCGCGCGAGATGAAAAACTGCACAGCCGCGATGAATTGCGCTCACCAGAGTTGGTGGAACTGGCTACCTTTGATGATGCGGCGTTCCGCGCCTTCTTCAAGGGCTCACCCATTAAGCGCTTGGGGCGCGATGCCTTTATCCGCAATGTGTTGATTGCCTTGGGCAATGCACCCAACAAACCTGATATTGTGGCTGCAATTGAGGCGTTGCTGACTGATCAAAGTCCGTTGGTGCGCGCCTCTGCGGTTTGGGCCATGGATCAACATTGTGAACAAACAGCGTTTGACCAACTGCGCCAAGCGCATTATGCCGCTGAGCAAGAGCAAATTGTACGCGCAGAATGGGACCGGACCGCACAATGAAAATGTTTATTTTTGGCTTGGGCTATTCCGGGCAATATATCGCCAAAGGCTTTGACGGCGACGTGGTGGGCACCACGCGTTCAGCCGAAAAGAAAGACGCGCTGGAAGCGGAAGGCTTCACTGTTGAACTGTTCGATGGGAAAATGACCGACGCCGTAGCGGCTCACTTGGCAACCACCACCCATCTGGTGATTTCTGCTAGCCCATCGGAAAAGGGTGACCCCGTTTTGCCTGCGCTGGGTGATCTAAAAAAGAGCTGCCCCAATTTGAAATGGGTCGGCTATCTGTCCACTGTTGGTGTTTATGGCGACTTTGATGGCGCTTGGATTTCTGAAGCGACGCAGCCTGCCCCCGTGTCCAAGCGCGGCCAGTGGAGGGTGACGGCAGAACAGGCTTGGGCGGAAGCATGTCGTGCCGCCAGAATCGACTTCGCCATTTTCCGCTTGGCGGGCATTTATGGCCCCGGTCGTTCAACCTTTGAAAAATTGAAGCAGGGCAAATCGCGCCGCATCTTCAAGCCGGGCCAAGTGTTTAACCGCATCCATGTGGTGGATATTGCCCAGATCTTAAATGCTGCTGCACTCAAGCAGGCGACGGGCGTGTTTAATGGGGCAGACGATGAGCCTGCACCGCCGCAAATTGTGATCGAACATGCTGCACAACTGGCCAGTTTGCCTCTGCCACCAGAAGAGCCGTTTGAAACCGCCGAAATGACGCCAATGGCGCGGTCCTTCTATGGCGACAATAAGCGTTGCGGCAATGCGCGGCTTTCAAAAGAGCTTGGCATTAAGCTGAAATTCCCGACTTATCGCGAAGGCTTGGAAGCTATTCTGACGCAAATGAGCGGATAATCTTTTGCATGAGGGCCAAATCCTCGGGGCGGCTCAGTCGATGGTCGCCATCCGGCACCAGCGTAAAGCGTGCATCATCATGCAGAAAATGGCGATAGATTTCTTGCGCATGGGCGAGTGGGACATCCGGGTCTTCCCCACCATGAATAATGTGCACTGGTGCGCCTGTTTTCAGCGGTTGATCCAACAAAGAATGCGCGTTGCCATCTTCAACCAAATCTTTGGTGTAAATATACGGCCCGTCGCCATAGCGGCTTTCGCGCAGCAACTCGCCCTCCGTTTCCAATTTGGTAAAATCTTCCGGCGCAAACCGGTGTGGCAATAGGCGCTTAGTAAAGTCCACACCCGGTGCGATCAACACCAACGCTTTGGCGGGTGGCTGGCCCTGCTCAAGCAGATATCGATTGAGCAACAAGGCAATCCATGCGCCCATAGACGAACCGACCAGTATTTGCGGCCCTTCCGCGAATTTCTCGTAAACCGCGATGGCATCTGAAAGCCAACTGGAAATGGTTTGATCACGAAAGTCGCCGCTGGATTGACCATGGGCGGCATAATCAAATCGCGTGGTGGAAAGACTCAATTCTTGTCCCAGCGCTTCCATAGCCTCGGCCTTGCCGCCGCACATATTGGACATAAACCCACCTAACCAGAAGAGCCCCGGTTCGTCGCCCGGCTTGTGGATGACCGCCAATTTGTGGCTAGAGCGGTGATTTTGATGTTCAATCCAATGGGTTGGTTGCTGCATTTGCTTTTCTTTTGGAACCGAGCGCACTATTTTTTCGTTTCGTAGCGAATCTTTTGGTCAAGGTGTTGACTTTGAGCGCATTTGACCAGATTTTATGCCTCGCAACTAATATCTTTTGTCAAAAGAAGGAATTGACACCATTCGTCGTCCACAAAGACCTGTACAACCCCAAAAAGATGGTCCCCGTTCAAATCGGGAAATTAATGTTCCAGAAGTTCAGCTCATTGATGCCGAAGGTGAAAACCGCGGTGTGGTGAACACGCGCGATGCCATGACCATGGCGCAAGACGCGGGCCTGGATCTGGTTGAAATTTCGCCTAACGCGAAACCGCCTGTTTGTAAGATTTTGGACTTGGGTAAATATAAATACCAAGCACAAAAGAAAGCAGCCGAAGCACGCAAAAAGCAAAAAGTTATCGACGTCAAAGAAATCAAAATGCGTCCGAATACGGACACGCATGACTTTGAGGTCAAGATGCGCAACATCGTCAAGTTTTTGGAAGGCGGTGATAAGGTTAAGGTCACCATGCGCTTCCGTGGACGTGAAATGGCGCACCAGGAATTGGGACTGCAGCTTTTGAATCAAGTTCGCGAGCGCGTTCAAGAGATTTCAAAAGTCGAAGCCAAGCCAAAAACTGAAGGTCGCCAGATGATCATGATCTTGGCCCCGACAGCAACCAAATAGGCTTTGACGATATAATCGTGTTTGAAGGGCGCCTTTTGAGGGGCCCTTTTCTTTTTAATGGACCAAGCGATGCGCGGAACGATTTTAAGATATGGTGGATTGCTGGCGCTGTTCCTCATCTTATTGGAATTTTTGCGCCGCACATCATACGCCTATTTTTGGCCAAGTGCGCTTTATCCTAGCCTGATCGCATTAATCTTTTTGGTGCTGGGTGCACTTGGTGTGTGGTTTTGGGCGCGACCCAAATTCGGCACACCCGCACCCGAGGTCCCGGTGCGTGACGAGCAGCGCATAGCCGAAATTGGCCTGACAGAACGCGAGACTGACGTGCTGATTTTTCTGGTGCATGGCTACACCAACAAGCAAATTGCAGCGCAGCTAAAGGTGGCGCCATCCACCATCAAAACCCACGTAAAAAACATCTTCCTCAAGCTGGATGTCGCCAACCGCACCGAGGCGGCAAGCGAAGCGCGTGCCCTTGGATTGATTGAATAAATGCCCGCTTCCTCCTTTTGGGGGAGGACAATTACACCTGTTTCGGTCAAGATGATGAGATCAATAAGCAGGTTGGGGGACAATATGCAATCAATCATCAAATGGGGTGCCATTGTCGGCGCAGTGATGACGCTGTTTATGCTCGGATCGTACATTATGGTCGCGGGCAATCAGGCGCAGAATATGGGCATGGCCGAAGTGGCAGGCTATGTGGGCATGATCGCCGCATTGGCGATCATTCTTTTTGCCATGCACCAGCACTTTAAAGAGCGGGCGGATAGGCCGAGCCTGTGGCAACGCATAATTTTTGGCATTGGCATTGCCTTCACCGCAGGCGTGATCTTCGCCCTTTGCGATGTGGTCTATACCTTTATGATCAATCCCGGCTTTATGGATGCCTATTTCCAATATTACATCAGCACCCTGCCTGTGCAGGAGGGGCCAGAATATGAGCGCATGGTGGACGAAGCCATGGCGCAGCGCGAAATGTTTGCTCAGCCCGTCATGGTCTTTTTGGTGATGGCCGCTACCGTGTGGATGATCGGCTTGGTCGTCTCTGTGCTGGGCGGGCTGGGGCATTATTTCTGGACAAAATCAAAACACAACAACCAACCCGTGGGAGGGTAAAATGAACCTAGGACGTTTTTCCGTAAGCTTGACCGTGAAGGACATTGAGGTCTCAAAGCAGTTTTATCAAAATCTCGGCTTTGAAATTGTGGCCGGTGACCAGGCGCAAAACTGGCTGGTGCTGCAAAATGGCGACGCCAAAATCGGCTTGTTTCAAGGCATGTTCGATCAAAACATCATGACGTTTAATCCCACAGATATTGGCCCCATCCACAAAAAACTGGACGAATTGGGCGTCGACTATTCACGCCAAATGGGCGGCGAAGATTATCCCAAAATGGCCATGTTCAAAGATCCGGATGGCAACGATATTCTAATCGACCAACACGACACCTAAAAACCATTGAAAGATAAGCCAACAAAGACTTGCAATTTTGCCTTTGTGCTCTTATAACCCACGAGTTCAAGCGGATCGTCCGGCCTGACAAGGGTATGCCGTGTCGATCCAAAATGCTTAAAACCGCCAAATCCCACCGGGGAGGAGGCAACAAGAAGGAAAAGCAAAATGCCCAAGCTTAAGACAAAGTCTGGCGCTAAAAAGCGCTTCAAAGTGACTGGCACTGGCAAAGTCATGGCAGCAGCAGCAGGCAAACGCCACCGTTTGATCAGCCACAACGGTAAATATATCCGTCAAAACCGTGGCACGAGCGCAATGTGTGATCAAGATGCGCGTACGATCAAAAAATTCCTGCCTTACGCCTAATATTCTGACTTTTAAGGACTAAATCCATGTCACGTGTAAAAAGAGGCGCAACGAGCCACGCCCGTCATAAAAAAGTGCTCAAATCAGCCAAAGGTTATTATGGCCGTCGCAAAAATACCATCCGCGTTGCTAAGCAGGCGGTTGAAAAAGCGGGTCAGTACGCATATCGCGACCGTAAGGCGAAAAAACGTAATTTCCGTGCTTTGTGGATCCAGCGGATTAACGCTGCTGTTCGTGAACACGGCTTGACATATGGTCGATTTATCGACGGCCTCAGCAAAGCTGAGGTTGCGGTTGACCGTAAAGTATTGGCTGACTTGGCTGTACGTGAGCCAGAAAGCTTCAAAGCGCTGGTTGAAACTGCCAAAAACGCGCTCGGTTACCTTAAGGATGTTGACGCAACAACCCACGCTCGGGTTGCCAGCTAAGCATTCCTCGCCTTATCTTTTCTGAGGCCGAAATTAAAGCCTTGCGCCACCCTCCATTTTGGGGCTGGTGCAAGGCTTTCTGCGTTTGTATGGTGCGCAAAACTTTTGCTGGATAAAAAAGAATAAACGGGACAAGGGGTCCGATAAAATGGTTGATACCAAGGCGCTGGATGCGCTCAAATCTGAAATCCTGACCGCTGTTGAAAATGCGGCTGACCTGAAAGAGCTGGACGCGGTGCGCGTGGGCGCTTTGGGCAAAAAGGGTTCCATTTCTGAACAGCTAAAAGGCTTGGGCAAAATGACCCCCGAAGAGCGGCAAGTGGCAGGCCCCGCGCTCAACGGATTGAAAACCGAAGTGGCAGCGCAAATTGATGCGAAAGCCGAAGATTTGGAAAATGCCGCTTTGGAAGCCAAACTGGCCTCAGAGAAAGTGGACATCACTTTGCCTCTGCAAAAGGGCCCAATGCAACGCGGCTCGATCCACCCAATCAGCCAGACCATTGATGAAATCACTGCCATCTTTTCCGACATGGGTTTTGCCATTGCCGAAGGGCCGGACATTGAAAGCGATTATTACAACTTCACCGCGCTGAACTTCCCCGAAGGTCACCCAGCGCGGGAAATGCACGACACCTTTTTCATGAAGCAGGACGAAGGCGAAGGCAGCAATCAGGGCAAGATGGTGCTGCGCACGCACACGTCGCCAGTGCAAATCCGCACCATGGAAACCCAAGAGCCGCCAATCCGCATCGTGATTCCGGGGCGCACCTATCGTTGCGACAGCGACCAAACCCACACGCCCATGTTCCACCAGTTGGAAGGCTTGGTGATCGATAAATCATCTCATATCGGCCAGTTGCGCTGGGTGCTGGAAGAGTTTTTGACCGCCTTCTTTGAAGTTGATCACGTCAAAACCCGCTTCCGCCCGTCTTTCTTCCCGTTCACGGAACCGTCCATGGAAGTGGATGTGCAGTGCGACCGCTCTGGCAACGAAGTGAAAATTGGTGAGGGCAGTGACTGGATGGAAATTCTGGGCTGCGGCATGGTGCACCCCAATGTGATCCGCAATTGCGGCCTCGACCCAGATGTCTATCAAGGCTTTGCCTGGGGAATGGGCATCGACCGGATTGCCATGCTGAAATATGGCATGCCTGACCTGCGCGATTTCTTCGGCGCGGATCAACGCTGGCTTGACCATTATGGATTCCGTCCACTGGATCTGCCGACCCTGTTTGGAGGATTGTCTTCGTGACCATGCCCGTCAGCGATATGGATGAAATCTATATCGTGACCGACATTGAAAGCGATGGCCCCAGCCCGCTGCGCAACTCTATGATGAGCTTTGCCAGTGTGGCGATGAATCGACGCGGCCAATTTTTGGGCGAGTTTCAAGCTGTGCTTGAGCCGCGCAAAGACCGGGTGCCCGATCCCAAAACCATGGAATGGTGGAAAAGCGAACCTGAAGCCTACAAGGCCGCGACGGAAAATGCCCAATCACCTGAGAAGGTGATGAAGGAATATGCGGCTTGGGTGAAGGGCTTTGAAGGTCGCAAAGTTTTCGCCGCTGCGCCGCTCATCTTTGATGGCATATTTGTCGATCATTATCTTGATCTATATACACGCTCGCGGGTTTTTTCCGGCCCGACCCACAGCCAGGTAATTTTCAGCGGCGGCTGCGCCGACATCTATACCATGGCAGGAATTTTGTCGGGCGAACATCACGCTGATTGGACTACCCGCCGGGTGCCGGACAGTTGGATCGGTTTTCAGCCTCACAGCCACTACGCGATTGATGATGCACGCGGTTATGCGCATATGCTCAAGCGCTTTTTCATCGTTTCCAGCCTGCCGCAGCATTTGCGCCAATTGGAAATTTCCGAATTTGGCGACAGCGAAGCGCTGTGCAATGAGCTGGTGGGCCTAATCGTAGAGGGCAAAAAGACCGCGACCTGCGGTGCGTTGGCTCACTATGAAGCCGACGGTGAACCTTTGCCGCAAGTGGGGCAGCGCTATATCGTGCCCAATTGGGACGGGGTGCCCCAATGCATCATTGAAACCACATCTGTTGAGGTGAAACGCTTTGACGAGGTGGATGAAGATTTTGCCCGCGCTGAAGGCGAGGGCGATCTGAGCTATCAATATTGGCATGATGGCCACAAAGACTATTTCACCCGCAATGGCGGGTTTGCGCCTGAAATGAAACTTGTTTGCGAACGCTTCAAACTGATTGAGGTGTTGGCAGATCAAACGACGACAAAAGAGTAAAACCGATGAAATTCACAATTGACTGGCTAAAAGATCATCTGGAGACCACGGCGTCGAATGATGAGATCATTGAAACCCTCACCCAGATCGGGCTTGAGGTGGAAGAGGTTGAAGATCAGGCAAAGACCCTTGCGGATTTTACGGTTTGCGAAGTGATTTCAGCTGAAAAGCACCCTAATGCCGATAAGCTGCGCGTATGCATGGTCAATACGGGCAAAGGCGAGCCTGTCAAAGTTGTGTGCGGTGCCCCAAACGCCCGCACCGGCATGAAAGGCGTTTTCGCCTCGTCCGGCACTTACATTCCGGGCACAGATTTTGTGCTCAGCAAAGGCGTGATCCGCGGCGAGGAAAGCAACGGCATGTTGTGCTCCGAGCGCGAATTGCTGCTTTCTGACGATCATGACGGCATTATCGATTTGCCCGCTGATGCACCTGTCGGTGAGCGCTATGTGGATTATGCCAAGCTGAACGATGTGGTCGTCGATATCGCCATCACCCCAAACCGGGGCGATTGCACCGGCATTTATGGCGTGGCTCGCGACTTGGCCGCCGCTGGCATTGGAGAGCTGAAAGACGGCACCGTGCAGCCAGTGCCCGCCACGCTGGACGGCAAAGGCGACATTTCGGTTGAGTTCCGCTTTGGCGAAGGCGAACCGCAAGCTTGTAAGCAATTTGCCGGGCGCTTGTTCAAAAATGTGAAAAATGGCCCGTCACCAGAATGGCTGCAACAGCGCTTGATCGCCATTGGCCTACGTCCGATTAACGCCTTGGCCGACATCACTAACTATGTGTCCTATGATCGCGGCCGTCCGCTGCATGCCTATGATGCGGACAAGGTCAACGGGCAATTCCACGCGCGGAATGCCAAAAAGGGCGAAGAAATTCTGGCTCTTGATGGAAAAACCTATGCGCTTGATGAAACCATGTGCATCTTGGCCGACGATAATGGCCCGCTTTGTATTGGCGGCATTATGGGCGGCGAAGAAAGCGGCTGTACGGAAGAGACCACCAGCCTGTTTCTCGAAAGCGCATGGTGGGAGCCAATCGAAATCGCCCAAACGGGCCGCAAAACTGGCATCAACTCAGATGCGCGCTACCGCTTGGAGCGTCATGTTGATCCAGAATTGACTTTGCCTGGGTTGGAGTTGGCCACAAAACTTATTCAAGAGATTTGCGGCGGCGAAGTGCATGAAATCACCGTGACAGGCGACGTGCAGCCAGAAGAAAAAGTGATTGATTTCCCGCTGGCCGAGATCACACGCTTGACCGGCCTCAAAGTGCCTTTTGCTGAAGTCAAAGCCGTGTTGACCCGTTTGGGCTTCTGGGTTGCTGGTTCTGGCGATGTGGTGAAGGTGGCTGTGCCCTCTTACCGCCCGGACATTGAAGGCAAAGCCGATTTGGTGGAAGAAGTGATGCGCATTGTCGGCGTCGACAATGTGCCGGTGGATCCATTGCCACGCCTGACCAGCGTCGCACCAAAAATGCTCACCACTATCCAAAACCGTCGCCGCATTGCCCGTCGTGCCTTGGCCGCACGCGGTTATAATGAAGCGGTGACATGGTCCTTCATTTCTGAAAAGGAAGCGGTCGCGTTTGGCGGTGGTCAAGATGAGCTGAAGCTTGAAAACCCGATTAGCGCCGAATTGAGCGATATGCGCCCATCATTGCTGCCGGGCTTGCTGGCGGCAGTAAACCGCAACACCAATCGCGGCACAGCGGACCTGTCTTTGTTTGAAGTTGGGCAGGTGTTTAAATCCGCGGCACCCGATGGCCAATCCAGTTTCGCTGCTGGCGTGCGCGCAGGCTTGGATACCCATGGTCAGGTGGGTCGCGACTGGCAAGGCAAGGCGCAAAAGCCCGACGTTTTTGAAGCAAAAGCTGATTTGTTCGAGACATTGGCGCAATTGGGCGTGGATCCAAACAATTTGCAAATCGTTGCAGAACCTGCTGACTGGTCTCACCCAGGGCGCGGTGGTCGTGTGCAATTGGGGCCTAAAAACATCATTGGCTGGTTCGGTGAACTGCATCCAAAATTGATCAAGGAATTGGATTTGCCAAAATCCATCGCAGCGTTTGAGCTAAATTTGGATGCCATTCCACAGCCGCGGACAAAAGCAACCAAAACCAAGCCACCGCTAACCTTGTTTGATCTGCAAACCGTTAAGCGTGACTTCGCATTTGTTGCAGACAGCAATGTGGAAGCAGGAAAACTGCTAAAAGCTGCCGGCTCTGCCGACAAAAAACTGATCTCCAATGTCAGCCTATTCGACGTGTTTGAAGGCGGCAATTTGGGCGAAGGGAAAAAATCTTTGGCCATTGAAGTTACCATTCAACCCAAAGACAAAACCCTCACCGACGAAGAGATCGACGCGATCAGCCAAAAAGTGGTGGCCGCCGTGCAAAAGGCCACCAAGGCCGAATTGCGGGGTTAGGAACATGGTTGGCGATTTAAATTCAGTCTTCTTGCCAGAAGATAGCAAAATTCTTCGCCAACCCATTTCACCCGAAATCCCGCGCTCTGATCAGTTCATGGCTGAATTCGATCAGCGCGGGATATTCTATAGCGTCTTCCGCGACATCTCTGGCAAACGGGTCTGGTTTCTTGGGCCAGAGTTGATGAATCTAAAAGCTGAAGTGTTGCCTATCTGGGTTGAAGGCAATCGATCGGGAAGAAGAAAAAAGCTCCGATTCATCAAAAATAATCATGCGATTGTTGGCTACGCCAATCTGCCGGAAACTGATGATGAAGCAAAAGTGGAAATTGCTGGTCACACGCTAAATGTGGGGATCGGTGAAAATTTCAGCGAAGCAAATAGCGGCAGCCGAATTGTTTATTGCATTAGCAAAGACAATGATTTGAAGTGGATCGCGGATTGGGCCCACTTTTATGTCAAAGAGCACGCCGCTGATACTTTTGTCATTTTCGACAACAATTCCACTGCATATACAACACAAGACATCGAATCTGCATTAAACGAGGTGCCAGGCGTTAAGCGCGCTATTGCGATCAATTGGCCGTTCAAGTTTGGCGTTCTTGATCCAGTTGCACAAAGTCAACATCAGCGATGTCAAATCCTATTTGCACAGCGCGTCGCGCACATGGAACTCTTCCTGAGATACGGGATGTTCGCAAATTCCATTCTGAATGTTGATATCGACGAACTGGTTGTCTCAACAGAACGAAATTCAATTTTTGAAGTTGTTGAAAGGCGTTTTTTTGGATGCCTAAAGTTCGAACGTTATTTGGTTGAAAATGTGCGCGAACCCCAAATAACAAATGATCTACCATCCTTCCGCGAATTTTATTTCAGAAACAAGAATCATTTGTCTCGGCAAGACCAATACAAGAAATGGATTATAGCACCTTCAAAGCTCAGGCGGATAAGCAAGGCGCCAATCTTATGGACACATCGAATTTACGGAGTGATAAATCCCTATCCAGTTGCAAAGGAATTCAAATGTTACCACTTTGCCGGTATCACATGCGATTGGCGTAAAAATGACGACATGGCCATCACACGGGAGTGGCAACACGAGCGAAACAATCGAGTAATTTTTGACAACAACTTGCATGTGAAAGATGTCTTTTTGGAAAGAGTTCTTCGTGATGTGTTTCTTGTCGACAAGAAAGAGGTCAAGGTGAGCTGATGGCGAACATCATAACTCCCAATTCAGTTTTTCTAGATGCGCGTGGTTCTTTAGAAAGACAACCGCTGCAACCTAAACTTCAACGCCCGAAAGCATTTTGGCAGGGTTTCGATCAATTTGGTCTATTCTATGATGTTTTTAGAGATGTTTGCGGCAAGACTGTTTGGTTCGTGGGGCCACAACAGCAAAACTTGGCTAGTAGTTTAGAGCAAGCCTATATTGTGGGAGAGCAGTCAGGCATCAAATCCAAATTGAGTTTTGTGAAATCTCGGACAGCTTGTGTTGCATATGTAGAACTGCCGGAAGTTGACAAATTCCTGACGCTACAGATTGCGGATCAAAGTATTACGACCCAAATTGGATCTAATCTAAGCAACAAATTTGAGGATAAAAAGGTTGTTTTTTGTATTAACAATAACAACAATCTAGAGTGGATTGCCAATTGGGCGAAGTTTTACCACGTTGAACACGGTGCCAATGCTGTTGTTGTATATGATAACAAATCAAATTCTTATTCACATCAAGATATTTCGAATATTTTGCAAAATGTCGCTGGCATTGAACAGACGGCTGTTGTCGATTGGCCCTTCCATTTTGGCGTAATGGATAAGGTGGGACAAGATCATGGCGAGAGCGGTTATGTGCGTTTCGCTCAGCCTGTCATGTATATGTCTCTATATCTAAGATTGGCCTCACTCGCACATTCTATGTTGAACGTTGACGTCGACGAGTTAGTCCTATCATCAAAAGGGCGCTCAATTTTTGAAGTGACGAAAAAACGGTTTTTCGGTTGTTCAAAATTTCAACGGTTTCTAGTCGAAAACGTTCTTCTTCCTAATGTGAATGAGAAGGATCAGATAAACTTCAACGATTTTGCCTTTCGCAATATGCATAAGCTAGGCGCACAGGATCATATGAAAAAGTGGGCTATGGCGCCAAGAAAAGTTCGCCCCAAGAACAAAATTGCTTTGCCAAACACACACTGGATAGAGGGGGTGTGGAACCCTTATCCCGTAGCACGAGATTTTAAATGTTATCATTTCGCTGGCATAAACACTGGCTGGCGGGCGAAAACACAGAAAGGTGAGCGAGCGGAGTGGCAGCATAAGCGGCATATTACAGAGCCCTATGACCCGAAGAAGCACGTGAAGGATGAGTTTTTGGCCAAGAAGCTGAACGAGATATTTGGACAATAATATGAATAGGCCGTCATGTGGGTTTCTGGTGGAAATTGAGAAGAAGACACAGGAAGAAGTGTGCTTTTCAACAATTCGATTGGGTGCTGATCGTTCTGTTCAACGTTTGCCGAAAAATCCAAAGCGAGAGCGGCCACAAAAGTTCTTAGAAAGCTTTGATTTCACAACGCTTTATTATGACTGTTTTTGGGATGAAGCAGTGCGTAATGTTTTGTGCGTCGGTCCCACCCCAACAAATCTAAAAGCGCACTACAAGAAGGCGACATACAAGGCGTTGCCCTCGGGCAAAATTGTAAAAGCAAAACATTTCTTTTCGCTGACGGTGATGACCACACAGCTAAAAGACGTGCCGGAGGACACTGTTGAAATTGAGATGCAACTCGCCGGTGAAGTGTATTCAATGAACGTCCAGGCTAATAGCTGTGCGCAACTCGAAGGTGAAAATTTAATGTTCACCTTGTCGAAAAATAATGATCTGAACTGGATTAAGTTTTGGGCGGACTATCATGTGCGGCATCAAAAAGTGACCAGCATTATCCTGTTCGACAATGGCTCAGATCAATATGAAATCGGCGATTTGGTTGAGACGTTGCAATCCGTCAAAGGGCTGCAAAAGGTGCTGGTGGTGAGCATGCCATATCCATATTGCGCGAAAGATGAAATTCTCAAGGTAAACCCCTATTGGGCGCACTTCTTGCAGATCGCGTTGATGACAATTGTGCTGCGCCGATTTGGCATGAAAGCCAAATCCATCCTCAATCTTGATGTTGACGAACTTGCCAACAGCAACGGTGCCGCCGATGTGTTCACGCTCGCAGAACGATCGAGCCTTGGCATTTTGGCCATGAAAGGCATTTGGGTCGAGCCGATAGCCGAGGGAAATTTGGGGGATCATCGGGATTTCACTTCAGTCGCGAAAGATGAAAAGCGCAACTATTGCTATGCAGGGAAATGGGCAATCGACCCGAAGCGAAAATGGTTCAAGAAGCTGAAGGTGTTCCCTTATATGCACTGGATTGAGAACCGCGCGCAATTGGGACGGCGTTATGTGGAGGGCGTGCATTTCTGGCACTTCAAGGGCATCAACACCAATTGGAAGCTCAATCGGGCAAAACCGATGGAATTTGACCCTGAAATTCACGAAAAGCGAGATATAGTCTTTTAGCGCGATGTGCGTTTTAACCCTTGGTCTAGTTGCAAAATCGACCAACTCATGGGAGAAGACTTTCAGTCGTTTAACCTTTGTCGCGAGGGACTTATGCCTGCCATCAAAAAAGAAGATTTCATCCAGTCGATCACCGACGCGTTTCAGTTTATCTCTTATTATCATCCGCTCGATTATGTCGAAGCGGTGGCTAAGGCATATGAGAAGGAAGAAAATCCTGCGGCCAAAGATGCTATTGCGCAGATTTTGACCAATTCACGCATGTGCGCCGAAGGACATCGCCCCATCTGTCAGGATACAGGCATTGCAGTTGTGTTTCTGAAAATCGGTATGGATGTGCGTTGGGATAGCGACATGTCGGTTGAGGATATGGTCAACCAAGGCGTGCGCCAAGCTTACGCGGAAACAGACAGCAACTTGCTGCGCGCGTCACTATTGCTTGACCCCGCAGGCGCTCGGAAAAACTCTGGCGACAATACCCCAGCGGTAATCCACTATGAAATGGTGGCCGGTGACAAGGTGGACGTGACCGTGGCGGCCAAAGGTGGCGGCTCTGAAAACAAGGCCAAGCTGGCCATGTTGAACCCAAGCGATGATATTGTGGAATGGGTTTTGAAAACTGTACCAACCCTCGGCGCGGGCTGGTGCCCCCCAGGCGTGTTGGGCATTGGCATTGGCGGCACGCCGGAAAAGGCAATGTATCTGGCTAAAAAGTCATTGATGGCGCCAGTCGATATTCAAGATTTGATTGCCCGTGGTCCAAACTCTACAGCAGAAGAATTGCGGCTTGAACTTTATGAAAAGGTCAATGCCCTCGGCATTGGCGCACAAGGCCTTGGCGGCCTGACGACAGTGGTCGACGTGAAAGTGTTGGACATGCCAACTCATGCCGCCTCAAAGCCTGTGGGCATGGCACCAAACTGCGCCGCAAACCGACACGTACATTTTGAACTGGACGGCACAGGCCCGGCTGACCTGACACCACCACCGCTCAGCGCATGGCCAGATATTGGTTGGAAACCATCTACGGGCGCAAAACGTGTAGATTTGGATACGCTTACGCCAGAAGAAGTGGCCACATGGAAACAGGGCGACCGCCTGTTGCTCAATGGCAAAATCTTGACGGGGCGCGACGCGGCGCACAAACGCATTCAGTCGCTCTATGAAAGCGGCGAAGGCTTGCCAGAAGGCGTCGATTTCACCAACCGTGCCATCTATTATGTGGGGCCAGTTGATCCGGTTTCCGGCGAAGCTGTTGGCCCTGCAGGTCCAACAACCGCCACCCGCATGGACAAATTCACTGAAATGATGCTGGAAAAAACCGGTCTGATCGCAATGATCGGCAAAGCCGAGCGCGGCCCCGTGGCGCGTGATGCCATTGCCAAGCATAAGGCCGCCTATTTGATGGCCACTGGTGGTGCAGCGTATCTTATTTCCAAAGCCATTCGCTCTTCACGCGTTGTGGCTTTTGAAGAATTGGGCATGGAAGCCATTTATGAATTTGAGGTGGAAAATATGCCCGTGACGGTGGCCGTGGATTCCACCGGGCAAAGCGTGCACGAAATCGCACCGGCGATTTGGCGCAAAAAGATTGGCAAATTGCCAGAGCCTGCATAATGGACCTGCCCAAAGGCTACCGACTGCGCGCGGTGCGTGAAAGCGATCTTGATCTGATTTGCGCACAGCGCGAATTGATGTTTTCGGACGCTGGCACGCGCACCCGCAAAAGCCTTGAGAAAATGACGGCCTATTTCCGCCCTTGGCTGCAGGAGCGGTTGGGCGATGGCCGCTATTTCGGCTTTATTGTTGAACGCGATGGTGAAGCTGTTGCCGGCATCGGCCAATGGCTTATCGATTGGGCGCCGCACTTCCATCATGAGGAAGAAGCGCATCGCGGCTATATCGCCAATGTCTATGTCGACCCCAATCACCGTGGCAAGGGCATCGCCAAATTTCTGGTGAGCTGCGCAGAGCAAGAGTTTAAAGCACGGGGCGTCTCCACCATGGTGCTCCACGCCTCACAAAAGGCCGAGCCGATTTATGAAAGCCTTGGGTGGGATCAAACCAGCGAGATGATGAAAATCAACGATTAGACGCCACGTTCTGTGGCGAGAGATTCTCCGCACTGAAAACGCCCTCGCATCTCTCAAAGTCTCGCCGCCATTGCTTCGCATCCTCACTATCAAAATCCGGGTGCGCCATGAGGACTTCCATCAAGCGCACTTTGTTTTGCATAATGGGTGCCTTAAAACGTTCAGCAAAATCAACGGCAAGTGATCCATCTTTATGTCTGAGAATTTCGTTCTCGCCATAATAATGGATGAAGTGGAAATACTCGAATAGCTCTGCAAAATCCTCGGCTAAATTGGTGGTTCCATAAAGCGTTGGCTTGTCTGTTTGCAAAAGATAGGCGTAAAAGGCGCGGAAATCCTCTTCTATCCAATCAGTCCATTCAACTTTATGGCGGATTTGATCAATGAGCTTTCTCACCCTTTTCGGTGGAACGATGTAGTTCGCCTTGGAGCATTGATAGGCGTGATCGCCCAGAAATTTAAATTCGAAATGGTGGGCCAATTCGTGGAGAAGTAAGTTTCTGAGAAGTGCTTTCTCAGTTGATTTATCGTCAAGGCGGCGAGGGGCGCCGCTTGCATCGATGATAGTGAGTTGACCATCGCCAATGGAGTACTTTCCAAACTTTGATGATAGGTCCTCGAAATAGCGCGAGTAGTGATCGGCAACAATTCTCACGACCCCAAGCTCGCCAATATTTTTATAGTCCCCTATCTGGGTTCCTCGAATATTCTTTACAATTCTAATGTGATAAATATCGCAAAATAGCTTTTGCGCCAGCGGCGAGCTTTCTTCAGCAATCTCAACAATCATGTTTTGAGTTTTTGGAGAGGCTGGCGCCGTGCAATAGGCCGTATTGCCAAAGCAAATCTTCTCCCGAAGTTCTTCGGTGCAATCGAGTGCATAACTTGTTGTTGAAAAGGCAAAATAGACCGCAATTGCGGCGATAAAAAATTTTGGCATCAGGCAATCCTTAAAAAATATAGGGATCACGCTGACGCCAAAGTTTGGTTCAAATGTGACGTGAATTCTTCACGTATTGACTAGCTTAATAAAGCCTTAACGCAACCAGCCTTCTGGCTGCGGGTGCAGGTTCATCAATCCACCTTCTGAGGCCTTGTCGATGGCGGTGATTTCGTCGTCGCTTAGGTCCAGATTGTCGAGTGCGCCCAGATTATCTTTGAGCTGCTCGAGCGTACGCACGCCGATCAATGCGGATGTCATTTCTGTGCGACGCAAGGCCCACGCCAAGGCCAATTGCACCAAAGTTTGGCCGCGTGATTTCGCGATTTCGTTGAGGCGATCTGCTGCGTCGATCACGCCCATTTCAAGATGGGAAGCGGCAACGGAGGATGATTTTTCAGAGGCGCGGGTGTTTTCGCCTTTGCCTTTTGAATATTTGCCGCTCAACACGCCTTGCGCCAAAGGCGAGAAGGCAATGCAGCCCACGCCCAATTCGCCCAATGCGTCCAAGGTGCCATCATCTTCTATCCAACGATTGAGGATGGAATAGGACGGTTGGTGAATGGTGAGGGGCACACCCATTTCTTTCAAAATGCGGTGAGCTTCAATGGTTTGCTCACGCGGATAAGAAGAAACGCCGACATAAAGGGCCTTGCCTTGATGATAAAGCGAGGCGAGGGCGCCCATTGTTTCTTCCAATGGTGTTTCTGGATCAAAGCGGTGCGAATAGAAAATGTCGAAATAATCGACATTGCAACGCTTCAGGCTTTGGTCACAGCTGGCGATGAGATATTTGCGCGACCCAAATTCGCCATAAGGGCCAGGCCACATTTCGTAGCCCGCTTTGGAAGAGATGATCATCTCATCACGATAGGGCTTAAAGTCATGCAGCATCATTTGACCAAACAACTCTTCAGAAGAGCCAGGAGGCGGGCCGTAATTGTTGGCCAGGTCGAAATGGGTGACACCTTGATCAAAGGCATAAGCCAAAATCTCAAGGGCGGTTGGATAATCGCGCGTGCCGCCAAAATTTTGCCAAAGGCCAAGGCTGATGGCGGGAAGCTTTAGTCCGGAACGGCCAGAACGGCGATATTCCATTTTGTCATAGCGAGAAGCTGATGCGCTAAAGGGCATAGGGACCTCATTTATGTATGTAATTTGTCACGGCAGGACAATTAGGATGACATAGATCAATGGGAATTGGCAATGACTTGGCTATGAAACATCAATGCTTGGCGGCGCGGCGCTTTTTTGCTAAACCGCCCCATTGAAATTTGCTGCCTCACCTAAAGAGGCAATTGATCACCTGAGGAAGCTGAAAATGAGCGAATTTAAGGTCGTTGCGCTTTATAAATTTGTGTCCCTGCCAGACTATAAAGAGCTGCAAGAGCTCATTCTCCATTTTTGTAAAGAGCGCGGCATTAAAGGCTCGCTGCTCTTGGCCGAAGAAGGCATCAACGGCACGGTGGCGGGCACGCCCACGGCCATTGATGAGCTGGTGGACTATCTTGAACGCGGCAACCAGTTTAAGGGCCGGTTCAAAAACAGCGAAATCAAGTTTTCTAGCGCGGCCGATATGCCATTCTTGCGCATGAAGGTGAAGCTGAAAAAAGAGATTGTGACCCTGCGCGCGCCTGAAGCGGATCCTACAAAAATTGTTGGCACTTATGTTGAGCCGGAAGAGTGGAACGACATCATTTCGGACGAAGAGATGGTGGTTCTGGATACGCGTAACGATTATGAAGTAGCCATCGGCACATTTGAAAATGCGCTCGACCCTAAAACCGAAAACTTCACCGAGTTTAAGGATTATGTGGCGCAAAATCTTGATCCTAAAAAGAACAAGAAAGTCGCCATGTTCTGCACTGGGGGCATCCGCTGCGAAAAGGCCTCTGCCTATATGCTCGCTCAGGGCTTTGAAGAGGTGTACCACCTTAAAGGCGGCATTTTGAAATATCTCGAAAATATGCCGAAAGAAGAAAGCAAGTGGCAGGGCGAATGCTTTGTTTTTGACGAGCGCGTATCTGTTGGCCATGGCCTAGAGGAAGGCAATCTGACCCTTTGTCGGGCGTGCCGTTATCCGCTGAGCGAAGAAGATAAACAGCACCCGCAATTTATTGAAGGGCAGCAATGTCACCATTGCGCTGATAAAATTTCTGAACGCAGCCGCGCCCGCGCTGCAGAGCGCGAAAAGCAAATCCGCTTGGCTGCTGAACGGGGACAGGAGCATATTGGCGATAAAGCCGAAGAGTTTGCCCGGAAAAACAAAGAGCGCATGAAGCAGTTGCGTGAAGAGCAACGGGCGCTGAACGAAAAAATGGCAGCGAAAGCCAAATAGATTTAGCTTTGTGGCGCGGCGGGCAGTAGGCCTGCCAACCGCACTTCATCCATTTGTCCGCGACTGATGGGCAGCTCCGCACCATCTTTCATCACGGCAACCATGCCACTGCCTTTTTTGCGGGTTTCCGCAACCGCATCAAGTGCTACCCAATGGGAGCGGTGAATTTTCACGCCGACCACACCATCGGTTTCTTTAATGGCGTCGGCAAGCCGCAGCAAAACCAACTCCGCCCCTTTGCTGGTGACAATGTTCACATAGTGATCTTGCATCGACAAATAGAATAGCTGCCCGCGATTTTTGACGTTCAACCGCGCCATAAGCGGCACTTGTTTTGGCGGGTTGATCACTTCGCTTTGGGGGCGTTGAAAAATGAAGTGCAGGGCCGAGATACAAATGGAAATGGCCACACAATATACCCATGGCATAATCGAGTGGAAACCGGGGATCTCCCAATCGCCGAGCGCAATACCATTGATGAGCGTGATGAGCACAGAAACCGCGGTGCCTGCGGCCGTGCCTGCCACTAAGATATGCAAAACTGGGTTATTTGCTCTGAAATAATGTTCAAACGCATTGACCACCAAGCTGCCAGCAAACACGCCGCCCAAATAGGTGATCACCACGGTGATAAGCCAATAAACAATGCGTGGACCTGTTGGGAAATAAGAAAAGGTTTGAAACGGGCCAATAATCCCGATCATCACGGCCACTGTGATGATGCCTGCCCATACCCGCGCAGAGCTAAACATCTCGCGCATTTCGCGAAGCGTCAATTGCAATGGCCCTTCTTTCACGAAGCACTCCCCGTTTTTGCGAAACCCGCATTGTGCCTGAACTTAAGGTTTTCCTTTATCGCACACAAGGGCGGCGGCGCAATTGGCCGCGTGGCGACAAGTGAAAATCTGAGGGCTTTATGAACATAGAAATTTTGGCAACTGCACCATTGCCGGTCATCATTCATCTCATCGCAGCACTGTTCTGCATCATGTTGGGTGGCTATATGCTTTATGGTAAAAAAGGAACACGCGCACACAGGATTATGGGATGGGCATGGGTGATCGGCATGGCGATTGCGGTCACCAGTGCCTTGTTCATCCATGGATTTGAATGGATTGGACCCTTCAGCCCCATCCATCTGATTATCCCTTTTGCCATTGCGGGTTTATGGACAGGAGTACGCGATGCACGAGCAAAGAATGTGCGTGCTCATCGCGAGGCGATGTTGTCCATGTATTGGGGGGCATTGGGCATTCCATTTGCGTTGGCGCTGTTGCCGGGCCGCCGACTGCATATGCTTTTGTTTGGCGACAGCGAAACATTGCTGCCCACCATCATATTTGCCATCGTGCTGACGAGCGTCGGCTCCTACCTCCGCTGGGAGCGGGAGATCAAAAACTACCTGCACCGCTAACTAGTCTAAGTTGGTCTGCAACATGGTGTTGAGTGCTGCCAAAACACGTTCTTGCGCCACTTTTGCTTCGTTTGGCGCATAGGTGGCCCGTGCATAATAACCGAGCAACATCAAATAGAGTTGTTGGGCATTTGCAGCGGCCACCTCTTTTGGGTGACCGAATTCTGCAAATAGCGCAGTCACATAAGCGATGCGTTGCTCGTCTGTCGTTGAAACGGTTTTGGCGATATTTGGGTCAACCGCCGCCCAACTTCGAATGGCCATTTCACCCTGTGCTGAACTGAGCGTGCCCACTGGTTCTTTTAGGGCGACATTGAACAGGGCAAGCAACCTTTCGCGCGCAGTGGTTTTCGCACTCTGATTGGCAGCCATCACTTGTTCAGTGCCTTGGGTCATCCAATAGCGGATCAATTGATCAAGCAGATCGTTGCGGTCTTTGAAATGCCAATAGAAAGAGCCTTTGCTGGTTCCAAGGCTTTTGGCCAGCCGCTCGACCTTCACATTTTCAACGCCGCCTTTGGCCATGGCCGCAATCGCGGCCAGCAGCCAATCTTGGGCGGATAATTGATTTCGCTTTGCATCATTCGATTTTGCCATAACTCATCCTTACACGGCGCGCCTTCTATTGGTCTGCGACAAATGCGCTCAAACATACGTATCCGTATGGTGCTTTGTGCTTAAATGCAATACATACGGTAGCGTATGGAAAGGGGATGCTTATGAAAGATAAACTTAATCTCTGGTGGGGTGTGGCTGGCGTTATGTCATTATTGGTCGCTGCAATTCACATTTTTGCTGGCACGCCGGAAATCATGGTGCCATTGGCAAAGATTGAAATGCCAACGGTGATCTTCGCGATCATGGACGTGATGTGGAACCAAGTCAGCCTGCTGCTCATCATTGTGGGACTTGCATTGTTGTTTGCCGCCAAGCGGGGGGCGCTATCCATGGATATGGTGCTGTTCATCAATGTGATCTATGTGGGCATTGCGATCATTTTCATGATCGCTGGCTTGTTCTATCTCCAGTCCCTGTGGCCGATGCCACAATGGATTTTGTTTGGCCTGATTGCCCTTGTGGCGCAAATTGGCTGGCACAAACAAAAAGGCCGAGTGCATTAGCACCCGGCCTCGCATGACGGTCTAGGGAGTAAGATTAAAGACCCATGCAGTTTGCATAGTAAGTTGTGGTTGCAGGCCAGTCAGAGAACACTCCAACAACGCCAACTTCTTTGGCCAAAACGTCGAGCAATTCGAACGCCACACCATCATTGTTGGTAACGTCTGTGATAGACTGGAAATACCAGCCGCCACCGTTATTGAGCGGGCCAGAACGTTCCAAAGTCCATGTGATGATGTTCAAGCCAGCAGCTTTTGCTTCTTTGGCGTAAACAGATGGCACGATTTTACCGTCTTCCGTGGTCACCAAAACCCAAAGCGGTGGTGCGATATATTTTACGCCAGCATCGGCAAGCTCTTGCATGCTTTTGCCATATGTTGATGGGTTGAGGTGATCAAAGCCTTCATTGTCATAACGGCCATCAAGATAAACCGCTTGCGCGCCGAACTCAGGCTCATTTTCAATCCAGTACAACACATCATCAAGCAAGAAAGACTGTGCCCAAACATCTTTAGGGTCAATGCCAGCCGCTTTATACTCGTCGATCATTTTTTGCGCATAATCTGCTTGGCTGAAATCGCCTTCATAAGGCATATCAACGGTTGGTGTTTTCAGTTCTGGCGTGAACTTGCCACCCAATGATTTGATCAACTCAATGCTTTGCTTGTGTGTCACCAATGTGCCTGTTGTGGCATAAAGGTCCGTGCGGAAACCTGCGGTGCCCATCACATATTCTTCAACAGTGGTGGCGTTTGCATTGGCGCCATCCATCTTGCCGTTCAATGTCATATATTCAGCCAAAGTGATGTCTGAAGTTGAACATTTTGCTTCAGCTTTTTTGCCTGTCGCTGGATCGGCAGGTGAGAATGGCACTGAACATTTAGCGGCCAATTCAGGGCGCAGCAAAATGTCTGTTGTGGTGTGCAAATCACTTTGTGAGTGGCGACAAACTAACTCTTTGTCGGCAGTGAAAGCCACATCACATTCAATGATGCCTGCGCCTTGGCGGGCAGCAGCTGTGTAACTCTCTTTTGTGTGTTCAGGGAACTGCAAAGCGGCACCGCGGTGACCGATTGAAAAGTCGCTCTTTTCGAATGGGCCATTGGCACAAGACGCCAATTTGTCTTTCAAGTCGCTCGCTTCCATTTGGTCAACCAAGTAAAGCGGACGCACACCCAAATGAACGGCAGCTTCACTATGATTATCAGCAAGGGCAGCCATAGGCTGCGCCAAAAGCGCTAGGCCAAAAAGGGCCGGGCTAAATTTCATCATTTTTCTCTCCAAAGCAAAAGATCTCGAACCGGATCGGCGAGAAAATGGCGTTGGATCATGACGATTGATGATCAGAAAAATGACAGTTGCAAAAAAGATTTATGACTCAAGCGTTATCTTGTCTTTTTAATTTTGCTCAACCCGTTGCCAAAATTCGAGCAAATATTGGCGCACGCGATCTGTTGCATCCAGATTGGCACAATGGCCACCTTTGGGCACTTCAATCAGCATGAAATTGTCAAGCGGCACCATCGCCGACAAGGTTGGACCAAGGGCGGCGTTAACAGACTTATCAAGACCGCAACGCAACATCATGATCGGCCCGTTATACGCAATTGCGCGATCAATCAGGTCATAATTGCCAACATGGCCAACAATGCTGGTGACTACATCAATATCAATCGCGCTAAGCATGGCGCGCACGAGTGGGCGCGCTTGTTTGTTTTTAGTGGTGCCAACCGCACCAAGCTTGCCGATCAGATTTGGCCCCATAATTTTGTAAATCCACTTCAACACCCCAACACCCGCCTTGGGGGTTTTAAGCGAATAGGTAGTGCCGAAACTGGCAAAGCTTCTAAACCGTTCGCGATGGTCCTCAAGCGCCCAAAGCGCGATGATGCCACCCAGTGAATTGCCGACATAATGGAATTGCTCCACGTCAATATGGTCGGCAATGGCCAGCATGTCTTTTGACAATTCCGGAATGGAAAAAGCATCTGTACTCTTTTGTGTGGGCTTGCCGGATCGACCATGGCCGCGCAAGTCAGGCACAATCACGCGGTAACCTAGCTTGGCAAAAAAATGCGCGTCTGCGGTAAATTGCATGCCGGATGCGGCAAGTCCGTGCACCAAAAACACCACCGGCCCATCTTTGGGGCCAGTGTCACCAAATGCAATGCGCACCCTGTCGCGCTCAACATAATTGGCGTCCAAAAATTCGGGCGTAAAATTCATTAAACTACTCTTTGCTGCCACCATGAGCAGCGACTATGCATTACCGATCAATATACCTGCCGCAAACACCAGCGAGCCACCAAAGACCACTTGCATAACCGCGCGCCAAAATGGCGTGTCCATATATTTGTTTTGTATATAGGCAATCACCCACAATTCGATAAACACGACAATAATTGCGGTGATCGTTGCGGTCCAAAAATCTGCAATCAAATAGGGCAGGGCGTGGCCCAAACCACCGATCGTGGTCATGATGCCAGAAGCGAAGCCGCGCTTGATTGGCGACCCGCGCCCCGTAAGCTTGCCATCATCTGAGGCGGCTTCGGTGAAGCCCATGGAAATACCAGCGCCAATGGATGCGGCAAGGCCAACCAAGAAAGTTTCCCAAGTAGAGTGCGTGGCGAATGCCGCAGCAAAGATTGGCGCAAGGGTGGAAACGGAACCATCCATCAAACCCGCCAAACCCGGCTGCACATAGGTCAGCACAAATTTGCGGTGCTTTTGCTTGTCCTCCTCCTCAAGGGCATCTTCACCCAAATGCTCATCGCTTAAATCATCAGCTGCATTTTTGTGGTGTTGTTCTGCCAGCGCCAAATCACCCAATAGCTTACGGATATTGGCATCTTTGGTGCGCTTCAACGCCTCAAGATAGAAGTTTTGCGCTGCTTCTTCCATTTCCCAAGCTTGCTGGCGAATGGTTTCAAGCGGCAAATTTTTCATCAGCCAAAATGGCTTACGCTCCAAAAAGCCTTTCACGTGCTCGCGGCGAACAAGGGGAATATTGTCGCCAAACTTTTTCTTGAACATATCAATGAGCATGCCGCGATGCTCATTTTCTTCCTCTTTCATACCGTCGAAAACTTTGGCCGAAGCAGGAAATTCGTCGCGCAACATTTCGGCATAGGCCGCATAAATGCGCGCATCATCTTCCTCAGCCGAAATGGCAAGAGCTAAGATTTCAGCTTCAGAAAGGTCATCAAATCGGCGGCGCTGGCCACCAAGTACGCGATTGAGCATGGATTATTTCCCAAAAAAATCAGCATGTTTAGTTCAATCTAATCCTGATTTTTTACAAGAACAACTCGCAATCAAATTTATTTGCGATGTGGGGCAATCAATCGCAGATTTTGTAGGTGCAGCTTTTGCCGTGGCACCCCATATCGAGATGCAAATGGTCTTTGTGCAATGCATTGGCCTCTGGTCCGAGCACTGTCGTGAAGATTTCACATCCCAATTTATGGCTTTGTCGGATCAGTTTCTGGTCCTCGCGGCCCGCTTGCCAGGCTTCAGGCAGCTGCACCTGTTCGCCATTGGTCAAAACAAATCCCGTCAAATCAATCGCATTGGCAAAACCATGCTCAGAAATCTTGCCAGTTTTTGCATTGTTGCGGCGGCGGCACATATAGCTTGTGCCCGTGCTGATGGATTTGATCCCCGCATCATGTGTGATGCGGCTTAGCTGGTCGACCCGCTTCACCCAATCGATAAAAGCCGTGGCCATGGCACAATTCACTGTGGCCGGCGTCGCCAGCTTGATGTCGCGCCCTGAAACTTTGATCGAGTTTAGCTGGTATGGTGACTGGGTGCCGCAGCCATCATGTTCGGTGGGCGGTATGATCTTGGCATCCACATCGTCGCTCATCAATGCAGGGCATGCAGCCTGGTAAACAGGCTGTTTAGGTTCCGGTTTGCTGGTGGTAGGATCTTCCACTTCCGCCAATTGGGCAGGACGAGGCGGCGGCACAGGCGCAGCACCCACGCCGAATGTGGGTGCCAAAAAGGCCAAGGAAGCGAGGGGCAAAAACGTAAATCGAATTGGATTTGCCCTCCTCACGGCATTTACTGTTTTTTCTCTCTAAACTTATCGTGGCATGACGCACACCCCGCTGCAACTGTGCGCAGCACTTGGCTTGGATTGTCGTCCAGTTGGGCTTGTGCCAAATCCACTTGCTCTGCAAAGAAACGAATTTCGGTGTCAAATTGTTCCGCATTTTCCCAAATGCTGGGCAGAGCTTCGCTCATCGCAGGCAAATGTTTTTCTTCAAACAAGGTCGGAAGCGCTGCAGCAAATGTTTGCAATTCCGCCAAAGATTGTTCTGCGGCGGCGCGATTAATCTCAGTGCCGGTCGTCGCTTTTTGCAATCGGCTTAAACTATCTTTCGTGGAGACCATTGCATCCATGCGCACCTTGGTGGGGCCCATGGCGCCCCCATGCGCAAACACCAATCCCGGCAAAGCAATCATACTTGCCGCGATTAAAAAGGTTTTCATTCGACTAGGTTTTTTGTGATGCAATCTATTGACCTCCCAATTTGCAAACGCGCTCATTTCTCGTTCATCTGCCTTGGTCGATCACCCGATGATGGAGCAAGACAAGTTGCGCTAAACTTAACGGCAGCGATCGCGGTGAACAAGGCAGCGGATCAACAAGAAATTGTGAATTGAAACAAGGTTAATTCGAGCGCAATTTGCGGGGCAGCCATAAGGGCGCGGCTCGCCGTTTTGCAGGGGATTGCGCCTTTTCACAGATGGTTACCAATTTCTCTTTTCTTGTGCATAGAAAGCTGGTAATCACCTGCCCATGACAGAGCTTAAAAATATTCGCAATTTCTCCATCGTAGCCCATATCGACCACGGTAAATCCACCTTGGCTGACCGCTTGATTCAACTCACAGGCGGGTTGACCGAGCGTGAAATGCAGCAACAAGTGCTCGACAACATGGATATTGAGCGCGAGCGTGGCATCACCATCAAAGCGCAAACCGTGCGGCTGAAATATGAAGCCAAGGATGGTGAGACCTATGTGCTCAACTTGATTGACACACCGGGACACGTGGACTTTGCCTATGAAGTGAACCGTTCGCTCGCAGCTTGTGAAGGCTCATTGCTGGTGGTTGATGCGTCTCAAGGGGTGGAAGCCCAAACCTTGGCAAACGTTTATCAAGCCATCGAAGTTGATCATGAGATTGTGCCTGTGCTCAACAAAGTTGATTTGCCCGCCGCTGATGTTGATCGCGTGAAGCAGCAAATCGAAGACGTGATTGGCCTCGATGCCTCTGACGCATTAGAGATCTCAGCTAAAACCGGGATCGGCGTTGAAACCGTTCTCGATGCAATTGTTGAACGGTTGCCTTCACCAGAAGGCAATGTAGATGCGCCATTGAAGGCGATGTTGGTCGACAGCTGGTACGATGCCTATTTGGGCGTTGTAGTGTTGATCCGCGTGATCGATGGCAAAATCAAAAAAGGCCAAAAGGTCAAAATGATGAATACCGGCGCGATCTATGATCTTGACCGGGTAGGTGTGTTTACACCCAAGCTCATCGAAACAGGCGAATTGGGCCCAGGCGAAATTGGCTTTATCACCGCTTCGATCAAAGAAGTAGCCGACACCAATGTGGGTGACACGATCACTGACGCGAAAAAGCCTTGCGACAAAGCGCTGGAAGGTTTCCGCCCGGCACAGCCAGTTGTGTTCTGTGGCTTGTTCCCCGTTGATGCAAACGACTTTGAAGATTTGCGCGCCGCAATGGGCAAATTGCGGTTGAACGATGCCAGCTTCTCTTATGAAATGGAAACATCGGCAGCGCTCGGCTTCGGTTTCCGTTGTGGCTTTTTGGGGCTGTTGCACCTCGAGATTATTCAGGAACGGTTGAGCCGTGAGTTTGACCTTGATTTGATCGCCACCGCGCCAAGCGTTGTTTATGAACTTGGCATGCGCGACGGCACCGATACGCAATTGCACAACCCAGCAGATATGCCGGATGTGATGAAAATTGAAGAGATCCGCGAACCGTGGATCCGAGCCAATATCCTCACACCTGACGAATATTTGGGTGCAATTCTGAAATTGTGTCAGGACCGCCGGGGCATTCAGGTTGATCTGTCCTATGTGGGTAGCCGCGCCATGGTGCAATATGATTTGCCGCTCAACGAAGTTGTGTTCGACTTCTACGATCGGTTGAAATCGATCTCCAAAGGCTATGCGAGTTTCGACTATCAAATCTCGGAATATCGCGCTGGCGATTTGGTGAAAATGGCCATCATGGTCAATGGCGAACCTGTGGATGCGCTGTCCATGTTGGTGCACCGCTCTGCCGCTGAGGCGCGTGGTCGCGTAATGTGCGAAAAACTCAAAGAGCTGATCCCGCAGCACCTGTTTAAAATTCCAATTCAAGCAGCGATTGGCGGCAAGGTGATTGCTCGTGAGACCATTTCTGCCTTGCGCAAAGACGTAACCGCGAAATGTTATGGTGGTGACGCTAGCCGTAAGCGTAAGCTGTTGGACAAGCAAAAAGCGGGTAAGAAGAAAATGCGACAGTTCGGCAAGGTCGAAATTCCGCAAGAAGCCTTCATCAAAGCGCTTAAAATGGGCGACAATTGATGAATTTGAACGATCCAGGCATGGGCAAAATTGTGGGCGCGATCTTGGTCGCGCTCATCGCATTGACGTTTGTAATCGGGCCAGATGCAGCGCCGGTCGGGTCACTGATTTTTTATTCAGTGCTGGGCGGCTTTGCCGTCGCCTTGTTCTATTTGGTGACCGGGCTGCGCGAATATCTGGCGTTTAAGCGCAAAGACTAGCTTTGTCATACTGCCAATAGGCAACTGCGTCTTCCGAAATTTCTGCTAAGGCCGCATCGAGCTTTGCCTCATCCATATAGCGGCGCAATATGTGCGTTACACCTTTAATGGCGTGACGATCGGCAAAATTGTGGTCACGTCGCAAATCTTTGACTTCTTCAACAAGATCGTTCTCGCTGCTAAATTTCGGCGTATATTCACGCTCATCCCAATTTTTAACAAAAATAGCGCGCGCAACTGGTGGCAAAAGCGAAGCAAATTTTAGTACTTGTGGCGCGGTAAGGCGTCGACGAAAAGTAAGAAGCACGGATTGCAGCAAAGTATAGGTTTGATTGCGGGTTGCTAGGTGCAACTCGTCGCACAGATCAGTCAAAATTTGATCAAAAATAATATGAGCTCGTTGATATTCCTGTGGCATTGGCATGAAAAATCTCCATGTTTTAAGTATGCCTTAAAGTGCAAAAATTTTCCCGCTATTGCAATTGCGCACTTTGTCCACCTCAGCACCGTTCCAATGAAAATCAAAGTGATCTGCCTGATGCGGTATCGGCAGCAGGTCTGGCCAGAAAATCCCAATACATTTGCCTTCCGGTGCGCGCACGCTTGGATAAATGATGCCATTGCTGCCAGCGGCGCGCAGCGCAGCGCCTGTCTTTTGGCTTTGCGTCCAATCATGGGGCAACAGCATTTCTGCCATGCTGTCTAGATCATGCAGAAGTTGATCTATGGAGCCGATCAGCAAGCGGAATTGCGCAGTCCAGCCGGGATCTTCATTTGTGGCAGCCATAAAGCGCCCATGATGATACGCAACTTCATAAATGGCCACTTCTTCGCGGTCACCAGCGCTATAGACGCCATAGCTTCCGTCGGTGAAGCGACCTGGTCGATCTTTCGAAACATGAGTAAACGGCGCCATAACATAGCTGGCCCCAATGCCACCCACGCGACGTTCTGGCGGCACCAAGGCAAGCGTGCCGATCTGGTCTACGATGCGTGGATTACTCTTGGCTTCCGCCGAGGCAAGCGCATCCCAATCTGCCGGGTCAGCAATATCTTCAAATAAATCGATGGGCGGGAAAATTGATCGGATGATGCGAAATGTACGGGCCCATGTGACCTGCCGCGTCGGAATTGTGTGAATATTCACGCGCCACCGCGCTCCGCATCCAAATAGTTCCGCACGCGGGCAAGATCAAAAATAGACCCGCCCAACATCACGTCCAACGCTGACTGTCCGGCAAAAGCTGTGCTTGGCTTTTTCACCCATTGATAGCCGCGATGGGGATCGGAAAATAAATAGCGCAGCCCTTTATGAACGCCCATCAGGATCGACATGCGCATGGCCAAATCTCGGTCAATGCGTCCCATATCACCCTTCTTCCACCGCGCCCATGTGCGCGGCGCCATGCCGCCTAAAAGTTCGCGTGCTTGCGCATCATTCAGCTCCCACCGACGAAACAAATTCACCGTAGCCCGCGCCATCGCCGCAGCTTCGTCTTGGCTTATCTCTTTATCGTCCGGTTGCGCCGGTGTGCGCCGCACTTCATTCAGCATGATTTATCTCCTTTTGGCATATATAGTGTAAAATATGCCATTTGGCAAGTCTGGCGGGGGTGTTGGGGTAGAGAGCGTAGCGAACGAAGTGAGCGACGGCGGCGAGAAAGAGCCGGGGGCGCCGGGATAGTGAGCACCGCGAACGACGGCGCCGCATGAAGGTGATGGCATGCCGGGCCAGCCTAGCGGGGAGAGCGCAGACAGAGCGGGTGCAGCGAACAACGGCGGCGATATGATAAAAGTGTGATAGTACACAGCGCTGGACCCCACTACCCATCGTCATTACCGGGCTTGACCCGGTAATCCATGTAGCGAATGTGTGATGCACAAAGCAGCGACAATTCCCGAAACACCATCAAAACTGCTTGGACCCCGGATCAAGTCCGGGGTGGACGGAGTGTGTGAGGCGATATTTCCAAACCACCGCTGCACATTGGTGCAGCGATGAACCCAGCTCCTAAACCAGCGCCATCAACCGATAGGCAATCTGCGCGGCAGTGAAATCCCAAGCCTGGCTTTTATCGTCAGGGGCCAATTCCACAATATCCATGCCGACAATGTTGCGGCCACGCAGCAAGGATGCGATGATGGACAGGGATTGATAATAGCCCAACCCGCCTGGCACAGGCGTGCCAGTGGCAGGCATAATGGACGGGTCCAACCCATCCACATCAAAGCTGATATAAAGCTCTTCAGGGAAATCGTTTGGCAGCACTGCGCTGGTGATGTTTTCCATCACCAATTCTTCAGCATCGATAAATGTCACACCGTATTTCTCGCGCGAGTCTATCTCCTGCTGACACAAAGCACGCACACCATATTGGGCGAGATGGTGCCCATCATCACACAAAAGGTGCATCACGGAGGCATGGGAGTGCTTTTCGCCTTGATAGGCAATGCGTAGATCGGCATGGGCATCGATTTGCAAAATACCAACCTTCTTGCCCAATGCGCGTGAGACGCCTGACACGGCGCCATAGGTGAGCGAATGTTCGCCGCCTAGCGTCACAGGAATTTTGCCCTCTTCCACGGCCAGTGCAGTGCACTGAGCCAAGCGCTCCATCACATCAGGTAATGGCCCATCACATGCAACAGCATCTTCAGTAAAAATGCCATCAAGGGCAGGCTCGCGGCCAATGCAGATACGCTCTAATTCGTTGGACGCTTCGATAATGGCTTCCGGGCCTGCCTCGGTGCCGGCACCATAAGAAACCGTGCGCTCCAGTGGCATGGGGATCACCACAAACTTGGCCGCTTCCCGCTGACGCTCCTGCTCGTTTAATTCACTATCCAGAAAAATGCTCATAACGCCTCAGCTCAATCGGTTTTTAAAATCATCATAGGAAAATTCGCGCACCATTGTCAGCGCGTCGGTCTCGCTGTTCCACAGGGCGATGGCGGGCAAGGGCACGCCATTAAAAGTGTTGGTTTTGACCATGGAATAATGCGCCTGATCCAGAAAGGCGAACCTGTCGCCCACTTGCAACGGCGTATCCCAAGTATAATCGCCGATTACGTCACCCGCGAGGCATGACGGGCCGCCAAGCCGATAGGTGTGGCCGTGGGTCGCTTCGCCCATCAGGGCAGGGCGATAGGGCGCTTCAATCACATCTGGCATATGGCATGTGGCAGAAATGTCAGTGATCGCCAAATCCATCACATTATGAGGCAAATCCAAAATTTCACCCACCAAAATGCCAGCATCCAGTGCAACGGCTTCACCGGGTTCCAAATACACATCCACCTGATATTTCTCGCGAATGGTTTTGATAAAGTCGATCAGACCTTCGCGGTCATAATCAGCGCGGGTGATATGGTGCCCGCCGCCAAAATTGAGCCATTTCAAATTGGGCAAATAGGGGGCGAGTTTGGGTTCGATTGCCGCCCATGTGCGTGCCAAAGGCTCAAAGCCTTGCTCGCACAATGTGTGCATGTGCAGCCCGTCCATGCCATCCAAAACCTCATCATCCAACTGATTGATCGGCGTGCCCAAACGGGAGCAGGGCGCGCAAGGGTCATATTTCGGAATTTCACCTTCGGAGTGCAAAGGATTGATGCGCAATCCAACGCTCACATCCGCGGCTTGGCATTTGGCCAAAAAGCGGACCTTCTGGCTGGGGCTGTTAAAAATCATATGGTCAGAAAGGGCGATGATCTGATCAATCTCACTGTCTTTATAGCCTGCACAGAACGTGGCCACTTCCCCTTCATATTCCTCACGCCCCAACTTGGCTTCATAAAGCCCGGATGCACACACGCCATCCAAATAGCGCGACACTAGGGGCGCCACCTCGAACATAGAGAAGGCTTTGAGCGCTGAGAGTACATGCGCGCCAGAGCGGGCTTTTACATCAGCAAGAATTTTGAGATTGCGTTCAATCGCGTGCGCATCCACCACAAAGCAAGGGGTAGGCACGCGGCTCAAATCAAAAGAGGTGAAAGCTCCCGCATCCCCAGCTTGGGTTTGCATCATCTCGGCCATAAGGCGAAAACTCCAAAGCAAAAGGGGCGGTTGCCCGCCCCTGAAAAATTAGAACTTGGCAGGCGCGTCCAATTCATGCACTTCCCAAGGTAGGCCATGGGCGTTCAGCATGTCCATAAAATCATCTGGATTGAGCTGTTCCATGTTCCAAACACCTGGCTCAACCCAATTGCCTTTCAACACTTGCGCCGCGCCGATCATGGCGGGCACGCCTGTCGTGTAGGCCACGGCCTGTGAGCCAACTTCAGCGTAACATTCCTCATGATCGCAAATATTGTAGATGTAGAAGGTCTTTTGACCTGACCCATCTTTTGCGTCACCCGTAGCAATGTCGCCGATGCAGGTTTTGCCCTTGGTCAATTCGCCAAGATCGCTTGGATCGGGCAGCACGGTTTTCAAAAACTGCAAAGGAATGATTTCTTTGCCTTCGTGCATCACGGGCTCAATGCTGGTCATCCCCACATTTTGCAACACCGTCACATGGTTGATATAGGCATCGCCAAAGGTCATCCAGAAGCGGGCGCGCTTGATCTCAGGGAAGTGCGTCTTAAGGCTTTCCAACTCTTCATGATACATCAAATACATGTTCTTTTCGCCCACGCCGGGGAAATCAAACGTATATTTGGTGGTCATGGCAGGGCTTTCCACCCAATCTCCATTTTCCCAATGCCGCGCAGGTGCAGTCACTTCTCGGATATTGATCTCAGGGTTGAAGTTGGTGGCGAAAGGCTTGCCATTGTCGCCGCCATTGCAATCAAGAATATCAATATATTCGATTGTGTTGAGCTTATGCTTTTTCAACCAAGTGGCGTAAACAGAAGTCACGCCGGGGTCAAAGCCTGAACCCAAAATGGCGGTCAAACCAGCCTGCTTGAATTTTTCTTGGTAAGCCCACTGCCATTTATATTCGAACTTGGCTTCGTCTTCTGGCTCATAATTGGCCGTGTCGAGATAATTGACGCCTGCTTTCAAGCACGCATCCATAATCGCCAGATCCTGATAAGGCAGGGCCAAATTCACCACCAACTCTACGCCAGTTTCTTTGATCAACGCCGCAGTTGCGTCCACATCCATAGCGTCCACTTCAGCGGTTTTAATATCAACGCCCGTACGCTCTTTTATGGATTTGGCAATATCGTCGCATTTGAATTTGCGGCGGCTGGCCAAAGTGATTTCAGAAAAAATATCGCTGTTCATCGCCATTTTGTGCACGGCAACTGAGCCAACGCCACCGGCGCCGATGACAAGTACTTTACCCATCAATTTTGTCCTTCTTTGTTCAAACGCCAATCTTAGGATTCGAAATATGTGTAGCCTGAAAGGCTGTCTTTATAGGCCGCGATCAGTTCGCGACGTTCAGAAATGGTCAGTTCTTTTTCGCTCACCGCTTCGTCCGCCCGTTGGCGGAACGCAGCAAGACACGCTGTTGCGTCATATTCTACATAGTTGAGCACTTCGGCAATGGTGTCCCCTTCAACTTCGTGCAGCAAATCAAAATCGCCATTATCTTTCAGCGAAATCGTCACCACATTGGTGTCACCAAACAAATTGTGCAAATCGCCCAATGTTTCCTGATACGCGCCCACGAAAAACACGCCGATATAGTAATTCTCTTCATCGGTGATTTCGTGCACGGGCAGGGTTTTCGACACACCATCAGCCAACACAAAGCGATCCACCTTGCCGTCAGAATCGCACGTGATGTCTGACAGAACAGCGCGACGCTCCGGCACTTCATTTAATCGCTGAACGGGCATGATGGGGTGCAATTGATCAATTGCCCACACATCCGGCAAGCTTTGGAACAGCGAGAAGTTGCCATGATAAATATCCGCGAACCCGTCCAACTGCTCTTCCAGCTGTGGCGGGATATCAATGTCGATGGCCAATTGCTTGAACTTTGACACGAGATAACGGAATACGCTTTCCGCCCGCGCCATGGCGCGAATGTCCAATGTGCCGCGGCGGAAATAGGCGCGAATTTCGTCGCGATAATAGATCGCATCGTTTACCGCTTCTTGCAGCCGTTCGGCTGACAGATATTCGGTCACCCCCATCAGATCTTTAATCAGATGATGGTCATCATCGCTGATCTCTGGAGCCGTTTTACTGTCATAAAGGGTTACGTCCAAAATATCGAATAACAGCATGGAGGACAGCGCTACCACGCCGCGGCCGCTTTCGGTCACAATGCTCGGATGCTCGATCTTCGCGTCATCCATGGCATATTTCACCGTTTCAACAATCGCCTCGCAATATTCTTTAAGGCCATAATTGATCGAGTTTTCATTGGCTTGCTTTTCGCCCGTATAATCGATGCCCAGGCCGCCGCCCAAATCGAGATATCGCAGCGGCAAGCCGAGAGATTTTAACTCGGTATAGAAGCGGCAGGCTTCGTTCACGATGCGGCGCACATCAATAATGTCTGGAATTTGCGAACCAAGGTGCGAGTGTTGCAGCACCAAGCAATCTTCCATGCCCTCGGCTTTCAAACGGTCCACCACGTCAATCACATTATCAACGGTGATGCCGAAGCTCGAACGGTCGCCGGAGGAGGTGGCCCAATAGCCCTTGATCTGGTGCGTCAATTTAATGCGCACGCCCAATGCAGGCTTTTCGCCAAGATCTCGCGCCACATTGAACACAAGGTCCAGTTCTTTCGGGCTTTCCAATACAATGATGGTGTTAAAGCCCATTTTGCGAGACATAATGGCTAAGCGGATGAACTCTTCATCCTTCACGCCATTACAAATCAGCAAAGCTTCTTTGGACAGGTTCTGTGCCAACGCGATCAGCAATTCGGGCTTGGAACCAACTTCCAGGCCATAATTATATTGCCGTCCAGTTTCCACAATGCGGCGCACAACTTCGGCCTGTTGGTTTACCTTAACTGGGAACACACCTCGATAATTGCCTTCATATTCATAATCATTGATAGCGGCGCGGAACCCTTCATTCAATTCAATTAGGCTGGATTGCAAAAATGAGTTTACCCGCAGCAAAACCGGCGCTGTGATGCCCCGTTCACTCAAATCCTGGATAATCGAGGGGATACTCACCGGTGTGGCATCTCGGTTCAAAACATCAATGAGACCAGCATCGCCATTTGGCAAAACGCTTAAAATCTCATGTCCCCAGCGATCTATGCCGTAAATCTCGGCACCCAGATTTTTTTCCAATTCAAATAACTCCAAATTGAATGAAAGGATGGAAGGTGTTTGGTCTTCGCCTAATTTTTGGCGAAAAAACCCTTTGCGGCTCAGGCCCAAGAATGTCAATTCATTTTTGGCCTCAACATAGCTTTTTCACGTGCATCCTATTGTCGGAAAAAGACAATATCGTGTCAGCTGCTATCCCAACACAGTTTGGGGCATTAACTCAAGACCCCTCTTTTCAACTCACCAGAACCCGCATAAGCTGTTCTACTATAATTATAAATTAGACATAGAATGCGGGAGGCGCTTTAAAATGTCGATCAAATCTACCCTTTTGGGCCTTGTTGTGGCCAGCGTTGCAGCTATCGCGCCAGCAATGGCTGAAGATTTGCCAGATTTGCAGGGCCGGACCATCGTGGCGGTGACGGAAAATGCATATACGCCGCTAAACTTTGTAGATCCCAAAACGGGCCAAGGCATTGGCTGGGAATATGATGCGTTTAATGAAATTGCAAAACGGTTGAATGCGAAAGTGGATTGGCAGCTTTCAAGCTGGGACACCATGATCCAAGCCGTGCGCGACGGCCAATTTGATGTCGGCATGGATGGCATCACCATCACCGAAGAACGCGCGACCCAAGTTGATTTTTCTCAACCTTACATGACATCCGAGCAATTCATGTTGGTGCGCGCTGATGAAGACAGATTTGCCAACTCAGCAGAGTTTGCTTCGAACGAAAACTTATTGTTTGGCGCTCAAGCCGGAACCACCAACTTTTACGTGGCAATCTATGATGTGTTGGACGGTGACGAAGCCAACCCACGCGTGAAATTGTTTGAAACTTTTGGTGCAAGCGTTCAAGCGCTGAAAAGCGGTGACGTGGATTCGGTGTTGATGGATAACACATCTGCCCAAGGCTATATCGGCGCCAATCCGGGGGCGTTCAAAGTGGTGGGCGATGCGCTCGGCACTGAGCAATTTGGCTTTATCTTCACCCCAGGCTCCGATCTTGTTGAACCTGTCAACGCCGCGCTGCAATCCATGGAAGCAGATGGCACGTTAGAAAAGTTGAACCAGAAGTGGTTCTACGAATATAAAGCAAATCAATAAACCAATTCGGGCGGGTCTTTCCCGCCCGTTTCCTGTCCCGGACCTGATATATGCACGCCCCGCACCGTCGCGCACAACGCGGCTTCCAAATACCTTATTGGCTGTTGGCCGCCATTTTGCTGGCTGTGCTGGTCATGTGGAACATTGTTGCTGATCAGGGCTATCAAACCATTTTCTGGGCACTGATGCGTGGGGTCACCACCACTATATATGTCACGGTGATTGCGTTCACTTTGGCGGTGGCGCTGGGTCTGTTGATGGCGATTTTGCGCCTGTCGCCAATCCGATTGGTGCGCGAATGTGCGACCTTCTACATCGAAATTGTGCGCGGCATCCCCATGCTGGTGTTGTTGTTCTATATCGCTTTTGTCGGCGCGCCTTGGTTCGTAGATTTTTTCAACACGGTCACCGGGCCGTTGCAAGAACGGGAACTGATGGGCGAAATGACCGTGCGCATGTTTGATTTTACATGGCGCGCCATTATTGCCCTCACCATATCCTATTCTGCCTTTTTGGCTGAGATTTTCCGCGCCGGCATTGAAGCGGTGGACCGCGGGCAGATTGAAGCCGCGCGCGCATTGGGCCTCAGCCGCAAACATATTTTCCGCTTTATCATCGCCCCGCAGGCTTTGCGGCTGATCCTGCCGCCACTGGGCAATGAGCTGGTGGCGATGATCAAAGACAGTGCCCTTGTATCTGCCCTTGGGGTGCAAGACATTACACAACTCGGCAAAGTCTATTCCGCCTCCACGTTCAAATTCTTTGAAACTTATAATGTGGTGGCATTCCTCTATCTGGTGATGACCATCTCGCTCACCTTGGTCGTGCGCTGGTTCGAGCGCATATTTGACCAATCCCATCGCGATCATTCCAATTAACAACCGCCATGGGGCCGCAGTGCGCCAAGCAGTTTACTCGCGCTGATAGACCATCACCGACATTCTGCGACTATTCAAATTAATGAAAAATGCCATCTATATGCTTGAGCTTAACTTTAGAAGCAGACCCTAACCATACCCACATTAATTCACATTGGGGTGAAATAATGCTGGCGCGGCTGGTTCAATTTGTTGAAATGAATAGCTTGCCTATTCTTGTGCTCAGCGCTGTTGCGCTGGTTCTTTACACCATTGCGCGCGTCCTTTCGGCGCGCTGGCCCGTGGCGCTCACCTTTTCCACCTTGCCCATCATTGTGTTCATGTTTCACACCAAGAATGGTGGCACCTTGTTCGCCGGAATGTTTTAGCCGCAGATTGACAGTTCCGCGCAATCCAATTTCGATCCCTTGTCAAAAATTGCAAAAACTTTCGGCCTTTGCCTATTTCAAACCGGCTGGTAAAAGCCCATATTAAATTTAAGAATTTTGGCAAACCGAAAGGAATACGACATGGGATTGCTTATTGGCGATGAAGCCCCGAATTTTGAAGCGGATACAACCGAAGGCCACATCAACTTCCACGATTATATCGATGGATCATGGGCCGTTCTGTTTTCGCATCCTAAAAACTTTACTCCTGTTTGCACCACGGAATTGGGCTTCACAGCAAAGCTAAAGCCTGAGTTTGAAAAGCGAGGCGTAAAAGTTCTTGGCCTTTCTGTTGATCCAATTGAAGACCACCGTGCATGGGTTGGCGATATTGAGGAAACGCAAGGCACAGCCTTAAACTTTCCGTTGATCGCAGACCCTGAAGGCAAAGTGGCCAAAGCCTATTCAATGATCCACCCGAAGGCAGACAACACATTGACCGTGCGTTCTGTTTTCGTGATTGGTCCGGACAAGAAGATCAAGTTGAAGATCGAATATCCTGCTTCAACAGGCCGGAACTTCAACGAAGTGTTGCGTGTGATCGATTCACTGCAACTAACAGCAGAACATCAAGTCGCCACACCTGTGAACTGGCAAGACGGTGAAGATGTGATCATCGTGCCTGCGCTTTCAAATGAAGACGCAAAGAAAAAGTTCCCAGATGGTTGGAATGAAGTGAAGCCCTATTTGCGCATCGTAAAACAACCTGGCGCATAAGGTTCGCAAGAAAGTTTGTAAAAAAGGGGCGGCTCATTGGCCGCCCTTTTTTAATGTCCGATAAAGCCAGCTAGAGCCTTGCCAGGCGCGCCTCTTCTTGAGCCTGAATATTGCGTAGTTCGCGTTCCTCTTGGCTGCGGGCACGATATTCACGGTTCAAATCAAGATTGAGCCAATTCAAATCACGCGCGAGCTTCTCACGTTCTTTTTGGCTCGTCGCAGGATCAGCAATTTTCTTCGTAATTTGCTCAATCTCATTTTGAATGCTTTGGATTTCCTGATCCACCTCATGCACTTCCTTCGCGGCGATATAGACGCGCTGGAAAGAAATGCCTTCTTCGCCTTGGCACACATTGCGATAACTGCGGCCGTCTAAGCCCACTTCAGCTGCCTTCGCAGGGGTGCAATATTGCCGTAGACCACGATTATAGCCCTGCATATATTGCGCGCGATCCACTGTAATCCCGTGTTCTGAACAGGCTTTTTGATGGTCAGCAAAGCGTGAGGAATCTGCTCCAGAAGCGCCATCGCCAAATCCGATTTGCTGCCAATCGCCCGTTTGGCACTGTGATTTGCTTAACGTGGCGCAGCCCGCCAAAAAAGCGAGGCCAACAAACAAGCCGATAGATAAAAGTAAACGCATGGTGGGATCCTTATTCCTGCCTATCAAGCCAGATAAGGTCTGCCGCAAAGATTTGCGAGCCCATAAATGCCTGAATTATAAATTTTCTCGTATTTTCTTTGGCAATTTGGCCAAAATGAGATTGTAAGCGTTTTGAATATAGGCGTGGAATGTCGCCTCATCCCACCCAGCCTCTTCATTCACCTGAACCCATTTGGCCCGGGCCAAATATTTCGCCGGAGCAATACCCGGCTGCTCGGGCAAAATGCGGAAACTATCATCACTGGCTTTAAAGCTAACAATGTCTTTGTCCAAATTGTCCCAACGGCTATAGATCGCGAAAATCTTGCCCCCAATCTTGAACACAGAGGCATTTCCCCACTGCACCACATGGGTTGTGTGCGGCAGGGCAAAGCAAAATTTTTCAAAGTCTTCTCGGCTGATCACATTATGATCCTGCGCAAGTCACGCCAGTGCCGCGGAGACCACAATAGCCGCCGGGATTCTTTGCCAAATATTGCTGGTGATAATCTTCAGCGAAATAAAACTCCCCAGCGAGGGCAATCTCAGTTGTGATTTTGCCCATATTGGCTTTGTCCAGCTGTGCTTGAAATCCATCGCGAGATGTTTCAACAACCGCCAACTGCTCTGAGCTGGTCGCATAAATCGCCGAGCGATATTGGGTGCCACGGTCATTGCCTTGGCGCATACCCTGAGTGGGGTCGTGCTCTTCCCAAAACTTCCGCAAAATTTCATCCAATGAAATTACGCTCGGATCAAAATTGATCAAAACCGCCTCAGTATGTGCGGTATTGCCGGTGCAAACTTCATGATAGGTCGGGTTAGGGGTGTGGCCACCTTGATAACCCACAGCGGTGACCCATACGCCATCCAACTGCCAGAACAGTCGCTCAGCGCCCCAGAAACAGCCCATGCCGATATAAAGCGTCTCATTGCCCTCCGGATAGGGGCCTTTTAGCGGGTTACCATTTACAAAATGATGTTCGGATGTGGGCAAAACCGCATCGCGACCTGGCAGGGCATCGCTTTTGCTCACAATATGGCTGGGTTTGGTCATAAACATCAGATGACTCCTTCGGCCCTAAAGCCCTTCAACATTCATAAAACGCTTGTGTGATCGTGTGCGGCCTAAGAACAGGAACAGCGACCCCAAAATGCCAAACACAAGCCAGCCCGGCGCACCTAAAATGGTCACGAAGAATGGATCCCATACCGCAGGATGCACATAGCGTTGGATGATGGCTTGCAAGGTATTTAAGGTCAACGTGCCAAGCGACTGGTCAAGCTTAAACCAAGTTTCACCCAGCGGGGTAAAAACAAAACTAGAGCTGGCAAACATGCGCGCACCGTCCATCACCACTAATAATAGGGTGATTGCGAGGAAAAATGTTCCAATGAGTCTAAGGGTTAGTCGCACGATTTCACCTTCTCTGCTCAGGCCCCATGGGCCACACAATAGCCTGCTAAACAAGATAAACATAAATAAATGCAATTCAACGGCAGAAACATGTTCGTGAACACTTGCGATCTTGATTGTGATCAGTATATTGCAGCGCATTCTGCTTCGCGCTTTCCCCTACTTGGGACAAGGGCAAATTCAGAGGTTCTGGCAGTGCAAACTGTCGCGTCGGAGAGGTGGCCGAGTGGTCGAAGGCGCACGCCTGGAACGCGTGTAGGCGGGGAACCGTCTCGAGGGTTCGAATCCCTCTCTCTCCGCCACTCCTTTTGTTAACTAATTGAATTTACATGATAAAAATTCTGGAATGGCACTTCAGCCCACCAGTCGGCCCACCACCAAATTAACGCTCTAGGTTACCGTAAAGTTATTCACAGGCTTTAGCTGATCTAAATTTTTATCTTGGCAATTCCCGTCAGAATCACTCAAGATTAGCTCAAATCGTAGTTTTTTCGAAGCGCAAGAGGGGCTTCACATTTCCACCCAGCCCTATGGGGTGAAGGAAAGGTGAGTTATGCCTCGCGCTGTCAAGGATACTAATACCCTATCGCTTTTGGACCCGAATTTAGATTTAGGCCAAAAATCTTCAAAGAAAACCAAATCCGATCATGCACCGGCCAAGAAGTTGGCTGGATCGCAGGAATCCAATCCTCCACGAGAACCTCGCTCAGCGCCAGAGGCGCTGTGTTTGCAGCCAGGTAAGGCCTACTTCTCGGTCAAGGAAGTTGCGGAACGGTTTTCCGTCAAGCCAGCGACCATCTGGAACTGGCTAAAGAATATACCGAACTTCCCCAAGCCCGTATGTATCACGCCAGGAACCACGCGCTGGCGAGCAGCAGACATCATTCAGTTTGAACAAGAGCACCTCGGTGGATAATCATGGTGCGGGCGTATAATTATACGCGCGCTAAGAAAAATCGTGTCTATGACGTAGAAGCGATTTGCGAAACATTTAGCGTGCATAAAAACACGGTCACGAACTGGCGAAAGTCAGGTCTTTGTTCGATTGATGAGCGACAGCCACTTCTTTTTAAAGGAAGTGAACTGCGCCTTTTTCTCAAGCAGCGGCAATTGGAGCAAAAGCAGAAACTTCGCTTGGGGCAATTCAAGTGCTTTTCCTGCAAAGCAAGAACTTGGCCTGAATCTAGAAGTTGGAACTTTGAAGAGGGAACATCGAGCCGTTTCTGGGCACACGCGACGTGCCCAGAATGTGAAAAGGTCGTTCAGAAAGTTATTTCTGGTGCGCAATATCGGCAAATTTGCAAGGCGCTGGAGTCCAACATCACCCTGCAATTGTTAGACGAAGATAATAAATTGGTTCCCGGTGATGTTGTGAAAGATCAGGGTAGTGGAGTTGTCGAATATAGCGCTGAGAATGAGCGCATCATTTTTGAGTTCCAAAAATACACCGAACGGTACAACAAAAAGACACAGGATGTTTATCTAGCAGATATCCGTGCTTTTGAGGAGTTTTTGCACTGGAAGCCATTTGATAAACTCAAAACTGACGATGCAACCCGCTATCGACGCTATTTAGTCGCTGAAGGTATGGACGGAAGAAGCAAAAGCTCAATTGCACATGCGGCATCCCATCTGAGAAAATTTATCGTTTGGTTGACCAAGCAGGAAGGCTATCGGCGTCTAAATAGGTCAATTCCTGACTATTTAGAACTATCAAGAGCTGATCTGGCAGGGGCGGCAGGGACAAAAATTCGGGATTATCCATCTATGGATGAAGTTGAATTGATGATCTCCAGTATGCCGGCGAATACACTTGCCCAGCAACGTGACCGCGCGATAGTCGCGGCAAGTTTCGTTTTTGGAACGAGGGCAGACGCGACAGTCTCATTGAGGCTCAAACATGTTGATATTGACAAAAAAGAGGTCAATCAAGACGCAACTGAGGTGAGAACTAAGAACTCAAAATCAATGCGAACATTTTGGTTCCCATTGAATGACCGTTTTGATCAGATTTTGATTGATTACATGCAGATGCTGCTAGAGCGCGGTATTAAAGACAATGATGCGCTGTTCCCACCAATTGAGATATTGAATAAGCCCACAATGCTGGTTGCAGAAAATCGGCCAATTATTGATCCACTGAAGTCGACGAGCGCTATCTCAGATGCTTTTGAGAGGGCTTGCGAATGTGCTGGACTCAAGAAGTTTGTTCCACATTCGGCGCGCCACTTCTTGAAAGATTTCGGTGACAAAATGCAGTTGACGAATGCGCAGCGAAAGGCGTGGTCGACGAGCCTAGGGCATGAGACCATGCAAACCACTGAAGCGCACTACGCTAGGATGACAACCGATGGGTGTCGAAGGGAATTTGAAAATATTCGTAATGGCATAACTTTCACTGAGGAGGCAAACGAGCTATTGCTTCGGTTGCACTATCATCAACTGGTTCGAGACACGCCAGAATTTAAGAGGGCGATTGCACTTGATAGCGAATTTCGTAAGAAGCTTGGACTAGACTAGTCGAGCTCTGCAAATAACGGTGGAAAGCCTTTTTCAACCCGATCGGCATTCACGACAGAAACAAGCGCGTGACAGACGAGATCGCCATAGATGTATTTGCTCATATCGACTGCTTGTAAGCCATAGCGATATCCGTCAATAAATCGATGATCGCGAACGTAAGCTGTCCTAATCAGCTCAACCTGCGTTCGAGTTTGAGGATCAACTAGTGTTAGGCTGCACTTTTCTTGATAGGCGACTACAGTGCCTGCCCCAAATATCATCTCTTCACTTATTGGCTCAGCATAAGTTTGGCTATAGGCGCTGGAACTGGCGAGGGTAGCGTTGAATATTATTGCGGCAGCAAATGAATAGAGGGGATGTGACTTCATTTTCTTGATGCACCGACTGAGCGCCAAATGGCAAAGATAGCCGCACCTAAAATTGAGAGCATCCAAACCTGACCAATCACATAACCGAAATGGTCTAGAAACAAACTGACTGGACCCACAATTGGGCTGCTATAGCCGCCGGTAAACTGCCCAAGCAATAATGCGATTGCTGGCATTCCAATGGTGCAAAGGGTCAGCGCGATAAAATACTTGGTGAGGGAAAAGTGCATGTCATTTTTACTTGGTCTCAGTGGTCTGGCGTTTTGAGTTTTCATGATACAAATCCAATAAGAACAATATGATCTCATAATAGACCATATTGTTCGTGGATCATATGTGTCAACTAAGAACATATTGTTCTTATGAAGAAACTGTCTGATCGTTTGCGTGAGCGTGCACAACAGCTAAATATTTCCAATGCAGAGGCTGCAAGGCGAATTGGATTGGAGGAGCGAAGGTATTCCTACTATGTCGCTGGTCAACGTGAACCCGATTTGGCAACTTTATGTAGAATTGCTGATAGGTTGGGTACGACACCAAATTGGTTGTTGGGTTTCGATACTATGAGCGCCGCATCGGACGAAAAGAAAATGAACATCGCCCGAATTGAAAATGCTCTCAATAGTCTTGGCGAAGATCAATTGCGATTGCTCGCTGATCAAATTGAGGCGCTATCAAGTTTCAGCGGTAGATGACCTAGATCGACAAACTTCTCCTAGCTCATAGGAGTGACCTTATTCGTGGGCGGGATCCTAAGCAATGTCATCACTGGGCGGGAAGCGGGCATGGGGCGATTTCGGCGCGAAACCCATAAACGGCGTGAAGATGCCGTTGGACGGTTTCGTTACTAATGTTCATCTAGTGCGATAATACTAAGTTTATTCAACGATATTGTTACGGGAATGAAGGCTTAGAAGGAGGTGAAGTAATTCATTTTGCCAATCTATGTGCTGGATTTTCATGATTATGCGTCTTCAATTATCAACAATTTCAACGTCATATTCTTTTCATATTTACAAAAACTTGAATGATTGGTAACGTTCCCAAAGTTTGAGAAATGTATTTGGGGTCGAGCAGTTGAGACAGAGGCGTCCAACCATTATCGATATAGCTGAGCTTGCAGGTGTCTCCAAAAGTACCGTGGCAAGGGCGCTTTCAGGCGTTGAGAGCATTAGCGACACCACGCGTGAGCGTGTGATGCAGGCGGCAGCTCGGTTGGGATATGAGCGGAATCACCTAGCGCAATCGCTCCGCTCTGGTCGTTCCGGTATGCTGGGGCTTGTAATTCCAGATATTGCCAATCCTTTTTGGGCGGAGGTGGCGCGGGGGGCGCAGGATGAAGCGGCGCAGGCTGGTCAGTCGCTGTTAATTTTTAGTTCTGATTGGGATGCCGGGCGGGAGGCGAGTCATTTGCAGGCCTTACGACAAGCGCGAGTTGATGGCGCATTGGTGAACCCAGTATCTGACTATATTGATGGGCTTGGGCGGTTTGGATTGCCGGTTGTGCTGATTGGTTCTTCCGCTGAACGTTTTCCAGAGCTTTCAAGTGTGGGTAGCGATATTAAGCAAGGCGTCGAGCTAGGATTGCAGCATCTTGCAAAGATCGGTCATCGGCCGCCGGCACTAATTATGGGGCCGAAAAATCGTTTGGCGCGGGTACGATTTTTCCGTGCAGTGCATGATTGGTGTATCGAGCACGGAGTGGATCCTGAGGCCCTTGCGACAAGGGAAGGTGAGTATTCAGTTCAGTCTGGCATTGATGCCACCAAAAGTTTATTGAGTGAGAGTAAAGCGTTGCCAAGTTGCATTTTTGCGGCAAACGATTTGATGGCGCTTGGAGCAGTAATCGCCGTTCAGGAAGTGGGTCTGCGGTGTCCTGAAGATATTTCTGTTTTGGGGTTCGACGGCATTCCGGCGGGGGCATATGCCTTTCCAGGTTTGACAACAATTTCCAAGCCATCAAGACAGATAGGCATAGAAGGCGTACGTTTGCTCAAAGACGAAATTGAGGGACGGTTGGAGCGTCGCCATGTGTTGTTGCCTTGTGCGGTGACAGAGCGTGCATCTTTAGCCGAAGCAAGAGCTGGCGCTAAAATAGCGATAGTTGAAAGAGGGTAAGTCATTATGTCCGCAACGCCAGGTAATGCGTCAAGCGATTTAGCTGAAAATGGGAACGTTCCCAACAATGGAGGCAACAGTGCAGCAATGACGCGTTGGCAGCGTGTAAAAGTGCAGTTCCGCACTTGGTGGCCATACTATTTGATGCTGGCGCCTGGGGTAATCTACTTCGCATTGTTTCATTATTTTCCGATTTGGCAGGCGAAACTGGCATTTGAAGATTTTCGGATTTTTGGACCTAACATTTGGGTAGGTTTTAAGCATTTCGCATCGCTATTCGCCTCACCGGTATTCTTTAGTGTGCTGCTAAATACGTTGCTGATTTCCGGGATGAAGATCATATTTGTGTTCCCGGTTCCAATATTGGTCGCTTTGATGATCAATGAGGTCAACGGAACGCGACTGCGCCAGGTCATACAATCTGCAATTTACTTGCCTCACTTCCTTTCATGGGTGGTGATCGCCGGTATCTTTATCGCTGCTCTTTCGCCGTCCGACGGGGTGATCAATGAAATGCGCGGTTGGTTTGGGCTATCGCCCGAACCCTTTATGACGCAATCAGCATCGATCCGTTGGGTTGTTGTGTTTTCTGAAATTTGGCGTAGTGCAGGGTGGGATTCCCTCCTTTATTTTGCGGCCATCATGGCGATCGATCCGCAGCTGTATGATGCGGCAGAAATGGATGGGGCTAGCCGCTGGCAAAAGATTTGGTACGTGACCTTGCCAGGCATCGCACCGACAATTGCAACGCTTTTCATTCTAAATGTTGGCCTGTTTATGAGCGCTGGCTTTGATCAAATTTTCAACCTCAGCAACGACGCCATTCGCGATCAGATCGATATCTTGGATACCTATGTTTATCGCCTAGGATTGCAATCGGGACAATTCTCGCTTGCAACCGCCGCTGGGCTTTTCAAGGGACTAATTGGCATGGTGCTCATTCTTGCCGCGCACACCATTTCTAAGCGGTTGACCGGCAAGGGGGTTTGGTAATGACCCATTCCAATCGTACACCGCTTGAACGTGTTGAACAGGCAATCATTGTTTCTTCGCTTTTGCTAATGGTTGTAGTGACCGTGCAGCCTGTCTTAAACCTTCTCGCGATTTCGCTATCTGACCCGGCAGAGGTGCCGGGTATGAGCGGGCTTGCTATCATGCCAAGCGGCCTATCATTTGATGTGTGGCATTTGCTCTTTACCCATCCAAATGTGCAAAGCGGCTTGTTAAATTCAATATTCATTACGGTTACGGGCACCATTTTGAACGTCACGTTCACCGCGCTGATGGCGTGGGCGTTATCTCGGCCAAAATTGCCGGGGCGTCGAGTGCTTTTTGTACTTGTTTTGGCGACGATTGTTTTTGAGCCGGGTTTGATTCCTGATTATTTCGTCATTCGAGAGCTTGGCCTTCTCAACACCTATTGGTCGGTCATTTTGTTCAAGATGGTAAATGCGTGGTACCTGATCATTCTCATCCGTTTCTTTGAGGAAATTCCTGAAGAGTTGCTGGAAGCGGCAGAGCTTGATGGCGCGAATGCATTCCAAACATTTTGGAAGGTTGTTTTGCCGGTCACCCGATCTGCATTGGCAACAATTACCCTGTTTTACCTCGTCTATCACTGGAACGATTTCCTTCGTCCAATGATTTATTTGAACGACCAAGGCATGTGGCCGTTGCAAGTTGTGTTGCGTCAATTTGTGGTGGAAGGCGACAAGGCGGCGATTGTGGGCGTACAGGCGATGAACACTTACGAAGGCGCCAGTCAGATCAGCATGCGCGCGCTTAAAGCAGGCATGATCATCTTCACCATTGCGCCAATTCTGGTGGTTTATCCCCTCATTTTAAAATTCTTCACAAAAGGCACCATGAGCGGTGCGCTTAAAGGATAACAACGAGCATTTCTAGGAGGAGACATTTTATGCTTGCTAAAATACTTAGAAAGTCGGTTGCTGCAATTGCACTTAGCGTTGCCGCATTCGGCAATGTGGCATACGCCGACCCCGTTACCATTCGAGTTGTGGCTAAAGACCTTTTGACCACAAACCCAGAAGATGTTGCTCATATTGAGCGCATCGAGAAGGCGATGACCGCACAAGGTAATGAAATCGACATCGAAATCGTCGATCTACCAGCATCAGGTTACCAAGATAAACTGGCGCTAATGCTGTTGTCCGGTGATATTCCGGATTTGATCTATTTCCAAGGTGGTGATGAACAGTTTGCCAACCAAGGTCTTTTAGAAGATTGGCGTCCATATATCGAAAGCAGTGAAAATCTTGCCGGCGCAATGTGGCCACATAATGCTGAACGCCTCGAGAACTACCCATATTTGCTTTATGTATTCCCGGCGCGCACAAAATCGCCCGTAATGCGTAAAGACTGGTTGGAAATGACCGGCATGGACTCGCCGCAAAACCTTAATGAGTGGAAGAAACTGCTCGATACGCTTTCAGCAACGGATTATGATGGCAATGGTAAAAATGATACCCACGCGATCATTACGCCAAACACTACCGCAGAACTTGATGCGGTGTTTAACCGTGCTTTTGGTATTGAAAAATCTTGGTTGAAGGACGGTGATGGCAATTGGATAAGTTCACGCGTTTCTGAAAATGAGCGCGAAAAATTGGCCTTTTATCATGACATGTTTGCAAGCGGTCAATTGGATCCAGAGTTTGTGACTTCCAACTGGGAAGTAAAAGAGGACAAATTTTATACTGGTCGTGTTGCTGTCGTTATGGGCACTTCAGGTCCGGTTGTTGATATTTACCGCACAAAAATGCGTCAGGTGCACCCAGATACAGAACTTGCGCTTCTTGAACCGCCAGCAGGCTTGCAGGCTGTGGATGTGTCTAAAGAGTCTCGCGGTTTTGCGATGTCAGTTCTTTCCGAAAATAAAGAAATGGTAGCAAAATTGATGGATTTCTTGGCAAGTCCTGAGGGCCAAATGATGGAGCGCATGGGCTTTGAAGGCACTCATTACACACTTTCAAATGGTGAGTATGCGACAACTGAGAAAATCGGCACTTGGTATCCACGTTTCATGATTGCACAACCGTCGGCTTGGACACCACCGACAGACCTTATGTCTCCGGTTGCGGCAGCTTCGCTTGAACAGGGCGCAAAATACTTCACACCAGATAATAGCTTTGTGTGGCCAGCAGATTATGCCGCAGATGTGGATGCTGCTAACAATTATTACCGCACAAGCGTCTATCGCTTTGTATCTGGAGAATGGTCGATGGACCAATGGGACGAATATGTTGCTGGCTGGAATGCAGCTGGTGGCGCACGTCTGACAGAATATGCAAGGACCGTTCTGAAATGAAACTAACCAACGTTTCGGGCCCGAGTTTTAAAAATCGGGTCCAGGCGGTAATTCATGGCGTCGCGTTAGGCGATGCCATGGGCGCACCGGTAGAAAAACTATCGCCAGCACAAATTCGCCGAGACTACGGTTGGGTGAATAGTGTGAACCACGCCTGGCACCGTACAAAAAATGATCCGGCTGGCGGCAAGGGACGTGTGCGTGGCAATGGCATTGTGACCGATGACACGCTGATGACCCTTTGTTTGATGGAAGTTTACAATGAAGTCAAACGCCATATTGATGCATGGGACATGGCGGATGGTTTCGTAACGCAAATAGCATGGGTGACGCGCTATGTGCCTGAATTGCAGCGCGAAACCGCTGTGCTTGAGCGTTTATTCTATCCTGAAAAGTGGATTTTTCAGCGGCACCAATTGTCATCTTGTGATCCGCGTCAGGGCGGCGTTGGCAATATGGTGAATTGCGGTGCGGCGATGTATATCGCGCCAATCGGAATTGTGAATGCCTGTAACCCGGAAGCGGCATATGATGAAGCAATCGCGTTCGCGTCCGGCCACCAACAAAGCTATGGCTTGGAGGCTGCGGGCGTGTTGGCGGGCGCAATCGCTCAAGCCTTTATGCCAGGTACAAATGTAGACAAAATTGTTGAGACGTCAGTGGCACTCGCAAAAGACGGCACGAAAGACGCGATTGAAGCGATTGCAGAGGTTGCGATTATTCTGCGCGATAAAGGGGCGGACCATGTGGAAGTCACCGATAAGTTCCATGAAGTGATCGCCAAATTTTCACCTTTGGGGGATGATCTCGACCACACGGTGGTGAAAGCAGGGCGCGCCACACCAAATTATCAGCCATCGCGCTTTTGGTCGATTGAAGAGCTGCCGCTAGCGCTTGGATACGCGATTGTTTGCGAAGGCGATTTTAGAAAAACAATTGAAGCAGGCATAAATTCCGGGCGGGACGCAGACTCTATCGGCGTCATGGCTGGCGCAATTTTGGGTGCGCTGCATGGCACGTCCGTTATCAACGCGGCAGAAGCGGAACAAATTGATGAGGTCAATCATATTGATCTTGCTGCTGAAGCAGATCGTTTTGCCGAAACGGCCATAAACATTTTAGCTGACGACACAAAACGCCAAAAACAAGCTGCCGAGGCACGTAGCTTGATCGTGAATGCGTCTCAAGACGCTTAAATAAATCGACCGAGGATCACTATGCTAAATAGCAACGACATTATTCACCGCATTTATTCTGGCTTTATAGGCAAGGCAATTGGCGTGCGTTTGGGCGCGCCGGTTGAGCCGACCATTTGGAGCTATGAGCGTGTGCGCGATACTTATGGTGAAATCACCGAATATGTGCGCGACTTCAAAAACTTTGCGGCCGATGATGACACCAATGGCCCGGTCTATTTTATACGCGCGATGCGCGACTATCAGTTGCACCCAACGCCTCAAGAGGTGGCTAAAACTTGGCTAAACTATGCAGCTGAAGGGCATGGAATGTATTGGTGGGGCGGCTATGGACGCTCCACCGAACACACAGCTTATTTGAACCTGCGTGCGGGCATTCCTGCACCGCAATCTGGTTCAATTGAACAAAATGGGCACGCGATTGCCGAGCAAATTGGCGGGCAAATTTTCATCGATAGTTGGGGCTGGGTTAACCCGGGTAATCCTAAACGTGCTGCCGAAATGTCTGCTGCGGCCGCAAGCGTTGCCCATGACGGAGAGGGGCTTGAAGGCGCGCGTTTTGTTGCGGCAATGATCGCCGCTGCGTTTACCGAAACAACGGTCGAAGCCTTATTTGATGTTGGTCTTTCGGTGATCGATGAAAAATCAATTTATGCGCGTGTTGTGAACGCAGTTCTCGATTTCCATAAAGTCACCCCGGAAGATTGGCGTGCCTGCTTGGCAATGCTGCACGCAGATTTTGGATATGACCGCTACCCGGGCGTTTGCCATATCATTCCTAACGCGGGTGTCTTAGCGATGGCCATGGTCTACGGGCAGGGTGATTTACCCTTTACTGTCGAAATCGCAACTATGGCGGGTTGGGACACCGACTGCAACGCAGGTAATGCAGGTGCGATCATCGGCACTTTGCAAGGTGTGCAGCCACAATGGGATAAGTATCGTAAGCCCATCAATGATATGATCGTGACTTCCGGTGTAACGGGCGCGTTGAATATTGTTGATATTCCAACGTTTGCGCGGGAACTCACAGTGCTTGCATTGCAGCTCGATGGCCAAGATGTGCCGCAAGTATGGCTTGATGATATGGTGCGTCGTGGTGTGCGGTTTGACTTTGCGCTAAATGGCGCAACCCACGGGTTCCGCACTGCAGGCATCAATACGCTTGAGCTTAAATGGGCGGACAAAGAAACAGAAAATGGCAATGGTGCACTTGAAATTTTAGTAGATCGATTTGAACGCGGTCATGCAGGTCGCGTTTTCTGGAAGCCGTTTTATCGTAAATCAGATTTTGATGATGAGCGTTACCGCCCGATGTTCTCGCCACTCGTTGCTGCGGGGCAGAAGGTTAGTTTTGACATTTTGCTTGAGCCTTGGGAAGGCGATGAACACCTTCGGGTTTCCCCATATGTGCGGGCAACCATGTCTGAGCGGATTGAAGAGACCGGCGCATGGGAACAGCCAGAACCAGGAAAATGGACACGCATTGAATTTGTTGTGCCTGAACTCGACGATGAAGCGGCTGACGAAATTGGTTTGCAAATAGAGTATTTTGGCCGGAAGAAGTTTTTGGGCAAAGTGTATTTGGCAAACTTTGAGGTTTCTGGTGCTGGCAAAACCAACATTGTGCCAGCTAAAGAAGTGGAAGAATGGGAAGCGATTTCGCGCTTCACTTGGAACCGTGGCTATTGGACACTTCAAGATGGTTGCATTGAGGGTTTGACCGCTTCTGACGCGGATATCTGGACAGGCCACCTTTATGCCCGAGATGCCAAAACAAGCGCCAATATGCGTCCTCAATCTGGCAAATCACATCTTTTGAGCGTTCGTGCCCAAGGCACTAGCCGCTTTTATGCTGCTGGTTTTGAAAATGGCAAAGCGGTCATCTTGAAAGAAGATTTTGGCACCACTGTACTCGCTGAAACCAACTTCCCGGTGGAATTCGGTAAGAGCTACCAGGTGGAAGTGGATGTGATTGGCGACAAAATTTCGCTCAGCGTGGATGGCAAACAATTGCTTGAGGCGAAAGACGATAGCTTCGCCTATGGCCAATCTGGTGTCCGTCTTAAAAGTGCAGGGCGCATCTCCATCGGCGCGTTTTCAATTCACGAGCATTAGGAACCTACACCATGGCAAGTATCAGCTTACAAAATGTTCAAAAGCGCTATGGCGTGGTTGACGTTCTGCATAACATTTCACTTGAAATTGAAGAGGGCGAATTCATTGTGCTTGTTGGCCCGTCCGGTTGTGGCAAATCAACATTGCTTCGCATGATCGCAGGGCTGGAAGACATTACCGGCGGTTCTGTTTCAATTGGCGGCAAGGTTGTGAATATGTTGCCCGCCAAGCAGCGCGATCTTGCCATGGTGTTTCAATCATATGCGCTTTATCCGCATATGAAAGTTGCCGACAACATGAGCTTTGCGCTGAAACTTGCTGGCATACCCAAGGTTGAAATCACCAAACGTGTGAATTTAGCGGCTGAAATTTTGGGGCTGGATCAACTGCTTGATCGTTTGCCGCGCGAGCTATCTGGCGGGCAACGCCAGCGCGTGGCCATGGGCCGAGCCATTGTGCGCGATCCACAAGCGTTTTTGTTTGACGAACCTTTGTCGAACCTTGATGCGAAGTTACGGGTTAAAATGCGGGGTGAGATCAAAAAGCTACACCAGCGGCTTCAGCGTACCATGGTCTATGTGACACACGATCAAACCGAAGCCATGACACTTGCTGACCGTATTGTTGTTTTGAACGGCGGAAAGATCGTGCAGGTTGGTAAGCCGCTTGAAGTCTATCAAAACCCAACTGATACATTTGTAGCTGGGTTTATCGGCACCCCAGAAATCAACCTCTTAGATGCTATTAGCCTTGGGCCAGATGCGATCGAAGTTGAATTGGCGGATGGTACGCGATTGCCATTGGCCACGCCAAGCGGACTAGTGGCCGGTAGTGCGGTCACTTACGGCATTCGACCGCAGCATATCGAAACTTCAAATGCTGGTTTGGCTGGTGAAGTCATTCTGGTGGAACCAACTGGAGAGGAGCAAGAACTTTCCGTTAAGGTCGGGCAGATCGAAATTTCCGTTGTTGCGCACCAAAAGGATGCGCTTAATGAAGGAGACCAAATCCATATTATGCCACAGGCAAATAAGGCGCTTCTTTTCAATGCTGAAAGCGGGCAAAGGATTGCCTAATGCTCAGTGTTTTTGGCTCAATTAATGTAGATCAAGTCATCCGCGTTCACCAAACGGCGCGTCCCGGCCAAACGATTAAAGGCGAGCTAGAAGCGGTAACGTTTGGCGGCAAAGGCGCGAACCAAGCTGTTGCGGCAGCGCGGGTTGCCGGAGCCAGTTTGCCAATCTTGATGATTGGCGCGGTTGGAAATGATGAATATGCTGAAGATGTGTTACGCAATTTTGCAGACAACAGTGTTGACGCATCGGGCGTCTCGCAACATGAGGGCACATCAGGCGTGGCGATGATTTCGCTCGACAGCGAAGGCGAGAACGCCATCACTTTGATTGGTGGTGCGAATGATTTGGTGCGCGCTGATGCGTTGGCAGATGGAGTGCTCACAAATTCTGACATTTTCCTTTGCCAGGGGGAAATTGCATTTGAAGAAACAGCAGCTGCGATAGAGCGTTTTCGCGATGCCAATAAAGCCGGTCAAGTTATGCTCAACCTTGCGCCAGTACCGCAGATTCAAAGCGAGCAGCTTGAAGCTGTTCTTGAGCAAATTCAATTTCTGGTTGTCAATGAACATGAAGCGAAAGAACTTCAGGACATTATGGATTTGAATGAAGAAGTTGGCACGCTTGCTCAGCGGTTTGATCTCACATTGATCCTTACGTTAGGGCCCGATGGCGCAAAATGCTTTTTGCCGAATGGCGAGATGATTGGTGCGGCGTCGCCCAAAATAAACGTGGTCGATACGACCGGGGCAGGCGACACATTTGTGGGCGCTTTGGCAGCGCTGCTGGCGCAGAAAACTGACCTGAAAGTTGCACTTCACAAGGCGTGTAAAGCGGGGGGCGTCGCATGCACACGCCTAGGCGCGCAGACAGGAATGCCAACACTGGTCGAACTGGAAACAATAAATTGACAAAACAATCCCGAAAGTTCACGCCTGATGCACCAGGCCCCTTGAAGGGCATAAAGGTTATCGATTTGTCGCGTCTTGTCGCCGGGAACATGCTTTCTTTGCAGTTGGGAGATTTCGGCGCGGACGTCATCAAAGTTGAGCCGCCGACAGGTGACCCGCTGCGGGCGTGGAAAGAGAATGATGTATCTTTTTATTGGAAAGTTTATGGCCGCAACAAGCGTTCAATCGTGCTCAATTTGCGGCGTAAACCCGCAATGGACGTACTTTTGAAAATGATTGAGGGTGCGGATGTTCTTATTGAGAACTATCGGCCGGGCACACTTGAAAAAATGGGTTTGGGTCCTCAAAAGTTACGCGAGCGTAATCCAAATTTAATTTTAGTGCGGGTTTCTGGGTTTGGCCAAACCGGCCCATATGCGCAAATGCCGGGGTTCGGCACCATAGTTGAGGCCATGTCGGGTTACGCTTATCGTACCGGATTTCCTGATCGTGAGCCGGTTTTGCCGCCACTTGCGCTGGCAGATATGATTGCTGGTATTTATGGCGCCTCGGCGACTGCAACGGCACTTTTGGCGCGTGAGAAGGGCACGAGCAAAGGTCAGGTGATTGACCTTTCTTTGCTGGAACCGATCTTTTCTGTGCTTGGGCCGGAAGCTGCGATTTTCCAGCATACGGGGCAGGTGAAAGAGCGGTTTGGCTCGGCTTCTCATACTTCATGTCCGCGCAATGTTTATCAATGCAAGGACGGTAAGCATTTGGCCTTGTCTGGTTCAACGCAAAGTGTTGCCGCACGGATTTTCAACATTATCGGTCGCGAAGATATGAATGAGGATCCGCGTTTCAAAACAAACTCGGCACGCATCGAAAACCGCTCTTTGGTAGATGCTGCCATTGGTGGTTGGTTTGCGGCGCACAATAGCGATGAAGCTTTGAAAATCATGCGGAATGCGGGGGCGACCGTTGGGCCGATTTACTCGATCGCCGACGCCAATTACGACCCGCATTTCAATCAGCGTGAAGTTTTCACGAAGCTTGAAGACGCTGAGCATGGCTTTATGCCCATGCATAATATCTTGCCGCGCCTTTCCGAAACCCCTGGGAATTTTTACCGCGCTGCGCCTGATTTGGGCGCGGATGGGCAAATTATTCTGGCTGAATTGGGTCTATCGAGTGACGTTATTGCTGACGCTTTGTCTGTGGAATAGGTGAACAGAATGCGCCTCCGTTCAATGCTATATGTGCCTGCAAATAATGAGAATTTTGTCGCTAAGGCGCATTTGCGCGGTGCTGATGCTGTGGTTTTGGACTTAGAAGATTCTGTATTGCCTGAACACAAGGCATTTGCGAGAGAAAATCTTGATGCAGCCGTAAAAAGTGCCGGGCAGTTAAACGCGCCAGTTTTTGTGAGGATTAATGCCGACGAAGCCAATCTGGAGCTCGATTTAAATAGCGCAATCGCCGCAAATGCGACCGCGCTTTTTTTGCCCAAAATTAGCATCAGAAGTTTGAGTCGAGTTGAAAAGACTTTGGGTGCGCTTGAGCGGGGTAATGCGAAGGTGTCAACGAGTATTATTGGTTTGATCGAAGATGCTGAAAGCTTAATCTCGGCCAACGAAATTGCTAAATCTGATCGTATATTGGGTTTGGCTCTAGGTAGTGAGGACTTCGCCACATCAATTGGCGCTGATCCAGTGCCCGGCACTTTGAAATATCCCAAGTTGCTCTTACACTATGCTGCCAAGGCGAACGGAAAAATGTCATTTGGTCTGTTCCGCAGCGTAACTGACTACAACGATGTTTGCTCGATAGAAGCTGCCGCTGCCGAAGCCAAATCTCATGGCTTTGATGGGGCCACCTGTGTCCACCCAAATGCTGTTACCGCGCTCAATAAAGGATTTTCGCCCACAAGCGAAGATGTTGCTTGGGCAAAGCGTCTAATTGCGGGGAGCAAAAATATCACGAGTGGCGCATTTGTTTTTGAAGGCAAAATGGTTGACGCACCCGTGCTTGAGCGCGCGCGCAAGATATTGGCTACTGCCAATCACGATTTGATATGAAAAGATTACCAAGTTTCAATTTAAATTGTCTCAGCAAACATTCAGTGCATTAGTAAAGCGTTGATTTGCGCACTGCGAGTGGTTTCCATTATTTAATGTTTTACGGAAATGACACTTCAAGGTCTCTAAAAAGGGGCCAAATAAAGAGCAAGAATGGCTAGCACATCACATTGCATGTTGAACTCGTCGGAGCCCTCGGCGTAGAGTCTGGTGACTGTTTGGAAGAAGGGGCAGACGATGCAAACATCTTGATACATTGCAAGGAACTTCGAATTGGTAAATAGGGCGGAAAGCTGCCGTTGGATGTCTTTGTCGCCAGTACCCACCAAGTACGCGGAGCGGACCTTCGCGACAAATGGCATCAACGCGAGTTATGCGGACAAGGCAAGCTTTGGCTAGCTGCATAATATGAAATCACACCGTTATGGAAATCTCCATTACCTGAATTGACGCTTCGCCCTTCGAGATTGTTGCATAATGGTAGTTTTAAGTGCGGATCGCATTTCCAACCGATGCACATCGATATAAGATCGCCAAATACTAGTCACCAGATTTCTAACCTTGACCAATACGGGAATATTTGATGCATATCCATCGTCTCAAGATTTCGGGCCTGCGTGGGGTGCAAAAAGCAGATTTTACTTTTGGGAAACACTCCGTTCTTGTTGGCTCAAATAATAGCGGCAAAACAACAATTGTCGAGGCACTTGCTCTGCTGCTTGGGCGGGATCGTTTGGTTCGGCGCTTGACGGAACATGACTTTCACCAAAGTCGTCCCATCGAAACATCGCGGATCCTAATTATTGCGACCGTCTCAGGTTTTCCGGAGAACGATCCGCAGCATAGTCCCTCTTGGTTTGCGATGGGCCACGGAGGGGTTGAAAAGTGGCTCAACCCAAGCACAGGTGAGCTGGCCGCATCGGCGGATGAGGAACACACAGATCTTAGTGTTCAGATTGCATTCGCGGCCCGATTTGACATCCACGAACTCGAAGCCGAAACCATCAGATTTTTTGTGGATGATGAAGCAACCCTTAGTGATCCGTTCCATGAAGACACAAACTACACTCTGATTTCATCAAAGACGCTTCAAGAACTTGGATTCTTCATGGTTCCGGCGTCCCGCACATGGGACAAGTGGATTTCGTTTACGTCAGAGCTTTTTCGGCGTCTCGTAGCGACATTAGGTGGTTTACCTGCGACTGCAATTCGCGATGCACGGGAACGTCTTTGGGAACCGGGAGCAGGCCAGCGACTAGAAGAACAAGATGGCCTCACGGCAATTGTAGAGCAGGCCAATGATGAACTTGGAAAGCTCATGCCTTCATCACCAAGGCTTCAGCTTCGGATTACAGGGACAGACAGCAACTCAGTTCTTGAAAGTGTTGTGCCTCACTTTGCGCACGGCGACGGCCCAACCCTCCCTTCCGCCCGGCAGGGAACTGGTCTGACTTCATTGCAAAGTCTTCTATTGCTGATGCAATTCGGAAAAGCCAGAGCAGATGCGAATAAGTCATTCGTCCTTGCGGTTGAGGAGCCTGAACTACACATTCAACCTTCTCAACAAAAGCGGCTAGTCAACCGGCTAAACGCGCTCTGCGATCAGACTATTGTCACTACACACTCACCACTTGTCGCGGCGATGTTCCCTGTCGAAGCAACTTACTTTGTTGATAATGACGGTGGACAAATGTCTGTTTCGCCATTGTCAAAGACAACACCCGCTGGTCCGACCAATCACAAGCAACACCTCTTTTTTGCTTGGCGACAAAAGTTGATTGCGGCGTTGATGCATCAGCGTGTTTTGATCCCAGAGGGTATCAGTGATGTCGCTTGGTTAGAGGCGCTCCAAACTGCTTTGGAGCTTAGGCAAAGTTGGGATTCGCCTGAAGACGAACAATCGAGGTTTTCGACGTTTGTTGGGGTTGTGCCCACAGACGACGCAAAGATCGCTGAGACGCACGATGTGGTTAGACAGGTCCATCGTCATTGCTCAATCCTTGTTGACGGAGATCAAGCCGGTAAGGAGTATCTAGCGGAACTGAACGCGGCTGATCCATCGCCTAGGGCGGCAATCATATGGCCAAACGATTGGAAAATAGAACACGTTGTCACGTGGATCGCGGAAGCGAACATTGCTCAGGTTTTACCCCGGATAGCTGAAGCCAGTGGCGAGACAATCGGTAATGTGGCAGAGCTTTCTGCTTTCTTGGAAGATAGGAAGTCCTACGCCCCCACACAAGAAATCACGTCGGCAATTCTGATGAGCGAAGCCGCATGCCGCAAGCGGGCAGCGCAACTACTTAATGCGCTCTGCGACACTTTACTTGATCCGTCAGTTCAGAGTTCTCCAATTTTAGTTCGGGAGGCCGAAGATAGCGATGCAATGCCCACCTTCCGGTTCGATCCGCCCAATGACGTTTGATTTCTTCGAAGGACCTGCTGGGTCAGGAAAGACCTTCAATATGGTGGCGCACGCCCGTCAATTAATCGAGAACGATGCGTTGAGTGAGGGGCAGCGTATGCTTGCCCTTACTTTTATGAATGGCGCGAGACGACGGCTGACTGCAAGCCTAAATGCCGAAGCGTCATTCAGACGGAAGTTCGACTGTCTCACGTTTGATTCTTTTGCTCAGTCATTGGCCGGACGTAGAAGCGCTAAATTGACCAACGAAATGCGGCGGCAGGCAGAGGAGTTGGGCCAATTTAACGGGCCTTGTTTCTTGGCCAGCCAACTCTTGCAAGATGCAGAGGTGCTCCGTTGGGTGGCAAGAACTTACCCCTTGGTTCTGGTCGACGAGGCTCAAGACCTTGATGTCCATCGGCAAGGAATAATTCTCGGTCTAAAGGAGTATTGCACGGCTGTTGTTGCTGCAGACAGCTTCCAGTGCTTGACTGACGGTCAAGAGACAGCGAATTTCATCGCCCAGCTAGAACACGCGGGAACCACTCATTCTCTCACCCAGTGTCACAGGACAACAAAGGAAGGTTTGCTAGCCGCCGCATTGGCTGTCAGGAGAGGTGAAAACACACTAGACGTATTGAATGAGGAAACTATCGGGAAGACTGACAGGGTTCATTGGGTCGGTGAAGGTATCGAACTTTTGGAAGTTCCAGCCAAGGCCAATAATCCAGGGTTGCTCGCCTGGAATTTGGCGTTTCAATTGAGACGTGGCTCTCACGACGTTGCAATCCTCACTCCGGACTCGAAGAACACGATCATACGTAACGCAATAAACTCGGTCACAGAAAAGCAAGGTCCATGGCCACACAACGCATTCCCAGTCAGTTGGGAAGGCCGTGACAACAGCATTGCGGATGATTTGTCGGCGGAGATAGGTTTTCCTGCCTCGGCTTCATACGATGAGGTGTGTGAATTACTGGAAAAGCACTTGGAGGAGCCAACGGTCAAATCAGTAGACCGGCGTGTCCGCAGACTTCACAAGGTAACGGGCCAAAGAGAATTCGAGAAAGCTCAACTGGTGTCATTTATCTCTGATGCGGTCAGAACCAACACACGTCTTGGCTTCAAGAAAAGTGCGAAGATTAAGGCCATGTCCATCCATGGAGCAAAAAACAGAGAGTTTGACAGGGTTATCGTTCTGTGGCCGCAGTCGGTTACCGGAGGCGATGAGCACAAGAGGCGCTTGCTATACAATGCAATGACCCGAGCGAAAAACCATTGTACGGTCATTGTTCTTGGACAAGGGCGACTAAATTCGGTCCCGTTCGCACCATCTTAAAGAGGTTTTGCATGGAATTCATCACCCAATTCTTTCAGGCGTTGAAGTCGCCCAAAACTGCTTTTGTACTGTTTTTGTTTAGTGGAGCGCTCTTGTTTGTTCCTATTGACAGATTGGGGTTAGAGCAGCCCGAGTTTACTGATACTTACCAGACGCAAATCTTATTGGTTTTCTATTTGTCTTCGGCAATTCTTGTCTTGGAGATCGTGATTTGGGCGGTTCTCACAATCCGTGCTCCCTTCCAAAGGCGCGCAAAAGAGAAGGCTTATCATGAACGTATTGAAAAGATATTCTATTCCTTAAACCTCGAGGAGCTTTGTGTGCTTTGGGTAATGACCCAACACGGCACGAAAACTATAAAAGCTGATTATAATAACCATGTGATGGTATCACTCAGACAAAAAGATGCCTTGGACTTGTTGCCCGGCCCCCACAACGTGAATGAGGCACATCACTATATGTCAGACGCACTTTACGAGCTTGTAGCGGAGCTCGGCTATGAACGCATGCCCGAGGATTTTCGGAACTCTGCAACTTTTGAAGATGATGTCCGAGAGATTGTGCGCCGTTCTACAGACTGGCGCGTTTGAAGTTAATCTGCCCAGCGATCATATATCTGTAAGTCACGATTTCAGATGGGCAAGAATCACTTCACACAGCTACTATTGCTGCAATCTGCTAGGTGTTTAACGTCAGCTATTGGGATGGAGTATTAAGCGCAAAGGACACTCAAGGAATGTCAGCTATTGGGATAATCAGCATATAGTGAAAATCAGTCAGCAAGAACGAAATTCGGAAAACAAAATAGTTTCCAGCTGTGAGGTAGAAATTATGCTTGCGATGCCCTGAAATTGGCCTTGATCTTTAAAGGCGAAGATCTTTACGCGAAGATATGGCCAGTTTCTTAAGCAGTTCATCCGTAATGGGGTAGCGGGTTGTGAAGGTCACGCCTGTCTTGCTCGCCTTGAGGCCCGCATTGGTGATGTCTTTCGCATGCAATGCAATGGCACCTTTGCTGAAATACAACCCGCATTGTTTGCTGAACGCTGCATAGCCGACGACAATTGAGTTTCCAATCGCAAAACCCGGCATGTCATACATTATCCGCTCTTCTGCGTCAGGGAGGGCTTGTGCCAATTGCTTTCGCAGGTGGCGCAAAAGTGGACGGTACTGTTCTGGCGCTGCAGCTATGTATGCATCATGATCAGAAAATTTTGGCATGCTTTAGCCTAGGTCAAAAGTAGTTAGTGTACAACAAAACGAAATGCGAGCTAACGGCACGATGCCTGTTGTTGATGAACGATGCGGGCACTTAAAACGCGTGAACTGAGTGTTCCAATAATTTGGATGGCAGTTATGTCCTAATCGAGCATTTAGATGCATACTGAATGCAATCAAGTGGCGAGGCGAGCAGCATGAACAAATTAGACATCCTTGAATATTTGCAGTCGAACCAAGATGAACGTGGCATGGCCCATTGGCAAAAGCATGTCGATAAATCAGGTGGCCTGAAAAGTTTCGGTATTGGTCTCACGCGTTTGCGAAAATTTGCCAAAACGATAGGCCGCGACGCGGAGTTTGCCGACGAGCTTTGGCAAACTGATATTTATGAAATGAAAATTTTGTCGTTGCTTATCGATGATCCCAAAAAGATCACTATCGAGCAGGCCGAGCGCCAAGTGGAACAGCTGAATGGTGGATATTTGGCGCATGTTTTTTCTTCGTGTGATGCGAGATTGGCAAAAACGCCTTTTGTTGTGGAATTGGCAGATAAATGGATCGAAAGTGACGACCATCAACGCGTGCGTTGTGGTTACGGGTTGCTGTATGAAATATCAAAAGATCAGCGCAAGAGTGCACCTGACGAGCGATATTTTCTGGCGCACATCGATAAGATAGATAAGCGCTACAACAGCCAAAGCATCAATATACTCATGGCGATGGCTTCTGCCCTTATGGGGATCGGCAAACGTACTGCGGCTTTAAATGCAGCTGCCGTAAAAGTTGCGAAAAAAATCGGCCCAGTCGACTTTGATCCAGATGGCAGATGTGATCCTATGGATGTGTCAAAACACCTTACTGCTGAGTATGTTCAGAAGAAGCTTGGGCTGGTTTAAAGTTTGTGGTCGTCCAGATGAAATTGGTGGGTCAAATTCCAATGTTGAATATAACGCGTGCAAAGATTTCCGCCGTCACTCGTGGTTTTTTGTTAACCCTGGATCGTGATTGGGATTGGCTGAGCACAAGCTTTGGATCGCTTTTTTTAGGTAGAAATCTTATGAAGTTACGCGCCATAAAAAGTGTGATAGCCATACCAAGTCAATGCATAACGTGAAGATGTGGAGAAATGGCAAGTTATCTTGTTACTGGCGCAACTGGCAATGTCGGCAGTGAAGTACTTAAGCTGCTAAGAGCTCAAGGACATGATGCTGTTGCAGGTGTTCGGAAGCTACCAAATGACTGGGCCTCGCCAATAAACCCGTCCAATATAGTGGACTTTGAAAAACCTGGAGTGCTGCAAACAAAGTTTGACGCAATATTCTTGGTTCGTCCGCCTCAATTGACTGATCCAGCGTTATTTAGGCGACTTCTTGACCCAATTGAACGCAATACAAAAATTGTATTTTTGAGTGTGCAGGGCGCGGATAAGTTGAGCTATCTGCCTCACGCAAAAATCGAAAAAGTGATAGTCGAAATGGGGTTTGACTATTGTTTTGTCCGCCCAAGCTATTTCATGGAAAACCTTGCAACGACTTTGTTTGAAGAGCTTTCCGAGCGAAACCGGGTCTATCTGCCAGCTGGCAATTTGAAACTTGATTGGATCTCTGTGTTAGATGTTGCAGAGCTTTGTACAAAGGCATTGTTGCGTGAAACTAGTGCAAATCAGATTACGGCGAGCAGCGGGCATAAATTGGGGTTCGAGGAAGTCTGCGATAAGATCAACACCACAATTGGGACTTCGTTTCAGTACACGCCGGCATTATTGTTTCCATACATTTTTTATATGAAACGCCAAAATGCAAAATGGAGCTATATTTTTGTGATGCTCTTGCTTCACTATTTTCCTCGCCTCACCAAACCGCTGGAAAACAATGCTACTGAAATCGAAAAGATACTTGGTCGGTCTGCGGAAACGATTGAGGAGTTCGCATTGCGAAAGCGAATTGAGCTTTTGAACAAGCACAGGTGAGAAACGAGGTGTCTTGCAGGAGATACAAATAACTTAAAACGCGTATCTCTCCTCCGCAAAGCGAATGCCTTCTTGCGGCATAGAGTTATTAGCTTCGCTCTCAATGAGAACAAAATGCGGCATTTTTTTTTACAAGGAAGTTACGTGACAAATGGGTGTGCTAAAATATGTTGCAACATGTCTGCTGACGCAGGTTAGCAGATTGAGTGTGTTTCACCTATTTTTCGTAAGGATTTCAAGCTGAAACCTAATGTTAGTCGGTAAGGAAATACTTTTGAGGCCTTAGCTTTGAAGTGAGCTTGTCAAGTGAGTGTTGACATTGCGCGGTCTCGACCTTCGCGCTTAGCGCGATAAAGTGCTTGATCAGCATTTCTAATAGCTTGCCAGAACTCTGTCAGCTTTGGGCAATAGTCTGCTATCCCGGCGCTAGCTGTGACTGAAAACTTGTGAGTTCCTGAAACTATTTTAGTAGATCGGATGTGATCCAGAATCCGATCCGCAGAAATTGTCGCGGCTTTGGAGTCTACTTTTGGCATGTAGATTGCAAACTCTTCTCCGCCAAGTCGAACAACAATGTCTTGGGGGCGAGTATATGTTTTGATCGTTTCGGCAATCGAAACCAATGCGCGATCGCCACCATCATGGCCATAGTCATCATTCACCGCTTTAAAATGATCAAGATCGAGCACAATAAGGGACGACAAATCATCTTTTTTTGACAGTGTTTCTAGATGTTCTTCGAATCCGCGCCGATTCAAGAGGCCAGTTAGATGATCGGTGTTTGCAGCGGTATTTAGCTGGTCTGTGAATTCAATGATCTGGTGTTCTCTTTCAATTAATAGCCCTAAAATCACGGTGATAAGGATGAACGAAGTGATGATAATTGGATACAAATTCAGGAATAGACCAATAGCAATGTCGTGCGGCAAGATAAAGATCGCCAGAAATTCAAGTGAAATGAACGCACCGCCAGTAGCAAGCTTGACAAACTTAGGTCTGGTGCTGCGCGCGTAGGCACGCATCCAGAGATATCCGAGCAACGCTGACAGTAGAATTCCAACGGTCCCACTGAGTGCGCCGGCGCCGCCAATATACAGCCGAGCAGCTCCCGCAAAAATTGCAACAATTACCGCGGCTGGCAACCCCCCAAACGCTGCACCTAGCGCTACCATGATGGCACGCCCATCAAAAATGATGCCAGGCGCAAACTCAACGGGTGTGAACATTGCGAGAAGTGCAGCAGATGAAAATAGCAATCCGATCAACACCGACTTAATGTTGGAGCCTAAGTTCATTCTCACAATCACGCCGTAAACGAGTGATATCAGTGCCAATATCCCCATGGCTTCTATCAGACTTACGATGAATTTGAACTCAAACATATTCTCCCCCAACAAAAATGTGCTCGTAAAGATGTTGCCTTCAGAATATTAACAAATTTGAGGCATCTGGGTGCATTGCTTTAAGGAGGTTAACAAAGCGTCACTCAAGTGCGGATTGTGTTTGCATGGAAAGGCGAACTTTTCCAAAAGTATAGTGCGTTGCAGTAAAATGCGCTTCACATGATTTGAAGGTCCGCTTTGGGAAATCGTATTACTTATTTGTGATTCAGACTTAACCGAATCCAATAGAGAGTACTGGCGAGTTTTCTGCAATATACTGATCTACACGATTTGCAGACATTGGTCGGGCAAAAAAATATCCCTGCAGCGTAGAGCAGCCAATTTTTGAAAGTAACTCTATTTGATCTGCTGTTTCTACACCTTCCGCTATGCAAGTCATGCCAAACGACGCACACAGTCTCACTATGGTCAGTGTGATTTCGTGGGCGCGAGGATCATGGTCGGCGTTTTGTATGAACGATTTGTCGATTTTGACATGATCCAAAGGCAACTTTTGCAAGTAGCTTAAGCTCGAGTTGCCAGAGCCAAAGTCATCTAACGCGATTTGCATACCAGCTTTGCGCAATCGATTAAGCGATTGGACGGCGCGTTCAAAATCTCGCATCACTGCGGTTTCTGTGATCTCAATCGTAATGCGTTTCGGATCAAATTTTCGATCCCTTATTAAAGACAATATTTGGGTTATGGCTTCGTGTGAGCACAAATCCACCGCCGAAAGATTGAGCCCTAGTTTTAGATTTTGGGGCCATGTTTCGGCAACATCAAGCGACTTGCCAATTAGAATTTTTGTCAGATTGCTTACTAGGCCCGTTTGCTCAGCAGCAGGTATGAAATGATCTGGCGGGACTGCCCCCATGGATGGGCTGTTCCATCTAGCTAGTGCTTCAAAGCCAATTATGTTGATGGACGCTATATCCCAAATGGGTTGAAACACCATCGAGAATTCTGCTTCAAAGTCGGATTCTCTTAGGTTCTTTGCCAAGTTTGCTGATGATAAAATATTTTCTTCATGATGTAGATTGAATTCAACAATCTCACCTCTTTTTTCCTGCTTTGCAAAACAAAGTGCAAAATCTGCCCGTTCAAAAAGCAATCCGGCTTCTTCAGCGGCGTCAGGAAAGTATGCGATGCCAGCCGTGGCTGACACAACGGCGCTGCCTTCGTTAAATAAAATTGGATAGGAAATAACGCCTAAAGTTCTCTCAATTACATCAACAACGACTTGGTGTGGCGTTTCCCAAATGATGATTGCAAACTCATCTCCCCCCAAACGGGCAAGGAATGAGTTGGGAGGCAAGCAATTTTTCAGTCTTGCCGCGATTTCAACCAGCGTTTTATCGCCGGTTGGGTGCCCAAAAACATCGTTGATAGGTTTAAACCCATCTAGGTCTAGAAGGACTAGTGCAAATTTCTCACAATCAGGATCTTCAATTCGAGTTTGGAGGAAGTGGAAAAAATGTCTTCGATTTGCTAGCTCAGTTAAGCTATCCAAATTTGCAATTTTGCGAATTTTAGTATTTGCCGCATTTAACTCTGATTGTTTTTCAATGCTGTTTCGAAAATGTTGATTGGCGCGATCAAGGACAAAGATCATAGCGCCGATGACCAACACCATATTAACAGCTATCGCGTGGAAAACGGGCTCCGGTTGCGTTATCAAAAATAAAGATGTCGGTATGACAACAATGGCAAACATAATGGCTGAGGCCTGCCGAATTGTCATCAGACAGGTGATAATTGTTGTAAGGGTAACGCCTATGAAAAAAACAACCTGACCTTTTGTGTATGCGTCGCCGTAAGTGAACAGGGATAGCGACCAAGTTACAAAAACTGCTGATAGCACGATTGCAAATATGAGCGTTATTCTCAGCGCATTTCGTGCCCGTCTGAGGCTGATTTGGGCGTTTCGTTTGTGAAGCCAACTAAGTGTCCTCACGCCGCTCAACAAGAGTAGGAAAGCAGGGAAATAAACTGTCAAATGACGCGGCGCCAAATTAAGATGCGTCACGCAAAGCGAGAGCATATTGATGCTCAAAATCAAATACATGAGCGGAACTTGACGTTGTGCCGTTCTATGGCGCGCGAAGATCACTGCGCTCGAGTCATGCCTCAAGCTAAAATATGTGCCAACTTTGCTAATAGCGCGCGATATCATCATCCACCAATTTGCCTAATGGCGTGTTAGTCTAACCAGTATTGGTTTTTATTTGATGAAGAGTTCGCACGAGAACCGCCTGGCCAATTGAATAAGCCGGGGGAGGGTCTTTGATGTTTTGCTTAGGTTGTGTCTGCTATTAGATGCGGATTGCGTCTAGGTGTGTTGTGAAATCATCCTGCAAATGAAGGAATTATTGATACCTGCTTAAGCGCATTTGCTAGATGTCACCATTTCCTGGCTAGTGAGCAGGGCACCTATAAGATTTGCCTGTGTGACCATGCCGATAACTTTACTGTTTATATCGATGATCGGAATTTGGTGAAGTCCTTTTTCCGCCAGTGCGGGCACCAGCTTCGCAATAGGTGTGTCTGAATCTGCAGAGACAACAGTTCGGGTCATGATGTCTTCCACTCGCAAAAATCGTGTTCCAGAAAGTAGACTTTCAACATTTGAGGTGAGTGTGCCCCCAACTTGCCCTTCAACACTGAGTGCACGAGATCTTACGAAATCATGTTGGCTAACAATGCCCACAAGGCGGGAATTTTCATCAACGACCGGCAGTGCATTTAATCCAGACTTTCTAAGGGTTGACCATGCCTTGTTGAGGCGAAGTCTAGGTGACAATGTGATGCCGCAAGGCTCCATGATATCACCACAAGAAAAACCTTTTAACTTGCGTTGATATGATTGCAATTGGACTTGATCCATTATCCAATCCAATTGGTCAGGACTAACGTTCAAAACCTCATCATACCGTTTAAGTGCTTGGTTCAGATCATCCGGTAGCGTGGACAAATGAAGACTATCTAATTGAGTGCTCCTTTCACCTGTATCAGTTACTGGAATATGCGGGTATTTTTTGCCTGACAGATTGTTAAATAGGACTGCCATTGAAAGCAAAATCAATGAATTCAGGGAAATGGGTGCAACAACCGCGTGATATCCGAATTCAGATATTGTAGGCTGACTTAAGATAACGGTAAGTGCTACAGCACCACTAGGTGGGTGTATGCAATTTGAAAAGAACATTAAGCCGATTGTGAGCGAAACAGCCAATGAGGCTGCTAAAACTACATCGTCTACGGCCAGTAAGATGATTAACCCACTCAAAAGTGCGACAGTGTTGCCAGCTAATATTGACCAGGGTTGAGCAAATGGACTTGTTGGTGCTCCGAATAGCAAGACAGCAGAGGCGCCCATCGGTGCAACAAGTATACCAATGGCTGCTTGGTCCGTCATAAACATGCCGGTTGTAAACCCGGAGACCAAAAGACCAAGAAATGCACCTAATGACGCGCGGAACATTTCGCGCTTACTCACAGGGGCAAGGGCTGGAAAAATATTTGGCTTACTCAAGTTCACAAAAATTCGTCACGCTATGTTGTCAATCTTGAGGGAACATATCTGTCATCTTAGAAAAAGCCAGATATGCATTGGCTTTTTTCGGCGAAAAAATAGAAAATGTGTCTCAAAACAAAAAGATGACGAGTATTGGGATTAGTGCCCAAATTTCTACAAATCTTCTAAGCGAGATTTTGGCTCTCGAAATTCTCTAAATCTGTAGGCTTCCCATAAAGATATCCCTGGAAGTCGGAAGCGCCAAATTCACACAAAAGCTTATGCTGTTCTTCGGTTTCCACACCTTCGGCCACTACATTTTGTCCAAGATCATTGCATAGCTGAACCAGGTTTTTGACAAAGGTTTTGCTGCCATCATTCAGTGATGCATCCCGTACAAAACTGCGGTCGATTTTAACGTGCTGAACGGGCAATTGTCGAAGATAGGATAAAGAGGAGTAACCGGTTCCAAAGTCATCTAGCGCAACGGTGATGCCCAGCTCATTTAATGTTGCTAATTTTGTTCTCGCTATTTCAAAGCCGGTTACAAGCACGCTTTCAGTGATTTCCAATGTGAGCCTCTCGGGATTTACGCCTGTGCGATTCAATATCTTTTTCAAATTCTCTTCAAACTCGTCATGCATTAGCTGTTTTGCGCTAACATTAAGAGACAAATTCATATGTTGAAGTTTGGGGTTTTGCTCCCATGATTTCAACACAGTGCAGCCTTCTTCAAGCACCCATTTGCCAATATCCGGCATCAAATCGAGCTGCTCAGCCTGAGGAATAAACGATGCTGGTGAGATTTCGCCTTTATCAGGGTGATGCCACCTTATCAAAGCTTCTGCGCCTATGATTTTCCTTGACTTATCTACCTGCGGTTGGAAAACCAGTTTAAACTCTTTGTTCCACAAAGCCGACATTAGGCGTCGACTATCTTTGTCCTTCCGAACGAGCTCTGAATGGATCGCATGAACTGACGCTGCCAATATGATTGTGGCCATTGTCGCATTTGCCCATGTACCAACTGTCCTAAGTAAATCTGGCATTTGTAGAACATAAGGTGATGCCAAGGGTGCGCAAGACAAGACAATAAAGGCCAACAAACAAATCACAATAATCAGGAGTTGGATGTTAGATTTCTCTCGCTGATAGTTAAGATACCCAAGCGAAGCAAGTGAAAGCAGATATATATGAACCACCCGCGGATATTCAGCCGTTGGGACGTCTAAAAGGATGCCCATTGTGATGGCAACAAGCAGAAGTCCGACCTGAGCCAAAAAAACTCCAAACCTGAGGTGACCTTTTCGCATAGAAAAGTAGATAACACCTCCAAGCGCCACGATGATTAAGTCCATCCCGACGACAAGCCACCAGCCCATAATGATAAATACAGCGGCCCATGCAATGCCAATCGCCACAAAAGACAGCGCCCCATACATGTAGGCCTTTGCCATTCGCTGACTAAAATCTGAAGCGGATTCTGTCTGGATTTCCACAAAAACCCCATATTGTGAGAAGTCGATGAAATTCGAGTTTAATTAAACATAACTTAGTTACAATTATCGTTGGGTTAACTGCGAACTGAATAAACGCCATCATATTTCTGAATTTCTGCGCAATCTCCTCCACGAACAGTTCAGCAACGATCGGCTTATTCGCACTACGAAATAAAATGACGCTGTAATTTGTTTTGTGTGAAACAATTATACTTGAATATCAGGTGGCAATGTGCCCCATTATATCCACATTCAAAAAATTAGATGCATAATAGTATTAGTCGTTTCTTGAAGAGAGGTCGGTATGCTAAGCCGTGAACAAATTGAAGATGCTGCCAGTCTTGCCCATGCTTTTTCGTCCACCACTCGCATGCAAATTCTCCTTGAACTGCTTCAAGGCGAAAGGTGTGTCGAGGAACTTGCTAAGTTAACTGAATATACCGCGGCAAACTGTTCTCAACATTTACAATTGTTAAGGCGTCTCAAGATTGTACGCGCGTTCAGGCGTGGACATTCCAATTTTTACCGCCTGGAACACACAGAGTATGTAAGATCCGTACTATGTGCATTGTTGCGCAATTGACAAGACCCAAGCACCAAATGACTGTTTGAGACAATACCTACCGAATGTTACATAATGTCCGAAGCGCCGCTTTCGCTTATCAGCTGCTTGCCATACCTGCAATCATTGCGCCGAGCGCGACAAGATGGACAAGCATGAGCGCCTTATCATTCCATAGCGCGCCAACGGCGAACCATCCCACGACACCAACGAGAAGCAGGTAGAGGTTCCAAGGCGTCCAGCCAAATCCCGTCGCAGTGTATCCCATGATTTGAACGATGGACGCTCCCCACTTGACCGCAAAGACAATGCGTTTGCGAGGTGAAGCGAGGGCCACGGTATCAGACTGCACGGGTTAACCCTCCGTCGATGCGCAGGTTCTGTCCTGTCATGTAGCCACCATTTTCTGAGGCCAGCCACGCAATGAGTGACGATACTTCTGAAGCATGGCCGTAACGTCCCATGGGTATACGCGCCTTGCGGTCTTCCGTTTCAGGCAAGCTGTCGATGAAGCCAGGGAGGACATTGTTCATGCGAATATTCTCTGACGCATATTTGTCCGAAAAGAGCTTCGTGAAGGCAGCAAGCCCGGCGCGGAAAATGCCTGAGGTCGGAAAAATCGGATCTGGTTCGAATGCCGCAAAGGTTGAGATATTAATTATTGCTCCGCCGCCAAGCGCCTGCATTGTAGGTGTGACAAGCCGGGTCGGGCGGATCACGTTCATAAGATAGATTTCCATCCCTTGATGCCAATCGTCGTCGCTTATTTCGAGCACTGGTCCTTTTGGTCCATGGCCGGCTGAGTTCACTAAGACGTCGATGCGACCCCATCGATCTTTCGCACCCTCGACCAAAGCGTTAAGCGCTTCACAATCAAGGTTGGAACCAGTTACGCCAAAGCCGCCAAGTTCGTTGCCAAGTGCTTCACCTTTACCGGACGAAGATAAGATACCAACTTTGAACCCATTTCCCGTCAATTTGCGAGCCGCATCCGCACCCATGCCGCTGCCGCCTGCTGTAATCAATGCCACTTTTTCTACTGTCATTTTCGGTATCCTTTCGAATTTTGGTTGTTTATAATGGGTTTAATGAATAAATTCGATTGAGAGTTTGTGTTGCATGACAATAGAAATACTATCGCAGAATGACTGAGCTCCCACCACTCAACAGTTTGCGTGCTTTTGATGCGGCAGGCCGCCGTCTCAGTTTCCGCTCGGCTGCCGATGAATTGGGAGTCACGCAAGGCGCCGTTGCGCAACAAGTGCGCCTGCTCGAAGCACATCTCAATGTGACCTTGTTTGAACGGGTGCCGAAGGGGCTGAGGTTAACTTCTGCCGGACGCCGCTTTCACAACCGTATTACCGCGGTTTTCGCAAAACTTCGATCCGCAACGGCTGAACTTAGACCAGAGCCGGACAAAGTTGTTATCAGCGTCACGCCAACCTTTGCTGCAAAATGGCTGATCCCAAACCTACCAGAGTTCACGGCAGCACACCCAAATATCGATTTGCGGATTATGGCGACGGAAAAAGTTTCGAGCTTCCATAGCGACGGAATAGACCTCGCAGTGCGCCAAGGGTCGCCGCCGTTTGGCGCATCTTTGGATGCAACGCTTTTGTTCAAACAATCGCTAATCGCGGTAGCGGCGCCCAAATTTAGGGGCAAAGGCGATAATCTTCTTGATTCAGAAACTCTCGCTAACGAGCCAAAAATCCATGACACTCATGATCTATGGCCCAGCTACCTTGCGCATTTGGGTGTACAAGATCAGACTACTCGACACTTTCATCTGAACCAAACGTCGCTTGCGGTTGATGCAGCCATCGCCGGGCAAGGTGTAGCTTTGGTAAGCCGATTTCTAGTGACACATGACCTTGAAGCCGGACGTTTAGTCGAGGTTGGCTCAGCCTGGAACGCAGATAAAAATGACTTTTATGTCCTCATGCCGCGAACTGCCAAAGAGAACGAGTCGGTGGCCAACGTCATGGCTTGGCTCAAGTCATGCTCTACCGAAGATATCTGAGAACGTTGATTGAATGCGGTAATTTGGATCATTCTCTCCAACGGCAGCAAGGTCCGTCAAGCCGACGACTATTGTGAGCCTATTCAAGACCTTCGACACTTCTTACCAGCAAGTATGCTTAGACACTTGCAGTTATGGCTTTATACAGCGTAAGCGTGCTTTTACTAAGATATCTCGTTGTTTGTTCTTATACATTTGCATAGTCATGAACAGTTCTGAGCCTTGTTGCTCCAAGTCCATTTGAAAAAATTCAGATTCTGGTGCTCCGACCCACAGGCCACCACCAGTGGCGACGGAAGAGTCGCCTTCGACCCAATTCAATTCAGAATGCCATCCGTTGCTCCCAGTAGCGGAGTATAGCTGTTGGCTTGGTAGGGACTTTATTGTTACGTAGCAATTGTCACATTGGCCCGCATTTGAGTGCGTTTGCTTGTATTTGCTGCAGAATTCAGCCTGTGCCGTGTTCGAAAGGGCCAATAAAGCGACGGAAGCAAAAGCGAGTTTCAGAGAAGAATGAAGAATTCTCATGGTGTTACTCCAGTTCGAGCGAAACATTGAGCGGCTCCATCACCCAAAGACAAGTGAAGGAGGCTTAGTGTTGCAAACATGCTGTGTGGGTAAGGTCGAAGGACAATGGTTGTTCCGAGCAAAGCCGGCGCTCGGCTTCTTGCCTGAAACAACGGTGCCTTTGCAACTTCACCGTACATGCTCGCTTTGATGATCGGAAACAGCGTAGCTTGACAATGGCCGTTAGTAGGCCCGTTCTCCCAGCACTGAACCGCCCGGCAAGCCAGAGGAACTGACATCGTCATTGTCATGAACAATTAATGTTCTAATTCTGGGTGTTTCGGTGTAAAGAACCAAGCTCGCTGAACCGGCATCTTCCTGTGACCATTGGACTGTAACGTTGGAATCCAGGCTTGGACCTGTCCAAGTATTGCTACCTGTTTTTACATAAAGACCTAAATGCCTTCCATCCCCGGCCCGAATTGAAAATGCCGTCAGGCGGTCAGGCGTCTTTTGCTGGGCGGCTGGACGCACGCAATCAGTACCGTCGCTGTTTGCCACCAGGGGCGGCGTGCAGGTGAGCAGAATTTGCTGCGCATATGCACTTGTCAGCGTCCCCGCGTTTGCCGCGAGCAAAAACGCAACTGAAAGCGCCGCTCTAGCCAGGTTGTTTGTCTGATTCTTGTTCATATTACGGATCAATTTATGTTCCTTTTGGTTGGAACGCCCAGTGCATCGTCGATGGGCGTGTTGGATATTTTCTTGAAATATTCAGTGGTTACCTGCCGGTTATTGTTCAACGCAACTGTCGACACCACTAGGGTGCTGGAGCGTCACGTAACTCGCTTTGCTCAAGAGCGTGAACCTACCGTCCGTGTAACGGGACCCGGAGCCGGAAACAGCCTGCTCGAGGCGCCGTTCCGGCGAACCGTCGATGCTGAAGATCACGTGGCCATTGCCTCTGTTCACATAGGTGACCGTCAGCGGCAGGCCTTCTGCGCAGGTGTAACGCACGGTGGTTGACGTCGCCGCTAAAGGCGTGTCGCCGCCTGTCCGTGCAACTCCTGACATATCAAATGCATCGGTTATGGAATAAAGATCAGTTTTTGGATCAGATCCTACAGCGTAAGAAATCTGACCTCGATAAAGGTCAATTTGGATGGATACATTGCGCGATGCGTCAAATAGATAGACGGACCATTCATCCCGATATTCTTCTTGGAACTGAAAAGTCACTTGTCCTTGCATATCTATTTCATGCCATTGTCCGTTGCCTGCATTTGCAAAGCTGCCCAATGCGTGATTGACTTGGCTAACTACGTATCCGTTCACACTTGGAAACACTGGGAATTGTTGGCTTACAGGCTGTTCCGGTTGCAGTTTTGGGCCATTGCAAACACGGAAAATGGTAGGATATGGGTTTTGTGAACACATGATCCCACCCCATTGATAACCCACACGACCATTACGATAGCGGATTTTGAACCATTCGTATCCGTTCATCATGGCACCTGTGCCATTTAAAATGAGGATGCGGTCGCCTTCGAAAAGACTGCCGACCTGTTTGTGGTTCATTGACGGCCCACTTCGGACTTTCCCGCCATAGGAATATCCCTCCTGAGGGAAATCAACATCCGGGGATGCCTGAATGGTGGTGGGGGAAAACAAAAGAGTGAGAAGGAAAAATATAAGCAAACCGCGCATAACAACTCCGAATTCAAATGTAGGCCAATGCACCCGTTATTCTTTCACCGCGAGCAAGCAACGCAATACTGTTAGTAGTTTCAATATGAATGCAGTCTGGTTGATCATTCACTTGCAAACATATTGAAATGTCTATGAGAAACGTTAGGCAACAATTGTTGTAGAAATATTTGCAGGCCTTGAGATTGGTAGATATTGTACATAGTCTAAAAATCCATTGTGTGACGCGTCGGGGAGTAATTGCATGGAGCGTTCAATTAGACTTGGACATCTGAAGTTTGATGAATCATTCTTCTCGGCCACTTGCGATGATGGTAAGCAAGTAAACTTTACCAAGGCGGAAACGAGTCTACTTAGGCACTTCACTCAACATACCATGCGACTTCAAAGTCGATCCCAGTTACTAGATGTGGTTAGCTTCGGTAGCGACGAGAAATTAGATCGAAGCATTGATTTTTTGATCAATCGTCTAAGGCAAAAGCTTGGCGACAATGCCAAAACACCAGTCTTTATCGCTACTCGATATGGGGAGGGATACATCTGGCTGGCCAAACAAACCAATGAGCAATCCTTGGCAAAAGATTGCCATGCTGTCGTCGGTCCTATTTTGGGTCTCAATCATATCGGCATGGAGCGAGCCGCAGCCCTTGCGTTTTCCAAGCAGTTTCACAAGAATTTCGAAAAACACTTTGACGATAAATTGCTTATTGAGTTTCATCCTGATGTTCAGGCGTCGCAAACGCTTGTATCGGAAGCACCGGAAGTCGGTGTTGAGCTCAGCTATGTTCTCGTCGATGGCGAATTAGAATGTGTGTTTCGCGGCTATCAATTCAGTTCAGATAAAACTCTTTTTGCGAAAAGAATTTGTGTTTCCAAATCGCTGGAACCCAATATTGAAACCATAGCCGAAGAGATTTCCGGTACGCTAAGAACTGCACTTGCGAAGCAGGCAAAAGGCCACGTTCCCCTGGCCGTTGGCATGATCGAAGCCGGAAAAACATTTACGGGCATAAAAGGACATTGGTCAGAGGGTGAAAAGAGCTTGCGCAAGCAGGTAGAGGATAATCCAGTTGATTATCACGCCAAAATTATGCTCGCGACGAACATCCACACCAAGTATCTGCAAGACAGTGTGCAAATCTTCAGTTCCAACCACGATCCTCGCAAAAGCGATGAAGATGAAATTGAAGCGCTTGTCACTTCAAGCTTGCCACACCTTCAAAACCAACCATCATTTTTGCTGCCAGCAGCCAAATTGCTGTATTTTATTGATCGCGGATATAATGATATGGCTTTTAAAATGGCAGAGCGCTTGCACAAGGAAAGCACTTCCTTAGCAGCATCACTGCCTGTGGTTGGACAGATGCGAGTGTTCGCTGGGCATAATACAGAAGGGCAAGTTGCGCTTGATCATGCCTTAGAGCTTTGTGATCCAGGATCGCAATATGAGGTCTATTTGTTGATCTTGAAATGTGAAGCCATGGTCGCAGTAGCAAATCGTCATGGTTTGGACCAAATTCTAGAAAAGGTTTGCACTTATGTTCCCCAAATCGAGGTCTTGATGCATGTCTTGTTTACCAGTGAAGAAAAACCATCCAAAATTGCTCAGCAAGCGCTAGTCAACATGTCACCCGCACAAGCAAACGGTATGCTTATGCTTATGCACTATGTCTATGGGCGACTTTTTAAGAACCCCACTCATGCTGCCAACGCGTATGCCACGCCAGTATCACTTTTCTCAAGGCAGTTTGGCACAGAAATTGTTCCTGAGGAAATCACTCGGTTCTTAAAACGAAACAGTGAGAATGCTGAAGCAAGTTCGAGGACCTTGGCACAAGTTTAGTGGCTCCAATGAGAACACTCAGTATGTTCCTGAATACTCGATGTTTGCTCGCAGCGGTCTACCGAAAACGGGTACATTGCTTTCGTCCAATATCCGCTTTTCGAATTTAAATCTTCAGGCGCATGATCAATCAGGCGACCGCATGCCTCACATTTGGGCTTGGTCGCTTTGTCCGCAAAGCCGCCTTTAAAACAAATCCGGGCAAGGCATTCGTCGAAGGTCTGCTTTGAGGAAGCAATGCAAGTGATCCCAATTTCTGCTTTTGGGAATTTTTCCCTGGAGGATTTCAGTGCAAAGCAAAATAACGCTTCCGCATTATTGTCATTATAACAAATCTGGCCGGAAGTTGTTCTTATAATTGAAGACAAAATTGAAAATGTGAAACTAATTCCCCAAACAAAAATCAGCCCAATGCTGCATCATTGCTCTGCGCTGTTCGAGTAAATCAGTGCGGTGATATGCGGCCTCGGTGCTGCTCTTAATTGTGTGGGCGAGGGCACGTTCAGCAAGATCGCGCTGGAAGCCATTCTCTGATGCCCAATCGCGAAAAGAGGAGCGGAAACCGTGTGCGGTGGCATGTCTGTCAATCATGTCGCTCGGTATATTCTGCTCTCGCAAAAACTTGGTGAATGCCATATCGCTAAGTGGGCTATTTCGAGACGAAGGAACAACCAAGTCTGTATCGATATCTCTGTGACAGTGTATTTCGTGAAGAATTTCGACAACCTGTTTCGCAAGTGGAATTCTATGTGCAGCGCTCGCTTTCATCCGATCTGCGGGGATAATCCAAACTGAATTGTCGAAATCAACTTCTGACCAGTTCATTCCCCGAACTTCACCTGAGCGTGTTGCCGTTAACAGCAGCAGTTTGAGAAGGATTTGCGTAGAGCTAAGGTGCCCTTCAGTCAGGAAGTTTACAACAAAGCCTGGGACCTCACGCCAAGGGAGCGCTGGATGATGAACAACACGTTCTCTCTTGCTTGGCTGACGAGGTAAAAGGTCATCTACAACGCTGACAGGACTTGCTAAAATGTAGCCATGGGCAGCGCACCATTTCATGATCCTGTCGCAACGTTGTTTAACGCGAGAGGCGGTCTCTGGCTTGGTCAGCCAAATGGGCCTCAAACAATCGGCAAAATCCACTGGACGAAGATCATTGACTTTGATCGAGCCAATCTGAGGGACAACAAACTTTTCTATGGTGTTTATCCACTGGGCAGAATGCTTTGGATTCTTAAAAGAGGGCGAAATTTCTCGATAAACCTTGCGGGCAATACTAGCAAAATCGGGAATATCGTGTTCAGCACGAGCGTTGGCTTCGGCGAGTTCCTTTTCACGCAAAGGGTCTAGCCCGTCCTCCACAGCAATGCGGTGCTCAAATGCTTCTCGCCTTGCAACTTTGAGGCTTTTTTCAGGAAACGTTCCCAGACCCATTTCGCGTCGCTTTCGCGTGAGTGGGGAAGTGTAACGAAAAAGCCATTTCCCATTACCAACCTTTGTAGCAGAAGGATAAAAATATAGGCCTTGAACATGAACGTCCGCGACCGGCTTAGATTTTGGTGAAATCTTCTTTAGTTTAGTATCTGTCAATGTCATTTCAGCCCACCATCTAGCCCACCAGCCTAGGTTTGATTTACTGATTTTAATTTTGACATATTTTGATAGAAGAAATCAATAAGGTGTTGAATATAAAGATATAAGTCGGATCGATTTTGACCGATTTTGATTGATATTTACACCTTAAAATACAGACTCTCTCTCCGCCATTCACTTTCTCAGATTAAGTCCATTTGTAAGAAGTGCTGATTGCGTTCAACTACAGCTCTTTCAGCATTTTGCGAAGCACAGCAAATTCGTTGGCTAACTTAAATTCCAATTCGCTATCGTGATGTTTAAAGGTTCGCTTCGGAAGTGCAACGTTGCGAAGGTACACTGAATTATCATTTGGGATGTGCAGCCATTTGCCGACTTTGATTTCAGCTGCATCATTGACGAAATGCGAAAATGTGCTGTCACTTCAATATATTGTGAAATATCTTCTTAACAGTTCTTCGTTAGCATCTGCACAGAGACAACTTAAGGTTTCAGATGTATGTCGTTATTGAATAAAGTTAAATCTGGTTTAACCAGCGAAGAGCGAAGAGCAGTCGCTTACGAAGTTGCCAACTTATTTTTTGAGGCAGAACGACAAGGAAATCTTGAAAAAAGTGCAGACCAGTTTGGCGACATTTTGTGTCAATTATTGGTGAGTATGGCGCCCGATCGCAAAGCGCAACTTGCATCGCAAATGGCGCATACACCGAATGCGCCGCATAATCTGACGCGAGATTTGGCCGAAGAAGACATCCAGATCGCGAAGCCAATTTTGGAATTCTCAACTGTTCTAACCGACGAAGATCTGTTGAACATCACCGCACGAAAAAGCAAAGAACACCGCATAGCTGTTGGGCGTCGAGAGAACTTGTCGGAAAAAGTCACCGATCAACTGATCAGCCATAATGAAGTAGAAGTTTTACGCACGGTGGCAGCAAACACTTCTGCCAAGATTTCAACCGACGGATTTGCCAGCTTGTCGAAACAATCCGCACGGGATGAGACGCTTCTGAAATCTCTGATTAGTCGGGATGATATTGATGAGTCCGTCGCTGACGAAATCATGAGTCAGTTGGATGAAACTGGAAAAGCCAGTTTGGAAAACATGCTCAAAGGCCAAGATGGAAAATTTAGTGCGCTTGTTGCCAAGTCTAAGGAAATGGCGAGCAACCAAAAGATCAATCATGTGAAGCTTCGGATTGATGCGAAGTCGATCTATGCCGATATCGAACAGGGCCGCATGTCCTTTGAAGAAGCAATTATACGCTTGGTGCAGGAGCGCCGTCCAAAATGCATTGCGTATCTGCTTGCGCAAAAATCACAGCTTTCCGAAACAAAGGTCTATCATAGCTTGCTAAGCGTAAGTGGTGACTTGCTTGCAATGATATGCCGCGGAACGGAAATGCCATTCTCGATTTACAGTCAAGTCGAGGCCCTGCGTTGCGAAACACTGCGCTTGCCAACGCCCGACAAAAATTCGTCTTATGCCAATTATAGCAATTTGGAAGAAGAGGCGACACAGCGCGTGTTGCGTCTAGCGAATGTAGTGAGCGCCCACTCTTAATAGGCCTGACATCTCTGTGTGGTTTTCTGAGGCTAATCCCGTTTTGGCCACGCCCTAAATGTGATTAATCCTTCACACCATAGTTTTGCAGAATATGATCCATCTCCTCATTTGAAAATTTCTCAAGGAGTTGGATGCCATATCCGTCTGCGCGTGACGCACGAATAACGCCAGTTGATTGGATCTCATCAATCTTGACGGCCACGCGCTCTCCATTTCTCTCTTGCAAGAACGAGGATGCAGGGCGGAATTTCACACCGCCGGAGGACACCTCAGTTATCACACCATCAAAGATGTGAGAATTGTCCAAGAGCATGAGCGTGGAGACCGCAAATGTTGGGTGCCGCTGAAACTTGCGTTTGTGTGCATTCTTTTCCTGATCTTTATCGATCCGGCGGCGCAACGTTTCGGATTGCTTTGCGACTATTTCGTTGACAGGCTTAGGTTGCATGTCTTGACCTTGAGGGTTGTGCATCATGTCCTCCTAACGCGCAGCATTTGTGGCAGAAGAGTGCTGTTGTGCATCGCTAACATCTTCTTTTTGAGGTGTGGGCGCTTCATGCTCGGCCATGTGATGCCGAACGCCCTGCATGTCACCTTCAGATAGGCTGGCTTTAATTTCTTTTAGCAAGGCATATGGATCCAGCGCATCGATCTCATGTTCAACCTTTAAAACCTGCTCATGATTGCGGTTGAGATTGGCGATTTGCAAGTCAATGCTTCTAAGCTGATCAGTTACGGCTTCATCCCGCAATTCAAGTTGCCGAGACAAGCTGTTGGCTGTGTCCACCAATTCATTTTTCATATTCTGATTGGCGGAAATAAAGTGAACCGCATCGATCGTTTTATGCATTGCGCCGTGCAGAAGGCGATGAGATTCATTCGTCTGCTTTTGCACGCTGACCAAGGCGTTGAGGGCTTGGCGCTGCTCGCGCGTATCCAATGTCAAATCTTCAATAGCGTCGGTCAGGCGCGACAGCTTCTCGTTGATGCGTGTATTGGAGGCCGCGCTAAGGCGGGCAGTGCGCATAATCAAGCTGAGCCGTTTTTCTTCAATCATTGCCTGTGCAGCAGGCGTGCCAGCGGTCACTTTGCTCTCCGCATCGATCTCCACAATAGTGGACATCCAACCTTCAATATCCTGCACAAATTCAGAAAAGGCCATTGAGCTAAAACGCACCATAAGCCCCAGAACCAACGATGTCACCAAACCAAACAATGATGAGCTAAAGCCCGTTGCCATACCTTGGAGCGGCACTTGAAGTTTTTTCATCAGATTTTGAATGGCAGCCGAAGGATCGCCACCGGTTAGATCAATAGCCGCCAAGATTTCACCAACAGAAGCCAATGTCACCATGAGGCCCAAGAAGGTGCCGATCAAACCAAGCAAAACCAAAATGCCTGCAACATATTGGGTCAATGATTTGCGGTCGGCCAACCGCGCATCAATTGCATCCAACAAGGTCTGCATGGTGGCAGGCGAGAGGTTAATGTCCTTATTCTTCATCAACTCTTCGGTGATGAGCTGATAGGTCGGGCCAAGCACTTCCGGCTTTTGGTAAACAGCCGCCAATTCTTTGCACCGATAATGACGCCACAATGGATCTAAAACATTGCCGCGTTTTTCAATCATGCAATCATCGTAATGCTCGCGCATTGCCAGATAGGCAAGCTGCTCGTTCTTAAGGCGTAGAATATTGCGATAGGTTAGTGCAACCCCAAAGAAAAATGTCGCAAAAATCGTGACATTGAGCATCACATTGGCAGAAGTCGCAGAAATGATGAATTCATACTGCCAAAGCGACAACAGCATCAATACGCCGAACACGACGGACATGCGGATTAGCGGGGTGTGAATGGTCTTGATCATTCGAAAATACCTAGATACGCAAAACTTGGTCTAAGGCTGACAGGGATAAATGCAGATTTAGTTAATAAAAGCTGCAACTAATCAGTCTATTTATGACATTCAGTTTTAAGAATTATTCACCCACGAAAACGCGCACCTGATCGATTTCTTCATCGCGCGTTGCGGGGCGTACATTTATTGTGAGGCTCTCGCCTTCGAAGCCAGAATTGATCAAGACATTGCGCACAGAAAGAACGCGGAAATACGCCTTGCGCTTTGCTTGAGATTGGGCCGTGCTTGCTGGATCGTAAAAGCCCCAAGCGGTGAGTTTCGCGCCGCGTAGCTGCTCACGGTTCTCATCCAAAAAGGTTTGAATCTCAGCTCCTGCTTCGTCGGTTACTTCCAGACCTTTGCCTTTAAACAACACAGTGAGAATTTGCGCTGCGCTTTCAACAACAACCTCGTCAGGTGTCTGCTTGGAGTTCTCCTCCTCGGTTGCCACCACAATTTTCTTTTCTTCGATGATGCGGCGCGACTGAATTTGCAGTTCATTGTCAGAATCAATTGCTTCTGACTGGGTGAGAGTGTCACTTTGCTGAGGTTCTATCACGCCCACTTCGCTTTGTGCGGGAGTGGGTTGTTTTTCAACGGGGTCCGCTTCGGGTTTCACCTCAGCAACTTGCGGCGTGTCGGCTTCAAGAATGTCGTTTTCAACTTTTTCGGTTGGCGGTTTACCTGAGACGTCGGCGGTTATGACAGTTGTTGCAATCTGCTGAGAGATAGCAAAAATGACAATGCCGAGAATAATAAGCAAAAAAGTCACCACCATTACGATGGTGGAGAGCGCATCCACAAAGCCGGGCCAGTGATTGTCTTCTTCTTCAAGTCGGCGCGCCATGATGTTCTCCTAACTCGCCTTTGACTGCAGCTTTTGCAGCACTTGATCGCGGGGACCATCTGCCATGATGGTGCCGTTTTCGATCCAAATGATCCGATCGACCAAACGCAAAAGTTGCATCCGATGAGTGGCTAAAATCAAGGTGCGATCCTGCAAGATTTCGGGCAGCTTTTGTATCAATGCGGCTTCGGTGGTGTTGTCCATGGCCGAAGTTGGCTCGTCTAGCAACAATATCTTCGGATTGGCAGCCAAAGTGCGCGCTAAGCCAACCGCTTGCCGTTCCCCACCAGACAAATGCTCACCACGCGGACCGACCGTAAGGTTAAACCCTTGTGGATGACGCTGTACGATGTCACTAACTCCAGAAATGTTGGAAACTTTAGCCATCCAATCATGGGCAATATTGTCCACGCCGTTCACGATATTTGCGCGAACGCTATCGTTCACCAACACTGTATCTTGGCTCATATACCCAATGGATTGACGCAACAAAAATGGCGATATTTGACGCGCATCATAACCATCAAACATGAGTTGCCCTTGGGTCGGTGCGTAGAGGCGAGGAATAAGTTTGAGCAAAGTGGATTTGCCGCCCCCATTGCGCCCGATCACACCAATGCGTTCACCGGCCCGAATATCCAGGCTAATGTTTTTTAAACTCGGATCGGCGGCTCCGGGATAGCAAAATTGCACATGACGCAAGGCAATATTGCCCTCAATACGCGCACTAGAATGTGCGCTGTCACCGCCAGTTTCTTCCTGCAGTTCCAATAAAGCCATGGCCTTGGTGATGCCACTTTTCAAATTGCCAATTTGGCCCAATTGCATGATCAATTGGCTGATGGGAGAGATAATGCGACCCACGAGCAAGGTGGCGGCCGCGAGGTTGCCCAATGTCATCATACCAGCATTGACTTCAATCGCACCAACCACAATGGTCATGACGATTGTCAATTGAGTGATGTTGAGCATTAGCTGCGTAGAAAACGCACTGGCTTGGCGTGTTTTGTGATTTAGATAGGCGCTATTATCCGTGCGGCGTTCCCATTTATCGAGCAATAAATGCTCGGTTCTCGTCGCTTTTGCGGTTGCTAAAGTGGCGCAGGTTTCTATGGCTTGATCTTGCACCTCGATACGCGCATCATGTGTCGCGCGTGCATTCTTTTGCGTGTTGAAACTTCCCCAAGCCACTGCGGCACCAATGATCAAAATGCCGCATATGGGCACCAGAACGACGATGCCAGTGAGTGCATAAACCAATGCCAGCATTAAGATGACAAAGGGCAGGTCCGCCAATAGCCCAGTAACTAGGGTTGGTACCAGCAATGATGCATGGTCCATCTCATTAATTGTGGAAGTGAAGCCCTTCGCAAATTGTTGGCCCGTTGCCAAAGGTACGCTTACCAACTTTCGATAGAGAGCCGATTGCAAATTAAGGCCGAGCTTGACGCCAATTGCCTCCTGCATATTCACTCTAGCTGCGCGCAGGCCGACGTCAATCATGAGCGCGAGCACCACACCGAGGGTCAGCGCCGTCAATGTTTCAAACGCCCCGTGCGGCACCACGCGGTCATAAACGATGGTGATAAATAAGGGCAGCACAACAAGCAGAAGGTTTGATAAAAATGCCGCTGTAAGCAACCGTACAAAAAATGCACGGTAATTCTGTGTCGCCATCGCCATCAAACGCTTTAAGGCTGGCCACAGTGCGGTTTCTTGCGGCACCGATTTTGCCTGATCGCTGCCACCATTTGTGTTTTGATCAGATGCGATGGTTTGGTGCACGCGCAACCAATTGCCCGTGAGGTTTGGCACGAGCTGCTCGGCGCTTATCTTTTGCCGCCCTTTTTCTCCCAGCACATTAAAGTGGTCATGTTCAGCACTTAATATGATGAGTGCTTTATTGTCATTCAGTTCAGCCAATAGTGGGAACGTTTGACGTAGCAATTGCTGCGGACGGTCTCGGTGAAAGCCGAGTTCAGCCTGCACCTCATTTGCCAAACTCTTTAAAGTTTCCTGTGCTGGATAGGCACCAAACCGCGCTAGAATTTCGCTTTCTAAAGGCGCATTGGGCCCAAGCCAGGTTTTGGCAATTTTGCAAACAGCAATCGGGAAAAAGAAACCAGCAATGGCGACGGTGTTAGAAGTGGAGGGATTTTGCGTCCCTGTCCATTTCTCTTTGCGCAAATCTAGCTCACCCACCGCCACGGACGATGGTTTGTTCGACGCTGCACCCGCATCTATCGATTTGGCCAGTTGCTGAGACAAAATATGTAACTTTTTTAAATCACTATGTTATTTCTAGCTAACCCGACCTGTTTAAATATTTAGTTAAGGTTAATAAGGTCTAATCGTTTCATTCACGAAATGACTCGGTTTTCACCAATGGACAACGCAAATCCAACATTGCCTACGCCGATCAATCCAATCCAGCGGGACTCTAGTTTTGCCCGCCGTACGGACCAAATTGATCGTCACGCAAATAGCTTGTTTTTGATGGTGATTGGTGCAGGCCTGTTCCTGTTTATCATTTGGTCGGCTTTTACGAGCCTTGATGAAGTGACGCGTGGTGGCGGTCGGATCATCTCGACTGAGCAAAATCGCAACATCCAGCATATGGAGGGCGGGCTCATTTCTGATATCTTGGTGCAAGAAGGGGAGAGTGTTCAGCGAGGAGACGTACTGCTTCGCATCGAAAATAGTTTTTCCAGAGCTGAACTCGAACAAACTCGTTTAGAACTTGCATCACAGCGTGCTCGACAAGTGCGGCTTATTGCTGAAGCAGAAGGCGCAACCCAAATGGTGCCCCCCGATGATTTATTTGCAGACCATCCACAGGCCGTTGCGAATGAACAGCAGATTTTCGAACGCCGCCAAGCCAATTTAAAAGACCAATTTTTGATTTTTGAAGATCAGGCACGGCAACAACGTCTGAGCTTGTCGGAACACAAATTGCGTCTCGAAAATAAGCGCAAAGAATATAACCTACTGCTTCAACAGGTTGAAAGTTATCGCGGTCTAGTCAAATCTGGCGCCGCTTCGCGCAACGAACTCTTGTCACGTGAAAGCAGCTTGCAGCAAGTGGTTACGCAAATAAATGATCTTGAGTTTCGCGTGCCATCCATCCAATCCGAACTGGATGAAGTGTCGCGCCGACAAAATGAATTGACCACGCGCGCACGCGCGGAGGCCGAAAAAGAGGCCGCAGCAGTTGCAGTGACTATCGCTAAATTGAATGAGGCGATCACTGCCATGGTGGATCGGAAATCCCGAACCAATGTTGTGGCCCCAATTGACGGGCGGATCAATCGATTGCTTGTTTCAACCGTGAATGGCGTGGTTCAGCCGGGCCAAGTGTTGGCGCAGATTGTTCCGGACGATTTAACGATAGCTGTTGATGCGCGCCTTTCGCCTAAGGACCGCGCAAATGTATGGCCAGGTTTGGAAGCGGTGATCAAGATTAGCGCCTATGACTACACAGTCTATGGCGGCCTAAAAGGGGAGGTGGTCGAGATATCGCCCGACGCATTGCAAGATGAAAAGGGCAATCCCTACTTCCGTGTTCGCGTGCGCGCCGATGGCGCCACACTGGGCGACAACAATCCCATTGTGCCCGGCATGTTGGCTGAGGTGAATATCTTAACTGGCTCTCACACTGTGTTGGACTATTTGCTCCGCCCGGTGCGGCGCTTGCAGTCGAACGCTTTCAGACAATAATCCCGATTTAATTAGCTTTGAGGTGACGTCAGAAATCGCCCCGCTAACTAGCTATTGACCACCAATTGCGCGATTTCTGTGGTGTGAGTTGCGTCATCATAGATCGTGTAGGTGGTTGTACCCGCACCAGACGTCACAACAACATTTGCGCCTGGGTCCGTGATGGCAATGCTATCACCGACATCGGTGTCAAGCGTAAGCACATTGTTGCTGTCCGTCATGCCTTGAATATCAGACGCGCTTAACTCTAAGTCCGCGTCCACTCCAGCATTGGTGAAGTCAATCACCTCAATATCGGTCAGGAGACTATCTAAAATTGCTTCATCGTCAATGGTGCCTGTGCCTGCAGCAAACTCAACGCTGTCGCTGCCTGTGCCGCCATCAATAGTGGCCGACAGATCCAACATATCTGCATCAACCAAGAAACTGTCACCGCCACCTGCACCAATGAGGCTATCCGCACCGCCATTGGAGGTGAAACTTTCATTTGCTGCAGTGCCATTGATGGTGTCAGCAAAACCAGACCCGATGACATTTTCGACGCCCGAAACTTGATCACCAGCCGCGTCGCCGCCAGATGAAGCGCTACCATCCAAATTCAACGTGATGCCTGAACCAGATGCGGAATAGTCCACACTATCCGTGCCAGCGCCACCAGTAATCACATCGGCACCACCGCCGCCGATCAAGATGTCATCGCCAGCTCCACCGTCCAATGTTTCGTTGGCATTGGTGCCGTTGATCACATCGTTGTGGTCCGAACCAATGACATGTTCGATACCCGAAAGCTGATCGCCTGCGGCATCGCCACCAGCAGAAACAGAGCCATCGAGATTTACGGTGACGCCTGCACTCGACCCTGAATAGTCTACGCTGTCGGTATCGGCGCCACCCGAAATAATGTCAGCGCCATCATCGCCGTGGAACAAATCATCGCCCGCACCACCATTGAGCACATCATCGCCTGCTCCAGCATTAAACTCGTCATCGCCAGCGCCGCCGTTGAATGTTTCACTTGCACCCGTACCATTGAAGACATCGCTGCTGGCGGAGCCTGTTATTTCTTCAACATTGGTTAGCTGGTCGCCCGCCGCATCGCCGCCGCTGGATGCAGTGCCATCCAAATTAACGGTTATGCCAGCAGCAGACCCACTATAATCCACATGGTCATTGCCGCTGCCGCCATCGATAACATCTACGCCTGCACCCGCAATTATGGTGTCATTGCCGCTGTCTGCATTGATTGTGTTGTTGCCCGCACCACCTGCAATGGTGTCATCACCGCCACCCGCATTGATCACATTGTTGGCGCTCGAGCCAGTTAGATCATCACCATGAGCGGACCCAGTGACATTTTCAAAACCAGTGATTGTGTCACCCGTTGCATGGCCCCCGCTGGCTGTGTTGCTTGCAAGGTCAACCGTTACACCCGCGCTTGAGCCCGTATAATCCAACGTATCATTGCCGCTGCCACCCTGCAGCGTATCGCCGCTGCCGCCCCCGGCAATAACGTCATCTCCGTCGCCGCCAATCAGCGTATCTGCGCCTGCGGTGCCGTTAAGTTGATCATCAAATGCGGATCCTGTGACCTGTTCGATATTGGTCAACACATCGCCTTGAGCGTCCCCACCTGAAGAAGTGGTGCCATCCAAATGAACCGTGACACCGCTGGCTGACGATGAATAGTCGATTTGGTCGTTGCCAATGCCGCCATCCATTGTATCTGCGCCGGCGTCGGCAACGAAGATATCGTCACCTGTGCCGCCGATCATCACGTCGTCACCAGCACCTGCGTTCAAAACATCTGCACCTGCGCCGCCTTCAAGCGTTTCGTTGGCAGCAGTTCCATTCAGCTGGTCAGCAAAGCCTGTGCCGATCACACGCTCAACATTTGTCAACACGTCACCCGCAGCCTCGGCACCAGAAGATGCTGTGCCATCTAGGTTGATCGTAACGGCAGAGGAGGCGCCACTATAGTCTGCTGTGTCCGTGCCAGTGCCGCCATCAATGGTGTCTGCACCAATATCGGCAGTGAATGTGTCGTCCCCGGCATCCCCATCCAGAATATCATCGCCCGCACCACCAGAGATGGTGTCATCATCATTGCCGCCGGAAATCGTATCGATACCGTCACCGCCTTGCAGGTCGTCATTCCCATCGCTGCCGATCAGTGTGTCGTTGCCTGCGCCACCAGTAATAGTGTCGTTGCCTGCATGGCCGTCCAGGCGGTTGTCACTGCCATCCCCTGCGATCGTGTCCGAAACCAGTGATCCGGTAACATTCTCGATGTTGGAGATCGTATCGCCTTGCGCATCGCCGCCAGTGCCTGTGCCCGCGTCTAGATCAATTTGGATCGATGTGCTGGAGTTTGAATAATCAATGGTGTCAGTGCCTGCACCGCCATCAAGCGCATCCGCGCCCGCACCGCCATTCAAAATGTCGTCGCCGTCGCCGCCATTGAGCACATCTGCGCCACCATTGCCGCTGAGCGTATCGTTGCCATCGCCACCTGATAAAGTTTCATCAGCGCCAACACCAGTGATGGTGTCGTCGAAACCGGAACCCGTGATGTTTTCGATGGAGGTAAGCAAGTCCCCTTCAGCATCGCCACCACTTGATGTCAGCCCATTTAGCTGTACGTTTACACCCGCCCCAGACGCGGAATAATCTACGCTGTCGGTGCCGGCGCCGCCATCCAATTCATCAGCGCCGCCTAGGCCAATCAATACGTCGTCACCCGCACCGCCCGTCAGGCTGTTATTGTTCGCATCACCTGTCAGATTATCGGCTTGGGCAGACCCAATGATGTGCTCAAAGTTTGCAATTGTATCGCCAGTTGCATCGCCGCCAGTCGCACTGTTCGCGCCTAGATCTATGGTTACGCTGGCGCTTGAACTTGAATAATCCAAAGTATCGTTGCCAGTGCCACCATCCAAATTATCGCTGCCAGTACCGCCAGCGATTATATCGTCGCCCGCCCCACCAATAATGGTGTCATCCCCGGCATCGCCGAAGAGTTGATCTTGCTCGTCGCCACCGTCGATGATGTCATTGTCATCACCGCCATAAATGATGTCGTCGTCGTCATTGCCAGAAAGGTTGTCTGTGCCTGCGCCGCCGTAAATAGTATCATTATCCTCGCCGCCAGTGATCACATCATTCCCATCACCACCATCGATCGTGTCGTCACCATCTTCACCATCAATTGTGTCGTTGCCGGCTGCACCGTCCATCGTGTCATCACCTGCACCGCCTGCAAAATCATTTGCATTTGCATCGCCAGTTAGATCATCGTTCCCGGCTGTGCCAATGATATTTTCGAAGCCTGAAATCGTGTCACCTGTCGCATTACCGCCGGACAAAGTGTTGCTTGCGAGGTTGATGGTTACCGCTGATGCCGATGCGGAATAGTTAAGCGTATCTACGCCCAAGCCACCAATCAAAATGTCATTGCCTGCAAGGCTGGCTACAACATCATTGCCATCGCCACCATCAAATGTGATGCCTGCGGCACCACCTGTAAAACTGTCATTGTTGCTTGACCCAATGATTTCCTCAATGGAAATTAGGGTGTCACCTGCGGCATGGCTGCCCGTGTGGGTTCCTGTGGTCAGATTGATATTGATGGCACCTGAAATTGAATAATCTGCAGTATCTGTGCCGGAGCCACCATTTAGGATGTCGGCGCCGCCCCGACCATTTAGACTGTCATCACCATCGCCACCGATTAACTCGTTATTGCTGCTATTGCCTAAAATCGTATCATCATAATCGGTGCCATCGACATTTTCGACAGAACTGTATGTGTCGCCCTCAGCGGTGCCGCCAGTGCCAGCACCTTCCAAGTCGACATTTACCGCAAAACCTGACCCGGAATAATCAACCCTGTCATCGCCACCGCTGCCGCCAAACAGCGCATCGCTGCCCGCGTCGCCAATGAACACATCATTGCCATTGCCGCCATAAATCTGGTCGTCGCCATCACCGCCGGTTAAGGTGTCGCTACCATCGTCGCCATATATGCGATCGTCCCCGCCGCCGCCATCTATGATGTCGTTGCCATCGTCACCGTGAAGTTCATCAATGCCCGTACCACCGGTCACAACATCATTGCCATTTTCGGCGTAAATCAAATTCCCATTATTATCGGCTGTAAGTGTGTCGCTGCCCTGAGAGCCATAAAGGGTCTCGATATTGGCATATGTGTCGCCATCGGCATTGCCGCCAGTGCCTGTGCCATTGAGCAAATCAACGGTCACCGCAGTGTTGGAATTGTCAAACCGCAAAGTGTCAGTGCCCGCACCACCATCAATGGCATCGCTCCCCGCGCCGCCATAAATCTCATCGTTGCCGTCGCCCAGATTGTGTGTGTCGTTGCCAGCACCGTCATAAACCAAGTCGTTGCCGGTGCCCGCATTCACCACATCATCGCCATCAAGATCGTAAAGTGTGTCAGCGCCAGCACCACCATCAATCTGGTTATTGAAGTTGTCGCCTTCAATCGTATCGCCGTAATTTGTGCCGGTCACATTTTCGATTGAATCGAAAGTGTCACCAAGCGCATCACCTGCGGTACCGCCATTCAGCAATGACACATTCACCGCGACACCACCGGTCGAATAATCAGCGGTGTCCACACCATTCCCGCCGATTAGCGTGTCACTGCCCTCACGGCCAGACATAAAATCATCACCATCGCCGCCCGAAATGACGTTGTTGCCTACTCCGCCGATCAAAGTGTCGTTGAAGTCGGAGCCCGTGATATTTTCGATCGAAGTAAAGGTGTCACCAAGCGCATCGCCAAGTGTTCCAACATTGGCGCCCAGATCTGCCGCAACCGCCGATGCTGCATCGGAATAATCAACAGTATCAACGCCGGAGCCGCCATCAATGACATCGGCGCCTGTGCCGCCGTTCAGTGTGTCGTCACCGTCGCCACCGTCCAAATTGTCGTCGCCCGCGCCACCATAAAGGTGATCAGAGCCATCGCCACCGCTTAGTGTGTCGTCGCCAGCTTCGCCATAGATGGTGTCATCGCCAGAGCCACCGCGTAGATCATCATTCCCTGCGCCGCCATAGATGGTGTCATCACCGCCTGCACCACTGATAACATTGACATTTGCATCACCCGTCAGAACATCGCCATATCCGGAGCCACTTAAATTTTCGATCTCGCTCAGGCTGTCGCCATCGGCATAGCCACCCACACCTGTGCCAGACGTTAGGCTAACGGTTACGCCTGACGACGAACTGGAATAGCTGACAATATCAATACCATTGCCACCGACATAGATATCCGCGCCCATTGAATCGTTAAAGCGGTCATCTCCATCGCCACCTTCGAAACTTTCGGAGCCCGCAGTGCCGTTGAAAACATCATCATAATCGCTGCCAATGACATGCTCGATATCATATAGGCGGTCGCCTTCGGCGTCGCCGCCAGCGCTCGCAGCGCCAGAAAGGAACAAGACAATCGCTGCACTCGAAAGAGAGTAGGTGACAGTATCGGTGCCCACGCCGCCATAAATATTGTCTGCGCCAGCGCCACCTTCCAATATATCGTCGCCTGCATCGCCCTCTAACGTGTCATCGCCATCACCGCCGAAGATTTGGTCATTGCCTGTATTACCGGACAGAATATTGGCGTTTGCATCGCCCGTCAGCTCATCAGCTAAGCCAGAACCTTCAAGGTTCTCAATCGAAATATAGCTGTCGCCAAGCGCATCACCCGTATTGTTTGCCGGGGTGCCCAGATCAACCGTAACGCCACTTGCCGCATTGGCGTAACTGGCCGTATCCGACCCTGAACCGCCATCCAGCACATCGGCACCTGCAGCCCCTTCAAGGCTGTCATCACCGTCACCACCTGTAAGCAGGTTGACGCCAGCATCACCGATTAAGCTGTCGTCAAAGGCAGAACCAGTTAGGTTTTCAATCGAGGTTAAGCTGTCGCCTTGCGCATCGCCGCCAATGCCCGTCCCACTGCCAAGGTTAACGGTCACTCCTGAACTTGAATTGGCGTAACTAGCGGTATCTGTGCCTGAGCCGCCATCGAGTACATCAGCCCCAAAACCGCCATCAAGGATATCGTCACCATCACCGCCATCCAGATCATTAATCTGGGTGTTCCCCGTCAACTGATCGGCTGAACTACTGCCCACCAAGTTTTCAATCGAGCTAAGCTGATCACCTTCCGCGTCACCACCAGTGCCCACGCCCGTCGTCAAATTTACTGTTACACCCGCCTCTGAAGCGGCATAACTTGCAGTATCCGTGCCCGTGCCACCATCAATATCATCTGCACCTGCACCGCCAACGATGCTATCATCGTCGGCGCCACCATCAATTGTGTCATCACCGTCGCCGCCATCAATTGTATCGTCACCGTCGCCACCGTCCAGCGTGTCGTTGCCCGCTCCACCAGTTATGCTGTCATTGCCGTCCATTCCCAGCAACGTGCTGCCACCTGCCGCCGCAGTTAGAGCATCGTTAAATGCAGAGCCAACAATGCGCTCGATAGACGTGAAGCTATCGCCGGTTGCATCGCCACCTGAAGCCGTGTTTGTCGCCAAATTTATAGTTACTGCTGACGCTGAGGCTGTGTAGTCCACGCTGTCCGTGCCCGCGCCACCATCATATATATCAGCGCCGCCCAATCCAATGAGCGTGTCATCGCCACTGCCCCCTGTGAGGGCGTTGATGCCGGAATCGCCCGTCAATGTATCGGCAAAACCAGACCCAATAATGTTTTCAACATTCTGGATAAAGTCGCCCTGAGCTTCGTTGTTTGTCCCATTGCCTGTGGTCAGCGACACATTTACGCCCGCCGTGGCGTTGGTGTAGGTGATCGTGTCATTGCCTGCACCGCCATCAAGGCTGTCGGCACCGCCTGCGCCTTCCAGCAAATCGTCGCCGTCGCCACCGATCAGTTGGTTCACTGCGCTGTCACCCACCAGACTATCGTCATAGTCAGACCCCGTGACATTTTCGATATTGGACAATGTATCGCCGGCGGCGTGACCGCCCGTTCCGGTGCCTGCTGCCAAGTTGATCTGCACCCCATTGTCAGACGCAGAATAGTCGGCGGTATCTGTTCCTGTGCCACCGTCCAGATTGTCCGCACCGCCGAGGCCGGCAAGCGTGTCGTTATTGGCTCCACCTTGAAGGTCGTCAACACCAGCATTGCCAGTTAGCACATCATCGCCCGCGCCGCCGATAAGCGTATTTCCGGCAGCGGCAGCGGACAAATTATCTGCATGGGATGAGCCAATAATCGTCTCAATAGAATTGAAGCTGTCGCCTTGGGCATCGCCGCCCGCGGAGGTGCCTGCCGCCAAGTCGATATTCACGCCAGCCAATGAGGAGGCATAGGACGCTGTATCCGTACCTGTGCCGCCATCAATCACATCGGCACCGCCTTTACCCTCAATGAGGTCATCGCCAGCATTGCCATAGAAACCTTCATCGGCGGACGAGCCAGTCAGCACATCATCTTGGCCTGAGGCATTAATAACTTCAATACTTGTCAGCCTATCGCCATCGGCATCGCCGCCAGATCCGACGGAACCATCGGTAGAGATGTCCACCCCTGTAGCTGACGCGGAATAGTCTGCGGTATCGATACCTGATCCACCGTCCAGAGTGTCTGCGCCGCCAAGACCAATCAGGGTGTCATCACCCGCACCACCGCTCAGGGTGTTGGCGTTATTGTCGCCTGTCAGGCTGTCGTTAAAGTCAGACCCTTCAAGGTTCTCGATTGAGGTAAAGCTGTCCCCTGCGGCATCCCCACCAGATGCGGTGTTGGTGGACAGATCAACACTAACCGCTGACCCTGAACCTTGATAGGTTGCTGTATCTGTTCCGGTGCCGCCATCTAATGTGTCAGCGCCCGCACCACCTTCAAGAACATCATTACCAGCTTCCCCCTGAAGATCATCAGATCCACCATTGCCGGAAAGATTATCATCACCATCGCCACCTAAGAGTTGGTTGTCCAAGCTGTTGCCGGTCAAACCATCATCTTGAGCAGAGCCCACAATGTTCTCAATCTCGGAAAGCGTGTCGCCTTGGGCATCTCCACCCGAACCTGTGCCGGTGGATAGGTTCACATTCACCGCGCCAGAGGAGGCGGCGTAATCTGCTGTGTCTGTTCCGGTGCCACCAATAAGGGTATCCGCACCCCCAAGGCCCACCAGACGGTCATTGCCCGCGCCACCAGTTAAACTGTTGTCAGAGCTGTCGCCGGTCAGATCATCATCAAAGTCCGAGCCTAAAATGTTCTCAATGGAGGTAAAGCTATCCCCAGCCGCATCGCCACCAGAAGCGGTGTTGGTGGCCAGATTGATGGTCACCGCTGACGCTGAGGCGGAATAATCCACACTGTCTGATCCCGAGCCACCATCCAGAGTGTCCCCGCCGCCAAGGCCGATCAAAATGTCATTCCCGGACCCGCCAGTGAGGCTATTGGCATTGGCATCACCTGTTAGCGTGTCATCCCCTGATGACCCCAATAGGTTCTCAATATTGGTCAGCGTATCCCCAGCGGCATCACCACCTGCGCCAACACCTGTTGAAAGGTTCACATCAACCGCAGAGACCGACCCGGCATAAGAGGCTGTGTCTGTACCCGCACCCCCATCAAGCGCATCAGCACCAGC
>NZ_JBNAGG010000004.1:2500-311524 GCF_049801075.1 Maritalea sp. S77 | reverse complement strand
ATCCCAATAGCGGATGGTGTGGATGGCTCCTACACACCGGCGTTAAATGCGCCATAATGGCAGGTGTTATCACTGCTAGTATAGGAGCCACAAATGCAGATTATCACAATTGGCGTTGATCTTGCCAAGAATGTTATTCAGGTCCACGGCGTTTATGAAGATGGATCGGTCGCTTTCAACAAACCCTTACGTCGCGCCCAAATGCTGCCCTTCTTCGCAAAATTAGCCCCCTGCTTGATTGGTATAGAGGCTTGTGCATCGAGCCATTATTGGGCGCGTGAGCTGACGACGCTGGGTCATGAAGTAAAATTGATGCCAGCCACTTACGTAAAAGCCTATGTTAAACGCGGCAAATCGGATGCGGCAGACGCTGCTGCTATCTGCGAGGCTGTCACACGTCCCAGCATGCGGTTTGTGGCCATCAAGACAGAAGACCAGCAAGCTATATTAAGCCAACATAGTGTTCGTCAGGCACTGATCAATCAACGCACCCAGCTGGTAAACATGATCCGTGGTTTGCTCGCCGAGTTTGGGATTATTATTCCCAGAGGCATTGATCATTTGCGCCGCCTTGCGCGCGAGATGCAGGTTGGCGAACTTTTGGAAATTCCCGAGAGTGCTGAAGATGTCATTGCGCTGCTGTGCGATCAATTGATTGATCTTGATTTGCGCATCGCCAGGCTGGACAAGACCATCTCTGAGCAGGCCAAGCAGGATGAACGCATTGAACTACTACGAACCATACCCGGCATCGGGCCCCTAACAGCCTCCGCCATCGTTGCGACCATCGGCAATGGAAGGCAGTTTCGAAGTGCTCGCGACTTTGCTGCCTGGATCGGCCTGACGCCACTCAACAAATCGAGTGGTGGTAAACAAGTGTTGGGGCGCATAAGTCGCATGGGCAATCAATATCTACGCAAGCTTTTGGTCAACGGCATGGCAAGTCGCGTGCGCGCTGCCAAAACCAAACCTGAAAGAGCTGATCCATGGATGCTCAGCCTGCTCGAGCGCAAGCCCGTAAAGCTCGCGGCCGTTGCTATGGCAAACAAAACAGCTCGCATAGCATGGGCGGTGCTCACCAATGGCGAACCGTACAGGGAGATGAGTACAACCTAAAAAGAGAATAAGTTTGCAAGAACGTATGATGTGATGAATATCCGGGCCAGCCGGAGAGCCAAGACACCCCGCCAATGTCCGGGGACATAAATAGTCCGCCAAGCGGAATGGGACTTGGTTCGCGGAAATCATCAGGGCCAGCAGCATAAACCTGCATCAATAGGCCGGACACAGGACTGTATCTGATCTCGGAAATAAGTCACAAAAAGTACTTGCAATTACGGAGCCATCCACACAGGACATTGGGACTCGCTCAGCAACTCCAGTTTGGCAAGCAGGGCTGTCAGCAATCATGATTGATGTTCATGTCGTCCCCCGCTAGCAATCCATTCGCCGAGATAAATCCGCTCAAAAGCAAAGACCACGGCGATGGCCACCCACGCGATGATCACAATGGTAGGGTCGCTGCCCGCTTTGGTTATGCTAAACGCGGCAAGCACGACGGCATCAAAAACCAGCGCGGCGATCAGGATATAGGGGGAAGCGCCGATCTCTTTTCGGCGATGGCGGAACACGCCCCAATGCACCAGCATATCCATCACCAGATAGAAAAAAGCACCGAGCGACGCAATGCGGCTCAGATCGAAAAAGATCGCAAGAAATGAGGCAATCACCACGGTGTAGATCAATGTGTGCCGTTGGATTGTGCCGCTCATGCCGAAATGGCTGTGCGGGATCATCTTCATATCGGTGAGCATGGCCAACATGCGCGACACTGCAAAAATGCTGGCAATAACGCCCGACGCGGTCGCAATCGCGGCCAATAGGATGGTGAGCGTAAAGCCAATTTGCCCCAAGGCAGGCTCAGCAGCTTCTGCCAACGCATAGTCTTTGGCCGCGATGATCTGGTCAATGGGCAGGCTGGCGTTCACGCCGAAGGCCACCACCAAATAGGTGGCGGTGCAAATCAGGATCGAAATCACGATGGCGCGACCCACATTCTTGTGTGGGTTTTCGACTTCAGCGCCGCTATTGGTGATGGTGGTAAAGCCTTTAAAGGCGAGAATGCCAAAGGCGATTGAGGCGACAAAGCCGAACCCATCGACATTTGAAGAAGCTGTTTGGGCCATCGAGAAATCAAAGCCGCTGGCCCAAAGCGCCGCGCCACCAAACAAGCCGATACCAGCGATTTTAAACACAGCCATCACAATGGAAATCATCCCGATGGAGCGGTTGCCTGCAATATTGACAATAAAGGCGAAAAATATAACGCCAACTGCCAGAATAGGCACCAATATGCCGCCGGAGATATCAAAGAACCGCAACACATAGGTGGCAAAGGTGCGCGCCACCAAGCTTTCTGCGATCACCATGCTCAAGGCCATGAGCAAGGCTGCTCCCGCCGCAACGGCGCCCGCGCCATAACATTTTTGCAAGATCATCGCGATGCCTCCGGCGGAAGGCCAGGCGTTCGACATTTTGATGTAGCTATAGGCGCTGAACAGGGTGACAAATGCGCCGATGATAAAGGAGAGTGGGAATAGGTTGCCCGCGAGTTCGGCCATCTGCCCGGTGAGGGCGAAAATACCTGCGCCAATCATAACGCCGGTGCCCATGGCAACTGTGCCGCTCAAGGAAATTGAGTTGGCCTTATAGTCACCTTCTTTTTGGTCGCTTTCCATCTCTCCCCCTTCGTGGCCGTGTTATCGATCACATATTATGTGCTTGGTACTCAACGCCGTTGGCCACCTGCAGTTCCCGAATATATTTGACGATAGCGGCAATGTGCAATTGGGTCATATCCGGTTGCGGCGGCATATTGCCAAAGTTCCAGTGGTGTTGGGGCACACCATTTTGCGCTGCGCTTAAAAATGCGCCGTCGCCATGATGGCCCGGATTGTAGATATCGTGCACCAATGGTGGCCCGCTATCGCTGCCGCCTGCATTTTCACCATGGCAGCTGGCGCAGTTGGCTTTAAAGATTTCTTCGCCCTTTGCTGCTAAGGGGGAAAGCTCTGTTGCGTTGACCGCGACGCGTCCTGACATATTTTGAGTGTCAGGGTAGTTCGTTGCGGTGAGCATGTTATATCCCACCCCGATGAACCCAAGGATTACAAATCCCAACAAAACATACTTCAATGCTGCATCCTTCCCCCGCAAATCTAGTTTGCGCCTAGGTTGCAACCTTCCAGTGCTGGAAGGTCAAGAGAGAAGTGGCGCACTGCGACGATTTAACTTCGGCAAACCAATACTGGTTGATTGACCTTCCCCCAGCTGGAACCTACATCTTCCGTCTAGAAGTCAACCAACGCCTAAATTTGGACTTTTTGTCTAGGCAGAAGAGTAGCATGAACAAGAATGTCCTGATCATCTCCGCGCTGGCCATTGTGGCGCTAATGGCTTTCCTTTATGTGCAGAGCAACACGCCTGCACCGACGCGTGCGCCGATGGTTTCAGTAACGCCGATTGAGGTGAATGGGCAGACGGCGCTTGGAAAAGCAAAGTTTGATGAAAATTGTGCCAGTTGCCATGGCGAAAATGCAACTGGACTTGAAGGGCTTGGGCCGCCGCTTGTGCATAAGATTTATGAGCCTTCCCATCATGCAGACATTGCGTTTATGCTGGCCGCACGAAATGGTGTTCGTGCTCATCACTGGCCGTTTGGCAACATGCCAGCTGTCGACATTGAGGAAAGCGATATGCAGGCGATAATTGCCTATATCCGAAAACTGCAGGTGGCAAACGGGATTGATTAAAACGACTTGTCATAAACTCAGTGTGCATAATGTGACGTTTTTGGCGCTCGCATTTGTGCTCGCCATTGCGACAGCATTGCCTGTTAATGGTGCGACGTTGGTTTTTGGCGATCACGGACACGAGGTGGTGGCGCAAGATACACATGCCCATGAGGCCTCGACTGGCTATGAAATGGGTTGTGATGATCAAGCAAGCGTACATTGCGGCGTTAAAATTGCTATCAGCGGTTGGCATTTACCGACTGGTTTTGTGGCCATCGCCCATAGTTATGCTCAGAGCAATTTGCAGATGCTTTTGGCGCGGTCGATCGCTCAGGAGATACCTCCCCCCCGACTCTAAATGTTGAGCCCAAACCGCTTTTCAAAAATTTAGAGGACGATCATGAATAAAATTGAACTTACAATCGGCGCTGTGTTTTCATTGGCAATCACCGGGGCTGCGCTGGCCCACGGGGGTGCAACCGGTGTTGTTAAAGAACGTATGGACGGCATGATGGCGATGGGGAATGCCGTTAAATCCCTATCGTCGATGATGCGTGGTGATGTCGATTATGATGCTGATGTGGTCAAAACCAATGCGCAAACCATTCAGCAACATGCGGGTGAAGCGCTGACCGAACTGTTTCCCGAAGGAAGTGATGGTGCGCCTTCAGAAGCGAAGCCTGAAATCTGGTCCGATGGGTCGGAGTTTGAAGTTCTTGCGAAACAGCTCGAAACCTATGCCGTTGCTTTGGAAGCCGCGGCGCCGAATGGGCTGATGATGCAAGGCCAGAACAATAGTGGCATGATGGAAAGCTCAGATATGATGAGTGGTTCGGGTATGATGGATAGCTCGGACATGATGGGCAGTGCGGATGGCATGATGGGCGGTACGCAAATGATGGACACCGAAGAGCTGGCCAATATGCCCGCCGATGGCGTGTTCAATATGCTGGCGCAAACCTGTGCCAGTTGTCATGGCAAATTTCGCATCGAGAAAAAGTAATGGTGAAAAGACTAATTGTGCTTTTGATGGGCGCAACAGCGGTAGCTGTTGCGTCCACCGTTGCCCTTGTGTTTTGGCCCATTGGCAATCCACCTGAACTGAAACAACTTGAAGGTAATGCCAAACGCGGCGCCTATTTGGCTAGAATGTCGGGCTGTATCGCTTGCCATACAGACGGTGAAAATGGCGGTGCCCCTTTGGCTGGCGGCGTGAAGTTAGCTACGGATTTTGGCACTTTTTACTCGCCCAACCTTACCCAGTCCGGCGAACATGGCATGGGTGACTGGACGATTGATGAGTTTGCCAAGGCGGTGCGCCAAGGCATCTCTCCAGAAGGGGAACCCTATTACCCATCATTTCCATATCCGTTTTATGCCAAGATGCCGGATCAGGACATTGCCGATTTATGGGCGGCATTTCAAACCGTGCCTGCCGTGGACGAACCGTCTGTGCCGCACGCAATGAAGTTTCCGTTTAACTTCCGGCCGGGACTGAAATTGTGGCGCGCGGCGTTTGTGGACTTTTCTCCTTTTGAGCCGGATGAGAACCATTCGGATGCTTGGAACCGCGGCAAATATATCGTGAAAGGGCCCGCCCATTGCGGCGCATGCCATACCCCACGTAATTTTGCCGGGGCGCGGAAGGCGAGCTTTGAATTACAAGGTGCGAACAAACTTCCAACGGGCGGCAAAACACCTGCCATTCATGCATCTGCCCTTATGGATAAGGGCTGGACCCACAGTGCGCTTGCTTATGCGTTAAAAAGTGGCGTGAAGCCAGATGGCGACGTGTTCGGCGGTAGCATGGTTGAAGTGGTGCGTGACGGCACATCATTTCTCGCACCGAAAGACCTTGAGGCCATTTCGATTTATTTGCTGGGAGAGACCAATGTTGCAGACCAGTAGACGAGATGCGCTAAAGCTATTAGGCGGCGGCGTGGCGGCGTTGGTTGTGGTGCCGTCGATAAGCCTGGCAGAAGAGCGGGACGGAACCTCCTTCAAGCTGGTAGCACAACCGGTGCAGCACAAATTGCACCCCGCCCCTGATGCTCAAGAATCCACTTTGTGGAGCTATAATGGACAGGTGGCTGCGCCAACCTTGCGCATCAAGCAAGGGGAGCGGGTGACCATTGAATTCACCAACGCCTTGCCGGAACCAACTTCTATTCATTGGCACGGATTGCGGATTGCTAATGAAATGGATGGTGTGTCTGGATTAACGCAAGACCCTGTGCCGCCCGGTGAGAGCTTCACCTATGAATTTGTGGCCCCTGATGCCGGCACCTATTGGTATCACGCGCACCACAAAAGCTGGGAACAAGTGGCCCGCGGCCTTTATGGCGGCTTGATTGTTGAACCCGCGGACGGCACCGTTTTGCCGGACGCGCAAGATCATCTTTTGATTATTGATGATTGGCGATTGGACGGCGAAGGCAAGTTTGATGCAGCGAGTTTAGGTGCTCCTATGGACTGGAGCCACGGAGGGCGTCTCGGCAATTGGCTGACGGTGAACGGCCAAAGCCTGCCAAATATCTCACTGCCCAAGAATGCACCCAGTCGATTGCGGCTGATCAATGCCAGCAATTCGCGCATTCTGGACATTGATCCCGGACGATTTGGCGGCAAAATCCTTGCATTTGATGGGCAGGCTCTGCCCGATGCCCCGATGGAGCTTGGCTATACACCCTTATTGCTTGGCCCCGCCCAACGTGTGGATTTGCTGGTGGAGCCGGAAGAGGATTTTGTGCTTGAGGAACTGTCACAAGAGCCATTTGCCTTTTGCTCATTTGAAGTGGAGACGTCAGAGCAAAAAGCGGCGGCGTTTACGGTGCCAACACCAAACAAATTGCCCATGCCAGCGGCAGAAGATCGGTTCAAGTTTGACTTGCGCATGACCGGCGGGGCGATGGGCCGGCTAGATAATATCTATTATCAGGGTGAAAAGCTGGACAGTGGCGGTTTTCAACGCACCAAGCAGTTTTGGGCCTTCAACAATGTCGCCAACCTGGCTGAGGAACCGCTGTTCAGGGTGAAGAAGGGGCAGACTGTGGAGTTGAATGTCTCCAACATCACCGCCTTTATGCACGCGATGCATGTGCATGGACATCACTTCCTGATCGAGGATCGTGATGGACGCGGCGTTGAGCAAAGCCCATTGTGGCGTGACACGTTCTTGGTGGGGGCGGAGCAATCAACGCGCATTGCGTTTGTAACGGACAATGCGGGGAAATGGCTGTTCCATTGCCATATGCTTGAGCATGCGGCATCGGGCATGAATGCCTGGTTTGAAGTGACGGTTTGAAACTGGTGTACATGTTTGGACTGGAAATGGCGCTTCGTCGCGGTTAGATTGTGTTTATGATCCGGATTTTCACCCTATTGGTCGCAGCCACATTGTTGTTGGGCCAGCTCGGCATGGCCAGCAATGCAGCGCAAGGCAAAAGCTTTGCGCTGGTCGATGTTTATGTGCAATCGGTGAAGAATGTGCATGGCTGCTGTGATGATAATTCGGCCACATTGGGTGCAACAGATTGTGCCAGCGAGTGTGTACACGCCATCCTAAGTGGTGTTGCACTTGTGATGCCTCCAAAGCTGGAGCGCGCATCCGAAACATTCATCTTGCCGATGCGGGCCATCCAGGAATGGCCCAACGGACCACCCCCCATATTTCACCACATCTAATTCACCTTTTGATGTTGGACTGCCAGCGCCCGCGCGCATGGCTTATTGTTATATGTGGTAAAAATGAACTCATCTTATTTCTCGCTGGAACGGCGACATATGCTGAAAGGCGCAGGCGCTTTTGCGCTTACTGGCGTGTTGGCTGGTTGCACAACGACGGCCAGCGATGCCCCTGATTTATCTGCGGCGAAAGCGCTCTATGGGCCTTTGCCGAAAGAGCGTTTTCCGATCGCAGCCCTGCCGGTGGAAAAAATCGACCCGCAGTATTATCGTCAAACTGTGCGCTATCGCACCAAAGAACCTGTGGGCACGATCATCGTCGATACGTCGTCGTTTTTCCTCTATCTGGTGCAGCCGGACAACAAAGCGATACGGTATGGCGTTGGCCTGGGTCGCGCCGGCTTTTCTTGGTCGGGCAGCGCCATGGTGCAATGGAAACGCAAATGGCCGACCTGGACACCGCCTGCTGAAATGATCAAACGGGAGCCGCATCTGGAAAAATATAGCCATGAAAATGGCGGTATGCAGCCGGGGTTGAAAAATCCGCTGGGTGCCCGTGCGCTTTACATTTTTAAGGATGGACGGGACACGCTTTATCGGCTGCACGGCACACCCGAATATTGGAGCATTGGCAAAGCGGTCTCCAGCGGCTGCGTAAGGCTATTTAATCACGATATTATCGATCTCTATCAGCGGGTCCCGAATAAGACCCCCATAGTGGTGATGTAAAATGAAAAACTTGAATAAATGGACACTCGGCGCGGTGGCCGCGCTGATTTTAGCAGGTGGATATTGGGGGTATGCCCAATATGCAGCGCCACAGGCAGAGGCACAAACGGGCCTTCTTCCTTATAAAAACACACAAGTGGTGGCGAAAGGCGAGGAAATATATGCCGCCAATTGTGCCGCATGCCATGGTGACAATCTTAAAGGCGAAGTCAAATGCCCGCATGCCGGCGCCGCCGCATGATGAGACGGGCCACACTTGGCATCATAGTAATGAGTTGCTGTTCAACCTGAACAAATATGGGATCGCACGGCTAATCAACAATCCAGACTATCAAACAGATTTGCCGGTTTATGAGGAGGTGCTGAGCGACGATCAAATCATCGCGGTTTTGGTTTATATTAAATCCACTTGGCCAGAAGAAATTCAGCAGCGTCACGACCAAATGAACGCTGGTGGCACTTAGAGGGGCGCCTATCCTCACGCGGAGGCGCTTCAATGTGCCTCCGCGGCACTCTGATGTGCGCTCGCTCGTTGGTTGCGCCTGGGTCATATAAAGACGAATAGACCTGTGCGCTATCTCAGCGTTTATTTCGGAGACGCCACGTCGATATCCGAAAGTGTCCAGATTTATGCTGAGAACAGCAGGGTCGGTCTCCAAAATCGACCCCTTCCGCATTTCAAGTCTCGACTACGTCGCCAGTGTAAAAAATCCCAAAAGCTGACATTGGGACTATTTGATTTGAATTCCTAAAAGCGGACCTACGTCAACCGATTTGCTAGGATATGGATTAAGGTCTGCAAATCGGTCTAATGCCGTCGTTCACAGCACGCGCAGACTGGGTCACATTGAGCAGCGGCTTTTCGCAGTAGCTACCCCTCGGTGGCCCGTTCAGACTTAGCTTTGCCATTTGGAAGATTGCCGTGCCGCGTTATTCTGGTGCGAACACATGGCTCACTGCGGGTGGTGCAATTCGCCCGCACCTATCCTGGTAAACGCAACTTACCCGATCTCAGAGCTTGGCGCATTAAATGTAAAGAGCCGTCGCCCATTCGATTCTAATTGTGCATGGGTCCGCGTTCGGAATCTAGATGACGCATATGATCCTGATTTTGGCACCACTCTTCGGTCTGGCTGGGCGTATTTATTATTAATATCAGTCATTTATGTGCTTTGATCAATTTGAGTATATATAGGTATATTTAATATATTTTCTATTGACCCCGGAAAAGTATATGTGTATGTTACATTCATACTAAGGAGGTCAACATGGAACTTACGAAACACGCAAGTCGACGGGCAGCACAGCGATCAGTCCCCGAAGGTGTAATCGCCGCGATTTATGTTTATGGCGCCAGCTACAGCACGCGTGGTTGCACTGGCCTGAGGCTGGATCGCACTTCGATTGAGTTGGCAGCTAACGACTTGTCTCCGCAGGAGCTTGAGCGGCTTCGTCGGTTCCATGACGTCTACCTCGTCACTTCGGGGTCTAAAGTCGTCACGGTAGCAAGAGCGACCTCCCGCCGCTTTCACTAACAACCACCTACAAAAGGAAATTGAGCCTTGGAAAATTCCATCATTCCTCAGAAATATCTCTCCTTGATCGCAACCGACGCTGCTAAGGCGCACCTCGCATCGCCTGCACTGACTATCGCGGAAGAGGGTGAGCTTCGGATCGCTTACGCGCCATTTGACCACATCACGCCAAACGCACGTCTAGTCATTGTAGGCATTACTCCTGGCGCAGCTCAGGCCACCGCGTCACTCACGGCCAGCCGCGCTGCAATCGTGGCGGGTGCGGATGTGACGGACGCTCTGGCTCGGGCCAAGTCCCACGCCAGCTTCAGCGGCCCAATGCGCACCAACCTCGTTGCGATGCTGGATGCGATCGGCGTGGCTGAATACTTCTACCTTTCGTCCTCGGAGCAATTGTTTGAAGCGGGCAGCGATCAGGTTCATTTCACGTCGGCGCTGCGCTATCCAGTGTTCCGGCAGGGCAAGAACTATAATGGAACGCCAAACATGCTGAAGACGCCGATGCTGCGACAGATGATCGACACTTACTTGGCTGAGGAGGCGCGGCAACTTCCCGAGGCGCTCTGGCTTCCACTGGGGCCAAAGGCAGAGGAAGCCCTGAAGCACTTGGTACAGCGCGGCGTCTTAATGGAGGAACGTGTGCTTGCCGGGATGCCGCACCCTAGCGGCGCTAACGCGGAACGCGTTGCGGTCTTTCTTGGGCGCAAGTCACCACAGGCAGCGTCACGTCAAACAAATGGGGCTGCCCTCTGCGCCGCCTTCAAGCGGCTTGAGAAGCAGATTTCCAAACTGAAAGGCGGTGCCCTATGAGCCGTCGCACAACTTCTGCCCCCTCTGCAGACGAGATCGTGATTGAAGTGCTGAACGACCTACGTAGCGTGCTTCTCGGTATCGCATGCCAGATAATAGTGACCACCGGGGAGAATGAACAGGCAGAAGCCTTCCTAGGTATCTCGCTGGAGGATTTCTCGTTGGGCTCCATGCCGGGTGACGTCGAAATCCAAATAAGTAACATTGATCTGAGCCGTTTCTGGATTAGTCGGCATATCGAGCGTGCCTGTGCCTTTGCCTTGCAGACCGGCACCGCGGTTGAGCGTACAGCCTTCGATGAAGCCGATTGGAATGATCTGGAGGTCTTCCTAGAAGGAGCACCTCGAACCAGCTTCGGCGGAGAGCTGACCGCCTTGGGGCATGAGGACAGCGCGCTGCGCCGGACGCTTGAGATGGCCCGTGCACGCGTCGGACTGATAAATGGCTCGGCCCTTACCATCCGTCAGCTGTCGCTGCTTGCCGGGATCGGCGAAACAGCGGTGCGGACCTCGTTGAGCGCCGATGGCATCAAAACCGAAGGCAAGCCTGCACGAGTCAGCGCAGAGCTGGCGGAACCCTGGCTGCTACGTCGTCGGGGATTTGTCCGGACCCTTCAGCTTGAAGACGAGACGGAAGATGCCTCTCCGCTGATCGTGGAACTCCGGACGCTGTTGGCCGAGCGCCAGATGGAGGTCGAGGACCTGATTGCAAAGGCGGAGGTCGATGGGACTTGGTTGGCAGGGTTGCTGTCGGGTGACTCCGTCGCTTGCGACGTCGAGTACTTGTGTCGAACTGCGTCCGCCCTGGGAATCGACCCTGCTGCTTTCGCGGGCCGAGCGGTCGAGACACTGCTAAGAGCGCGCTAAGCGGCGACGCAGGCTTGCCCATAGCCGGGGCAAGCCTGCGTGTCAGAGCAGAGATCCAAGGCTAGGAAATGAAGCACTGCACATCGAGTGCCGCGAAATTTCCAGGCGATCGTGGCTGACGGACATGAGGAAGGTTATAGTCAGGCAACGAAAATCCGGATTGAAAGCGTGAAACGAGGCTTTTGTTTCTAGGTCGGGTAACGGGCCGCCTTTGCCTAAAGACCGAACGAATGCACGCACAACGAAGGTTCGGCAAGGTCGCGGAAGTATGGGCTCCCTGCTGCCGTTTCACACTTTGGCTTTGACTTTATCCCAAAAGCAGACATTCGGTTCCCGGATAGTTTTCAACTTGCGCCGCGCAAACACTGCTTTGCCTCCACGGCGAATTTAATGCATATGTTTACGCTGTGCTCGATCTAACGCGAGCTCCCTGACGATTATAGAGCTCTTATCCACGTGCGAATTTTGGCTTAAAACTTGTTAAACTTATCTGTAGTCGATACTTGTATGATGAGTGATTTAGCTTGACGGAGAACTTTGATAATAATGGGAACAGCGCGCACAATTGTATTGGAACTTAGAGACAAATTGGCCGCCTTCATTGCCAATGGTGACTTTAAAGCGGGTGACAAATTGCCAACAGAAGCGGCGCTGGCTTCAAAATATGGCGTGTCGCGCACCGCCTTGCGGGAAGCTCTAAAACTGTTGGAGCAAAGCGGCACCATTTATGTGCATCACGGCAAAGGGCGATATGTTGGGGGTATTGCCGAACTCAAAGTCGAGCGGCCGATTACACTTTTTGAAAGCGTTACCGCCCTTACCCGAGGCAATGGGTATGACCCCACCAATAAAGTACTGTCTATTGCCGAGCAACAAGCGCCTGCGTATATTTCCGAAGCGCTAAAAATAGCGCCCTCCGACCGGGTGTTGCGGTTAGAGCGCATCCGCATGCATCGCGATGATGTGTTGATGTATTGTGTGGATTACGTGCCACGACAGCTGATCAGTGACAAAATCTACGATGTGGAATGGTCAGACTCGCTGATCGCGCTTTTGGAAAGCTACGGACACAAGGCCACCATGTCGAGCGCCACAGCCGCCGCTGTGATGCTACCCGATGACGTGGTTGCCGCCAATAATTTGGAAGAGTTTGGCCCGGCTTTCCGCATTGTCGAAACGGTTTACACCGCCGCCGGCGAACCAATCGTTTATGCAGAAGATTACCATCGCGGCGATGCATTTGAATTTAGTTTTGTGCGCTCTTAATAGCGCTGCCAGGTCAATATACCGGCGCATATGATGATGGCGGCCCCCAAAAGCACAATCGGTTCGATTGGGGCAGCAAACAGCAATGCCCCGTAAATCACGCCCCAAATAATCTGGCTATATTGGAACGGGGCCACCAGATTAGCCGCCCGCGATCGTAAAGCACGCACCAATAAGCGGTGTCCACAATAAAAGCAAAAACCAGCGGCCAGCAATGGCAACGCAAAATCAGTTGTAAGCGGACGCACCTCGGAGAATGGTAACAAAAATCCCGCGCAGCAAATCAGGCCAATCAACACGGTACTGACCAGCGCCAAGTCCGTTTCACTGGCTTTCAAATTTCGCATGACCAACATGGAAGCGGCGAACACAAAAGCTGAGCCCAGGGCCGCCACATGCCCCCAACCGATCACGGAGATACCGGGACGCAACACTATGATAACACCCACAAATCCAAGCATCACCGCAAAGGATTGTTTGCGGGTCAACACTTCTTTGAACAGAATGGCTGAGAAAAACGCCACCAATATGGGCGTGAGAAATGCCAACACATAGGCTTCGGCCAGCGGCAACAGATCAAATGCAATATAGATCAACACCGTATCGATACCCAAAAACACCGCCCGAAGAACCGCAATTTTTGAATGTAGGGGCCAGAGCGCTTTGGGTCGTTTTTGAATGAAGGCATGCGCCACGGTAAAGCCAAGACCGACCACACTCACCATGATCGAAGTTTGTGCCACAGAATAATGGCTGGTCAGATATTTCACCATGGCGTCACACAACGACAAAACGGCAAATGCCGCTGGCGCCCACACTAAGCTTGCGGGCGCGATGGCAGAACTGATTTTCATTGCAACATGCCTAATGGCGCGCCGGAGGGGTGATCCGGCACGGGAGATTTATCGCCGGTAAGAGCGTTCATAACGGTTTTCAATGCGCGCTTGGATGGACTCCAAGCCGATGGACAGCAGCCAATAAATCAACGAAGCGGTGATCAGCATCTCAATATGTCTGAATTCGGTTTGACCCAATGTGCGTGACAGGTAGGTCAACTCCCAAACGCCCACAACTGACACCAAAGAGGAATCCTTGAGCATGGCAATAAACTGGCTGCCGGTTGGCGGCACGATCACCCGCATGGCTTGTGGCAAAATCACCAACCACATGGTCTGCAAGTGATTGAGGCCCAACGCTTGCGCGCCCTCAGATTGCCCTTTGGGAATGGATTGAATGCCAGCGCGAAAAATTTCAGTCATATAAGCGCCATAGCAAAGCGATAACGCGGTGATCCCCGCTGGAATGGCATCGATAATAAAGCCAAGCTGTGGCAATCCGAGATAAATCAAATAGACCTGCATCAAAAGTGGCAAACCACGAAACAGGGAGGTGTAGAACGTCGCCAAGCCATAAATTGCGCCATTTTTGGAGAGTTTGGCAATGGCCCCCACAAGCGCGATGACGGTGGCAATGGCGATGGAAACAGCAGAGATATATAGGGTGGTCATCACCCCACGCGTGACCAAAAATCCAATCTTGCGCAGAATGAATTCAAAACTGAGATCAAATGAATAGAAAAAGATCAGCAAGAGAACTAAAAGCTCAGCCCACACCACCAGCATTTGCTGTACGCGGCCAAATTTGCTGATCAATTTCCAGTTCAAAAAGAACAGTACCGCCACCAATGTGGCGCTGAAGATGCCTACAATAATGGGGCTCTGTTCTGCCGTGGGTGCAAGGCCGGGAACAAAGGCCAGAAATGTGTTTTCGCGCAACCCCACAAAGTAAAATGCAGCGGTGAGCGCAACAAACAAAACGCTTAGTCCCACCTGTTTGGTGGCTTCTGGATATTTGATCAATATTTCTCTGAGCATAGTCCCCCCAATGCTGTGTGGCGCTTAGCCACGTTCTTTCCACCAGTCCATGGCCTGCAACCCCCAATAGGTCATCTGCGCCGCAGCTTTGCCCACGGGCCCGCCGGTCCAGCTCAGGCCATATGGCGCAAATAATTCATATCGATTTGAGGTGCCTAAAAGGGCTTCGGCCACAATGGTGCCGCCAATCGCTGTGGTGTTCAGCCCATGGCCACCAAACGCGGTGCAATACCAAATCTGATCGTTCAATTTGCCAATTTGCGGCATTTGATGGCGGGCATATGCCATGAGACCTGACCAGGCCAGTTCAACCTTGAGCGTCGAAAGTTCAGGAAATGTCCCTACCATTTGTTTGCGTAAAATCTGGGCCACATGTTCCGGTTTGGCGGGCATGGTGGTGATCCGCCCGCCCCACATGAGACGTTTGCCGCCCTCGACCAACCGATAATAATCCGCCGCACGACGATCATCGCCAATCGCATCGCGGGTCTTAATCACATGTGCCAATTGTTCCGGCGCGACCTCGGTGATCAACACATAGGTGGCAATTGGCAAAAAGGCGCGCTTTAATTTGGGCAATAGGTTGCCGGTATAGCCACCGGTGGTCACCACCACTTGATCAGCTTTCACCCGACCATTCTTTGTGTGTATCAACACGCTGTCCGCACTTTTTTCGATGCGCTGGGCAGCAGACTGTTCAAAAATCACGCCGCCGTTTGCTTCGACCGCAGCGGCAAGGCCTCGCGCATAATTGAGCGGATGAATATGAAACGCATTCTTGTCGCGCAAGCCTTGATGATAGCAACTGGACTTGAGCCGATCCTGAACAGCGTCGCGGTCCAAAAACTCAAGCGGATAATCATAGTCTCGCAAGCTTTGCGCTGCAGCAATTTTCAGATCTTCGCCACTATCATATCGCGTTACCCCGGTGATTCCGGTAATCGGTTCCGCTGATGAAATTTCACATTGCTGAATATTGTCGCGCACAATTTCCATGCCTTCAATCGACATATTGTGCAGCGTGTGGGCGTCAGCATTGCCAATTTTTTTTGCAATTTGCGACTCACCTACTGCATAGCCGGGGCTGACAAATCCGCCATTGCGACCAGATGCGCCCCACCCCACCATATCTGCCTCAAGCACGATGACTTTATTGCCGGCCTTTGCCAATTCAAGCGCAGCAGTGAGGCCGGCATAGCCTGCACCAATAATGCAGATTTGTGCCGCTTCCTGTCCTGCAAGAGCAGGCCGCTCCTTTTGGTCCACCACAGTGCGGGCATAGTAGCTGTCTACGTAATTCATGGTCTTGGTTCCCGAGAGATGGGGCAAAGGTGAGAAAATGTGCCGACCCTAAGGGCCGGCACATTACACTTATTCAGCGGCGTAGTTTTTGCCGTACCATTTGGTGCTGAACTCTGCGATCACGCCTTCCTCTTTCATGGCATTGAGGGTTTCAGTGATCTTATTGTTCCATTCTTCATCACCCTTTTCGGTGATCACCACCAAGGGCTCACGGAACGCATATTCATCTTCGATGATCCGCAATGGATAGCCATTTTCAATGGCTTGCCTTGCGGTTTGCTCTGGTGCAATCACCGCATCAACCCGTACACCTTGGCCAAGACGCAAATCATCAAAAGGCAACATGGATTCTGCATAGGTGCGGATATCGCCTGGCTCAACCTTATATTCGATTGGCGGCTGGTCTGGCGCTGCAATATCCAATTGCCGACGAATATAATCTTCTGACGTGGTTGCGGTTTCCACACCGATTACCTTGCCATTCAAATCGTCCACCGTTTGAATGTCGGCATCTTCATGCACCACCCAAACATAGGGGCTGTAATAATAGGTGCCCGGAAAGTCGATCACTTGCGCTCGAGCTTTGGTGGGGGTCACAGACCCAACGCCCAAATCGTAGCGCCCTTTCCAGCGACCGCCGGTCATTGTGGCCCAATCAGGTGTTTCAAACCGCACCTCTACGCCCAGACGATTGGCAACCTCTGTGGCCACATCAATATCAAAGCCCACCATTTCATTGTCGTCATTGAGAAAGCTTTGTGGAGGCCAGCCCGAATTTGTGGCCACAACCATTTCACCACGGTCCATCACCCGATCCAGAGTTTCACCGGCCATCGCCTGTATGGTCGACAGCGCCAATGCGCCTGCCACCGCGAATTTAATAACATTGTTCAATTGTCTACTCCCTTTTGTAAAACATCAGCGATGCGTGCCGACCCACACCCTCTATATTTGTATGACAACTAATCGTTGCATGCACTTATTCACCTGTCAATATATGAAAAATAAAATAATTGCGGACCATAAAGAACCGCGGATATGCACCCTAAAGTTTAGGGGATATATATACCAATATGTTGAAATCACAGTATTTTATAGGTGAGCATCACGTGTAGTGATCATCTATTTTAGTCAATTTGAGCCAGCTTGACAAAAATATTTTCTCATGCATGTTGTCATACAACCTAAACAAGTTGTTTGAACTTTAGCTCACGAAGGGGGAGCCATGTTTAATTTTGATGCAGAGCGTTTTTTGCGAATCCAGGATGGGGCGGTTGCGCAGGCGCAGGCCCTGCGCCCGCACATCGCCGGCCTAGTTGAAAATGGGGCGCAAAACATTTTTCTGCTGGGCACAGGCGGCGCAGCGATTTTGATGGAACCCGCGGCAGATCTCTTGCGCAAGCGCTCTGCCTTTCCCGTATTCACAGAATTCACTGCCGAATTGAACATCGATGGGTCAGTCCATTTGGGCAGTAATTCCATTGTGGTCATCCCGTCCCTTTCAGGGACCACCAAGGAAAGCATCGAATTGCTGGAAACAGCGCAAAAGGCTGGCGCCCACGTGATCGTTTTGACCGGCCATGCCAACACGCCCTTGGCGCAAAAAGCAGACAAGGCGTTTGTCAATTTTGCTGAAGATGATACATCGTGCGAAAGCTTTTACATTCAGTCCTATGCTATTGCCCACGCTATTATGGCGGCGCGCGGCGAGCTGGAGAATGCACAGGCTCTTTATCAAGAGCTTGATCAATTGCCGCAAGTGCTGCTCTCAGTAAAGCAGCAATTTGAATCCGAGGCGGCGCAGATTGCCACCCATATTCAAAATATGGATTATCACATCATTGCTGGCGCCGGAAACACATGGCCAGAAGCGCATTATTATGGCATGTGCATTTTGGAGGAAATGCAGTGGATCCGCACGCGGCCTGTGCACGCCTCACATTTTTTCCACGGCACGCTAGAGCTTTTGGAAAAGGATGTGAGTGTGTTGTTGTACAAGGGCGAAGATGCCTACCGGCCTCTTGTGGAACGCGTTGAAAACTTTGCCAAGCAATATACCAATGAGTTGATCATTTTTGATACGGCAAAGTTTGATATGGGCGACCTGTCTCCCACCGCGCGTGCCTATGCGTCGCCGATTGCCCTGGCCACCATGATGGAGCGCATGAGCGCACACTTGGAAAGCCTGCGCAATCATCCATTGACCACACGTCGCTATTATAAGCGCGTGGCCTATTAATTGAATTGATGTCGTCTTCGGCCGACATCTTTAAGGTTGGGGCAGTTTAATGCCATCATTTGATTTTGCTTGTGTCGGCGACAATTGTATCGATAGATTTGGCGCACCCCTTCACCAAATGCTGGTGGGCGGCAATGCACTGAATGTTGCGGTTCAATTGGCCCGACACGGAGAGAAGTCAGCCTATTTCGGCGCAGTTGGCCGGGATATAGATGGTGATGTAACCATCAAGACGTTAAATCAAAACAACGTGTCCAACGTCCATACTCAACGTCTTGACGCCCCAACCGCTTATACAAACCTTTCCTTCACCCCTGCCGGTGATCGCATAATTGACTTTGAAGAATTTGGCGCCAGCGGCCTCTATCGTCCCAGCTGTGCTGATTTAGACATTTTAAAAAAGATGCGCCATGTGCATATCGGCTGGCTCAAAGATGGCGGCACCACCAAACGCTTTTTGCGCGGTCACAATGTATTTGTCTCTCAGGATTTGGGCGTGAATGCCGCGCCAATTGATAAAGACCCTCAGGATCTCTCGCTCGCATTTGATTCTGCTGGTGATGATAAGTCCGTGGCCCGCACACGCGCTATAGACTTGATAAAGAAGGGCGCAAAATGCGCTATTGTCAGTTGTGGCGCCAAGGGCAGCGTCGGATTTGACGGCCATGATTGGGCCGAAACCAATAGCACCCCCGTCAACGTGGTCGACACAACCGGCGCCGGCGACAGCTTCGCCGCAGGCGTCATCGCCGCCCTGCACAAAGGCAAAAACCTGCAACAATCGCTGGAACAAGGCCGAGACTGGGCCGCCCTCACCTGCGGCCACCCGGGCGGTTTTCCGCAAAAAATGGCCTCCCAAACGCCCTGACGAATCCACCTTAATTGAAATAATGTCCGCGTCCACACACCAGATTTATGACGCGTACCAGTCTCCGAGAGAGCGCTATCCCAAAAGCCGACATTGGGACCGCTTGCATTGCATCCCCCTAAGCAGATCTTCATCGGATGGCTTGCCAGGATTTAAATTAAAGGCGGATATGCGGGACATAATCGCCCTTCGGCTCGACCTATTTGAGACAATCCTGAACAATACAATGATTTTTTGTCGGCATTGCGTTGTTTCGACGAAGGGGTTTTCGAAGTATCTGTATAGGAGGTTTGGGAGGCATCATGGTCGTTGCACTTTTACTCCTCTCCTCCTCCCCTGATTTGGCAATACGGCAACATGCATCACATAAAAAAAGCGGCGGATGATCGCCGATCTTCCGTCGCCCCTTACACCGTGTTAACCCAAAGCTTCTAGCTTGAGGAACCTGCCCATAAATTGATATCGGCCTCGACGGCATAACGATCTATCTCGTCAAGCTCGGCAGTTGTAAATGAGAGGTTTTCGAGCGCTCCTACACAGTCAATGACCTGTTGTGGTTTTGACGCTCCGATCAATGCAGAGTTCACACCACCATCCCTTAAAACCCATGCAATGGCCATTTGAGCGAGTGTTTGCCCGCGACTTTTTGCAATGGCGTTCAACTGCCGGATATTCTCCATGGCCTCCTCAGACAGGAAGCTTTTGCTCAGCGTGTCATTTTGACTGGCCCGGCTGTCTTTAGGTACGCCCTTCAGGTATTTGTCCGTCAGCATGCCTTGAGCCAGGGGCGTAAAAACGATCGAACCGATACCCAACTCTTGCAATGTATCTTTGAGGCCGTCGCGTTCGATCCAACGGTTGAGCATGTTGTAGCTGGGCTGATGGATGAGACAAGGCGTACCGAGATTCTTTAGGATTTTTGCGGCCTCGCGTGTGCGCTCGGAATTATACGACGATATCCCCACATAGAGCGCTTTGCCGGATCTGACGATTTGATCAAGCGCGCCCATGGTTTCCTCCAACGGAGTGTTGGCATCAAACCGGTGCGAATAGAAAATATCGACATAGTCGACACCAAGACGTTTGAGGCTCTGGTCACAAGAGGCCATCAGGTATTTTCTGCTGCCCCCATCACCATAGGGGCCCTCCCACATATCCCAACCCGCCTTTGAGGAAATGATTAACTCGTCCCGATGACTGGCAAAATCTGTTCTCAGGATTTCACCAAAGGCCTCTTCGGCACTGCCTGCAGGCGGGCCATAATTATTCGCCAGATCAAAATGGGTAATACCCAAATCAAATGCCGTTCGACAAATAGATGATTTGACTTCATTGGAGGTCGAATGGCCAAAATTGTGCCAGAGGCCAAGTGAAATGGCAGGCAGTTTTAGCCCGCTATTGCCTACGTGATTGTAGGTCATTTTGGCATAACGTTCAGCGCTGGGTTGATAAGACATGTGTCACTTTCCTAGTATTGTGGTCGCGCCCGTGCCCCTCATCTCAAGGATTGAAGGCACGCGCACTGACTTGGGAATTGGAGGGGAACAAGCTGGCCTGTTACGCCGAGGCGCCCCTATTTAAGGTCCTGACAACCCCGTTCGGATCGCAATCCGAGGGGGTTCCATAACCGCCTCCACCTGGTGTTGAGATTTCAATGATTTGACCTTCAACTAGATCGATAATACCGCGGAAATCCGTTCGGCCGTCACCGAAATCGAGTTTGCTGCCCATGGCTGAACCACCGCCTTCCAGCCCCCATGGAGCGGATAAAAGGCGCGATGTATCGATGGATAACTGGCAGGCACGCTCAACCCGGTAAACCCGGCGCAAACCCATGCCGCCACGGAATTTGCCGGCACCGGCAGACCCATCCACGAGTTCATAACGCAGCAAGGTGAGCGGGTATTCACGTTCCAGCCCCTCAACAGGCAGGTTTGACGTATTCGTCATGTGCACCTGAATACCGCTTAGCCCATCTGCGGTTGGTCGCGCACCACCGCCACCACCAATTGTTTCAAGATAAACCCATATGTCGCCGTTCTCGTGCGTTCCGGAGAAGGTCGCGCCGGTGCAACAGCCATTGCCAGCTGCTGCAATTTGGCCGGGCCGCGCCTCAGCCATTGCCCCCAGAATAAGGTCAGCCACACGCTGGCTGGGTGCAATGCGTCCATCCACTGCTGCGGGATGCTGGCAATTGAGAATGGACCCCACAGGCGCCGTCACCGACAGGGGCCGCGCCAGACCGGCATTAGGCAGAATGGTGGGGTCAATTGCTGATTTGACTGCGTAATAGCACGAGGCCAAAAGAGCCGTGTAAACCATGTTCAGCCCCGCCCGCACTTGCGGTGGCGCTGTGAAATCTAGCGCCATTGAATCGCCCGATATCGTGATGGCGACGCTCAGCTCCATTGCTTGTGTGAATTGATTGCTATCAAACGTATCGGAGAATCGATAGACACCATCCGGGATCGCGGCGATACCAGCCCGCATTTTCCGCTCGGCATAATCCTGCAAAGCATCGCCTGCCGCCAACACACGTTCGCTGCCATATTTTTCGCAAAGCCCTTGCACACGTTGCACACCCAGCCGGTTCGCCGACATTTGCGCGCGGAGATCGGAGAGACGCTCGCGTGGCACCTGACAGTTCAGCAGGAAAATATCCTGAACATCCGTTTGCAGTTCACCGGCCCGATAAAGTCGCACTGGCGGAATCCGAATGCCTTCTTGATAGATGTGCGAATGTCCGCGATCTGCGAAATCCGAGTGATGTGCGGTATTGATGGACCAAGCAACGATCTGGTCGTCAAAATAGATCGGCTCAGCCAAAACGATGTCCGGGAGGTGCGTTGCGCCGCCCACATAAGCATCATTGCCGATAAATACATCGCCAGGCCGGATATCATTCACAGCATGCCGATCAAGGATGTGGGCGATGATCCCGATAAAGCTTCCCAGATGCATGGGAATATGTTCCGCCTGACACAGCATGTTACCGCGATGATCGAACAGCGCGGTTGAGCAATCCCGGCGCTCTTTAATGTTGGTTGAATAGCTTGAGCGCACCAAGGCTTCGCCCATCTCTTCAACAATCGAAGTCATGGCGCTGCCAATGACTTCGATTGTGATTGGATCAAGATTCGTCATGCGCGATCCTCCAAAATCAGATTCAAATATGCATCCACCCGCGCACGCATTCCGGGAAGGATCAGTGTCGTTGTGTCCATTTGCTCAACAACCGCCGGGCCTTGAAATTCATGCCCAAACTGCAGATCATCTCTCTGATAGACCGGACTGGTGACCAGTCCCTCTGCTTCAGGCATCCAAACTTCTCGCGTACCCACCGGTTGCGGTAGTGACGAGGCTTTGTCCATCTTCGCCTGAATACTGGCTTTCTTTACGACCCCCACAGCCTCGGTACGCAAAGTGACAAGTTCAACAGCCTCGCCCTCAGGCGAGAACCCATAACGCTGAGCGTGGGCCGCCTCAAAATCTTCACGCAGTTTTGCCAACGTGTCTTTTGTTATTTCGCCCTCTGGGAATGATACTTGCAGTTCGTAATTCTGCCCCACGTAACGCAGATCGACTGTCCGCAAATACAGACGGCTTTCAGGTTCGATCTGTTCACGGTTGAACCAATCCAAGGCCTGTGCCTCGATTTGTTCAAATCGCTCGACCAATTGGCCCGGCTCGATCGCGGAAAGATTAGTCAGAAAGCTTTGCGCAAAATCCGCTTTGAGGTCTGTCATCAGTAGGCCAACTGCGCACAAAGCTCCCGGTGTTAAAGGTACAATGACCGTTTTAATATCCAGTTCGCGCGCCAATCTGGCTGCATGAAGCGGGCCACCGCCACCAAATGCCATCAAAGCATAGTCGCGCGGATCATGACCGCGCTGCACCGAAATGACGCGTATAGCCTTGGCCATGTTGGCGGTTGCGACCGAGATAATGCCTTGTGCTGTTTCCAGCAATTCGAGCTTGAGCGACTTTGCCAGTTTGCGGATTGCCTTCTCAGCCTTGGCCTTATTGACCTTCATGCGACCACCAAGCATTTCAACCGGATTCAGAATCTGCAGCACCACGTTGGCATCTGTGAGCGTGGGGCGCTCGCCGCCCAGATCATAGCAAACCGGTCCGGGATTTGCGCCCGCGCTTTCCGGACCAACCTTCAAAAGCCCGCCATTGTCGACATGGGCGATAGAGCCACCACCAGCACCAACGGTGTGAATGTCGAGCATGGGTGCTTTGATCGGATAGCCATGTACCTCAGCTTCGCCGGTTTTCTTGCAGGCGCGATTTTCCAGCAAGGCAACGTCCGACGAGGTGCCGCCGACATCGAAGGTAATAACATTGTCAAAACCTGCTAGCCCCGCGATTACCTGCGCCGCCACGACCCCTGTGGACGGTCCGGACAACAGAGTACGCACGGGAAACTGTGCAGCTGCTTCAAAGCCAATTACGCCGCCATTTGACTGAGTCAGGTGTGGCGATGTTTGCAAACCGGCTTCAACAAGGCGGGCTTCCAAGCGCTGAATATATCGCTCCATTACGGGGCCCAAAAAGGCGTTGACTACCGTTGTCGACAAACGTTCGTACTCGCGGAACTCGGGTGCAACCTCGCTTGAAAGTGAAACGAATATGTCTCCCAATTCTTCGCGAGTATCAGCCAGCACGGCCTGCTCATGAGTATCGTTCATAAAGCTATAGAGAAAGCACACCGCAAGTGCCTTGATGTCTTGGCTCGCGAGTTCCCTGAGTACAGTGCGCAGTTGCTCCTGATCGAGGTTCTGTTCCACGCTCCCATCGGGCCGCAGTCGCTCACTGATATTGAATCGTAAATTGCGCGGAACCAGAATTTCGGGCTTTTCAGCGAACATGTCATATAGGCTTGGGCGCTTTTGCCTGCCAATTTCCAGAAGGTCGCGAAACCCGTCTGTCGTAATCAATGCTGTTTTAACGCCCCGCAATTCGATTAAAGCATTCGTTGCCACCGTCGTGCCATGACCAAAAAACGTAATGGTTGAGAGATCTTCACCAACACGTTCTAGTCCTTGCTTGACTACTTCTGCGATTCCACGCGAAGGATCGTCCGGGGTCGACTGTGTTTTCCAGATTTCAATACGCCCCGTTTCCTCTTCGAAGAGGCAGATGTCTGTAAATGTACCGCCAGAATCCACGCCAACACGCCAGGCCATATGTTATTCTCCTTCTGCTTGAATGACAAAACCCTGTGATTTGCGTTTCCGTGTCGAACGGAAACGATCCAATCTGAATGGTTGAGGATCAACGGTAGTTTTGTCACCTGATATGATTTCTGCCATTAGTTGGCCGACCGCTGGGCCCGCTCCGAATCCATGCCCCGATAGGCCCGATGCTATGTATACGCCGGGCGCATAGTCTACCGCATCGATGATGGGCACACCATCCGGGGATGCATCAATTACCCCGCCCCAGGTATGCGTTATGCGCGCATTCCTGAACGCTGGGAATGCGGCTTTCAATCCCTTAAAAGCCGATTCAATCATCCAGTCGGGTGGTGGCGGATTTAGTGTGCGCTTTTCCTCGAATTCTGTACGAGCATCATTGGACCAAAACCGACGTTGTTTGAGTTCAGAGAAGAATTCGTGACCGAACGTCAGTCGCAGTTCACGCCAGCTATTCATGAATACAGGCAGATAGTCCAATAGCAGCCTGAAGCTGTCGGGCACGATGGGTGCAATGTTGATATTGCGCGGCCCGAGCGTATAACCGCCATCAAGGCGCTTGCGAATGCCATAGGTCGCGCCACCAACGGGCAAATCCGGCCCTTCGACGTCACCCTCAATGCGGGCTGCTGTGGCCACGAGGTTGAGCTGCGGCAAATGAATACCCGCATTGCCCAGGAATAACCTTGACCAGACACCACCGGCCACTACCACATTCGAACATTTGATCGAACCATGCTCCGTCACGACCCCAGATACGGCCCCTGCAGTGCGCTCGATACCGCGCACCGCACAATTAGTCACGATCACAGCACCACGCTCTTGAGCGGCTTTCGCAAAAGCCGGCACCGCTAGTGCCGGTTCCGCACGACCATCTGATGAGGTGTGCAAGCCGAAACTATGGCCGGATGAAATGCCAGGGAGCAACGCCTCAATTTCAGCACCATTCAGCATCTTGAGCGGCAAGCCATGCTCCTGGCCCGTTTTTGCCCAGCTTTGTGCCTGCTCGATTTCCCATTTTTTCTGGCACACATATGCAATCCCGGTTTCCCTGTAGCCGGCCTTGATACCAAATCGCGATTTCAGCGACCGCCAAAGGTTGAGACTTTGTATTGTGAGCGGCATCTCTAGCGGGTCACGCCCCATCTGTCGCGTCCAGCCCCAGTTCCTTGAAGACTGCTCAGCGGCAACCTCCCCTTTCTCACACACACAAACGCTTATGCCTTTTTCCGCAAGAAAGAGAGCAGTTGAAATTCCCGCTATACCCCCCCCCACTATCACCACATCGGACTGCGCCGGAATTGACGGCGCGCTGTCCACTCTATTGAGCGACGGAACCGCTCCGCGTTTCACATGCTCATGCATCAGTTACCCTCTATATATCCTGCGTTGGGTTATCATTGAGCACATAGCATTCACCGCATGCTCGCTTGTGACGTTATATGAGAGTTATGCGTGTTGATCAAGAGGTGCATGCACGATAATTTCCACAAAATAGCAATATTCTACATATATATGGCAATTCTCTCATTTTTTATGAAGCTTCTTGACAGAATATGACTGTTTGTGCATAACTGCGTGACGTTGCGAGATTGTGCGGAATGGAAGTGCGCTGCAACAACACCCGAAACCATGGTTTTGGGGAAGATAGAACGATAGAATTCAATCAATGGGAGGACGAACATGTCATTTAAATGGAATAGAAGTATTGTTAGCTCCGTAGTTGCGTTGAGCGTTGCTTGCGCATCGAGTGCAGCGATGGCCGAACCTGTAAAGTGGGATTTTTCGGATGAGTACGATCTGTCCGGCTTTACTGGGCAGGCTGCAAAACACTGCATTGCGGAAGTTGAAAAAATCGCAGGCGATGACATCGACATTACCTATCAGGGCAGCGGCGCACTTGGTTTCAGTTCAGCAGATCACTTTGATGCCGTACAGGACGGAAGTGTTCAGGCAGCCGTTACACTCTTGACACAGCTCAGTGGTGTTGATCCTATCTTTAGTCTCAGCTCATTGCCGTTCCTCGCCAACACGCCCGAGCAGGCATATTTGTTGTGGCAGGTTGCCCGTCCCGAATATGAAAAAGTATTCGAAGAAAATGGCATGAAACTGCTTTGGGCTGTTCCAAATGCGCCAAGCGGCATTCATGCTAAAAAGCCGATCACCTCGGTTGATGCGATCACGGGTCTGCGCATTCGCACCTATGACGTCAACGGAACAGAAACCCTAAAGCGCGCCGGCGCGGCTCCCTTGCAAATTGCATGGTCAGACCTCGTGCCGCAGCTTTCCACAGGCGGCGTGGATGCCGTGCTAACCTCAGCCGATGGCGGCAAGCAAATCTCCATTTGGGATTATCTAAGTGACTTCACAGAAGTCAATTATGCCATGGGCATCTTTGTGGCGCACGTAAATGCAGATGCATTCGATCGTTTGACCCCAGCCGCCCAGACCGCCTTGACCGTCACGATTGACGATTGTGACGCATTCAACTGGGAAGTCATGCAGAAGGCTATGACAAGTCCGTATGAAACGATGCGCGAAAATGGCATGACAATCACAACCGATGATGAAGTGCCCCAGGAAGTGTTTGACCATCTGAGAGAGGCGGCAAGCGAAGTGCATAAAGACTGGCTTGAAAAGACCGGCGAGCGCGGTGCCGCATTGCTTGATGCCTTTGAAAAAGCAAAGATGCAATAAACCTAAACGCTAAAGCTGGGTGGGGTCGAGAATGACCGATAACAACACACAAGAAGATCAGTCTATCAAGCGCCCCACCCCAAAATGGGTTAGCGTTCTGGAAATGATTTCCTCCCGGCTCAACAGGATTGCGGCTGGTATTTCCGCGATCCTGTTGGTGCTCATGGTCGGTCTGATTCTGGTGGAAATCGTCCTCAGGTTTTTCTCGCTGTCCACTTTCATGACTGACGTTCTTGTCGGTCATGGTGTTGCGGCCATTACATTTCTGGCCGCGGCATGGGCCCTTGAAGAAGGCAGCATGATCCGCATTTCCGCAGTCACGCAGGTATTGCGCGGACGGGTCCGCTGGGCCACGGAAGCGTTCTGTATTGTGAGTGTCGAGATCCTCATTGTCTGGCTGATGTATTTCGAATGGCGCACCGTAGGCAAGCTTTGGGCCCGCGGCTCCACTACCGAGCATTATCTGCCAATCCCTCTCTGGATTCCTGCTGCAATCTTCCTTGTGGGGCTGGCTCTACTCGGCTTGCAAATCTTAGTTCGTGGCGCGCGCCTGATCAGTCACGGCTACGACGAAAACTCTCTGCTCAAACTCTAGTAAAACGGGAATAGAACGCCATGTCACTCGTTGCAGCCTCAATCGTAGTTTTGTTGATGATGGCCCTGTTTCTGGGCGCTGGGGTCTGGATTTTTGCCGGCCTGATCATGGTGGGGGTCGGTGCTTTGTATATTGTGCTCGATTTTGACCTGATCCGCATCGGCACGATCGCCACAAAGGTGGTTTCCTCCAGTGCAGTGTCGTGGGAACTTGCCGCCATTCCAGTTTTCATCTGGATGGGCGACATCATTTTCCGCACCGACATTTCCCAAAGGCTGTTTCGCGGGCTGTCGCCGATCGTATCCCGCATTCCTGGCGGCTTACTGCACACCAATGTAATTGGCTGCACGATCTTTGCCGCGATCAGCGGCTCCAGCAATGCCACAACCGCGACTGTAGGCAAGATCACCATTCCGGAACTTTTAAAACGTGGCTATGACCTGAATCTGGCGTCCGGCTCACTGGCTGGCGCCGGAACATTCGGCCTGCTCATCCCGCCTTCGATTGCGATGATCATTTATGGAGTTCTCGCCGAAGTCTCGATCGTCAAGCTCTTTGCCGCTGGCCTCGTGCCCGGCCTGCTGATGGCCTTTTTGTATTCCGGTTACATTATTGTCGTGTCTTTCATCAAACCCGGTGCGGAACCTGCAAACGTCGAGAAGGCCAGCTTCAGGCAGATGCTGCGCGGTGTCTGGGACCTCGTGCCCATACTCGTTTTGATGCTCCTGGTTCTGGGGTCAATCTATTCAGGCCTTGCCACACCATCAGAGGCAGCAGCCGTTGGCGTCGCCGTTGCCATCCTGATCACGGTGTTTACGGGGCAGTTTTCCATCAAGATGATTGTGGACTCGCTGATGACCACAATCCGGATTTCAGCAATGATCTGCCTTTTGATTGCTGCTGCGTCTTTTTTGTCGGCCGCCTTTGCCTTTATGCACCTTCCCGTGCAGATCACCGAGGCCATTGCCAACATGAACCTGTCCCCCATCGGCGTTCTGGTCATTCTCGCCTTGCTCTATATCGTGCTGGGCATGTTCATCGACGGCACGTCAATGACCGTCATGACCGTGCCTATTGCAGTGCCCCTGATTATTCAGGCAGGCTTTGATCCCATTTGGTTTGGCGTCTTCCTCGTCATCATGATCGAGTTGAGCGCATTGACACCGCCCGTGGGACTAAACCTTTATATTTTGCAGGGCTTGACCACTGTTGGACTGGGCCGAACCGTGTGGGCCGCCCTGCCCTTCTTTCTACTGCTGTGCTTAGGAACCGCCTTGCTAGTGATTTTTCCACAATTGGCCCTTTGGCTTCCCGGTTTGCTATAGGAGACGATAACGCGCAGCATCGGGTTGAGTGTGTTTGTGCTTGGTATTATTGGATATTTTGTGCAAATAGATGTGTCGACACGCGCGTATGGAGGACGTCATGGACGATTCGCAGGAGAATAATTCTGAAGAGATGTTGCCGGCAGAACGGCGCCAACGCCTGATCGACTGGTTTGACATCAACTTTGCGGGGTCCAGCCAGGATCTGGCCGACCGGTTCAATATCTCAGTTTCAACCATCCGACGCGATCTAGATTTTCTGGCCAAGGAAGGCTATCTTAGCCGCACCCATGGCGGCGCGGTGCGCATGCGTCAACAATCCACCTATGAGCCAAGCACCGATCTGGCGCGCCGCACTGCGGTCGAAGAAAAAAATGCCATCGTCTCCGAAGCGCTCAAGCACATCAATGCCGACCAAAGCATCTTGATCGATACTGGTGCCATTTCACACCTGTTGGCAGATGCTATTGCCACGAGGACAGACCCGCTCACGGTCATCACCAATGATCTCTATGTCGCCCATGCCCTGACCTACAAGCCGCCGTTAAAACTAGTTGTGCCGGGCGGTTCCAACCGGTTTGGTGCCTATAGCCTCCTTGGCGAGCCGGGCATCAGCTTCTTGAATGATGTGAAATGCGATTTGTATTTCATGTCAGCGCAGGCAGTGGATTTTGAGTGCGCATCCGACACGGTTCTCGAACTGGTCGAATTGAAGCGCACTATGATGCAGGCCGCGCAAAAGACCATCCTTCTGGCAGACAGCAGCCGTTTCAATGCACGGGCGCTCTACCGCATTACAGAACTCAGCGAAATCCACATGATCATCACCGATTACGGCCTCCCGGCAAAAGACCGGGACAAAATCCATGCGCACGGGGTGGAACTGGTTTGCGTCAAAGTGTGAGCTAGCGACCGGCATCGGCGGATGGGCAGCTCTCCGTTTGAAATGGCCTAGCCACGACGGACCATGCCGCCAATGGATATGCTGGTCGGCGGTCGGAGCACAAGACTTCGAATCAAACCAAGGAGGTCCAACTATCGAGGCAAATGTTCATACTCCCTTAGCAGGCGATCCATTGGCCAATTAGGACTCTCGAGAGAAGTTCGCTCTTACTGAGCCTATAGTTTCGCCTTCAAGCGCTCGCGGCTCTTCGCCGACATTGGGAGCCTGGCTGCAATTAGTCAATATCCCAAAAGCGGACACTGCGCCACACTAAGCCAGACGAGGGTCCATCGTTTCGCAAGGCGCTGCCCTGACGCCGATGGCACTAAGTTTCTCTGAACAGTTCGAGATGGACATAAAAAGCTGCTAAGATTAGGTGACCTCAACACCACAGACTGCAGACGTAGGAATGTTAACAGCAATCATAAATAGCAACCGAAGTAGACCGATCCCTGGGGCTGTTGGACAATGCCCATTCTGCAAATCTGAAATGATTCCGCGTTGTGGCGAGGTTAGGATTCATCATTGGGCGCACAAAAGCAAAGTGGACTGTGATCCTTGGTGGGAACCAGAAACTGATTGGCATAGGAACTGGAAAAATGAATTTCCACTCCGTTGGCAAGAGCATGTGTTTACTGATCAAGATACTGGTGAGAGGCACATTGCCGACGTGTACACGCTGGCGGAACTCACTGTGGAGATCCAACATTCCCATCTCGATCCCAAAGAGCGTCGAGCCCGTGAGGATTTTTATAAAAACATGCTTTGGGTAGTTGATGGGTCTAGGCTTAAAGGTGACAGGAAGAAAATCCTAGGATGGAGGGACGCGCTCACGGAGATTGTTCAAGGCAGCAAGCGAACAAATCTGTTCTTACTTAGCGATGCCAATGAGCTTTTTCCACGCGATTGGTTGCAAAGTCCAGTTCCAATATGTTTCGACTACGTGGGCCCAAATGCCGAAACTGAGACTGCCCCGACGCTACTATTCCTCTTGTATCCTGGTACCGTGCATGGTGGCCGTTTGGTAGAACCCCTGACACGCGATGGCTTGCTGCGAGCCATCTATTCTGAACGTGTGCACATGCCCGCTGTTCGCGGGATCCTGCAAAACGTATCACGACTGAGACTGTCGAGAATGCGGAGCTAGAAGCGCCTAACTGAAGAGAATCGCTCGCGACCATCGGCCCAAAGCAGACATTCAGAGCTCGGCCAGACTTGCGGATTGAACACCCCCAGAGCTGATAAAACACCTAACAATTCGGTCGACAAGACTTAGGGGCTCCGGTATGATTTCATTGTGGCATCACTTTGGTATCAAATTATGAGCGATCAAAAAAGCGATAAGGGTCGAGTTCCAGTGACTGTACGGGTGCCGGTAAACATCCTCAAGGACATTGACACGTGCATATGCAACGGGGAGGTGCCTGTCTCGCGCAACCACTGGGTCGTTGAAGCACTGATCGAAAAGCTAAAAAGAACAAAACATGGGACTGAGGCAGATGGCACACAGTGATCTTCTCATTTCTCTCGTAAAAGCGAGTGTGAGCGGCGACAAGAAAGCCATCCGTACCGCAGTAGAGAGCATCATTGCTGATGAGAAAAACAAACAGCACCGGATACTTGCTGATCGCCTCGAGCGGGCATTGAACACCAGCGGCACTAGCACGCGCTCGCTGAATCTGGCAGCCCACGACCCTGGAATCAAAGGCCGCGAATTTCTGGCGGAACTGACACCAAAACATCAACTTAACGACATGGTCCTTGCGGACCATACCCGAGAAACGGTCAATCAGCTTATCGAAGAACAGCAGCGTGCGAGCTTGCTGCGGTCTCATGGCCTGAATCCTCGTCACCGGATCATGCTAGTGGGACCTCCCGGTAACGGTAAAACATCCTTGGCAGAAGCGATTGCAGAAGCTCTCGCAGTTCCGTTTTTTGTCATTCGTTATGAAGCGTTGATTGGCAGCTATCTCGGCGAAACCGCTAATCGGATGAAGCGTGTGTTCGATTACGTACGCACTACGCCATGCGTGGTCTTTTTCGATGAATTCGACGCTGTAGGCAAGGAACGCGGAGACACCCACGAAACCGGAGAGATTAAGCGAGTCGTATCGTCGCTGCTGATGCATGTCGATGAGCTTCCAAGCTACGCCGTTATAATTGCAGCCTCGAATCATGCAGAGCTGCTCGATCGGGCCGTATGGCGGCGATTTCAACTCCGGCTTACATTACCTGCTCCGACCGAGAAGGAGCTGATAGCCTACTTTGAACGGAGTTTCCAGCAGTTCGATAGAAAGTTGGGAATTTCGCCTGCGACATTGGCTAAGCGCCTTGGGGAAATTAGCTATGCCGAGGCTGAAGAGTTCATTCTAGATGTTCGGCGACGGGAAGTGCTCTCTCTGCGAGAAAAATCTCTTAAAGCCATTTTTGCAGACCAGATAAAGGCCTGGGGAGATCGCGCTAAACCAGTCCGACAAGAAGAGTGTGTGAGGTAGTCCATGGCTGAACGTCCACTTCTCGGATTGCTGCAACCAAGCCGCACAACACGGAAAGGGCGACCTATGACTATTCAGGAGGAGGTTGCAGCGCCTTCTGCCGAACGTCAGGTGCAGCGGGTTGGTCCCAAATTCGATCGGCTTTCTCGTGCCCTTCCCGATCCACAGCGTCTCGCGGAGTTGCGGGAAGATCCAGCTGCCATCGCGCCCGAACGGGCATTGGTCTTTGAGATAGCAAGCACCGTTGTTGATTTCCATAGAGCGCTCAGACAGATCAGTGGCCTTGAATTTCTGGGGGAAGACGAAGACGAGCTAGAACCAAACGACGACTTCGCGACTACGGATAAAGATGGCAATCGACGGGATGATAAAGCTGTTCCTCGCCGTCTTTTCTTCACTTTGCCAGACGCAGCAGCTCTGCGGGAGCTGGTAAGCCTTTGGAACCGCTATAGGAGCGGAGAGAATATCACCCGACCTCATACGGAATGGAAGAGAGTCTTTGCCCACCTGTCAGACATACGTCCTTGGGGTCCACAAGACAGAGTAACGGACGATACTAAGCAGGAGTGGTTGGAGCGACTCCGAGATTTTCCCGATGAACCCGTCCGCTTTGAAGTTGAGTTCTGGTATCGAGCAACTACTGCCCTTCGCTATAGGGCTCATCAACGGCTTGCAGAAGCAATTGGTGAAGCTGGAGGCCAACTCCTTGATCAAGCTATGATCCCAGAAATCCGGTACGACGCAGCGCTGGTCGAAGTTCGTCCAGAATTTGTGAAAAGCATTCTGGATCATCCAGACATTGGTCTCGCTGCATTCGACGAAGTGATGGTGCTGCGGCCACAATCCCTTGTAACGGACACTCACGGTCCGGATCTGGATGAAGCAAGCGAGACCGAGCCGGATGAAGAAACTGAACTGTCACCGCCTGTTGCAGCTCTTCTTGATGGCATGCCGATGGCCCAGCACCACAAGCTGGCCGGGCGGTTGGAGATTGATGACCCTGATGACTTTGCAGCGCAGTACGGCCAGACAGACCAACTAGTTCATGGCACAAGTATGGCCTCGCTTATTCTCCACGGCGATTTGAACCGTGCTGTCCCAACCGGTCCTGTAAACCGTCGACTTTATGTGCGCCCAGTGATGTATCCGCAACAGGTCGGTTTTGATGACTTTGAAGAGCGCATGCCTCCAAACAAGTTGGCCATCGATCTGATCTGGCGCGCATTTATCCGAATGTTTGAAGGCGAAGGTGACGTGGAACCCACCGCCACAACCGTTCGAATCGTAAATATGTCCTTGGGGGATCTAAATCGCCGTTTTGCAGGTATTTTGAGCCCTTGGGCTCGGCTGATCGACTTCCTCGCTTGGCAGCACGGTGTTCTCATTTTGGTTAGCGCTGGCAATATTCCCGACCCAGTAAGTCTCGAAGAAGGTTTAGCTTGGGCAGACTTCGAGGACGCAGCACCTGAAGAGCGGGAGGCGATTCTCCTAAAAGCGATCCTGCGGAACCGTGCACATCGCCGTCTTCTCGCTCCGTCTGAAGGCCTCAACTGCCTGACGATCGGGGCTGCGCATGTCGATGAGATCAGCCCCAACGGGGCGGGGGCAATGGCGGTTGATCCATATGCGAGCCCTTTTTTGCCAAATCCAAGTTCGGCGCAGGGGCTTGGCTATTTGAAAGGAGTTAAGCCCGAAATTCTACTGCCAGGCGGGCGCGAACATGTTCGAACGCTTACGAATACCGCGCCGATTTCCTTGATCCCCGCCCGCCGGCCGGGACGATATTTCGGTATTGGTGCAGCCGCTCCAGGCACCGCAGGCGAGCTATCAAGGAAGCTTAACTTCAGTGGAACCAGCATCTCGACTGCTTTGGCAACTCACGGCGCATTGCGAATTCTGGAGGCCCTAGAAAAGCTCCCGGAGGAACCGCCACATCCCTCCGTGGATCCTACATTTCATGCAGTTGTCCTAAAGTCATTGCTAGTCCATGCAGCTAAGTGGGACCCAGAGATTGCCGCCAAAATCGAAAAAATCTCACGGGATAATGGGACAGGGCATTGGGAGCATCGGCGTGACGACGCAGCCCGCCTCCTTGGATTCGGAGTTGTAGACATCGACCGTGTCATTGATTGTGCAGAACACAGGGCAACACTCATCGGATGGAACACAATCCACGCAAAGGAGACAGACGAGTTTCGCATCCCGATCCCGACCGACCTCGAAAATCTCGGTGGTTTTCGCGCAGTGACAGCAACAGCCGCGTGGCTCTCACCGCTGAATGTGAACCATCGAATGTATCGAATGGCCAAGTTGGAGATAAGCCATGGTGGCGATAAGCGGTTGTCGCTTGGCGTGGAAAACGCGAAAGACCAGCCTTCTCACAATTCATTCGGACGCGGAACAGTGTTCCATCGACGCTGGACTGGAGAAGACGCGATGCCTTTCGTGGATGAAGGGGACATAGTGCTAAATGTGTCCTGCAAACCATCAGCAGGGGATTTAGACATCCCTATTCCATATGCAGTCGCTGTGACGCTCGAGGTCGGAGAGGATGTGCGGGTAGACGTTTACGAGCGCGTAAAAGCGCGCCTAAAGCAGCGGGTTGCTGTCCCAGCAGCATAATATCCCGTTTGGACGTTTGCAGCCAACTCTGGAGAGTTCTCTGTGAGGTCCGCTTCCAATTTACAAGCTAGAGTTTTCGAATGGGTAGTCGATGTCTGCTTACCGCCCCTTATGTCGCTTAGCCAATGGTCTCAGGCCGTGCGCACGCACCTGAAACACGTCACCTCAAAGTACACCTTAAAGTGACACGGCGATGTTGCAGTCAAAGTTATAACATCTGGGTTGACATCGACTATTTGTGACTTGCTAGCCTCGAGCTTAAACCCTGAGGTGACATATGGCGAAGTTTGGCTATGCCCGAGTGAGCACGCTTGAGCAAGATCTGGAAATTCAACATGAACGGTTAAAGAAAGAAGGCTGTACCTTAATCCGTTCGGAGAAGGTATCTGGTGGCAGTCGAGACCATCGCACTGAGCTTGCCACCATTCTAGAGTTTTTGCGCCCAGGCGATGAGTTAGTCGTAACCCGCCTAGATCGATTAGGTCGCGATACCCGAGACGTTTTAAACATCATTCATGAGTGTGAGCAAAAGACCGCGTTTGTTACAGTGCTTGATCCATATGTGTCAACTAAAGGTGAAATGGGACAAATCGTTATGACGGTTCTTGGCATGGTTGCTCAAATGGAGCGTCGTTTTATTAAAGAGCGGCAACGGGAGGGTATTGAGCGTGCCAAGCAGCAAGGCAAATATAAAGGTGGAAAACGGCGTATTGATCGTGAAGCGGTTTGGCGAATGAAAAACGATGGACTTGGTCCCAGTGCCATTGCGCGTGAACTTGGTTGTTCAAGAATGCAGGTCTACCGGGTGCTGGGTGAAGCTTAGAAATTGGGCAGTACGTTGTGAACTTGTCTGTCATGTGCCAATTTTCTTAATATCTACGCATGCACACAATGACTGCAACGGGCGGAAAACCGGACGTTCACAGCTCGGTCAAAACTCGCAGAGTACCAAGAAGAGGTGAACTCGATTTCAGTTTCCTTCGCGAAGGATCCGCACAACTCGGTCATAGTTCACTTCCATAATCCACCAAAGACGATCACCACTCTTATTTGCGAATTGAACAACTACACCATTTAAGTCAGGATGAAAGCGGGCAATGCTCGAATATCCGGGAAGCAACCCAGTGTGGCCATATTCATAGAGCGACGCGTAAACGTCCTGCTCGGAAGGGCTGAACAACGTTCCGTCGCGCAAAGAATTCAGAAACAAGCCGACATCTTCAGCCGTTGACACCATGGAGCCCATCGGCCCAGTGTAATTGATGTCTTTCAAATCATCATCGTAACCAGCAGTGTACCCGCTCACAAGCCTTTCCATGTCGATCTCCCCCATTGAGGTAAAGGTATTCTTCAAGCCCAAGGGGTCGAGGATTTCCTGCTTGATGAGGAATTCATAATCGTGGCCCAACACTGCCTCAAGGATTAGGCCAATTAGAAGATAATTTGTGTTTGAGTAGCGGTACTGTGTTCCCGGGTCAAATTCGGCCTTGTGATCCAGAATAAGCACAAGATTATCCGTTTGTTTTGTTGGAGGATCGAACCACGAATAATCATCGTCATCACTGTAATTTGGAATGCCGCTTCTATGCTGAACCAGCATGGCGAGTGTAATTTGATCCGCGTTTTCAATGCGATCAGCGACATCAGGGAGATATTCGGCTAATGTACGGTTCAGATCGATCTCAGATCGACCTGCCAACTTGACCACTAACGCCGCAACATAAAGCTTGGTGATGCTCGCAATTTTAAAAAGGCTTTGAGGTTCTATTGGTGTATTCGCTATTCGGTTACTCCTGCCACTGACGAAAGTCTGCGCAGGCTTGCCGTCCAAGCTTGCATAAACAATCACGCCATCAATTCCCGTTCCAGTGAACTGATCGAGCTGAGCTTGCACTGTGTCAGGCAGCGGCGACAACTGAAACAAAAGTGTCCGCCACGGAACAAACCAAAGGCTGACTACCGTCGCGATTATCGACACAACGATAAAAATAGCGCGCACAATCTTCATTGGTGTTCCCCGGTCAGCAGATGATTGGAAACTAGCTCGTAAGACTTGTTCTTACTATGATCAATGGTTTCAATCGATTGGCATTACGTTTCACGCAGTCATCTTTCCGCCCGTACAGGCAACGTTTTCATGGCTACCCAATAATGGAATGCGCTCCAGACACCAATCAACTGTACGCTCACAATAGACCAGCCCAGCGCTCGTTCGTCTTTTGTTCATCGCCATCAAAGTTATTGCCAAAAATACTCAACGGTCTGATACTCATTACACAATCATATAAAAAAATGCTGGAGAAAGAGTTGTGACCCAGATGCGGTTAAGAGCAAGCCCTAACCCTTGGAAGACCCCTTTACTTATCTTGGTCCTTGGAATGGTGCCTGCTGTCCCCGGCATATTTTCAACGATTGCCATCCTGCAAAATGCGCAACCCGGGCACCCGTTGGCAGATCTTGTTCAACCCAGATATCTGGCCGCGCCGTTGCCAATTTTGACACACATCATCGGCGGGATTGTATTTTGCGCAATCGCTCCTCTACAATTCATAACGAAATTGCGCGTTCGATACCCTCAATTACATCGCATAGCAGGTCGAATTGCATTCGCCGGAGGGTTTGTCTATGCGCTCACTGCTTTGCCACTTTTATTCGATTTGCCCCCTGACGAAGACGCACTCAAAAACTGGGGGTTGGGGTTCAGCGGAGTTGCTGTCGCTCTTTGCCTAGGTCTTTCATTATGGCACGCAATAAAGCGAAACATTTCTGCGCATCAACTTTGGGTGTGTCGCGCCATTGCTATTGGATTGGCCGGTGCCACCCGGGCTGTACTCGAGATCTTGGCTTTCGCCATTCCTGTGGAACACTCACCTGTTCAGGAAGGCATCATCATGTGGCTGGGCATGAGTATTAATTTGGCAATATTGGAGTATTATTGGCGCAAAAGAAGGCGCCCTCGCAAAGCAGCATAAAACTGGACCGCACCGATGTACTCCCACTGGCATGAGTATGAACAGCAGCTTCGGGCCGGACGCTGCCCCCTAAAATGCAGTGCCTTTGATGTCGCTATTGGAATGTTGCATCCAAAGGCAGCTTCGAGCCCAAAGCAGACATGAAGTCTGAACGCAAACATCAAGGCAGTAACAACTCTCCTTCTGCCAATTTGTGCATCAGCAAGAGAATTGCTTTGTTGTCTTCGGCCACAATTACCCCGCGCAGCAAGATAGCTTCTTCACATCCATGTCAAATGTCTGAGCAGCAAGTTTAAGGCCCTCTACGGTGGTAAGGTAGGGGAAGATCATGTCCGCAAGCTCTTGGTAGGTCATGTGACACTTGATTGCCATGGCTGCTGTTTGAATACTGTCGGCTCCCTCTGGTGCAAGAATATGTGCCCCGAGCAAAATGCCATTTTGGGCGTTGGCTACAAGCTTGATGACGCCCCGTGTATCCCGGGCTGCGAGTGCACGAGGCACATTTTCTAGCGTCAGAATGGATGTTTTGACCGAGAAGCCACTTTCTTGCGCTTGCGCCTCGGTTAGGCCGACGCTCGCCACTTGCGGATCTGAGAAGACGACTGCTGGCATCGCCATATTGTCGTATGCTCGCGTTTCCAGACCCATTGCAGACTTAGCTGCAATTTTTGCGCCGTAGGCAGCCATGTAAACGAACTGATCTTCACCTGTCACATCGCCTGCTGCAAAAACGTCATTTGCTGAGCTTCTCATCTGTTTATCGACTTTAATCCCGCCGACATCATTGAGAACAACGCCCTTGTTTTGAAGGTTTAAGCTTTCAATATTTGGGGTTCTGCCTGTGGCAAGTAACACTTTATCTGCGACAATCGTGCGAGGTGAACCATCCTCGAAGACTATGAGTTCGACGCCGTCTTTATGTTTAGCAATACGGTCATAAGAAATGCCAGAAACAATACTAATACCCTCATCGCTAAGATACCCGGCGAGTGCCGCTCCAATTTCAGGTTCGGCTTCTGGCAGCACCCCGCGCCGACTGACAAGGGTTACGTCAACGCCTGCTCTGGCAAATATTTGTGCCAACTCAACACCAATGTAGCCCGCACCTATCACCAACATAGAACTCGGCAGGGTCTCTTGCTCTAAAGCAGTAGTGCTCGTGAGGTAAGGAACATCTTTGATGCCATTGATCGAGGGGATCGAAGGCCGCGTGCCAGTCGCTATTACGATCTTGGTAGCTGCAAACGCCGTGCCATCCACAAACAATGCACCGTCTTTGCCAAAGGATGCCTGACCTTCGATGTAATCCACATTTTCATATGAAGGCAACAGATCGGCATACTTTACGCCCCGCAGTTCATCGACCAACTGTTGTTTTTGCCTTACAACATCAGACCAACTGGTGAGCCTTGAGGTTACCTCAATACCATTAAACCGTTTCGCCGCGCTTGAAGCGTGCAGCGCTTCCGTTGCTCGGATCAGTGCTTTGGAAGGAACGCAGCCCACATTTACACACGTGCCGCCAATGGTTCCGTAGCCAATCAGCGCAACTCGCGCACCGCTATCAGCCGCGGTAATCGCTGCTGAAAACCCAGCAGAACCTGCTCCAATCACGGCAAGGTCATATGTTCCATTTGAACAACAATCAGACATAGTTTGGTTCACTTTTGTTTGAGAAATTCAACGGCGTGATTGTCGCCATAATGCGTAAGCGGTGATGCACACAAAGATCAGCAGAGCCGGAATGAGAACAATGTCTAAAATTCCAACAAAGGCTGACAAACCGACAGCGCCAAAAAGAACGACCAAGATTGGCGTGAAGCAACACAACGCTGCAACGGCTGTGCCGAGAATTCCGAGTTTTAACAGGTTTTGGTTTTTCATTCTAAGCGGGGTCTAAAACCGAAGATTGATAGCCGACGCCAACAGTAGAACCAATAATATCATCAATTGTGACAAGGGTGTCTTCAAACACAACCGTTGCCGTCAAGTCTTCTAGACTGGTTTGAACATCGACAATGCCGTCGAGCTTAGAGATGGCGCCCTTCACAATAAATGGACAGCTAGCGCAGTTCATTCCAGGCACGGACAAGGTGACTTGTTGTTCAGCAGCAAAGGAAGGACTCACAAATGAGAGCGCTCCGACAAGGGCAGCGAAAATTATGTTTTTCATGGTGTCTCCGAGGTTAGCTAAGAAGTAGAGGAACGATGTATGGCCATGCGATTGAAAGAGCGACCAAAATGGTTGCGAGGATCAATCCGCCCATCACAAGATAGTTTGGCATTGGACGTGCGCATGCTTGATCATCATCGCATTTAACCTGAGATTGCTTATAGACAAGCCAGTACCCGTAACCCAAAAAGCCGAGCGTGATTGTGATAAATATGGGTTTGTATGGTTCGAGAGCAGTGAGTTGACCGATCCATGCACCGCTTATGCCAAGACTAAACAGTAGCAACGGCACAATGCAACAGGTCGAGGCCGCTAGCGCCGCCAGAATACTGCCAACCGTGACAAGACGTGTCTTGGCTTTGTCTTGCCCCTCAATGGGATGTATCCCTAACGGGTTGATGTTCTCGCTCATTTGTTACCTCAATTTCATCTGCGACTGTGACAGGCTACGATCTGTAGTAACTACAGATGCAAGCAAATTGTCGATCAAGGATTCGTGATGAGCAAAAAAGGATATTCAATTGGGGCCGTGTCTAAAGAAACCAGCGTTCATATCGAAACGATAAGATACTATGAGCGCATCGGCCTAATACCCGAACCTGACCGCACCGCTGGCGGCAACAGGCAGTATGATTTTGAACAGCTGCGACGACTTTCTTTTGTTAAGCGCTGCCGAGAGCTAGACTTTTCTATCGACGAAATCAGGTCTTTGTTGAAAATGACGGACAGTCAAAACTACACTTGCGCGGACGTGCACGAGGTAACAGTTTCTCATCTAGTCAAAGTAAAGGCTAAAATTGCGGACTTGCAGCGTATGCAATCGCTTTTGGAAGCAATGGCAAAAGAATGTAGCTGCGGTGATGTGCCCGATTGTCCGATTGTTGATACATTATTGCTGGACGCCTAAACGATTACACCCGATGGTCGATTTGTCCGCTAACCGGCCATTCATCCAGCCGGGCATTGGACTTTGCTTCGGCATTCATTGCGTGTGGCGAATATTTAATTGCATCTCAGCTACGCGAGCTATTCAGCAATCGACTAGCTTAAATGGCCGCCTGGCGCCAAATAAAGCCCTATTCTACGGCGCTTGCTGCTTGGGGGGGGTAGCCTCGCCTAAAGCCTCACAACCCCCGTGTAGTCAATCATACGGCCATTCTCGAGCTTGATTGCGGCACGATAACCACGCTTACCCGAAACCGAGAACACGATCTTGTCGTCAGTTTGCTCAACCAACTTCAAGAGGTTGCCTTCCGCGTCCTGTAATAGCTCACTGTCAAAGTCACTATCGCTTAGTCCAACTTCAATCATGAACTCTTTGTTGTGTTGTGCGACCTCAGCCGCTTGCACACGTTTTTTGCGGTCTTTGATACCCCAGATGTTACCCGCGATGGTAGAAACCAGAATAAGGCCCAGAGCAATCAACAGCGGCAGACCACCCATATCGTCCATAGCCAACAACCCAACAGCCCAAAACCCAGCTGTGCCAATGATGATCAAAACGGCTGATCCAAGATAGGTCACAAAGAACTTGTAGAGTGGTCCACGACCAACACCGAGATATAAATTGCGCCAACCGAACGCAATCATGAGGATGCCGATGATCGCCCAGATGATGGGGTTCTTTTTGGCTGCACGGTATAGGTCACGTCCGAAGCTGGCACCAAAGCCAAACGTTGCGGCAGTTGCAAGTTGTTCAATCATAATCTGTTCCTAAAACTTTCTGTCAAAATGTGCGGAGGTTTGTGCTTCTTTTGTGCGCCACACCTTTCAGTGTGTGCGGGGATCAACTTTTACGCTTGATCCCCTTTTGTTCTAATATTCATTCGCACACATGATTGTTAAAACGCGACAGGTCTGGCTGGGGTCTGCCGGGTCTGATGAACCACATTCCAGTTTGGGATCGTAATAATCGATTTTCCAAAAATAGCGCACACCCTGCATGTCAATGGCCGCAAAGTCATGTTCGTTGTGGGGGTCATTATCTTCATCGAATTGATAGAATGTCCTCACCTTTTCAAGAAGGGCAAGCTGACTATCAATTGGCAACTCACTAATGCCTGGTGTGATGAAGATCTGGCCACCCTGCATATTGGATCTAAACGCATCATTGAGTTGGCGAATGCGCACATTGGCGGTCAGCATTATTCCATCTCCCAATCAAGCTCTGCCACATCAACCTTTGGGTGCAACAACGCCAACTGGGTCACATCGCGTGTGATTGGGTCGAACTCAGGATAGTCACGCCATTTGAGTGAGTAGGTCGTTGCATTGACCTTGCCCACAACAACAGCGAGATAAAAGGCTTCATCGTCCTCTTCAATATCACGGGTCAGCACCAAGCTGCCCACACCCATTTTGGACCAGTCCTGTGGCGGCGCACCCTTTGGACGCACAGGGCCATCTACAGGCTTGCTTTCACTTGCTGGCGCCTCCTTTGCATCACTAGATTCAGCGGCACTGCTATCCACAACCTGTAAATGCGATGTCTTGCGCTTTTTCGGCGCGAGTTGGGCGAGTTGCTCAAACACGGTGTTCTGGATGCGGGGCATGAACAGTTTGCCGCTTCGCTCAAAGACACGGCCTTTTGGCACACGGTTGGCCAGGGCAAGTGCTTCATTGCTCTTCACGACCAGCGTTTCAAAGCCATCCGCCTTTGCGCCCTTCTTTGCGGCTATCACATTGTCTGCTGCAAACCATGAACCTCTTGCAGGCTCGGCGCCATCCTTATGGAACACTACTATTGCGGGTTGATCACTTGAATCGACAAGGGGCATCTGTCTGGCTGATTGTGCCATGGTAAAAATCTCCGTGTGTGAAGGGAATTGTTTTGGGGCAGCACAAAGGCCTGCCGCGAGTTGGCATGACTACCAACAAAAAGAGCGGCCCGAAGGCCGCCCGCTAGCTTCAATGCATCACATCAAAGCAAGTTCACTATTGCACAAAACTGAGGAATTGTCAAATTTAGTCTTTTATAACAACATCTTACACCATTAACTGCAAACTCGACATCCCCTGATAATATCAAAACACAGACTACTTTTTATTGTCTCGATGAAACCGCCAAAGTGCCCTTTTAACGATAATTCTTTTCAGTTCGGTGCCTTCGCCACCCGCCACGACCAAATCATCCAAATAATAGTCCCGCATTACATTTGCGATCGTCGCTCTTTCCCCTGGGCGCATATGCTGTTTGCGTGCTGTGAAGGTTTCAATTAGCTCCCCCGTTTGGCGGTCGACTTTATCTGCGGTCCGGTAAAAGGTGTACTTATTAATTGGGGACTTCAAGCAATATCGCAAGACGCGCGGCACCTTTGCGGGGTGGATAGGTTTAACTAAAAAAGCTGGCAACCTTGGAACGAATGCATCATGTCTCATCGCAACTTTTCGTCTAATTTGCGCGATTGTGTCACTACTGCATCCCCATACGATGAAGTGCGCATGCCAGTGCACCACTCCCCGCCCATGTTCGTTAGCTGCGGCAACTGGATAATACGCTGGTTCGATCATCCCAATATAGCTACAATTCCGAAAGTATTGGCCCACCATGTTTTTAAAACTCGCCGGTTTGAAATTGTCCGCTTGTTTTAAAGCGAATGCATATCTCTCGGGTGCCAACGTTATGAAACGAAGTTCACGTTCTTCATCCGTGAACATTTTTTGCATCACGTTAAAAAAATGTGCTGCAAGGTCCATACGAGCATATGAATTGACTGCAGGGAGGTACTTCGAGTTTGCCCGGCTTGATAGCTGAATTATGTTCGAGATGTCCTTTGTGTTTGACCTGCGATTTTCGTGATATCTTTCGCGGTCTTGTGCAAGTTTCATTTCTTGTCTTTTAAATTTTTTTATTTCTGCGGCGTACATATCGTGGAGCTTCATGTTGCACTCCTTTTTCTGTTTTGCGACCCTAAATAGCTGCATTTCAAGTTTTGAGGTGTACGGGCCTATATCCAGCTAGTTGGTGCGTTTAAGGGTGATAACAAGCTATTGAAGTGTGTATACAAGCAAATAGCTTTGTTGAGGAACAATTGGGAACGACTTGTGAGCGAAGTGGTTGCCCAAAAGGTCACGAAAATGTCTTTTTCAGTTTCCTAAAAAACCCGACACCCAACACCGCTCTGGTGCTGATGTAATAACTTCGAAACCAGTACATTCCCATTTTGTCCTTTTGTCCCGATTATTCCTTTTTCCTATTCTTTCCCGCCTCTTTTTTTTTGGACTTAGACTTTCGTTCTTTAGCATCAGCGCCGTTTTGCTTTTTGGACCGAGCCCCGATGGCCTTCCTCAAGTCGGCAAGGCAATAAGTGACACGCCCGTTCTTTTTTCTTGCTTTGTAGGGGTCGTCGCCTTTCCCCTGCTTCTTTAGTGATGCGAGATTGGCAAGCGTCTTCGCGGATATCCCGAGATAAATCGCTGCCTCATTTCGGCTTAAATACACCTTTGTTGCGAGCGCCTTTTTCTTGAAAACCATCTCAAGCTTTTTTAGATGATCTGATTTCACAACGCTGTAGCCAGCTCGTTCAACAATCCGAATTGCATCCTTGACGCGTTTGGCATCTTTCTTACTCATAGCCCCTTCCTTAATACTGACTGGTGCTGTGCTTTGCGCTATTCGCGATAAAGACTTCTAAATCGCTATAGCGGTAACGGATGGTGCGGTTGGCCATTTTAATAAAGATCGGGCCGCTCCCTGCACTGCGCATATTGGCGAGTGTCTTGACCGAAAGGCTCAGCACCTTTGCCGCCTTATCCGGTGTCAGCATGTCGTCGGGGTTGTATTGAAATGTTCTGGTGCGTTTGCTGGAACGCTTGAGTTTGCTTACACGCCTGCGCTTTCTCCGCGCCATTTGTTTCGGAAACTCAGCCTTGAGTATGCTTTGAGCGTGATCTAAATCGAGCATGTTGGCGCGATAAAGCATCATCAATATCTTAACCACCACGTAGGTGAATTCAGGTGTAGACAAATCCGATGGGAAGCGTCGCGTTGTGGACATCTGCCATCTCCTATTCACGTTAGAGTTGAAGCGTAAATTCTGAAGATGGCTAGTAGACACAAAAAAGCCCAAGCGCCGTCCAAATCAAAACTCACGCAAGATGGTCACCAGCAAAAGCGCTAGATAACCGGTTCTTGGTTAGTCTCGTTTGAATAGCCCTTGGGCAAACATGCCTTCGGTGTGCCCCGCACGAGGCAACTGTCCCCTCAACTACTTGAGGAAATCGGTATCAAACTGTGATGCTCATCAACATAGCCAAACACCAACTTAAAGTGAGGCCGTGCTCTAAAGCATCCGGATGTAATATACATGAACTTCGCTCGACGTCAAACGAACGCAATAAACAGCATATCTCTACCCTGCCAGCTCAAACATCAACGCCAGAACTTTGTGCGTCACATTGATAGGGGCAATACCTTAAATGAACAGCATAGACGCACACTAGCGCATTGCAGAGGCAACAACAGCGCTATGTGCGCACACGCACTGCTACCTGGTTGCTACTTATTAGCGGGAAATTTTTACACCCCTCACCGCAATCTTGATAACTGATTGATTTTAAATTGTTTTTGGTAGCGGGAGAGGGACTTGAACCCCCGACACGCGGATTATGATTCCGCTGCTCTAACCAACTGAGCTACCCCGCCCCGAAAGACATCTTTCGATGAAAGAATGGGCAAAGCATTGCGCTTTGCTGCGGGGGATATAATGCGGGGCTTGCCCCAATGTCAAGCTGCAATGCACCAAGAAATTTGACATTTCTCAACTTATTTCCCACCCTCCACATATGCGGCGTGATTTCATCAACAAAAAACACGCAAACAAAAATTGAACCATCTTTTTCCTGCCGCATTATAGCTTAAGATACACACAGAATTTGCCAGCAAACCGAGGCCAATATGAAAAAAGAACTTTTACTCGCAACCGTCGCGGCATTCAGCCTTTCGGCTTGCACCACAACAGGGTGGAACTCAAACGCAGTTAAAGGCGGCGCTGGTGGCGCAGCCGCTGGTGCGGTTGCAGGTCTAGTCTACGCATCAGTTGCCAATAAAGACGCCCGTACAGCCGCATTGGTTGGTGCTGGCCTCGGCGCCCTCACCGGCGCAAGCGTTGGCGCCTATATGGACCGTCAAGAAGCTGAACTGCGCAGCAGCTTGTCCAACACGGGCGTAACCGTGACCCGCCAAGGCGACCAGATTATCTTGAACATGCCGTCCAACGTGACCTTCCAGACAGATCAGTCTAACGTTGAACCACAATTCTATGAAGCCTTGAACTCTGTGTCCGCGGTATTGCAGAAATATCCCAAAACACTGGTTGATATTTATGGCCACACTGATTCAACAGGCTCGGAACAATATAACCTTGAGCTTTCTAACCGCCGCGCCATGTCTGTGGCCAACTATGTCTCAGGCCGTGGCGTAGACCCACGCCGGGTCTATGTGACCGGTTATGGCGAAGCGCGCCCAATCGCCTCAAACAGCACTGAGAGCGGCCGCGCCCAAAACCGTCGGGTAGAGATTCAAATCTCACCATTGACCTAACCTGGTCGCACTTCGAAAATTAAACAACGCCCCGCACCTTGTGTGGGGCGTTTGTTTTTGTCGCCACAAAAAGCGAGCAGGCCAAATTCACCGCGTGACATAAAATGCCCACAGTTGCGGATGCGAGGCGACAAGGATCTCCTCAAACTCTTAAATATGTTGAGACCATAGTCGCCTCACATGGCTGGTTTATTCAAAGATAGAGCGCTTTCGGGGTGCTTACCCATATAGCCCCTGCCCTCCGACATTAAGTCAGCGAGCAACCCTTGGTGTCAGGTAAAGCCATCATCTATCTTCGCGCACCTTCGCGTCCAACGGCGCGGCCAACCTCTCCTTTTAAAGGATATCCCTTCGCTTTAATTGCCCGTCGGCAACCCGCAAAGCTTCAAAGAAGATACGGCCATTATACCACCGTCCAAGAGACCGCTGATAAGGAAAATCTATGTCATTGATTTTATTGGATTTCACTGAAAAAAGTGGGAAATACCTTCCGTTTTCACCATGATTTGCACAACACCCGACCATTTGCTTTGCAATGTCCCCGACGCACTTCTACGCCTCCCCACGAGCATGCCGAAGCGCACTGTTGAAAAGAGGCGAACCAGACAAAATCAGTCCGTCAATCTCTTATGCCTTATGCTCACCTTGAACGGCAGCAAAGTACTCAAACAACCGTGTTGTCAGGCACTCTTCTCTAATTTGGGCAAGAGCCTGGGAAACTATCGGGCCTAAACGATCACATTACGATAAGCAGTTTCTTCTTGATCGTTTTCAGTGTGCTTCTTTGAGCCGAACATCTCAAGCCACTCAGCAATTCTGTCAGCAGGCATAGGCTGCGCAAAGAGGTAGCCTTGGCCAAGTGGCACGCCCAACCCGAGCACTTCTTCGGCCATTCCAACATCCTCTAGTCCTTCAGCAATCAATGGAATATCGAGCTCACTTGTTAGGCTAGAGACAGAGCGTATCAACGCCGAACGCGTGCGCGCTTCATTGCCACCAGCTTGATCAACGAAGCTGCGATCCAATTTAAGAATGTCAATTGGCAGCTTGCTGATGTATGACAGCGAGGCATACCCGGTACCGAAATCGTCGACTGCGATACGCGCACCACAGTCGCGTAGCCGCTCAAGAAGTTCCTTGGCTCTTTCGAAACCTCTCATGGTTGCACCCTCGGTGATTTCCAGCACCAAGCGGCCAGCAAGCGATGGTTTCGATTCCAGCGTTTTCTCAACATGCCGTACAAACCGCTCATTGAGTTGGCGTGGGGACAGGTTCACCGACAGACTCATCGTGGTCTGGTTGTTGGCGTCGGTCAGTTCCAGGAAAGTACTGACTGCTTCATCAAATATCCAACGACCGAGCTCATCCATGCGGCCAGTTTCTTCAGCAACTGCAATAAACTTGTCGGTGGGAAGCGTTTTGCCTTCATTCGTGGTCACTCTCAACAGCGCTTCCAGCGCGACTGGCTTGACGGTTTCCAGGTTAATGATGGGCTGGAAGTGGATCGAGAACCAACCGTCTTTCTGACCCACCCGCAGGGCGTGCAAAAATTCAGACCGCTCCTTCAGGGCGGTAGCATCTTTTCCTTCATAAACAACGTAGCGATTTTTGCCGGTGGACTTGGCCATGTACATTGCCTGATCGCTTAAGCCCAGTGAATCCGATGGTTTTGAGTTGTTCAACCGGTCCGACGCGATGCCAATGCTAGCCCCCACATAAGCTGTTCCACCGACAACATCGACAGGGCGGTTTATGTCATCAATTAACTTACCCGCGATACGCGTAGCGTCTTCCAAAGTTTCAATCGAAGGAAGTACCAAAGCGAACTCGTCGCCGCCAAGTCGTGCCGCGATCCCAGTTTGCCCTGCTGCCTTCTTGATGCGCTCAGCGACTGTAACCAAAAGCTGATCACCAGCAGCGTGTCCGTAAGTATCGTTTGCCGCTTTAAAATCGTCTAGATCAATGAACAGAACAGCCCACAAAGGATTGTCGTTCCTGTCGTTTAGGCCGAGAAGTACTTCGACATCGGCAAGCGCACGTCGATTGACCAAGCCTGTCAACTGATCGGTGACTGCCAATTGGCGTAGGTTCGATTCAGTCAAGCGCAACTGAGTGACATCTGTCATCACACAGACGTGGCTCGCAGCCGCTCCTAAAGACCGTCTATCGGGAACGATTGACAACAGGACATCGATGATTTCGTCATCCGCAGTCCTGAAGCGCAAAGGCACGTCCCTCACAGATTGACCAAGCTTCAAAGCTGTTTTCAGCGACTTGGTCCCAGCACAAGCGTCAGTGAGAATGAATGACCATAGGGGTTGGCCGATGCACTTCCCTTCTTTGTACCCAGTTGTTTCAGACCAGAATGTGCTGGTTGAGCAAATTATACCTTGCGAATCCATGGTGAACAGCAGCGCGGGCGTCGTATTGTACACATTCGACAGCTCTTCCATTGCTGCCGAGGCCATTGCAGCTTCCGACTCCAGTCGATCGACAAGCTCATTATAGGTGCCCGATAAGGCACCAATTTCATCGGAAGTGATCGCCTTAGCCCGAAGGTATTGATTGCTACCTGTACCCTGCATCGTTTTGATAAGTCTGGAGATTGGACGACCAACCGTGCGTCCAAATGCAAATGTCGCGATCAATGATGCTGCTGCGAGCCCCCCGAAAGCGATAATCAATATGGCTTCCAAACTTTCGATTTCGATCGCCCGTATTTCATCAAGCGAAAACCCAAGCACCATCTTGCCACCTGGGATCAGCAAAATCGACGTTTCTACGGTTGTTTCGGGATTCATAACCCCACAACCAAGATTACGCGGTTGCGAAAGTGTACGGTCGATTTGTCCATCAAAAATAACATCAACACATTTGGTCGCCTGATCGACGAGTAATGTTGACATTAAACGTGAGCCGATAGCTTTTTGTGTTGTTGCCAGTTCCGGCGTTAACAACCCGCTCACGCGCCCAAGTTGCGTGCCAACTCGAGAGCTCAGCTCAGCACGCGCGTTTTGCACATGCTGCTGCGCGACGAAATGTAGCCCAACCAGCGTTACAACCAAATAGGCAGGAACGAAAAGTAGGAGGAATTTGGTCCGGATGGATCGCATACCAGCGCCCTTGCGAAACCTAGCCGCCAATCTTTTTCACCTTTCCCTGCTCCATAAGAGCGTGCAACGGTGCGCGATTATCAATCTCCATTTGGAAAATAACAAAGCCTTCTTCACCTTGCGCCACGTAGAAATCAACATTGACAAAACGACCTTCTGGATCACGGAAGTCCGTGCACAAAACATAGCCCTCACCATATGAAAGGATCATGGGGTGAGCTTCAGTTGGTACCAGATCCACCACGATACCGTCATCAAGCACGACATGCGGAATGACGCCGTTGACCATGTGGCGTTCAATATGTTGCGCCATTGTCGTTTGAAGCAGAACTTGCCCCTGCATATCGAGTGCATTGCCTGCTGTTGGAAGAATTGCAAAGACAAAAGCCGAAGCGGCTACGATGAGTTTGGCTGGTTTGAACATTTGTCTCGTCCCTTAATTGACCTGGAACATAAACGATAGCCAAAGCGTCCTAACGCGCTGTTAGCTAGGCACAGCAATCTATTGAGTTGGTTAACCCAAGCTGAATCGGAGGGAAGGTGAAGTCATGCAAAGAGATGGGGCAAATGGATATCTGGCTCAACTGCCGCGGCAGAGCAGAGCCGTCCACTATTTTGCAAGATGGGGAGTTGGATAGTCCCGGATCATTGTCCAGAAATATAAGATTCAGCGCAGCGGGACTGGCCTGAACCAGATCGGGCGGTGATGCCGCTTCTTTCGGCCTACGCAGAGTTTCAGCACAGCGTGGGGGTCTGCGATTTTACATCACACTACGCTAAAACCCTCCCCATATCGGGGAGGGAATTTGTGGTTTTACGCCGCTGTGGCGCTGACAGCACGGGCGATCCAGCCGCCGCCCAACACCTGCGTATCTTCGCTATCATCAGCATAAAAGACACAGGCTTGGCCCGGCGAGACGCCATGTTCGCCGCCAACCAACTCAACTTCCACTTCACCATTTTTCACGCTTAAACGTGCAGGTTGTGGCGGCCGCGTAGAGCGCACTTTTGCTTCAATGTTGATCGGGCCCATTTCCTCAATTTCATCAAGGCTCATGCCACCCAGCCAATTCACTTGCTTCAACTGCACCGAACGAGTGGCCAACGCCTCGTAAGGACCAACAATAACGCGCTTAGTTTCTGGCTCCAGCTTCACCACATAAAGCGGTTCACCCGCGGAAATGCCAAGCCCACGACGCTGGCCAATTGTGAAATGAATGATGCCCTTATGCTCACCCAACACACGACCATCCATATGCACAATCTCGCCCGGATCAATGGCTTCGGGACGCAGCTTTTGAATGATCTGCGCGTAATTGCCATTGGGCACAAAGCAAATGTCTTGGCTGTCGCTTTTCTCTGCCACCACAAGCCCCATATCGCGGGCAATGTCGCGCACTTCATCCTTGGTCATGCCGCCAAGGGGAAAGCGCAAATAATCAAGTTGCTCTTGCGTGGTTGCAAAGAGGAAATAGCTTTGGTCGCGCCCATGATCCAACGGGCGATAAAGCGAATATTGCCCATTGCTTTGCCGCGATTGGATGTAATGCCCGGTGACCAACACATCCGCGTTCAATTCGCGTGACGCTTCCAGCAAATCCTGAAATTTCACGGTCTGATTGCACTTTACGCAAGGAATAGGTGTTTCGCCGCGCACATAGCTGTCGGCAAAATCATCAATCACGCTTTCGCGGAATTTGCTTTCATAGTCGAACACATAATGCGGAATGCCCAGCGAGGCCGCAACGCGGCGGGCGTCATGAATATCCTGCCCGGCACAACATGCGCCTTTGCGGTGAATAGCTTCGCCATGATCATAAAGTTGCAAGGTGATGCCAATGACATCATATCCTTCGCGCGCCATAAGCCCGGCCACAACCGAACTGTCAACGCCGCCCGACATGGCCACCACAACGCGGGTGTCCTTGACGGGCTTATCAATACCCAGAGAATTCATTTTTCCATCCTAATTGGGGTTAAGGGCCAACGGATAAGCATCGGCTTTTAGCAGCCAGCGCCAGCATATTCAATCACTTTGATGCATACCGATGGGCAAGAAATGCCGGATGATCCGGCTAGATTTGCCGCATGGATGGCAAAACATCGCCCACCTCAAATCTCAAACCAATGAAAATTGTTATATTTCAATAAATTACAAGATTTTCTAAAACTGGCCCAGTACTTGCATGGAATTGGATGGACAATTGTCAGGTTTAATGGGTACGCACGTGCAAATAGGTTTACAAAACACACCAAAAGTTGATTTTATTGGCTTTCCTAGCGACACCAAAGGTACGCTTGAAGGCAAAGAAGATGCGGCAAGCGGTTTTGAAGCGATTTTGGATGCGCTGATGGGCGGTGACGCCAGCGATATGCGGGCCGCACTGCACATGAAGGCCGAAATGGGGCCTGTTGAGGGCAACGCCGAACTCGCCGTCGACATGAGCAAAATCAAAGACGCGCTTGAGAAGCTGAAAGAAGCCCTTGCCCCAATCGGCGCTGCATTTGATCAATTGCTGGTGCCCGATCCTCAGCAGATTGCAAACGCCCAAGATGCGTTCGCAGCGCTGGCCAGTGCGATCAACAACCACCCGATGCGCAATGACGCCGCCGTCAGCCTGCCCATGGGCATGTATACGGATCAACTTGGCGCGCTGCGGCAAGCAGAAGATGCAAAAGCACCCGGCAACTTGATGCAATTGGGCAAATTGCTCAAGCGGCTAGATACTCTTTTGGGCGATGTGCAACCCAATGGCAAAGGCCAACCAAGCACAGCGCAACTTGAAGTCGATATCAATGCAGCAGCAAAAGATGGCGAACAGGGTTTAACCCCCAAAGACAATGCAAAATTGTCGCTCAACATTCATCAAATGATTGGGCGCTTGGAAGAGCTTTCGGAAAAACTACCTGAAACAGCGCAAGCCGCCATCGCCAAATTGGTGGACAAAAAAGCCGGTCAACTGACCGGTGCTGATGGCGAGCAAAACACAGACCCCATGGCAAAAATACTTGCCAGCGGCGAAGAAGCCGGCACAAAAAAGGCATTGCAAAACGGCAGCGCTTCAAACTTGATCAGCGCTGCACTTGAAGGCAAAGAAGGTGAAACCAAATTCCAATTTGGCCAAAATCAACAAGGCGCGGGTACAGAGAACAAATTGATGGCTGGCCAAACCTATGCAGCGCAGCGCCCTGCCCCAACATTGGCCCAGCAGGCGAAAATGGCCAGCGATTTGGACACCACAGACACTATCACCGACAAAATCCTGAATCTGCAGCGCACAGAGCAGCAACATCAAAGCCAAATTCAGATTGATAAGGTAGCGCATCAGCAAGCGCCGCAAAAGCAGATCAATTTGCCCGCAATGGCTTTTGAAGTGGTACGGCAAATCCGCAATGGCGCTCAACGGTTCGAAATTCGCCTTGATCCCCCAGAAATGGGCAAGATTGATGTGCAACTCGAAATGGAAGGCAAAAATGTTACCGCTCGGCTCACCGTTGAGCGGGCTGAAACATTGGACCTTCTGCAGCGCGATCAACGCGCCCTAGAACGAGCCTTGCAGCAAGCTGGACTAAACACGGACAAAGCCAACCTGCAATTTTCACTTAAGCAGGACCAAAATGGCGGCCAAGGCCAGCAGTTTGGCCAAGAAAACGGACAACAAGCCAATCTGAACGGCGACAATGATGCCGCCAATTCAGACACACAAAGCATCACCGAAAACCCCTCCTTGGTTTTGCGCGGCACCGCGCGACCGGACGGTTTAAACCTTTGGGTTTAGGAGCATAAATTATGACTATTCCAGCACAATCATCTGCAGCAGGAGCTGGCATCGGCTCCGGTCAATCGGAACTGTCATCCTCGCGCAAAACAATTGCGGAAAATTTCGACACTTTCTTGTCGATCTTGACCACGCAGTTGAAAAACCAAAACCCGCTGGACCCACTCGACACAAACCAATTTACCTCGCAAATGGTCGAATTTACCGGCGTGGAACAGCAACTTAAAACCAACGAGTTTTTGGAAGCGTTGATCAGCGCCAACGAGCAAAATTATGCCTCGCAAGCTGTTTCCTATATCGGCAAAGAGGTGACTGCTTTCTCTAACAATACCGATTTGAAAGACAGCAGCGCCACATGGACCTATGGCATGACCCGCGATGCGGCTGAGGCCACCATCACCATTAAAAACAGTGCTGGTGCCGTTGTGTTTACAGAACAAACAACGCTCGAATCCGGCGAACATGATTACACATGGGATGGCATTAACTCTGACGGCTCCATTGCGCCAGAGGGCAAATATTCAATTACGATCGACGCTGTCGATTCTGATGGCGGCAAAATTGCCAACTACACAATGACATCTGGCATTGTTGAGACCGTCGACTTTGTTGGCAATGAACCCATTCTGGTCGTAAATGGCACACAAGTGGAACTTTCGGCCGTCGCAAAAGTGGGTCTACCCGCATAAATCTGACGCCCAAACCCCACTAAGTCTGCGCATTTGCGGCATTTTTCTCAACTCTTAATCAAATCTGACCAAGGCCTTAGCCAAATTTTAAGAGCATCACGCTAGGCTAGCTCTATTAGTTAGGTCAGGTTTGAGTAGTGAGTAAAATGACCGCACAGATGCGTCCACGAGTAAAATACGTCATCGGGCCAGATGGCAGCCCGTTAACAATTGCCGATCTTCCCCCAACCAACACCAAGCGTTGGGTGATCCGTCGAAAAGCAGAAGTCGTTGCCGCTGTACGTGGTGGTTTGCTGAGCCTTGAAGAGGCTTGCACCCGCTACACATTAAGCGTCGATGAATTTCTCAACTGGCAAGCCTCCATCGATAAACATGGGCTGGCCGGTTTGCGCACCACTTGGGTGCAGCATTATCGCGAGTCCTAAAGTGACCCGCTAGGCAAAAATCGCTCCATAGCGATTACAAATTTATAAAAGCCCGCCATTTTTGGCGGGCTTTTGTGTTTTACCCCACTTTTTTCCCAAATTAATGCACTTTGCGCGAATGGTTAATACAATGTTTACCTTCTGCTAGGTAATTTTTGCCGAGTGGGGATTTGCATGGTTTTTCCACGAATCAGACATTTTGTAACGCGGGTGGTATTGTGAATAGTTTTTCAGCGATTATGGCGAGGATGGGGTTAGCACGGGTGGCAGCGATGGCTGTTACCGCTGTGTTGATGATCGGCTTTTTCGCCTTTCTGATCTTTCGGGTTTCCACCCCGCAAATGGCCCCGGTTTATACCGGATTGTCATTTGACGATTCAGCCGCCATCACCAAAGAACTGCGCGCCATGGGCATCCCGTTTGAAATTAGAGGCGATGGCGAAGCCATTTCCGTGCCGCGCGATCAGATCACCACCATCCGCATGCAACTGGCTGAAAGCGGCCTACCAAGCCGTGGCCAAGTCGGCTATGAAATCTTCGACCAACAAAACACACTTGGCGCCACAAGCTTTGTGCAAAACGTAAACCATTTGCGCGCGCTTGAGGGGGAATTGGCCCGCACCATTTCCTCTCTCGCTCGCGTTAAATCTGCGCGGGTACACTTGGTGTTGCCAGAACGTGAATTGTTCCGTCGTGAAGCCAAACAACCATCTGCATCAATTGCCTTGGAAGTGCGTGGCGCGCTTTCAACTGGCGAAATTCGTTCCGTACAACATTTGATTGCCTCTGCCGTAGATGGCCTAAGCCCGAACATGGTTTCCATCGTCGACAACTCAGGCAAACTGCTTGCCGCTGGCAGCCAAGGTGACGAAGAGACCATGCTCTCCACCGCCATGGAAGAACGCACATTGGCCGTTGAAAGCCGCCTGCGCGATCGCTTGGAAGGTTTGCTGGAAAATGTGGTTGGTGCTGGCCGTGCCCGGGTGCAAGTGAGCGCCGAGCTGGACATGAACCGCCTCACCCGCACATCCGAAAGCTTTGACCCGAACGGCCAAGTTATCCGCTCCGCCCAAACCCGCGAATTGGCCAACGAAGCCCAAGGCGCTGCAAATAACGGCCAGGTGTCGGTAGCCAATGAGTTGCCGGGCGCAACGCAAAATGCCGGCGACAATGGCGGCAGCTCAGAACAATCCTCCACGACCGAAGAAACCATCAATTATGAGATTTCCAAGGTCACTGAAACCCAGATTGTTGAAGCAGGCGCCATTAAGCGTTTGTCAGTTGCCGTTGTTGTGGACGGTGTCTATGAAGCAACGCCGGAAGGCAACGCAACCTATGCGCCACGGCCGCAAGAAGAGATCAATCAGATCCGCGATTTGGTGAACTCAGCCATCGGATATGACGCAGACCGCGGCGACCAAGTTGAAGTGGTCAACATGCAGTTCGCGGAACGCCCTGAGTTAACATTTGAACCTTCTGAATCAAGCATTTTTGACTTTACCCGCGACGATCTGTTTGCAGCGCTTGAGATGGCTGTTACACTTCTGATTGCGTTGGCTCTGGTGTTCTTCGTGATGCGCCCCTTGATCAAACGCGTGCTCGAGCCTGAGGATCAAACACCTCTTTTAATGGCAGCGGCTGAAGCCGCAGCAGCGGAAAAAACAAAAGCTGAAAGCGCAGAGGCCGAAGAAGGCGCAGGCCGGAAAAGCACAGCAAAAGACTCTTGGCTAGAAGAAGTTCAAAGCCTAGGTCAGGCACAAATCCAAGCCGTAGAAAAAGTCGGAGCCCTTGTTGAGGAAAACCCAAAGCAAGCCTCCATGATCATCCGTAACTGGTTAAATCAAGCAGCGTAGAGTATGGCGGAAGCACAAGGAAAAGAATTGGCACAGCCAGGCAATCAACTAGTTGTAGAAGAAAGCGCCAACGAACGCGAACTCGCAGGTGATGAAAAAGCTGCGGTTTTGCTTTTGGCGCTGGGCCCAGACTATGGCCGCCCTATCTTTCAAGAACTAGATGATATCGAAATTCGTCAATTGTCGCGCGCCATGTCGCAATTGGGGCCAATCACCCAGGACATGCTCGACACTTTGTTCGTGCAATTCATCACCAGCCTCACCACCAATGGCGACCTTTCAGGCAACGTAGATTCTACGGAACGCTTGCTCTTATCCTTCCTGCCCCAAGAGCGGGTGGATATGATCATGGAAGAAATTCGTGGTCCGGCTGGCCGCAACATCTGGGAAAAACTGTCCAACGTGCAAGAAGACGTTTTGGCCAGCTTCCTTAAAAACGAATATCCGCAAACCATTTCGGTGGTGTTGACCAAAATCTCAACAGAACACGCCTCAAAAGTGTTGGCCAACTTACCGGATGATCTGGCGCTTGATGTGGTGCAACGCATGTTGGCGATTGAGCCTGTGCAAAAGGAAATTGTTGAGAAGATCGAAACCACTCTGCGCACCGAATTTATGTCGACCTTGTCGCACACACGACGCCGCGACAGCCACGAACAAATGGCCGACATTTTCAATGCGTTCGACCGCCAAACCGAAGCCCGCTTCCTTATGGCGTTGGAAGAGCGCGATCTGGAATCGGCGGAGCGCATCAAGGCCCTCATGTTCACTTTCGAAGATTTGGGCAATTTGGACGGCACCGCCATCCAGACCGTGTTGCAGCAGGTGGAAAAACCATTGCTTACATTGGGCCTCAAGGGTGCCAACGACGAAACAAAAGAGAAGTTCTTGGCCAACATGTCCGCCCGCGCCGCCAAAATGTTGCGCGACGATATGGAAGCCATGGGGCCTGTGCGGCTTAAGGATGTGGATGAAGCCCAATCTGGCATGGTGAATCTGGCCAAAGATTTGGCAGCGAAAGGCGAAATTGTCATCACTAAAGGCGGCAACCAAGAAGAGATGATTGGATAGATGATGGCGCAACCCGCAAAATTCAATTTCGATCTCGACCTGTCAAAGGCCACGCGCGACTCGCAGCTGATTGAGGACAAAGAACTCAACCAAATGCTCGCCAATGCACGCGCAGAAGGCCACGCAGCAGGCTATGCCGAAGGCGAACAGAGCGCACAGACCCAAGCCTTGCAGCAATTGGTGGCTGCAACACAAAGCCTTGCCGAAAAAGGCAATGATTTTGCAGCTGCGATGGACGAAGCACAAAAAGATCATTTGGCAAATGCTGCACAAATGGGCGCGACCGTGGGCAAAAAACTGGCCGCACACTTGGTGGCAGCACAGCCGGAAACTGAAATCCATGCGCTGATCACCGATTGCCTCTCAACATTGAACAGAGTTGGCCATGTTGCCATCCGCTGCAACGAAGCATTGAGCGACCAAATCAAGCAAATTGCAGAAGAGCACGCAGCCAATGCTGGCTTTGAAGGCCGATTGATTATTCTAGGCGAACCTGACATTCCGCTTGGCGACTGCCGCATCGAATGGTCAGACGGCGGCCTTGTGCGCGAGTTTGACGCCATCGCCAGCCAAATCGAAGACAAAGTGGCCCAATATGTGCGGGCCAAAACCGGGCGGAGCCCCCACCCAGAACCAGAATTTGCCAATACAACCGAGCAGCAAGATCAGGACATTCCAGACGAAATGCCCGATGCTGACATGTTGATTGGAGAGGAAGTGTAATGAGCGATACGGACAATCCAGTTGAAAATGACGGCCCATCCTTAGCGGACATGGCTGATCAGCTTGAAGAGATGCAACCCAGCAGTGGCGAGCAACAAGAAAGCACTGAGGATAAAAACGCGTCTGACCTTGAAGCCGTTTTCGACGTTCCCGTGCGCATTTCTGCCGTGTTAGGCCGCACGCGCATGCCAGTGGCGAAATTGTTGCAAATGGATGCAGGCACCATTGTTGAGTTGGACCGCCAAGTGGGCGAAGCCATTGATATTTATGTAAATGATCGCCTGGTGGCGCGCGGTGAAATTGTGCTGGTGGAAAACAAGCTCGGCATCACCATGACCGAAATCATCAAAGCGAATTAGGAGTAATAAAATGCGACTTCTGATTATTGGTGCTTTAGAAGGCCAATTAAGCGAAGCGACAAAATTGGCCATGCAAGGTGGGGCCAAAGTAGCCCACGCCGACAGCATCGACGTGGCCATGGCCAGCCTACGTGCCGGCCGCGGCGCTGACCTATTGTTGGCCGATGTGATGGCTGATATTCCGGGGCTTTTGGCCGCGCTTGAAGCTGAACGCATCCACATTCCCGTTGTGGCCTGTGGCACCGAAACCAATGCTGCTGCCGCTGTGAACGCCATCCGCGCCGGCGCAAAAGAATATATCCCGCTGCCGCCAGATGCCGAATTGATCGCAGCGATCATTCAGGCCGTGGCGCAAGAAAATTCTGACTTTGTGCACCGCGACCCCACCATGGCCAAACTGGTCAAATTGGCCGATCAAATTGCGCCATCAGATGCAAGCGTACTGATCACGGGAGAGAGCGGCACTGGTAAAGAAGTGATCGCCAAATATGTTCACGCCCATTCAAAACGGGCGGCAAAACCTTTCATCTCCATCAATTGCGCAGCGATCCCCGACAATTTGCTGGAATCAGAATTGTTCGGCCACGAAAAAGGCGCGTTCACCGGCGCTGTTGGCCGCCGCATCGGCAAGTTTGAAGAAGCAAATGGCGGCACGCTGCTGCTGGACGAGATTTCAGAAATGGATGTGCGCCTGCAAGCGAAACTTTTGCGCGCCATCCAAGAGCGGGTTATTGACCGCGTCGGCGGCACCAAGCCAGTGCCCGTGGACATTCGCATCCTCGCCACCTCCAACCGGGATTTGGCGCAAAGCGTTAAAGACGGGCAGTTCCGCGAAGATTTGCTATTCCGCCTCAATGTCGTGAACTTGAAAATCCCATCTCTACGAGAACGCCCCGGCGACATCACCATTTTGGCCGAGCATTTCATCAAGAAATACGCCCAAGCCAATGGCGTAGATGAGCGGCCGCTTTCGCAAGAAGCACGCGAAGAATTGTTGCGGGCACCTTGGCCGGGCAATGTGCGCGAATTGGAAAACACGCTGCACCGTGCCGTGCTGCTGGCCACTGAAGATGAGATTGATGTGCAATCCATCCGCCTGCCAGATGGCACTGGCCTGGCTGAGGCGGCGGAGGCCAACAATATTGCGGCCCAAGCCGCGCAAACGGCCGAAACCGCAACACGTGCCATGGTGGGTCGTACTGTGGCGGATGTGGAAAAAGAATTGATCCTCGATACGCTGGACCATTGCTTGGGCAACCGCACCCACGCCTCCAACATTCTGGGGATATCCATCAGAACCTTGCGCAACAAGCTCAACCAATATGCTCAAGATGGGGAAGCCATTCCGGCACCCGGCGAGAATCGCGGCAGCGCAGCTTAACGGCAGATAACTTAAAGGCATTTCACGCGAATGAGCGACAGCCAAACCACGCAACAAGCTGAACAATCAGCACCGTCACGCGGCCTCCCTTCCATTGGCCGCATGCTCGAACTGTTGCGTCAGGGCGACTTCGCGCTCGCCTTCGGCATCATCTTCATCCTTGTGGTGCTGATTATGCCGATGCCCGCCATCATGCTCGACATGCTGTTGGCCGTGTCCATTGTGTTCTCCGTTTTGATCATGATGACCACCTTGTTCATCCGCACGCCACTGGAATTCTCAGCCTTCCCCACCGTGTTGCTGATCGCCGCCATGATGCGGCTGGCGCTAAACTTGGCATCCACGCGGCTTATCTTGGCGAATGGCCATTTGGGCACCGATGCCGCTGGCAACGTGATCGAAGCCTTCGGCAATTTCGTGATGCAGGGCAATTTCGTGATCGGGATTATCGTTTTTGCCATCCTGATTATTGTGAACTTCATCGTCATCACCAAAGGTTCTGGCCGGATCGCGGAAGTGGCGGCACGCTTCACCTTGGATGCGATGCCGGGCAAACAAATGGCGATTGACGCCGACCTTTCCGCTGGTCTTATCGATGAAGATCAAGCCCGCAAACGCCGGAAAGATTTGGAAGATGAAAGCTCGTTTTTCGGAGCCATGGATGGTGCGTCGAAATTCGTTCGTGGCGATGCCATCGCCGGTTTGCTGATCACATTCATCAACATCATTGCCGGCATCATTATCGGTGTTGGCCAACAACAATTGTCGTTGGCCGAAGCCAGCAACAACTACACTTTGTTGACCGTGGGTGACGGGCTGGTATCGCAAATTCCGGCGCTGATCGTTTCGACTGCCGCAGGCCTGCTTGTGTCAAAAGCAGGCGTAACCGGCAGCGCCAACCAAGCCTTAGCCGAACAATTCTCTGGCTATCCACGCGCTCTAGGCATGACATCTGGTGTGATGGCCATTATGGCCATTTTGCCTGGCATGCCCGCCCTGCCCTTCCTCGCCCTCGCTGGCGGCATGGGCTATCTCGCTTATCGATCGCGCGGCGCCATCGACAAAAAAGCAGCCGACGTGGAAGCGGAAGTGCAAGCCAAACAGGTTGAGCAAGAAGAAACATCCGCTAAAGAAGCGCCCATCACCGACGCTCTAAAAATGGACGAGCTCAAACTCGAATTGGGTTATGGCCTCCTGTCCATGGTGAAAGAGGACGAAACGGGCACCGACCGTTTGACCGAGCAAATCAAAGCCCTGCGTCGTCAGCTGGCAACCGATATGGGCATTTTGATGCCGTCCGTGCGCATTCTCGACAATATGCAATTGCAGCCCAACCAATATGTTGTGCGCATCAAAGAGGTCGATTCCGGCGGCGGCGAAGTCTATCCAACGCAATATATGGTGATGGACCCCATGGGCAATCAAATCGATTTGCCGGGCACCCACACAATTGAACCAACATTCGGGCTGCCCGCCACCTGGATTGATAGCGGCCTGCGCGATGAAGCTGAGATTAAAGGCTACACCATTGTTGACCCAGCATCGGTGATCTCGACCCATCTCACCGAGATTTTGAAGGCCAATGTGTCTGACCTACTGTCTTACGCAAACGTGCAGCAGCTATTGAACAATCTACCAACCGAGCAGCAAAAGCTGGTGGACGATATTGTACCAAATCTAATTTCAGTTTCTGGCATCCAGCGCGTGCTGCAAATCTTGTTGGGTGAACGTATATCCATTCGCGACTTGCCCACCATTTTGGAAGGCATCGCGGAAGTAGCTGGCAGCGCCGCATCGGCCAAGCAAATGGCCGAACATGTGCGCACTCGCCTTGCGCGCCAGCTCTGTGCCTCCAATTCGGGTCCAGATGGCAACCTACCCATCATCACCCTGTCCCATGATTGGGAAAGTGATTTTGCAGATGCAATGGTGGGCGAAGGCAATGATCGGCATTTGGCCATGGCCCCATCTCGCTTGCATGAATTCATTCAAGCCGTGCAGCAAGCTTTTGAAGAAGCCGCACAGGTGGGGGAACTGCCTGTATTGATCACTTCGCCATCTATTCGCCCGCATGTGCGCTCCATCATCGAACGATTCCGCCCGCAAACGGTGGTGATGAGCCAAAATGAGGTGCATCCACGCGCCAAGCTGAAAACAATTGGAAGCATATAGGAAACCACAATGAGCGCCCCAACGTCCCACTTTGTCATTTTCCATAAGAAAGGGCCAAAGTGGCCAAGCGAAGGGCTTTCACTAAGTGACCCGATTGCGCAGGAACATGCGCAATATTTTGCGCAATTTGTATCTCAAGGAAAACTGCTTGAAGGCGGTCCTTTTCCCGGCCATTCTGGCGGCATGATGATTTTCGACTCGGAAATTGGCGAAAATGAAGTCCGCTCTATTGCCGAAAATGATCCCGCAAAGAATGCGGGTATTATGGATTTTGAGATCAAACAATGGATGCGCGTGTTCGGCGCATAAGAACTTATGATTAAAGGCCAATGCCACTGCGGCACGATCAAATATGAATTTCGCGACACGCCGCCCTATGCCAACCGCTGCAATTGCTCCATCTGTCGCCGATTGGGGGCCTTGTGGATCTATTCTGACGCCAGCAACATCACCATCGAGGGCCTAAGCGACAGCACCAGCATCTCTTATTCTCACGGCGATATGGAGTTGGATTTCCGCACCTGCAACACGTGCGGCACAACCATATTGTGGCAGCAGCTTGCTGCCCCCGGCGAGGGCCGCATGGCGCTCAACCTCAACATGGCTGACCTGGATGTGGTCAACTCAATCCGCGTACGCCACTTTGATGGCGCCGATACGTGGACCCATCTGGATTAGAATGATGGGCCGCCAACTGGGCGGCCGGTTTCTTCTAATTGGCAAGTGCAACCTTCCCCTTGCGCGACAACACGGCTCGCGTGACGCTGACCACGGCAAATGTGGCTAAAATCAACGCCAACACGCCATAAAGACCCGAAAAGCCGATTTCGTCGATGATCGCCATACTGGCGAAGGGCGATATAATCTGCCCCAAAAATACCGACATGGTGAGAAACCCGCCAGCCCGGCCGCGATGTTGCGCGGGAGTAACTTTTAAGGCTATCGCCACAAAGTTTGGCATCACCGACGCAAAGCCCCACCCTACAAATATCGCACCTACGACCGCCAGCCAGAAGCTTTGCGAAAACGCCAACACCAAAAAGCCCGACCCCATGAACAAATATCCTAGGCCAAGCGTGCCCGCCGCCCCGATCTTTTTGTGTAGCCGCGCATAAAGCAAAGCCGCAATGCCGCCCGAAATGGTGAGCGCGCCCAGGGCATTCCCCGTGGCTAGCGCAGCATCTAACCCGAGGCTTTGCAAGAAGAAGGGCAATTGCGTGGGCATAACGAAGAAAAACATGCTGGTAAGCAACTGCAACAGGATCATGCCAAACAACACCCATTGCCACCCCGAAACGGGCGTTGGCATGGCAGCGGCATTGGCTGCATGTAGCCCTGCGCTAAGCCGTTGCGGATCCGTGATCACCCGCCACATCAACGGCAAAAAGAATGCGGCCATGCCATAAAGCAAAAACGCATATTGCGGCGCAATGGACGCCAAAAGTCCCGCCAGGAAAATCGCGACAAATCCGCCAAAATTGCGAGCCGAAATTTGCAACCCCATCAATTGTTGGCGCTGGTCGCCTTCAAAATAATCACCAATCAAGGCGGTTTGCGCCGTCATGATCAGGGCAACGGCTATCCCCATCATCAAACGCGACGCGAAAATGCTATTCAGATCCGGCAGCACAACACCCGCCAAACCGCTCAAGACAAACAGAATAACACCCGCGAGCAACAATACACGTCGGCCAAACTTATCGGCCAAAATACCAACAAATGGCGCGAACAACACCACGCTGATGGATGGTGCCGGCACCAGCAAGCGCGTCAGTAACTCAACCTGCGGATGATCAGCAAATCGCATTTCCAACCCAGCAAGCGCCGGACTGATGGTGGCGTTGGCCATGGTGGTGAGTGTGGCCGCTAACAAAAGCGCCACGCCGCGCGGATCGCGCAAAACGGATGTGGGAGACAAAGAAAAGGGCATAGCTAAATCCTTTAAAAATGAGCCATGCCCTTCTATCTACATCCTCAAGTCAACTTGAGGTCAAGTGTTTTATGGCATTACATTGCGTGCTAGCCGAAAGCCTAGATCATCAATGTCATATGTGGGGTGGCTGCGCCGCCGATTAGTGGCCAGGCACCCGCGCGCCGGATCGTTCCACCCGCCACCGCGAAAAACGCGATAGCTGCCATAAACCTCCGGATCATAAACGTCAAAGCACCATTCCCACACATTGCCAAGCATATCGTAAAGGCCATAGGCGTTGGGTGCCTTCTGGCCAACATCATGGGGTGTGCCGCCAGAATTTTGCCTGAACCAGGCTATCTGATCTATCTCGCCATAAAGCGGAGATGATTGGCCACCCATGGCCGCAAACTGCCATTCCGCATCAAGCGGCAATCGAAACCCATTTGCGTTGGCGACAACACGCACATCATCAGCGCTTTCACCAATTTGATAGACTGGCTGCAAACCGAAGTGCGCTGACATGCGATTGCTGAATTGCACCGCATCATACCAAGACACACTTTCAACGGGACGATTGGCGCCTGAAAAACGAGCCGGATTTTCGCCGCCTACTTGGGTAAAAAGTGCCTGGGTGACGGGAAATTTGGAAAGACAGAATGGCTTCAACTCGACTTGCCATTTGGCTTGAATGCGGTCGTCGCGCAAATCCACGCGGCCACCTTCAAGCTCAACAAAGTCAGCCAAAACATCATCTAAATCCAAATTGTCCACAGTGCACTTTTCCTTCTTAGGTTGGTTGAAACAATCATTTAAGGTGTAACATACACGACTTCTCACCCGCCTATCATACGACCGCAAAACCACTTATCCGAGTTTGGATTTCCACTGGCTTCGCCCTCGCAACGGCTGTTTTGCACGCAGGCGGTGTTGTGATTGGCCTTGCCATCGACAAAGTTTTTAGCAAACACGACAAATCTACACCACTGCTCAGCCGCGCAATTGGCGGCATAACAGTGCTGGTCGGCCTCGGCCTGTTTTTCGCTTAGAAGAATCTGCGCAATGGAATGGGCGTGATGGCACGCCCATTTTGCCTAACACGCCGTGTAATTTACCGAGAGCCCGCCAAGCGACGTTTCCTTATAGCGATTATCCATATCTTTGCCGGTTTCATACATGGTCTTGATGCAAGCATCGAGCGAGATGATGTGTTCACCATCGCCATTCAGCGCCAATGATGCAGCGGCAACGGCTTTGATCGCACCAAGCCCGTTGCGTTCAATGCACGGCACCTGCACCAACCCGTTTACCGGATCGCAGGTCATGCCCAAATGATGTTCGAGCGCAATTTCAGATGCATTTTCAATTTGCTCATTGGTGCCGCCCAAAACCGCGCATAGGGCCGCGGCTGCCATGGCTGACGCAGAGCCAACTTCACCCTGACAGCCCACTTCAGCCCCGGAAATGGAGGCGTTGTGCTTGATCAGCCCGCCAATTGCCGCACCAGCCAACAACATCTCATAGAGCTTTTTCTGGTTCGCCCCAGGCACATGCTCCAAATAATATTTCGCCACCGCTGGGAACACCCCCGCCGCGCCATTTGTTGGCGATGTAACCACCTGCCCACCAGCCGCATTCTCTTCATTTACGGCCATGGCATATAGTGAAATCCAGTCATTCACCGCATGTGGCATTTGCAAATTTGTGCCGCGCTCTTCCAACAATTTACGGCGCACACCCGCTGCGCGTCGGCGCACTTTCAAACCGCCGGGTAAAATGCCATCCAGTTCTAAGCCACGCCCGATGCAATTGTTCATCACATCCCAAAGCTTTTTCAGCCCCAGCTCGAGATCTGTTTCGCTCATATGCGACAGCTCGTTGGCGCGCTTCATCTCAACGATGCTTTTGCCACTCTTCTTGCCCATCTCAAGCATTTGATTGGCATTTTTAAAGGGGAACGGCACCGACACCACATCAGTGACGGGCAATTGCTCAGACGATTCAAATTCATCTTTCGTCATCACAAAGCCACCGCCAATAGACAGGTAGGTCTGGCTGTATCGAATTTCACCCGCCTCATCTTTGAGGTTCAACACCATTGTGTTCGGGTGAGCCATCTCCTTGGTGTCATAATCAAAAATAATGGCGTTATCGCCCTCAAGCCCAATCTTAAAGCCTGAAACAGGTTCAATGCTTTTGCCAATGCGCAACAGTTCGAGCTTATCTTCGGCTTCTGCGCGGTCAAAGGTTTCCGGCGAAAAGCCCAACAAGCCGAAAAGCACAGCTTGGTCCGTGGCGTGGCCTTTGCCTGTAAAAGCAAGTGACCCTTGCAATTGACATTCAATATGACACTGGTCGCCGCGATCAAAGCGGCCTTTATTTTTGATGAGATGTTCTAAAAACTGATTGGCCGCCACCATCGGCCCCATCGTGTGCGATGAGGATGGGCCAATCGACACTTTAAAAACGTCAAAGACGCTAACAAACATTTCAACTCTTCCCTAGCTTATCGCAATATTCAAAATTGATATGCAATTTTGGATGCTTTTGTTTTGCCCTAGGAGTAACGTTGAAAAAGGGCCAGTGCAAAGGAAATTGCACTGGCCCACATGTAAACTTTCGTCGGTGCGGCAGTTTTAGGCAGCGGCGATCATCTGGTAGATAATGCCGAACAGAATGGCCCCGCCAATGCCAAGCCCCAAATAGGTGGCAAAGATTTGCTTTTTCACCAGCGAGAAAACCGCTGTCATCGCTGGAATAGAGCTAACGGAACCGGCGATCATAAAGCTCATCGCCGCCCCAACACTCATGCCCTGGCCCACAAGACCATCCACCAGCGGCACCGCCGCATAGGAATTCAGATATGCTGGCGCGCCCACCAAAGCAGCAATCGCAATCGGAATAATGCCTTCACCGCCAACAAGCTGCACCACAAGTGATGCTGGCACATAGGTGACCAACAAGGCCTCCAACACATAGGCAAAGGCAAGCCATTTACCCAAGAAGATGAGATTGCTCAGGCCTTCTTTTTTAAAGACCCCAATGCGATCTTGCTCTTGCCAGAAAGCCCATTTGGGTTGGCCCTTAAACTTGGACGCGCCGCAAGTAGACTTGCGATAATCCGGCTTTAGCGGATCAGCCAACGCGCCGCGCTTGCCGATAAATTTGAGGCTAAAGCCACCCAACAGGCCGAGCGACACGGCGAACACGGCTTTGGAAATGGCAAACTCCCAACCGAGCACAGACCCGGTGATGACAAAGGTGGGCGGGTCGATCAAAGGGGACGACAGCCAAAAGGCCATAACTGCCGAAATTGGAGCACCAACTGTCAATAAACCAGCGATAAAGGGGATCACCTGGCATGAACAAAAAGGTGCCAACCCGCCCACTAGTGCGGCCGCAAATATCATCTGAACTTCGCGACCTTCAAACGCTTTGCCGATAACGCCTTCAGCGCCCGTTGCTTTCAAATAGCCAATCAACAAAACGGCAACCAACAGAAACGGCAAAGTGGAGAGAAATGCTCTGGTGGCGAACTGCGCGATGGGCAGAAAATTGGCCCAATCCAGCACTGCAACCAGCGCCAAAATGATGGCAATCATCACCGGCACTTGCGTGAAAAATTTAAAGATGCTGCCGGGCGTAACCGGCTGACGTGCTGAAACATCAGACATTGCTTTTTTCCTTAGACGAAGCTGACAAATTGGGCTCGGTCAGGCATGCATCTGCACAGCACTGATCGATGATGAAGCTGCCCACATGACCCAAAAAATCGAAATTGGCGCGATTAACGATGGTGCGGCCCTGCTTTTCCTGATCAATCAGGCCCGCCGCTGCCATAAATTTAAGGTGATGATTGAGCGTGGAAGCTGGAATGCCCGTGCGCGATTGAATATCGCCCACCAACAGCCCGGCTTCCCCAGCCCGAACCAAACAAAGCAAGACCTGCAGCCGGGGTTCTGACCCCATGGCCGAGAAGGCTTGCGCTGCGCGTTCAATTTCAACAGTCATGGCATTTATCCATTTCAATTATTATTTCTATATTTCTAGATATATCGAAATATAGAAATTGTCAAATCGAAATGTGGTGCAAATTGGTCACGGCTAAAAATGAAGCAGCGGAAACGATCATTATTTACCCGTCAAATGCTTGCCCATTTGCCACGCCCATGAAATTCTGTCCGGCTCTCCTGAGCACAATCCTGTTCGATTCCAGCCTTTGGCCTTGCAAAATGTTACGTCGTTTTTTTAGCTATTATGCCCCATATAAGGGCTTGTTTTTTCTCGATTTTGGCTGTGCCGTTCTGGCGGGTCTTTTAGAACTCGGCTTTCCTGTCGCCGTTCAGGCGTTCGTGGACCAGCTCTTGCCCAGCCAAAACTGGACGCTGATTTTTGGTGCTGCGGCCCTACTCCTGTTCATTTACTCCATCAATACTGGGCTGATGGGCGTGGTGAACTATTGGGGGCACGCTTTGGGCATTTCAATCGAAACGGACATGCGTCGGCAGGCCTTCGATCATATCCAAAAGCTCAGCTTTAGTTACTTCGACAATCATAAGACTGGCAATTTGATCACCAATGTCACCAAAGATCTGGAAGAGGTTGGCGAGATCGCCCACCACGGTCCGGAAGATTTGTTCATCGCCATCATGACCTTTGTCGGCGCGTTTGCACTGATGTTTATGGTGCACTGGAAATTAGCGTTGATCTCCGTATTCGTGGTGCCGATTATGACCTGGACCATCGGGCATTATGGTACCCGGATGACGCAGAATATGCGCACCCTGTTCCGGCAAGTTGGCGATTTCAACACCCGCATCGCGGAGAGCGTTGGCGGCGTACGTGTCGTGAAAGCATTTGCCAATGAGGATCACGAGCAAAAGCTGTTTGAGCACAATAATGAGAATTATCGCAGCACCAAGCTAAGTGCATATCGTTACATGACAGCGAGCATCGCCCTCACCTATTTCAACACGCGCTTCATCATCGTGTTGACCATGTTGGCGGGCACCTATTTCGTCACCATTGGCGAGCTGAGCTATGGCGGCTTTGTCAGCTTCTTGCTGTTGGTGAACCTGTTTTTTCGCCCGATTGATAAGATCACTTCGGTGCTGGAAAGCTATCCAAAGGGCATTGCGGGGTTCCGCCGATTCACCGAACTGATCGACACACGCCCGGACATCGCAGACAGCCCCAACGCCAAAGAGCTGGGCCACGTAAAAGGTGACATCGCTTATCAAAACATTCGCTTTGGCTATGGCGACGACAAAATTTTCAATGATTTGTCGTTCGACATCAAGGCTGGTGAAACCATCGCTTTTGTTGGCCCATCGGGGGCAGGCAAAACCACTTTGTGTTCCTTGCTACCCCGGTTCTACGAATTGGATGGCGGCGCAATCACCATTGATGGCATCGATATTCGCGACGTGACGCAGAAATCGCTGCGGGCGCAAATCGGCATTGTGGCGCAGGACGTATTTTTGTTTGGTGGCACCATCCGCGAGAACATCGCCTATGGCAAATTGGACGCCACCGATGAAGAGATTATGGAGGCGCTGCGCCGCGCAGCACTCGACACTTACGTGCTGTCCTTACCCGAAGGGTTGGATACAGTTGTGGGTGAGCGCGGCGTAAAACTTTCGGGCGGACAAAAGCAACGCTTGGCCATTGCGCGGATCTTTTTGAAAAACCCGCCCATTCTGGTGCTGGATGAAGCCACCTCTGCTCTGGATACCGCCACAGAGGTTGCCATTCAAAATGCGTTAAACGAACTCTCCAAAGGCCGCACCACGCTGGTGGTCGCCCACCGCTTAGCCACCATCCGCAATGCCGACCGGATCATGGTCGTCAGCAACAACCGCATTGTCGAACAAGGCAGTCACGACGAACTGTTGGCAAAAAAAGGGGCATATGCCGAGTTGCACTTCGCGCAATTTGGTGAGGGGTAGAAACTACCCAAAACTTCCGCCATCTGGCGGCGTTCTGTTGTGAACGACATGCTTTTCAATATGCTGGCGTGGGTCCGCTTCGGCGGTCGCCGATCGTCGTGACCCACGCACGAAGGCAGAGGGAAGCAGCACAGCAAAAGTGGCAATCAACCAGATATAAAGACTGGCTGCAGGTGGTCCCCAAAATCCAGCGACAATCAAGATAGGCAACAAGAGAAAATCGACCATCAAGTCGCTTTTGATTTTGTCTTTTTGCCTGCCCGCCAATACCAACATGCCAAGCACTAGGCAGACCAACAAATTATTGATGGGCTGAATGCTCAACTCCGACCGACTTGGAAAAAATACCCCAAAATAGATATGAGCCACGGCCCAAAGAGAAACGACCGTCGCAATTACGAAAACAACAAACAAAAAATAATGCCGAAATTTCATGCTAAAATCTCTCGAAAAGTAATGACCCAGCCTGGGTCATTTACCTGCTGATTTCAACTCAATTTGTTGTGGCTTCATGCCTCTCATTCCCGATGCCCGATCAATTGCGCGTCGGCAGAAGGTTCGGTATGGGTTTCAATTTCCAAGGTCACATGGGCAATATCAAATTGACGTTTGAGTTGCTTTTTCAGTCCATCACATACCCAGCTTGCAGCGTCCATCTCGTTTAAGTCCAACACAAGATGTGCACTTAAGGCGCTTTGATGTTCTTGCATGTGCCAGAAATGCACGTGATGAACGTCGGTCACCCCCTCGGTTTGGCGCATAGTTTCAATCACTGCATCAAGGTCAACATCTTCCGGTGCGCCGAGCATGAGAATGCGGATTACACCGCCAATCTCGGCAAAGCTTTGCCATAAAATATATCCGGCGATCAAAAGCGTCACAGCTGGATCGATCAAGCGCCAATCATAAAGCAAGATCAACGTGCCTGCGAAGATAACAGCGACTGAGCCCAATGCATCCGCAACATTGTGCAAGAAAGCGGCACGTATATTCACACTGGTCTTTGACATGGCAAAGGTCAGCATTGCGGTGACTAAATCGACCACCAGCGCAATGCCTGCGATGATGACGATCAACCAGCCATCAACTGGTTGCGGGTCAAAAAACCGCATCACGGCTTCATAAGCGAGGTAAAGGCCAATCACGATCAATGTTGTGTAATTGATCAATGCGGCCACAACTTCGGCCCGACCATACCCAAAAGTCATGCTCTTATCGGCGGGGCGCCGCGCAATTTTGCGCGCCACAAAAGCGATAATGAGCGAAATCCCGTCAGAAAAATTGTGCAATGCATCTGCGATAAGCGCCAGACTGCCCGCAAAGACGCCGCCAATAATCTGCGCCACAGTCAGCCCCAGATTGACCATGATGGCCCAAAAAACTTTCGCGTCCCCATCATTAGGGTCCGCATGATGATGGTGATGATGCCCCATAATTTTACTCCAACTTAACTGATTTGCTCAGGTCGATAGCCAAGCAAACGCAACGCGTTCAATGTGACCAACACGGTGGCACCCGTGTCTGCCAAAATAGCGATCCAAAGCCCGGTAAACCCAAAAATCGTCGTGATCAAAAAGATTGCTTTGAGCCCCAAGGCGATGGACACATTTTGCTTGATATTGGTCATCGTCGCGCGGGCAAGGCGGATTTTGCCGGGCACATCCACCACCCGGTCGCGCAATATGGCTGCATCCGCCGTTTCCAGCGCCACATCTGTGCCTGATCCCATGGCCACACCCACATGTGCCCGCTTCAAGGCCGGTGCATCATTGATGCCATCGCCCACCATCATCACCTGATCATGCTGGGTAAGGCCTTTGATCACCTTAAGTTTATCCTGCGGCATCATTTCTGCTTGAAAGTCCACACCAAGGTCATCCGCGATGGCAGATGCAGTGCGCGGATTGTCGCCCGTAAGCATGATTGACGCGACATCCAATTGCTTCAATTGCTCAATGGCGGAGCGGGCATCCTCTCGCGGCTCATCTCGCAAAGCGATTAAGCCCAGCGCCTGTCCATCACGATATACAGCAACCACAGTTTTGCCTTCGGCCTCAATCTTTGCCGCAATCACCAAATCAGTTTCGGTCAGAGCACCTTGGCCAAAGGCATATTTCGGACTGGTGACAAAAGCACTTTTGCCCTCAATTTCGGCCCGCACGCCTTTGCCTGCCAATGCTTGCTCATCTTTAGACCTGGGAATATTGAACCCCAATTCCTTCGCACGCGACACAATCGCTTGCGCCAAGGGATGGCTAGAGCTTTGCTCAACCGCGGCAGCAAGTGAAACCACCTCATCTTTTTCTGCCTGCAGCGGAATAATATCCGTCACCACGGGTCGCCCATAGGTGAGCGTTCCGGTTTTATCGAATGCAACGCGCGTGACCTTTGCGGCGGCCTCAATGACCGCGCCGCCCTTCATCAACAAGCCATTTTTTGCCCCGGTGGCCAATGCAGAGGCGATGGAGGCTGGCACCGAGATCACCAAGGCGCAAGGGCAACCGATCAACAACAGCGCCAAACCACGATAAATCCATGTGCCCCAATCCTGAGCAAAGGCCAGCGGCGGCACCAACACCACCAGCACTGCCGCGGCAATAATGGCTGGCATGTAATAACGGGAGAACCGATCAATAAACCGCTCCGTGGGGGCGCGGGCACTTTCAGCTTCCTGCACCAACTGAATAATCCGTGCAATTGTATTGTCTTCCGGATTTTTGGTAACACTGACCCGCAAAGTCGCTTCGGTGTTGATGGCCCCAGCAAACACGTCGTCACCCGGCCCTTTGGCACGCGGCACGCTTTCGCCTGTGACCGGACTTTCATCGATGCCGCTATGGCCTTCAACAATCTGCCCGTCGGCTGGTAATCTGTCTCCTGGCCGCACAATCACGATTTGGCCGATCCGCAAACTGGCAGCTGATATTTCCTGCGGCCCGGTTTCTGTTTCCAGCAGAGCCGTTTTGGGCACCAAATCTGCGAGGGCCTTAATGCCCTCCCGCGCGCGATTGGCCGCCACGCCCTCCAGCAATTCGCCGACCGCAAATAGAAAGACCACCAACGCCGCTTCTTCCGCCGCATTGATGAACAAGGCGCCCGTGGCGGCAATGGTCATCAACATTTCGATGGTAAAGAATTGTCGCGTTTGCGCCATGGCCAGCGCCCGCCGGGCAACAGGAAAGAGGCCAACCAAACAGGCGATGATAAATGCCCAGTGGCCAATCTCTGCGCCGGACATCAATTTGATGGCCCACGCGACAGCCAGGAGCAATCCTGAGCTAATGACCAGCTTACCTTTCGGGGTTTGATACCATTTTGCAGCTGGTGCTGCGCGTTCGCTTACTTCTGCTGTCTCGCAGCTTTCCTTATGCACATGTGCATCACCATCCTCGCGCGCTGCCTGCACGCCAAAGCCCAGCTTTGTGACGATATTCTCAACATCCTGCCGCCGGGTTTGGGCTTGGTCCAATGTTACCCGCAAGCGCTCATTCATTAGCGCCACATCAACATTTTCAACACCCGGCAAACGATCCAACGCTGTTTTGATTTTGTTCGCACAAGAGCCGCAATCCATTCCGGTTACGGTCCATTCGCACATTTCTTTTTCGACGCGGTCCATCAGATTTTCCGTCTCGTTTTGATGAGTCGGCAATCAAGATAGGACCTCAAGTGACTAGAGCTTCAAGCCCTAATTTGAGAAAATTTGCACTAAAATTTGTTTCTCAAAAGTAGAAACTCAATAATTGGATCAAAAAACTCATATTTAAACTAGACTCTAAATTTATTATGAGTTATCCGCTCAACTTAAAGGTCGCACCACACAAATCCGTTCTGGAGAACAAAATGCTACGCTCAATTTTAGTTGCCGCCTCCCTTTTGGCAACGCCCGCATTCGCCGAAACTGTGACCGTAAAAACCTATCAAGGCGACGTTGAAGTTCCTGCCACCCCCGCCACCTTCGCTGTATATGACGTTTCAGCGCTCGACACCCTGGATGCCCTTGGCGTGAAAGCTGACGGCGTATTAAGCCCACACTATGTGTCTTATCTCGATGGGGCCGTTGAAGGCGCAACACCAGTTGGCTCATTCTTTGAGCCAGACTTTGAAGCCCTCGCCGCCTTGAACGCTGATCTGGTGATTGCCGGTGGCCGCTCTTCAACCCATGTTGAAGCCTTCACAAAAATTGCCACCACCATCGACATGACTATCTGGGAAGATACTGTCGGCCAAGGCCTTGAGCGCTTGGATGCCTATGGCAAAATTTTTGGCAAAGAAGACAAAGCCGAAGAATTGGCGAATGCGTTTAACGCAAAGTTGGATGAAACCAAAGCCTTGCTGGACGGTCAAGGCAAAGCCTTGATCTTGATGACCAACGGGCCAAAAGTTTCAGCCTATGGCGCAAGTGGTCGTTTTGGCTGGTTGCACACCAACCTCGATCTGGAAGAAGCCGCCAAGGATGTTGAACAATCCACACACGGCGAAGCCGCCAGCTTTGAATTCATCAAAGACACAAACCCAGACATTTTGATCGTGATCGACCGACTGGCCGCCATTGGCCAAGATGGCGAAAGCGCAAAAAAGACTTTGGACAATCCATTGGTGCACGAAACCAATGCCTGGAAAAACGGCCAAGTGATCTATTTGTCATCCGCCCCGCTTTACATTGCGGGCGGCGGCATCCAGTCCATGAACATCATTTTGGACGATATTCAAGCCACCTTTAAAGGCGAATAAGCTCAAATGAATCGGGTGGCGACAACATTGATGGCCCTGTTGGTGCTTTTGGTGATCGCCGCCCTTTCCCTTTTTGTTGGGGTGATCGACCTTCAACCGAAAAATCTATTCAATCCCGAACAGTTGGAACTGCTGCTCGTTAGCCGATTGCCACGCACCTTGGCTGTGTTGATCACAGGCAGCGCGCTTGCGGTGTGCGGCACAATTATCCAACTGCTGGTGCGCAATCGGTTTGTGGAGCCGATGACGGCGGGCACGGGCCAGGGCACGATGCTGGGCATTTTGATCGCCATACTCTATTTCCCATCCGCCTCGTTGATCGTGCAGATTTGCATCGCCGCAACCATGGCGTTGATCTCAAGCATTGGCCTAATGCTGATCGTGATCAAACTACCCGCCACCAAGCCGCTGTACATTGCGCTGGTAGGGCTGATCTATGGTGGCATCATCGGCGCGGCAGTCACCTTTGTCGCCTATCAAGCAGACCTGTTGCAATATATTGAGATTTGGACCACAGGCGAGTTTTCCGGCGTTTTACAAGGCCGGTACGAAACCCTATGGATCGCCGCCATCGTTGCGCTACTCGCCTATCTAATCGCAGATCAATTTGCCATTGTTGGCATGGGCCGCACCACGGCCATCAGCTTGGGGCTGAACTATAATCAAGTGGTGGTGCTGGGCCTGATCACCATTTCCATCGTCACGGCACTGACCGTAGTCACCGTCGGCATGATCCCCTTTGTGGGCTTAGTGATCCCCAATATTGTATCCCGCCTCTATGGTGACAATGCGCGGCTCACCGTGCCGATCACCGCCTTTTTCGGCGCAAGCCTCGTGCTGATATGCGACATTATCGGGCGCTTGGTGCGCTATCCGTTTGAAATTCCGGTCGGCACCATTATGGGCATCATCGGCGCTTTGATCTTTTTGTGGATTCTATATGGGCGAGAACGACATGCCCGTTAAACGCCTTTCCTTCCTCGCACTGCTGCTTGCACTCTCAATGGTGCTTTATATGACGATTGGTTCGCGCGGGAATTGGGATTTTGTCCTCGCATTTCGCGGCACAAAATTGCTGGCAATCATCGCGGTAGGCGTCGCCGTCTCGACCTCCACTCTGCTGTTTCAAACCATCGCGCAAAATCGCATCCTTACGCCGTCAATTATGGGATTTGATGCGCTTTATGTGCTGATCATCACCATGATGGTGTTCTTTTTTGGCGGCCAAGGCATGTTGTCCATCGGCACATACGGGTTATTCGCCCTTAACACCTTAATCCTGCTACTTGCCTCGTTCCTCCTGTTCGGCACGTTGATTTTCGAACATGGCCGCGATCTGACGCGCATGATTTTGACGGGGGTGATCTTGGGCACCTTGTTCCGCTCACTCACCAGCTTTGCCACCCGTATGATCGATCCAAACGAATATGCTCATATTCAAATCGCATCTTACGCCAGCTTCAATAGCTTCGACACAGAGCTGCTCTATGTAGGCGTGGCCATTATCATCGCTTGCTTGATCTTTGTGTGGACCATACGCCATCGGTTGGACGTGATCTCATTGGGTTATGATGTGGCGGTAAATTTGGGCGAGAATGTCCGGACCGTGCAACTGCTCGCGCTGGCGGTGATTGCCATTTTGGTGTCAGTGTCCACAGCGCTCGTCGGCCCAGTGGCCTTCTTAGGATTGCTTGTCGTCAGCATCGCCCACTTACTCACGCCAAGCCCTTATCACTCCACCCTACTGCTCAGCTCGGGTCTTATTTCCTGCATCATTCTGGTGGGCGGACAAACCATTATGGAACGGATGTTGAGCCTGAGCACACCACTTGCGGTGGTGATCGATTTTGTCGGCGGCCTCGTCTTCTTGCTACTTCTATTGCAAAGGTTGAAAAAATGATTTCTGTACGCAACCTCACCCATCAATTGGACCAACAAACGATCCTGAATGATTTGAGCCTGACCATTCCCAAGGGAAAAGTGACGGCGCTCGTGGGGGCCAATGGCGCAGGCAAGTCAACATTGTTGTCGCTGATGGCTCGGCTAATGAAATTGCAAGACGGTCAAATTTTGATCGACAATATGAGTGTTGGCGAAACACCTAATGACGCCCTAGCGCGCAAACTTTCCATTTTGCCGCAAGCCATTCAATTGGAACCACGCCTCACCGTGCGCGAACTGGTGAGCTTTGGCCGTTATCCCCACGCCAAAGGCCGGATGCAAAAGCAGGATTGGGACAAGGTGGACGAAGCCTTGTCCGTCTTGGATTTGAACGAGTTGGCTGATCGTCAGTTGGACACATTGTCTGGCGGGCAACGGCAACGTGCTTATGTGGCGATGACCTATGCGCAAGACACAGAATATATGTTGCTGGATGAACCGCTCAACAATATGGACATTGCCGCATCGCGCTCACTAATGCGCGTTTTGCGCGAGCTCTGTGAACATCATGGGCGCACCATTGTGATCGTATTGCACGACATCAACTATGCCAGCGGCTATGCCGACAATGTGGTGGCGTTGGCGGATGGGAAAATTGATCAAGAAGGCACCCCGCTCGATGTCGTAGACAGCGCCTTTTTGCACCGCATTTATGGCACAGATGCCAAAGTGCATATTTTGGACGATCGGCCCTACGTACAGGTGTAAAAAACCGCGCTATGACGACAACACAGCGCGGCTTTATGCCCGATGATCGTGGGTAAATTGGCGTGGGTTAGGGACCTAGACGCCGGTGATCATCGAGACAATTTCGTTCTTATCCGTCTTCGCCGTTTCCCGCACGCCTATCTGTTGACCGCGCCGCAAAACGCAAATTCGATCTGAGAGACGGAACACTTGATCAAGACTGTGGCTGATGATCAACACCGCCAAATTGCGCTCTTTCAACGCCGCGACATTTTCCTCCACCTTGGCCGTTTCCGCCACGCCCAGCGCCGCAGTTGGCTCATCCAGCAAAACCAGTTTGGTGGCCCAATGGGTGGCGCGCGCAATGGCAACACCTTGCCGTTGGCCGCCTGACAAATTGCGGATCGTGGTTTTGGCCGATGGGATGCGCACATCCAACTCTTTCACCAAATCCTCGGTTTCCTGCACCATGCCTTTGCGGTCCAATTGGCCAAACGGCCCTTTGGTTTTTTCGCGCCCCAAAAACATGTTCATGTAAACCGCTTGCTCGTCCGCCAGCGCCAAATCCTGATAAACCACTTCAATGCCAGACGCACGCGCCTCGGTAGCATCCTTAAAGCTGGTTTCCTTGCCATCAATGGCGATGGTGCCCGAAGTCGGAGCATGCACGCCGGAAATGATTTTAATCAGCGTGGACTTGCCTGCGCCATTATCACCCACCAGGGCAACGATTTCACCAGCCTTGAGATTGAGCGAAAAATCCTCAATCGCCACCACGCCGCCAAAAGCTTTGTGGATATTGGTGAGCTGCAACACATCAGCAGCTTGATTGTTTGAAAGATCCATCATGCTACCTCAGATTTGGCCAGTTTTCGGCCTGACCAAAGATGTTCTCAATGGTCTCTACCTTTGGGTTGCCAGTTGAAATGCCCGACACACCGACCGTATAGGCCCTCTTCACAAAAGCCTGCCCGCGAAAGCCGAACACAACGCTGTCGCCTGACTGGGGCTGAACGCTGCCTGTGCAATCAATCATGCCGTAATAATCAATTGCGCTGGTGGGCGGAATATCGACGCTGGCAAGCGCCTTTTCATCCACCGTTGGCGCGCCGCCAACCAGCGCCTTCACATCATAGTCGGGAAACACCGGATCAATATAAAGCCCGCCGCCAAAGCAATAGGCTTTATCTTCATGCAGGTGTGACACCTCGCTGAGATAGAGCACGGCTGGCAATTCCGGCAAATCTTTGATCGCATGCAATGGCGTAGTGCCATGCAAGCCATTGCCCGGCTCGCACTGCGTTGCGCCTGCTTTGGCCAAGGCTTCCAACACAACTGAAGATGTGGTGCCCGGCGCGTTAATCTCAATGTCGGTGAAACCAGCATCAATCAACGCCGCCGCTGCATTTTCCAGCGTGGTCAGGTTTGGTGTGGGCTGCACTTCGTGCGTGTCTTGATCAAACAGGAGCGCCGGGAATGTGGTGATCCCCGCAAAGCGTGCGCCATCCATCGCGTCCACCTTGTGGGCAAACTCAACGATATCGCTCGCCTTGATGCCACCTTCATGACCTTTGTAAAACACATCACCATCGGACTTGATCCGCACCAGAATATCCTGCTGACGCCCAGCTTTATGTGCCGCTGCCGCTGCTTCTTGTGCTTTTTCTAGGCTGAACACAGTCCAATAGTGCGGCTGCAAATAGCTGGCCACCATATCCGCCTCAAATTTTGGCACCTGCACCAAATGGCCGATATGGCCAATATCCATGCCTGCCCGTTTGCAGGCCACAGCGCAGGCTACATCGACAGCGACAGCTTGATTGACACCACCGCGCACAGACGCTTGGCAAAAGGCCGAGTTGCGTCCAACCTGCTTGGTCATCGCAAAGACTTTCATACCCAACTTGTCGCCTTCAGCGCGCAAGGTTTTGGCATTGTGCTCAACAGCATCCAAATCCAACACATAGGCATTGGCAGGGATTTTTCCCTCTTGATGCAACGCCATAGCCGCTTCGATAAATTTGGGGTTACGTCGCCGCAAAAGATCTAAAAACATGGCTTACCTCAATTGTTCACGTCGCGCAGCGAAATCGCCACCGCGATCAAAATAATCACGCCTCTGACAATCATTTGGTCAGATACGGAAAGGCCCATCAAAATCAGGCCATTGTTCAACATGCCCATCATCAATGAGCCAACCAGCGCTCCGATAATGGTGCCTTTGCCGCCCTTAAGGGCAGTACCACCAATGATCACCGCCGCAATCACGGTCATCAAATCGCTTTCACCTAGCGTATAGCGCGCCGCTTGCAACCGCCCGGCATAAAGCAGCCCGGCCAAACCTGCGAGGCCGCCACAAATCATCATCACCAACAAACGCACATGTGGCACCTTAATGCCCGTCACTTGCGCAGCGCGGGCATTGTCGCCCGTGGCCAACACATGGGCACCAAACTTGGTTTCGCGGAACACAAAGTGCCCCAGCGCCACTGCACCAATGGTCCACAACACCAGTGAAGGTACGCCGAACAAAGAGCCAGAACCAAACATATTGACGAAGCTCTCATTCAACACCGGCACGGAGCGCAGATCAGTCATGGAACGGGCCACACCAGCAAACAGCCCCATGGTCGCCAAGGTCACAAGGAATGATGGCAAACGCAAATAGGCCACCAACACACCGTTAAAAAAGCCGATCGCCAAACCGATCCCAAGGCCGGCTAAAACGCCGACAAAAAGCGGATAGTCGCCCAGAACAACGGCACTACCAAGCGCCGCAACGGCCACGATGGAGCCAAAAGAAAGGTCAATTTCACCCGCCGCCAACACAAACACCAAACCAATAGCCATGATGGTGATGGGCGCGGTTTGCAAAACAATATTGGTCAAGTTGCGCTGGGTTAGAAATCCATCATTCCCCAACGTGACCGCAAAGAAGAGAAAGATCAGCAAAAAGCCGATATAAACGACATACTGCGATAGATTGAGCTGTCGTAATTTTTGCATGGTCGATTGCATTATAAAATCCGTTTCGCTGGATGCGCGGTCCCTCCCCGCATCGACAAGCTAGAAGCGTGCCGCGCCCTTAAGGCGCGACACAATAGTTGTTTATTTCGTCAAGCTCTCAGGTGCATCGCGATGCAAAGATTGCATCCAACCTTCTGACACATTGTCGGCTGTCACGGTCACCGCTGGAGCCACCACGAAGGCTGGGCTTTCTTGACCCAACAAACCACGAGCAGCAGAGGCGGCCATGGCGCGACCAAGCTCATAAGCTTCGTCAGCAACAATGGCAGACACATTGCCACCGCGCACCATATCGAGGGCAATCGGCTCAGACAGATCAAGTGTCACCACTTTGGTGGTTTTGTTGCCATTGGCACGCAAAGCAGACAAAACGCCTTCAGCAGGGCCAGCCCAAGTAACATAAACACCAGCCAAATCCGGATGTTTCAGCAACATGGCGTTGGCGATGTCTTCTGCGCGTGCTGGATCGGAAATGCCAGCCTGTGCCACGATTTCCATGTTTGGATAGTCGTTTTCGATGGTGGTTTTGAACGCATTGTCGCGCTGGTTGGTCACATAATAGGTCGCATCATGATAGATCCAGCCCACTTTGCCCGTTTCACCAAGATCAGCCGCCAAAGCATCGGCCGCTTGCTTGCCCATGGCATACAAATCATCGGTCACGATGGAAGCATAATGCTCACCATGCTTGTACCCGTCAGGCACGTTGGACAAGAAAACAAGCTGCACATCATTATCAACGGCTTCTTTAAATGCAGCGGCCGAAGCAACTGGATCAAGCGGCAAAGCCAACACAATGTTTGGCTCTTTGGTCAACACAGTTTCAATGTCTGAACGCTGTTTAGCCGTATCAAAACTCGCATTGGTTGTGGCCACAACTTCAATGCCCAAACGAGTGAACTCGTCCGTCGCACCTTGTGTAACTGCGTTCACAAAATCAGACTGATCGTGCCAAACAAGCGCAGCAGAATAGCCACCGCTTTTCAGCGCTTCAACATCACTATCAGCAACCACAACCTCAGTTGAAGGGGTTGCAGTTTCACCATTTGGGCCAATTGTTTGTGCAAAAGCGCCACTGGTCATCAGCAAGGCAGCCAAGCCACCTGCCATCATTTTTGTTAGATTTTTCATGGGTTTCCTTCCTCCATAAATTATTCATCCACGCCACAATAGTGTGCGATGAATTCTGCGAAGGCCGTTATGCCGGCCAAATATTCATTGATTGAAACGCGCTCTTCTAAAGTGTGGCAGTTCGCAATATTGCCTGGCGCGCAATAAACCGTTGGACACCCCAACCGATCGATCAAAAACGGTGCCTCTGACCAGTAGGGCGCGCCATTGATGACGCCCCGATCTGGCATGGCGCCATCCAGCGCCTGAGACAATTGATCAATTGCGGGGTTTGAACGGTCAATATCAGTGGGGGAGCCACCGAATTTGTGATCCCGACCAGCGGGATATGAGATCTCAAAGCTACAACCTGTGTCCGCAATGCCGCGGCCGATGGCAGCTTCCAAAGCGGCCACGGCCTCATCCAGGCTTTGCCCCGGTAGCACTTTGCAGATCAGCGACAATTTGCAGTCGCCCGGCACCGCAATATAACCGCCACCTTCAATTTTGGTGATCAGAATAAAGGCTTCGCCCACCAAATCATGATGCGCGGCCTTGCCCACCTGCTCAGACAGGGTCCAAATTTCGTGCATCACCTGATGACTGGCCTTTAGCGCATCAGTGCCCTGCTCAGGCACGCCGAAATAAGCTGTTTTGCCCTTGATGGAAATGTCGGCGATGAAAAAGCCCATTTGCGCAGGGAATACCTGCAATTGGGTTGGCTCTACATAAACTGCGAAATCTGGCTTATGCGCAGCCAAGAATTTTGGTGACTTTGTAAGGTGATCAATGCCCGCGCTGACGCCCGTGCCTTCTTCGCCGCTCTCTTCGTCACCGATAAACGCAAAACTCACATCACCCTTGAGCTTGATGCCTGCCTTATCAATCAAATCTAATGCAGCTAGGCTGGTGCAAATGCCTGCTTTCAAATCGCCCGTGCCACGGCCCCAGATTTCACCATCAATGATGGCACCGCCAAATGGGTCTTCGCGTTGGTCGCCTTGCCAATGCTCGCGCCAGCCGTCCACATGCACCGTATCCGTATGGCCGATAAACAACAGATTTTTTCCGCCACCGCTGCCAGCGCGTTTGCCAAAGATATTGGGGCGACCGGGCAAAAACTCTTCCCAGACAGGCGCCAGCCTCCGCGCCGACATCTGCTCATCCAAATAGCCAACAAAATTCGCCTCATTGCCGGTAATACTCTCGCGGGCCACAGCGCCGCGCAGCAGCTCAACAGCAAGGGTTTCATCAAGGAATGAGCGGAAATCTGGCACGGATTTAGCCATTGGAGACAACTCCCAATTTTGCAAGTTTGGCAGGGGGCAGCGTGATTTCGGCACCCGGCACGCCACCCGCTAAAAGGGTAGCGTGCACATGGCTTAGACCCAGGGAGGCGGCGCCGATAAGGGCAGCTTTGCCACCCAAGTCACTGATGTAAAGTTCAACAGGCGATCGCGTGATCAGGCTAAATTGCGCCTTAATGCGCGAGAACAATTCTTCCCGACGACCAATCGAACCACCAAAAACAATCTGCTCCGGATCGATCAATGCGCTGATGGCGGCCACCGCCCGCGCAGTTTCACGCGCTGTGCGATCTAGCACTTTTTGCGCATGATCATCCTGATCGAGCCGATCAAAGATTTCAGGCACTTCGATCTTATCGCCCGTCAACTCAAAATAATAATCGCGCATCGCGTCTGTCGCCGTAACGCGTTCCAACGCCCCTTGGCGCAATGATGCATCTTCAAACGGGTCAGCGCCGAAAGGCAAATAACCAAGCTCACCAGCGCCGCCATTTTTGCCACGCACCAGCTCGCCATTGACGATAATGCCCGCACCAATACCGGTGCCGAGCGCCACATAGGCCAGATCGTCCACATGTTGCGCCACGCCGCCCCAATGCTCGCCCAAGACCGCGAGGTTCACATCATTTTCGATGACCACATCAAAGCCCAGCGCCTTGGAAAGTTCGCCAGCAAAATCAATCTCATCCAATTGCGGAATGTTGGGCGCCATATGCACGGCGCCACTTTCATGATCCGGCACACCAGGTACGCCAACCACAGCCAACCGCAACCGATCTTGCTGCAATCCATGCTGGTCCATCATTTCGCGACACAGGCGCGCAATTTGATTAACGACAGCACCACCGCCTTTCGGGTCGGTCTTCTCGGTAGCCTCGCCAAAAATCTGGCACGCCAGATTTGCAATGGCGACTTTTACCTTGGTGCCGCCCAAATCTACAGCAGCCACAAAGGCCGCGTCGGGCACCACCTCAAAATTCATTGCCGCGCGGCCAACATTGCCGCGCTCCAGTCCCACTTGCTGCACCCATCCTTCGGATTCCAGCTCTTTGGCGACTTCGGATAAGGTCTGTTTGGAAAGGCCCAAGCGCTTTGCAATAGCAGCGCGAGAGATTGGCCCTTCATGAGCAATCACTTCAAAAACATTACATTTATTAAGTCTGCGAATATTATTTGCCGTTTCGGTCATATAATCACTTCTATTAATTCGTCAACTTACCGAACTAATAAATCGAAACGACAAATGCGTCAATTAGAATTTATATCACGGAGCGGAACTGCGAGGATAAAATCAGAGAAAACGCTTTAGTTTCAGATAATTAAAATTTCAGGCCTTTTGCACCTCATTTTTAAAGCGCATCTCATAAACCCCTTAAACGCCTAAATGCTGATTCTGGTCACACAAAGAAACACCATGGGCATAATGGTCAATTATAGCCATTTGGGGTCAATACTCACCCATCCTATTGTTGCTCGATATGTTTGGTCAGTGCCTGATCTATCATATCACGACCCGGCGCGATTTTGGGTGAGTTACTCCTCAACCTTGCCGCGCAGCTTTTTCACTTCACCCCGCGCTTTTTTTGACGCGATCCGGCGCTTAACCGACCCATAAGTTGGCTTGGTCGCAATCCGTCGTTTGGGCTTTTCGGTCGCCTTCAAGATCAACGCTGCCAACCGCTCACGCGCGATTTCGCGGTTGCGCGCCTGCGAACGCGTATCCTGCACAAAAATGATCAGCGCCCCATCCTGCGTCCAACGCCGCCCGGCCAACCGCTTCAAGCGCCGCTTCACAGGATCAGACAGATTAGGTGATCGCTCCGCCTCAAACCGCAGCTCAACGGCAGTGCTGACCTTATTCACATTCTGCCCGCCAGGGCCACTGGCGCGGGTGAACTGCTCAGATAGTTCCCATTCTTCAATGCTGATCTGGTCGGTGATGCGCAAGGGGATACCTTTAATGCTTCTCAATCATGCCAGAACAAACATATAATGGCGCGGAAAGCAAAGGGAGGGCAGATAGATGACAGACTTTGAGACATTTCTGGATCAGCGCGTGTCCCCCGATCATCGCGCCATCGTGAAACATTTTTGCGATCAAATGGCGCAAGCAGTGCCGGAAGCCACCCAGCGCATGCGCGGCGGCACCGAAAAATACTTTTCGGTACACGTTTATCGTGTAAATCGAGACATTGTGGCGATCAGCCCAACCAAAACTGGCATCACATTTTCATTCACTTACGGCGCCCAGTTTGACGATCCGCATGGCCTTCTCACAGGCAGTGGCAAGCATTCGCGCACCATCAAGGTCAGCAAGCTGGACAACTATCCTAATGAGGCCATGGCCCATTATATGCGACAAGCCGTCCAGCTTGATTTGGTTTAACTGGCGGAGGACATATGCCCTGCCACCTGATGCTTAAGGCAAATCATAAAGACCCAATTGGTTGCCAAACGGATCGGCAAACTCGCTATAGGTCACAATCGCTGGCACCTCGATGGCTTCACCCGTATCAATACCTTTGGCAGCATAGGCAGATTGCGTTGCAGCCATATCATCTACCAAAAACCGAATGACCGCGCCCGTTTCCGGCATCTGTTCAGTTTCGTAAAGCTGAAGCCACATATTCGGCGTCGCCTTAATTTCAAGAACACCCGGCGCCGGCTCAATCATTTCAGCACCCTCGCCCAAAAACTTGCCATACCAATCCTTGGCTTGTTCAAGGGAATTGACTGGCACCGCGACGGTCGCCTCGTTGAAGGTCTGCGCCGCAGCACCACTGGCCAACGCTCCGCCCATCAATAACGAAAGAATAATTTTACGCATTTTGCCAACCCTAGCTCAAGTCTTCTGCCAGCATCAGCGCATTGCCATCTGGATCATAGAATGTTGCTGTTTTGACCATGCCTTCCACGACATCAGTCTCACCATCAAACTTCACGCCAGCATCTTCCAATTTCGCGCGCGCCGCATCCAAATCATCAATGCCGAAAACTGGCACACAATTGCCCGGCGCTGTTTCCATATGCTCGCCAAGCCCAATCACGACGCCTTTGGTGTTGGTTTTCACTTCAGACCAACCCGCCACATCTGCGTGATACATGGTTTCAAATCCGAGCATGTTTTGATACCAATCTGCGCTAACATGGCGATCTTTAACCGAAAGCGCGATAGTGATGGTGTCGTTTAATGAAATTAGAGACATGACTTGTTCCTTTGTCTAAAAATATGGTAACTATAAATAATGGACATTAAACAGCTTGTCAACATCACATCGCGGGCATGGGCGGTGCCAATTCTGGCAGCGATGCACAACGGCGTGCCGGGGAGACAAGCACCATTACTCACCGCAACCGGCGCAGGGCGCACTGCCTTTGCTCAAAGCATGACGCACTTAATTGAAATTGGCCTAGTGGAACGCAATCCCGGCCACGGCCATCCATTGCGACCAGAATTTCGCCTAACAATCCCGGGCAAAATTGGCGCAGAAATCTCACACAAGATTTCGACTTTGGCAGGCAAAGAGCATCGTGATTTATTGCGCAAGTCTTGGACATTGCCCGTGCTCGCCATCACCCACACGCCCCATCATTTCAACGATATTCAGCGCGCCCTCGACCCCATAACAGATCGCGCCCTTTCCCAAGCCTTAAAAGCATTGGAAGAACGCAAATGGGTTCACCGCGAGGTTGACCACGAAGCCCGCCCACCGAGGCCGACCTATAGCGCAGCCAACACTGGCAGCAAGATCAGCGCGATTATGGCGCCTTATCTTGCATAGCTAAAAGCGGGCTAAGCCCGGATTACGATAAGCTTCGGGATAAGGCTTCGGTGTAAAGGGTCCGAGTGGTACCACATTGTTCCACGAGCGGCCAAAGTAGCCTTGGCGACAATGGATCAGCGATCCACTTTCCGCCACACCTTCCAGCGCATAGACGCGGCAGAGCCATTGCCACAAATAAGGATAATCGAGAATTTTCGCGCCGTTCAATTTCATGCGCACATAATAAACCGGGTCATGACGGTAAAGCGTGGGGAACAGCCGCAAATCTGCATCGGTGAAATCTTCACCCGTGAGAAAAGGCCGCCCATCGGACAGCAAATCATTGAGGCTGGCCAATGTTTCAAAATAGGCTTCAAACGCCTTTTGATAGACCGCTTGATCAGATGAAAAGCCCGCCTTATAGGCCCCATTATTGATGTTGGTGTAAATCAGTTCATTGAGCTGATCAATTTTATCACGCAGCGCATCATCTTCCGGATAAAGCACGGGACGTTGTTGATCGTCCAACCCGCTACCAAGCGCGACCGCATGCCGATCTAACATGCGAATAATCTCCGCACTCTCATTATTCACAATGCGCTTGGAGTGCTTATCATAAAGAATGGGCACCGACTGCTCACTTGCCCCCTCGGCGCGATAAATATCCTTCGCGATCCGAAAGCCCTCACCCGTCGCCGTCTCACGCGTACATTCGGGCAAAGTCTCGCCCGTTAAACTGGCAACCCGATCAGGGCTAAATTCCCACAAACCCGCCCCAGCTGGATCATCATCACCCGTGCGGTTGGGAAACGCCACATCCATAGAGATCACATCCTGCAACCCCAACACATTACGCGCCAACACCACCCGGTGGCACCATGGACAATTGAGCGCCACGAACAAATGATAGCGGTTTGGCTCTGCGGGAAAATCGCGGTCACCAATCTGACCACGAAACCCGCTAACTCCACGCACAAACTCTCCGCTTTTGCGCCGCGCGGCAGCGTTCGTTTGGTCTTCTTCAGTAGAGGTGTTTGTGGGGTTGGTCATTGAGCCGCCTCTTTGCGTTTCCTTAGCAACATGTGGGATCAGCATAGGGTTCTCGAAGGCTGATGCAATGGCTTCACGCGGACTTGATGAACAGAGTGCAACCTCAAATACTTAATCGCGCGTCACCCTCACAGTTGCCGCCCCTCCATGTACTACAATGCACACATCATTCCGCCGCTACACGACGCAATTTGGCGTGCTCGCCTGCACATCTTGATGAAATCCGATATCTGCCAGAATATGCGGCGCCCCGAGCGCCAGACGTGACAAGTCAGCATGCATCCGCGCTTCAGGCGCTGGATTACGCCTAGAGATAGTTTTTCTCATCACATCGATCACGACATGAAAAGTTGGCCAACTGATCAATCTGTCTAATAAAGCGCTATTCATGTCGATTTCCCTTAATAATTGCTAATACTCCCAAGATACGGCATGATAACGCAGACAAACAAACCACTTTATTGCACGCATAGGATTAGAAAAGCTAACCCAATATGGCTAAGCTACCGCCCCTTAATGCCTTAAAAGCCTTTGAAGCGGCTGCGCGACATGAAGGCTTTATCAAGGCCAGTGAAGAATTGCATGTGACCCGCGGCGCCATAAGCCGGCAGATCAAACTGCTGGAAGCGCATTTGGGCGCACAGCTTTTTGCGCGCCATGCACAGGGGGTGAGCCTGACACCGACGGGCCGACAATTGTTGCCAGTGCTCACTGAAGCCTTCAATCAGATCGCGACCGCGACAGACCGCATCACTTCTGATGCCGGAGAATTGCGCGTGATCTGCCCGCCGGGCACCTCCATGCGCTGGCTGCTGCCAAAGCTGGACAGGTTTCAAGACCATCACCCCGACTTCAGGGTCCGCCTCACCACAGATTTTCACGCCAAGGGCGGATATGACAGCACGGAAGCAGACGTGGGATTTTCGGTGACCAACTGGCCAGATCGGCCACCATCTCTGGCCGTTGAACCAATTTTCCCGGTGGTGCTGACGCCAGCCTGCTCAGCCGACTATTTGCGCAAAATGAATATCGAGAAACCGGACGATCTTGCGACCTGCCAATTACTGCATGAAAGCAAAAATCATGCGGACTGGACCGCCTGGATCGCTCAATTTGCGCACCACGCGATAGACCCAAAACACGGGCAGGATTTCCCCAACCTCGATATGGCCACTAAGGCCGCCGCGATGGGCGCGGGGATCGTGATGGCCGATTTGGTCTTATGTCGCGAGGAACTGGAAACGGGCACATTGGTGACGCCCTTCCCCAACCTCACCTGCGCTTCCCCGCTGGGAGAGGTCTGCTTGATCGCCGACCAGGCGAAATGGTCAAATCCCAACGTCACCGCCTTCCGCAACTGGGTTCAGGCGGAAGCGCAGCAAGACCGAGAGCATCTCCAGCGACATTGGGGAAATTGGAAATAGGCAGGTCTTAAAACAGGGCGTAGAACCGCATCGCCAATCTGAACACGAGCCCCAATGACCGCACGCACAAACTCACCGCTTTTGCGCCGCACGGCAGCGTTGGTTTGATTTTCTTCGGTGGCGGTGCTGGTCTTGTCGCTGGTCATAGGCGGTTCCTTTCCTCCGAACACTGTTGCGAAGACAAACGCGGATCTTCAGCATAGGGTTCATAAACAGCAAGGGAAATGGGATTTAGCGGAGGTGAAATAACAATCTATTCAATATCCGCAGCCCTAAATTCGCTCAAATATGCACTGCTCTAGCTCCTTAAATACAGGCATCTCAAGCGACATATGTTCGGAGAGAGTTTTCTTGAAGTTATCCGGACTGATACTTCCCTTGATTCCACAAATATTTCTTATTCGGCCAGTTTCGTCCTTTAAATTTTGATTTGTAATATCAGTAACAAACTCATCGTAAGAGTCTCCATCGAATATCAGATTGTTCGCCTCGCAATACGCCTTGAGGACATCCTTGTCATAGAGGTAGTTCTCAATTTCCCAGCGCTTCAAAACGCGGTGATTTTGGGGATTATTGCTGAGGTAAATCTGTCGGTCATTCTCAGTTGTCTCTTTACCAGAGGCCATATCTCTGTCCTTGAGCACCAGAATTTCAACCGCCGGAAACACCTTTCCTAGCACTGCCAGCGCGATCGCGCTACGCTGGTCAGGCTCAGTATTGCCGCCACTTGAAGTAAATAGAACTTCTGGATAATGCTTCGAAAAAATGGTGTTGAACACTTGCGCGTCCAATCCCCGTTCTCGCCCATTAGGTCCTGGTTCTGCCCTCCCTTCACAGTAAATTATCTTTCTGGGGCTAACCAGGCTAGCCATATCGTCCAAAGCAATCGAGAAAAGATCGCGCCAAGTCCCAGGGCCGATTTTTACCGGAGTAAGGGTGTGCGCTTCGGAGGCCAAGTTATCTTCTGAGCGAAATCTTATTATCTGGCACCTATCTCGCATCTCATTCTGCAAAGCCCTAAGAAACCCAATACTATGTGTAGTGAGCCAGATCTGACAATTGGGACCGACTAACCGATCTATCTCATTCAACAACTTCCCTTGGATTGCAGTATTTATGTGAAGCTCAGGCTCATCAAACAAGAATACCGTCTCGTCGTAATCCTCTCTACGCAGATATAGGTCAAGCAATAAGTCAACGACTTCCTTCTCACCCGAAGACAATACATTGAAGTCGAATACCGTTGAATGGTCTGGCTTGCTAAAATATAAAGCTCCCTGATTGCCTTCGACGTTACCCAAATTGTCAATCGTCAAATCCAGACAATTTTCAATTGAGGTATTAAGGTCGCCAATGATTTTTGCCTTGGCGTCACTAGGCTTTAGGTCATGCTCATCAAGATAACGATTATAAAATGCATATAGCCTTCTATAGTTTTCCACCATCTTGTCGTCCAAACTAGAGGCATCACCAGCGCCGTAGTTGTTTTGCTTGATTTCTGGAACTGATCGAATTTCAGTAACTTTTAATAGGCTGTTATAACGATAGGGACTACGGAAGGAGAAAATCGTATTTTCACTACCTTTGTCAGCCTTTGATGCATAGATTTCTCTGAAATTACCAGTCGTAAAGTGAATTTCTATATCAGTGTTCTTAACAACACTCCCAGACATTGAGTGGTAGTTCTGATCATTGCTACGTCCTACGCCAATCGGGCGAAAAGCTCTCGCATGATAAAGCAACCCATCGAACACACTACTCTTTCCGCAGCCATTTGGGCCGACCAAAGCAACGATTCGAGCAGGATTAGAACCGAGGTCAATCGTTAGATCATGAAATCTTTTGTAGCCATTCTTGAGGCGAATTTTTGTAATACGCATAATAGTTTATCACTCCTAAAGAAACCACAAACACCTGTAACGCCATTTACTATCTTAGATAAAGCCTAGACTACTATCACCCCAACGCCAAAAAGGTCGCACAGCTGATGCCGTGCAACCTTTCCCAATCTGGGTAAGATCATTGGTCTTTGTTGCGACTTTTGCCTAGCGGCGGTGTTGCCGCATTAGGGCGATTTCATCCATTTCGGCTTGTTCGCGCTTGGTTTCTGCTGCCGCTTCGCGCGCATGTTCGCGCTGGTCGAGCAGTTCCACCTTTTTCAAATCTTCCACCGCTTCGGCCAACTCGTCCTGCGCGGCTTCCAGCTTTTCGCGCATTTCATCGGCAGAGGCCATCAAATTGTCGCGGCGGGTTTTGGCCGCCTTGGCAAATGTGGAATAGGCAAAATGGTCTGTGTCGGTGATGCCCGTTTTTTGATGCTCAACCTCAATCTGCTGATCCAATTCTGACGCCATGCGTTCAAAATCAGCCACCATCATTTCAATCTGCATCACAGTGCGACGCTTTTCGTCGACTTGAAACTTCTTTAACCGAATGAGACTCTCATTCCGTGATTTCATGACTTGTACTCCTTACCCAACCAAGCCGTCATTATTTACTGCCCCCTACGCGGGCAACAATTTCTTCTAGCGCCTGATACCCTTCTAAAAGGTTCACGCGCTCGTCCTGACGCTGCGATAAAAACGCATCGAGCGCAGGCGCAATGGAAATAGCATCATCCACTTTCGGATCTGACCCAGAGCGATATGCCCCCAACCGGATCAATTCCTCCATGTCAGCATAAACCGACATATATTCCCTTGCCTTGGTCAATACCGGCTGAAATTCAGTCGGCACACACCCAGGCATGGTGCGTGAAATAGACCTCAAAACGTTCACCGCCGGGTATCTTCCCCGCTCGGCAATCGCCCGTTCCATTACAATGTGACCATCAAGAATCCCGCGAACGGCATCCGCAATGGGCTCATTATGATCATCACCTTCTACTAAAACGGTAAAAAGTCCGGTAACAGAACCAGAATTTTTTAACCCTGGTCCCGCGCGTTCTAATAATTTTGGTAATTCTGTGAAAACTGTAGGCGGATAACCCTTCGCGGTCGGCGGCTCGCCCGTTGCCAACCCAATCTCGCGCTGGGCCATGGCAAAACGAGTCAAACTATCCATCATGCACAAAACGCGCTTACCTTGATCGCGGAAATATTCCGACAGAGTCAGCGTCATAAAAGCCGCTTGCCGCCGCATCAGCGCAGGCTCATCCGACGTGGCCACCACAATAATGGCACGCTTCAGCCCCTCCGGCCCCAAATTATCTTCGATAAATTCCTGAACCTCGCGGCCCCGCTCACCGATCAAACCAATAATCGCCACATCAACATCGGTGTTGCGCGCCAACATCGACATAAGCACAGACTTACCGACGCCAGACCCAGCGAAAATGCCCATCCGCTGCCCATCGCAACATGTGGTGAAGGTGTTGAGCACCTTAACGCCCAAATCTATCGGGTTGCCAACGCGCGCCCGATCATGCGCTGCAGGTGGCGATGCCCGCAGATTATAGGACGTTGCGCCCCGCATAACCGGGCCACCGCCATCAATCGGCTCGCCTTTTGCATTGACCACACGGCCAAGCCAACTTTCATCTGGCTGTACCGTGCCGCCATGTGAATAAAAGATTGCTTTGCACCCCAAGCGCACGCCCTCAAGCGGGCCGAATGGCAAGCACAATGCATGATCATCCTGAAAGCCGACAATTTCGCACATCACACGATCGCCGCCGCGCGTTTCGATGGCCACGCGGCCACCCACACGCAGTTCGCGCACCGGGCCAATAATCTCCACCAGCAAGCCCTGAACGGTTTTCACCCGCCCATACACTTCCTCAGCGTCCATAGCCTCAATATCTGCGATGAGTGATTTCACGTGGCCCCAATCCTTTTGATTCGGTTAATGCTAACGATTCCTTAACTCGAATTCACTAATTTAGGCCGAAATGGCAAAAAAAGTTCAGTTTTTGCCCAAACCCTTTTCCCACAGATTCATAGGCAATTCACCGAGTCGCAAGAGTCGGTTGCAACACTTTCTTAAACTAAATTATTAAGTTGATAACCATCATTTTTATCATATTTTTCAAGCACTTAATCTAATTATGTGATAAGTGTAAATGCATATTGCAGAACTGAATTAAACTTTGTTAACTATTTCATATTAGGGTTGAATCAATATCCAGTAGGATTTGTTAACGATCAGGGGCATCGCGCAGGTGTCGTTGGTAAAGGTTCCAAGACGGAACAGGAATAAGGGGAACGACATGCGGGTACTCCTAGTTGAGGACGATAGCGCCACGGCGCAGAGTATTGAGCTGATGCTCAAATCAGAAAGTTTCAATGTGTACACCACTGACCTTGGTGAAGAAGGCGTGGATCTGGGTAAGCTTTATGATTATGACATCATTCTGCTTGATCTGAACTTGCCTGACATGAGCGGCTATGAAGTGTTGCGCACATTGCGTGTAGCGAAAGTGCAAACACCGATCCTAATCCTGTCTGGCCTTGCTGGCATTGAAGACAAGGTTCGCGGCCTCGGTTTCGGCGCTGACGACTATATGACCAAGCCATTCCATAAGGATGAGTTGGTTGCACGTATTCATGCAGTTGTGCGCCGGTCTAAGGGCCACGCTCAATCTGTTATTCGCACTGGCGATCTCACCGTGAATTTGGACACCAAAACCGTTGAAGTTGGCGGCCAGCGTGTTCACCTCACTGGTAAAGAATATCAAATGCTCGAATTGCTGTCCTTGCGTAAGGGCACAACCCTCACCAAAGAAATGTTCTTGAACCACCTTTATGGCGGCATGGACGAACCAGAGCTTAAAATTATTGACGTGTTCATCTGCAAGCTGCGCAAAAAGCTTTCAGTGGCCACTGGCGGCAAGAATTATATCGAAACCGTTTGGGGCCGCGGCTATGTGTTGCGCGAGCCAGATGAGAACGAACTCTCAGAAAGCGCCTGATCTTAGCATCTGCTTTCAACCCAATTTTCAAACCCCGCTTCGGCGGGGTTTATTTTTGTATGTACGACTGTTGTGACCCGCCTCAGGCCTTCACCGCCCCTGCCGTTAGCCCCGCAACCATATGCCGTTGCAAAAACGGATAGATAAACAGCACAGGCAAAATGCCTATAATGCTGGCGGCCATGATTTCATTCCACCGCACACCTGAACCAACCGCATAGGGATAGAGCCCCACAGGCAGCGGCTGCAACGTAGGATCCCACAAAAAGGCATAGGACAGCACAAACTGTTGCGAATAGGCGCCGATAAAGGTGGCGATGGCCACCACCACAATGCCCGGCATGGCAATTGGCAAGATAACACGTCGCAAAATATAAAGACGTGACGCACCGTCCACCCATGCCGCCTCTTCCAATTCGCGCGGAATGGTCATCATGTAAGACCGCAACAGCCAAATACCCACAGGGATCAAAAACGCTGCACCCGGCACAATCACCGCCAATTGGGTATTCAACAGCCCCAATTTGAGAAACATCTTGAACAGCGGCAGCACAAATACGGTGGGACCAATCATCGTGATGGTGAGAAACGCGGTGAGTAACAACGCACTTCCCTTAAACTTAAATCGTCCGAATGCCCAAGCGGCGGGAATGACGGCAATCAGGGTTAAAAGCGTAACGCAAAGACCAATAAAAAAGCTGTTCCAGATAAATTGCCCAAGCAGTGGCACCCGGTTCCAAACAGAGAAATAGGCATCAAAACTCATGCCTTCGGTGAACACTTGATAGGGGATCGAAATGATCTTTCGCCATGGGCGAAGCGATACCAAAAAGGCTTCGAAAAATGGCGCGAGAAGAAAGGCCAAAAACGCGGCAATGCCAGCATATATGCCGACCAATTCATACCACCTATATTTGTTGATCATGACCCATTTTCTCCTCCGTCACTAGTGCATTAAAACCAAACTTCGGCAGGCTCCATAGCGAAGCGATCTATCCCGCACCATAATGTGGATGATCTTGGCAGTTCGTTTCCAAAAACACTCAGATAGAGACTGGAAACATGGCTGAATTGCCTGCAGGGTCAGTTTAGAATCAAAAATATTTTCAATATGTTGACGGAATTATCGCCATAGTCAACTTTGTAACAATCTAACGTATGTGTCAGCGATGCCGACGGGCACGCATCGCTCATGATATGCGTGCCCTAACCATCGATCAATAAAGACACGCACCAGTGGTGGGCAGGAGCACGGCGTAAACACTTGTCGATGCGGTGATGAAGAGACGGTTGAGTTTAGGGCCACCAAAACAAACGTTTGACACAGCCTCAGGCAGAAATATTTTGCCCAGCAACGTGCCATCTGGATCATAGCAATGAACCTCGTCCTGCGCGCTCGTCCAAATGCGGCCTTGAGTATCAAGGCGAAACCCATCAAAAAAGCCCTTTTCGCATTCAGCAAAAACCTCACCGCCCGAAAGTGTTCCTTCGCTGCCCACAGCGAATTTGCGAATATGACGTTCGCCACTTGGATAACGCGTACCGCCACTATCGGCGATATAGAGCACCTGCTCATTCAATGAGAAAGCCAGCCCGTTCGGACATGCAAAATCTGTCGTGACTTGTTTGATCTCGCCTGTTGTCGGATCAAGGCGATAAACATGCTCTCCATCGAGTTCTGGTTCAGCGTAAAACCCTTCATAGTCGGATTCGATGCCATAAGCAGGATCGCTGAACCATATCGTGCCGTCTGAGCGCACCACCACATCATTTGGACTGTTGAACCTATTGCCTTTGTAATGACTGGCAAGGACCGTTACCGACCCATCATGCTCAATGCGGGTGATGCTGCGGGTTCCATGTTCACATGCGACGATGCGGCCCTGCCGATCAAGGGTTGAGCCGTTCGTGTAGCAACCAAGCCCACTGCGAATATCGGCAACGCCGCCGGTCAACTCATCCCACCGCAGGCGACGATCATTTGGAATATCGCTCCAAATCAAACATCGAAATGCGGGCGAATAAACTGGGCCTTCCGTCCATTTACCGCCCGTCCAAATCTGCTCAATCGGCTCGTCCAGTTTAACGCTGCGTTTGAAGCGCGGATCAAGAATTTCGTAATGCGCTGTTTTGGTCATTGGTCTCTCCAATATTCTATGCTACAAAATCAATAGCAACATAAACTGCTATAGAAAGAATAGCAAATGATTGATATTCCAAGACCGGGCCAACCCGTGCGCGGCTCAAAAAGCGGTGCCCCCATCATGGCTCTGTTTGATTTGCTGGGGCGGCATTGGGCCATGGGCGTTTTATGGACACTCACTGAAATTGGTCCCTGCACCTTCCGCAAGCTTCAAGAAGAGTGTGAAACGATCTCACCCGCAGCGCTAAACACCCGCTTGAAAGAGCTGCAAGCAGCAGGATTTATCCATCGTACTGAAGGCGGATACGCAACCACAGAGTTGGGCAGTCGCCTTTATGATCAACTGAAACCGCTGGGCAGTTTCAGCAAAGAATGGGCCAAACATTTGGAGAAGGCATAGTGAATTTGCGGCACCGCCGAGACTAGACCAGCTGGAAAACCATCGGCATTTCAGTTGATGCGACAAATTGGTTGGTCACCCCAACCAATGTTTCAGACGCACCCAAAACCAATGCGCCGCCGGAGCGCAATTGTCGCGCCAAATGGGCTAAAATCTGCTGCTTAATTTCCAGATCAAAATAGATCAGCACATTGCGGCAAAAAATTATATCGAACATGCCGAACCGCGAGGGATTGTGCAGCAGATTGTGCACTTCAAATTGCACCATCTGCCGCAATGCAGAATTGATCTGCCATTGGCCATTTTCCTGTGTGAAATAATTCACCAACCGCTGGGCAGAGAGGCCCCGCTGCACTTCAAACTGGGTAAACAACCCATCTTTCGCGCGCGATAAGGCCGTCTCGCTCAGATCGGTTGCAAGGATTTCCGCGCCAACCGTCAGCCAATGATGTTTTTTAGAAGCTAGGAGCATAGCCAAACTATAGGGTTCCTGCCCCGTGGCAGCTGCAGCGCACCAAATACGCACTGGCCGCTGTTCCGTCCGCGCCTGCGCTATGGCTTGTGGCAGCAACACATTTTCAAATGCATCAAAGGGCTTTTGATCCCGAAAAAAGAAGCTTTCATTTGTGGTCAACGCGTCGACCACAGCTTGCTGCACCTCGCCCAATGCCTGAGGCAAGTTGGCGGCCAATGCATCAATATGATCAAAGCCAAAACGTTGCACAACCGCCTCCAGCCGCGCTTCAATCATATAAATCTTGTTGGCCGTTAGCTTGATGCCAGCCTTTTGCTGCATAAATTGCGCAATGGTGCCCACGCTCTGCTCACGCATAAGGCATCGCAGCACGCTGCCCCTTTTGCTGCAATAATCCGCTCAATGCGTCACCCATTTCAGCCAGCCCGACGACATGGTGCGCGCTACCATTAGCAACCGCAGCCCCGGGCATGCCCCAAACTGCTGAGGACTGCTGATCTTGCGCGACAACAATTCCGCCTGCTTGCCGCACCGAAAGCGCGCCAGCAGCCCCGTCGCTGCCCATGCCCGTAAGCACAAAAACCGCGCCCTGTGGCCCATAATGCGCTGCAAAACTTTTCAAAAACGGATCCGCGGCGGGGCGACAAAAATGCTCAGGCGGGCCTTGATCCAAACTGAGGCAAAGCCCCGTCGCCCGCTGCGACAATCGCATATGATAATCTCCTGGCGCGACATAGAGATGCCCCGCCGCCACAGCCTGACCTTGCTCGGCCTCCCCGCCTCCAAAGTGGCTGAGCGTACAAAGATCTTTGCCCAGAAGCGGCGTAAAATGTGCTGGCATATGCTGCACAACAAAAACAGAAAGGTGGCGCGCAAATTGGCGCAAGTGCGGCATCAATTGCGAAAGAACAACCGGCCCACCTGTAGAAGCAACAAGCGCCAACCCGGTTATGCCTTGATGATGGGCCAGCGCAGACGAGGCCAGCGGTTTTGGTGCGGGCATTGGGGTTTGTCTCCCAACGGATGGCGACAAGGCCACCAGCTTTGCCAATAGCTCCTGCTCAAATTGGGAGCGCGTGATCGACCCACTCCCCGGTTTGGCCACATAGTCAGTTGCCCCCAAACTCATCGCCTTGAGCGAAATTTTGGCATTACGAGTGGATAAGGTTGAGGCGACCAGCACTTTGCATTTTGGCACGGCTTGCAACAAATGCGGCAAGGCAGTCATCCCATCCATAATCGGCATTTCCAAATCCAGTACAATAAGATCAGGCTGCACCTTGCGCGCCATCTCCACCGCCTCGGCACCGTTGGAGGCTGATCCAGCAACACAAAGGGCGCTATGCCCCTCAATCCAGCGCCGCATCAAACCGCGCACCACGGCTGAATCATCGACAAGCATCACCCGTGCCGCGCCCGCTATATCAGCGGTCGGATTGTGACCCACCATCAATTTTACTCCTAATTGGGCTATGCCCTAGTTCTGGTAAAGCCCCAGAAACTTGCCTTCCAAAATCTCCCGATCAAAAGGCTTCATCATATATTCATCGGCCCCGGCTTTGAGCGCCATGGCGATGTGACCTACATCATTTTCGGTGGTGCAAAAGACAATCTTTGGCATCTCGCCACCAACATAGGACCGCAATTTCTTTAAAAATTCGAGGCCAGACATCACTGGCATGTTCCAATCCAGCAATATTGTATCTGGCATGTTCTTGGCGCATTTTTCGAAGGCTTCTTTACCGTCCTCGGCCTCATCCACCTCAAAACCGATTTCTTCCAAAATCCGACGCGCGACTTTGCGGATAACAGTACTGTCATCAACAATCAGGCAGGTTTTCATTTTCATTCCCCCAAATCACGCGCAATGCATCAAGTCTTGTGACAGCATGTTTTCTAACATGCTATCCACATTCAATATAGTCATAAGACGCCCTTCATGACGCACCGTACCCCGAGCAAAACTGGCCAATTTCGGGTCTACATTGTGCGGACACGGCTGCACCTGCTCCGGCGCAAGCGAAACGACATCGGTGACACTATCCACCAAAAATCCATACGATTCGTTTAAATATTGAACATTTATCATCAAAGTTGCAGCCTTTTCGCCGCCGCCACAGCTTAAATATTGTGCCAAATTGAGCGCCAACACTATACGCCCGCGCATATTGAGCACACCCGCCACAATTTCCGGCGCTTTGGGCACTGGCGTTAGCCGATCCAACTTGTGCACATCACTTACCCACCCAACATCCATGCCAAAACATTGCCCACAAAGGTCAAAACTCACAATTTGCATCAATTGTTCTCCCATCAGGCCACATCCCGATCTAGCCGATTGCGCATCTGACTAAGTGTATGATCCAGCTGCGAGCGGTCATTTTTGGCGATATAGGCTGAGATACCCAAAGCTTTTGCTTGGTCACGTGCCTCGGGCTCATCATAGGATGTAAGCGCAATGATCGGTGTTTGGGCCGCGTGGGGTGCTTCAGCTACGGATTTGGCCAAGCCAAACCCATCCATGCGCGGCATTTCAATATCAGTCACGATCAAATCATAACGCTCGCCACCCTGCACCCGCTCCATCGCTTCCAGCCCGTCATGGCAAACAGTCACATCAAAGCCTGCACTTTGGAAAATCGGCACCAGCATATTGCGGAAAAATGCGCTATCCTCAGCATAAAGCAATTTCTGCCGATGCGGCGTGGCGGTTTGCCCTTGGCGTTCAAACAGTTTGGGATGCTCCTGCGCCATGAAATGTGACAAGTCTAGGATTTCAGTCGCTTTGCCATCCAAAATGGCAGATCCCAAATAGCCTTCGCCCGCGCCATCAAGGTCATATTGCGGTGGCGCTAGGCAGATATCCAACACCTGATCAACCACCACACCCAATAAGAACCCGTGATCTTCAAACACCAGAAGCGGTTTTTGCCGCCCTGCCTGCCAATCAGCTTGGTCAAGCGCACGGAGAAACACAATCGGCATCAGCCGTTCCGTATATTGCAAGGTGAACCGACCACCGACACGTTCAATGTGGCTAAGATCAACAAGCTCTAATCGATGGATCAACGATAATGGCACCGCTTTGCGGCCCTCGCCTTCCAAAGCAAAACATAACAGCTCGATTTGATTGACCACCTGCTGATCAATTGTCTGTTCAGCCTGTTGATCGGCATGATCATTCAATTCGCTCTGCGTCACCTGCGCCGCCAGTCCCGGCGCGTCCAAAATCATGATAACGCTGCCATCGCCCAAAATGGTGGTACCAGAAAAATGCTTAAGCTCTCGCAACGCACCCACCATTGGTTTAACGACAATTTCCTCAGTGTGGAACACAGCGTCTACCAGCAACCCAAACCGAAACGCGCCAATTTCCAGTACAACGACGAATCCGTCGCGCTGGGTCAGTTCTGCGTGCGCCATGGTGCGCACGCCAAGCGCCGCGTCCAAGCTCAAAATCGGCAACAATTGATCACGCAATTGCAACACATGCGCACCATTGACCAATTCAATCTGCATTTCCAAATCTGTCGCAGTGGCACCAGCCAGCTTTTCCTGTGGCGTGAGACGAACCAATTCGCGCACGGCACGTTGCGGCACGGCAAATCGCTCCTCATGACTGGCAACGATCAGCGCCGGCACAATCGCCAACGTAAGTGGAATATTGAGACTGACCAGTGTGCCTTCACCCAAACTGGATTGCAGCTCAATCGTGCCGCCAATCATCTCAATGTTGGTGCGCACCACATCCATGCCCACACCGCGACCAGAAACACTGGTGATGGCGGCGGCTGTTGAAAATCCCGGATGAAAAATTAGCTGATGCGCCTGACTTTCAGACATCAGTTCCACCTCAGCAGGCGTAACAAGCCCTCGTTCCAAAGCTTTTTGCTTAAGCTTGTCAGCGTCCAACCCGCGACCATCATCGCGGATTTCTATTACAATCTGCCCACCCTTATGAAAGGCATTCAATTCAATCCGGCCCGTTTCAACTTTGCCTGCCGCTAATCGATCCGATGGCGTTTCCAAGCCATGATCTGCCGCATTGCGGATCATATGTGTGAGCGGATCTTTGATCTGCTCCAACACCTGCCGGTCCAACTCGGTTTCCTCACCGCTCATGTCCAGCGTGATTTGCTTGCCAAGCTCCTTGCCCAGATCGCGGACGATGCGCGGCATTTTCTGCCACAGTGCCGAGATCGGCTGCATCCGGGTTTTCATCACCCCGTCCTGCAATTCGGCAGTCACGGAACATAGGCGCTGCAAGGGCGTGTTGTAACGCGCATCTTCATGGTCGCGGCTCACGGCCATCAATTGATTGCGTGTGAGCACCAACTCCGACACCATGGTCATCAATTGTTCCAACACACCCAATTGCACCCGAATGGCGCCCTGTGGCGGTACGATATTGTGATCTTTCTCCGCCTTTTGCGACATAACTTCTGGTTCAGCAGTAACAATTGGCGATGGGATCAGATCATCCGGCCCCGGCGCATTGCGAAATGCCTCCTCCAATGGGTCCAATGGCACATGAGCGTTAGCCTCAGCGACGAATGGGGCCTCGGCGCCAAACTGATCATCTGGTGTTCCATTGTCAGCGGCAAGCAGGTTGAGGGCATCAATCAATGTTTGATCGTCGCCCACTGGCTCAGCGCCGGAATGGGCCACCATATGGTCGATATGAGATTTGATCTGATCGATCACTTTGAGAATGGTATTGACGCCATCAGGTGTTGGCGACAAGCCATCGCGATACCGCCCCATTAGATTTTCGGCAGCATGGGTGAGCGCTTCGAGCCGCGTTAGCTCCAAAAAGCCACAAGTGCCTTTGATCGTGTGCACCAAGCGAAAGACCTGCCGCAAAATATCCTGATCTTGGGGGTGCTGTTCAAACGCGACAAGGGCCGCATCAATCTGTTCAAGACTTTCACCAGTCTCAACAATAAAATCGCTAATCAACTCATCCATGGACACATTCACCAAGGTAAAATCACACAAAATATGTGATTAGCCTGCGCCACAACGGTTAATGAGACATTGAAAAAACGGCCCCTAAGTAGTCGTACTTAGGGGCCGTCACAATTCAAATGGGGGTTAATTTACTTGGCAGCAAACGCGTCGAACTCAACCGCTTCATCAACCAATTCAAGCCGCAAATCTAAGCCGCTTTCACGCGCCAAAAGGCCAGTATAGAATGGTTGGATCACTTGCGCATCCACACGGCCATCTTCCGGCGTGCCTTTAAGCAAGGCAACATTTCCACGTGGAATAAATGTTTTTGGCCCAGTGCAACGCAGCATAAAGCCTTTATCTTCCAGCGCCGCATCATCCAAGCGCACAACAATCTTGCCACCACGCGGAACAGAGCCAGCGGCGATCAGCAACATGTTGAGCAACAATTTTACTTTGTTCTTTGGCATCAAGACAGGTTCGATATGCCATTCAATGTCGGCCTTTTCCCCCGCCATATAGCCCAGCGCTACTTTTTCAGCGTCGCGGGTGTCAATCTCAGTGCCTTGCGTGGAAGATGCGCCAAATGCCAAGCGAGCAAACTCAAGCTTTGCACGGGCCTGCCGAGCAGAATTGTTGATCAATTCCTGAGCGAAATCTGCCATTTCAGCTTGATCTGGGTCGCTAAGCACCTCAAGCCCATTGCCAATTGCCCCTACCGGACTAATCAAATCGTGACACACCTTGGAGCACAGCATGGCCGCAAGGTCAGGTCCGCTCAATTGCACAATATCCGCCATTTTCATTCCTTAAAGCTGGTTGAACGCGCCACATGCCTCTGTTTAAGCGCGATTCGCTAGCCCCAAGTTTTACCCGCACACAAAGGCGGGGCAACACTGAATGCTTAAATTCCTATGATTTTTCGCTTAGCGGCGGGCCAAACGCACCTTCAACCCCGTCCAATTATCAAGGGCATAGTTCAGCATGGCCGCTTTTTCGATCAAGAATGCCTCGCGATTGCCGGGAGAGTAAAACAAATATAGCCGTTGATTATGGACGACATAGATGCGCGGATTGCCCTTCGACAAATAGCCCCGCGCGACGCCCGCCAAGCCATACCCGCCAAACTGTGGTGCGTAAGATTCAGGTGAAGACATGAACACCCGCTTATTTGCCTCATTGGCAAAAAACCAGGATACGCCTTCCCACTCATATTCATATTGAGGCGTGCCGACCAACGGCTCAGGCTCGGTGAAATAACTCACCGGATCCATGCCCTCAATGGCGGAACCAGAGAGCGGGTTGGTCACGTAGATATCGAGGATGAAACGTTCTGTGTTGGCCGCAGTGGGCACCACAAGAAAACAGGCGCTCAAAAGCAAAGAAAAAATGCCCCAAAGCCCCTTTATCGTTAATGTTTGTTTACCGAATTGCCGCATCATTGCCTTGATTTGCATCTATTCTGGTTGCAATCGGCACCACTCTATCAATAAGGGGTGACGCCAAGGTTAATGCAATACCATTCTTTTGCTTTAAACCTTCTGCGGGGGAGGCTAAAGCAGCAAAAAAGCCAAAGGACCACTAGTGCAATGGTGAAACGCTTCGCTTTATTTATCTCAATTTTCCTAACCCTCACATTTGCGCCCTTGAGCGCCCATGCCCAATCCGGCACGCTTTCTGACAATTATTCGACAGATGAACTGGTCGTCGCTGGTGGCCAATTCTTTGGCAAAGTCTCCCAAGGCCTCGCCTCTGTTGTGGAGCGTGCTGTCGCCCAATATGGCCTGCCAAATGGCTATATTTTGGGCCAAGAAGGCTCTGCCGCCCTGTTTGGCGGCGTGCGCTATGGCGAAGGGCAGCTCTACACCAAGAACGCAGGCAACCATCCGCTGTTCTGGCAGGGGCCGACGCTAGGCTTCGACATTGGTGCCGATGGCTCTAAGACCATGATGTTGGTCTATAACTTGCCATCAACCAATGCCATTTATGGCCGTTACCCAGGCGTTGAAGGCTCGGCCTATATGGTCGGCGGCATTGGCATGACCGTGATGAAATATAAAGACGTGTATATCGTGCCGATCCGCTCAGGTGTTGGTGCACGTTTGGGCGTAAATGTAGGCTACCTGAAATTCACTCAGCAGCCCACTTGGAACCCGCTATAAGCCAAGGCTTTCCTTGCTATTGTTGCAGGTCACCGCAGTTAACTATTTACTGAGTTAGTGGTGACCTGTGCTGTTATTTCTTGTAAACTGCACCATATAAGAATAGGTCATTGTCGCGCGCCCAGCATTTGTGCGCTGCTACAGGGAGTTGGTGCATGATTATCGAGAATTTGATGTTTGCCGCCTTAGGCTTTCTGTGTGCCTCAATTCTTGCGCTTTTGATCATGCCGTCGGTTTGGCGGCGCGCCGTGCGCCTCACCAAGCGCCGCATTGCAGCGGCTACACCTGTCACCCTCACCGAATTCAAAGCCGAAAAAGATCAGTTGCGCGCTAAATATGCGCTCGACATGCGCAAGCTGGAATTGCAACTGGATGATTTGCGCCACAAACGCGCAACCCATTTGAACGAACTCACCGAAATGCGCGAAACGCTTGAGCTTCAAACCCGCGAATATAATGAAGCCATCTCCATTGCGGACGATATGGAAGAGCGCAACGAAAATCTGCGCGACCGGGTGCGCGCCTATGAGATTGAAACCACCAATCTTTCGCAACGTCTGCGGGCGCGCGAACGGGATCTAGCGGACAAATTGCAGGAATTGGACGAGGCCCGCGCCGTGGCCAACATCGCCAATTCTGCCACCATCTCTGCCTTTAACGAAGCCAAGATGACCGGCGATTATGATCGCGATACGGGCAACCTGCTCAATGCCGTGCAAGTGCAAAAACAGCGTGCCGACAATTTGGAAAAACGCTTTAAGGCCAGCATTGAACAGATCAAACAGATCAAAGCCAAATATAAGCTTTCTGCCGAAGACCTTCTCGAAAATGGCATTCCAGACCTGATCGATGAGGCAGAAGCGCAAATCCGCATCACAGCGGCACGCTTTAAACGGTTGAGCCAAGAGGGTTTGAAAGAAAGCAAAGCAACAGCTTCACCGGTCGAGGAGCCAACGGAAGAAACACATAGCTTGGCACATGAATTGTCGCTTGAGGATGAGCTCGAGGATATTGGCAGCCGCATCAAAGATATTGAAGAAGATATTCTTGCCAACTTCGCCCGGAAAAATGCCGACCATGATGCAATGCGCCGTCGGCTGGAAGACCTTGCTGTCGATATCAGCCATATCGTTTATGCCAATGACGCCCAAGACGAAGCGGTGGAACAAGAAGAAAGCCTGTTCGACCGCGTGCGCAAATATGCAGAAGACGGGCTAGAAGAACTCGATAGCCCAGAGGCTGAAAACAAATCTGGCAGAGGCCGGGTTTCTGATCGCATGGACGCGCTTAAGCGCGTCGCAGGCAATCAATAATCGACCAGCCTATTCGGCCAATTCCGGTGTAAAACGAATATCTTGCAACACGGTGCCCGTTTTCGCGTCAACAATGCGCACAACGGTTTCGCCCTCAACATCCAAAGTCAATGTGATTGTGCCAGATTGCGCCACAGCGTTGCGCACTTCAGCCCCTTGCGGCAAGGCAATTGACTGCGCCTGATATTGATCAGCACCAGAATTTTGCATCACCCGATAGACAAGTGCGCCAGCAACAGCGATAAAGCCCACCAACATCACCATGATTGAAACGCCAAAGGAACGCCGTGCCCGATTAATCACCGCTTCGGCTTCTGGCGTAAGCTCCTCATGGGGTTGATCAACATTAGGACCCTTATTTGACATGACCGCAAGCTCCTCGGACGCACAACAAATGCTAGATTTCACCGTGCCGCCGGAATGGGCAGGCAAACGGCTGGATGTTGTGGTGGCTCATTTTGCTGAAGAGATCAGCCGCTCTCGCTGCCAAGACCTTATTCGCCAAAATGCACTCACCCTTGATGGCGCGACCATAAGCGAGCCGAAATACCGCGTCAAACAAGATCAACATGTCTGCTTGATTTTACCCCAACCGATTGATGCCCTCCCCAAGGCGCAACAAATCGCCCTTGATGTACTTTATGAAGACAATGATCTGATTGTGATCAACAAACCAGCCGACATGGTGGTGCACCCGGCCCCCGGCAGCGAAGATGGTACATTGGTCAACGCTTTACTCTATCATTGCGGCGATAGCCTTTCCGGCATTGGAGGCGTGAAGCGCCCCGGCATTGTGCATCGCTTGGATAAAGACACTACAGGCGTGATGGTGGTGGCCAAAACCGAACAGGCCCACAATCATTTGGCTGCCCAATTTGCTGACCATGGGCGCACCGGCCCATTAGAGCGCGAATATATCGCGCTGGTGTGGGGCGAACCGCGCCCCGCCAAGGGCAAAACCGAAACCCAAATTGGTCGCGACCCCAAAAACCGCATCAAGCAAGCGGTGTTGAAATCCGGCGGCCGCAACGCCATTACCCATTTCAGATTGGACCACACTTTTGGCGGCCACAAATGGACCGTCTCCCGCGTGAAATGTCGGCTGGAAACAGGACGCACCCACCAAATCCGTGTGCATATGACCCATATAGGCCATCCCCTATTGGGGGACACAACCTATGGTGCGGGAATGGAAAGCAAAATGCGCAATCTGCCCATGCCAGCACAACAAGCGTTGAAAGCCCTCAATCGCCAAGCACTACATGCTACCCTTTTGGGGTTTGAACATCCGACTAGCGGCGAAAAAATGACCTTCACGGCGCCTCTACCGGAAGATATGGCTGACTTGGAAAATGCGCTTTTTCCCGAGATTGAAGATGATTTTTCACAATAAATACAAATTTGGACGATATTTTTTCACCTTTAGGGGATGAAATACCATATATCGAACCTATATAGTGACCAGTGGAATGATTTGAGCGTGTTCGATAATCGAAGCGCTTTATCGCTGTTTGATGCGCAATGCATAAATAGCGATTGTCATAGGAGTGAGGGTGCTTTATGGCCCAGTCAAATTTACCGACCTTAACATCCGATAGTGGGCTCTCCCGCTATTTGCAAGAAATCCGTAAATTTCCAATGCTGGAACCGGATGAAGAATTTATGCTCGCCAAGCGCTATAAAGAGCATGAAGACCCCGAAGCAGCACAAAAATTGATTACTTCCCATTTGCGTCTAGTGGCGAAAATCGCCATGGGCTATCGCGGCTACGGCCTGCCGATCTCTGAAGTGATATCAGAAGGCAATGTGGGCTTGATGCAGGCTGTGAAGCGGTTTGAACCCGATAAGGGTTTTCGTTTGGCAACCTATGCCATGTGGTGGATTCGCGCGTCGATCCAAGAATATGTATTACGCTCTTGGTCGCTGGTGAAAATCGGCACGACCGCAGCGCAAAAGCGCCTGTTTTTCAACTTGCGCAAAGTGAAGGGCCAATTGGCAGCGCTGGAAGATGGCGCACTGCATCCCGATCAAATCAAACAAATCGCCACCACACTTGATGTGTCTGAAGATGATGTGGTGTCCATGAATGAGCGCCTAACTGGCGATGCTTCTTTGAACGCGCCCATGCGGTCCGACGAAGGGGCGTCTCAATGGCAGGACTGGCTTGTTGATGAAGCACCGAGCCAAGAAAAAGTTCTGGGCGACAGCCAAGAGTATGACGAGCGGATGCAATTGCTCAAAGACGCCATGGGCGTGCTGAATGAGCGTGAGCAAAAAATCTTTGAAGCGCGTCGCTTGAAAGAACCGCCACTCACCTTAGAAGAGTTGGCACAAGAATTTGACGTATCACGCGAACGGATCCGTCAAATTGAAGTACGCGCCTTCGAAAAGGTGCAGGCCGAAGTCAAACGTGCCATGCTGGAAAACGCCTAGCGACAAGCTATAGCTTAGCGGAGATGAGGTCAGCCATGTGCTGCGCCTCGTCATTGCCTTCGCCGCGCAACCCAGCGGCAACGCTTTGCTGATCGGCAACAGCACGGTTTTGGCTCACTTTCCATTTGCCGACCATTTCCGTCACCCGCAATTCCACGCCATAAATGCCTTTGAGCTGCCGCTCCGTAAAAGCTTCTGGTGCGTCATCGACAGACCATGGTCCATCCCGTCCAGATTCCATCTGGTTGGTCAAACCGTTCAGCTGATTTAACAGCCAGCCCGTATCTTCATGAAAGTGTAGCGTGCCGCGCAAATGAGCCACCATATAATTATAGGTGGGCACAACTTTGCCGTGCTCCTTTTTGCCCGGATACCAACTCGGGGTAATGTAATGCGTTGCGCCCTGAAACACGGCCAATGCTTCTTGCCCGTCAAAAATCTGTTTGATCAGATCATTGCCCTTTGCCAAATGGGCCAACAAGATTGGCCTCTGCATTTCCCCGGCCCAAATCATGGGCACATGGTTGACGATGGGCACACCTTTGCCATTGCACGCCAACATCGCCAATGGATGGCTTTGCACCAATTGCTGTAAAACTTCTGGACGTTCTTCTTTAAATGCCGGGGGCTGATACATGGCTCATCTCAATTTCAATTAGTGCATTTAAGTGTTTATTGGGCAGGATCAATAAATAGGGGGCATTCTGTTCAACCGCCGGTACAATTTTCACCTGCGTGTCATTGGCGCAATTTGAGGTGCCAATCAATTCGCCCTGTGCCAATGTGAGGTCATCCAAAGGATAATACAACCCCTCCGACGAAGCCATTTTAATCGGCGACAATGGATAAACAGAGATCCGTGTTTCGGGCGGCACTTCGAACGATACTGTGCCCGACACAACAGCGATCACATCTGTTTCATCCATCAAAATCATATTTTTACGGCGACCATACTTCTGCGCCGCATGTAGCGCGGCCAAACTGTGATCGAACCGTTTACCGATCATGCCTAAGCATATGTAAAGTGGTGCATCAGTTTTATAGAGGCACTTCTCAAAATCGGTTGTTATCTGCTCCGAAAGCTCCACCACCAAAGTGGAGGTTGGTAAATTTGGATCATCAACATAAGAATCCATATCCCCAATGATCGCGGCCAAAGGCACATTTGCGGCCAGCGCAACTGCCGCCGCTCCATCTGCCGCAATAACGGGGTAGCCGCGCGCAGCAAGGTCAAGCAAAGCGGCTACATCCACAAAGCCACCGCCCAAAATCACAATTGGCGTATCAAAGCTAAGCTCTGGCAGAACATCATTTTGTTGCGGCATATTCGCTCTTGAATCTTATTCCATTTCAGATAGGTTGGCGTCGTCTCACTGGGGTGCTCCTAAAGAGCTGAGAATTACCCATTGAACCTGAACCAGGTCATGCTGGCGGAGGGAGTTTGAGCGAAAAGGAACATCAGTTCCCCTCTTCGACTTTCCCCTTTCAAGCACGATCGCAATATGTCCTGTTTATAAGGAGAAATAAATGTCTTTTCAAAAAATTGGACTTGCGGCGCTTGTAGGTTTTTCAACCCTTGTTTCTGCCGCGGCAGCGCAAGATAAGCCCACCCTCACCATTTACACCTATGATGGCTTTGCCGCCGAATGGGGCCCAGGCCCACAATTGAAAGCCGGTTTTGAAGAAAATTGCGCGTGTGAAGTTGATTTCGTTGGTGCAGATTCATCCATTGGCGCATTGCGCAAAGCACAACTTGAAGGTCCCGGCACCGACGCGGACATCATTTTGGGCCTCGACACAAGTGTAGCCGCCGAAGCGAAAAACACCCAATTGTTCGCAGACCACAATGTAGATCTCTCTGCGCTCGAACTGCCTGTTGATTATTCATCCAGCCAGTTTGTGCCGTTCGACTATGGTTATTTTGCTTTTGTCTATGACAGCAGCAAAATTGAAACGCCGCCGTCTTCATTTAAAGAATTGGCTTCCATGGGTGAAGAATTCAAAATTGCCATTCAAGACCCACGTTCATCCACTCCAGGCCTTGGCTTGGTGCTATGGATGCAAGCCGCAAAGGGCGACCAAGCGGATGCACTTTGGGCCGACATTGCTCCCAACATCCTGACTGTCACCAAAGGCTGGTCTGAAGCCTATAGTCTTTTCCTTGAGGGTGAAGCGGACATGGTTTTGTCCTACACAAGCTCCCCGTCCTACCACCGGATTGCCGAGGAAGAGACAAAATATTTGGCAGCCCAGTTTGAAGAAGGCCACTATGTACAAGTGGAACTTGCCGGGATATTGGAAAGCTCTGACCAAAAAGAGCTCGCCAATGACTTCCTAAGCTTCCTTGTGAGCCAAAGCGGGCAAGAAGTTATCCCGACCACCAACTGGATGTTCCCTGTTGTGCCGCTGGACAATGGCCTGCCAGAAGGGTTTGATACCCCATTGCCGAAAGAAAAAAGCCTTATTCTTGACGACGCAACTGTGGGTCAGAACACAAAGAAATATATTGATGACTTCTTTGCCGCGATCGGCCAATAAATCAACATCAATCGACGTGTCGCCGCCCCCAGCGGCGGCACGTTCGCCAATCAATTGGCGGTTTATCGGTGGCCTTTCCGTCACCTTTATGGTGTTCGCCACCATTTTTTTGGTTTTGTTCGTCATCGTCAATGCCGCACAAAATCTCCCATCTAATCAAAGCGCCCTAAGCGCCAACATCTGGCACTTGTTGCGCATGAGTTCCATACAAGCGGCGCTGTCCGTTCTGTTTTCTCTGCTGGTTGGTGCTCCCGCAGCCATCGCCCTATATCGCCTGCGCTTTCGTGGCAAAGGCCTCGCCATCGCACTCCTATCCGCTGGATTGGTTTTGCCCACGATCATTGTCGCATTTGGCTTGCTGGCCGTTTGGGGGCGCGCCGGATGGTTGCGCAGCGCTGCCAAATCTTTATTGGACCAAGATCTCAATTTCTCTATTTTCGGCCTTGCCGGCATCCTAATGGCCCACACATTGCTGAACGGTTCTTTCGCCGCGCGTTTGTTTTACGATCGACTTTCGGCCACCCCAAAGTCCAAACTAAAGTTGGGACGATCACTCAATCTGAGCCCATTCGCACGCTTCCTCTATGTTGAGTGGCCTGCGTTAAAACCCGCCATCCCGGGCCTCGCAGCAACCATCTTTCTGATGTGCTTCACCTCGTTTGCGTTGGTGCTCTTATTGGGCGGTGGCCCAGCGAACGCCACGTTCGAGGTCGCCATTTTCGAAGCGGTGCGCGTCGATTTCGACCTCACCCGCGCGGCACTTTTAGCTGCCAGCCAACTGCTGTTCTGCCTACTGATCATTGTGCCTGCCGCAAATTGGAACACCAAAAGCATGATGATCGGCCAAGCCAGCGTGCAAAATCTCTGGCCAGCCGATGGGCGGTCTAAATGGGTGTTGACGACATTCCTATTGCTGGTTGCCGCCTTTTATCTCACCCCACTGATTGCGATATTCCAAAAAGCAATGTCGCCCGCTTTGATCCCCTATTTGGGTAAGGAAAAGTTCTTGAATGCCCTGTGGGCAAGCCTCATAATTGCAAGCGTCAGCGCCAGCCTCACTCTTTTATTGGCCACCTTGTTGGCAACAGCTCGTGGCGAGCTAAAACGCGCCGAAAAGCTAGGCACCGCAAGGTTTCCTCGCCTTTATCGTTTGATCCTCGGCGCCCCGATTTTTGCCTATATGGCAATGCCTGCCATGGTGTTGGGTTTGGGGTTCTTTTTAATCACGCGCCATTTGGCATTGCCGACACAAGCAGTGGGCGTTTGGGTTTTGATCCTTGCAAATGCCTTGTTGGCACTGCCACTGGCCAGCGCGGCGCTTACACCATCCTACGAGAAACTGGCCAACCGCTATGGAAAGCTTTCCATGTCGCTTAACATGACCGGCTGGCAGCGCTTCCGCTATATCGAATGGCCCCTCTCCCGTCGCGAAGCGGGCTATGTTTTTGCGCTTGGCTTCACCTTCTCATTGGGCGATGTGGGTGTGATTGCCTTGTTCGGCACCGACGAATTTTCCACCCTGCCCTGGCTAATGTATCGTGCATTGGGCAGCTACCGCTCCAACGATGCCGCACTGGTCGCTGGCATTTTGTTGGCGCTGGTTATTTTTAGTTTTTGGGCCTTGCCCCACCTGTTCAGGATCAACCGCCGTGCTTAATATTAACAGCCTTCAATTCAGCTATGGCTCCGACGCGCCAAATTATGATTTTTCGCTGCAAGTGAACGCGGGCGAGATTTTGGGGATATCCGGCAAAAGCGGGTCTGGCAAATCCACATTGCTCGATCTTATCGCTGGTTTTTTGCGCCCACATAGCGGCGAAATCCAACTTGATCAAACAGACATTACTGCCCTCAAAACTGAGGACCGTCCCATTTCCATCCTCTTTCAAAAAGACAATGTTTTTGAGCATCTTAGCGCACAAAAAAATGTAGAGCTTGGGCTAGATGAACCAAAGGGCGCTGGCGCGCTTTTGGCACAAGTTGATCTCAATGGCTTTGAAAAAAACATCTGTGCCGAACTTTCAGGAGGGCAACAGCAACGGGTGGCCCTAGCACGCACATTGGGACGCAATCGCCCCATCCTGTTGCTGGATGAGCCATTTTCGGCCCTAGACGACCAAACAGCCGATGAAATGCGGCAATTGGTGCGCGAACTGGTGACACAAAAAGGGTGGCACACCATTTTGGTAAGCCACCATCAAAAAGACTTAACTGAATTGGCAACACGCCAGCTTTCCCTCAGCGAGGGAAAGCTCAAAGCTATTTAGCAAAATCAACGCCTAGTTGTTTGCCCATTCGGCCAGCACTTCTTCAAACAATTCTGTGCCTGCTGAACCCTTTTCAAGCGTCAGAATGGCTTTGCGGCCTGTGCTATAAATAAGCGGCAGATCCAGCCAACCGTTTTGCCCCAACAGTTCTAAATTGCGCGCCACATCAGTTTCTGCACCGCTCATGGCAAACAAGAATGAGTTGTCGACGATCCGCACAGATGCACCCACCAAAGTTGTGCCTTGCGCCAATTCCTGATCTTTCATCAACACGCCCGGCAAGCTGGCAACACTGCCACCCAAGAAGCTCTCGGTCACCGTGAAGTTCACCTCAATGAGATGGCTAGCCGGCAAAGCTTCATCACTGTTTTTGCGGATCAACAAATCGACCGACAAATTACGCGCAGGAATAGACGCGGTGGCGCGAATGGTGGGCAAGCCCAACTCATCAACATCGCGCGCCCATTGGGTTTGACCAGAGAACGGCACTGCCCCACCTGAGCCACTAGACTGCTCTTCAATAAGCAGTGACTGAGCGCCGGTTGTCGCTTGCGCTGTTGGGTCTTCAACATTCAATGGGTTTTCGGTTGTATCGTCCGCCGTGGCGTTGTCACCCTCGCTCTGCAAACGACCATCATCGACACCAACATCTGGTGCTTCACCCGCTGCCCCATCCGTATCCGCAGTGGCCACATCCGTTGTGTCCGCCGGTGTTTCGGTTGGGGTATTGCCGTCAGTTGTGCCTGCGCCGTCTTGATCGCTCTCCGCGGCCAAACGACCACCTTCATTTGCAGTCGGCGTTTCCGTCACATTTGTATTGTTGCTGCTCGGTGTCACATCCCGAACATTGGTTTGCGGTGGCGTTGCATCAGTGTTCGCAGTGACAGGCGGAGCATCATTTGTGGTGTTATTGTCTGGCGTTTCATTGACCGCCAAGCCGCTCAAGCCCACTTGCTCCAACACCGGATCAAGATTGACATAGCCTTCGCGCCAGGCCCAATAGGTGCCGCCACCCAACAAGCCAATCAGCAACACGAACACACCAAGGAAAATAAGCAGACCACCGCCGCCATCAGATTGTTCATCTTCGACAAACTCAGCATGATCTTCAACCATCTGCAATTCGTCTTTAGCAGCGACAGCAAGCGTTCCTTTTGAACTCGCATTCATGAGCGCTTGGTCGGCATCATCGTCTTTTTTGCCTTCGGCCTCACGATCAAGAGCCAACAAAGCCCGATCAATCGCCGCCTGCGCGTCATCATCTTCATCGACATCCGCCAGATCTTCTGGCTCAACATCAACTTCGCGAACGCTTGAGAGCGCCTCTTTCACACTTGCAGCGGCAGGCGAATTATTTCGCCCATCTAAACTAGGCGCTGGTGCTTCTGCGCCAGAGGCAGCGCGCGCCTGCGCAATCACATCGTCAATGCTGGACGGGTTAAGGTCAGTCTCCTCCCCGCTCATTTCCTGCAATTGCTCGATCAGGCTATAATTCGCAAACGGCTCAGATTCTTCCTCTTGCTCATCATCATTTTCTTCTTCGGCTGCCGAAGGTTCTGAAGCAATATCGTCTTCTTCCTCGACCACCTCTTCAACATGAGATGAGACAGGCGCTTCTGCAGCAGCCTTTTTAGGCGCCTCAGGCTCGGGTTCAACTTCTGGCTCGACAATTTCCTCAACAGCTTCAGCTTCTTTTTCAGCTGACTCAGCCTCAAAGTCTTCTTCAATTGGTGCCTGGTCAAAACTGTCATCAGCAGCTTTGTCTTCAGCCTTTGACTTTTCGTCATCTTTGGCAGGTGCTTTTGGCTCCTCAGCAACAACCTCTGCCTTCGGCGCAGGCTTTTCCGCTTTCGCAGGCTCTGCCGCTGGCGCAGGTGCTTTCTTAGCCGCGGAGACCTCAACTGGAGGAGCAGCAACAGGTGCAGCCTCTTCTACATCCTCAACTTCTTCGGCAACGGGTTGCTGCGCGAGCATAGACGGTGTCGCCACTGCCTCTTCTACTTCAGCTTCCTGTTCGCGATGCGAAAGGCCCTGCAACAGCTTTTCTGTTGCTTCTTGCTCAACTTGGCGAATGCAATCTTCAAGCGTCAGGCGATGCTGTGTGATTTGACGCGCCGGAATAGGCGGTTCAATCGCGTGCAATTGCGACACAAGCGCAGAACGCGCTTTTTCATAAACAGCCCGGCGGGCTGTGCCGTTGTTCTCCGGCAAGGCTTCAATCGCCCGGCGCAAAAGCTCTTTATAATCTGCCATTAGCTACTTAAACTCATTCCTTGGGACTTAACCCCTTATTAGTTGTAGCGAAAAAAACTTAGTCTTGAAAAGGGTCATGCACCAAAATGCTGTCTAAGCGCTCCGGAGATGTGGATAGAACCGCAACCGGTGTGCCGATCAACTCTTCAATCCGCCGTACATATTTCACTGCTTCAGCTGGCAAATCAGCCCACGAACGCGCCCCTGCGGTCGTGCCCTGCCAGCCCTCTAGGGTTTCATAAATTGGTTTCACATTGGCTTGGCCCTGCATGGTCGCAGGCAAATAATCAATGCGCTCCCCATCCAACTCATAGCCAACACATACTTTAATTTCTTTCATGCCATCCAAAACATCGAGCTTGGTCAACGCAATGCCATTAATGCCAGACACTTGAACAGTCTGCTTCACCAAAACCGCATCAAACCAACCACAACGACGTTTACGACCTGTGTTCACGCCCCACTCATGGCCTTTTTCGCCAAGATATTCGCCAACTTCATTCAGCTGTTCGGTCGGGAATGGTCCCTCACCCACACGGGTTGTGTATGCCTTGGTGATGCCCAAAACATAATCCAATGCGCCAGGCCCCAAACCAGACCCATTGGCGGCCTGACCACCGATCGTGTTGGACGAGGTCACAAACGGATAGGTGCCATGCTCAATATCAAGCAATGCGCCTTGCGCGCCTTCAAACAGGATGCGTTTGCCATCACGACGCATTTGGTTAAGCCGTTCCCAAACCCGGCCAGAGAAGGGCAGCAATTCATCAGCAACTTCCATCAATTCATCGTAGATGGTCTCTGCTTTCATTTCCTCAATGCCCAAACCACGACGCAACGCATTGTGGTGACGCAGCAAGCGATCGATCTTCGATTTCAAAATCTCCGGATCTGCCAAATCAGCAACGCGGATGGCGCGACGGCCAACCTTATCTTCATAAGCTGGGCCCATGCCGCGCTTGGTGGTGCCGATCTTCAAGCCTGCATTTGAGTTTTCGCGGAAGCTGTCAAGTTCGCGGTGCAGCGACAGGATCAAACACGCATTGTCCGCGACCATCAAATTCTCAGGCGAAATTTCAACACCTTGGCCGCGCAGCAACGCCAACTCTTTGACGAAATGATGCGGATCAACAACAACGCCATTGCCGATCACGGAGAATTTGCCCGGGCGCACAACGCCAGAAGGCAACAATGCTGTTTTATAGGTGACCCCATCGATCACCAAAGTATGGCCGGCATTGTGACCGCCTTGGAACCGCACAACCACATCTGCGCGTTCGCTCAACCAGTCTACAATTTTGCCCTTGCCTTCATCGCCCCATTGGGAGCCGATCACAACAACATTTGCCATTAAACTTAATTCTCCTTCACGATCGCTTTCACTGACACAGGATTGGGACAGAATAATGCCCAAATGCATACCCACTGCCCGCAAAAGCCAATCTTTCGGTCCAAATGGGTGTTTAGAACCGGATCAAAACCTGATAAGCGAAGCTGATATAGCAAAAGTGAACCTATGACAAAACCACAATCGGCAGCAAACGTAAGAAAAAATCCCTTCCATCAACTGTTTAATCAACCCTATGTGCTTTTGGTGCTCACATCACTGTTCTGGGGTGGCAATATGGTGGCGGGTAAACTGGCGGTGGACGACATTTCACCCACCAGCCTAATCGCCGGGCGTTTTACTTTGGGCTTTCTCGTTATTTTGCCTTTTGCTTGGCCACACCTGAAAAATGACTTGCCGAAATTGCTGAAAAACTTCTGGCTCCTCGGGTTTTACGGCGCAGTTGGGTTCGCTGGCTTTAATCTGTTCCTTTATCTCGGCGCCCAACACACCACAGCGGTGAACGGCGCGATTGAACAAGCATCTATTCCGATGATGGTTATGCTGGCAAATTTCGTTTTGTTTAAGCAGCGTGCTTATCCATTGCAGCTCTTAGGTGTGGTTCTCACCTTAATCGGTGTCATTTATGTGGCAACCGCAGGCAACCCAATGCGGCTTGCACGGATGGACATCAATATCGGTGATGGACTCGTGCTAATCGCCTGTGTGATCTACGCCGCCTACTCCGTTTGCCTGCGTTACCGCCCCACCGTGCACTGGATGACATTTTTGGCGGTCACCTTCTTTTTCGCCACTTTGGGGGCCCTGTTCTATCAGCTGTTTTTGGGCGGCCTGCCAGCCTTTGTAGCGGGCATTCCCGACATAACGTTGCTGGGCTGGGTGTTGGTGCTCTACACTGGCTTATTCCCCTCCATCCTCTCGCAGCTATTTTATGCGCGCGGGGTGGAATTGATCGGCGCCAACCGAGCCAGCCTGTTCATCAATGCATTGCCACTCTTTGGTGCCATCTTGTCCGTGATTATCCTCGGTGAAGCGCTGCAAACTTATCACTTTATCGCAGCAATCTTTATCGTATCCGGCATCACAATGGCGGAATATGCAGTCCGCACCGCAAAAAAGCGCGAGGCCGAAAAGGCTGCAATGGAAGAAGCTAAGAAGGCAGAACAATGAGCGTCGACAACAAATTTATCGAGCGCATCGAAGCCCTAGAAATGCGCATCGCATATCAAGATCAAACCATTGATGATCTTAACCAGACCATAGCCAAACAATGGGCAGAGTTTGACAAATTGCAGCGTGAAATCGCGAAGCTATATGCGCAAATGGAAGAGATGGATAATTCTGGCGGTGGCGAAGTCGACGAGCGCCCACCGCATTATTAATGATAAGAAGCAACAAGTGCGCCGCTAAAACAGCCCGTTGTCATTTTCTGAATGATCTTCAATAATTTGAAGCACATCCCAGTGCTCGACAATCTTTCCGTTTTCATCAAACCGGAAAATATCCATGCCCGCATAATCATGACTGCCCGGCCAAATTTGATGGCAATGCAATACAACAAGATTGCCTTCCGCAATGGCCCGTTTAAATACGGTTTTTTTGCCCGGATATTCTGCCGCCATGCGCTCAAAATAATCGATAAAAGCTTGCTTTCCATCTGCAACGTGCGGGTTATGCTGGATGTAGTGGTCACCCACATAAAGCTCAACCGCCTCGCGTGGTTTGCACTGATTGAACATGAGATCATAAAACGCCTGCGCGTTCTTCTTGTTGGCCTCCAATTGCGCATTCATCAGCAACACTCCCAAACCAGCAAAACAAGCAATACGCCACACCATAACACCATGGCGCGGCAATAATGTAGGCCGAAAATGAAATAGGGAAAGCCTGCTCAACCACGCTTTCCCTACCCTCATTAGATGCGCGCTGCAGCGCGCACCGGCTGAATTTCTATTCTAATCCGCTTAGAATTTAAGTGATTTGGCCTGCTTCACACCTTCAAGTGCCGCAATGTTGGTCAATTGTGCTTCGCTCAATTCGCCGTCAATATTGATGAGTGCAATGGCATCGCCGCCACTTTCTACGCGTCCCAAATTGAAGTTCGCAATGTTCACGCCCTCATCGCCCAGCAAGGTGCCCAAACGGCCGATAAAGCCAGGCTTGTCTTCGTTGGTAATGTAGAGCATGGCAGGTGTGATTTCCGCTTCCATATTCACGCCCTTCACTTGGATCAAGCGCGGCTTGCCATCTGCAAACACAGTGCCTGCCACGGAACGCTCCTGACGCTCTGTGATCACGGTGAGGCGGATATAGTTTTCATAAGCTCCTTGCTGCTCACGATTGACCGTTTCCACATGCATCCCGCGATCCTTCGCCAATACGGGTGCAGAAACCATGTTCACATCACCCAGCAATGGTTTGAGCACGCCAGTCAACAGCGCAGAAACCATCGGCTTGGTGTTGAGATCAGCCACATGGCCCTCAAACTCAATCCGCACACCTTTAATGCCGCTTTCCGTCAATTGACCAGCAAAGCTGCCAAGCATCTCTGCCAACTTCACAAACGGCATCAATTTTGGCGCTTCTTCCGCGGAGATAGATGGGAAGTTCAGTGCATTGGAGATTGCCCCATGCATCAAATAGGCGCTCATTTGCTCAGCCACTTGCAACGCCACATTTTCCTGCGCTTCATTTGTTGAGGCGCCAAGGTGTGGTGTACAAATCAAGTTCGGCGCTTCAAACAATGGGTTGTCATTGGCAGGTTCAACCTCAAACACATCCATGGCAGCCCCAGCAAGCTTGCCGCTTTCCAATGCATCTTTCAACGCCACTTCATCAACCAGACCACCACGGGCGCAATTGACCAAACGGGCGCCATTTTTCATTTTCGCAATGTTTTCTGCACTAATGATGCCGCGTGTCGCATCGGTCAATGGTGTGTGCAAAGAGATAAAGTCTGCACGCGCAAGCAACTCGTCCAGCTCAACTTTTTCAACGCCCAAATCCAAAGCACGTTCTGGCGTCAAAAACGGATCAAACGCAATCACTTTCATTTTAAGGCCCTGAGCGCGATCAGCTACGATGGCACCAATATTGCCACAGCCAATAATGCCAAGCGTTTTGGCGGTCACTTCAACACCCATAAATTTGGATTTTTCCCACTTGCCTGCGCGAGTAGAAACGTCAGCGGCAGGAATTTGTCGGGCCAAAGCCAACATCATGGAAATTGCATGCTCAGCCGTTGTGATGGAATTGCCGAAAGGCGTATTCATCACAATGATACCTTTGGCCGTGGCGTTTGGAATGTCCACATTATCAACGCCAATACCCGCACGACCAACAACTTTCAAATTGTCAGCTGCTTCAATAATCTTTTCAGTGACCTTGGTCGCTGAGCGGATGGCCAAGCCATCATATTGCCCAATAATCTCAAGAAGTTTTTCTTTGTCTTTACCCACGTCAGGTAGAAAATCTACATCTACACCATTGTCGCGGAAAATTTGTACAGCTGTTTCGCTCAGCTTATCAGATACGAGAACCTTAGGCATAAGTGCCTCCATAAATTTCAAAATTTTGGGAAAAAGGCTGGCGGCAAACCGCCAACCGGTCTCACTTTAGGAGGCGCTTAAAGCGCCGCTTTTTCTGCTGCAAAAGCAAAATCGAGCCAGTGGGTCAAGGCTTCCAAGTCGGCAGTCTCAACCGTGGACCCTGCCCAAATGCGCAAGCCCGCTGGAGCATCACGATAGGCACCAATGTCTAAAGCCACGCCTTCTTGATCCAACCGTGTCGCAATCGCTTTGGCAAATTTGGCTTGAGCATCCGCATCAAGCGCGGCAATCTCAGGATCAACGATCTTCAAGCACACTGATGTGTAGGACCGTGTTTCCGGCACCTCAGCCAAATTGGCCACCCAATCGGTTGCTTCAATCCATGCATTCAACAGGTTGAAATTAGCGTCAGCACGCTTTTGCAAACCGTTATCGCCTAGGGTCTTGGCCCACTCCATCGCGTCAATCGCATCTTCAATCACCATCAAAGATGGGGTGTTGATGGTCGCGGCTTCAAAAATGCCTTCGATCAATTTCCCACCTTTGGTCAGGCGAAAGATTTTGGGCAATGGCCGATCCGGCGCATAATTTTCCAAGCGGGCAACGGCGCGAGGTGAAAGGATGATCACACCGTGAGCGCCTTCGCCACCCAACACTTTTTGCCAAGAAAAAGTGGTGACATCCAGTTTTGCGAAATCAAGCTCTTGCGCGAAAGCAGCAGAGGTTGCGTCGCAAATGCTCAAACCCTCGCGGTCCGCGTCAATCCAATCGGCGTTCGGTACGCGCACACCAGATGTGGTGCCATTCCAAGTGAAGACCACATCGCGGGTCCAATCCACTTGGCCAAGATCAGGAAGCTGGCCATAATCCGCATCCAAAACCCGCACATCGTCCAGCTTAAGCTGCTTAACCACATCAGTGACCCAACCTGCGCCAAAGCTTTCCCATGCCAGCATATCGACACCGCGTTCGCCCAGCATGGACCACAAAGCCATCTCAACCGCGCCCGTATCGGAAGCGGGCACGATGCCAATGCGATAATCATCAGGAACGTTGAGCAGTTCGCGCGTCAGATCTATCGCATATTGAATGCGAGCCTTCGCAGGCTTTGCGCGGTGGGACCGACCCAACAAATTGTCATTGAGAAATTCAGGCGTCCAGCCAGGACGTTTCGTGCACGGCCCAGATGAGAATCTGGGATTCGCCGGGCGCACTTCCGGCTTCAAAATATCTGTCATGTTGCTACCCTTTCAGATAGGCGCCCCTCGTTGGGGAGGGGTGGCCCACTGACCGGGATAGTGGCAATCGGACGTCGCGTCAACGCTTTTTATTGTCCGACAAAAATAACCAAGCAACAAAAAACCCCGGCGCAAGGTCCGGGGTTTTTCAAATCTAATTTCGCTAAAGCTTAATAGAAGCGGTAGCGAACGCTGGCGCGAATTTCGTGAGCAACAGCGTCTTGCACCCACATGCCAGAGCTTTGGGTTGAGAACCCTTTGTGCCACAAAGCGCGGTAGCCGATATCGGCAACAGCAGCGCCCATATCATAGGCAACACCAGCCATCACAGCACCAGCCCAAGAGCGGTTACCAGCACCTGCCACAAGATCTGGATCTGTCGCATGTGTTGCTGATGTGTAGTGCCAAGCTTTACCCAAACCAGCACCAACATAGCCTTGCCAACCACCGTCAGCAGTGAGGCCCATGCCGTTCAAATCGAAATCATAATAAACGTTTGCCAACGCCACGGTTGAACGCAAATCTGCTGAATAGCCGTTGGCTGTCAACCCAGTATTCCGCAACCAATCAACGGTCAAATCCGTGCGGAAACCGTTACCAAACTCATAACCAGCGCCTGCGCCAAAGCTATAGCCCCAGCCCATTTCGGTTGGTGTTGCTGAGTTTGGACATGGACAAAACTCTACATTGCGCGCCCACATTGCGTTACCCGCAACAGAACCCCGCAAATAAAACGCACCGGAAAGGCCGTAATCTACTTCTGGCAATTCAGGATATTCTGGCTCTGGCTGTGGCCAATCAGCGGCCAAAGCGCTTGTTCCAAACATTGAGGCAACTGCAAATAGTGCAGCTCCAATCCACTTAAGCATCATTCTAATCCTTCTACGCAAGCCACTTTTCTTGACTTTCCGAGAAGGAGTATGCGGGCTTTTTCTTAAAACCCACTTAACCTAAATATTTAACCCTAATAATTCTTCAAAAACTCTGTTATATTAAGATTTTACTCGCCATTCTATTACCCACCTATCAAGGCAGAACATGACCACTCAATCGCGCACATTTGGCGACTGGATTTTCCTTTTATTACTTGTACTTATTTGGGGCAGCTCCTTTACGGCCATCAAATTTGCGATTGAATTTTTCACCCCGTTTTGGATCGCAGCGATCCGGCTGACAATCGCTGCAATCTTAATGATTTTATTTGCAATTTGGCGCCGCGTGCCGCTGCCGAAAGGCAAAAAACAATGGCTTGCCTGCGCAATTATGGGCGGCTTGGGCACTGCAATGCCCTTCATGCTGATCAATTATGCCAGCCAATTTGTCTCTTCTTCCATTGCTGGCTTGATGATGGCGACCGTGCCAATCCAAGTCATGTTGCTTTCATTGATCTTCTTGCCTGCTGAAAAGGCCACACCGATCCGGCTGCTCGGCCTATTTTGTGGCTTCTTGGGCGTCGCTGGCGTGATTCTGGGCAATGGGTCGGAAGAAGCAACCGCAGCCGCTTTCTCGCTGCTGCCCTTTGCTTTATTGGTGATTGCGACCACAGGCTATGCCAGCAATGGCATGATTTCGCGCAATGTGCTGGAAATGCCTGCCATGACAAAATCGCTCGGCGTGCTATTTTTCGCCGCCATCACCGCAACAATCTGCGCGCTGATCTTTGAACCCTTGCCACAGGCCGTGCCATGGAGTGGCTGGAGCACAGTGATCTATCTGGCCATTTTGCCCACATGGGCCACGACAATTATTCTCTATCGCCTATTGGACAACACCACGGCTGCTTTCGTGGCACAGTCCAACTATTTGATTCCCGCTGCCTCAATCGTTTTCGGCGCAGTTCTTTTTGGAGAACGCCTGACGGTGCTTCAATTTGTTGGTTTTGGCCTGATTCTATTTGGCGTTGCCGTGTCGGAAGGTGTGATCCGCCGCCGACGCAAAAAAAAGCGGCAGTACCCACCGCCGCCTTCTGGATAAAGATTTGTGGGGTGCGACTTAGACCACACCCTCAATCACATGAGCAATATCGCCCACCACTTGCTTGACAAGCCCCTCATCATCGCCTTCACCCATTACGCGGATCAAAGGCTCTGTGCCTGAAGGTCGAATAACCAATCGGCCCGATGTGCCCAAACGCTGCTCGCCACTCGCGATGGCTTTGATCACGCGATCATCTGCCAAAGGTTGCCCGCCAGCAATGCGCACATTTGTCAAAAGTTGTGGCACCAGATCAAACATCTTGCACACTTCAGAAACAGGCTTATTGCGCTTTTGCACCAAGCTCATCACTTGCAACGCAGAGACCAACCCATCACCTGTTGTGGAGAAATCTGACAAGATGATGTGGCCCGATTGTTCACCACCCAAATTGTAACCACCTGAGCGCATGCGCTCGAGCACGTAGCGATCGCCAACCTTTGTACGTTCTAAACGCAACTGATTGTCGCTGAGGCACCGTTCAAGCCCCAAATTGGACATGATGGTGGCCACAATGCCGCCGCCATTGAGCCATTCAAGCTCGTGCCAATAAAGCGCAAGCGCCGCCATCAACTGGTCGCCGTCTACAATTTGACCTTTTTCATCAACAATCACCACACGGTCCGCATCGCCATCAAGCGCGATGCCAATATTGGCACCCTCTTCCAGCACGCGTTTACACAAGGCTTGAGGTGCGGTGGAGCCGCAATCCTTATTGATGTTGAAGCCATCTGGCTCAACGCCCATGGCGATCACTTCAGCGCCCAATTCCCACAACGCTTCCGGCGCTGTTTTATAAGCTGCGCCATTCGCACAATCCACAACCACCTTCAGGCCGGTAAAGTCTGCATGACGCGGCAATGTACGTTTAGCAAATTCTGTGTAGCGCGTGGTGACTTCATTGATCCGCCGCGCGCGGCCAATATTTTCGCCGTGGGTAAGCCCGGCTGAAACGCCCTTTTCCACCAAGGCTTCAATTTCCTCTTCGATCTCATCAGAGAGCTTGAACCCATCAGGTTGGAAGAACTTGATGCCATTATCTTCATATGGATTGTGTGACGCGGAAATCATCACACCCAAATCTGCCCGCAAAGAACGGGTGAGCATGGCCACAGCCGGCGTTGGCACCGGACCCAGCAAATAAACGTCCATACCAACAGAGGTGAAACCACCTGTAAGCGCATATTCGAGCATATAGCCGGACCGACGTGTATCCTTGCCGATCACCACCCGGTGGCGATGATCGCCGCGCCGAAAAGCCATACCGGCTGCTTGCCCTACGCGAAGGGCGAGATCTGGCGTTAGCTTTTCGCCATTTGCCAAACCCCGAATACCATCTGTTCCAAAATATTTGCGTGCCATATGCCACCTTATTGCGACGGGAAGACCCGTCGATGTGAATAACTCTAAGCTTTACTTGTCAGCTAAACCAAAACAAAATCTAAATTATGGCAATAATACCTTTGGCCGTTAGGTCAAGACCTATCCAAAGCAAGCTTGGCGCCAAGGCCAATCAAAAAGGTGCCACCAATGCGTGGAAGCCAGGCAGAACGGGCACTTTCTGCCGTTAACCGCTTGAGAACCCAACTCGCGAATAAAACGCACGCTAAGTCTGCTGTTGAAAACATCACATTCACAATCGTGCCCAAAATCAACATTTGCGCCCAAAGCGGCAAGCTTGCATCAAGTGACACAAATTGCGGCAAAAACGAAATGAAGAACAAGGCTGTTTTCGGATTAAGCACTTCAACGCTGATGCTCTCAAAAAAAGCGCGCTTGGCACTCTTGGTGCGCGGCTCCTCTGCCTGCCCATTTTTACCCCGCCGCAAGATCATCATCAAGCCGAGATATATGAGGTAAAGCGCGCCGGCAATTTTCACCACAATATAAAGTGTGGGCACAGCCACCAGCAACGCTGCCAACCCAAATGCCGCCAACAGCACATGCGCATAACCGCCCAGATGCACACCAAGTGCCGCCATAAATCCTGCCCATTGGCCTCGAGCAATTGTTTGCGCCGACACATAGATCATCGCCGGACCAGGCAAATAGGAGAAAAGGGCTGTGGTGATGAAGAAGGCAAGAAGTATTTCAAATGATGGCATAGTGCGAACTCCCAATCGAAAGATATTAGCACCAGCATCGACAATAAAAAAGAGGCCCGAAGGCCTCTTTCATGTTTCTAATTTTCAGGCTGCGGTTCCGCATCGCCTTCAGTGCCTTTGCCATCTTCATTTGGCTTTTTCTTTGGCACAGCTTTACCTGCGCGCGGCACGCCAGTTGATTTGGCAGTCGGCGTATTATCATCATCCGAGCGGGTTGGCTTTTTGCCATCCTTCAATGCCCGCAATTCATCCCCGGTTAAGGTTTCGAATTCAAGCAATGACTGAGCAATATCTTCAAACAATTGTTCATGCTCCTTGATCAAAGCGCGGGCTTTGGTTTCAGCTTCTTCCACCAATGTCCGCACTTCTTCGTCAATAAGACGCGCCGTATCGTCTGACATATGATCGACATTGGCCGGACCATAGATGCCCTGCGGATCTGATTTATAAAGCACACGACCAAGCTTTTCAGACATACCCCACTCGGTGACCATGGAAGTCGCAAGCTTTGTCGCACCTTGAATGTCACCAGCAGCGCCTGAAGTTACTTTTTCAGGACCAAATTTGTGGATCTCCGCTTCACGTCCGCCGAAGGCCAGCACCAATTGCGCCAACGCTTTTTCTTTCGAGAACGAATATTGATCGCTTTCCGGCAAGCTCATCACCATGCCCAATGCGCGACCGCGCGGGATGATGGTGGCTTTGTGGATCGGGTCCAAAACATGCGACATGATGAGAGACACAAGCGCGTGGCCTGCTTCGTGATAGGCCGTGTTGCGCTTTTCATCTTCTTTCATGGCCAAGGTGCGGCGTTCCGCGCCCATCATGATTTTGTCTTTCGCATCTTCAAATTCAGCCATGGTGACAAAGCGCTTATTACGGCGCGCTGCCAACAATGCCGATTCGTTGACCAAGTTCATGATCTCAGCACCAGAAAAGCCTGGTGTACCGCGCGCAAGGATTTTCAAATCCACATCTGGTGCCAATGGCACTTTGCGCACATGTACTTTCAGGATCTGTTCGCGACCAGTTACATCTGGATTTGGCACAACAACCTGACGGTCAAAACGACCCGGACGCAGCAAGGCTGGGTCCAACACGTCTGGACGGTTGGTCGCCGCGATCAAAATGATGCTTTCATTTTCTTCAAAGCCATCCATCTCAACCAGCAACTGGTTCAATGTTTGCTCACGCTCATCATTACCGCCGCCAAAGCCTGCGCCACGTGAACGGCCCACCGCATCAATCTCGTCAATAAAGATGATACAGGGTGAATTCTTCTTGGCTTGTTCAAACATATCGCGCACGCGGCTCGCGCCGACGCCAACAAACATTTCAACAAAATCAGAACCTGAGATGGTGAAGAACGGCACATTGGCTTCGCCAGCAACCGAACGTGCGAGCAACGTTTTACCAGTACCTGGAGGGCCCACAAGCAAAACACCGCGCGGAATTTTACCGCCAAGGCGCTGAAATTTGCCTGGATCGCGCAAATAATCCACGATTTCTTCAAGGTCTTGCTTGGCCTCGTCCACACCAGCCACATCTTCAAATGTGACTTTGCCGTGGCTCTCGGTCAAAAGCTTCGCGCGTGACTTACCAAAGCCCATCGCGCCGCCACGACCACCGCCCTGCATCTGGCGGATGAAGAAAAACCATACGGCAATGATGACGATGAATGGCAACCATGAGGACAGCAAAATGGTCCAAAACGGGCTTGATTCAGGTGGCTTCGCCTCAATGGTCACACCACGATTTTCAAGTCGTGACACCACATCTACCCCTTGTGGCAGATAAGTCTCAAAACGTTGACCGCCATTCAGCGTACCCCGCAACCGATTTTCAGATATGGTGACGCTTTGAACTGACCCGGCATCGACATCAGAGACGAACTGCGAATAGGTCTTTTGCGTCAAGCCCGCAGTTTGGGACGACGTTTGAAAAATTTGGAAAAGGCCAAGCAACATAACAAGGATGACCATCCAAATTGCAAGGTTGCGAAAATTACCGTTCATTTAACCTGCCTTGAATAAATGTGCCTACTACTTACGCACACAATGAGAATTTGGATCGAATGTAAGGTCCAATGCCCTTAGTTACAAGGGGCGCGCACCGCAAATTGATCACTGTTCTTAACACAATGTGTTTAACAAAGGCTCGACCAATTGCCGCATACACGGCTTTAGGTCAAAGCGTTGGGACCAAATATGCGAAAAACGTCAATATTGGGGCCAAGCACATGCTCACCCAGCGCTAAAATTTTATCACCAGAAGTGACCAATGGCGCCGCACGCACCGCATCCATCGGCACAAAGTTCATATCCGGCAAAAGCTTATCAAATTGCGCCCGTGTGATCGAACTTGCGGCACGCACTTGCACCACATCAGAAGCATCTGCGGCCAGCAAAATTCTAAACCGCTGATCCCAGTTCAGCTCCTCCCCCGGAGAAAGCGTAACGGTTTGATCGTCCAAACGCCCAACTTCACGGAAAACTTGGATAAGATCTCCATGTCCCCGAATGCCGCATCCCCCAAGGGTTTGGCCACGCAAATGTAGCTTACCCATGGACAGCACATCATAAAGAGCTTCAATTTTGGCGAATTCCGGCGCCGGGCTGGCCCCGCCCGCATCATCCAATGCGCGCGCCAACAACCGAATGCTGATTTCAGCAGGTTCCGCCACAAGCACGGCATGGTCAAACAGCACACATCCAAATGGATCGATAAAGAAACGCTCGCCATAGGCCGTCTCCGCGATGCGGCTCAAAGCCGCCTCAGCCCGCCGCAACCGACGCGCCGAAAGCGCGATGTTTTTGGCTTGCAGCCCGATGCGTTGCAACCCATTTAGCGCTTGTCGCCATCGAACACGCTCAAATTTCTCATCATTGTTCGACGGGTCTTGAACATATTGAATGCCCTCAATCTGCGCAAATCCAACCAAATCTGATTTCGGCAAATCCAACAAAGGCCGCACAATATCAAGACCAAAGCCCACCGAATTGCGCCCCATTGCGCCCAATCCCGTTAAGCCGCTGCCCCGCGCCAACCGCATAAAAAAGGTTTCGGCCTGATCATCCAAATGATGGGCAGTAAATAGCTGGCTTAGGCCCAACTCTTGCATTTTTTGCTGCATCAGCTGATAGCGCACTTCGCGAGCGCTTTGCTGAATACGTGATTGTGGATCAAAATCTGTCGGCCGCAGCACATGGCAATCCAGCCCCAAGGCTTTGGCAGCTTGTTCGACCATTTTCGCTTCATCCGCCGCAGCGGCGCGCAATCCATGATCAACCGTAAGCACGGTCAATTCGATCTCTTGCTCCTGCCCCTTCGCAAAAAGCGCGGCCAAGTGCAGAAGCGCCATGCTGTCCGGTCCTCCCGAAACAGCAAGCGCCGCCTTTTGGGTTTCAAAAAGCGGCGCAAATATAAAGTTCAGGAAATCTGGCTCCGTTAAATATTCATATTTGTTTTCAATATTTAACATTGTGCCTTTCGCTGTTCCTCTGCGACCCTTTGTTTAAATGCGGTGGGTTGGTCAGGATATCGACGCAACACCTCAACAAAGGTACGACAAGCAGTCTCCCTTTCGCCAGCACTGTTTAGGGAAATCCCCAATTTCATCACCATGTCCGGCGAACGGGCGGCATTTGGATAGGCTTCAAAGCCACGCAGCAACACTTCCGCAGCTTCTTCATATTCGCCACGATTGAGCAGGCTATCCCCCAACCAATGATAGGCATCTGGGGCCAATCGATTTTTTGGGAACAAGCCGATAAACTGGCGGAACTGATCTTCAGCAAACACATAATCGCCGCGCAGCAAAGCTTCATAACCCGCTTCATATTGCGCCTGTGCATCCGCATCAGATAAGGCCGCACCCGGATCAAATTGAAGATCCATCGGCTGCCCGACACCTATGCCCGTCAACGCATCATCGGACAAAGTGCCTAATGTGCCCTCCGGTGTGCCGAGAGTAAAATCAGCATCGTCATCGCTGGTGGCTAAGTTTTCGGTTTGGCTCTGCGGCACACCCTCAGATGGCATATCGCGATCTGATTGGGGTGCCGCACTAGTTTTTCCCGAAGCACCGCCTTCCAAGTCTTGGAATCGGAATTCGTAATCTTCCTGCATTCGTTCAAGCAAAGTTTGCAATTGCGTCATTTGAAATTGCAGGCCTTCAACTTGGCCCGTCAATGTCCGCATACGCTCTTCGATCGTGTCAATGCGCACATTCACTTCAGCAACCTGACGCGATTGCGCAACCTTCACCTTCACAGGTTGAGTATCCGACACACGCTCAATGCCTAGGCCTTCAAAACCCTGCTCAAGCAGCAAAACATGATTACTCAACAAGTCCGCTTGCTGTTCAAGCTGGATCAAACGGCCAAAAACCGCATCATTTGGTTGGCTACCAGCTTGGGCAACATGCGTGGCCCCAGCCAAGATCAGACCTACACTCGCCGCAGCAACATGTTTTGCCCAACCATTTCTTATTACTGACATAAAGTCACTCCTTCGTTCATCACGAACCGATACGCATAAAATCATTTCTTACGTCGGGCGTAAAACAAAATTGCGACAAAAAAACGCCGGGTCCGTATCAAACGAAGCCCGGCGCCCGCCTCCAGCAGAGGATTTCTTAAATGGTGCTTATGGCAGCAACACGGTCACAGCACGGCGGTTTTGTGACCAACATGAAATATCGTCACAAACGGCCACAGGACGCTCTTTACCAAAGCTCTTTGTGGTGATGCGAGTGGAGCTAACCCCACGGCTCACCAGATAGTTCACCGCAGCAGAACCACGACGTGCGCCCAACGCAATGTTGTATTCACGTGTGCCGCGCTCATCCGCATGGCCTTCTACCAAAATGCGGTATTGCGAGTGCTTTTGCAGCCAAACAGCTTGCTTATCCAAGGTTGCACGGGCTTCAGCGGTTAGAACAGAGCTGTCTGTTTGAAAGAACACGCGGTCACCAACGGCCACCAAAAATTCTTGTGGAGTGCCAGGTTGAGCCTGACCAGGCCCCAAATTCCCCACACCAGCGTCGGGTGTACGCGCACAAGCAGCAACAAATGCCACCAGCGCCACCATCGTAATGCCTTTTAAAAGGCGCATAAATTGATTTGCCATGGACATGGTCCTTAATAGCTCCAGAAAAGGTCGAGATTTATTGACCCGGTTATACCCTTGTTTATCTTAATTTGGGGTGTGCGAACGCAGTTAATGCGGTCTTAATCCGGCCATTTTAAGGCAGATTCTGGCCAATAGCGTTGCTAAAATGACACCCCAAACACTGAATTTATCTCGGACACATTCTTACGCATATTTGGGCTAGTAGTAAATGAAAGACCGCATAGACAAAGAGCCCATATCAAACTGATCATTGAAGAAGGCCAACTGGTCTTTTTCATCCACCAACCCGGCGCAATAAAAGGCGGGCGCAAAATGCTCTACACTTGGATGGGCTTGCGGCAGCAAACTGCCATATTGGTCTTGATCTGCCATGTCAGCAAAATTCCGATCAGACAAAAATCCTGCGACTTTCTCGTCAAATTCCTGCGCCCAATCAAACGCATCTACTTCCCGCGAAATGGCACGCAAATTATGCACCAAATTGCCACTACCTAAAATCAACACACCACGATCGCGCAAAGCTTTTAAGTCGCGCCCAAGTGCCAATTGACCTGCAAAATCTAAATCGCGATTGATCGAAACTTGGAATACGGGAATGTCAGCATCAGGATAAAGATGACGCAAAACCGACCATGCGCCGTGATCCAGCCCCCACTCTTCGGTGGGAATGGCCGCGTGATTTTTGAGCATCAACGCAACATCCTGCGCCACATCGGGCGCACCCGGTGCCGCATATTGCACATCAAACAGTTCCTGCGGAAACCCATAAAAATCATGAATCGTTTTGGGCATCGCCCCCACATGCACCAATGTGGAATGTCGCGTTTCCCAATGGGCGGATATGCACAAAATAGCTTGTGGTCGCGCCAGCTTTTCACCCAATTGTTGCCAGCTTTTGGCAAACTCATTTTCGGTGATCGCATAAAGCGGGTTGCCATGCCCCAAAAACACAACTGGCGCCCGCTCTGCCGGCGCCAACTGATCTAACATCTGTTCAAATCGCAAAGATTTTAGCATTTTCGCCTTCCTAGTCTGCGGCCACGATGCCGCGTCTAGCTGAGCTAAGCATCATAGCGCAGGCGGTCAAGAAGGCACAAATTTGTGCCTTAACCTAGCAATGGCGACCATGTTGGGTCAGACGCATAGGTTGGCGTTTTGATCCGCTGTTCGTTCCGACCCCACACATCGATTGTGTAAAGTTGCGGACCGCTGTCGCCACCTGGATCTTTGAAATACATCAACACCCGGCCATTTGGTGCCCAAGTTGGGCCTTCCATCAAATAGCTGGAAGCCAACACACGTTCACCCGAGCCATCAGGCCGCATGGTGCCAATATGGAACTGGCCATCCTTTTGCTTGGTGAACGCGAGCAAATCGCCCTTCGGCGACCAAACGGGTGTGGAATAGCGGCCATCGCCAAAGCTGACGCGCTGGGCACCGCCGCCTTGGGCACTCATCACATAAATCTGCTGGCTACCACCACGGTCACTTTCAAACGCAATGCGTTGTCCATCTGGCGAGAAGCTTGGGCTGGTATTAATCGATGCACCCGATGTCAATTGCATGGGCTTACGCTGCTGCAAGTTCATCAAATAAAGGTTGGTATCGGCGCCTGTGGTCACGCTAAAGGCCAAATTGCTGCCATCTGGCGAAAAGCGAGGTGACAGAGTCATCTTGCCAAAATCAGCAACCCGTTGCTGCTGACCGGTCGACAAATCCAACAAATAAATCTGCGGCACATCACCTGAGAAATTCATGTAGGACAGCAAATTACCATTGGGCGAAAAACGTGGGGTCAAAACAATTGACCCTCCATCAGTCAAGAAGCGATTGTTCGCCCCATCTTGGTCCATAATCGCGAGGCGTTTTGTGCGGTTGGCTTTCGGCCCACTCTCAGCCACATAAACAATGCGGGTATCGAAATAGCCATCTTCACCAGTCAGCGTTTTATAAATCGCGTCTGACATAATGTGCGCCACGCGCCTCTTATTGTTTTCGTCCGCCGCGAAGGAACGGCCAAAGCCTTCCTGCCCAGCAACAACGTCCCAAAGCCGCACATCGGCCCGGATTTGCCCGCCTGTACGTTGCACGGTGCCCATCACCAAGGCATCCGCACCCAATTGACGCCACGCGCCAAATTCAGGTGATTGGTTCACATCGCCAATCTTCAACGGCATCTGCTCAGCCGGGTAAGGCGCAAAAAGGCCAGAGCGGCGCAAATTGTCGATCACAATTTGGGTCAATTCGCTGCCCAATTGCGGATCAACTGAACTGAATGTGGGAATGCCAATCGGCATGGGCTCAAAGTCGCCACCCGTCACCACAATTTTCACCAACGCCGCCGCAGGCTGCGCAAAAAGGGTTGCCCCCATGCTGGCGGCACCAATTTTTAAGGCATGTCGACGCGAGAATGTTATCATTTCCATCTCCTTTTCCGCCCCTTTAACGCAAAACTCGGACCGGCGTTGCATTTTTTCTATCTTAGATCCCGCGGATCAAATGTGACATCAACCTGACGCCACTCTTCATATTTATCCGCCGCCAGCTGGTATGGCCCACAACGACGCACCGCGCGCTGCGCTGCTGACGCTGTTGCTTGACCAACTTGTCCTGTCACAGAAATATCCAATACTTGAGGCGTTCCTGCAACTGACCCATCGCGATTCAAATCCACCAATAGGCGCACCGTCAAGCCATCAACATCCAAAGCTGAAATTGGCGGGTTCCAGCATTTGCGCATTTGCGCAGCCAATGCCGCCCGTTCAGACTGGGTCAAGCGAGCTGCTGTGCCGGTGGTTTTACCCGCCGTTTTCTGCCCACCCTGACCCGTGGTGCCACCACGACTATCTTCTTTATTGATGATGTCGGAAATCTTATCCGCTTCTTCGCTCTTCTTTGCTTCTTCCGCACGCTGCGCCTCGGCCAAACGCTTCCGCTCCGCTTCTTGTGCCGCATAAGCCTGGCGCGCTTTTTCAACCGCGCTGGTGGCTGCAGGCGGAGATGGCGGCGCAGGCGTTGGATCAGGCGCAGGTTCATCCGCCACGATCGGCTGCGCTGTTGGTTCCTCAACCGGTTCCGGCGTTGGCTCTTCAACTGGTTCTGGCACGCTAGGCGCTGGTTCTTCAGGCTGCGTCGCCGGTTCAACCGGTTCGGGCGTGGGGTCTGGCGCAGGTGGCGTCGGCGGTGTTGGCTCTGGCGCAGAGTTGTCAGTCGGCGCTGGGCTTGGGTCCGGCGTATCCTTTGGGGTGACTTGATCTTCTTGCGTGTTGCCCGTTGGCTCTGCCAATTCAGCAGGCGTCTCCGTATCCACCGCAGACGGCGTTTCGGTTTCGATCACATTGCTGTCGAGCGAACCTTGGCGAATATTCGAAAATTCTTCAATCGGCACCAATTCGATTGGAATAGCTTCAATCTCTTGCGGATCAAACGCATCGGCTTGGCCGAAGGACATTAGCCCAACAGCAATCAAGGCGGCGTGTGAAACCGCAGATATGGTGACCCCGAGACGCATGCTTACTGACTTTGCTCCTGCTCAGTAATGAGGCCAATTTTATTGTAGCCCGCACCGGACAATTGCCCCATCACCTGCATCACCGTGCCATAATCGGCGACATTGTCACCGCGCACATAAATACGTTCCTCAGTACCGTTTTCGGCAACTTCATCCAGCTTACCCAACAAGGTGGACCGGTCCACAAGCTCTTCAAGCACATAGATTTGCCCGTCAGCGGTGACCGTCACCGTGATCGGTTCGCTCTGTGTGTTCAGGCTTTTCGCTTGGCTTTGCGGCAAGTCAATTGGCACGCCAACCGTCAAAAGTGGCGCGGCGACCATAAAAACAATCAAAAGCACCAACATCACGTCGACAAGCGGCGTAACGTTGATTTCGCTCATTGGTTGTGAACGGGCGCGACGCCGGCCTCTACGGCCACCGCCACCACCGCGTGAAACACCCATACCCATTAATGCTGCTCCCGGCTTTCCAATTGACGGGTCAAGATGGCTGAAAACTCGTCGGCAAACCCTTCTAGGCGACCAATCAACTTGTTCGCGTCTGAGGAAAGCTTGTTATAGGCAATAACCGCAGGGATCGCGGCCAAAAGGCCAATAGCTGTGGCAAACAACGCCTCAGCAATACCTGGCGCAACCACTGATAGATTGGTGCTTTCAGACGCGGCGATGGATTGGAACGAATTCATAATGCCCCAAACCGTACCGAACAGCCCAACAAATGGCGCCGCCGAGCCTACCGTCGCCAGAAAGCCCAAGCGGCCTTCCAACAAATCGCTCTCGCGCCCAATGGTGATGTCTAAAACTTTGTCCAAACGCTGTTGCACACCGATATATGACGAAGCGCCCTGCTCGTGACTGCGCTTCCATTCCTTCATCGCAGCCACAAAAACCGATCCCATGCCCCGAGGGTCAGAATCGGAAAGGCGCTGATAAAGCTCTTCAAGCGACTGGCCCGACCAGAAATTCTTTTCGAACTTGTTCATGGCCCGCTGAGCACGGCCATACATGACACTTTTTTCAATGATGATTGCCCAGCTCCAGATCGAAGCAGCGAGCAAACCAAGCATAACGGCCTTCACCACCCAGTCCGCAGCCCAGAACAATGCAAAAAGCGACAGATCGGCACCACCGTGCGCGGCCAGTTCTGCTTCCATGATTTTCCCCTAATCCTACACAATTAATGCGGCAAGTTTTGACACATCTCACCCGTTGCTTTTGGCATGACGGGCAATTTTGTCAAATTTAAGAAGCAACAACCCAGCAACGCTCGATTGTCACTTCAACTTAACGTTTACGCCGCCATGGTTCATTTATGGTTAATAAAACCTTGCTGAATGGGGAATGAACACCCCCTATTTGCAAATTTTGCGCATCAGCATTTCTAACGGACCACGCCCAAATCTTTTTGCCCAAAAATAGGCAAAGATTATCGCGATACCGCAAAATAGCACGGTTGCCGCCCACACATGCATCACGGGCTGGTTCTCCAGCATGTTCAACGCTTCCAACGCCCCCATGCCCAACACAATGTGCGCCATATAAAGGGTCAATGTTTGCTGCCCAGCTGGCAACATGAAGTGCAAAATTTTCAGATATTGCATCAGGGGCGCAAGCATTAGGGAAAACCCTATAAGTACGGAAGCCGCGCTCATGCCAGCGACCATATAGAGCAGAGTTGGCGGCACGGGGGACGTGCCAAACAATATATTTATATCAGCCCCCGCAGCCACATTCTGCAAAGCATCTGACGCAAATTGGTTGAGGAGATAGACGATCAAACCAACGGCAATGAGCAAGAACGCGCTTTTCTTCTCTGCGAGATTTTGACGGCTTAACCAGATGCCAAAAGCCAAAAAACTGACCCAAGGGAATAATGGATGCCAGCCATTGAAAATCAAATTGCGCACAAAACCTTCAAGGGTCCAAAAATCAAGATAGGTCAACGTGGTCCAGTCCCACCCTGCGTCATAGTTTAAAAATAAAAGTCCCATCAGCGCGGCCAAATTGATGACGAAAATTGCACACCAAATGGCGCGATTATTGAGGGTGAGCAACCAAGCGGCAACCACGAAATAGACCGCATAATAATGGATAATATCCGCGGGGAAGATCAGCATATTGATCATGCCGATGACGAAGAGAAACGCGGCGCGTTTAAATAGTTGCGCATTATCCACGCCATGTCTAAACGCCAATCCCAGCCCAATACCCGCTAGAATAACAAAGCTGGCGGCTGCCCGCCCTTCCAATCCATAAATCAATTTATGGGCTAAACTCTCGCCCGTTTCAGCCACCCCCATGACCAAACTAAAATTGACCGCCACCATCCCGATAAAAGCGAAAAGCCGCGCCAAATCCAATCCATCAAGCCGCTTGCTTTGCCTCACATTTTCATCCACACCCAAACTCCTTTTCAATGAACATTCGTTCATTCATTTAGATATTGATCTATGATTTGCAAGAGGCTAAGAAAAATGATGGATCAAAAAGAGCCCACCAAGAGAGAGCAAGCCAAACGCGCCAAACGACAATTGATCGTGCGCTGCGCGATGACGTGCTTCATCGAAAACGGTATCGCCCAAACGGGCATTCGCGACATTGCAGATCGCGCCCAAATCAGCTTGGGCAACCTCTACAACCATTTTGCCAGTAAAGATGAGTTGATTGCCGAAATCGCACAGATTGAGGCAGCGGATTTGACACGGCTGATCGCCGACGTCACCGCCGGACTGGCGTTTGAAGACTTTATTCCGCATTATCTAGAACAAGTGGCAACGCCCGAACACGCCATACTCTCAATCGAGATTTTGGCCGCAGCATTACGGCAGCCCGCATTGGCCAAACCGTTTGATGCCAATCGCAAGACGTTAATCAACGCGCTCTCTGCGCATACAAAGGCGAAACCAGCCGAGATTGAAATGATCTTGGATGCAGTTGAAGCCCTAGGGATGCGCTGCGGATTGGCGCAGCGCAAACCAAAACGCGCGGAAATCGAAGGTCTGCGGAAAATGACCGCTGCGCTGGCTTAGCCGCCAAAGCGTTCGCGTAAACGATCAGGCAAGCGCGTGGGTCGACCATTGGCTTTCATGGTCACCGCCACAACTTTAGCGCGGGTGATCACTTCGTCGCCTCGACGCAAAATCTGTTCAAGAATAAAGCGACTGCCCTTCATCTCCAGCACAGAAGTTGTCGCTTCTAAAACATCATCAATATGCGCCGCGCGATCATAGTCGATTTGCATGGAGCGAACCGCAAAGGCGATCCCCTCTTCCTCAAAGAGTTTTTGGTGGTGCACATCATGCGCCCGCAAAAATTCGGTACGGGCCCGTTCAAAAAATTTCAAATATGCAGCGTGGTAAACATTGCCAGAAAAATCTGTGTCCTCATAATAAACCCGCACAGGGAACAGATGAGACCCATCCGACTGCAGCGCACCACCAAATTGCATTACTCGACCACCTTTGCACACGTACCATCACCTACGCCTTCACAGGGGCGGTAGGTCATAATTTCAGTTTCCGTATCATCTTCAAACACCAACTGCACCGACATTGTTTTTGCCGTTTGTGAGGGCAAATTGATCAATGTCGCATCCCAAGGTGCGTCGCTTGGCAACGCAAATGGCATATCCGGAATACACCGCACCATTTCAAACCGCTGATCAAGCGCATCAGAGTTAACCGAATAGCGAATTTCCTTCAAGCGGCACCGGGCCGTGAGAATGTTGGAAAAATAAATCCATTGCTTGCCATCATATTCACGGAACGCCACCCAATTGCTTTTGCTGGCATCCAACATCGTTTTAAACATCGACACATCTGGCACGCCAGATTTGTCCTGCGCCATTGCGGCAGTTGGCAACGCCAAACCAGCCATCATCACTAAAGCCAAAATCTTCTTCATAAACCCTCTCCCAAAATCAACCATCAAACACAATGTGCAGCGGCTGGGGCGGCAGGTCAATAAAGTGGCTGTGCAATGCCCGCGGCTGCAGGTCAATTTCAGTCAATGTATTGTGGGATAGCTCGATCCAACGATAGCGATATCGCCGCCCATCTTCGATCAGATGATGGCAATCCTCGTCGGTGACAAAATTCACCTGCGGCGGACGGTCGGCAACATAATAAAACGCCAACTCATGATAGTGCTGGCCGTCCAGATCAAAGAAACTTTCCGCCACGATATGCGGTGTTTGAGCATCAATATCGGCGTCCAACTCTTCGCGAAATTCGCGCTTCAACGCTGCCACCGAGGTCTCGCCACGCTTGGGGCGTCCGCCTGGCAAAAACCAAAAGTCCAACTCATCTGCAGTGGTGCACAATATATGATTACGATGTCGAATAATCGCAGCGCTTCGCACATTAAAATGTTGGCCATCACGGCTAAAGCTTAGGTCAACCGACATGATTCAATAATCCGGGTCGACCACGCATTCATGCACAAAGCTTTGCGGCAATTCTGCCACCCGTGTCCGCATGGCAAATGGATGAAGATTGATTTCTGCGAGCGCATCAGGCGTTGCTTGCGCCCATTCAAAACTCAGAACTTTGCCATCATCTTCACCTGTGATGCACACGCCAGGTTTGAAGGGCACATGAAGCGGCTTGGCCACCTCATAATAGAAAGCAAATTCATGAAACCGTTTGCCATAACGCCAAAAGAAATTTTCCAGCATATAACGCAACTGCGGCCTTTCGATTTGCGCGTTCAGTTCTTCGTCCATCTCGCGGTGGATGGCATCCAATGAGCTTTCGCCGCGCTGCACACGACCACCGGGTAAACAGACAAAATCATCATCATCTTCACGCACAACCAGCACATGGTTTTCGTGCAAAATGATGCCCGCGCAACGAACATTGACCCGCTCATTGCCCTCATCAAATGTTAAATTGCTCATTTGTCCCTCCGGGCATGCGAATCTTATCTAGCCAATCTCAATCAGATTTATTTCAGGCGGCACACCAAAGCGCAACGGCAAAACCGAATAGCCCAAGCCACCAGAAACAATCAAATGCCGATCATCTTCGATCACGTGCCCATAGGCATATTGATCGCCATAACGGGACGGAACAACTGGTGCGCGGTCACGCACGCGCACCTGCCCGCCATGGGTATGACCACTCAACGTCACCGCAACTCGATCAGGCACCTTCGGGAAGATATCTGGTTCATGCGCCATCAATATCACCGGTTCATCAGATGTGACTTGCTCAAGCGTGCCGTCCAGATCATCTAACCCAACAACGCCACGTCTCGGGATGCGGCGATTGGACAGCAACGCCAACTGGCTCTCAAGCCCAGCAAGCCAAAAGCCGTGTCCATCCTTTTCGAACCGAGACGCGTCATTACTGTAAAGCTTGATGCCCACCTCTTCGAGCGCATCACCTGCCATAGTGGGACCGCCGCGCCGGGCTTGTGCCTGCAAATCCTCCCACCAATCATGATTGCCTAAAACCGCGTGCACACCCAAAGGCGCGCGCAACTGAGCCAAAGAGGCTGCCCAATCATTATTCGGCAAGCTTTTAAACATTAAATGCATGCCAGAAAGGTAATCGCCCAACAGCACCACAATGTCTGGCTTAAGCGCATTGGCACGCGCCACAATTTTATCAATACGCGGCACAGTCATCCAAGTGGTGCACGCATGTATATCTGCCAAAGCAACGATACGAAGCCGAAAATTATTCGGCCAGTCTTTAGGCTTTAATTGATCGTGCTTTACATGCAGGCGAACCATAGGGGCATCCAATTGCGTTTTCCGGGTGGCCCATCATCGCAAACAATCAGGCACCAATAGGGCGAACTTAGTCCTCGCCCTTTTCTTCTTCAAATAAGCTAGCCTGAACGCCGATAAATCCTTGCGGCACGCCCATATTCAAGTGTTGAAAGGCATGAGCGGTGAGCATCCGCCCACGCGGTGTGCGTTGAATAAAGCCTTGCTGAATCAAATAGGGCTCCACAATCTCTTCCACGGCATCTCGCGGCTCGGAAAGCGCGGCCGCAATTGTTTCAATGCCCACAGGGCCGCCGCCATAATTGGTGGCAATCGTGCCCAAATAGCGCCGATCCAACTGATCCAGCCCACGGCCATCAACATCGAGACGCCCTAATGCCTTGTCGGCAATCGCCGCATTGATGGTTTCAACATCATCAACCTGCGCAAAATCGGCCACGCGGCGCAACAATCGCCCGGCAATCCGCGGTGTACCGCGCGAACGGCGGGCAATTTCCATCGCCCCATCTTCGCTCATGCCAACGCCCAAAAGTCGTGCGCCGCGCCGCACAATTTTCACAAGCTCTCCTGGCGTGTAGAATTGCAACCGTACCGGGATGCCAAATCGGTCGCGCAAGGGCGTGGTCAACAGCCCCGCCCGCGTCGTCGCCGCCACCAAGGTAAACTTTGCCAAATCAATGCGCACCGAACGCGCCGCTGGACCTTCGCCAATAATCAAGTCGAGCTGGAAATCTTCCATAGCTGGATAGAGAACTTCCTCCACCTGCGGATTGAGGCGGTGGATTTCATCAATAAACAACACATCGCGCTCTTCCAGATTGGTGAGCAATGCCGCCAAATCCCCAGCTTTGGAAATTACCGGGCCGGACGTCGCACGAAAGCCAACGCCCAATTCCTTCGCCACAATCTGCGCTAACGTGGTTTTGCCCAATCCTGGCGGGCCAACAAACAACACATGGTCCAGCGCAGTCCCGCGCTTTTTGGCGGCATCGATAAACACCTGCAAATTCTCACGCGCCTTTTCCTGCCCAACAAAGTCGTCGAACAGGGAGGGCCGCAAACTCACGTCAAGCTCACCATCGCGGCCTGCTGTGCTGTCTGTAATATCAGTCATATCTAGTTAATCCATTTCGCCAGTCGGCCCATTGCTAGACAAATATGACTGGCAACAAAACTCAACATCGCCCCCATGATTGTGCTGATCACCACCGAAATAAACATTTCCCCCCTGATGGATGCAATATCTGGCTTAGACGAAAACAGCTCGAAACCAAAATTGATCATCACCGAAAGGAGAAAACCAAAAATGGCACCAGCCATGGTGGCGTTTAGCACAAAAAACTGGCCGGGGAACGTTTCAAATGTCGGGAGGTTTTTGAGCAGCCGCCACAAAAAGAAGCCACTTACAGGTAGGGCACATGCGCCCAAAGCCAACGAGATAAGTGTGGGCTGATAAAAAGCTAAGGAAAAATAAAACCAGCTTGGCTCGCGCAACAATTGGCTCAACGCGCTCCCATTAAACAACATCATCATTAAAAATGCTGAAAATGAAGGCCCCGCGAGCATACTCACCCAAGCAAATGCATGCGGATGCTTGCCCAAATTGCCAGCATTTTGTTGCGCTTGATCTGTCATTTAGGAACTCAATTCCTTTAGCCCCATGCGGATCAGCTTTTCGGTTTCCACACCGTCGCCTTCTTTCGCCACGATACGCGCCACGGCAGCGCTAGCCTGCGCCTGCGCATAACCCAAATTGGTGAGCGCAGAAACCGCGTCAGCCACATTGCCTGACGCAACACCTTCGCCCAACGCTTCTTGCAAACCTTGAACACCCGCATCAATGACGCCACCAACGGGCGCTTTGCCTTTAAGCTCAGACACAATACGTTGCGCCACTTTGGGGCCAACACCGGGTGCGCGGCCCACCATGGCCTTATCTTGCAAGGCGATGGACGATGACAATTCAGAAGCAGATAGAGTGGACAAAATTGCCAATGCCACTTTTGCGCCAACGCCCTGCACAGTCATCAACAACAAAAACCATTGCTTCTCACTTTCAGAGATAAAGCCGAACAATTTGAGCTGATCTTCGCGAACATAAGTCTCGATGAACAGCGACACCGCTTCGCCTTTGGCTGGCATGGCTGTCAATGTGCGCCCAGAGCAATGGGTTTCATAACAAACGCCGTTTACATCTATCAGCGCCTTGTCGTCTGAAATGCCTTCCACCAAGCCTTTTAGCTTCCCGATCATAGACTTGCCTCTCTCCGATTGAGCGCGGGACGGTGATGCGCATGCGCCACCGCAATCGCCAGCGCATCCGCCGCATCTGCGTTTTTAAATTTAGCAGTGGGCATCAACACCTTAATCATCATTTGAATTTGTTTCTTGTCCGCGTGGCCTGCGCCCACAACTGACTTTTTCACCGCATTCGCCGCATATTCGCCCACGCGCAACCCGCATGAGGCGGGCGCCAACAAGCAAACACCGCGCGCCTGCCCTAGCAAAAGGGCCGAGCGCGGCCCCGCATTCACAAAGGTTTCTTCAACCGCTGCTTCATCTGGTCGATATTCTTCAATCAGCTTTTTGATTTCATCATGTAAGCAGAGAAGCCGCTCACTAAGCTCTTCATCGGTGGGCGGTTTAATGGTGCCGGACGCGACAAATTTGAGCCGATTTCCCTCGGTATCAATCACGCCCCAACCGGTATTGCGCAATCCCGGGTCCAGTCCCAATATTCGAATTGAATGTGCGCTCACCGCCGCCCCATTTCGTGAATCAAAAAACGGCGCACACCCAATGTGCACGCCGCTTCAGTTTGAACATGTTCTTGTTCTGTACGCAAGTCAGTTGAAAGCAATTGCACCGACTTGTGCAGGATTTAGTGCTTCGAATGATCCATAGATGGCGCGCCCAAAGGAGCAGCGGGGAACATCACATCCACTTTGCCAGTTTTCTCAAACTCCAAAGTGATGTGCACCATGTCGCCTTCAGCGATGGTTTTGTTTAGGCCCATCATCATGATGTGGAAGCCGCCGGGCTTCAACTCAACAGATGCCCCAGGCGCAATCTCCAAACCCGCTTCAAGCTGCTGCATTTTCATCACGCCGTCCTTCATGCTCATTTCATGAATTTCAACTTTCGCCGCCACATCGGAAGAGGCTGCGATCAACCGATCCGCATTGTCTCCCATATTGGTGACAAGTAAAAATGCGCCGCCCGCTTTCGCCCCATTGGGTGTTGCACGTGTCCAGGCTTTTTCAATCTTAATGTCGCCAGCCATGACCATTTCAGCCATTTTATCTTTTGACATATCGTGCCCGGCATGAGCGTCGGCAACATCAGCACCGCCTTCAATTTTCAAGGCAAGTGCTGGATGCGCTGGCCGATCTTCGCCTGCAACAGGAATTTGATCCCACGCCACACTCGCCGCATCACCGCAATACTGGGTCGCTTTGAAATATAGCGTGTCACCCGCTGCCACATTGGCAATTTTACCGCGGATAACAAACTCATCATAGGCCCAGTCTTCAACGACGCCGCCATCCCAAATAACGCGCTTCACGCCCTCGCTATAGTCTTTGCCGTGTGACGTGAACATTTTTTCATAAGCACCCTTTTCAACACTCAACGCGAAGCCATGGTGAGACATGGGTTTTGCGTTGTAAAAACCTTCAGGCAACTCAACCACCAGCTTGTTGGTGGCCATGCCATCACAACCATGGGGCACGCGCACTACGGCTTTGTAGTAACTATCTGGCTGGGCAACACCAGTTTCCAAAGTGGCGTGAGCAAGGGCATTCCCTGAAAAAAGGGCAATTGAAAGTGCGGCAACAGCAGGGGCCGCGAAAAATTTCGCTGTGTTCATAATTCTATCCTCATAGATTTGATTTGAATTTGTTGGTCGAATTCAAATCGAAACGGGCGGCGCCCTTTGCGCTTGCGGCTCGAACAGATCGAGTCGCCCGACTTGAGGTTGAGAATAAAGGCTATTAGCACCGCGACTTTGAGGAATCGCAAACTGAAGAACGGGAGCGGTAGAAATGTCCGCAAGCACAAACCCAGCCACCTGCGCCATCACGCAAAGGCCACCATCTCCCTCTGCACCCGCAGGCACAGTTTCATCCTGAATTTCAATCAGGCCATGGGTAGTGCAAAGAATGAGGCCATCTTGACCATTGAGCGAAGAAAGCGCCGCTGCATAGCTGGGCAACATGGCCTGCAACAGCAAAAAAATAGCCAAGGCAACGCTGCGCTCTTTACGATCAAAGCGCGGCAGCAATTGCTTGGCTATTTCAAAAACACGACGAAGCATCGTTCGCCCTTTATGATGGTGTCAGCTATTCTTCAGACAATTTTGCCATGTCTTCATCAGACATGTCGTAATTGACATAAACGTTCTGAACATCATCATCATCTTCTAGCGCATCCATCAACTTAAATAATGTCGCACCCTTTTCGGCATCCACTGGTGTCAGGTTTTGCGGCTTCCAAATCGGGTTCACCGATTTAGGTTCGCCCAAGCTGGCTTCCAGCGCAGAAGACACATCATTGAGATCTTCAAACACACAATAGATAATGTGGCCATCTTCGCTTGATTCCACATCATCGGCGCCCGCTTCAATCGCGGCGTCCATCACTTTGTCAGCATCGCCAATTTCAGCCGGATATGTGATTTCGCCCACGCGGTCGAACATAAAGCCAACAGAGCCAGTTTCGCCCAACGCACCGCCATTTTTAGAAAAGATTGCGCGCACATTCGCGGCTGAACGATTGCGGTTATCAGTCAGTGCTTCCACGATGATCGCCACGCCGCCCGGGCCATAGCCTTCATAGCGGATTTCATCATAAGTTTCCGCATCGCCACCGGTCGCTTTCTTAATCGCACGCTCAATATTGTCTTTCGGCATGGATTGAGATTTGGCGTTGTTCACTGCCAAGCGCAAACGCGGGTTCATGTCTGGATCAGGCATGCCGCTTTTAGCTGCAACAGTGATTTCTTTCGACAGCTTTGAAAACTGCTTAGAGCGCGCCTTATCCTGACGGCCCTTACGGTGCATAATGTTCTTAAATTTTGAATGGCCTGCCATGGTCTTACGGACATCCTTCTAATCTTTTGATGATTTTGCGATCCTTATATGGCGTGGCGCGGGGAAAATAAAGCCTCTCCGCTCAAAATTCGCGTTCACGCCGCCAATCCCAAATAATCAATGCCACCACAAAAAGCTGCAATGGCCACAAAAGCGTCGCAGCCAAATCATTTTGCAAGGTGGGGAACACATAATGGGTGAAATTATACATGGTGTGCAAAAGCAGCATCGCCCAGATTGAACCGTCTGTGCGTTTATAGAGCCAAGTGAAGAAAAACGAAATCAAACTCGTCGACAACACCAAACCCCAGATTGGCCGCTCATAATAATAGGTTTGGGTGGGGATAAAAAACAGCGGCAGATGCCACAAACCCCAAACCAAGCCGATCAATAGGCTGGCAAATTCCGGCCCCTTGCGGTCCAAAAGTCGAGGCAGCAGAATACCCCGCCAGCCGAACTCCTCCTGCAACGGCCCGCCGAGAAATAGAATAAACAGAAACGCGATAGGCAAAACCAATGGCGCATCCCATGCTTCGCCCCAAGCAATGTCTTGCCCCATCAATCTGGCGGCAAAAAACGCCCCGCCAATCAAAAGCGGGAAGATCAAAATGATGATCAGATAATATTTAGCCGCAAATTTTGTTTTGACGCCGCGCGCCAACAGCGCCTTTAGGCCATCTCCGCCCGTAAAAATCAGGGCCGTGATGAGGGCTGCAATAAATGGGCCCCACGCGGCCCACTGGTGCGCCACTTCAAAAAAGCCACCTAGTCCAAAGGGCAACGATTTGTTTTGAAGATAAATCACATAGGGCCACCAAAGGCCCCAGCTCCATGCCCATGTGATCGCCAAAAATACTGCAATTTGCGCCATCGTTAGCGCCCCCTTCCGGTTGCGCTAACAGTATAGGCACTTCTGGATCGCCTCGCCAGCAACCTTACACTGGCGATTGACATTACTTTTTGGCCACCGCCCCATTATCCAGCAATTGCTGGAACATAGCTTCCAACGCAGGCTCAATCGGGTGATAGGTTAATCCCAATTCCTTTTTGGATTTTGAATTGTCCGCGGCCCAGGGATGATTGACATTTTTCGCTACCATTTCCCGCGTCAGCGATTTGTTCGCCATTGGGCCAATCAACCACACTAACCATTTGGGCAAATAGCCCTTGGCAAACGGATATTTCTCGCCAAACTTTTTGCGCAGCACCTGACAGATATAAAGAAAATCATGAGTTTCAGTGGATACAATATGGCGACCCTCAGCGGCGGCAATATAGCCTGCACGCAAATGAGCTTCCGCCACATCACGCACATCCACCATGCCAATTTCCATTTTCGGTACGCCCATCTGGAAGGTGCCGTCGCCCGCTTGCGTGACCAAATTAAAACTCTCAGACGTTTGAGACTTCGCCGTGCCCGGACCTAGGATAAATGAAGGATTGATGGTGACCAACTTCCAGCGATCTTGCGCATTGGCCATTTCCCAAGCTGCTTTCTCCGCTTCCACTTTGGAATAGGAATAGGCCTGGTGATCGAGCCGAGACGTGGTGTTCCAATCATCCTCCGTCAACACATTGCCGGGTGACTTTGCCACATCAACCGCGTCGCCATAAATTGAGGCGCAAGAACTGGTGACCACCACCCGCTTTACACTTTCGACACGGTTCGCAGACTGCAACACGTTGCGCGTGCCCTGCACTGCCGGATCCACCAATTCTTTTTGAGGGTCGGTGATGTTAGACGTGAAGGGAGACGCCGTATGCATCACCACATCACAACCTGCCATGGCTGCATCAAAACTGCCTTCATCCAACAAATCAGCTTTGAAATATTTGATTTCACCGGGCAGCGCAGCCGCCATTTCATCAAGATGCGCACGTTTTTGCGTGTTTCTTGGATCGCGAACAGCCGCATGGACAGTTTTTCCTTCCTCCAACAAGCGTTGCACAATCCATCCGGCCAGATAGCCTGTCGCACCCGTCACCAAAACGGGAGCCGTGGATGAATAATCAGGTGTGGGTTGAGACATTTTCATTCTCCAATTTAGCTTCAGTTTGCCACTGGTCAGAATTTGTAATCAGGTGTATACATAGTGCAATCTCGAAATAAGTCAACACTCGATTACATAACAAATGACCCAATCTCCAAAGCCAGTTCGCAAACGGAATGCAGAAAAAACCCAACAGGACATTCTTTCTGCTGCACAGCAAACCTTCTTTGAAAAAGGATATGATGGGGCTGGTACGCGCCAGATCGCGGATCGGGCCAATGTAAATGTAGCCTTGATCAATCGATATTTCGGGTCAAAGGAAGGATTGTTTCAAAAAGCTATCCTGCCGGCGCTCAATATCGACTTCATGCTGGAAGGCGATATGGACGATTTCGGCCAGCGCGTGGCAGAAATGTTCGCCACCAAAAAGGGCGAAAAGGATTTTGATCCCGTAATCGCCCTTTTGCGCGCTTCAACCAGCAAAGAAGCGATCCCCATGCTGTGCCAAACGGTGGAAGAACAGATCATCAAACCTTTGGCCACAAGACTCGAAGGTGACGCCGCCCATGAACGCGCCAGCCTGATCATCACCCAACTCACAGGCTATGATCTTTTAAGCCGCATTGTGAATGTGCAAACCACCAGCACCAAAGGTGCACAATATATGACCCGGCTGTTGGCAAAAACCATTCAAGATTTGGTGGACGCAACGCGGAGTTAGTCAGAATAAAAAACCAAGGCATGAGCCGCCATCGATTTAGGCCAAAACTCTTACCATCACTTTTGGCATTTTTTTGTGTCGCCACATGAGAATACCGACACAAAATCAATTGCATCTTGCAATGTTTCTTCCGGATGGGACGTCGTCGTTAAAGTATAGCCGGAATGGGAAACCTCATTGGAAAGGCGTTCGACAATCAGGTCATCCATCACATCTTCCCAAGATGTACAATCAACGCCCCAAACAGCAAACAATGCACATTCAGCATCAATAACTAGACTACATAAGGCATGCATAAAGGCTTGATCTACTTGTTCACCCGCAACCACAAGACATTTTGAACCCCTATCGATCGATAAAGTGTTCAATTCCGTAAAGTTTGGACGGATGTTAAATTCTTTCATGCAAAATCAGGCAGCGCCTGCCCGATTGAGCCGCCAACCCGCAAAGGTTGGATGGAGGTGCAAAGCCCGGTGCGGTTGTCGGTTTCGATAACGACACCACAAACACTCGGATTGCCCTCTGCAGGCGTAAAGCGTTCGCGCGTCATGCCCGTGACGAAACGATTCACCGGCTCTTCGGCTTCCATGCCAATCACGCTGTCATAATCGCCGCACATACCCGCATCGCTCATCAGGCCCGTACCGCCCTTCAGCACCCGATGATCAGCGGTCGGAATATGCGTATGGGTGCCCACCACCAAGCTGGCCCGGCCGTCTAAAAATTGGCCCATGGCTTGCATTTCAGAAGTGGCCTCGGCGTGGAAATCCACAATCACTGCGTCGGCAACATCGCCCAACGGGCAATCTGAGACGGCCTTTTCAACCGCGTAAAACGGATCATCAATTGGGTTCATGAACACGCGACCTAGGGCATTGACCACCAACACGCGCTGGCCATTCGGCGCATCATAAAGCATCGCGCCACGCCCTGGGGCAGCGTCGCTCATATTGATGGGGCGCAACAACCGATTGTCACGGGCAATCACCCCAAGCGTTTCGCGCTGATCAAAAGCGTGATCCCCCAACGTCACCATGTCCGCCCCGGCATCCAGCAGGCACTCAAAATGCTTCTCGGTCAGCCCGCGCCCATGAGAGGCGTTTTCGCCATTGATGATCACGAAATCGAATTGATATTCACGCTTAAGGCGGGGCAGATGATCCATCACTGCCTGACGGCCAGCACGGCCCATCACATCGCCTAAAAACAAAATCCGCATAGAACGCGCCCTGCTGTGCGGTTAGGGTTTAGTCCCCTGAAAACCGCCTAACTCCATTTTCCGTGACCACCATATCCAAGGGCACATCATGCGTGTCACGCGGCAAATGGTCAAATTCCTGCACGCCAAAGGCGTAGCCCACCAATAAGGGCTTTTGCGGCCAAGATGCAAGGCTACGATCATAATATCCGCCCCCATAGCCAAGCCGTGTACCGGAGGGATCAAATCCCAAAAGCGGCGTCACAACAATGTCTGGCACAACCGATTGTGCGGTGGCGGGCGGTGCAAGCGTGTTAAATCCACTCGGTACCAACGGGTCAGTTGGAGACCAAAGCCGCATGTCCAGCGGCTGATCTTGCCCCATCACCACGGGGAGGCAGACTTGATGGCCATCATCCATAAAATGAGTGAGCAAGGGCCTACAATCCAGCTCATCGCGAATGGCCCAATAGATGGAGATGATCTGCCCATACGGCACAGGCACCGCGGCAATAAAGGTTTCTGCGGCGGCTTTGGCAGCCTCTTTACGAAAGGCTGTAGATAGCGCGCGCCGGCGGGCATGCGCCTCTTTGCGCAATTGCGCCTTCACCGCATCAACGGCATCTTGTTGTTCGTCTGTCTTGTCGGTCAACTCGCGTGCCCTTAAAATGAAAATGCCGCCCTGGCCGTCGGAAATCTAGATCCTGGAACCTACAATAGTAGGTGGGCGCCGTGTGAAAAAGCCCACGAGCCTAATCAGTGACAGCTCCCTTAAGGATCGGTAAGGCCCCGTGGATGCTTATTTCCGGCACGAACCGGGCAGCGGGTTAGATATAGTGAAGCTAAATGGAAAACAAAACCCCCAAAAGGGGCTTTGCGATAAACTATTTTTGTAGGTCTTGCTCTTCGTCCAATTCCAATTGCTTGGCAAGGGTTTCCACCCGCTCGGCAATCATCATCACTTGGTTGGCAAAATTCTCTTCAAGCTGATCACGATCGGTGATCAGGCTGTTGGATTTGGCAGACAATTGCTCCAATGCGCCCTGCACATTTTTAAGCTCGTCTTCCAGCGCTTTCATATCGTCCATCACCGTCAGCGCCGCCATTACTGTAAGGCGTACATCGCCAGCTTCGCCAAACTCAGACTTCAGATCTTCAACATAGGCTGAAAAACGATCCGCCAGTCCACGCACATGGCCTTCCTGACCATCTTCGCAGGCCATGCGATATTTACGTCCGTCAATTTCAACCTGAATGTCAGCCATAAACCGATCCCGCTATGCTTCGTCTTCCCCGTTCAGAGCAACTTGTACCTTTTCCATTGCGCGCATAATCCGTGCGGAAACATCTTTGGCAGATTCCTCAACCGTACGCGCATAGGCGCGCGTTTGATCTAGTTCACTGGCCAATCGCGATCGATCTGTGGCCAGATTTTGCACCTGATGCTCGACCTTACTGGCGTCAATCACTTTGGTTCTCGCACGATGCGCCAAGCGCTCCAAACGATCCAAAGCGCTGTCCAAGCGCCGATTAGCGTCCTCAATTAAATATTTTTGTTCGCCCATCACTCGTCCAACACTAAAGCATAAGTATGGCTACCTATGCCGAACTTTATTTTGATTCTCTTTGATTCTCATAGATGTATTGCTAGAAGCTCACCTAAAAGACCATATTCCAATAGCTTTGTACAATAAGTTTGGCGAAATTGGGGGAATTGACTCCAAAGGTGTACCTGCTATGAGTGCGCCAACAATATCTTGCTTTAGCAAACGATCAAATCGGGGCAGCACGTAAATGACTGATCTAGCCAAAACAAGCGCAATGGCCAATGCAATTCGCGCACTTTCAATGGACGCGGTGCAAAAAGCCAATATCGGGCATCCTGGCATGCCAATGGGCGCAGCCGACATTGCGACAGTTTTGTTCACCAAAATCATGAAATTTGATCCCAAAGCGCCAAATTGGCCAGACCGGGATCGTTTTGTGCTTTCCGCCGGACACGGGTCCATGTTGCTTTATTCAGCCTTGCACCTGCTCGGCTATGAAGACATGACCATGGACGAAATCAAAAATTTCCGTCAGTTGGGTTCAAAAACCGCCGGTCACCCTGAATATGGCCACGCGACAGGCATCGAAACAACAACTGGCCCGCTCGGCCAAGGCATCTCAAATGCCGTTGGCATGGCGATGGCCGAAGCTAAAATGGCTGCCGACTTCGGCAATGATCTGGTTGATCACTACACCTATGCCATTGCTGGCGACGGGTGCTTGATGGAAGGCATCAGCCAAGAGGCAATCACTTTGGCAGGTCACTTGAAGCTGAATAAGCTGATCGTGATTTGGGACGACAATGACATCACCATCGATGGCAAGGTGTCTTTGTCTGATTCCACAGACCAACATGCACGCTTCCGCTCTGCGGGTTGGAACACCATCACCGTTGATGGCCATGATGAAGACGCTGTTGAAAAAGCGATTTTGGAAGCCCAGAAATCTGACAAGCCAACAATGATCGCTGCGAAAACCGTGATCGGCTTTGGCGCACCAACCAAAGCTGGCACATCAGCAGCCCACGGCGCGCCACTCGGCGATGATGAAATTGCAGGCGCTCGCGCTGCACTTGGATGGGACTATCCACCATTCGAAATTCCTGAAGAAGTGTTGGACGCATGGCGCCTTGCAGGTTGCCGCTCCACCAAGCACCGCACCGCTTGGGAAGATCGTTTGGCCGACAAAGATGCCGACACACGCGCTGAGTTTGAGCGGCGTTTGAGCGGCGAATTGCCATCAAGCTTTGATGCAGACACCAAAAAATTCAAACATCAATTGGCCGACGAAAAGCCAAAATGGGCGACACGTGTTGCATCGAACAAAGCGCTTGAAGTGATCAATGGCATGATGCCTGAAATGTTCGGCGGCTCTGCCGATTTGACAGGTTCAAACAACACCAAATCCGGCGAACAAGGCATCTTCACCGCTGAAGATCGCTCCGGCAACTATGTCTATTACGGCATTCGCGAACACGGCATGGCTGCAGCGATGAACGGCATCGCGCTACATGGCGGCCTAATCCCTTACGGCGGCACATTCATGGTGTTTACCGATTATTGCCGTCCATCTATCCGCTTGGCAGCCTTGATGGGCGTTCGCTCCATCTTTGTGATGACTCACGATTCAATCGGCTTGGGTGAAGATGGCCCAACCCACCAACCTGTTGAACATTTGACAGCGCTGCGCGCTATTCCAAACCTTTCTGTGTTCCGCCCAGCGGATGCAACCGAAACTTTGGAATGCTGGGAATTGTCCCTCAAGCAAAAAGATAAGCCGTCTATCTTGTCGCTCACCCGCCAAGGTGTGCCAGCAGTTCGTACTGAATATGCATCTGAAAACCGCTGTGCCAAAGGCGCCTATGTGCTTAAAGGCAATGAGGATGCAGATGTGGTGCTGTTTGCGTCTGGCTCAGAAGTTTCTGTTGCTATGGATGCGGCCAAAGAACTTGAAAATCAAAAGGTCAGCGTGCGCGTGGTCTCTGTGCCTTCAATGGAATTGTTTGAAGAACAGTCTGACGATTATAAAGCCCAAATCTTTGGCAATGCCAAAGCCCGCGTGGCCATTGAAGCTGGCATTGAGATGAGCTGGCAGAAATTTCTCGGACCTACTGGCAAATTTGTCGGCATGGACTCATTCGGTGCAAGTGCCCCTGGCGCACAACTGTTTGAACACTTTGGTATTACGGCCAAAGTCGTGGTTGATGCAGCACTTTCCCAACTCTAGTTTACGCAAAAATTTCCTTCCCTCGCATTTGGAGAGCTAAAATGGCAGTACGGGTAGCAATTAACGGTTTTGGTCGCATTGGCCGCAATGTCTTGCGCGCGATCATCGAATCTGGACGCACCGACATTGAAGTCGTCGCAATCAACGATCTGGGCCCAGTTGAAACCAACGCCCACCTGATCCGTTATGACAGCGTGCACGGCAAGTTCCCTGGTGAAGTTAAAGTAGATGGCGACACCATCGACGTTGGACGTGGCCCGATGAAAGTTTATGCCATCCGCGATCCAAAAGAGTTGCCTTGGGGCGAATTGGATATCGACATTGCGATGGAATGTACTGGCATTTTCACTGCGCGTGACAAAGCGGCATTCCACCTAGAAGCTGGCGCAAAACGCGTATTGATTTCCGCACCGGGTGCCGACGCGGACATCACAGCCGTTTATGGCGTGAACCACGACCAAATCACCGCTGACCACAAAGTGATCTCAAACGCATCATGCACCACCAACTGCTTGGCACCATTAGCCAAAGTGTTGCACGAAGAAGTGGGCATCGAAAAAGGCATGATGACCACGATCCACTCTTACACTGGTGACCAGCCAACTTTGGACACAATGCACAAAGATCTATATCGCGCCCGTGCAGCCGCCATGTCCATGATCCCAACATCAACAGGCGCAGCGAAAGCTGTTGGCCTTGTGTTGCCTGAATTGAATGGCAAGTTGGATGGCATGTCAGTTCGCGTTCCAACACCAAATGTGTCTGTTGTTGATTTGAAGTTCATCGCTTCACGCGATACATCAGCTGAAGAAATCAATGATGTGGTGAAAGCCGCTGCTGAGGGCCCATTGAAAGGCGTGTTGGATTTTGATCCTGAATCAAAAGTTTCAATCGACTTCAACCACGACCCACACTCATCGAACTTTGCCTCACAGCAAACCAAAGTGATGGATGGCAATTTGGTGTCTGTGATGAGCTGGTATGACAATGAATGGGGCTTCTCAAACCGCATGTCAGACATGGCGGTGGTGATTGCTAAAACCATCTAATCATTATTAGCATTGCTTATTTTGAAGGGGCTCTTTTGGGGCCCCTTCTTTTTAGCTACAATCAGAAGTGATTTGGCCCTTTTTCAATGGGAAACAAAATGACCGATTTTAAAAAACTCGAAGATTTCGACTTTAACGGCAAGAAGGTGCTGGTGCGCGTGGATTTGAACGTGCCAGTCGCCAATGGCGCTGTAACCGATTCCACCCGCATCGAGCGCCTCGCCCCAACCATGTCTTACATTGTGGAGCAAGGCGGCACGCCAATTTTGCTCTCGCACTTTGGCCGCCCAAAGGGCCAAGTGAACAAAGATATGTCTTTGGCCGTGGTCGTTCCCGCCATTCAAAAAGCATTCGGGCAACCTGTTGAATTTGTGGACACGGATTGGACCGATGTGAGCGCTGCGACAGAACACATCGCCAAAGGAGCTGCTGGCACAATCTTTGTGATGGAAAACACCCGTTTCCATGCGGGCGAAGAAGCCAATGATCTGGATTTGGCCAAGCGCATGGCCAGCTTGGGCGACATTTATTTGAATGACGCCTTTTCCGCTGCTCACCGCGCGCACGCCTCAACTGAGGCTTTGGCCCGCGAACTTCCATCCGGCGCAGGTCGCGCCATGGAAGCCGAACTCTCCGCCCTACAAGCAGGCCTTGGCAAACCACAAACGCCCGTTGTGGCAATTGTGGGTGGTGCCAAAGTGTCCACCAAGCTCGACTTGCTCGAAAACCTTTTGACCAAGGTTGAAGGCCTAGTCATTGGGGGCGGCATGGCCAACACATTCCTCCATGCCGAAGGCATCGATGTGGGCAAATCCCTTTGCGAAAAAGACCTCGCCGACACGGCGCGTCGAATTTATGACAAATCAGCCGACGAAAACTGCGCGATTATCTTACCTGTAGATGGTGTGGTTGCGTGGCATTTTGAAGCCAACGCCCCTCACCGCACCTATGGCCTTGAAGCCATGGACAAAGAGGGTATGATTTTGGACGCAGGTGAAAAATCAATTGAGCGCATTAAAGGCGCAATTGACGAAGCCAAGACCGTGATTTGGAACGGCCCATTGGGGGCCTTTGAGCTGGACCCATTTGGCCACGCCACCATTGAAGTGGCGCGCTATGTGGCAGAGCGCACCAAACAAGGCAAGCTCGTTTCAGTCGCTGGCGGTGGCGACACAGTTGCCGCCCTCGCCAAGGCCGGCGTGGTGCAAGATTTCACCTATGTCTCCACAGCAGGCGGTGCCTTCCTCGAATGGATGGAGGGCAAACCTCTCCCCGGTGTGGAAGCCCTGAAAGCCTAATCAAGAAAGCCCCGCATTGCGGGGCTTTTTTATTTTTGTTGTGCGCGAAACTCTGGCACAGGCAATCCACCAATGCCCCAATTTTCCAAAGGCACCTCATCAATCACCACAAATGTGGTTGCAGGATCTTTGTGCAACACCTGCTGCAATAGTTCTGTGGCGCCCTTAATCAACGCTTTCTTTTGCGCCGACGTTACACCTTCATCAGTGACTTCAATATGGACATAGGGCATTAGACAACCTCCTGAATATGGAAGATTTTCGCCATGATTTTCCATTGGCCCGCCTCGCGCACCAGCGTCAAAAAATCAATAAATTGCTTAGTACCAATCCGACAACGCACTCGGGCAAAAGCGGTGTTGGCACCAGCAAACTGAATTTGATCGATTACATCGTGCCGAGTTTCACCGCGCTTTGCAGGTGCCTCACGCTGTGCAAGCACTTCAAAATAAGTGGGCATGTCGCGATAGAGCAAAGGCGTTTCATCTGCCGTGGCATAAACGGCATTCGCGTGAAATATCTGCTGAAAAAGCTCGACATCACAATGATAAAGCCCGTCAAAATAGCGCTGCAATACCGGCAAGATGGCCGCTATCTGCTGGGTGGTTTCTGCATTTTCGGCATGTTCAAGCTGAGCGTACTGCATGATTTTTCCTTTGTTTGGAACAACAGCCTCAGTCTATGCGTTCGGTTTCCATTGACAACCCAGTAACTAATGGTAACTTCTGTTTAGAGGTTACCGCTGGGTAAGCTGGTGGCGATGGATGGCACGCTTTGCGCCCATCTTTGCGGTCGCGACACCGTCGCGTTTGTACCGCAAGAACCCACCGACCAAAGAGGGGAGCTTATGTCGCTCAAAGTCCGCAAAAACACCAGCCCAACACCACCGCAAGGGTGCGCGCTGACAGAGTGCATGGCGCTTATTGCAGGTGCATGGGCGCCCAATGTGATCTGGCACCTGCGCGCCGGGCCGCGCCGTTTCAATGAACTGCGTGTCGACATTCCGCCCATTTCGGCCAAAATTTTGTCAGCAAGGCTGAAAGAACTCACCGCTCGTGGGGTAGTCACCCGCACCGTGCGCCCCACTTCGCCACCGTCAGTGGAATATGAACTCACCTCATTGGGGGCCGAATTGGTGCCAGCCCTCGCTGCCATTGTGAATGTCGGGCATAAATTGAAGGACTCGGCTTGATGAAGCCATAATTTGCGCTCATGTTATAAAATTGGAATATGTATGAGGGCGCCATGAAAGCCTATATTTGCGACAAATACGGCGCTGCCGAAAATCTTCACCTGGAAGATGTTAATTTGCCTGCCCCCAAATCAGACGAAATTTTGATACAAGTCCACGCGACATCGCTGAACAGTTGGGACTGGGACAAGCTGCGCGGCCATGTCTTTACCCGCTTTGAAAGCTTTAAAGCACCAGCCCATCGCATCTTAGGTGGCGACGCTGCGGGCATCGTGGCCGCAGTTGGTGATGAGGTTGAAGGATTTAATGTCGGCGAGCGCGTATTCGGTGACCTTTCCGAAAGCGGGTGGGGTGCATTTGCTGAATATGCGACAGGCAAAGCAGCTAATTTCGCCAAAATACCAGAGACTGTCAGCTTTGCCGAAGCAGCAACTTTACCTCAGGCAGGGCTCCTAGCATTGCAAGCTTTGCGTACGGCCAATGTGCAGCCCTGCATGCATGTGTTGATAAATGGCGGCGGTGGCGGCGCAGGCATGTTTGCCATCCAGCTTGCCAAATATTATGGCGCCACGGTGCATGGCGTCGACAACGCTGAAAAACTGGACGCCATGAAATCATTCGGCGCCGACCATGTTTATGACTACAAGCAAACGGACTTCACAGATCTTACGCAAAAATTCGATATTGTGATTGATATGGTGGCCCAACGCAGTCCAGCCCATAGCCTACGTGCCCTGAAATCACGCGGCAGATATATGGTTGTCGGCGGCAAGCCCTTTAATCCGCTGCGTATGTTTTTAGCCAGCCGCAAAACACGCGAAGATGGCAAGTCGGTCAAGATTCTCATGTGGAACAACAGCGCTGAAGACATGGCAAAGCTCGTCAAAATGGTGCAAGATCGAAAAATTCGCTGCTTTATTGAGCACGTTTACCCCTTCGAACAGCTCAAATCAGCAATGGATGCGCAATCCAAATTTCTCGCCAAGGGCAAACATGTGGTGCACATGATCCCCAATAGCGAGCAAAATTCTCCCTATCCCACCGCAATATAACCATTTGAATTTTAAAGCTAATTTTCAGATGACGCCATAAGTATGTCAAAAATTTACGTCTATATGTCAAAAATATTTGACACTATGTATGAAATACCGTACACATAGTCCAACAAACATGACAACATGTATAAATTTAATGACACATAGAGCAGCAAAATGTCTTATCAAGAACGCAACATCGTCACCTATCTTCTTACCGGCATCATTGTGATGGCTGTTTACAGCGTCCATATGCACGGCCAATTTCAAGCCGGGCTGTTGGACGGCCCAGATGCGGGCATTCAAATTGGGTGGAGCGCCATCAAATTGATTGGTGGTTCAATAATCGTCACCATCATCGTCAGCATTTTGGTGAGCCTCGCAAATGCGATCATCACCCGCGAAACTGAATTCGACACCGCAGACGAACGCGATAAGCTGATCGATTTGATCGGCATGAAGGTGGGCTTCATCACCTTCTCCATCTTCTTCGTTGGCGGCATGATTTGGCTCGCCCTCGGCGCACCAATGCAATTCATCCTGTTAGGCTTCATCTATGCCATGTTCATCGCAAGCCTAATTGAAGGCGCAACGCGGCTCGTACTTTATCGTCGGGGATTTTAATCATGGCGAAAAAGAAAAGCAGCAAAGGTGAACTCACCAACAATATTAGGCGGCTGCGCTTTGATCATGATGAAATGAGCCAAAAAGCACTCGCCGAAAAAGTAGGCGTATCCCGCCAAACCATCGTGGCAATCGAGGCGGCCAAATACTCCCCTTCGTTGGAACTGGCGTTTCAAATTGCCCACGCATTCGAAACGCCAATTGAAGACGTGTTTGGCTATATCCCGCCGCCAGATGAGTAAGGCGAAATAGCCACCGCAATGCGCGGCACCCCGCACATCACTATGATTTCAACCCCAATTCGATTGACATGATCAACTCGGAAAGCGCCAGAGCTATGTCAAATTCACAGCCACATAAGACCGATCCTTTTTGGGACAAGCAGGCCACAAAATATGACCGCGCCATCTCGAAACATGACGCACAATACGACCAACGTTTAAGCAACCTCAAATCGCTCATTCAGCCCTCTGATCACGTATTGGATTTTGGTTGCGCCAGCGGCGAGATTGCCCGCGACCTCGCCACCACTGCCAAAACCGTTGAAGGCATCGACCTCAGCGAAAAAATGATCGAATTGGCCACGGCAAAAGCCGCACAGCATGGCCTGAGCAATGTCAGTTTTCTGGCCACCAATGTTTTTGACCCGCGCCTCGAGCCAGAAACGTATGATGTGATCCTCGCGCTCAATGTGCTGCATTTGGCAAAAGACCATCAAAAGCTGATCCCACGATTGAAGCAGCTCTTAAAACCCGGCGGCCGATTGATGGTGGAAACACCATGTGTAGACGAAATGCCATGGTGGCAAAAAGCTCTGCTCTATCCTGCAGGTGCAGTTGGCTTGGTGCCGCACATCCATCGCTACACCAAAGATGCGCCAAAAGCCGAGCTTGAGCATTTTGGCTTCACCATACTCGGTAGCAACTATGACCCAACCCAAGATTTTCGCTGCTCCATAGCAGCCCAAAAACCAAACATGAATTGAGAACAACATGACGAACCAAACCATGAAAGCCGTTTACTACGAGAAATTTGGCGGCCCTGAAGTGCTCCAAATCCGCGACATGCCCATCCCAACCCCGAACGAGGACGAAGTGCGTATTCGCGTTGAAGCCGTGCATGTGAGCAATGGCGATGCCATCGCCCGCACAGGCAAATCACCTTGGCCACTGATGCGCCTGCCCGCCAAAATCTTGATGGGTATTTTCAAACCCCGCAACCGCATTTTAGGCGGCGAATTCGCAGGCGTTGTCGAAAGCGCGGGCAATAAGGTGAGTAAATATAAGCCAGGTGATCGTGTATTTGGCTTCACCGATATGCGCTTTGGGGCAATGGCAGAATTTGTTTGCCTGCCGGAAAATGCCCCTTTCATGCATTGTCCTGACAATGTGTCGTTCGATGATGCAGCAGCCATCGGTGGCTCCAACGCGCAAACCGCCTATTTTTTTGTGCAGCAAGCCAACATTAAGCCCGGCGACAAAGTGTTGATCAACGGCGCTTCAGGCGGCATCGGTCGTGTGTCGGTGCAACTGGCCAAACATCTCGGCGCACATGTTACGGGCACTTGCTCAGCGCAAAACAAAGAGCTTGTTTTGGCCCTCGGCGCCGACGAAGCCATCGATTATCGCACAACAGATTTCACCCATCAGGACAAAAAATATGACGCCATTTTCGATTGCGCCGGATTTTTACCCTTTAAAAAAGTGGAGCCGGTACTGACAGACAAAGGCAAGCACCTTTTGGTGATGTTTTACATTTCGCACCTGCTCAAGCAGCGCAAAACCAAAGGCAAAGGTGGCAAAGAACAAATTTGCGTGTTGGCACCCGCCTCACCCGAAAGCCTTTCTGCCATCTCCGAACTGTTATCAAGCGGCGCGCTGAAGCCATTGGTTTCGCACAACTTCCCGATTGATCAAGCCGTGGAAGCGGCCAAACTTTACGACACCAACCAGCAACAAGGGTGCATCATCATTCACCCGCAATCACGGACATGAAAATGACCCATATTCCCACTCAAAATTTGCGTAAGACAACGATTTTCACAGGACTGTGCTTTCTCATTCTTGTGGTCACCGGCCCAATTGGCCTGATGTTGATGCCCGAACAAATCTTTGTGGCCGAAAATGCCACCCAAACATTGGCAAATCTGACGGGCAATTCGAACATGTTCTTTTATGGCATCGGCGCTCAGGTGGCGATTTTCCTGACAGAGATCGTGCTGTCCTGCCTGCTTTATGTGCTCACCAAGCCAGTCAGCCAGACCTTCGCGCTGATCGCTTTGGCCGCGCGCCTGACCATGACCGTGATCATCGGCATGAACATTGTGCCGCTTTTGGGCGCCTACCACACGGCGACAACTGACTATGCCGCATTGCCTGTGGCGGATCTCAGCAATCTCATGTTCAATTTGCACACATATGGCACCTTGGCATGGCAATTTGCTTTCGCGCTGCACCTGATCTTTTTGGGCTATCTCGTGTTCAACAGCACCTACCTGCCGCGCTTAATCGGCGTCGCCCTCTTTATCGGCGGCTTCGGGTATATGACGGATTCTCTCGGACGCATTCTGGGCTGGATGGACATCTCGGTTTTCTCCATCGCCTCAAATAGCCTTTTGGGTGTGGCAGGCGTCGGAGAAATCTCTCTGGCCCTATGGCTCCTATTTAAAGGCGTCAATCTGGATAAGTGGAAAATGAAAACACTGACCAGCTAAGCTAAATTGACCCGCCACTGGTGGGCCAATTCTTCACCAAGGGCGGCCCTGCGCCCAAATAAAGCATAAATCAGCAAAACGGATGAATATGGTTACCAGCCGCCATCGATGAAAACCCATTGATTTCCATTGCTTAAACGCCGTTTCACCATACCAAATTGATACCACCCTCACCGAAAAGTCTATATCGACTTTGCGCACAATAAACGCCAGAACCCGGGATAAGAATAGTCCAATTCAGGAGAGGTTTAATGGCCCGCATTACTTTGCGCCAATTGCTTGATCATGCTGCTGAACATGATTACGGCGTGCCTGCGTTCAACATCAACAATATGGAACAGGCATTGGCAATTGCCGAAGCGGCAGACAAAACCGATTCTCCAGTGATCATCCAAGCCTCTCGCGGCGCACGGTCTTATGCCCACGATGTGATGCTTAAGCGGATGATGGACGCGATTGTAGAAATCTACCCACATATTCCCGTTTGTATTCACCTCGACCATGGCAACGGCCCTGCAACCTGCATGACCGCCATTCAAGCCGGCTTCACCTCCGTGATGATGGACGGCTCCTTGGAAGAGGATGGCAAAACACCCGCCGATTGGGACTATAATGTCGGCGTCACAAAAAATGTGACCGACACAGCCCATTTGGGCGGTATCTCCGTTGAAGGCGAATTGGGCGTTTTGGGCAGCTTGGAAACAGGCGAAGGCGACAAAGAAGATGGCCATGGCGCGGAAGGCAAACTGTCCACCGAACAGCTTTTGACTGACCCGGAAGAAGCCGTGAAATTTGTGAATGAAACCAAGGTGGATGCCTTGGCCATCGCCATGGGCACATCCCACGGCGCTTACAAATTCACCCGCCAGCCAGACGGTGAAATCTTGGCGATGCATGTGATTGAAGAAATTCACCGCCGCTTGCCAGACACGCACTTGGTGATGCACGGCTCTTCTTCCGTGCCACAAGATTTGCAGGACATCATCAACCAATATGGCGGCAAAATTCCGCAAACTTGGGGTGTACCTGTCGAGGAAATTCAGCGCGGCATCAAAAATGGTGTGCGCAAAATCAATATCGACACCGATAACCGCATGGCCATGACAGGCCAGATTCGCCGCATTCTTTCAGAAAACCCAGGCGAATTTGATCCGCGCAAATATCTAAAACCAGCGCGCGAAGCCATGACCAAATTGTGCATTGAACGGTTGGAGCAATTCAACACCGCGGGCCATGCCTCAAAAATCGGAACGATTATTCCTTTGGCCGACATGGCCAAACGTTATGCAGATGGCCAGTTGGATCCGCAAATCGGCTAAGTATTTAGGGACAACTTAGCCACACTTTGCGCACGACAGGGGCCAATAGGCTATCTGCTTTTAGAACCCCCGCTTTGGGACAAGGCGGGGGTTTTTTCTTTTCTCATAAGCGATTAACTTGTAAGCGTTCAATATTCTGCCCAAATTGCACGGCACGAAAAGGGAAAAGAAAGCCACGCCAACTATGCAAATTTATTTGATTGTCCCGCCTCAAGCCGATGAAAACACGCGCAAGATCTGCCTTGCCCTTGCAAAAACGGGACAAGTGGCGGCCATGCTGATTCAACGCGGCAGCTTGGACGAAAAAAACTATAAAGATTGGGCCAAAAGTCTGATCAAAGACGCACAAGCAAGCAATGTTGCAGTGCTGTTGGACAATATGCCAGAAGCGGTTGAACGTTTGAATGCAGATGGCGTGCACCTGACACAAAGCGCAAAAGAAACCGGCAATTGGGCCAAGAAACTAAAACCCGCAGCCATTGTTGGCGCAGGCGAAGTCTTCTCCCGCCACGATGCGATGACCAAAGGCGAACAAGGCACAGATTACGTGTTTTTTGGTCATTTGGCGCCGGGCGGCAAGTCGGACGATGCCGAAACGGCAGAAATGGCGAATTGGTGGGCAGAAACTTTTGAAGTGCCTGCAGTCGGCTTTGTGCAAGATTTGAGCCTTTTGAATAAGAAGGTAGAGTTTTGCGCCCTGCGCGAACATCTTTTTGACGCGGCAGACCCGATTGTAGCGATGCAGCAAATCATTGAGCAAGTGACAGGCTAATGCTGGCGAAACCCTTCAACTTTTTTTTGATCCTCACATTGAGCGCGTTGATGGCGACGCCGCTGGTGGCGCAAGAAAGCGTTTCGCCACCAACAAAGCCTGAGCCTGAGAGCGTTGCCTCCCCGGAGGAGGCAGAAAGCCCTGAGCCGCAGGACGATGGTGATAACGCCGCCCCGCAAGGTGAGGCCGAGACACCAGAAGAAGATGCTGCGCCAGCGGATAATGAATCTGAGACGGCTGAAGAAACCGGACCGATTGACGAAGCCTATGGCGCATTTCAGCGGGGCATGTATCTCACGGCACTCGCCATCGCCCTTGAGCGCGCCAAAGACGATGATGCGGCAGCGCAAACCCTTATTGCAGAAATTTATGCCAATGGGTTGGGCGTTGATGTGAACTTGGAGCGCGCCGCAGGCTGGTATGAGATTGCCGCCAATAACGGCGATTCCCATGCGGCATTTCAGCTCGGGCTGCTCTATCAAAAAGGTGAAGGCGTGGCGCAAGATCGCCAAAAGGCCGCCACGCTCATCAAAAAAGCAGCCGACGCAGGTTTACTGGAAGCAAAATATAATCTGGCGCAACTGCATATTGAGGGCCGCTATGTGGAGCCAAACCTATCCCTAGCAGCACAATTGCTAAAAGAAGGCGCTGACCAAGGATTGCCCGAAGCCCAATATGATTTGGGCATTATGGTGATGGAAGGTGCAGGCGTTGAGCCTGATCCGCAGCGCGGCGCAGATTTGATCGGTGCCGCAGCCAGCCAAGGCCTCATCGCCGCGCAAATCGAATATGCAACACTGCTGACACTGGGCAAGGGCGTGCCGCTCGACTATGAAACAGCATTTTTGTGGTATGAACGCGCGGCGGAACGCGGCAACCCGGTGGCCCAGGCCCGGCTAGGGCGCCTACATGCTGTGGGCGAAGGCACCGAAAAAAACATTATTGAAGCCGCAAAATGGCGCGCCCTCGCGCGTCGCCAAGGACTTAATGATGAAACCTTGAACAGTTTATTGGCCACAGCGAACACAGATGAAATCGCACAAGGTGAGGAATGGGCCAAGATTTGGCCCGAGGTTCCAACACAAGAACCCACCAGCAATTAAGCATTTTGCCCCTCAAATAGTCCGCAAACGGCTTTGCCACTTGCACTTCAGCCAATTCTAAGGCAAAAGGCACACCAATGTTTTTCGATGGCGCCTGGCCCACCGAGGGGATCAAGGCGCGATAATCAATCTGTCAAAGGCATATCCATGAAACTCAATGGCAATGAAATTCGCCCCGGTAACGTGATTCAGCATAAAGGCGCGTTGTGGGTGGCGGTAAAAGTGCAAAGCGTAAAGCCAGGTAAAGGCGGCGCATTTGCCCAAGTTGAGCTTAAAGACATCGTTTCTGGCACCAAGCTGAACGAACGGTTCCGCGCGGCTGAAACAGTTGAAAAAGTGCGCTTAGAGCAAAAGGAATATCAGTTCCTTTACACTCAAGGCGACATGCTGGTCTTTATGGACAATGAATCTTACGAACAGCTAGAGCTGCCCGCCGATTTCGTTGGCGATCGTGCAGACTTTTTGCAAGATGGCATGAACGTGACCGTGGAAAGCCATGAGGGCAAGCCATTGGGCATTTCCTTGCCGCAATTTGTGACCCTTGCTGTGACGGAGACTGAGCCTGTGATCAAGGGCCAAACCGCAGCAAATTCTTTCAAGCCCGCTGTTTTGGAAAATGGCATTAAAGTGATGGTGCCGCCTTTTATTGGTCAAGACGAAAAAATCGTGGTCGACACCAACGAAATCACCTACTCAAAACGCGCCGACTAGGACAGTTCTCAAATGGCTCAATCTGCACTTCTCACCATTATGACCGCCGCCGCCCGCAAAGCGGCCCGGTCACTCAAGCGCGACTTTGGCGAGGTGGAAAACCTGCAAGTTTCGCGCAAAGGCCCAGCGGACTTCGTGTCCGCTGCCGATAAACGTGCAGAAAAAGCCATTTATGAAGAGCTGCTCAAATCGCGGCCAAGCTATTCGTTCTTGATGGAAGAATCTGGCGAAGTTAAAGGCACCGATGGCCAACACCGCTGGATTATTGACCCGCTAGATGGCACCACCAACTTCTTGCACTCGATCCCAATGTTTGCCGTTTCAATCGGCCTAGAACGCAATGGCCAATTGGTCGGTGGGGTGATTTACAATCCTATCACCGATGAATTGTTCACCGCAGAACGGGGCAAAGGCGCCTTTTTGAACAATCGCCGCTTGCGCGTATCTGGCCGCGTGCACTTGGCTGATGCCGTTGCCGTAACGGGCATTAAGCAAACAACAAACGCCAGAAACGATGCCACCACCATTTCTGAAGTTTCTGCCATCAATGCAGCGTCTTCCGGTGTGCGCCGCACGGGTTCGGCAGCACTAGATCTCGCCTATGTCGCTGCGGGTCGCTTTGATGCTATGTGGGAACGTGACCTTGCGCCTTGGGACATTGCTGCGGGCATGTTGATGGTGCGCGAAGCTGGCGGTTTGGTGACAGATCTCAACAATAAGGATGCCAAACCCGAAAGTGGGACCATTTTGGCTGCCAATGAGAAATTGCACACACAAATGCGCAAAGCCCTCAAAACGGTACAGTCCTAGACTTCATATCCTTGCCATAGTTCGCAGCGAAACTGCCTGACGCATCGCTACCGCTTTGCGCCATCGGAATTGGTCCATCCAAGTCCGAGGACAATTTTGTATTGTCACGCGGGAGTACACTCTCTAGAATCGCGTCCCAAGTGGTTCGCACTTTCGGGGAAGAGGGAATTTTTCAAGTATGGCACCGTCTTACGATCCTTATCGTCTATCCAGCCCAACTATCTATCTGATCAAGATGATCATCTTCCTGATCATCGTAGCGATGATCGCGATCATTCTCGCCCCGCAATTGACTGAGGCGTTCTGGTCAAACCCCTTCATCAATTTGGTGATTTTGGGCGCACTTGTGGTCGGCATTGTGCTGAGCTTTATTCAAGTGATCAGGCTCTTCTCAGAGGTAAACTGGGTCAATGGATTGCAGGACGGCAATCCCAACTCCAGCCAACCCCGATTGTTGATGCCAGTGGCCGCCATTTTGCGCGATCAACTGGGCGAAACCGTTATCACGCCAGCCTCCATGCGCTCGATCCTCGATTCAGTGGGCAACCGTCTGGACGAAGCGAAAGACACGTCACGCTATCTTACTGGCCTCCTCGTCTTTCTCGGCCTATTGGGCACCTTCTACGGCTTGCTACAAACCGTGAGCTCAGTGGGCGATGTGATCGCGTCCCTCGACGTCACCAACAATGATTCGGGCAATCTGTTTTCAAACCTCAAAGATGGGCTCGAAGCCCCCCTTTCCGGCATGGGCACCGCCTTTGCATCATCCCTATTTGGTTTGAGTGGCTCATTGATATTGGGCTTCCTAGACTTGCAAGCGAGCCAAGCGCAGAACGCTTTCTATACTGATCTGGAAGACTGGATGTCTTCCATGACAGAACTCGACCACCCAATGACCCAAATGCAGGCCAATCAGATGGGTGTTGATGGCACCAGCATGCAAGCGATGGTGGAACAATTGGGCGCCACAATGCAAAACTCATCTTCGTCGCAAAATGCAATCCGCGCCATGGCGGAGCTGGCGCACGGGTTAGACGGCCTCACCAAACTTATCCGCACACAGCAAGAAGATCTGCGCAGCCATATTGACGACCAAGCCGAAAACAACGCGCAAATGCGCAAATTGGTCGATGCCCTGCTGCAATCTGTAGACGATGAGCAATCTGGCAGAAAAGATAAGGGCAAAGGGGACGAATAAATGGCTCTTTCCCGCTCTCGCCGCCAAGCGCGACAAGATTATTGGCCCGGCTTTGTGGATGCCATGGCGAGCCTCTTGCTGGTCATTATCTTCCTCTTGTCCGTCTTTATGCTTGCGCAGTTTTTCCTCAGCCAAGAGATTTTGGGCAAAGATTCCGCCCTTACGCGCCTTAATTCGCAAATCGCTGAGCTGACCGAATTGCTGCAACTAGAGCGCGCCAATAATGATGATCTTGAAACGACCATCGCCTCTTTGTCTGCCACATTGGCTGGCGCAGAGAGTGAACGCGACCAGCTGCAATCACAATTAGCGGGCTTAGGCGCAGGCGTTTCTGATAAAGATGATCGCATTGCCGCACTAACCAGTGACTTGGCAGAAGAACGCGAAATCAGCGATGAAGCCGCGGCCCAAGTGGCTCTACTAAACCAGCAATTATCCGCATTGCGGTCGCAGATTGCCGCGCTTGAACAAGCACTTGAAGCCAGCGAACAACGCGATGTTGAAAGCCGCACCCGCATTTCAGATTTGGGTCGCCGCCTCAACTTAGCCTTGGCTCAACGGGTGCAAGACCTATCTCGCTATCGGTCAGACTTTTTCGGCAGATTGCGCGAAATTCTTGCCGACCGCAGCGACATCAGGATCGAAGGCGACCGCTTTGTCTTCCAATCAGAAGTGCTGTTTAGCGCCGGCAGCGCCGACGTTGCGAATGCTGGCTTAGATGACCTAGACGCACTTGCCGACGCGATCAAAGAACTAGAAGGGGAAATCCCACCTGAAATTCCGTGGGTTCTGCAAATTGGCGGCCACACCGACAAACGCCCCATCAACACGCCACGCTTCCCCTCAAACTGGGAACTATCCGCCAGCCGCGCCATATCCGTTGCGAAATATTTGGTGGATCAAGGCATCTCGCCCCAACGGCTGGTTGCCGCAGGCTTTGGTGAATTCCAGCCAATCGAAGATGGCGACACAGAAGAAGCCTACCGCCGCAACCGCCGTATCGAATTTAAGCTGACAAACTAAACGCTCAGCCGCTGAGACACAAATACCGCCACCACCGGACTTGATCCGTTGGTCCACGAAGCCATTAAAGAACGGCAAAACGTCAAAAGCTGCATGGACCGCCGGTTCTGGCCCGGCATTGAAGCGAAGTGAACTCAGAAGCGCGTTGGCTGAAAAAATCTATTGTTGAAACTGCAATTTTGCCAATTCCGCATACCGGCCGCCCTTGGCGATCAGTTGATCGTGTGTTCCCTCATCGATCACTTTGCCGCCTTCCATCACCACAATCCGGTCGGCATTTTTGATGGTGGCCAAACGGTGCGCGATCACCAAAGTGGTGCGGCCAACCATGAGCCGTTCAAGCGCTGCTTGCACTTTGGTTTCGCTCTCAGCATCCAACGCACTCGTGGCTTCATCTAGCAATAGAATTGGCGCATCTTTTAGCAAGGCACGTGCGATTGCCACACGCTGCTTTTGCCCACCGGACAACATCACCCCGCGCTCGCCAACGATCGAATCGTAGCCATCTTCAAGCCGAGAAACAAAGTCGTCCACCAGCGCCACTTCCGCTGCTGCTTTCACCTCTTCATCACTGGCCTCAGGCTTCCCAAACCGAATATTGTCGGCAATCGAGCCCGAGAACATGACAGAGTCCTGTTCTACATAGGCAAAGCGCTGGCGCAGATTTTGAAAACCCACCTGACGCACATCGACACCATCGACCTTTACGCTACCCGCAGATGCATCATAAAAGCGCTGCAATAGCGAAAACAGGGTCGACTTGCCCGCGCCCGACGCGCCGACCAACGCGACAGTTTCCCCCGACTTCACATCCAAATTGATGCCATTCAATACGGGCTCATCCTGGCGGGTAAGGTAGCGGAATTCCACATCCTCAAATGTGACCGTGCCCAATGCAGGCTCGGGCAAAGCCAAAGGCTTAACGGGCGTTTCGATGGTGGGGTGTGTGTCCAAAATTTCAGTAATCCGCTCACTGGCACCAGCCACTGTTTGCAGCGTGCCCAAAATCTCAGAAATCCCGGTCAATGTGCCCGTCGCCATCATGGCGTAAATCATAAACTGGCTAAGCTCGCCCACAGTGATCTGCTCGGCGATCACCAATTGTGTTCCCACCCACACAAGCGCCACAAGCGCTGTAGCGGTCAAAAACATGACGAAGGCAATCATGCCAGCGCGCACCAGCAGCCGCGCCACTTCCGATTGATAGCTGCCTTCGGCATAGCCTGCATATTCTTCATTGCGATGCTTTTCTTGGGTGAAGGCCTTGATGGTTTTAATTGCCCCGAAAGTTTCCGTGGCCATAGCCGCGAGATCGGCAATCTTGTCCTGCTGGCGACGAGACAAATTGCGGATATAGCGCCCGAGCCACACCACAGGAAAAACCAAAACGGGGATCACAATAATCACCGTCATCGCCAGATAAGGTGAAGTGATAAACATCATCAACACGGCGCCCGACAGCATCACGCTGGAGCGCAACACCACAGGCAGTGCAGAATCGAGTGCACCGCGCACAATGCCCACATCGCTGGTGATGCGCGAAATCAGCTCACCTGTGCGGTTTGTGTCAAAAAACGTAATGTCCAAATCCACCAAATGCTTGAACACCGCACGGCGAATATCTGTGATCACGCGCATCCCGATGACGGAAATAAAATAGAATCGCGCCGCAGATGCCACAGCCATCACACCGGCAACCGAGATGATCACCAGAGAATATTGATTGATGACTTCAAGATTTTGCGTGACAAATCCTTCATCAATCACATTACCTGCCAAATAGGGAATGGTGAGTGACGCAATGGCCGCGACCAGCAAAAACAAAGCAGTAAGACCCAAGCGCACCGGATAGTTCAACACAAAGGGCAGCAGGGCCCGCAGCGGCTTCACGCCTTTGACCGCTTTGCGCTCAGAAAGCACAATTTGTTTCAAACGCTCATCGGTCGGCTTGGTTGGTGCCGCGCTTTGCTCTGACATATAATAATCCGGTTGTTGGTGTGCCGACAAAATAGGTATTGCCCGGCAGAACATCAATAGGTTGCGCTCGAAACAGTACGCCTGTTGCGCAAATGCGTAAACTCTCTCTTGCGCCCAGTCCAATCTTGTTATAGAACCCCGGCAACGAAACGAATTTCGCGGGTCGCGCAAGGCATGAATTGCGCCTTGGCTCGCCTTTTACACTTTTTGAAGGTAAGCAAAAGATGAAAAAAGATCTTCATCCTGATTATCACATGATCAAAGTGGTCATGACTGATGGCACTGAATATCAGACCCGTTCAACTTGGGGTTCTGAAGGCGACACAATGCAGTTGGACATCGATCCAAAAACACACCCTGCATGGACTGGTGGTTCTGGCCAGTTGATGGACCGTGGTGGTCGCGTTTCTCGCTTTAAAGAGAAATTCAAAGGCATTTTGGGCTAAGCCTCAAAATTTCACTTTGAAATCAAAAACCCGGCCTTCGCGCCGGGTTTTTTGTGTTTTGATAAAACGAAATAGAATGTCTAGCGCTGAAAAGCGTCTTTAAGCCGCGCCAATTGATTGACCACCACATTATCTGTGGGTTGATTTTGCTCGTCGCGCTCCATCGCATCTAGCGCCAATATGCGTTTGTGCAACGCGTTCGCCCGCAAAATCATGTCGTGCATTTGTGTGGGCAGCAGTTCCCAATCCACATGTTCATCGCCAATCGCCATGGCGTTCAACTCAACACGCCGATCTTCATTGCGCGCATCATCCATTGAGATTTCGCCCTCTTTCACCGCACGGCGCAACAGCAACCAACTGGCCAATTGCATCAAACGTGTAGTGAGCTGCATGCTTTGGCTGGCATAAAGCAGGGCAGCGTCGCGGCTAAGAGTTTTTGATTCAGCGCGGCCGTCGCCATCCAAATAGCTGGCAACCTCTTCCACCAGCGCCATACCTTCGCGGTAAAGCTGGCTAAAGCCACCTGCTTCCACCAATTTTGGGCCAAGTGATTGTGGGCCTTGCTCGTTTTGATTCTCGCTCACGCCGACAGTCCCTCAAATTTCCTCAGTTATTGATGTTTGCACATTATAGAGCCAAAGCCTTAACAAACAAACATGGCCGCATGCGGGCAAATCCGCACCCGAAGCCAAAAAACTAGCCCTAAAAAGAAAAAAGAGCCGTCGAAGCGGCTCTCAAAGTTAACAGGGAGGCGTCAAACAGAGTGTAAAAACCGCTCTGCTAGATCCAGACCATGCTGGATAATGGCAAGTTAACCGCAAATGATTAATGCAACCTTAATCGGAGTCATTTTTTTAACCTTACTCATTTGCTCCCACTTAGGCTTAACGAGTTCTATCCGCTGGCTAGCCTTGCCGCTACAGCCAGCAAAGCCGCCTCCTCATGGGGACGACCAATCAATTGCGCACCTACGGGCAAGCCTTTTGACGTGAAGCCGATGGGCAAGGTGACAACAGGAAAGCCGAGCAATGAAATTGCCCCCGTGTAATAGGTCAACCCATCAAAATAGCTGAGCGAATGGTGATCAACGCAAAACAAATGGTCGTAATCACGAATGCCATTATGATCATGCGTTGGCTCAACATGTTCAAAGGCAGACATAGGGGTCACCGGCGTCACAATGGCATCCAGATCACCAAAAGCGGCGAGTGTATCCGCAATATAGTTTTCCCGCCGTTGAAGCGCCGCTTTATAGGCTTTTTTTGATCGTCCATAGCCGCTTTGCACATGGGTGAGAAAATCCGGTGATCGCTTCGCAGCATCTCGCCCGAAAATTCGTGCTGCCAAGCGCGCGGTCCATGGCATCAAGCCGCCCGTCTCATATCCCATCAAAAACGCAAAATCATGCCGTCTTGGCGCTGCAAATAGATCCATATCGACATGGCCAAACTGCACGCCCTTGCATGAGGCCCTTTTTTGCCAGCGGTCGAACACCGCACTCATCTTGCGTTCAAGAGGGTGCGCCTGCCCTTGTGGCAACCAGCCCAGCTTGATGTTTTGCGCTTCGCGCTGCAGCAAGCTTTCTGGAATATCAACGTCACCCTGCATCATGCGATAGCCGATCCAGAGGTCGTCTGCGCAACGCCCCAAAAGCCCCGGCCTCGCGAAATGCGGTAATGTTGCCTGCTCATCGAGCAACATGCCTTTATTGGAAAACTGCCCTTCACTGGGCAGCAAACGCATCACGCCACAAAAGCTGGCAGGTATGCGCAAAGAACCTGAAAGGTCAGCACCAATATCAATCAGGCTCATGCCTGTCGCCACAGCTGCCGCACCGCCGCCAGAGCTGCCACCAGCAGTGCACCTCACATCATGCGGATTATTGGTACGATGCCCGGCACCATCAACGGCCTGAAAGTCTAAGGCCAAAGGTGGCATATTTGTACGACCGATAAAGTGAGCACCATTTTGGCGAAGCGCTGCAAGGGCTGGCGCATCATGCTGGCTTGCACTTTGGCCGAGCTGACCAAAGCCGAACCCCACCCGCGTACCCGCAAGGTGAAATTGATCTTTGATCGTGATGGGCAATCCGGCCAAGGGCCCAGGTTCAGGATTGGGCAAATCTGCGTGCGGGCAAAAGGCACCGATCTGTTCGTCGAACTGTTGGCGCCGTTCAGAAAGTTGCGCGGTTAAGTGTGCGTTGGCCTCCTGCGCAATATCAAAGCCGTCAGCAAATATTTCTCGCAGACGCGGCAGGCGGGGATGGACGGTAAAATCGGACATGATGGCGCACCAAAACAAAGCCTACCTTTACCGTGAACACTGGCGAAGTTCTTTGTCCAATCTTGCTCAATAACGTCCCCAAATCGGGATCAGGCATCAAAACTTAAACACGGAGTCCGCAGCGCTTTTGCTGCTTTTCTTATCGTCAATTGCCGTTTCAAGCCGAACAATTTCAGTTTTCAGCGCTGCAATGCGCTCCACCAGCTCATCAATAGAAAGATCGTCAAGCGATGCACCAAGCTCATGTACCACACCTTTTTTAGTGGATGGTGAAACATCTTCGTCCATTTGCCGTTCTCCTTAAACCTGCTAGCCTTAACCCGCTTTGATCGTAATTTTGATTCAAGCAAATCAAAAGGATTTTCTTATGAGCCAGTCAGAAAAAATAAGCGCTGTTGAAATTGAAACACCCGGCGGCCCTGAAGCTTTAGTGACCACACAAATTGACAAGCCCTATGCCTATCCTGGCCAAGTGCTGATCAAAGTTAAAGCAGCAGGCATTAATCGACCGGACATTTTGCAACGCAAAGGGCTTTACCCGGCCCCTGAAGGCGCGTCGCCCCTACCCGGCCTCGAAGTCTCAGGCATCATTGAAGATATTGGCCGTTCGACCGACCAAACCCCAACCTCATTGCAAGTAGGCGATGAAGTTGTGGCGCTCACCAATGGTGGTGGCTATGCTGAGTATGTCAGTGTGCCTTGGGGCCAAGTTTTGCCAAAACCAGCCGGGTGGAGCTTTGCCGAAGCAGCCACAATCCCTGAAACATTTTTCACTGTGCAACAAACATTGATCGACCGCGCAAAACCAGGTGAGACAGATTGGGTTTTAGTGCATGGCGGCGCTGGTGGCATCGGCGCAACGGCCATCCAACTGGCCAAGTTGGCTGGCGCAAAAGTGCTCACCACAGGCTCAACAGATCAAAAGCTGACCTATTGCAAGCAAATGGGCGCAGACGTGGCAATCAACTATATGACAGAGGACTTTGTTGAACGCACCAAAACCGAAACGGGCAAAGGCGCGAACATTATTGTCGATTTCATCGGCGGCGATTATGTCGACCGCAATCTACGCGCAGCCGCGCCAGACGCAACAATCATTCAATTGGCCAATCTTGGTGGGCGTGAAGCCAATGTGACGATGGGGCTGGTCGTTGCCAAACGCCTCACCTTGTTCGGCTCCACATTGCGGGCACAACCAGATGACGTAAAGGCGAACATCGCCAACAATCTTTTGCAGCAAGTTTGGCCAGCCATTGAAAAAGGCACCATCAAAAAACCAATGCTCAAAACCTTCTCCATGGACGAAGCGGCGAAAGCCCATGAGGCCATGGACGCCAATGACCATATTGGCAAAATCGTGCTGGAAATGGGGACATAAGCTCCAGTTTAACAAAATGTGATTGCAACAAACCGGTCAAATCACTATAACAGGGGCAATCCCCCAAATTTTCAGCTTGAAAGGGGCGTGCAAATCTAAAGCGGTTTGCACCCAAAGGAAGATATTATGGCGACTACACTTTTAATGCCCAAAGCAACAGCCGTTTGGTTGGTCGATAATACTGGCCTGACCTTTGATCAGATTGCCCATTTCTGCAACTTGCATCCCCTTGAAGTGCAGGGCATCGCCGATGGCGATGTGGCCGGCGGCATTAAGGGCGCAAACCCCGTTCAAATGGGTCAATTGGCCCGCGAAGAAATTGAAAAGGGTGAAAAAGACTCGAACTATCGTTTGCAGCTTTCAGGCCCAAAAACAATTGTGGCCAAGCATAAGCGTCGCGGTCCGCGCTATACGCCAGTGTCTAAGCGGCAGGAAAAGCCAAATGCGATCCTGTGGTTGGTGCGCAATCACCCTGAGTTGAAAGACGCACAATTGATGCGCCTTGTGGGCACCACAAAGCCAACTATTGAATCTGTGCGCGAACGCACCCACTGGAACGCGGCCAACCAAACTCCAGCTGATCCAGTAACTTTGGGCCTATGTACCCAAGTGGAATTGGACATGGAAGTGCGCAAAGCGGCGAAAGATCGTCCGCCTGAGCAAGAGCGTGTTGAAGAATCTGGCTTGTTGACCGCTGAAGAAGCGATGGCGCGTGTTTCAGATCAAGTGAGCACTGGCCACAACCTGTTCGACACGACAGATGGTGACCAGCCGCAATCTGAAGAAGAGCGCGAATATGACGTGGATAGCGTGTTCGGCAGTTTGGGCAGCTTGAAGTCCGACGACGACGAACAAAGTTCTTAAAATACCTATTGAAAATCACACCGGGTTCGCCGCATCATATCTCCAACATGATTTGGAGACTTATATGGCGAACCCGGTGCTTTTTGTGATTGCCCATCCTGATTTAGGCCAATCGCGGGCCAACCGACATTTTGCTGCCAGCGCCAAATCTGTCGAAGGTATAGAGGTGCTCGACCTCTATAAAACTTATCCTGACATGTTTGTTGATGGCAGCCACGAGCGCCACCGCATTGATGACAAATCAACACTGGTCCTCCAATTTCCCATCTATTGGTACGCAGCGCCGGGGCTGCTCAAAGAATGGATCGACCGTACCTTTTCTTATGGTTGGGCCTACGGCACCAACGGTAATGCCTTGAAGGGCAAAAACTTTATGCTGTCGATTGCCACCGGGTCAGAAGAAAAGGCCTATTCAGCCGACGGCCAGCACAATTATCCGCTGCAAGAATTTTTGTTACCCTACAAACAAACCGCACATTTTTGCGGCATGAACTGGCTTGAGCCGCTGGTCTATTACCACGCGCGCGCCAGCGAAAAAGAACAATTGCTGGCCCATGGCGAAAAGCTGAAAAATAGGCTCACCGAATTGAAACAACTTGCCCCACAGCAGGAGATGCCTCATGGAGCATAGCTTCCTGCTCGCCTGCTTTATCTTTTTGTCTGCCGCGGTGATTGTGGTGCCCTTCGCCAAAGCAACGGGCCTTGGCTCAGTGCTTGGCTATTTGCTCGCCGGGATCATCATCGGCCCATATGGATTGCGATTGGTAACTGACCCGGAAACCATTTTGCATTTCTCCGAATTTGGCGTGGTGATGATGCTGTTCCTTATCGGGCTGGAACTGCAAGTGCGCGAACTTTGGTCCATGCGCAACAAGCTGTTCGGCTTGGGGCTGCCACAAGTGCTGATCACGGCAATGGTGCTGGCGATCATCGGCTATCTCGCTTCAATGCCATGGCAATCCGCCGTGATTATGGGGTTAGGCCTGGCGCTCTCCTCCACAGCAATTGTACTGAAAATTATTGAAGAGCGCGGCATCATGGCCACCAATACAGGTCGATCTGCCTTTTCAGTTTTGCTATTGCAAGATATAGCCGTCATCCCGATTTTGGCGATCATTCCCCTGTTGGCCTTGCCGGAACTCGCAGGGCATACCCCGGCAGACGATGGCCATGGTGCAGCGGCGGCAACCGAAGGCGGCTGGCAGGTGGCGGCAAAAACCGCCCTTGTGTTCGCCACCATGTATCTATCGGGTCGCTATTTGCTCCGCCCTGTCATGCGCTTTATCGCCAAAAGCGGCGTACGTGAGATTTTCACTGCGCTATCACTCCTTTTGGTAGTGGCCGCGGCCTTGCTGATGGAGTGGATCAATGTTTCCGCTGCGCTCGGCGCGTTCATGGTGGGCATGATTTTGGCCGACAGCGAATATCGCCACGAGCTCGAAAGCGACATTGAACCTTTTAAGGGCCTTTTGCTGGGTCTGTTCTTTATCTCTGTGGGCATGAGCATTGAATTTTCTGTACTGCTCAATAATCCGCTGCTGATCGCCAGCATGGTGGCCGGATTGGCCATCATCAAACTGGTCATCTTGTGGGGCCTCGGCACCATCTTTAGATTCCACATTGCCGACCGAATGCTCTTCGCCATCATTTTGGCACAAGGCGGTGAATTTGGCTTTGTGCTCTTCCAGTTCGCCACAGCGTCAGGGGCACTATTGCCCGAACATGCAGATCTGCTCAATGTGACTGTTGCTATTTCCATGGTGATCACGCCGATCCTCATTCTGATCTATGACCGACTGCTGGCGCCAAAGATGGTGCGCGACACACAGGCAGAACGTGAGCCAGACGATATTTCAGTGCGCAACCGGGTGATCGTGTTGGGCTATGGCCGTTTTGGCCAAATCGTAACCCGCCTTATCACCGCCCAAGGTTTTGAAGCAACTTTGATCGACCACGATGCAGAGCAAATCGATCTGGTAAAGCGCTTCGACACCAAAGTGTTTTTTGGTGATGCCCGCCGGGCCGATCTTCTGGCTGCGGCTGGGGCACGTGAAGCGCAAATATTGATCATTGCTATTCACAATCCCAATACCGTCACCGAAATTGCGGCAATGGTGAAAAAGCACTTCCCACACATCACCATTTTGGCACGGGCGCGAGACCGCAACCACGCCCATGAATTGTTGGATGTTGGGGTGAAAGATTTTGTGCGCGACACATTCCATTCTGGCCTTCAGCTCGGCATCAAGGCGCTGGTCGCGCTTGGCTATGAAGAGCACCGCGCCCACCGCTTGGCCAAAACCTTCGCCCGGCATGATATCAAGATGCTGCATGAAGCCTATGAGATCAAAGATGATATGGAAGCCATGATCGGCCATGCCCGCACAGCGAAAGAATTGCTGGCGCAAGTTATGGAATCCGACTTGGTCGACCTGGACCCCGCCAATGCCACCAACTGGACATCTGAAAAGAACACGAACGACATAGAGCGCGAAAACAAAGCCCGCTCTCAGGAATAACCCAATTGACCTTTTTCGATATCGACCCCCACCTCTATATGGTGGCGGCTCTCAGCATTTTTATGGTCTCTTTGTCTAAGTCCGGCCTGATCGCCGCCTTGGGCATTGTCGGCGTGCCCTTACTCACCTTGGTGATGCCTGCGCGCGAGGCGGCGGGCATGATGCTGCCCCTACTCTTATTTATGGACGCTATCGGGTTTGTCGCCCTGCGCAAACAAGTGTCTTGGCCCAACTTGCGTATTTTGTTGCCAGCGGCGATCACCGGGATCGTGCTTGGGTGGGCGTTTTACGCTTTCATTTCAGAAGCGATGGTGCGGCTGATGATTGGAATCATCACGGTCATCTTCTGCCTTGATGCATGGTTGCCACTGCGCAAAGCGCTCACTGGCCTGCCACCTTCAAAACCATGGGGCTGGTTTTGGGGCTCGCTTGCCGGGTTCACCAGCTTTGTAAGCCACACAGGCGGCCCTCCCTTCCAAATCTATATGCTGCCCCAACGCCTTTCGCCTGTGCTCTATGCCGGCACAACGGTGATCTTTTTCACCACGGTCAATTTGGTCAAATTGATTCCCTATGCCGCGCTTGGCCAATTGTCTGTCAGCAATCTAACACTCGCCGTCAGCTTGCTACCCGTAGCTGCGATTGGCATGGCCGTCGGCATCTTTTTGGTGAAACGCATCAATGCGAACCTATTTTATCATATCGCCTATGTCTTTGCATTCCTGCTGGGGTTGAAACTGCTATATGACGGGCTGATGGCCTTTATCTAGACCCGGCTTGGCGCTTAAAAAACAAAAAGGCCGCGGGGCTTCCCGTGGCCTTCATTCATCCAAACGCTTAAAGTTTATTGGACTTTCACTTACACTACTTATTGACGCGTTTGCGCCTGCAACCTCGACATTTCATCTTTCAGCTCGAGCTTTTTACGCTTCAGCATGCCGATCTTGAGTTCGTCAAGTGCCGGTCGCTGCATCTCTTGATGAATCTCATCATCAATAGATGCATGTCGCCTTTCGAGCGCGTTGAGGTGGGAAGTTGTGGTCATGAAGTCTTCCTTTCTCTCATATGAACGAAGGAAGTGTGACAAAAAAATGAAGGCCTGTCCAATGGCAATTTTGTGGCGATTTTGTTCAATTTTTTGCACATTTGTTAAAACTCAGTGCAATTGATTGAAATATGAGGTAAAATGCTGGCGTATTGCGTAACCACCGAACAGACGGTCATTCTGTAATGATGCATTTAACCACCGAACAAAAAGCAAAAATGGGCACTGAATTGGCGACAAAACGCCAAGAGCACAAAGATCTAGATGCGTCCATCAATGCTCTTTTGGCCACTGGGTGCCAAGACGCGATGATGCTGCAGCGGCTGAAAAAGAAAAAGCTGACCATCAAAGATCGCATCACATATCTCGAACAGTTCGTGATTCCCGATATCATCGCCTAAAGGCTTACTGTTTCGCTGCCACGAAAGCTTGCAAATCCGGCGTTATTGGGCTAAACGCCTTTTTTGACATTTTGCGAGGGGCTGAAATGCCAACCAACCCGCCAATTGCCATCGTTATGGGGTCTCAATCAGACTGGGCCACCATGCGCCATACCGCTGATACGCTCGATCAACTTGGCATCGACTATGAAGCGCGCATTGTTTCCGCACATCGCACACCGGATCGCATGTATGAGTTTGCCAAATCTGCAGAGGATTTGGGCTTTAAAACCATCATCGCAGGCGCTGGCGGTGCTGCCCACCTGCCCGGCATGGTCGCTGCATTGACCCACCTACCCGTGTTCGGTGTGCCCGTGCAATCCAAAGCCCTATCTGGCAAGGATAGCCTTTACTCCATCGTGCAAATGCCCGCAGGCATTCCTGTTGGCACTTTGGCCATCGGCCAAGCAGGTGCCACAAACGCCGCGCTTTTGGCAGCGGCCGTGGTCGCCTTGTTTGATGAAGATGCCCGCGACGCGCTGATAGCCTATCGCAACGCCCGCACCGAAGCGGTCAACGAGTTTCCAAAAGACGAATAATATGAACAACCAACTTCAGCCCGGCGCAACCATTGGCATTCTTGGCGGTGGACAATTGGGGCGTATGCTCGCACTCGCCGCCCACCGATTGGGCTTGAAGGTCCATATTTTTTGCCCGGATGCGCAAAGCCCTGCGTTTGAGGTGACACCGCACAAAACCGTGGCCGAATATGGCGACATGCAGGCCCTTGAGCAGTTTGCCAAATCCATCGATCTGGTCACCTATGAATTTGAAAATGTGCCCGCCGAAACGGCACAAGCCATTCTAGGCTTTAACGTGCCACTGGCACCTGGCGCCAAAGCGCTTGCCACCGCGCAAGATAGGTTGGTGGAAAAGAACTTCATTGAAAGCGCTGGCGTGCCTGTCGCGCCGTTTGCCAATGTGGAAAGCCAAGCAGACTTAGAAAACGCTGTGCAAACCATTGGATTGCCTGCGGTGCTGAAAACCCGCCGGTTCGGCTATGATGGCAAAGGCCAATTGTTCTTGCACAAGCCCGAAGATGTTGTTGGCGCCTTCAAAGAGCTGGGCGAAAACCCTTGCGTGTTGGAAGGCTTCGTGGCCTTTGACCGCGAGATATCAGTCATTATCGCCCGCACAGCCAATGGCGAAATCGCCGCCTATGATCCGGCAGAAAATGTGCACCAAAATGCAATTTTGCACACCAGCACTGTGCCCGCCACTATCTCGGGAAATTTGCAACAGGATGCGCTAGATGCAGCATCTAAAATCGCAACCAGCCTCGAATATGTCGGCGTGATGGGCGTTGAATTTTTCGTCAGCGATGCCAACGCACAATTGGTAGTGAATGAGATTGCACCACGGGTCCACAATTCTGGCCATTGGACAGAAGCGGCATGTCTGATCTCTCAATTCGAGCAACATATTCGTGCTATTGCCAATTGGCCTCTGGGCGATACCGCGCGCCATTCAAATGTGGTGATGACCAACCTGCTTGGCAAAGACATTGATCAAGTGGCTGGCCCCATCGATTCCAACAGCATGGTGCATCATTACGGCAAATATGAAGTTCGTCCGGGCCGCAAGCTGGGCCATATCAACCAGATTTCGCCCAAAAACAGCTGATTTTCGCCTCAAAATCCTGTTCACTCGCTAGACAAATAGGATTCAATTTGCTATTGACCACGCCAACGATGGCTGGATGGTCCAGCTGGCGTCGGCAGTTTATTGGCCGAGGCCTGATTTTAACAACCAATTTAAAGGCGGTGTAGCGCGTGCAAGTAGTCGTTCGCGATAACAATGTAGATCAAGCTCTTCGGGCTTTGAAAAAGAAACTTCAACGCGAAGGTGTATTTCGTGAAATGAAGTTGCGTAACTACTATGAGAAGCCTTCTGAGAAAAAGGCACGTCAAAAGGCCGAAGCCGTTCGTCGGGCCCGCAAGTTGGCACGCAAGCGTGCACAACGCGAAGGCCTTGTCGGCGGTCGCTAAGATTTACGCCTTTTGCTAAAAATTAAAAAACGCCGCTCTTTTGAGCGGCGTTTTTGTTTGTCCAGTTTATGCTGGCTGATCCGGTTGCGGCATCGACTCACCTGATAATATCTGCTCAAATACTTGATCAAAAACTTCGTCCGGCTGCGCGCCAGACATGGCATATTGCTCATTGAAAATGAAAAACGGCACGCCCTGCACTCCTTGCTTGCTGGCGTCCGCCGCAGCCTTTTCAATATGCGCTTTCAAATCTTCGCGCTGCACCAAATGGAAAATCTCGTCCCGGTCAAATCCATGCGCCCCAGCCAGATCAGCCAAGAAGTCAGGATCAGAAATGTCCTCAGCCTTCAGATAGTTGGCACGGCTTAGCGCCAAAGCCACATCTTGCTGCTTGTCTTTTTCTTTTGCAATCGCAATCAAAATCTGTGCCCGTTGCGTCGGATAGCGCATCTCTTGCTTGCGCATATCAAGATCAAGGCCAGCTTTCTTGCCTTCTTCTTCCAACCGATCCCACATATCGTCAGGCGCCTGACCATATTTAAGTTCCAAAACCTGACGAGCATTTTCGCCCCCTTCAGGTGTGTTGGCATCCAGCAAATAGGCATGATGTGTCAGTTCAACTTCCACATCCGGATCTAACCGCTTCAAGGCTTGATCAAACCGTGTCAGCCCCACCAAACACCAAGGGCAGGCAGGATCTGAAAACAAGTCGATCTTGATTTTTTTCGACATAAAAGTCTCCCGTGATTCGTCGCCTCAGCCTAGGGGGTTTGAAAGCCCATGACAAATCACGACCAATTGTGGCTGACGCCACCAAACGAACAGTTCGACCATCATCGAAGCATCGCACAATTGTTCTGCTCTATTTTGCCAACATGACAAACTTAATCGACGATATCGAAGCCTATTTGGCGACCCATTTTCAGCCCACTAAAGCCCATGCAGCAGCGTGCGATATAAACATCGATCAATTGGAAGATCTTATCGCAAAAGGCCTTTATCCAGGTGCCTCTTACAAAGTTCAACACAAGTTCCTGTGCAATTCCTTTGTCGCAAACGAAGAGCTTCAAACTGATAGCACCCTGTATAAAATCAGCCATCGAAATTGGTATGAGGCGATCAAGCAGGAAAACATCACGAAAGAAGCAAGTGCATTTGACCTTTTTACCACCCGCTATCATGCGGCACATCACGCCCACTTCAACAGGGAGATCGGCCAAATCATGCAGCAGCTTTGGCCCGCCATTGCCAAGCCGCCTAAAATGCGGGACTTGGCAGCGAGTTGGTCATATTTCAAAGAGGGCGTTTATGGGGTTTGCACCAGCGATGGCCTGCCTGAAACAATATTTCAAAAGCAATATGGTGTTCGATTTATGGATCATGTCATGTCCGCACCCGCCCAACATGCGCCGGAGGTGGAAAAGCTAATTCGACAGATCATAGATTGGCTCGATGGGGTGATCGCGCCTTTTCCACCGCATGAAATCGCGACCTCTTCACGCCAACGCTGCATCGTGAATGCGCGAATTCGCTTTCACCAAACCGACCCAGCCGATAAACTGGTACGATGAAAGAAGGTCCGCCCATTGCCCATATCGCCACCCTGATTGGTGACCCGGCCCGCGCCAACATGCTGGGTGCGCTAATGTCTGGCAAGGCGCTGACAGCGACTGAGCTGGCAAATGAGGCGCAGATCACCCGACAAACCGCCAGTGCGCATCTTAAAAAGCTCACGGAAGGCCAATTGCTGATCCAAAGGCATCAGGGTCGGCATAAATATTATGCGCTGGCAAATGAAGAAGTGGCTCTCACCATAGCTGGCTTGATGGGATTAGCGGACCTCACAGGGCAAAGCCGCACCCGCACGGGCCCAAAGGACGAAGCATTGCGCACCGCGCGCGCTTGCTACAATCATTTGGCAGGTGAAAAGGGCGTATGGCTCTATGAGAGCCTGTGCAAACAAGGCCACCTTGACCATAAGGATGGCGCCCTATATCTGACCGACAATGGCCGCGCTTTTGCCCTTGCGTTTGGTATCGACATCGACGAGCTAGACGCAAAATCATCCGCTATCTGCCGCGAATGTTTAGATTGGAGCGCCAGACGCTCGCACCTCGCCGGAAGCCTTGGCCGCGCATTTCTAACCCGCTTTGAAGAAATCGGCTGGGCCTATCGCGCACCAAACAGCCGCGCGGTAATCTTCACCCCACGCGGCAATCGAGAATTCGCCAATCATTTTCCGCGTTAGTCGCCCTTCAAGTTCACCGCATCACGCATGTGTTGTACATTGGAGCTGACTCGATCTGATTTGGGATCAGTATCAGTCCAATAAAGTGTGTGGGTCACGAAGCGCGATTTGCTGCCGAAACGCTCATAGGTGATTTTCACATTACGATCGCAGATACCTTGACCAAAACGCCCTGCCCCAGCAAGCGGGCCACCCAACACATCGCCTTGCCAGAAGAAGAACGGGTTATGTTCATCATAAAAGTTGGTCCACCGCACAGCGGAGAAAACCGCCCCGTGATGGGCATAGGCATGTTCAGCACTCACCGCCCAATCCGTGCGTGTTTTTGGGATGGGCCGGTCCGCGGCGAAATCGACCGGATCGTTGGAATAGAGTACACCAAAATCGTCATTGAAGACTTGTGGCGGGGATGTTGGGAAAAGGCGTTCTTTTTTCAGCTTACCAAAATTCACTGCACCGCGTGCCAGCAAAAATTGCGCATGGCTTAGGGGCGACCCAGCGGTGATGAAATCTGTAATTTTCCAATAGGAATTGCTTTTGCGGCTATCCTTGCGGACCACAGGGCCTTGCAATCGAATGGCTTCAGCCACACCAGATTGAACAGCACGATAGCGCCGCAAATCAGCGTCCGACCATGGGTTTATCCCGTATTTTTTATTGAGTTCTTGCACCAAATGATCGTGATCCGCCAATGCCTGCCGCACCCTTTCGCCGGGCGGGTTTTCATTGGTCGGACCCAACTCCTCCCACAGCAAATGCAAAATATCGTAGGCGACTACTGAGCCAAGCGAGTGCGCAACAATCACAATCCGTTCATAGGCTGGGTCTTCATGCAAACGCCGCAACAATTGCAAACCGCGGTCCCGCACCAAATGCCGTCCAGCAACAGTATCCGGATGCGCACCCAAATAACCCGCAACATCTCCCAGATAGGGCAAGAAAATCAAAGAGGTGGCAAAGGACAAAAGGATTGTTAGGCTGACCACCAACGTCCGCAGGGTTAAATCTTCTGTCAGGAAGATCAGATAATAAACCACCAGCCCGATCACCGCATAGCTAGGCCATCGCAACAGCCACCGCAGCGAGGTGATCCGCGCGGCGACCAAGATCATCAGGACAAGGCAAAGCAATCCCAAAAAGCTAACGCCAGGCACGCTCAAACGCGCCTGCTTTGCGGCTTCCGACCAAAAATCGATGCCAAATTGTGTGGCTATCCCAAGGAACAAAACTGACAGCATGACCCACAGGATCAAAACCACAAGAAAGCACAGTGCCGTCCATGGCCAAACCATGCGCTCCAACACATATTCTGGCCGCACCCTAATCACGCGCAGCAACCAGCGCCAAAGGTTCTTTAGCTTGGCATTATCAAGAATGTCAGCGTAATAGAATTCGAAAAAATCGGTACGGCATCCGTCCTGCATGGCAGGCGTTGTGATGCGCTGAAGGTCATGACTGCCCGTCTTAATATCCGGCACAATCCAGCTTTTATTGCCATCTTCATCGCGGTTTTGCGGGTCATCAAGTTTGATGGTGTCATCAGTGGTCCAAAGCGCATCCACAATCGTGCGCATTGTGCCCATGGGGCGCTGCTCGCCCATGCCATGCACCACAATCACCGCTTGCTTCTTACGCGCCATACTGCCCCTACTCCGCCTTTGGTCCCTCACCCATCAGAATCGGGTGAAATCGCTGTCGCCGCATTATTATGCAAACGCGACAAGAGATCAAAAAGCATCTCCTGTTCTGTCGCACTCATCCCCGCCAATAAAATCTCATTCATTTGACGATAAAATGTTGCAAGCTCTCTTTTCTCTTCGCCACGCACAGACAAATAAAGAAGCGACGTGCGACCATCATTTTCATCCGCACGCTTTTCCAACCATCCCGCATTTTCCATCCGGTCGGTGAGCCGCGACATGGCCGGCAACGCATTGTTGGTGAATTTGCACAATGCCCCCACGCTGATCCCGTCCTGCTGCCACAAGGCGCTTAAAACCACCCATTGCTGCAAGGTTAAATCATGCGGCGCCAAGAGCTTATTTGCCAATTGATTCACCCGTGCGCTTGCGCGGGAAACAGCACGGCCGATTGAGGTGGGCGCGATGAGGTTATGTGGCTGTGTCAATGAAATCTCCATATTTTTATTTACATGTAAATATATTTTGTTTACATGTAATATAAATGCTTTAGCCACTGGAGGGCACCATGTCAAATCCAACACACTCCGTCACACGCTATTCCGGTCCAACGCGCGGGCTGCATTGGGGCATTGCCCTTTTATTGATCATCACTTTTGCTTTGGGCGTGATACTCAACAATAGTCTTGCTGACGATCTCAAGTTTTTGCTGATCAAGTTCCACGCCCCACTCGGCATTCTTGTTGGATTGCTCACCTTGGTCCGCACCTATTTTGCCTTTAAACACGCGCGACCTGCGCCAGATGCAAGCTGGTCACCGCTGGTGAAATGGGCCTCCAAAATCACCCATATCCTGCTTTATGTTTTGCCGTTGGCTTTGGTGGTTTCGGGCATGGCAATTATGACATTGTCGGGCCTGAGCGAGATGCTCTTTTCCGGGCAAATGCAAGGCTGGCCGAGCATGGAGAATCTTTTGCCTCGCCAAGGCCATGGTCTTTTGTCGAAACTGCTGCTGGCCGCCATTATTTTGCATATCGCAGGCGCGATCTATCATCAGCGGATTGTTAAAGACGATCTGTTGGCCCGCATGAAATAGCAGCCAACAAAAAAGGGCGCCAACGGCGCCCTTCTCTCAATCTTCAAAACTTATGATCAGCTTAGTGATCAAACGCTTTCACAATGTCTTCGGTCATTTTCTTGGCATCGCCAAACAACATCATCGTGTTATCGCGGAAGAACAATTCGTTCTGTACGCCCGCATAACCAGCTGACATGCCCCGCTTCAAGAACAATACAGTGCCTGCATTTTCAACATCCAAAATCGGCATGCCGAAAATGGGTGACGCCGGATCGGTTTTGGCCGCTGGGTTGGTCACGTCGTTCGCACCAATCACAAAGGCCACGTCCGCTTGCTGGAACTCTGAATTGATATCTTCAAGTTCAAACACTTCGTCATAAGGCACATTGGCTTCAGCCAACAACACGTTCATATGGCCCGGCATACGCCCCGCCACAGGGTGAATGGCATATTTCACTTCAACGCCTTCGGCTTTGAGCAAATCTGCCATCTCCCGCAATGCGTGTTGAGCTTGGGCAACAGCCATCCCGTAACCGGGCACGATCAACACTTTCGACGCGTTTTTCATCAAGAAAGCCGCATCATCGGCTGCGCCAGATTTCACCGGACGTGTCTCTTCTTCGCCGCTTGCCGCCGCAGAAGAATCAGAACCAAAGCCGCCAAGGATCACGGAGATAAAGCCACGATTCATCGCCTTACACATAATGTAAGACAGGATCGCCCCTGAGGAACCTACAAGCGCGCCTGTGATGATCAAGGCCGTGTTGCCCAAGGTGAAACCAATGCCTGCTGCCGCCCAGCCTGAATAGGAGTTCAGCATGGACACCACAACGGGCATATCCGCACCGCCAATTGGAATGATCAACAGACCACCCAACACCAAGGCCAAGATGGTGATCAGCCAGAAATAGATCGGATCGGCCGTTTGCACAAACAAGACAACCAAAACCACCAATGCCACGGCAATCGCGATATTGATCAAATGCCGTGCAGGCAACATGATCGGCGCGCCGGACATGCGACCATCCAATTTCAAAAAGGCAATCACAGAACCGGTAAAGGTCAAGGCGCCAATCGCAGCACCAAGGCTCATTTCAACAAGGCTAGCCCCGTGAATATCACCCGGTGTACCAATGCCAAAAGCCTGCGGTGCATAAAGCGCAGCTGCCGCCACGAACACCGCAGCAAGGCCTACAAGTGAGTGAAACGCCGCCACCAATTGCGGCATGGAGGTCATGGGCACACGCCGGGCAATCACGGCGCCAATGCCGCCACCAATGGCGATACCGCCAATGATCAAGCCAATGGCCAATGGGTCTTTCGGCCCAGCCACCAACAAGGTCGTGACAACCGCAATGGTCATCCCGATCATACCAAAATTATTGCCCTGACGAGCTGTGGTGGGGTGAGACAATCCGCGCAACGCAAGAATGAACAAAACCCCTGCAGCCAAATAAAGAAGGGCCGCAATATTTGCAGAAATCATTATGGATTATCCCTTCTTTTTATACATGGCCAGCATACGCTGCGTGACCAGAAAGCCGCCAAAAATATTGATGCTCGCCAAAATGAGCGCAACAAAGCCAAACCAGCGAGCAGGCCCTTGGTCATCAACCAAAGAAATACCCACGGCCAGCAATGCCCCCACAACGATCACAGAAGAGATCGCATTGGTCACTGACATCAACGGCGTATGCAGGGCGGGCGTTACGCTCCACACCACATAATAACCCACAAAAATTGCAAGAACGAAGATCGCTAAACGGAAAGCAAACGGATCAATCGTTCCATCAGTGGCCGCACCCGCTGCTGCGCCTGCACCACTTGCCAAAAGTTCCATCATAACCATTTACGCCTCCTTTTTCTCAACGAAGGTTGGGTGCACGATGGCCCCATCCCGTGAAAGATTTGTGGCCGCAACCAGCTCATCTTCCCAATCGATCACCAATTCTTGCTTTTCCTTGTCGATCATCGTCTCGAGGAAGGCCATAAGGTTTTTGGCGTAAAGCTGCGAAGCAGAGGCCGCCAAACGACTTGGTAGATTTTCATAACCGATGATTTTCACACCCTTATGATCCACGACTTCGCCGCGTTTGGACAGTTCAACATTGCCGCCACGTTCAACAGCCATATCCACAATCACCGACCCCGGTGCCATAGATTCAACCATTGCTTTGGTGATCAGCTTCGGTGCCGGACGGCCAGGAATAAGCGCCGTGGTCACTACAACATCTTGCTTGGCAATATGTTTTGAAACCAGCTCGGCCTGCTTGGCCTGATATTCCTTGCTCATCTCTTTTGCATAGCCGCCAGCAGTTTCTGCTTCTTTGAACTCGTCATCTTCAACAGCAACAAACTTACCGCCCAAAGATTCAACTTGCTCTTTTGCAGCCGGGCGCACATCGGTTGCGGACACAGCCGCCCCTAAACGTTTTGCCGTGGCGATGGCTTGCAAGCCCGCCACACCTGCACCCATAACAAAGGCTTTGGCTGGGCGTACTGTGCCCGCCGCCGTCATCATCATGGGGAAAGCCCGATCAAAAGCGTATGACGCTTCGATCACAGCTTGATAGCCCGCAAGGTTCGCCTGCGAAGACAAAACGTCCATCACCTGCGCCCGTGTAATCCGCGGCATAAATTCCATGGTGAACAGGGCGTAGCCCGCTTTCGCCAAGGCTTCGATTTCTTTTTCATGGCCAAACGGGTCATGCATGCCCATAACGAGGGCACCCTTTTTGGCCCCCTCCAGCTGCTCTACAGTTGGGCGACGCACGGTCAAAACCACATCGGCGCCCTTTACAGCTGCTGAGGCAGATGCTGAAATCGTCGCGCCCGCCTCTTGAAAATCTTTATCTAAAAGGCGCGACCCTTCACCCGCGCCTTTCTCTATTGCGACTTTGGCCCCAAAGCCCACATATTTGGTTACCATTTCCGGGGTAACCGCAATACGAGTTTCATTGGCCGTTTGCTCGCGCAAAACCGCTATTCTCATGCCAGTTCCTTTTTAGTTGCGCACATACAAGGTGATGCGCCGCCCCCCAACCAAATGCGGCACGATGAAAGTTTATCGCTTTGGTTTAAGCGACAAACCCGAAATAAAGCGCAATCAAAACAACGGCAATAATGATGGCTGACCATTTGGCCAACTGCAAAAAGCCGTGATAAGTTTTAGATTGCTCTTCATAAAGTTTTTCAGCTTCGGTGCTCATTTTACTCTCCAGTTAGCGGGTCTGATCCAGCGCTTCCAGCTCATCGATCAACCCTTCAATCATCCCCAACCCAAGCGACCAGAAGTCCGGGTCTTTGGCATCAAGGCCAAATGGGGCTAACAATTCTGAATGGTGCTTTGAACCGCCAGCTTTCAGCAATTCAAAATACCGTTCAACAAATCCGTCGTCAGATTGTTGGTATTTCGCATAAAGCGAATTCACCAAACAATCACCAAACGCATAGGCATATACATAAAATGGAGCATGAATGAAATGCGGAATATATGACCAAAAGGTCTCATATCCCTCATTTAGCTCCACAGATGGCCCCAAGCTTTCGCGACTGGTCTCAATCCAAATCTGCTCAAGCTCTTCACTGCGCAGTTCGCCCTCACGCCGTTTAATATGCACTTCACGTTCGAAGCTATAAAACGAGATCTGGCGCACAACCGTGTTGAGCATATCCTCAACCTTGCCCGCCAACAGTGCAAAACGTTGCTCTGGATCTTCCGTTGCTTTCAACAAGGAGCGGAAGGTCAACATTTCGCCAAACACACTCGCTGTCTCCGCCAAGGTGAGCGGCGTTTGTGCCATAAGGGCACCCTGATCAGCTGCCAATACTTGGTGCACACCATGGCCCAACTCATGGGCTAGCGTCATCACATCACGTGGCTTGCCCAAATAATTGAGCATCAAATAGGGGTGTGCGCTCGGCACCGTTGGGTGCGCAAACGCCCCCGGTGCTTTGCCTTCACGCACAGGCGCATCAATCCAACCACTATTGAAAAACGGCTTCGCGACATCAGCCAGCTGTGGCGAGAAGTCGGCATACGCATCCATCACCATTTTCTGAGCGCTTGCCCAATCAAACACGCGATCATCACTGGTCGGCAATGGCGCATTGCGATCCCAAGCGTTCAGCTTTTCTTGCCCCAGCCATTTGGCTTTCATCTTATAATAGCGGTGCGACAAGCGCGGATAAGCATCCCGCACGGCCTTTTCCAGCGCATCCACCACTTCGCGCTCAACCGAGTTGGCCATATGGCGACTGTCCGCCACATCTTCATATCCCCGCCAGCGATCCGAGATTTCCTTGTCTTTCGCCAACACATTAGTGATGTGCGTAAACAAGCGCTTATTCTCACCCAACGTGTCCACAAGCCCTTTGTAGGCTGCTTCCCGTTTGGATTGATCCATGTCGGTCATCATGGTCAGCGTTGGTTCCAGTGAAAGCTCTTCACCATCCACGTCAAACTTCAAGCTTGCCATTGTTTCATCGAACAAACGGTTCCAAGCCGAACGACCCGTAACAGATTTATCGTGGAATAGCTCTTCCACCCGATCTTCTAATTGGTAAGGCTTTGCTTTGCGCAATTCATCGAACCACGGCTTATAGCGCCCCAACGCTGCATCCGCCGCCAGCGCCTTGTCCAACACGTCATCGTCAATACGATTCAACTCCAACGAAAAGAACAATAACGGCGTGGTGAGCGTGGTGAGCTTTTCATTGAGATCACCCATAAATTTGGCACGCTCACCATCCGACGTGTTTTGCGCATATTGCAAATAGGCGAAGGAACCAATGCGGCCCATCTTGTCGGACATGGCTTCATAGCGGGTGATGGCGTCAATCAAGCCGCCATCTTTGGCCAATTCGGCTAGCTTCCCTTTGAAGTCAGCTGCGAAATCTTTCGCCTCTTGTTCACAGGCGGCGAGATCGTTTTTCAGCTCATCACTGTCTGCGCTTGGATATAGATCGGACAAATCCCACTCAGGCATCACCCCGAGCTTTTGCGCGAGATCTTCATTGCTCATGCGGTCAACTCTCTATTGGCAACTAATTTGCGCGAACCTTATCATATGCGTTTCGCTTGCCAAGACCGTATTGCATGAAGGGCGTTCCCTGCCCCGCCCAAATCCGCGAAACTAGATGTCCCAGTCCATAAAGTGTGCGGTGAACATCAAGCTATCGACGAAACCATGCGCCAATATAAGCGGCCAAAGATTGCGCTTGTAGGCAAAATACAAAAGCCCCAACCAAAAGGCGACGATTCCGGTGATAACAAAGCCCCGTACCCCCTGATAATAATAATGAGCATAGCCAAACGTCAAAGCGGCAAATAGGGCGGACAAAATCCATTTGTGCGGCACGCCATCAAACAGGCGTTGGGCGCGGCTTATGAAAAAACCGCGGAAAAATATCTCTTCGCCGAAGGCGGCGCTGGTCCAAACCACCAAGAGCCAAAGAAGATAAAGTCCAAGATTTCCTTTGAGATCGCCCCATCGCTCTGCTCCAACACCGGACGCCTCCAAAAACTCGGTCCACCCCATATGCTGGGCAAGCAGCAAGAGCATTGCGGAAAAGCCAATAATGCCTGCCATGCCCACAATGGCTTGCGGCAGCAGCAGCAATTTTGCTTTCCAACCTGACAAAGGCCGAAGCCCCAATTCCGACCATTGCTCATTTTGCAGACGCAGATAGATGCCGAGCACGATTAGCGTAAAGATCATGGAGACCGGGCCAGAAAATTGCCAGGTGAGCGGGTCAACTAGCACTTTGGTGCCAAACAAAATGGTCACAAAACCAATCAGTTCAGCCAAGCTACGCCAGCGCGGAGTTAGAAATTCGAGCATAATCACCATCCTAAATAATAATGTTGAATGGGATTTAGGGAGGGGCAGCTTGGGAATATAGAACGATTGTGCGTTAGCGCGCCAAACGTTGCCACTGCCCTGGCGTCAGGCCAATAATTTTTTCGGAAATGGCGCGTTAGATGACTCTGATCGGCAAAACCGCAACTGGCTGCAATATGGGCCAACCCATCACCTACTTTGAGTTTTTCTTGCGCCTGCTCAATGCGCCGCATCAGCAAATAACGATAGGGGCTGGTGCCCAGCGCCGCACGAAAGTCGCGCGACAATTGCCATCGATCAATTTGTGCAACTTGCGCCAACGCATCGATGGATACTGGATCAAATAAATGAGCATCCATAAATTGCCGCGCCCGACAAACTGCGGGCCAATTGACCAACGCACCTTTAGGCTCGGCGTCCCCGGCTGCCTCTTGCAGGGCAAAGATCAGCTCACAAACCAAATCATGCTGCGCCAGATCATCTGACGACTGTGGCTCATCCAAGATAGATTTAACGGCGCAAGTTAAACGCGGGTGGGTCGAAAGTCCGTTTTCAATGTAGGGCAATGGCGCACCGCCTAAAACGTCCTGAACCAGTTTAGGCGCCAGATAGAGAGTGCGAAAACGAAACCCATCCTCAGTTCCGGCCCGACCGTCATGCAGCTCATCAGGATGCAACACAACGACACCGCCTGCTTGGGAGTGGCGTGTCTCGCCACGATAATCAAAGCTTTGCACCCCTGCCAAAGTAAGCGCAATCGCATAGGTGTCATGCGCATGGCGGCTAAACTGAAACCGCTGCAAATAAGCATCGACCCATGGCAAAGTGCCCTCGTGCCATTTGATCCAACTTTGCCGATCAAGATCAAGCATTGCATCTCCCTTTTTACAACAGATGGGGCAACGCGTCGCGCAATCAAGAACAAAGGCTAAAGCACACTTTAGGCGATTGAATTAAATATCCTTAATCCACTGTTAAGAACTCGGACCTAGCCTGACCCAAATTAGGACAGTTTGTGATTCGACAGGCTATGTGCTTGTCCAATAAGAGAGCTTATGGCCAATATTCTTGTTATTGATGATGATCCCATTCAATGTCGCCTTAGCGAAGAGATGCTTAGAGCGCAAGGGTTTGAGCCGCTAATAGCGCAGTCAGGTGCAGATGGTCTGGCCATGCTCGACTCTGAGAACATCCAAGCGGTGATCCTCGATTTGGTGATGCCGGAAATGGATGGCATGACAGTTCTTAGTGAAATGCGCAGTCGCAATTTCAACCAACCCGTTATCGTGCAGACCGCCCAGCCCGCCGTCGAAAACATCATCTCGGCCATCCGCCTCGGCGCCAGTGACTTCTTTTCAAAACCTGTTGCGCCTGAACGTTTGATCATCTCATTACAAAACGCCCTCAAGCGATTTGAGCTTGAAAACTGCCTGCGCACTGAAACGCACAGACAAAAAGGTGCCCTCAGCTTCAACGATATGGCTGCAAAGTCGCCAGCCATGAAAAAATCAATCGCCCACGGTGAAAAAGCGGCGGCGACGCAAATTCCTGTTTTAATCGAAGGTGAAGCTGGCACTGGCCGCGATATGATGGCCCGCGCCATTCACCACCAAGCCAAACGCAGCGGCAAACCCTTCATCGCCATTAATTGCTCGACAATGGATGCGGATGAGTTGGAAGCCATTTTGTTTGGCACCCAAGAATCCAGCGACAAAACCGTTTTTGACCAAGCCCAGGGCGGCACGCTTTATCTTGATGAAATTGGCGCACTGCCTCTGGAATTGCAGGGTCGTTTGCTGGCGCTATTCACCGATAAGATGATCAGCACTGCCGCGTCCGAACCTGCGCCTTTTGATGTGCGCCTGATTTGCGCCACCTCGAAACGCTTGTTGAACCTCACCAAACAAAAGCAGTTTCGCGAAGATCTCTATTATCGCCTCAACATTTTCCCAATCTACATGCCGCCGCTTCGCGACCGTGTGGAAGATATTGACGATCTCGTCAGCCATTTTGTCACCAAATTTTCTGTTGCCGAAGGTCGCCGCATTGAAGGATGTAGCCCAGAAGCAATGGCAATGCTGCGCCAATATGAATGGCCGGGCAATGTGCGCCAGCTCGAAAATGCAATCTACCGCGCGATTTTGTTGACCGAAGATGGGATCCTGTCTCCAAACGAATTCCCGCAAATCCAAACATCGCTTCAAGGTGCTGAAAAACTGCGGCACGCCCTTAAATCCATGTCGCCACAAGCGGCACCGGACCATATCGACGCGGCAGTGGCGCCGGCTACTCCGCTGAAACCAAAAGCAAAACCCACGAAAGATCGGTTCCTGACGGAAGATGGCCGCACAAACAATTTGGCACAGGTCGAAAAAGACCTCATCGAATTTGCATTGAAAAAACACAATGGCAAAATGAGTGCTGTTGCCCGCGCTTTAGGCATTGGCCGGTCTACACTTTATCGCAAATTAAAGGAATATGGACTGGACGGCGATCAGTCGAACGCGGCATAGCTACCCCGCTTCTCTTTTTTGCAACACTGGCAAAAATTCGTAAAGAATTTGTGGTAACAATTTCGCGAAACGCTTGGTGAGTGGGCCATTGTTAGCTATAAACAACTCGCTTCAAGAGTCGGCGCAAGTGGTGCCGATGAGGCGTTTGGGATGGATAAAGGGAAAAACATGCGCGGATTTAAACTTGGTATTTTGGCAGCAACGGCTCTGGCCCTTCTTCCTCTATCCGCTGCGCACGCGCAACAAGTCATCAACATTAATGGCGTAGAAGCCACCCGTGTGGTGATTGGCCCGGCGACATCACCTCTTGCCCAAACCATTAAATCCGGCCTGAAAGACGATTATTACGGCGCACGTGCAGGTACAAACGCATGGAAGGACGCGCAGAAGCTTTATTATTTCTATGGCGAACGCAATTTTGAACCACTTTGGCTCAACCTTGATGGCGACAAAATTCAGTTCTCTGACAAAGCACAGTCGATCATCAAATTGTTTGAGAAGGCCGAACTCGAGGGCCTACGGCCCAGCGACTATCTAACAGATGCGCTCGACCTGACCGACATTGAAAACGAGCCAGAGCGTCTAGCAGCACTGGAAACAGAATTCTCGCAAAGCGCCATCCGCTATGCGCAACACGCTGCAGGCGGCCGCATTAATCCGCGCAGCGTTTCACGCTCGATCACGCTAAACCCAACCCGCATTGACGGGGCGAAAATGCTTATCGACCTGGTACAATCCAGCGATCCAGCAGCCCTACTTTACGGCCTTCACCCCACGCATCGCGAATTCACGGCCCTACGTCAGGAATTGGCGAAGAAGCTAGACGGAGTTGAAGAAGAACAGATCATTATTCCCGGTGGCCAATTGCTCAAGCTTGGCCGCACCGACGACCGCTTGCCTTTGCTTCGAACACGATTGGAAGTGCCTGCATCCGACCCAGCCAACGAAATGGTCTATGATCAAGCGGTGGTCGACGCAGTCGAAGAGTTTCAATCAAGCCTAGGCCTTGTGCCAGATGGCGTTGTCGGCCCGGCAACGATTGCAGCCTTGAATGGCGCAAATGGCGCCAGCGTCGAAGACATTATCGCCAATATGGAACGTTGGCGTTGGATGCCCAAAGATTTGGGCGACTTCTTTGTTTTGGTCAATGTACCGGAATACCGATTGGAAGTGCGTTCAGGTGAAACTGTGCGCCACGCCACCCGCGTGGTGGTGGGCAAGCCGAAACACGCCACACCAATCTTTTCAGATGAAATTGAACATGTGGTCGTGAATCCATATTGGAACGTACCACTTTCGATCACAAAAAATGAATTGCTGCCCGCATCCAACGGCAATCCCGGCTATTTTGCAGCCCGCAATTACGAGCTGTTGGCTGGTGGCCGTGTAATCAATGCATCCAACGTTGATTGGGCAAATGTGAACCCGTCTAACCCACCATTCCGTGTGCGTCAGCGCCCGGGCCGTGGCAATGCATTGGGTCAGATCAAGTTTTTGTTCCCAAATCAGCATTCAGTTTATTTGCATGATACGCCATCAAAAAGCCTGTTCTCACGCAGCTACCGTGCCTTCTCGCATGGCTGTGTGCGGGTGCATAATCCACTTGAGTTTGCTGACGCCTTATTGGCATTCGAACCAGATTTGAACCTGAGTAAAATCAAATCCATGTTCGGTTCACGCGAACGCTGGAACAATCTAAAAAGCCACATTCCAGTGCACATTGCTTACTTCACCTTGCGGGTGAGCGGCGACGGCACCATCCGGTCTTACGGTGATGTCTATGGCCACCACCAGCGCTTGATCAATATGCTTAAAAGCTAGGCACGCGCCAAAGCAACGGGTCAACATTAAGCTTTAGATAACCATAAATTTGCTTTGCGGCGCATAATGTCGCAGAGCACTTTCCATGCCTTTTTCACGCCATTTTACTTCCTATATTAGAAATGAGGGTCGTTGGCGGGGCAATGCTTATAAATTTGCTGTTGCTTGCTTAACGTTAATAAAGTCTAATTAAGTTGGTTATAAACTGAACCAACGATTGAATGACTGGTGACGAAAATAGGCATCAAAAACGTGTTGGGCAAATCAGTATTGCGTTGGTCTTATGGGTTGCGGCGTGTCGCTGCGACAATTTTGGTGGCTGCCCTAATGGCGCCGGCGATGGTTGTGCCAAGCTTTGGCGCAGGTGATCGCACACTCTATCTTTATTACACACACACGCGTGAAACGGCGAAGATTACCTTCAAGCGCAATGGTCGCTACGACAAGAAGGGCTTGGCCCAACTCAACCAATTCCTGCGCGATTGGCGCCGCAACGAACCCACCAAAATGGACCCACGTCTGTTCGATTTGGTGTGGGAAGTTTATCAAGATGTTGGTGCCACTAAGCCAATCCATGTGGTGTCGGCTTATCGTTCGCCCAAAACCAACGAGATGCTGCGCGCGCGTTCTTCTGGCGTTGCCAAAAACTCCAATCATACGCGCGGTCTCGCAATGGACTTCTTTATCCCCGGCGTACCAATCTCTAAGGTGCGTGAAGTAGCCATGCGCAAACATGTGGGCGGCGTGGGTTATTACCCCTCGTCCGGCAGCCCCTTTGTGCATTTGGATACAGGGAGCGTACGGGCATGGCCACGCATGACAACCGCTCAGCTCAAGCGCATCTTCCCAAAGGGCAAAACCATGCACATCCCGTCAAACGGCGTGCTATTGTCGAAGAACGGATATGCTGCGGCCAAAGCTGAATGGTCGAAATGTCGCCAATTGCCTTGTGGTGGTTCCACCCGCTATGCCTCCATCTCATCATCAGATGACGACAAAAAAGGCACAACTTTGATGGACATGCTGTTTGGCGGCGATGATGATAAATCACAAAGCGCCGACACTCCGCGCCAAAAAACTGTGAAGTCTACACCTATCCGTGTGGCAGCTTTATCTGGCTTGCCGCCTGCGCGTCCGTCCGAAGAAGGCCCCACAGCAACAATTCAACTGGCGTCTGCACCTTTGGTGACGCCGCCCGTGAAGCCAACCCAATTGGCCTCTTTGACCACAACGCCTGCGCCTGCAGATGTGCCAGCCTCACGTTTCAATGTTGCCAGCGGTCCCGAAGCGGTGACACCGCCAACGGGGCGCCCCCTAATCACAGAGCCTGGCCGCGATCCACTCGCGCCGCTTAAGGTTGCTTCTCTCGGCAATGCACCCGCCAGCGATGCATCTCAACCGTCAGATTCTGGTGGCTTGTTTGCAGCCTATGCGCCGCTGCCTGAACAAACGGAAGATGCGCAAAGAGCATTGGAAAACATCCTGTCTCGCAAGGCAGAAAACAAAAAGCCTGAGCCGGTGCAAAAGCCAAACGACAGTATGGAAGAATTGCGCAAGAGCTTAAGTGTCGCCGCGCTGTCACCGAACTTGGATGAATTTGGTGAACTGCTGAAAAACACCAAAAAGGCGAACACCAAGGCAAGCTTTGATCCGTTGCGCTATAGCCTCACCCAACGTCGTGGAGAGTTTGTTGCGCCCGATCTTGGCCATGTGCTGGAAATGTTTACCGATGAAACACAGCTCATCGCCCCACAATATGCTGTCTTGTTCGAGCCTGATCAGGCCGATCTAGACCCGAGCGTTGTGATGGGTGCCAAAAGCCAATTGGGCTTTGACAGCAACTTTGCGCCGCAACAAGCAAGCTTCAACCAATTCGGCGGCTAATTGCCGCATAAATGCCTCAAATCGCATTAAATTGGTTCAAACTCGCCCACAGGGAGTTGCCTGTGGGCTGAACTCTGATAAACCAGTTTAACGCGCAAAGCCCTGATCGAGCGGCGCGAACCTTGCATAAAATTTAAATGAGGTAGCGGTGACAAAGCGCCCTGAAACGCCCCTATTAGACAGCATTTCTGAAATTGAAGATTTGCGCGCCATCCCGCGCCATCAATTGACCCAGCTCGCAGATGAAGTGCGCGCGGAAATGATCGATGTGGTGTCAGAAACAGGCGGACATCTCGGCGCTGGTTTGGGCGTTGTAGAACTGTCGGTCGCGCTGCACCATGTGTTCAACACACCAGACGACAAAATCATTTGGGACGTTGGCCACCAAGCCTACCCACACAAAATCCTCACTGGCCGACGCGAGCAGATGCGCTCTTTGCGCAAAGAAGATGGTCTTTCAGGCTTTACAAAACGCAAGGAAAGCGATTTCGATCCCTTTGGCGCGGGCCATTCCTCAACTTCAATTTCCGCTGGCCTAGGCATGGCCGTTGCTGCAGAGCTTAAAGGCGAAAAGCGCAACATAATTGCGGTGATTGGCGATGGTGCCATGTCCGCAGGCATGGCCTATGAAGCCATGAACAATGCAGGCGCAATGGATGCGCGCTTGATCGTGATCTTGAACGACAACGATATGTCAATCGCACCGCCGACAGGGGCCATGAGTGCTTATCTTGCGCGACTCGTATCCGGCAAAACCTACCGCTCTATCCGTGAAACGGCCAAGCAATTGTCCGAACATTTGCCGCGCTTCTTTTCAGAAAAAGCACGCCGCACGGAAGAATATGCGCGCGGGTTTTGGACCGGCGGCACCATGTTTGAAGAGCTCGGCTTTTATTATGTCGGCCCTGTCGATGGTCATAATCTTGATCATCTGCTGCCCATTCTCGACAATATTCGCGACACCGACACTGGCCCAATCCTGATCCATGCGGTCACGCAAAAAGGCAAGGGTTATGGCCCGGCCGAAAGCGCAGCTGATAAATATCACGGCGTGTCCAAATTTAATGTGATCACAGGCGCACAATCAAAGGCACCAGCCAATGCGCCCTCCTACACAGGTGTGTTCGCAGAGAGCTTGATCCAAGAAGCCCGCAAGGACGACAAGATCGTCGCGGTCACTGCCGCTATGCCTTCAGGCACAGGGCTCGACAAATTTGCCAAAGAATTTGCTGATCGCACTTTTGATGTAGGCATTGCCGAACAACATGCGGTAACGTTCTGTGCCGGACTGGCCGCCGAAGGTCTTTCCCCCTTCTGCGCGATCTATTCCACATTTTTGCAACGTGGTTACGACCAAATTGTCCACGATGTGGCGATCCAAAATTTGCCCGTGCGCTTCGCCATTGACCGCGCTGGCTTTGTTGGTGCCGATGGCCCAACTCACTCCGGCGCGTTTGACACAGCATATCTGGGCGCGATCCCCAATATGGTGTTGATGGCACCAGGCGATGAAGCCGATTTGCGCCACATGGTCACCACTGCAGCAAAATTCGACGAACATCCCATCGCCCTGCGCTATCCGCGCGGTGAAGGCATTGGCGTGGATCTACCTGCTGAAGGCCAAATGTTAGAGATCGGCAAAGGCCGCATCATTCGCGAAGGCAAGTCCGTTGCACTTCTTTCCTTCGGCGGCCGTTTGGCTGAAACCATGGCTGCGGCTGAAATCCTCATTGGCCTTGGATTTAATCCTACCATTGCAGACGCTCGCTTTGCCAAACCGCTCGACACACAATTGGTCGAAACCTTGGCGAAAAATCACGAAGTCTTGCTCACAACTGAAGAAGGTTCAGTGGGCGGTTTTGGCGCCTTTGTGCTCAGCCATCTGGCACAAAATGGCTTGTTGGATAACGGGCTAAAAGTGCGTCCGCTCTTTATCCCGGACCACCATTTCGATCATGCCAGCCAAACCAGCATGTATAAGAGCGCCGGGCTAGACCGCAACGCCATCGCCGCCACCGTGATGCGCGCTCTAGGCAATGAAAAAGCCGCCAATCAAGTCATGACTGGCGGCCAATAAACGCAAAGGGTTTGAAGGGAAGGCTTATGCCTGCCCTTCGCCCTCTTCCGGACCATCTTCATAATAATCAGGTGCAGGGATCATGCCCAAGGCGTGCTTGTAAAGATCAAGCACAGCTTCTTGTTCCTGACGCTCATGGGCTTCTTGCTTGCGCAACTTTACCACCTGCCGCATGACCTTCACGTCATATCCATTGCCTTTTGCTTCGGCATAGACATCACGAATATCGTCTGCAATTGACTTCTTTTCTTCTTCCAGCCGTTCAATGCGCTCTATATAGGCACGCAATTGTTCGCGGGCGACGCTAGTTTGTCCCATGACTCATTTATCCCGAGCAATTAAATTTGCCCTATGTGACGCAAATCATCGGCCAAAGGCAACCGCCAATGCAAAATTTCCACCAATCTGATCAAGAGTGGCTATAACCACCGAACCAAATCATTTAAATTCGGCCAGCACTTCGTCAAAAACCGCCACAGAACTGTCCAATAATTCGTATAGCGATTGACACAATTCCTGCAATAGCTACAACTCATGGGGTCGTGAACTTGTTTTTTGAAACCAAAAAAATGCCAGTGCGATTTGCGCTTATCGCTGTAATCTGCCTGTCCCTATTTGCCGCCTTGCCTGTCAGCTCGGCCAAAGCAGATTTGCGCGTTTGCAACCAAACTGACAATCAAATTGCCATTGCCATCGGCTTCAAGGCCGAGAATGGATGGCAGTCTGAAGGTTGGTGGGTTGCCGAAAAAGATAGCTGCGCTCTGGTCTTTAACGGTCCCCTGAATGAGCAACCCTCGCAATATTTTTATCTACACGCAGTAGATGATATTAGCGGTGGGGTATGGGGTGGCCGAATTTATATGTGCACCCGTGATAAAGCATTCACAATTTTTGGCGAAAAAGACTGTCTAGCGCGCGGCTATGAACGGACAGGCTTTATGGAAGTCGACACCGAGAACAATACGGATTGGACGGTTCAGCTCACCGAGACTGATCTGCAACCCCTGGAGACACAATGAGACGCCAACGCAAAGTAAAAATTCTGGCCACACTAGGCCCCGCTTCAAACAATGAAGACATGATCGAACAATTGGCACGTGCCGGGGCAGATGTGTTCCGCATCAATATGAGCCACGCCAGCCATGATGTGCTGAACGAAACCATGGCCAATATTCGTGCGGTGGAACATAAGGTCAAACGCCCAATTGGCGTATTGGTGGATTTGCAAGGCCCAAAATTGCGCGTTGGCGCATTTGCCGATGGCTCCGTGCAATTGGCTTCTGGCGATATCATCACCTTCGATCAGGAAAATACACCCGGCAGCAAAGAGCGCGTTGAACTGCCTCACCCTGAAATTTTTGAAGCGATCAAACCCAACCACACTTTGCTGTTGGACGACGGCAAGATCGAATTGGTGGCGAGAAGCTGCACTGCTAAAGCCATCGAATGTGAAGTTGTGCATGGCGGCAAACTATCTGATCGTAAAGGCGTGAGCCTCCCGAACACTTTGCTAGGTGTGGGTGCCCTCACCGACAAAGACCGCGCCGATTTGGTTGCGGGTCTAGATGCCGGTGCTGATTGGGTTGCACTTTCTTTCGTGCAACGCCCGGAAGACATCATCGATGTGCGCAAAACCGTTCAAGGACGCGCAGGCGTTTTGGCGAAAATCGAAAAGCCGCAAGCCATTGAGCGCTTAGAAGAAATCATCAAATTGTCTGACGCGATCATGATCGCCCGTGGCGATTTGGGTGTTGAAATGCCGTTGGAAACCGTACCCGGTTTGCAAAAACGCATGATCCGCATGGCGCGGCAACAGGGCAAGCCAGTAGTTGTGGCCACACAAATGTTGGAATCCATGATCACTGCCCCTGTGCCAACACGTGCCGAAGTATCAGACGTGGCCACCGCCGTGTTCGAAGGTGCCGATGCCGTTATGCTTTCCGCCGAATCCGCCGCAGGTGATTATCCGGTAGAAGCTGTCACCACCATGAACAAGGTTGCTGTCGCTGTAGAAAACGACAACCTATATCAAGGCATTATCCGCCGGCAGGAAATCACCCCAGATGCAACAGCAGCGGACGCGATTTCTGCGGCGACGCGGCAAGTTGCTGAGACCTTGGATCTTGCAGCAATCGTTTGCTACACCTCTTCAGGCTCTACAGGCATTCGTGTATCGCGCGAACGCCCTGAAAAGCCAATTATTGCCCTTTCACCGAAAGACTCAACCGTGCGCCGCCTGTCCTTAATCTGGGGTCTGCATTGCGTGCGCACAGAAGATGCGGTGAATTTGGATGACGTTGTGGATCGCGCATGTTCAATCGCTTATCGCGAAGGCTTTGCACGCCCCGGTGATCGCGTAGCGATCACAGCTGGCGTGCCCTTAGGCACCCCTGGCGCCACCAACATGTTGCGCATTGCCTTTGTAGGGCAAGACGGCATGGGCTCATCCTAAGCGATTGAGCCAAGCTCATTCGAAATTGAAATGCCCGCTTTTGAGCGGGCATTTTTTATTTTCCTCTATTGACCTTGAGTGAACTCCAGCACCTACAAGAATAAACGCACCCAATTGAAGGCGGACCAAAATGTTCATCGGCGAACTCTCAAAACGAACCGAGCTCAGCATCGACACGTTGCGCTATTATGAAAAAATTGGCCTTATCTCACACGTGACTCGAGATCAAGGTGGCCGCCGTGTTTACGATGAAAACCAACTGGCTTGGATCGGCTTTGTGAAAGTACTCAAAGCCACCGGCATGCCACTTAAACACATGGTTGAATATGCACAAATGCGGCAGCAGGGCGAGCAAACTACACAAGGTCGTCTAGAACTGCTGAAAACGCATATAAGCCATATCCAATCTCAATTGGTGCAGTTGCAAACCAGTCATAATCTGGTGGAGGCCAAAATCAAAACATATGAACGTGCGCTTGAAGATGGGGCTACAATCCCCATCAGCACATGCTCGGCCTTCACGACCAGTGAGAAGGAAAAGTCAAATGAGCAAAGCTCTTGAACGCGGGCGCGCCATCGCCGCAAAACTCAACCCGGATTTGGAAGAAACATTGGCCAACCGCTATGATCATGCAGTGCCGGAATTTGCCGAAACACTAATTGAGCACGCCTATGGCCGCATCTATGCACGCGAAGGCCTCGATATGAAAACGCGGCAGCTCATCACAGTCGGTGCGTTAACAGCACTAGGCGGACAAACCGCGCCACAACTGAAAATCAATATTCAACACGCTCAAGCACATGGCGCCACCAAAACTGAAATTTATGAAACCATTATGCAAATGTCGATCTATGGCGGATTACCCGCGTCGATCAACGCCTTGAACAGCGCCAACGAATATTTTGCCGATTGTGAGCATGGCGCATCACAGACGTAAGTCCTATGAACGCAAGAACCCGTCAATCAGGGCCGCAACATTGCGGCCCAAATCATCCACCGCATAACCACCTTCCATCACCAACAATGTTGGCCGACCTGCCCCTTTGAGCAACGCGCCAATCCCCGGCATATCCGCATGGGTCAGCTTAAACTGTGAAATGGGATCACCTTCAAAAAAATCAACACCGAGTGAGATGATCAAATAGTCCGGATCAAACCGATCAATCTCCGCCAGGCCTTTTTCGATGGCGGCCTTGAACGCTTTGGCTTCCGTGCCCAAGGGCAGCGGATAATTGTGGGTATGGCCTTCCCCTTCGCCAACCCCACACTCGTCAGCATGACCCAAGAAATAAGGATATTCCTCAAGCGGGTCCGCATGCACAGAGAGGAATTGTACGTCAGCACGGTCATAAAAGATCGCCTGCGTGCCATTACCATGGTGATAATCAACATCAAAAATCGAAACGCGTGCCGCACCCTGATCACGCAAATATTGCGCTGCAACTGCTGCATTGTTGAAAAAGCAATAGCCGCCATAATAGTTTTTGCCTGCATGATGTCCGGGCGGTCGACAGAGTGCGAAGGCAGCCTGCTCGCCTTGCACTAACGCCTGAGCACCGTTCAATGCGCTTTGGGCAGAGGCATAGGCCGCGCCATATGTTTTGCCCGTCAGCGGTGTGCCTGCATCAAATGAATAGAACCCCAATTTGCCATCTAGGTGATGGGGCACCTTGTCTGTGCGAAAGTCACGGCCAGGCCAAACAAAGGGAAATGCTTCCCCTTCTCGCCCTGCATCAGCCCAAAGCTCACCTAACTGCTCGAGGAACGAAACATAGTCATGGTCATGGACCCGCTCGATTGGTGCGCGGCCCAAATCACGCATTGGCACATGGTCAATTTGCGGCAATTTTGTGAGCGCATCAAACACCATCTCCGCCCGCATGGGCACCTCAACCGCGTCAACAAGCGCGCCATCGGAAATTTCTTTTTGCGGATTATGGGCCAATTGGTCTGGCGAGAAGAAAAGCTTCACAAACACTCCATTGAACAGGACACAAAGAAAAAGGTCGGTGACAAGCACCGACCTTAAACCGAATACAAAATGTGTAAAGCGCTTAGCCCTGACGAGCTTTGAACCGCTTGTTCACTTTGTTAATGATATAGATGCGACCGCGACGGCGAACGACCTTATTGTCGCGATGCCGGGTGCGCAACGCCTTGATGGAATTTTTGATTTTCATTCCGGTCACCCTTTACATTCATAAAAATAGGCGCCACCGGCGCCAAATAAGTTGGCTGGAAACTATGAAGAAATTCAACGCTTGTCAACGCCCAATTGCGACCAAAACACTGAATCTCACACAGCTTCCTATGAATCTCGCCCACAAAAGGCGTTGGGGTGCATTCCTTTGCACCCCAATCGCGCTAAACGACCAGTTTGTCTAGCTCGTCATGTTCGGCCACAAAGTGGCCCGGCTTCACCTCATCCAAGCGCGGCACATAATCAAGCTGATTGGCTTCAATCTTCGATGGCATAAAGCGCAGCTTAGCCGTTGGATCCATTGGTGATGGCAATTCACCCGGCAACTTGATCCGCTCGCGCGAGCGTTCCAATTTCGGGTCAGGAATCGGCACCGCAGAAATCAACTGCTTGGTGTATGGATGGCGTGGATCTTTATAGATCTCGTGCCGATCAGCCAATTCCACAATCCGCCCAAGATAAAGCACCATGATGCGGTGAGAGATCTCACGCACCACAGACAAATCGTGGGAGATGAACAGCAAGGACAGATCGAAATCTTCTTGCAAGTCCATCAACAACTCAATGATCTGTGCTTGGATTGACACGTCAAGCGCCGAAACAGCCTCATCACAAACCACCAATTTGGGCTCCATAATCATCGCGCGGGCAATGCCCACACGTTGATTTTGGCCCCCGGACAATTCGTGCGGATAGCGGTTGATCATATGCTGAGGCAAGCCAACACGTTCCATCATTTGGGCAACCTTCGCCTTCATGTCCTTGCGGGTCATTTCAGGGCGGAAGGTTTGTAACGGTTCCATGATGGAATCGGCAATGGTCATGCGCGGGTCAAGGCTCGCCAATGGATCTTGGAACACGATTTGCAAATCTTTGCGCTTCTTGTTCAGCTCTTTCCGGTTCAAACCTGAAAGCGGGCTGCCTAGCCAGCTCACCGCGCCAGCGGTTGGCGGAATAAGCTGCAAAACAGCACGCGCCAATGTGGATTTGCCACAGCCACTTTCGCCCACAATGCCCAAAGTTTCGCCAGGACGCAGGGTGAAGCTCACCCCATCAACAGCTTTCAAAGGCACCTTTTTCGGCCACCAGCCTTCATTGACTTTGATGTCGAACTCAACGCGCACATCATTCACTGTCAAGAAGTCCTGATCGCGGCCCTTTTCTTCATATTCTTTGAGCTTGCGATTTGTGGCTTTGTCGGGCTGGTCGATACGCGGCATCGCATCCAGCAACATTTTGGTATATTCATGCTGCGGATTGTAGAAGATCTCGTCGGCGGTGCCTTCTTCCACATACACACCATGACGCATCACTTGAATGCGATCGCACATACGAGCAACAACGCCCATATCGTGTGTGATCAATGCAATGGCCGTGTTGCTTTCTTTTTTCAATTGGTCCATCAGGTCCAAAATCTCAGCCTGCACCGTCACATCAAGTGCGGTGGTCGGCTCGTCAGCAATCAGCAATTCCGGCTCACACAACATCGACATAGCGATCATTACGCGCTGGCGCATACCACCAGAAAGCTCGTGCGGATATTGATCCAAGCGACGCTTGGCATCCGAAATCTGCACGCGCTCTAGCCATTCAAGGCTTTTCTTCGCAGCCGCGTCGCCCCGCACATCCGTGTGTAGCTCCAACACTTCCATCATTTGATCCAAAACGGTCATATGTGGCGTTAGGCTGGTAAGCGGATCTTGGAAGATCATGCTCATATAGCGACCACGGATTTTGTTGAGCTGCTGCAGCGGCATTCCCAAAATGGATTTACCGTGAAAGCTAACATCGCCCGTTGCGCGGCCATTATTGGCCAGAAGGCCCATGGCGGTCATGAAAGTTTGGCTTTTGCCAGACCCTGATTCCCCCACAATACCGAGACACTCACCGCGGTTGATATGTAGGTTCACACCGCGCACAGCGTCTACCTGGCCATCAGGTGTGTCAAACGACACATTCAGGTCTCTCACCTGCAATACTGAATCTTGAGCAGCTTTACTCATGCTGGTTCCCCCTTATTGGGTGAAAATCTTGTTTGCTTGTTCATGAAGCCACCGCCAATAAGTGAAGGCATATGGCAAAGTTGGAATTGAAAATACTTCAACTGCACACCTCCCTAGCGGTCTTTAGGGTCAAACGCATCGCGCAACCCATCACCAATGAAGAAGAAACAAAATAGGCCAACAATGAAGAACGACAATGGGAACGCCAATTGCCAGATCACACCATATTGCATGGTTTTCGCACCTTCGTTGATCAAGGCCCCCCAAGAGGTCATTGGCTCTTGAACACCTAAACCAAGGAACGAAATAAAGCTCTCCGTCAAAATCAATTGTGGCACCAAAAGCGATGCGTAAACAATCACAACGCCCAGTAGGTTCGGCACAACGTGACGCATGATGATGGTGAATGAACCAACACCTGATGCGACAGCCGCTTCGATGAATTCCTTGTTTTTAATCGACAAGGTTTGTCCCCGCACAATACGTGCCATATCCATCCAGGCAAAAAGCCCGATGCCAACAAACAGCATTTGCAGTGAGCGGCCAAACACCACCAACAACAAGATCAATACGAACATGTAAGGCACAGACAAAAGCAGATCGACAATCCGCATCATCACATTGTCAGCAGTGCCACCCACATAGCCAGAAATGGCGCCGTAAAGTGTACCCACGATCACCGCAACAGCAGCGCCGAGGAAGCCAACAGTCAGCGAGATCTGCGTACCCTGCATGGTACGTGCAAAGATATCACGGCCCAAATCATCGGTGCCAAAATAGTGTCCGGTTTCAATTGACGGATAGCCCAAAGTGGCAGCATTGCCCATCACAGCCCAATCAATTGTCTCGTAATCCCAAGGGGAAAACATCGGCCCGACAAACGAAAGTACGGTGATGATAATCAACACAAACACACTGGCCACGGCCGCTTTGTTGCGCGCGAAGCGCCCCATGGCATCCTGCCACAATGAGCGACCTTTGACCGCTTGTTGCTCTACGATGTTTTCGGCGAGAGCATCCATTTTTTCACTTTTTGCAATCATGATCTGCTCCCTATGACAACCGAATGCGTGGATCGATCCAAGCATAGATAATGTCGACTAGCGCGTTGAAGGTGATCGTTAGAACACCGATCAAGATGGTGATCCCCATCATCACAGAATAGTCGCGGTTAAAGGCCGAGTTCACGAAATACTGGCCCATACCACCGGTGCTGAAATACATATCAATCACCACAGAACCAGTTGCCATACCCACAAATGCAGGCCCCAAATAGGAGATCACAGGCATCAATGCCGGCTTAAGCGCATGCTTAAAGATCACCTTGCGCTCTGAGAGCCCCTTGGCTTTGGCTGTACGGATAAAGTTGGAGTTCAACACTTCGAGCATGGATGATCGTGCCAAGCGCGCAATGTTCGCCATATAGCTGGTCGAGAGCGCGATCACAGGCATAATCACATATTCGATTTGACCGCCGTTCCAGCCGCCGCCGGGCAAATAATATTGACCATCAGTGAGCCTGAAAAGCCCCAACGTAAAGATCAACACCAAGATGGGGGCCATCACAAAGTTAGGCAGCACTTGTGCGCTGATTGAAATCCCAACCGCTGTATAGTCAACAGCTGTGTTGTGACGAATGGCAGCAACAATGCCCAAAAACAGGCCAACAACAATCGCAAACACAAACGACCAAATGCCGTAGGTCAACGTCACAGGAAAGCCCTGCGAGATGATGTCATTCACTGACCTGTCGCGATATTTAAATGATGGGCCAAAATCAAAATTGGTCACCACATTCCAAATGTAGTTCCAAATTTGAACGGGCAATGGATCATTCAAGCCATAGCGTGCTTCAATATTTTTCAGCACTTCTGGTGGCAGCGCACGTTCGGTGGTGAAAGGACCACCCGGTGCCGCATACATCAGCAAGAATGAAGCGATAATCAAAATCAACAGTGTGGGAACTGCGTACGCCACACGTCGAACAATAAAACTGAACATTTTTGTAAAACCCTGCTTCCCTAAATGCGGGCTCTTTTGAGGCGGTTTGCATCAAGAACTACAAACGGCGCGAGCCTTCACATCACATTCCCTGGCTTTTTGTATGTCCCATAACCCCCGATATGCAACAAAAGCCAAAGAGACACCGCGCGGAACCTGATGGCTCCGCGCGGCGCTTAAATTGGTTATTCAGCTACCTTATAAAGGTCGCGGCTGTACCAGTTTTGCTCAACGTTCTCAACAGGCCAACCTTTGAGGTTTTCCTTGAGCATCAAGTTACCAGTGTAGTGGTAAATTGGGATGATTGGCATTTCTTCAGCGATGATTTCTTCAACGCGTGTGTAGTTCGCACTTGCGTCGCTTGAAGTCTTCGCATCAACCATCAACTCGTCAACTTCAGCATTTGAGTACTTGCCATCATTGTAGCCAGAAGGTGTGGTTACAAGATCCAAGAATGTTGAAGCTTCGTTGTAGTCGCCGCACCATGCGCCACGTGCCAATTCAAAGTCTTGGTTACCACGTGTTTCAAGGAATGTTTTCCACTCCATGTTCGCAAGTGTAGCTTCAACGCCCAACTTCTGCTTCCACATTTGAGACATCGCAACAGCGATTTTCTTGTGTGCTTCAGAAGTGTTGTAAAGCATATCGAACTTCAATGGGTTGTCTGCGCCGTAACCAGCTTCAGCCAACAGTTCTTTCGCTTTTTCGTCACGCTCTGCTTGGGTCATTTGACCGAAGGCAACATCAGGAACTTCGAAGCCAGCAGTTGCACCTGGTGTAAAGGTGTAAGCTTGGTACTGACCAGCCTGCAAGATGTTGTCTGTGATCACTTTACGATCCACAGCATATGACAATGCTTGGCGTACACGCTGATCTTTAAATGCTTCTGGGCCTTTATCAGACATGTTGAACGTATAGTAGTAAGAGCATAGACGTGGGAACACAGTTGCTTCATTTGGCAACTCTTTGCTCAAGGCAGGATATTGACCAGCAGGAATTTCTGTACGGTCAAGTTCGCCAGCACGGTAACGAGTCAAAGCAACGTTTTCGTCATTGATCACCAATGTCACAACCTTATCCAAGATTGTTTTGTCATTGTTCCAATACATTTCGTTGCGTTCACGTGTTGTCCGCTCGTTCAACACCCACTCAGTCAACTTGTATGCGCCGTTAGAAACCATGTTCTCAGGGCGTGTCCACTCATCACCATGCTCATCGATGGTTGCTTTGTGAACTGGGAAAGTTGTTGCGTGTGTTGTCATCGCTGCGAAATATGGCAACGCAGATGTCAAAGTCACTTTGAATGTTTGATCATCAACAGCTTCAACACCCAACTCAGATGGGTCTTTGTCGCCCGCAATGATTTCTGAAGCATTCTCGATAGACATCAACTCAACGAACCATGAATATGGTGACGCAGTTGCTGGGTCTGCCGCGCGCTGCCAAGCGTATACGAAATCACCAGCTGTTACTGGATCGCCGTTCGACCATTTTGCATCATCGCGCAACTTAAATGTGTAAACTGTGTTGTCATCGTTGGCTTCCCAGCTTTCAGCAACACCTGGGATCAGGTTGCCTTTAGCGTCTTGGTTCAACAAGCCCTCAAACAAATCGCGAAGAATATCTGAACCAGATACGTCTTCGTTCAATTGTGGGTCAAGTGTTGGGATACCATCGAGCAAACGATAGGTGAAGGTTTGATCTTCAGCCAGCTTTTCGCCGGTCATCGGATGCATATTGTCCGCATAGGCGCCAGATGTCATTGCAGCAACGATTGCTGTGGCAGACGCCATTTTGAACATTGTGGTAAACTTCATAAAACTACTCTCCCTAGTAGACGTTTCCCTGTCGGTCTTGCCGTATATAGCTGCCGACTTAAATAAGACAGTTACAAAATGCAACTGTCAGACAATCACCGTAACGCTCTCTTAAACCTTTTGGCAAGCGTAGAATCTAAGCCATTTTGAAAAAATTGAGGGAAAAACCCCAATTTTTTGGCTCCCATTCGACTCCCATACCAATCGGCCATATAGCAATGCGATACGGCGAATTGAGATTTCACCTCATCTTGAGATAAAAATAAACCCCTAATTTCGCTCAATAATTGCCGCGACCCCTTGGCCGCCAGCTGTACAAACAGAAATGAGCGCGCGCTCTTTCTTTTCGCGTTCCAGCAGATTCACTGTGGCCCCAAGGATTCGCGCGCCTGTTGCAGCAAATGGGTGACCATACGCCACACTTGAGCCCGTCAAATTAACCTTTTTCAGATCAATTTTCCCCAACGGCTTATCGCGCCCCAAAACCTGCTTATTGTACGTCTTGTCAGCAAAGGCTTTAACTGTGCACAACAAAACAGCGGCAAAAGCTTCGTGAATTTCAAACAGGTCAATGTCAGCAAAGCTCAGCTCTTCGCGCGCCAACATGTTTGAGACAGCAATGGTTGGCGCCATAAGTAAGCCATCCCCATGCGCAAAATCATTGGCACTCACTGCCCCTGTGCGCAAATAGCCCAGGATTGGCAGACCGCGCTCTTTTGCCCATTCTTCGCTGGCCAGCAGCACGGATGCGGCGCCATCTGTAAGCGGCGTTGAATTGGCGGCTGTTAATGTGCCGTGGCCGGATTTGCGATCAAAACTTGGCTTCAAGCTTGCAAGCTTTTCTAAAGAGCTGTCGGCACGCACATTATTGTCGCGCACAATGCCCGCATGGGGCACGATCAGGTCATCATGAAAGCCCTCTTCATAGGCTTTGGCTGCTTTTTGGTGCGAGCCAAGCGCCCACTCATCTTGCTCTTCTCTTGTCAGGCCCCATTCGCGCGCCATCAACTCACAATGCTGGCCCATTGATAAGCCAGTGCGCGGCTCTGCTGTCGAAGGTGCGTTTGGCACAACCTCGCCAAAATTGAAACCTTTAAACACACCGAGCTTCTGGCCCAATGTTTTGGCACGGCTCAATTTGATCATGCGTTTGGAAAATTTCGGGCCAAACACAATCGGGCTATCGCTTACGCTGTCAGCGCCGCAAGTGATGCCGCTTTCAATCTCGCCAGTCGCAATTTTCGCGCCAACCAGAAGCGCCGCCTGCAAAGACGTGCCGCAAGCTATCTGCACTGTGGTGCCAGGTGTGGATGGTGCCAAACCAGCATTCAATGCGGCTTCGCGCGCTATGTTGAAGTCACGGCTGTGGTTAAGCACCACACCGCCCATCACTTCATCGATATGCGTATCTTTCAATTTATATTTGTCGACCAGCCCCTTGAGAGCGCCCGTCATCATGGAAAGGTTGGTTTCGTCTACATATCCCGTATGAGCCCGGCAAAAAGGAATGCGGGCACTGCCAACAATTGCGACACGCTTTTGTGTTTTTGTCATAATCCCTATTCCTTATTCTTACGCTTTGCCATCGCGACGGGCTTTAAGCGGACCGCCAAGGAACGGTGCAAAACCCGTGCCGAAGATCACGCCAATGTCGGCCATATCCGCATTAACGACCACACCTTCTTCCACGCACACTTCGCACTCATCCACCAAGGGTTGCACCAAATCGCGGCCAAGCCCTTCAAGATTGGCATGTGGCGCGGCGTCACCCTTTTGGGCCTTGCCATCTTCCCATTTGTAAAACCCTTGGCCCGTCTTTCGGCCCAAATAGCCCTGTGCAACAAGCGACGCAAATTTGCCGCCCTCTTCCACATGTTGACCCAATTCTTCGGCCACGGCTTTGCCCACATCAAGGCCAACCACGTCCATCAATTCAATCGGCCCCATGGGCATTCCAAATGCAACGGCGGCTTTGTCGATCTGTTCAGCATTTTCGCCATTTTCAACGCGCATCACCGCTTGCAACATGTAAGGCATCAATACGCGGTTGACCAAAAAGCCCGGCGCGCTTTTCACAACTACGGGGCTCTTGCCAATAGCTGTGCAAAAACTTGCACCCATGCGCACTTGCGCATCGGTATTTTTCGCTTGCTTGATCACTTCAACCAATGGCAACTGCGCCACCGGGTTAAAGAAATGCAGGCCAATAAGACGCTTAGGCTGTTTCAACGCCGAAGCGATATCTTCCAACGGGATGGAAGACGTATTGGTCGCCATAATCGCGTTCTTTTTCATCTTTGGTTCAAGCGAGGTGAAAAGTTTTTGCTTGATTTCAAGATTTTCAACGATCGCCTCGATCACAACATCAGCGCGCGAAACACCCTTACCTTCCGGGTCGGCCACCAAGCGCGACACAGCAGCCTCAACAGCTTGCGGTTTTTTCAAGCGCTTCTTGAACAGCTTTTTCGCTCGCTTCAACGCTGGCGTAATCCGCTCCATATCCAAATCTTGCAAAGTCACTTCCATGCCGCGCATGGCGCACCAAGCTGCAATATCGCCGCCCATCACGCCTGCACCCACCACATGAACACGACGGAAAACTGGCTTCTCGCCTTTCACGCCCTGCGCCTTCAGACCCTCAGAAAGGAAAAAGACACGACGCAGATTTTCAGCCGTATCGCTGGCCATCAGTTCGGGGAAATACTCAATCTCAGCCTTCATAAAGGCTTTCGGATCATCACCATATTTCTCATAAAGATCGATGAGCTTATGTGGAGCAGGGTAATGTTTAGGATTGGCTTTTTTCTGGGTCTGCTCACGCATTTTGTTGGCAGTGTAGCCTCGCAAGGGCCCCATTGCCATCACACGCTTGGTGAGCGAAGCAGGTTTAGATTTCTGCCGTTGCATCACGGCTTTTCGGCCTGCCCAGCGCAATTGATCGCGATGGGTCACCAATCGATCAACTAACCCCATGCCCTTAGCTTGGCCTGCACGATAATTCTTGCCTGTGAGCATGGCGGTCATCGCCGCGATTGGGCCTGCTTGGCGAATGGAACGCCCTGTGCCGCCAAATCCGGGGAAAATGCCCAACTTAACTTCAGGAAAGCCAAGCTTAGTCGTGTCATCATTCACCGCAATCCGATAATGACACGCCAGCGCCAACTCCAAACCACCACCAAGGCAGAAACCATGAATGCCTGCAACAATGGGTATGGAGAGATTTTCGATCTTGTTAAATAGAGCGTGGGTGCGTTCCAGCGCTGCGGGCAAAATGGAAGGATCGCTCATTTCATCAAATTCGCGCACATCTGCTCCGGCCACAAAGCCATTGTCCTTAGCAGACAACAGTACCACACCAGCCAACTCGCCTGATGCGGCCAAATCTTCAAACCGCAATACCAGCTTTTCGAGCTCTTCGATACATTCACGGCTTAGCACATTCACTGGCGATCTTGGCGTGTCGATGGTTAGCCAGCCAATTTGCTCTACATCGATTTCAAAGTGCCAATATTTCAGCGTTGGCATTTTAGGTTGTGCCACAGTGTTCGCTCCCATTTATTTATTGTGCCGCAACATTGCTTTGATTGTCGCCATGCGCGCCCAGCTCCTTAGACGCGAAATCATCCACTTGAATCACCTTATCTGTTGCTTCATCAGCCGCGCGCAAAATGCCCGCTTCATTGTCATTCAGAATACCTTTATCGACAGCATCATCAATGGCATCTCGGTCAAGGCGTCGCGCAATCTCGCCTTTCTTCAAGGCACGGATAAAGCGCTTCTCAATTTCTGCAGCCTCTTCAACCTTTTGCAATGTATCTTCCAAAATGCCTGTCCGATCACTTGGATCGAAGCTAACAAAGATATCGCGCGTCAAGCGGTCGCGCTGCTCTGAATGGCGCAACATTGCTTTCGCCAAGCGATAATTTTCACGATCTGATGAGCCCTTCGCGCGGCGCCCCAATGGGAACACCAAAAAGCGCATCAAAGTCCGCAAAACCGGGTTAGGGAAATTGTTGAAAACCTGATCAAAACTATGCTCGATTGCAGCGAACCGATCTTCAGCAATGGCTTGCACAATCGGCAAATCATCCGCAATCGCGCCATCATCTTCCCAACGCTTCAACGTGGTCGACATCAAATAAAGGTCAGACAAGATATCTGCCATCCGGCCAGAAATACGCTGCTTGCGCTTCAGATCACCACCGAGGAACGCCACAACCCAGTCGCCCACAAGCGCAAAGTTCTGCGCGTAGCGGTGCAAACGTTGATAGTAAATCTTGGTTGGGCCGTTGCGTGGTGAGGACGCAAAGCGGCCAAAGGTCAGGCTGTGAAGGAAGCTGGCCAAGATATTGCGCAGCATAAAGCCGGTATGGCCCGCAAATGCCTTATCGAACGCCTTTTGCCCCTCGGCTACATTTTCATTCTGCGCGGCAGAAATCTCTTTATAAAGGAACGGGTGCGCCCGCAACGCGCCTTGCGCAAAGGTGATCAATGTGCGGGTCAAGATGTTCGCGCCTTCCACGGTGATCGCCACAGGCACCGCCTGATAACCCGCGAACAAATAGTTGGACGGACCGTCACACACCGCACGACCGCCATGCACATCCATGGCATCATTAATGCGTTCACGCATCGCGTCTGTGGTGCGATATTTCAGCAACGCCGAAATCACGGAAGGCTTTTGACCTTCATCGACCATCGCGGCAGTGGTCGCCCGCGCACCTTCATACATATATGAATCTTTGACCAGACGAGCGACGGGCTCTGCCACACCTTCCATCATGCCAATCGAAATCCCGAATTGGCGACGGATGCGTGCATAAGCAGATGTCACCCGCAGCGCTTGTTTGATTGAAACTGTTCCAATAGCAGGCAGTGAAATCGCCCGACCTGTAGACAGGCATTCCATCAACATGCGCCACCCTTGGCCACAATATTCAGTGCCACCGATAATCCAATCGAGCGGGATAAACACATCTTTGCCTGAGTTCGGGCCATTCATAAAGGCAGAGCGCGCAGGATAGTGCCGGCGGCCAATATTCACGCCTTCATGGTCCGTGGGGATCAATGCTAAAGTAATGCCCACATTGGTGCCCTTACCCAGACGATTTTCAGGATCATAAAGATTGAACGCCAAACCGAGCAACGTCGCCACTGGGCCGAGCGTAATGTAACGCTTTTCCCAATTGAGCTTCACGCCCAATACTTTCTTGCCCTCATGCATACCTTCGCACACCACGCCAACATCGCGCATGCCTGCAGCGTCAGAACCAGCGTGCGGCGCAGTCAAGGCAAAGCAAGGCACTTCCTTGCCCTTCGCCAATCGCTCAAGATATTTATCTTGCTGTTCTTTGGTGCCGTATTTTTCCAGCAATTCACCCGGCCCCAATGAGTTGGGCACCATCACGGTGATGCCTGCGGCGATGGAACGGCCCGCAATCTTCGAAACGATCATCGATTGCGCCTGCGCTGTGAAACCTAGCCCGCCATGCTCTTTGGAAATTAACATGCCCAAGAACCCATTGTCCTTGAGATATTGCCAAACTTCCTCCGGCATGTCCGCGCGATTGTGACGTGTGTCCCAATCGTCGATCATTTTGCAGGCCTCTTCGGTCGGCCCATCCAAAAAGGCTTGCTCTTCTTCGGTCAAATGCGGCTTTTCAATATCCAGCAATTTTCCCCATTGTGGACGGCCTGAAAACAATTCAGCATCCCAACCAACGGTGCCCGCATCCAACGCTTCTTGCTCAGTGCGCGACACACGCGGCAAAATAGATTTAACGGCTTTATAAATATGGTTGGTCAACACCAGACGCCGGATCATTGGCACACTTAGCAGAATGAAGACAATACCGGGGATGAAGGCCAACACCGCCACTGCATTCAACGACAGCGCGCCGCCAAGCGCCAAAGCGAGCGCGGCATAGGCCAGCGCCGCCAAACCCCAAATGATGAGTTTGGCCTCCGTGATCGCCAAAGCAACAAACCCAACGATAAAAATTAGCGTCATCAATAGTGTCATTTTACCCTCCCAAACGGGCCTTTCGACAAGGCTTACGGCCGCAACTTAGCCAGACCACAAGTTTTTGCCTTTTTTGCGACATGCGCAACCATATAAAGTGCCTTTCGGCAATATCGGCGCAAGTCTGGCACATATTCACGTTAACGTCAATCAGATGACTTTATCGGCAACAGATTGAAAAACACCGCAAAAACACAAGTATAATGCATCAGATCCCAATTTGTTCATTTTTCAACCAAAATTGCGTCGCTTAATTGACGTTAACGTCAATATCTGAATATAATTTGTAACTGTGCTTGAGGGGGCACGCAGTAGGGAGCTGAAAATGACCAAACAAACCGAGCATACGCCATACCAGCCATGGATCGACCATTATCCAGATGGTATCGACTATTTTGCAGAGATTGACACTACCCCCGTGCCCACCCGCATTGATCGCGCGGTGAAAGAACATGCAAGCCTTGTCGCGTTGGATTTTCTCGGCGCAGAAACAACCTATGCTGAAATGGGCGACCAGATCGAACGCATGGCGGGCGCCTTGCAAAAAGAGCTTGGCCTTAAAAAGGGCAGCCGCGTTGCGCTTTTATTGCCCAACACCCCTTTCTTTCCGGTCATTTATTACGCAGCGCTTAAAATTGGCGCCACGATTGTGAACTGCAATCCGCTTTATACCCACTCTGAGCTGACCCACATTCTCAAAAATTCTGATGCCGATATTTTGGTCACGACAGATTTGAAGCTTACGCTGGAAAAGGCCGAAAAGCTGATGCAGGAAGGCATGGCCAACAAGCTTGTGGTTTCACACTTTCCAACCGCGCTCCCTACACTGAAGAAGTTTTTGTTCAAGATTTTTAAGGGCAAAGACCTCGCCACGCTCAGTGACCAAAATGTCAAAAGCAAATATGTAAGCTGGCATGAACTGCTGGACAAAAACCTCAAGGCTGACCCGGTTGAAATCAACGAAGATGATATGGCCGTTCTCCAATTCACCGGCGGCACCACAGGTGCGCCGAAGGCCGCAGTTTTAACCCACGGCAATATCGCCGCCAATTTAAGCCAGATCGATCTATGGGGCGTAGACTTGTTCCGCCCCGACGCCACTTTGGCAGCGGTGATTCCCTTCTTCCACATTTTTGCGATGACAGTGTGCATGAACACCCCGCTGACCAGCGGGGTGAAAGTCGCGATGTTGCCGCGATATGAACGCAAATCACTTTTGGAGATGATCCATCGCACCAGAGCAAGCATTTTGCCAGCGGTACCTACACTTTCACATGCCTTGGCAACAGCGCCTGAGCGGGAGAAATACGATCTCTCTAGCCTAAAGATTGGCATCTCCGGCGGCGCAGCACTCCCCCGCGAAACCCAGCTGGCTTTCGCAAAAGCAACCGGGGGGCGCATCGCCGAGGGCTATGGACTCACCGAAACGTCCCCAGTGCTATGTTGCTCGCCGCTCTACGCACCAAATAAAGAAAACTCAATTGGCATGCCCCTTCCAGGCACCGACGTTCAATTTGTCGATGTAGAGGATCCGGCCAAATTTGTGGCCCCTGGGGAACGTGGGGAATTGGTGGCCAAAGGGCCTCAAGTTATGCCCGGCTATTTGGACAATGACGAAGCCAACGCAAATGCATTTGTGAACGGATATTTCCGCACCGGCGACGTTGGTTATGCTGATGAAGAAGGCCACCTCTTCATTGTCGATCGCATCAAAGACATTATCATCTGCTCAGGCTTTAACGTCTATCCGCGCGCCATTGAAGATGCACTTTATCATCACGACGAGGTGGATGAATGCAATGTTATCGGCGTAGAAGATGACTATCGTGGGGAGGCCCCGATTGCCTTCGTCAAACGCGTTGAAGGATCCAACCTCAGCGAAAAGGAACTGGCTGAGTTCATCAGACAATATTTGTCAAAAATCGAAATGCCACGCGAAATCATTTTCAAAAGCGAGCTGCCCAAAACATTGGTGGGCAAGCTTTCGAAGAATGAGCTACGCGACGAATATGCAAAATTGAAGAAGAGCTAATGGCTGAACAACGTGATCAAAACGAGCTTTACGCCATCACGGAGTTGGCCAAAGAGTTCGACATCTCAACACGCACGATCCGGTTTTACGAATCCAAAGGATTGCTCAAGCCGGATCGGGTGGGCACCACCCGCGTTTTCCGGCGGCGTGACCGCACCCGCTTACTTTTGATTCTGCGCGGCAAGCGCCTTGGATTTTCGCTAAAAGAAATCTCCGAATATTTGGAGCTCTATGACGCTGATCGAACCAAAACCGCACAAACTCAGCATTTGCTTAATCGCGTAAATTCTCGACTTAAGCAGCTCAATGAACAGCGAAAAGACCTTGATAACGCAATCGGCGAACTTGAGGGTATGCGCGAATATGCATTGGATCAGTTGAACCAAAAAAGCGCCTAGCCAGCTTGCTCCCGCTGCACATTTTGTGCATCCGCTTGGTGGTCATAAATATCTAGAATCTCGACCCCTTTAAACGGATCGCGTCGGATAAGGTGGCGGCGAAAGTCAGATCGCCCCACCCGCCGGTCGCCCACATCCGCCGCATCATCATGATGCCGCCGACGATCCGGCCCAAAATAATCTTCGGTTTCGTAATATTTAAGCTGTCTGTTTAATTGCCGCCCCAAGCGACTACTCATAAATTTAAGCGAACAGGGAAACTGCAAAATATCGTCTAAGCCCGCTGCGATATAATCGTAAATCGCAGGCCGCGACAGCTCGCGCGCCAGCATAATCATCGGGGAAAATCGGTGCCGCTCGTGCTTGTGCCCACGCACAATCTTGGTGGCCAACCTTATTTCTTCAGATGTACTCGCCTGAGTTAAGAAGCAAAATTGAAGCGGTCGTGAAAAGGGCACCGCACTGAGCTGCTTGGTTTTGCTGATGTGTTCAATATGGCCAAACCCAATCTCTGCCAACACAGTGTGAAAGCTCTTGGCCCAAGTGCCATCTGCGCAAATGATAAACGCACTACTTCTATTGAACATGCCAAATTCTTAATCTCATAAAGTATGAATTCAGAATACAGCCCAATTCATTACTGAATTACAAATAGTTACACACAATTGCATCATGAAATGCGGTAAACGGACCCTTAGAGGACTTTACCTAAGGCCGAATAGCTATTGCCAGGTCCAAGCACTAAATCTCGATATGGTCTGACCCATCTTGTTTAGCCTCATCCGGCTCATATTTATGAATGTCCATAATCGCTACCCCATGGTCCGGGTTGCGCATAAAAGTGCGCCGCTCAAAGGCACGTGTGCCAAACCGTGGCTTTTGTCCAGCTTCACCTTCAAAAAAGGCACGACGATCGGGCCCAAAATAATTCTCAGTAATAAAGTAAGAAACGGGGCTCATCAGTTGCTTATGCATGCGATGCCGCAACATCCCTTTTGTGCAAGGGAATTGGATAACATCGTCGAACCCCAACTCCACCATTTGCCGCAATTGCGTTTCCACCAATTCACGAGCCATGAGGATCGCTGGAGAGTATTTCACATCACCACGTGGGAACATGCGCAAGATGCGCAAAGTCTTCACCATGAATTGAAGACCGACCGCCTGTTGAAAAAAGACAAAGTTAATCTTGTCGGGGTCAAGCGCCCCTTCAAAATGATCAACATTTGCAACAACCTCAACATGTCCGACGCCAAGACTACTTAAATTGTCCCTAAAGGCATTAGGCCATGCGCCCGATTCTGCGCAAACAATAGCTACTGTTCTTTCCAGCATTTAACAGCCCGGCAAAATTACAAGCTTAATATCTAGTAATATTTGAATACAATACAACTTAAAATGCCAAAACTGTTGCTTTTTCCTCAAAAATCTTACACCCAAAAACCATTTGACCAATTTTGCATTTTTGGTCATATTGTTAAAAATTCATACTTGAGGAGATAGCGTGCTCTATGGCCAACAATAATCTTTTGATCGATGTTAATGTTTCCGAACGCGAGAAAGACATCTTTGACGCGACGGAGCGACTGTTGGTCAAATTTGGCTATGACAAAACCACCGTCGCTGACATCGCAAAAGAAGCGGGCATTTCTAAAGGCGCGGTCTATCTCCATTTCAGTTCAAAAGATGATTTGATTGAAAAAATGCTGGTGCGGGCGATGCTAGGTTTCTCCGCAAACTGGTTCACCGCCATTGAGGAAGACCCCGAAGGCGGCCTGATTGGCAATCTATATCTCAACATGCTCAAGGTGATCGACCGGACGCCCCTCATGGCAGTGATCATGCGGCAAGACGGCGCGATATTGGGCAACTATCTCAAGAAAAAAGACAATTTCTTTGTCAAAAACCAGCGGCAGGGCATGCGCCATGAATTTGTGGCACTGATGCAGCAGGCTGGCGCCATTCGCAAAGAGCTGGATCCAAAAGTTGTCGCCCACATCATGGATATGATCAGCTTTGGCATGGTCACCATCGCCGAATTTGTCCCCACGGAACATATTCCGCCAACTGATGATGTGGTGAAGGGCATTGCTGATTTTATGCACCGCGCCCTCACCCCTGAAGAAGGCGCGGATAGCGAAACGGGCAAACGTATTTTGCGCCAAATTTATGCAGAAGCACAAAAAGATTTTCTCGCTGCACAACAAGAAGCAGCGGACTTAAAGGAGAAATAGATGATCCGCGTTGAGAATTTGCAATTCGCCTATCCGGGCGCGTCGAAAGACACGATCCAAGGCCTGAATTTTGAGATCACAAAAGGCGAAATCTTTGGCTTTCTGGGCCCTTCTGGCTCAGGCAAGTCCACCACGCAAAAGATCCTTATTGGGCTCTTGAAAAATTATCGCGGCGCCATTCAAGTCATGGATAAAGAAGTGCGCGAATGGGACAATTCACTTTATGAACATATTGGTGTGTCGTTCGAACTGCCGAACCATTATCTCAAGCTCACCGCGCGCGAGAATCTGGAGCATTTCGCTGGCTTCTATAAACATATCGAGTTCGATCCAGATACCGTTTTAAAGTGGGTCGATTTGTACGACGACGCAGATAAGCTCACGTCAGACTTTTCCAAAGGCATGAAAATTCGGCTTAATGTTGCCCGTGCCCTGATGCACAATCCAAAAATTCTATTCTTGGATGAACCAACCTCCGGCCTCGATCCGGTGAACGGCAAACGGATTAAAGATCTTGTTCTCAGTCTGCGTGCAAAAGGCACAACAATTTTTGTCACCACCCACAATATGACCTTGGCCGATGAGCTGTGCGATCGCGTTGCCTTCATCACTAACGGCAAAATCTCCACCATCGATGCGCCAGAGAAGCTAAAAGCCAAATATGGCAAGCGCAGCGTACGCGTCGACTATGTGGACAATGATAATTTGATCAATAAAGAGTTTGAATTGGACGGCTTGGGGCAAAACCAAGATTTTCTGTCCCTCATCCAATCAGATCAACGCATTGAGCGCATCCACACCCAGGAGACCACACTCGACAACATCTTCATCGAAGTGACGGGCAAGGAATTGGCACAATGACCCGGCTTTGGAACGAGTTTAAAACCGATGTAAGAGTGCAGTTTCGCAATAAGCTCTACCATATTGGTATCGTGATTTCGCTGCTGATCGCCATTGCCTTGTCGCAACTGGTGAATATGGAGCAACTGGGCAACGCCTTCCCCGCAATTGTTGTGTTGATCATTGGTGGCACCACAATGCTTTATGTGGCTGGCATGCTGATTTTCGAAAAAGACGAAGGCACCATCTCCGCCACCATTGTCACGCCCATGCGCGACACGGAATATCTGATATCTAAAGTGGGCTCGCTCGTCATGCTCGCAACATTCGAAACATTTTTGTCATTGTTCGGTGCCATGGCCATTTTGGCCTTCAACGAACCGCCAATTTGGCCCGATCCAGTTTGGCTGCTATTGGGCATATTTTCGGTCGGCGTGGTCTACACTTTGGTCGGCCTTGCCATGGTCGTGCGTTATCGCTCGATCACCGAGTTCATGATTCCGATGGCGATTGTCGCCGTGATCTTGCAGCTGCCCTTCCTCTATTTTTTCGGCTTGGTGGAACATTGGAGCATCTTATTGATCCCAACCAGCGCGCCCACCATGGTCATCATGGGTGCCTATCGCGACCTAGCCCCTTGGGAACAAATTTATGCACTGGGTTACACGCTGCTTCTGCTGATTGCGCTTAGCGTTTGGGCCAAGGCAGCCTTTGACAAACACATTATTGAGAAGATGGGATAAAGCCATGCTGTCAATCGCCCATATGAAACAACTTGTGCAAACTGACATCAAACTGATCGCACGGGACAATTTCCTATTGCTAATGTTCAGCTTTCTCATTGTGATCGCATTGGTGTTGCGTTTTGCGCTGCCCGCGCTTGACGCTCATTTCCAAAATATCGGTTTGATGCCCGGTCCCAATTTTGCGGAACCTTTGTCTACCTATTTCCCGCTTTTGATCGGCTACCTCATCGTATTTCAGGGGATGCTGCTTGCGGGTGCCATTTATGGCTTCTTGTTCTTAGATGAAAAAGAAGACAAAACACTTGTCGCCATGCAGGTGGTACCCATCAAAATCAGCCACTTTATTGGCTTCCGGTTGGCGGTGCCCGCCTTGCTGAGCTTTGTCGCATTTTTCGGCATGATGTTTGTGGTTGGCATGCACCTGCCCCCTTGGCCACAAGCCATCGCTATAGCACTCACAGCCATGCTCACCGCCCCTATCACCGCTTTGTTTTACGCCATATTTGCGCAAAACAAGCTGCAAGGGTTCGGCATGGCAAAGTTCACCGCCGTTGCAGGTTGGATCATCTTGGCAGGCTGGTTTATACCCCAACCCTATGACTGGCTGGCAGGCATATTCCCCCCTTTCTTCGCCACAAAAGCCTATTGGATGGTACTCGACGGGAATCCCAATTGGTGGATTTCCATCGCGCTGGGCCTGATCTCCCAAGTATTGATGATCATGGCCATGCTGGGCATGTTACGAAAGACGCTCAGCAAACTGGCGTAAAGTACCGAACGTCCTTAGCTATCCCAACAGCCCACCTAAACCCGACCTATTCCTCTCCTGAATATGGCCGGGTTTTCCTTTTTCCGACACACCACCTTGGCTCGCGACAAATAGCAAACCCGCAGCCGCAATTTCTTTGCTGAACGAGGGGAACTGTTTTCCTTCTAGCGTATTCTTCTTGGGCACCTCTATAGTTTCACCAACATCAAATCGACGTCGCATCCATGCTTAAATGCATCACTGCTGATCGGATGAGGCGGACGTCACGTACGCTATAAAAGAATACAAAGGATCAAATATCTATGGGCCAATCACCCAGCAAAATTGCCTATGACTTATTGACCGCTGAAGATGATGGCCGGGTGTGCAAAGACATTCCCGAAAAAGCCTGCAATGCAAAAGAGGACAATTTCGCGATCCATGTTGCCTCCCTTAGCATGAGCAAAATGGCGGATGGGCTGGTTGATCCCAAATTGATTTTGAGCTGGCTGCTGACCAGCGCTGGTGCCCCCAATGCCATTATCGGCATGTTGGTGCCTGTGCGAGAAGCGGGGGCATTGCTGCCACAGCTCTTCACCGCGGGGTATATTCGCAGCTTGCCGCAACGTAAATTTGCGTGGGCATTTGGCGCTTTTTTGCAAGGTGCCGCTGCAGCGGGCATGGCCTTGGCTGCATTTACACTGCAGGGGTGGGCATTGGGCATTGTCATCCTCACTCTCTTGGCCGTTCTCGCTCTCGCGCGCTCAATCTGCTCTGTCGCTTACAAAGACGTGCTGGGCAAAACCGTCGATAAGTCCGTGCGCGGCACAGCCACCGGAACAGCCGCCAGCATTGGCGCTGGCTTTGTCATTGCCTTTGCCTTGCTGCTTACCATCGCAGGCGACAACAAAATGTTCGTGGTGCAACTCGGTTTGGCGATTGCAGCAGCCCTTTGGATATTAGGCAGCCTAAGTTTTTTGCGCCTCGCCGAGGAAAAAGGCGCCACTGAAGGCGGTGGCAATCCGTTCACTTTGGCCCTGCAAAACGCACCCGCTTTGGCAAAAGACAAACAATTGTTCTGGTTCATCCTCACCCGCGCTCTGCTCACCGCCACCGCCCTCGCGCCCCCATTTCTGGTGGCACTGGGTGGCGCTGATGCAGGCACTGAAGCGTTCCAAGGCCTAGGTCTATTGCTGTTGGCGTCCGCAGGTGCCGGTCTGATCTCTAGCTATATTTGGGGCCGTCTGGCAGATCGGTCGAGCCGCAAAACCCTCGCCTTTTCAGGGCTAATGGGCGGCATCGCCCTAAGCCTGAGTGCCATGGCCAGCCTATTTGGCTGGGCGGAAAGCTGGTTCATCCTACCTTTGTTGCTATTTGGCTTGATGATCGCCTATCAGGGCGTCCGTTTGGGCCGTTCAACCCATTTGGTTGATATGGCTTCAAAGGATGATCGCGCGATTTATACAGCGCTCAGCAACACAATCATCGGTGTGGTGTTGCTGGCCGGGTCCATCTTTGGCGTCATTGGCGAACTCTTCGGCACACAATTGGTGATCGGCTTGTTTGCGATCATGTGCTTTGTCTCCGCCCTGTGCGCGCTGAAATTGAATGAAGAACAGAGATAGGGCAGGCTGCAACTGCCGCCGCTTTCTTTAAGCGCTTAGCCTATGATTCTGCTCTTCAAGATGGAACAACTCAACTATATCATCCAACCGATTTGACTGGTGAGCTGTGTGTTCGATGTTTTCATTGTTGCGCAAAACCAGTGCCGAGCTTTCGCTAATCATGTCGCCTAAGCTGGAGATATCCTCGCTCAAATGGGTGATGGTTTGCGCCTGCATATTTGTCTCCGTCGCCAACTGCACCAACGCTTGGTTATTGTCGCGCACCCCATCCAACATATGATTGAGCATCTTGGTGGATTGGGACACCAATTTCGAGCCTTGCGAAACTTCATTGGAGCTTTGCTCAATCAACGCTTTGACTTCATTAGAGGCTTCAGCGGCGGATTGCGCTAAGCGGCGCACTTCAACGGCCACAACTGCGAAGCCTTTACCAGCTTCCCCTGCTCTTGCCGCTTCAACAGATGCATTCAGCGCCAGCAAATTTGTTTGGAAGGCAATGTCGTCAATCATACCGATAATGGCCGAAATCTTGTTGGCGCTTTGGGTAATCCGCTCCATAGCTTCATTGGCCCGCTGCATCACTTCCGCATTTTTAACGGCAGTGTCACCCACGTCTTTTGAGCGATGCGCCACCTCATTTGTGCTTGAGGCCGCCGCATTGATCAATTGCGCCACCTCATGCATGCTCGCCCTTGTGTCCTGCACCAATTGCGATTGCTGCCCGCTGCGATCTGTCAAATCCTGGGCATTTAGATTCATGCCATGGCTCGCGGTTTTGATCGACACGGACGCGCGCTTCAACTTCGCAACAATGTCACTCAATGCCTGTGCAACCTCATTCGTATCGTCGCGGAGGCGAGAAAATGCACCGCGATAATCCCCTTCCATCCGCTGGGTCAAATCAGCCTGCGCCAATGCCGATAAAACACGTGCGGTTTCTGACACGCCGCGCTCCACATTTTGCACAAGCTTGTTCACGGCCTTAGCCAAAGTAGACAATTGCGAGTCCATTTGGTTCTCAGGCAAGCGCTGCGAAAAATCACCATTGGCGGCTGCTTCCACCACTTCCGACATGGTCGCCTGAAACGAGTCCATTTGCACCGATCTTTTTTCGCGCTCCGCCATGCGCTGTTCATTGTCCGCAGAAAGCTGCGCCACTCGCTCGGCATTGGATCGGAAAACATCTACCGTCGCTCGCATATCGCCAATTTCATCGCGACGTGTCATTGCAGGCAAAGTAATGGCATATGTCCCTTTTGCCAATTGGCGCATGCAATCGGTGAGCTGCGTGATCGGTTTGGCAATGGAACGGGCATAAAGCAGCGCCAAACTGGTCGACAATAGGATGATGATCATGCCAACGGCCAACATCAACCAGCCCAACGTCTTACTGGGCTGCATCAATTCCGCCTGCGTTTGCGACACACCCACTGACCAAGCAGCTTTATCAAAATCGACAATGTCAGACACAAATGTGCGCAAGTCCCCCTTGGCGTCATTCGCATTGACCACAAAACGGCTTTGCCATTTGTCCGCGTTATCGTCTCTCAATCCAGTAAGCGCATAATCCATAGTGCGATCCGCATGTGAACTGGCGATCAAACGCCCATCAACACCCATCAATTGCGAATGCCCGGTCATCCCCAATCCCTCGGCCAACCTAAGGATTGAACTGAGCGTGGCGATCTTCACCTGAATGGCCATAACCCCAATGGTTTTGCCCTCTTCATCGGCCACGGGGGTCGCAAAAAATGCTGCTTGCTGCCCTGTGCCCGACGGATAAGGCGCAAAGTCTGCAAAGCTGGTTTCGCCAACTTCTGATTCCAGCGCTGTGCGATAGGCCTTCCCCAACCCAGTGGCAAAATAGGGGGAAGATTCATCCGCAAAATTGTTGGCAAAATCGCGATGTTTAAACACCGAATAGATCAAATTGCCTTTTTTATCGAAAAGGTAGACGTCGCCATAGTCGCTGGCCAAGGCCATATCGACCAGCCCACCATGTCGCCCCGCATGATAGCGATCATAGGCATCACCCAACGAGGACCGCTCCATCAAGTAACGTTCCGTTTCGCTATTAGGGTTGTCATCGATATAAGCAGATTGCAGCAGCCCGGTCACATCGCCCATAAAAGCAAGCCCACCAAAGGCGCTTGCCAACAACGCCACACCATCAGTGATGTTTCGTTTATTGGCATTGAGCAGCAATTCATTCTCGATCGAAGCCAATTGATCGGCAATCAACCGAGATTTGAGTGAAGCAATCGAGCCAAGCCGTGTTTCTGCTTCATATTGCAAGGAGCGCACAGAGAAAAAATAGCTAAGCGTGGAGGTGCAAAGTACAGTTACCAACACCAACCCAGCCAGAAGAGCCGACATTTTGGTGGACAATTTCAATTCATTTAAACATCGGGAGAAGGTCATATTGGGCGCAACCTGATATTTCATCATTAAAGAATATACGCGCGATATTGATCCTCAATTGTCGCCAATTTCCTAACGCAATATGAAACTTATGTGACAATAAATTGCTTATATAACAACCACTTAAATCATACGCGCAAAATGCACCATAACGCCACTTAGGGTTGTGAATTGCGCGCAAAATCCATGGGCAGCAAGCCCCAAAACATCAAAAATATCTGAAGAAAAGATGGTGGGCGTGACTGGGATTGAACCAGTGACCCCTACGATGTCAACGTAGTGCTCTCCCGCTGAGCTACACGCCCATCTTTTTGCGAAACTGACGGTAAAATCAGTGCGACGCTGATAGACCATAAAACTGATAGTTAGGTCAATAGGCCAAATCATAAATAAGGCCGAATATCCAGAACTAGACAGATCAATTATTGACTTGCATACTAATCACCAGACCGAAGGTTTTGGGTGTTCAATGTCTACCGACCACAAACAAATGGCGCGAGAAATTCTAAAAGCGCACCACGGAAAAATTGCTTGGCCAACTTTGGTGGTCTCGATCTTTGTGGTGTCTGTATTTTTGATCAATCTTGCGGCAACCTTGTTTGGCACCTGCCCCCTATGGGCCGCCGCAATTGTCAGCTTTTTATGCATCCATGTCAGCTTTGCCTTGGCCCACGAGGCCTCGCACAAAACCATTTCTGGCAGCGGGAAACATCAATGGCTGGATCAGGTTGTGGGCAGCATCCATTCTTTAATGCTGCTCTATGATTTCCCCACCTTTAAGTTTTTGCATTTGCGTCACCATTCCAACACCAATGATCCTGCGCTTGATCCAGACTATTGGATGCAAAAACATTCGATTTTGGTGGGCTTTATTCTCGCGCTTTTTGTGCCCCTGCACTATTTGCGGCTCTTCATCATTGCCGCGCGCAACAAAGAGCTGTCCCCCCGATTTATCGTTGGTGCATATATACGCATTGCGGTGCAAATCATCGTTTTGCTAACACTTTTAATCATCGCACCTATAGAAACATTCTTCTTGTGGCTTGGCCCTGCATCACTCGCCTCTGCCATCATCTCTACCTCACATCGGCTGCTGCACGATGCGGAACAAACGCCAGACCGCCGCCGCACAACCCGCATCATCCATGGGGAACGGATTTGGGAATGGGTAATTTGCCCGTTCTTTTGGCTGAACAATCACCATTTTCTACATCACGAATATCCGCGCCTACCTTCATTCACACACGAAGACCTATTCAATCGCACACGCGATAGCCTTGAAAAAGATGGCGTCAAAATCACCATCATTGACCCGTTGGGTGATCGAACATGAACCATCTGCCCACAGATCAGGCGCTCTTGCGGCTCGCAGATCCGGCCAAGCCTTTGCCGCGCAACTCTGTCTATCGCTCGCACGCGGGGCGCGCGCGCCTATGGTCCCTTTATCAAAAATCGATAGATGAATTGCCATTCCCGCTGCGGCACAAAATGGTGCCCACATCTTATGGCCAAACCTTCTTGTCGATTGCCGGCGACCCAGCCGCGCCTCCACTTTTCATCCTGCCCGGCATGTCAATTGCTGGCCCAATGATGCTGGACTTTTTCGCCGAACTGCAAAAGTCACATTTATTGATCGCACCGGACTTGATCGGCCAACCCGGCCACTCTGAAGACCGGCCTTTTCCCAACAAAAAGGGCGCTTACGGCAAATGGGCATTTGAGGTTTTGGATCAACTCAACCTGCACAAGGTTGGCATAGCGTCCGCCAGCTTTGGCGGCTCGATTGCTTTGGAAATGACGGCGATGGCACCGGAGCGTGTGGGCAAACAAGCACTGATTGTACCTGCGGGCCTAACCCCCAACCTGCCTTATCTAAAATTATATCTAGGGCTCGCTGTGAATTGGCTCACCTATCGCTGGTGGCCGTTTCATGATCCGGACACGATCAGCCACGATTGGCTCAAGCGCATTGCCCGGCCACTGTCACGCAGCCTGACGCCGGAAAATCTAGACTATTTTGATGGCGTGATCCGATATACAGAGTTTTGGCGACACCGCCCCGCGGGGCCCTTCAAAAGCGGCGATTTTGAAGATCGCGTAACGCCAACCTTTGCGATCTTCGCGCAAAAAGACTTTGTGTTCCCGCACGCCCCAACCTTGGCCAACGCCAAGCAAAGCCTGCCCATGGCGCACATGGAAATTCTTGAACACAGCGCGCATATGCCCTCAGATGCCGACATGGCGCCCATGCATCAACGCATCAGTTCATATTTCAACGGTGAAATTTAGCGGCAGACCAGACTAGGCAGCCAGCAAGCGCTCTACCTCATCCACCAAATCTTTCAAATGGAAAGGCTTCGACAAAACAGAAGCATCTTTCGGCGCTTCGCTGTCAGGGTTAAGCGCAACGGCAGCAAACCCGGTGATGAACATAACTTTCAAGTCAGGGTCCAACTCAGTGGCCCGACGCGCCAGCTCAATGCCATCCATTTCCGGCATCACAATATCAGACAAAAGCAATGTGAATGGCTCTTCGCGCAATTTCTCATAAGCGGAGCGTCCATTATCAAACGCAACAACATCATAGCCTGCACTGGAAAGCGCACGCGTCAAAAATTTACGCATGTCGTTATCGTCTTCTGCAAGCAAAATGCGACGCATTGCTGATGTCCCCTGACCCGATTGCACTGATTCGCGATTTTGCCCCGATTTCCGGCCCCTATCAAGGGATTATTTGTTTTAAGGCGGAATAATCCTGCCGCTCATTATTGTTTCGCGAAACAATAAGTTGCTCTAGATTTTTCATCCCGTTTTGGGCAAACTGTAATTATGCCACAATGCGCAAACAAATTGTCGCCGAAGGGAGAATGGTTTGAACTCAGATTTTGCCGATCGGCCCGCATTTGAAACCATCCGACCGCGCTTGCAACGCATGCCGTTCGTGTTCAACTCCGCCCATTCCGGGCGCGACTATCCAAACCGTTTTCTCGAAATGACCCGGCTCGATAATCTTTCTATTCGGCAATCTGAAGATGCCTATGTGGATGAGCTATTTGAGCGCGCGCCCCACATGGGCGCGATGATGCTGCGCGCCCATTTCCCACGCGCTTATCTGGACGTGAACCGCGAGCCCTATGAGCTCGATCCGAAAATGTTTCACGAGCCACTCAAACCAAATTACAATACGGGGTCACCCCGCGTTGCAGCTGGCTTGGGCACCATCGCAAAGATCGTCGCCGAACGTAAACCGATCTATCGCGAAAAACTAAGCCATGACGATGCGCTGATGCGGATTGAAGGCATTTACAAGCCCTACCACAACACGCTGCAAACCTTGCTCACCCAAACCTTGAACAGGTTTGGTATTGCAGTGTTGATTGATTGTCATTCCATGCCCAATCTCGACAAATCTGGCAATTCCAATGCGCCCGACATTGTTTTGGGCGACCGACATGGTAGCGCTTGTCACCCCATTTTGGTGGAATTGACTGATACGCTGTTCACCACAGCGGGGCTGAAAGTGGCCCGCAATCGCCCCTATGCCGGCGGCTTTATCACTAAGGCTTATGGCCAACCCCATAACAATGTGCATGCGCTTCAAATTGAAATTGGACGCCATCTTTATATGAATGAAGCGAGCCTAGAGAAAACGCAAAATTTTGCGTCGATCCAAGCCATTTTGCAAAAACTGATCGCACTCTATACGCGGCTTGATCTAAACGAATTGCTTGATCAGCAGCTCGCAGCCGAATAAACCCCAACATAACTGGACTGATCTCGAAAAAGGGGGCCGCCCAAAGCGGCCCAAAGTCAAGGGAGGAAACGTCAGCAGCTCGACGCTGTCAGATCAGTGAGCTGCTAATGCATCATGCACTTACTGGGGTGAACTGAGTGCCCAGAATTGCAAACGATCCAACTACCATTATTTAGGATAATACAAGTTGTCTCATAATCAAAGCTAAGGTGAAAAAGTGTACAATTTATTAACAATTGTATTCTTCTGGCACACAGGCAAATAAAAGGCGATAAGAACTGATGAATTCAGACTGGAACAGCGAAATTAAAATAAGCGAAATCAATGATCTATTGCGCGAGGCGTCTGCCGAAGCGTCCAAGATCACCAATGCCTATTTTCGCACTTTTATCGCCATTGAGAACAAATTAGACCAAGGCTTTGATCCTGTAACCGAGGCCGACAAACAGGCCGAAATGGCGATCCGCAAGGTCATAAACAAGTATTTTCCGAATCACGGAATCAGCGGCGAAGAGCTGGCCAACCAGCAAAGCGACAGTCCGTTTAACTGGGTGATCGACCCGATCGACGGCACCCGCGCCTTCATTTCTGGCTTGCCAGTTTGGGGCACATTGATCGCCCTCACCCACAATAACTTGCCTATTGCCGGGCTCATGAGCCAACCCCATATCGGCGAAAACTTTATCGCCATCAAAGGCGAAGGCGCGCTTGTTGAACGCAACGCAGAATCGGCAACTCTCAAAACCAGCCAAGTCACTGATCTTGATGATGCCCGCATGTTCACCACCTCGCCGCGCATCTTTCTCACCGAGCAAACTGGGTCCGCCTATGACCGGCTTGAAGATGCTGTAAAGCTCGCACGGTATGGATTGGATTGCTATGGCTACGCCATGTTGGCCGCTGGTCACGGCGAATTGGTGGTCGAAGAAGGGTTAAAGGATGTGGACATTGCCGCAATGATTCCCTTGGTGGAAGAAGCAGGCGGCATTGTCACAACCTGGTCGGGCAAGTCTGCTGTGCATGGCGGGCAAGTCATCGCCGCAGCCAATGAAGATATCTATAAAAAAGCGCTCAAATATTTGGCACCGCACGCCACTGACTAGCAAACACGCTCAAACAAATCTGGGTAATTGAGCACATAGCCATTTTCATCCACGTCAAAACTGGTTTGAAAGCCTGTCGTTAGGCTTTCATATGCGTAGGTGCTTTCACCTGGACGCTTGTAGCTTTGCTGCGCCATGGTCGGCGTCAGGTCCAAATCAGCAATATAGATCACGTCAGCCTGCGCATGGTCTCCTTGCCCAAGTTTAAGCCGATTGATCGGCAAGCTGTTGGTGAATGGCGTCGCAAAAATATCAATATCCACTGCGCCCTCGAGCGCTGGGATGGTCACCTCATAACCGTTCAACCAGTGCCCCGCATCGGCACGGCGTAGGGAAAGGCTGTGGCCATCGAGCAAACGAAGGTCTGCACGCAGCAATTGCCAATCCACATCCAGTTCTAACGCATAATCAAGGGCGAAGGGCGCGCCGCCATCTTGCCCAACCACACGCCCGGAAACATCAATCAATGATGGAGTAAACTCCACACGCACCAGCTCCAGACCCTGCGTCTCTATATTGCGCCAGCTGATCTGGTGGTGATGGGTGCTCATTATCGTCCCTGCTCTGTGATAAAGGCATCGAAGGCTGCAAATGCTTGCGAGCGGATGCCATCATTTTCCATAAATATTTCATGCCGTGCATTGGGCAAAACCGCATGACGCCCAGTGCGCATGCTCATGCCCAAATGCTCAATCGCTGCTGTCGACACAACCCGGTCATCTGCCGCTGCCAACATCAAAACTGGTAACTTAACTTTTTGGCCAAACTCAGGCGCCGTTGCCTGCTCCATCGCCGCAAGGCTAGCGGCCGTCCACCCAATTGTGGGAGCAGAGATCAACAAATCAGGCCGATGCTCCAGCGTTTTCACCATCCGCATATAGCGCCCATGGTCTGAAGTCAGCTCGTTACCCGGAAAGGTCTTGGCGCTGGGGCGTGGAAATTTCCACGGTTGCATCGGCAAATGCCCTGCACCTAAAAATTTCAGAAACTGAACTAGATTTTTGCCCGTTGAGATGCTCACGCCCAAATCCAGCGACACCATTGGCGCGCTTAAAAACACCCGGTCAAACATCAACCGGTCGCGTGTGGCCGCAAACAATGACGCCAAGCCGCCCATCGAATGGCCCACCAAATAGAATGGTGCGGGACAATCTGGCAGCAAAATATCTGCATGGAACGCCACGAGGTCAGAAACAAAATCATTGAAATGTTCGACATGTCCCAATTGCGGATTGGCGATCAGCCGATCCGAGCCGCCTTGCCCACGCCAATCAAACGTCGCCACCGCAAAGCCGCGTTGCTGGAAATCATAAATGGTCTCGAAATATTTCTCGATATATTCCGTGCGCCCCTGCACCAAACAAATCGTGCCCTTATTTTTGTTGCCCAATCGCGGCCATAAGGCATAACGCAATTGCACATTGTCCTTGGTTTTGAAAAAACCAGCCCGCGCGCCAGAAGGAATCGGGTTGCTGGGAATGTTGGCCAATTCAGGCCCCATCACTTTATTGGGCGCGTTCATTTTATCTCCTCAGCGACAATCGCATTGCGTGCACTTCATTTAGGTAGCAAAGGGGGTGTGTTGCAAGGTGAAAACAAATAAAGCCAGCAATTTAAAAAATTGCTGGCTTATTGGGGTGGAACATCATGCGGGGGGCGGATGATGATGTTCCGGTTAAGGTTGTTGCAAGCCATGATCAGACATTTAAGTGGCTTGCAGGATCCAACCTATAAAAACCTGACTGAACCAACTTATAATCTCCCGTTCATTTTCCGTTCATCTGCTAACAAGCTGAAAAGCTTGAGCAATATCAGGCAAGGATTTTCCAACTGCCCCCTCTTGAAATCCAAATTTAAAGCCCCAAATTAATAATTGTCAGCGGCCCAAAAGGGGGCTGGCATAAAAACCAAGCAGGATGCCCATACTGGGATCTTGAAACGTTCATATTGCTTCTAAAGGAGAATATGCCATGAACACTTTGGATCTATCCCCATTCTATCGCTCAACTGTTGGCTTTGACCGCTTGTTCAACTTGCTAGACGATCTCTCACCACAAGAAACCAACGCCTTCCCGCCCTATAATATTGAGCGCACAGGCGAAGATACCTATCGCATCTCCATGGCTGTCGCTGGGTTCTCAAAGGATGATTTGGTGATCGAGACCAAGGAAAACGCGATCATCGTCAAAGGCGCAAAATCGCAAAGCGAATCTGAGCAAGCACGCGATTTCCTCCATCGCGGCATTGCCGAACGTTCATTCGAGCGTCGCTTTAAGTTAGCGGACTATGTTGAGGTTCGCGGTGCTGATCTTGAAAATGGCCTTTTGCACATCGAATTGGCGCGCGAACTGCCGGAAAGCAAGCGCCCACGCAAAATTTCCATCGGATCAGAAGGAAGCGTCGAGCACAAAAAAATCGAAAGCGAAGTGAAAAACTAAGCTGACGAATCGTCAACAGATTGACTGATTGTCGGGGCGCAACCACAACATGTTGTGCCCCACTTGTATTTGGCCTCAACTTATTGCCGCCGTGCGACAAAAAAACTTGATCGCCCCTCTTGCCCATCCAAGTGATTTCGAATAATCTCCGCTCAAAAAATAGGACAGCAATACTGTCCATACCAAATGACCGAAAGGCGCAAGTTGCATTTAACGCAACAGCCTTATATTTTTGTGTCATAAGCTGTGTATAGCACTCTGGGGGAGAGCCAAGATAAGGCTCGATTGGGCGCGAAAAGAAGATCATAAAACGATCACTATCGCCCATTTTAGGAAAAATTGCGCTTGTCGCGAACGGCGCGTTGTGAATGCGATTCATAACGCACTGCATATGTAAACCTGACCCAAATTTCGCGCCTGCGGTGCGAAATGGCAGTGACTATTATGGAGGGGCTTATGGCCAACAAAAATGACCAAGCTTTGCGTGACGTGCGGGTAATGCCTGCCAAACCAGCAAATGGCCGCCCCAAACCGGTGGGTCTTTACGACCCAGCCAACGAGCATGACGCCTGTGGTTTGGGCATGATCGCCAATATCGACAATAGCGCTTCCCACGACATTGTTGAATCTGGCCTGAAAATTTTGATCAATTTGACCCACCGCGGTGCCGTTGGGGCAGACCCTTTAATGGGCGATGGCGCCGGCATGTTGGTGCAAATCCCCCACGGCTTTTTCGTAAAATCTGTCGATTTTGAGCTGCCGGAAACCGGCCAATATGCTGTGGCAATGTTGTTCTATCCGAACGACGAAAAGTTAAAAGCGAAGTGCGCTGAAAAGCTGATCAATTGCGCCCGCGCCGAAGGCTTGGAAATTCTCGGCACACGCGAAGTACCAGCAGATAATTCTTCATTGTCTGAAGGCGTTATCGCTACCCAGCCCATTATTGAACAAGTCTTTGTTGCCCGTCCGGAAGGCCTGAGCGACGAAGAGTTTGAAACAAAATTGCTGATCACGCGCAAAGTGATCTCCAACACAATCTATCGCGAGTTGCCAGAAGCCGACAGCGACAATGGCTTTTATGTGGTGTCCTTCTCGGCCCGCACAATTGTTTATAAAGGCATGTTCTTGGCGGAACAGCTTGGCCCGTTTTATCCCGATCTCACAGACCCGGATTTTAGATCGGCATTGGCTTTGGTGCACCAGCGCTTCTCCACCAACACTTTCCCGTCTTGGAAACTTGCCCACCCATATCGCTTTGTGGCGCACAATGGTGAAATCAACACCATCCGCGGCAATGTGAACTGGATGGCTGCGCGTCAAGCGTCTGTTGCGTCCGACAAATTCGGCAACGACATCACCAAAATTTGGCCGATCTCTTATGAAGGTCAGTCAGACACGGCTTGTTTCGACAATGCCCTCGAATTCCTTGTGCGTGGTGGCTATAAATTGCCTCACGCCGCCATGATGATGGTGCCACAAGCATGGGCAGGCAACCCGCTGATGGATGATGAGCGCCGCGCCTTTTACGAATATCACGCCGCGCTGATGGAGCCGTGGGACGGCCCTGCCGCCATGGTGATGACCGATGGTCGCTACATCACAGCCACATTGGACCGTAACGGCCTGCGCCCTGCTCGCTATTGCGTCACTAAAAACAATCAAATCATCTTGGCCTCAGAATCTGGCGTGTTGGACATTCCAGAAGAAGATATCGTTGAAAAATGGCGTTTGCAGCCCGGCAAAATGCTGTTGGTCGACCTCGAAAACAACAAGATGATCTCTGACGATGAGGTGAAAACCGAACTCGCCAAGAAAAACCCATATCAAAAGTGGCTCTCTCGCACACAAATCGTGCTTGAAGATGCGCCAGGCGTTGACCGTCAACCGGTACAACCCTTCGATAGCCTGTTGGACCGCCAGCAAGCCTTTGGCTACACGCAGGAAGACATCAAATTTTTGCTGCCACCGATGGCAACAACGGGGCAAGAAGGTGTGGGCTCAATGGGCACAGACACACCAATCTCTGCGCTATCGTCAAAATCGAAGCTGCTCTATTCCTATTTCAAGCAGAACTTTGCGCAGGTAACCAACCCACCAATTGATCCGATCCGCGAAGAATCGGTGATGAGCTTGATCTCCTTCATCGGGCCGCGCCCGAACCTGTTTGATCTAAAAGGTCTTTCAGAGCGCAAGCGCCTAGAAGTGCGTCAGCCTATTCTGACCAACGAAGATCTGGAAAAAGTCCGCACCATCGGATCGATCGGCGACAATCAGTTTATGACGGAGACCATCGACGTCACCTACGCCGCTGAAAAAGGCGCCGACTGGATGGAAGTGGCCCTCGAAGCCATTTGCGACCGCGCTGAAAGCGCCGTGCGTTTGGGCATGAACATTATTGTCCTGTCAGACCGTTTGATCTCCCATGATCGGATTGCCATCCCTGCCTTGCTCGCCACAGCAGCTGTGCATCACCATTTGATCCGTAAAGGCTTGCGCACATCATGTGGCTTGGTTGTGGAAACAGGTGAAGCCCGCGAAATTCACCATTTTGCTGTGCTCGCAGGTTATGGTGCTGAAGCGATCAACCCATATTTGGCGTTTGAAACGATCTCGGCCATGCAGGCCGAAGGCCACTTCCCGCCAGAAGTGGACGAGCAAGAATGTGTGTCTCGTTACATTAAATCGATCGGCAAAGGCCTATTAAAGATCATGTCCAAAATGGGCATCTCGACTTACCAGTCCTATTGCGGCGCGCAGATTTTCGACGCTGTTGGCCTTTCAACCGAATTTGTCAAAAAGTTCTTCTTTGGCACTGGCACTTCAATCGAAGGTGTTGGCCTGAAAGAGGTGGCACAGGAAACTGCCGAACGTCACATGTTGGCCTTCGGCAATGATGCCGTCTTGAAAAACAGCCTCGATGTGGGCGGTGAATATGCCTACCGTATTCGGGGTGAAAAGCACTCTTGGACACCAGACACGATTGCGGATCTGCAGCACGCTGTGCGCACAGCCGAACAATCGCCGCAAACAGCGCAAGCAAAATATGATGCGTTTGCGTCTGCGGTAAATGATGCATCCGAGCAGCTTTTGACCATTCGCTCTTTTTTTGAGTTGGCCCCAGCCGGCAAGCCAGTTGATATTGATCAGGTTGAACCTGCCGAAGACATCGTAAAGCGCTTTTCTACAGGCGCAATGTCGTTCGGCTCCATCTCGCGCGAAGCGCATACATCGCTGGCCATCGCCATGAACAAAATTGGCGGCAAATCCAACACAGGGGAAGGCGGCGAAGAACCAGATCGCTACAACCCCTTGCCAGACGGCAGCCGCAATCCTGAACGTTCAGCCATTAAGCAGGTCGCGTCCGGCCGCTTTGGCGTCACCACCGATTATCTGGTCAATTCAGATATGATCCAGATTAAGGTCGCCCAAGGCGCCAAGCCGGGTGAAGGCGGGCAATTGCCAGGCCACAAAGTGGATGCTGTGATCGCGCAAACACGCCACTCAACACCAGGCGTGGGCCTGATCTCACCACCGCCACACCACGATATTTATTCAATCGAAGATTTGGCCCAGCTGATCTATGATTTGAAAAACGTAAACCCTGTGGCCGACATTTCGGTGAAGCTTGTGTCTGAACTAGGCGTTGGCACCGTGGCGGCTGGCGTGGCCAAAGCACACGCAGACCACATCACCATCTCCGGATATGATGGCGGCACAGGCGCATCGCCACTCACCTCCATCAAACATGCTGGCTCCCCTTGGGAAATCGGCATTGCGGAGACACACCAAACCTTGGTGATGAACCGCTTGCGGTCACGTGTGAAACTGCAAGTCGATGGCGGCTTTAAAACTGGCCGTGACGTTTTGATCGGCGCGATTTTGGGCGCAGATGAATTTGGCTTTGCCACCGCACCATTGATTGCGGCGGGATGCTTGATGATGCGCAAATGCCACCTCAACACCTGCCCTGTAGGCATCGCCACGCAAGATCCTGAGTTGCGTAAACGCTTCAAAGGCACGCCAGACCATGTGGTGAATTACTTCTTCTATGTCGCCGAAGAGCTGCGCCAATTGATGGCCGAACTCGGCGTCAAAACCATCAATGAGCTGGTTGGCCGCACCGAGCTGCTTCGCCAACGCAAAGATGTGCCACACAACAAAGCACAGGGCATTGATCTGTCGAAATTGCTCTACAAGCCCGACTTGTATGAGGGGGACACCTATTTCCACTCGCAACTACAAGATCACGGCCTTGACGACATCTTGGACAAGACCCTGATTGAGAAGTCTAAGAAGGCTTTGGAAAAAGGCGAACCCGTTAAGTTCGATATCGACATTAGATCGAAAAATCGTTCTGCCGGTGCCATGTTGTCCGGCGCGGTGGCCATGAAATATGGCCTGCAAGGCTTGCCCGAAGACACCATTGCCGTAAACCTGAAAGGTATTGCTGGCCAAGCCTTCGGCGCATTCCTCACCAACGGCATCAGCTTTGATCTGCAAGGCGAAGCAAACGATTATGTGGGCAAGGGCCTTTCTGGTGGACGCATTGTTGTTCGCCCACCAGAAAACGCCAACATCGTGCCGGAAAACTCCATCATTGTCGGCAACACGGTGCTTTATGGCGCCGTATCAGGCGAGTGTTATTTCCGCGGCTTTGCTGGCGAACGTTTCGCAGTGCGGAACTCCGGCGCCATCGCCGTTGTGGAAGGCTTGGGCGACCACGGGTGTGAATATATGACTGGCGGCGTTGTGGTTGTTATCGGTGAAACCGGTCGCAACTTTGCGGCAGGTATGTCCGGCGGCGTGGCTTATGTGCTTGACGAAGATAAAACCTTCCGCTCACGCTGCAACCTCGCCATGGTTGATCTCGAGCCTGTGCTTGAAGAAGAAGATTTGATGCGCGAACACCATCACCATGGTGGCGACATTGAATGGCATGGCCGCGTGGATATTTCCGGCGACATGACCAAGCATGATGATGAACGGTTGTTCCAGCTGATTTCCAATCATCTGCATTACACAGGCTCATCTCGCGCCAAATTCATTCTCGACAATTGGGAAGACTATCGCAGCAAATTTGTGAAAGTTATGCCAGTTGAATATCGTCGCGCCATTCTGGAAATGGAACAGGCACGACTTGAAGCTGACGACCAAAATCAAAGCGCGTAAGAAAGGCATCAAAAATGGGTAAGCATACAGGTTTTCTCGAAATCGATCGCCAAGAAGCGCGCTATGAGCCAGCTTCCGATCGTGTCCGTCACTATAATGAGTTTGCCGTGCCGCTCACCGAAGGTGAAATCGTAAGGCAAGCGTCTCGCTGCATGGACTGCGGCATCCCCTATTGCCACGGCAATACGGGCTGCCCGGTCAACAACCAAATTCCAGATTGGAATGATTTGGTTTATCAGCGGGATTGGGAAGAAGCGTCCGAGAACCTTCATTCCACCAATAATTTCCCTGAATTTACAGGCCGCATTTGCCCGGCGCCATGTGAAGAAGCATGTACGCTCAATTTGGAAGACCAACCGGTCACCATCAAAACCATTGAGCAAACTATTGCTGACCGCGCCATTAGAAATGGCTGGCTAAAGCCGCAAATTGCGGAGAAAAAGACAGGCAAAAAAGTCGCGATCATTGGCTCTGGCCCTGCGGGCATGGCTGCTGCACAACAATTGGCTCGCGCTGGCCATGAGGTGCACGTATATGAACGCGAAGCCAAAGCTGGTGGCTTGCTGCGCTATGGCATTCCAGACTTTAAAATGGAAAAGCACCATATTGATTGGCGCGTCGAGCAAATGGAAGCCGAAGGCGTGATCTTCCATTACAACGAAAATATCGGCGTTACCCGTTCATTCGCCAATTTGCAAAAGAACCATGATGCTGTGCTGCTTTCTGGTGGCGCTGAACATCCACGCGATCCGGGTTGTCAGGGCCAAGATTTGGGCGGCGTGCATTTCGCGATGCCTTACCTCACCCAGCAAAACAAACGCGTCAGTGGTGAAGAGATTGGCGATGAAGCACCAATTCTGGCCAATGGCAAAAAAGTGGTCGTAATTGGTGGCGGTGACACGGCATCTGACTGCGTGGGTACAGCATTCCGGCAAGGCGCTGTTTCCGTAACGCAATTGGACATTCGCCCGCAACCGCCAGAAAAGGAAGACAAGCTGACAAGCTGGCCACATTGGGCCATCAAGATGCGCACCTCATCTTCCCAGGCTGAAGGGGCGAACCGCGAGTTCCAAGCGGCCACCGTTGAGATTGTGGGCAATGATTTGGGCCACGTAACTGGCGTAAAATGCACCCGTGTGGATGAGAAACGCGCCCCCGTTGAAGATGGTGAGTTTATCCTGCGTGCAGACTTGGTGCTGATGGCCATTGGCTTTGCTCACCCGCTGCAAGAAGGCCTACTGGCTGAGTTGGGCGCTGATCTTGATCCTCGCAAAAACCTATTCGCCGATACCATGTCCTATCGGACATCGGTGCAAGGCGTATATGCAGCAGGTGACATGCGTCGCGGTCAATCATTGGTGGTTTGGGCCATCCGCGAAGGTCGCCAAGCGGCACGCGCCATTGATATGGATTTGATGGGCGGCACTAACCTGCCCCGCTAAGCATCAAACAAGCAATTATCTCGGCAGCTGAGGTATTTCCTCTTCAGCTGCCGGGTCAATCCCCACACCAAACGCATCTGCCCGCCCAATTGGCGCATCCATAAGTTGCTCCAACCGCACGCTGGGCTGCGATTGCGCTGACTTCACCACCAATCCGCCTGCATCTGCCCTTGGCTTTTCTCCAAGCGGACGTACTGCCCCTGCCACTTCCAACATTCGCACTTGGCTCAACCCTTGAAATGGCGGGCGCTGCAAACCAGCAGCATCACTATTTTCCAGCGGATCAGCCACAGCAATCGTTATGCCACCGCCACGATAAAAAGTTCTGATCGACTTATCGGCAAAAAATGACAGTTTGTCATTGCCCCGCGCGGTGAGGTGAATTCCATCGCCCTTGCGCATCTGCGCATTCTGACCGTTCAAATCGGGGCCATAGGCGGAATAATTGCCATCTTCATCCACAAAGCGCTCATAAATATCAACAAATTCAGCGCCAAACTCAAATGCCACCAGCCGATGGATCGAAGAAATCTGGCTCATCGCTGACGAATAGGAGCCCGACCGCATGGGGGGCAGCCCCACCCAAACCGCAGGTTTGTTGGCAGCTTTCAATTGCGATAAAAACTCTGCCAATCGATCACGATAAGCCGCGCGCCATTCTTCCGTCAGCGGATCAAACACACCACTGGACGAGCGCAAAACCTGCCGATCATTCGTGCCAATTGCCACCACGACCATATCAAAATCATCGGCGGCGATGCGTTTGGCAATCGCATCATTCCAGTCGTAATAATCATCCCGCACAAAGCCAGACGACCCTACGCCAGCGCCGATAATTTTCAGCTGTGGATCTTCGGCATAAAACCGATCAAGTCCTTTCGCCAGATCAATCGAAAGGCTGTCGCCAATCACCAAAAGTCGAGTCGCATCTGGCGCTTTTTCAATCGTATTCACCTTAACTGGTGCTGCCACGCTCGGCGAGCTACGGCGAGGTGTGGTGCGCTTTTGTTGTTGCGGTTTTGGTTGTTCCTTTTTGCGGCCAAACAAAATGTCGAACAAGGTGCGCCGTTCGCCACTATTATTTTGCGCCACTTCAATGCGCTCCTGCGCATAGGCAGCAGTTGACACCGTCGCGACCGCCAATGGCAGCATCAACGCCAACAAAATCACCAGCCAAAGTGCACGCATATTGTGTGTCATAAGGATTGATCTAGCATATCATTGTGCCATCAGCACATTAAAAACCTCGCGGGTGGCAAAGCCGTCCACCACGAGCCCGGCGTCCGACTGCCACGCCCGCAACGATTTTTGGCTGATCGGCCCAAGCCGTCCATCCACCTCGCCCTTGTAATATCCCAAACGCCTCAGCTTCTGCTGCAATGCCACCCGCTGGTCTCGATTTAGAAATGCTGCATTGCGCGGCCAATCGTGGGCAAACGGCCCCACACCCTTCAATCGGTCCGTAAGATGCGCCACCGTCAAAGCGTAAGAATCCGCGAAATTGTACCCCTTAAAGGCAAGATAGTTGCGTCCCATCAAAAATTTCGGGCCATTTTTGCCCGCAGGCACATAAAGAAATACGGGTTGATTCAGGTCACCAAATTGACGGCCAGCCACGCGCTGCACCCCGCGTTCAGCAAAGAACCGCACATTCCGCAATTGATCGCGTCCGGCAAGGCGATAATCAAAACCGCGTGGCAGCTCAACTTCCATGCCCCAATCCTCGCCTGGCACATAGCCGAGCGACAAGAGCCAACGCGCTGAAGAGGCAAGCGCATCCGCCAATGAATTATGCACGTCAATTTTGCCATTCCCGTCAAAATCAATGGCTAGTTTGCTATAGGCAGTTGGCATAATTTGAAGATGTCCCATGGCCCCGGCCCAAGACCCTTTTTGATCGACAGGCATTTTGCCCGATTGCATCAATTGCAACACCAGCAACAATTCTTTTGCATCCGCTTCAACACGTCCGCGCCGTTGGTGCACCAGTGAAAACAACGACCGCAGGACAGGTTTGAAATAGATATCTTGGTTCATGATTGAACCATAATTGGTTTCGATGCCCCAAATCGCAGCCAACACATAGGGGTCGACACCATAGGCCGCCGATACACGATCGAAAATCGCTTTGTTCGCGCGATATTTTTGCTGGCCCTGTTTGATCTGCGCTGCGCTGACGCGCTTGTCCACATAGTCCCAGATCGGGCGCTCAAACTCTGGTTGCGTCACTTGCGCCACTTTGATTTTTGGATCAGGTGTCAGCCCGTTGGTTACGCGGCGATAGAAATCACGCGAAATCCCTGCCGCCACAGCTTGGCGTTCAAAGTCTTTGATAAAGTCAGGAAAACTTTGTTGCGGCGCCGCAAAACCAACCTGCGACACCACCAAAAAACACAGAATCATCAAAGCGCGCAAAAACATATCTGTCCCCTTATTCCCGCTTTGATCATGCCCTTCTATTTAGGCAATTTCCGGGCGATCATTGCGCGTTAGAAGATATTTTTCCCAAGCATATGCATTGTTCACAATGCCCTGCAAATCGTCATGTTGCGGTGTCCAACCAAGCATTGATCGCACCCGATCAGCACCCGCCACAACTGCCGCCGGGTCACCCGCACGCCGTGCAGTTTCTTCCGCCGTAAAATCTACCCCGGTGACGTTTTTCACCGTTTCAACCACTTCGCGCACGCTATAGCCCCGACCATATCCGCAGTTAAGCGTGGTCGACAAACCGCCGTCGCGTAGATAGTTCAACAATAGGCCATGCGCCCCCACCAAGTCGCTCACGTGGATGTAATCGCGCAAGGCTGTGCCATCTGGTGTGTCATAATCCGTGCCGAAAATTTGCATCTGATCGCGCTGCCCCAACGCCGCTTGGCATGCCACTTTAATCAAGTGTGTCGCCCGTGGTGTAGATTGCCCCAACCGACCTCTCGGATCAGCACCAGCCACATTGAAATAGCGCAAAACGCCATAGCGCATAGGGTGAGCCGCTGCCACATCCTGCAGCATCATCTCGCTCATCAACTTGGAGCGGCCATAAGGCGACATCGGGTTGAGCTGAGCATCCTCAAACACCGGGTCATTGCCCGTCATGCCATAAACAGCCGCAGTAGAAGAAAAGATGAAATGCTCCACCCCGCCCTTCACGGCCGCTTCAATCAGATTGCGCGTGGTTGCCGTGTTGTTTTGATAATATTTCAAAGGGTTTTCGACTGATTCGGGCACCACAATTGATCCGGCAAAATGCAGAATTGATTTGATGCCATGGGTTTTGATGAGCTCCTCAACCAGCTCGGTATCGCCTGCATGGCCCTCAACAAAAACCGCTCGATCATCGATGGCCCATTGAAAGCCCGTGACCAAATTGTCCAGCACCACGACCTTTTCGCCTTCATCCACGAGATGAAGCACCATATGCCCGCCAATATAACCGGCTCCGCCAGTGACCAACACGCTCATCTTTTTGCCCCTTAACTGAATTCTAATGTGTTGCCATCTAACTGGCAAAGGGTTGCGATTAGCTTTAAACGCACCTAATTATGCTTATAAATCATATATAGGGGATAAAATTGGCCAAAAAAGTTCGTACAGCAGTGTTTCCCGTTGCCGGCTTAGGCACCCGCTTTTTGCCTGCCACCAAGGCCATGCCAAAAGAAATGCTGCCCGTGGTCGATCGGCCCCTTATTCAATATGCAGTTGATGAAGCCCGCGAAGCTGGTATCGAACATTTTGTGTTCGTAACAGGCCGCAATAAGGGCGTGATTGAGGACCATTTCGACAAACAGGTCGAGCTGGAAATCACCCTGCATCAACGCAAAAAACACGACATGCTTCAAATGCTGGATGAAGGTTTGCCCCGCCCGGGACAAACAAGTTTCACCCGCCAGCAAGAGCCGCTTGGCCTTGGCCATGCGGTGTGGTGCGCGCGCGATATTGTTGGCAATGAGCCCTTTGCGCTGCTGCTGCCCGATATGTTGATGCGGGCTGAACCTGGCGTTTTGAGCCAGATGATGGAAAGCTATAATGAAAATGGCGGCAACGTCATCGCAGTTGAAGAAATCGATCCTGAAGAGGTTAGCTCTTACGGCATCGTCGGCCGCGGCGATGGCCCCGATGAAGGGTTCAACATCACCCAAATGGTTGAAAAACCCGCCAAGGAGGACGCGCCTTCAAACTTGATTATTTCAGGTCGTTATATTCTCCAGCCTGAAATTTTTGATCTGATCTCAAAGCAATCCAAAGGCGCTGGCGGTGAAATCCAGATCACTGATGCTATGGGCACCCTTATGGAAGAACAAAAATTCACTGGCGTGAAATATAAAGGCCAAAGCTTTGACTGTGGGTCAAAGATCGGCTTCCTCACCGCCAATGTTGTTTTTGCACTGGACCGGCCAGATATTGCTCAAGGATTTCAGCGAGAGTTGCAATCTTTGGACCCGAGTTTCCTCAAGGGATTGATCAAGGACGCGTAAAGCGCAATCCCGCCTCAATAGCGTTGGTGCGACTACCGCCATCAACGCTGTCTTCACTGACCTCATAGCGATATCCAGCATAAGCAGCTGCATAGCTGTTGATCACATATGTGCCTTCAAGCCCAAGGCCAAAACGCCCGGCATTGCGATCACTACCTTGATAATGCTCGCGGCCAAAATCTGCCGAAACAGTATATCCAAAACGGTTATTGACCTGCTGGCTAAAACCAAGTGTCACACTATCAGTGATTTTGCTTGGCTCGCCCGGTTCAGTTGACGGGCTCAGCGAAGTATCTGCACTCAATTCTAGCGCGGCGCTATTGCCCAATTGGTAAGTGATTGCTGCGCCATAAGATGTGGTCAAAACATCATTCAAATTGGCGTCATCATAGGTGCGCCGCAACTGCCCAATGGAGACCTCACCGCTCAAGCGGTCTTTAAAATTAGCGGACACACCTAGCCGATTATCAAATGTCCACCCATCGCGCTTAGCCGATAGAGTAGCAGACGCGGCATCATATATAGTGCGGCTAGTGTCTGTATCGTAAAACACGCTGACAATGGGAGTAATCTCGCGACTGACCCGGCCGCCAACGGAAATGTTCCAACTATTTTGATCGCCATTATCAACAAGGCTATCATTGTCTAGCTTGGTCGGCCCCATCTGCGCACGCGCCAACCCAAGCCGACCTTCAACTGCGGTTTTGTTAAATTGATGCGACAATGTTGCACTGGCACCAAAATTTTGGTTTAGCGGCGCTTCGGCCACATCGTCCGGCAATTCATCATCGTTCAATCGCGGCAAATCCAACCCATAGGTTAGTCCCGCATCGATCTTGGTGCGTCGGGTAAATTGATAGCTCACCGCGCCATCCAAATTTATGGCCCGCACGCCACTATTATCCTTTTGATATTTGTCGAACGTGGCCGAAGCACTGCCAGAAAGAGTCCAATCTTCATCGCTGCGTGTGGCACTAATCTCTGGCGTCGCTTCCAAATAACTCTGCCCCACACCATCTTTCATCTCGTAGCCACCACGAAGGCTCAAGCTTGTTGAAAGATCAAACGGATAAAGCAAATCCTCAGCCAACGCAGCCGATCCGCTGCCAATCGCAAACACACTGACAGTCAGTGCGCATTTTGGGCACCATTGCAGCAAACGATTATGTTTTGGGGTGCCTTTTGGCAGCAACATGTCTTGGCTCAGTTTTATTCAATTTTCGGAAATTCCAATAGGTCGATCATGCCGTTTTATGGTTAATGAAGCGTTGAAATCATCTATTTATTTACCATTCAATTCGCCCCTAACCCCTTAACTTTAAAGCAAAAAACCTCGTCAAAGTTTTTTATATTCTTAACAGGCGCCATTAACAGCTGATTAGCCTTAACAAGGTAGACTGACCCTCAGTTTGACCTAGCGCCCAACGGGGTTGCAGTAAGGAGTAGGGTCGCATGGATTTAGCCACGATCATTGGCATGCTTGCCGGTGCAGCATTTATCGCACTCGCAATTTTTATGGGCGGGTCATTCGCCCAGTTTGTCGATCCCCCATCATTGATGATTGTGATCGGTGGTGGCTTGGCCGCAACCCTAATTCGGTTTCCACTTGCTGGTGTTATTGGTGCCTTTTCAACAGGCGGTAAAGTGGCGTTCACCCACAAAAAGGTCGACCCGCGCGAATTGATCGAAAAGATCGCTGAAATGGGCGACATTGTGCGCCGCTCTGGTCCGCTCGGGCTGGAAAATGTTGATGTGGAAGAACCAAATTTGCGCAAAGGCGCGCAATATATTGCCGATGGTTACGACGCCGCTTTTATCCGCGAAGCGATGGAGCTTGAGCGCGACCACTATATTAGCCGCCTCTCTGAAGGCCAGCGCGTGTTCAAAAGCTTGGGCGACGCCGCTCCTGCTTTCGGGATGATCGGCACATTGGTTGGCCTTGTTCAAATGTTGGCCAATATGGAAGATCCGTCAGCGATTGGCCCTGCGATGGCGGTGGCTTTGTTGACAACAATGTATGGTGCGGTTTTGGCCAACCTGGTGTGTTTGCCAATTGCCGACAAATTGTCTGCTAAGCTCGAAATGGAAGAGATCAACCAGACGCTGATCATTGACGGCATCATGTCGATCCGAGATGGCAAGAGCCCTGCCCTCATTACTCAAATGTTGACCGCATATCTGCCTGAGACGCAGCGCGATCACCTTGAAGATGCCGCCTAAGGCACAAGATCAAGCATTAGGACAGCATAATGGCCAGAAAGAAAAAAGCAGCAGGCGGAAGCGAAATTCCAGAATGGTTGGTCACCTTTGCTGACCTCATGTCCATTCTGGTGTGCTTCTTCGTCTTGATTATTTCTTTCTCCATTCAGGACGAGTTGAAACTGCAAGTGGTTGCCGGTTCTTTGAAGGACGCGTTTGGCGTGATCAAGGTGGAACAACGCGCGGGCATCATCGAACGCGATGGCAATCCGCAACGCGATTATGTGAAAACACTAACGCTTGAAGACGAAATCACGCAAACAGAATTCCAAGAACAGCAGCATGACGACCGCACCAAGCAAGGTCCGGAAGCCAACACTCACGATATCGAGCGTTCGGAAGTCGAAAAGCCCCGCCAATTTGCCTTGGCCACCACGACCTTGCGTCAAGCTTGGCAGGAACTGCCTGAAATCACGTTCGTTGCCGACAATCTGTTGATTGAAGAAACCGAAGAAGGCCTCCACATTCAGATCGTGGATCAGGAAGGTCGCGCTATGTTCCCAGAGGGGTCGAAATACCCCTATGAGGTGACTCGCAAGGCCATTGAAGTGATGACGCCAATTCTCAAGAGTTTGCCGAACCAAGTCAAAGTAACCGGCCATGTGGCTTCGGGCGGTATCTATCAGACCCAAACCTATGGCAAATGGGACCTATCGACCGACCGCGCAAACATTGTGCGCCGGGTGATGGAAGAGTTTGGCATGCCGTCAGAACGGTTCCATTCTGTAGTCGGCAAGGGCGAAAGCCAACCACTCTTCCCGAACGATCCTTATCTTTCAGCCAACCAGCGCATTTCGATTTTGCTGATGAAAGAAGAGCCTCCGGTTCCGGTCGAGCTACGCCCTTAAATCATCCAAATAGGCGGTGACATCTGCAAGATGTTGCGCTGTACTTTCTTCAAGAAAGCGCAAAAACGCGTCTGTTTTTGCCGACTCACGACGACGTTGATGATATAGCGCTACACGCTGCCCACGGTGCTCGATAAGCTCCGGCAACACATGCACCAGTGCCCCGCTGCGTAAATGTTCAATCGCATAATCGGCAGGCAAGTTGGCAACGCCTACGCCTTGCAGGGCACATTCATTTAAAATCTTGTAGCTGTTGGTGCGAAATACAGCTTCGCTTTCCACCTGCACCGTCTCATTGCCCAACTGCATCTGCCAGGCATTCATTTTGCGCGGCCAATCAAAATAGAGCAGGTGATGCCGCGCCAAATCGTCAATTGATTGAGGTGTACCTGCCTTATTCAGATAGGCTGGCGACGCCACCAGAAAATTGACATGGGGCAGCAAAGGCACTGAATAAAAAGGCGAATCCTGTCCTGCAGCCAAGGTGCGCACCGCAACATCAATATTATGGCTGGTTAAATCCAGATAGCGTCGATCTGTGTCAAAATCGATTGTCAGCTCGGGATACTTTTTACAAAAACTCGGCATGTATGCACTCAAGAAGCGCTCACTAAACGCCACAGGCGCCGTAACATGCATTGTGCCGCGCACTTCATCTCCTGTGCGCAATCGGTCTTCAGAAACTTGAATATCGCGCAACACCCGTTGCACCATCCGCAAATATTGATACCCCTCATCCGTCAAAACCATGTGCCGCGTGGTACGCCGAAAAAGCGTGACATTCAGCCGTTTTTCAAGCTGGCCAATGGTTTTGCTAACCGAAGAGGCAGGCAATTGCTTAAGTGTAGCCGCTTTCGCAAAATTCCCCTGCTGCACCACTGCGGAGAATACCTGCATCTGATGTAAATGATCACTTCGCCGCATCATTGTCGCTCAAATATCCTAGTTATTCATTCCACTAAAGAATGAATATAGTGCAATTTGCAGGAATTGTCTGGCACTTATTCTATCAATAGACCAGCGACAAAGGAGTTCCTATGTCGCAAATGCATCTCGCCACCCCCGCCCAATCGCATCCTTTCTCACCCAGCTTGCTGTTCTTATTGATCGGCGGCACCTTCATCACCTCAACGGCACAAGGGTTCATGTTGGTGGGCGTACCGTGGCTTATCGTGCAGATGCCGGGGGGCACAGAACTGTTGGGCGCTGCCTCTTTTATATTGAACATCGTCATTTTCTTTTCTGGCCCGCCCCTTGGTGCATGGATGGACCGAAACAATCGAAAATCCAGCTTTGTCGGCATTCGTTTTTTGGCCGCAGGTGGGTTGATCATTGCCGGGTTTCTAAGCCTATCACCTGCAACATTGCCCGCAGCTTTGGTGCTAACCCTCACCCTCGTCAATTTTATTGTCACCTTTGATCAAAGCGCGCGCGTCGCCTATGCCCAATCCCTTTTGGAAAGCCGCAATTTCCGCACCGTAAACACGATTTTTGAGCTGCAAAACCAGGGAGGCAATCTGATCGTGGGCGCCAGCTTGGCGCTGGTGATCACCCACCTCTCAGCACCATTTATCCTTTGGGCGCTCATGGGACTATTTCTACTGTCCGGCCTGCTGCTATTTTTGCTGCCCGCAACGGCCGCCCCAACGCCAAACACACACAAGCCCTTATTGTCCGCCCTCCGAGAAGCCGCCAGCTACCTCAAGAAGCGGCCACGCCTCACCCTGATTTCTCTGGTGAGTTTTGGCCCCTATATCTGCATTCAAACGGGCAATTTTCTGGTGCCCGTATTGCTGGTGAAAATGCTGGACGGCACGATTGAAGATTTTGCGCTCTTTGAGATTAGCTTTGCTCTAGGCGCCATTGGCGTGGCCATTTCCATCAAGCTGGCAAATCGGCTCAGCCCATTTAGCCTGATGGTGATATCCATGCTCTGCTTTACGCTATGGTATATCAGCCAAGTGATTTGGCCGAGCATGCTCACCATCATTTGGTTGGCCTGTTTGGCGGGGTGGGGCAACTCCACCATTCGCATTGCGCGCAACTCATGGCTGATGGAAGAAGTCCCTCACCAATATATGGCCAGAGTACTTTCCTTTTTTCAAACCGCAATGATTGCAATGAAAACCATTGCGCTCGGCGTGGCTGCTTGGCTCGCCACAAGCTACAGCCCTTGGCACGCGCTGGCGATTGTGGGTGCAGCCCAATTTGCCGCCATGGTGCTGATGATGGTGGTGGGATATTTAAAATATAAAGAGGGGCCAAAGCCCCTCTAAATCAAAAAGCCTTATGTGGCTGGAGCCTCTAAAGGCAACACATTGAGCACGACGCCTTCCGCGGAGACAACCTTCACGCGCGTTTGCGCGGGCATATCCGGCCCTTCCACACGCCACCAGCTATCGCCCACTTTCATGCGGCCTTTGCCGTTCACGATAGGCTCATCAAGCGTGTAGGTGTCACCCACAAATTTCTGGCTTCTTTTGTTGAGGAACGGACGATCAGACTTACCGCCATTACCCTTAAAATAAACAGTCCAAAGCGCCACGCCGATAACCGACAGAACGCCAAACAACAGCCATTGAAACTGCCAGCTTAAAAAGCCCGTAAAGGCTTGAATGCCAACCGCAATCGCGGCAAGGCCAAACCAAACGACCACGCCGCCCGGCACAAGCAATTCAACACCCAGAAGCAAAAAGCCACCGACAATCCAAGCCCAAGGGCCCAGCTCAATGAACCAATTGACCAGATCCATTTAGCCCTCCTTATTGCCACCGCTTGGCACGCGGGAGGATGAGCGCTTCTGCGTTGTTGGCTCGCCAAAAGCCTCCTTGGCAATTTCAGCCACGCCGCCAATTGCCCCGATCACATTTGCAGCTTCAAGCGGCATCATCAAAACTTTTTGGTTTGGTGATTTGGCAATCGCTTCCAGCGCGCTGATGTAATTATTGGCTACAAAATAGTTTACCGCTTGCACATCGCCAGCGGCAATCGCTTCGGACACCATTTTCGTCGCTTTCGCTTCCGCTTCCGCCGCACGTTCGCGCGCTTCCGCATCGCGGAATGCTGCTTCCCTGCGGCCTTCCGCTTCCAAAACCTGCGATTGCTTTTCGCCTTCCGCTTCCAAGATCGCGCTTTGGCGACGGCCTTCACTTTCCAAAATAGTGGCGCGCTTTTCCCGCTCTGCCTTCATTTGGCGGCCCATGCTTTCCACCAAGTCAGCCGGCGGATCAATATCCTTGATCTCAATACGGGTGGTTTTCACCCCCCATGGCGACACGGCCTGATCAACAACATGCAACAACCGTGCATTGATTTCATCACGGTTGGACAGCAATTCATCCAAATCCATAGACCCCATCACCGTACGGATATTGGTCATGGTGAGGTTTAAAATAGCAACTTCGAGCTGATTGACTTCATAGCTGGCAGCTGCCGCATCCATCACTTGAAAGAAGTTGACGCCATTGACTTTGACCGTGGCGTTATCGCGGGTGATAACCTCCTGCGAAGGCACATCCAACACGCGTTCCATCATGTTCATTTTGCGGCCAATGGCATCAACAAAAGGCACAATGATGTTAAGGCCCGGCGTCAATGTGCGGGTATAGCGACCAAAGCGCTCCACCGTATAATTATACCCCTGTGGCACAATCTTCACCCCGGCAACAAGCACCAGAATGATCAGCACGACCGCCGCAATAATGGCTATTGAAAACCCGTCCATAACGCTTTCCTTCACGCAATTTTTTTAAATGATTGCGTCCATTATGAAACGTTTGGCGGGGGAAGGAAAGCAGTTTATGCGCGGCGATTGCAGCGGGCTAGATCCAGCCTTGCAACTCGCGACGCACTACACTTTCAATCACATTAATCCCGGGCGCAGTTGCGTTCAAACATGGGATATAGCCATACTTTTCTCCGCCTGCTTCCATGAATTGCTCTTCGCCTTCCATGGCGATCTCTTCCAAAGTCTCCAAGCAATCAACAGAAAATCCAGGGGTTAAAATCGCGACCTTTTTTACGCCCAAGCTCGGCAACTCTTCCAGCGTCTTGTCGGTGTAAGGTTGCAGCCATTCTTCCGGACCAAAACGCGATTGGAATGTTACCATCATCTTATCTTCGGCCCATCCCAATTTCTCGCGCACCAAACGCGTGGTTTTGAAACATTGGCAATGATAGGGGTCGCCCTTCATCAAATAGCTTTTGGGCACGCCGTGATAAGAAGTGATCACCAGATCAGGTTTAAAGTCGAGATTTTCCAAGCCTTCTGTGATCGAATTTGCAATCGCATCGATATAGGCAGGGTCTTCAAAATAGGCAGGTGCGGTGCGCACTGCTGGTTGCCACCGCATCTCTTTGAGGTGATCAAAGGCTTTGTCATTCGCCGTCGCTGTGGTGCTGGCGGCATATTGCGGATAAAGCGGCACCAGCAATATCTTTTCGCAGCCCTGCGCTTTTAGCCGATCGATAGCGGAAGCTGTTGATGGGTTGCCATATCGCATCCCATAATCCACCACCACATCATCATGTTTGGACAAGCGCGCACTAAGCTTTTCAACCTGCTCCTGCGCGATCACGCGCAAGGGACTATCATCATTTTCCCTGTCCCAAATCTTATCATAGGCCGCGCCGGATTTTTTCGGGCGTGTGGTCAAAACAATAAGATTGAGAATCGGCCACCAGATAGCACGGGGAATTTCAATCACCCGACGGTCGGAGAGAAATTCCTTCAAATAGCGCCGCATAGACCAATAGTCTGTTGCGTCTGGGGTGCCCAGATTAAGCAGCAAAACGCCAATCTTTTTGGGTTTAACTTCCGGATGATCTGGTGGTAGATGCGAAACCATAATGCCCCTTAAATTCTATATCGGGATGGTCAAAGCACATGGCGCGTCCAAACGCGCCTGTCCTGCCTGATCGATCCCCTGTGATCAATAAGCACATAACGCGATTTGGGTGCAACTGGTTCACAAAAAAAGGGCGGCCAATTGCCGCCCTTTCTCATAAATTATGTCCGCTTACTCAACTTTGGTGATGCGGTCATCAGTTGTTGGCTCATAATCACCACCCAATTTGGCGATATAGTCAGCAACAACAACTTCAAGTCCAGGGCCATAGTCATAAGCATTCATGCCATTGGTTTCAAAAACGCTATAACCATCGCCGCCTGAACGCATATAGTTGTTGGTCGCAACACCATATGTGGCTTCAGGGTCAAGTGCAGCATAGGACCCGTCGGCTTGCATCACTTCAACTGAAACAACACGAGAACCAGCTTCGGCAGCTGGGTTCCATGAATATTTCATGCCTGCAACCTGTGGGAACCGACCTGCAACATCTTCAACTTGGCTCAAGCCATTTTCCAACGCCGCAATAACATCAGCACCTTTAAGCTCAAAGGTCGCCAACGTGTTTTGGAACGGCAGCACAGTCAGCACTTCGCCCATGGTGATTTCGCCTTCATCAATAGACGCGCGCAAACCGCCGCCATTTTGAATCACGATTTGAACACCTTGGTCTTTCGTGCGGTCCAACATGGCTTCTGTCACCAACACGCCCATTGAGCAAACTTCGGCACGGCACACATTGCGATCGCCATTGATTTGGCCAAGGCTGTTGCCCACAACTTGCGCTTTGATTTCTTCAAGCGGAGCCGCTTTTTCCTCAATAAGGGCAGCCATTTCTTTATCTTCTGGCACGCGAGCGTCTAGCAACCATGGTGCACCTTCAGCTTCAACAACGTCGCCATTGTCGTCCCAGGTCACGCTCAGCTCACCCAAATATTTTGAATAAGCATAGGCCTGAACAATCGGTACATTTTTGCCATTTGGCGCTTGCGCTATTGTTGGATATTCATCCAGCAATGTGTGCGAGTGGCCGCCCACAATCACGTCAATGCCATCAACGGCCTCTGCAATGGCAATATCGCGGTTGATGCCGACGTGAGACAGCAGAACAATTTTGTTCACGCCATCAGCCTCAAGCTGGGTCACCAACTTTCTCAAAATGTCTTCGGCCTGGATAAATGGCACATTGTCGCCCGGTGAAGACGTTTCCGCTGTGTCTTCTGCCAACACACCGATGATCGCGACCTTCTCGCCATCAATTTCTTTCACTATATGGGAGGGGATTTTGCCTTTTAGCAAAGGCTCATTTGCCAGATTTGTATTCGCAAACAAAACCGGGAAATCAACGGCATCAACGAACTCAGCCAGTTTTTCTGGCCCGTCATCAAATTCATGGTTGCCCACCGCCATCGCATCAAAACCGATCATGTTCATCAGTTCAGCAGCAAGCGAGCCCTTAAATGTGGTGTAAAACAAAGACCCTTGGAATTGGTCGCCCGCATCCAAAGTCAACACATTGAAGCCAGCGCCTTCCAAAGCGGAGCGACGGGTTTCAATGGCAGTCGCCACACGGGCCATGCCACCAAAACATTCACCAGCGGCATTATCTTCTGCACCGCAGCTCGAATCATATTTGTTGATCGGCTGAATGCGTGAATGCACATCGTTAATATGCAAAATCTTGAGCGAGAAATCCGCCAATGCAGGCGCTGCAAAGCTGGCCATTGCCATGCCTAGCGTCAGCGCTAAAGCCTGTTTTTTCATTTTATAGAACCCTCCAAAGTTTATGATGCCCCGGTTATAAGCCAGTCTTTGTTTCAGCTTTTTGACATTAGCTGCACTGGTCTTCGTCGAGGTCCTCCGCATGAGGTGCGAAATATGTCGCCCGCCCATGATGGCGAAAAGTTTATGACAGTTTTGTGACAGCCGCAACCGAATTTGACCGATTGGAAAAACTTCCAGCTTTCGGGAGATAAAATTATCTAATCATCAAGAACGATATAACAATGTCTGTTCTGTTCAAAATGCACCGCTAGATGTTTCATCAGCGATTCGATGCGCTTTGCCTTGCGCAGTTCGGGATGGATCAGCATCCAAATGGGCATATAGCTTTCCCAACCCAACGCAGCCACGTGCTGCAATTCTGGATGTGCCTCGCCCAGCACTTTCGGCATTCTTGTTAGCCCCGCACCAGCTTTCACCAATTGCAACGCCGCAATCATATCCTCGCTACGTGCGGCCACACGCACATTCGGGCATTGCTCCCGCAATTTCTTGGGTATGGCCTCCGGCCAAGAATGAAATGAGATGATCGGCACATCACTGGTCAAATCACCCGCGCCCAATGCACTTTGTGCCAACCAATCGGCGGAGGCATAAAAACCAGCTTGCTGTCCGGTCAGTTTCCGGCCCCAAAGGGTTTCGGGCGGCTTCCGCGTCACCCGTATGGCCAGATCAGCTTCGCGTTGATGCAAATTGAGCAAGCTGTTGTCGCCAACAAATTCCAAAAGTACACTTGGATTATCGTGCGCAAAAATTGCCAGACTTTGGCTCAATCGCGCATCAAGCAAGGCGGGAGGAATGGTGAGGCGGATCGCGCCGCTCATCCCTTCCTCATGCACCACCAAATGGCGTTCCAGCGCGTGAAATTCTGGTTCGACACGGCGCGCATGGTCTAAAACCACCTGCCCCGCAGCGGTTAACCTCAACCCAGCTGGCAACCGTTCAAAAAACACAATCTGCGCATCTGCTTCTGCGCGTGCCAATCGCCGCGATATGGTTGCATGGGTCACCCCCATATGCCGTGCCGCGCCCGCCACACCACCGTGGCGATCAATGGCCAACACCAACCGCAATATATCCCAATCCGCAACCAGACTATTATTTTCGTACATGAATTGTACTCAGATAGCGAATTTCGCACAGAGTCAATCCCTGCTATTTCACCTTCATTCACTGAAGGAGAGACAAATGGCACATTACGCATTGATCACGCTGGTCGTAAAAGACCAAGAGAAATTGGCCGCATATCTGAAAGTCGGCGGCCCCGCTGTTGCAAAACATGAGGGCAAAGCCATCGCCGGTGGGCCAGGCAGCCTATCGCTGCAAACCCCGCATGGCGAAACAAGAGGTGTGGTGCTGGAATTCCCAACCCCAGACCACCTTACAGCATGGCTGCAAGACCCTGAGTTGGCTGAGGTTCATGCGCTACGCAACGCTGGCGCAGACACAACAATTCTATCTTTGCCCGAAATTGCCTAGCCGAAACAAAATGGGCAGCGACCCGGCTGCCCACATCTCGATGGGTACTAAGTTAGACCGGTTCGCCTAGTTCATTACGCCAACTATGTTTGGGCGCAAATCCAAGCATTTTCTTCGCTTTCGCGATTGAGAAAAAACTCTCATATTCGCCCATTTTGGCGCAGGGCACGCCCTGATAAAACCGATCGATCAAATCCGGGGTCCGCTCACCAACTGAATGATCCTCATTGGCAACATTGAACACTTCAAAACCCAATCCATCGGTCAAAAGGCATCGCTCAACCATATGACCAAGGTCGCGTGCATCAATATAGGCGAAAAAGTTTCGCCGCCGTGAGGCTGGGTCTTTAATGTACGCTGGAAAATTCTCTTTATATTCGTGCGGCTCGATCACATTATTGATGCGCAGCCCATAAATATCCGCACCACTGCGCTGTTGAAAACTGCGCGCGGTCACCTCATTCACCACTTTTGACATGGCGTAGCTATCCTCGGGCACCACCGGATGCTCTTCATCCAACGGCAAATAGTCGGGCTTGCGCTCTCCATCAGCAAAACACACCCCATAAGTGGTTTCCGAAGAGGCAAACACGATCTTCTTCACCCCGGCCCGCAGCGCGGCATCAATCACATTGTAAGTGCCAATGGTGTTGACGCGATAGCATTCATTATCTGAGGTGATCAAAATGCGCGGCACCGCCGCAAAATGCACAACCGCATCAAAGTTCGGCACGCCCGTGCCCGGCTCCAGTTCGTCAAAGTCAGCATAGCTTTGCATCACGTCAAACATCTGTCCGGCATCCGTGATGTCCGCCAACCGATTATCAACACCCGGCAAATCGAGCGGCACACGATCCACATTCAATACACGGTGCCCCTGCGCCAACAAATGTGCCACTGCATATTTGCCCGCCTTACCCGAACCACCTGTAAATAAGATTCGCATGGCCACTCTCCCAATTTAAAGATTGCAAACGTTTACAGCACCATAGAAAACCAAATTCTTCGTGCCAATCCCTTTGCAACTTTTATTGGGCCGTGCGTAAAATTTTCTCCAGCGCCTTGCCCCGCGCCAGCTCATCAATCAGCTTATCCAAATAGCGGATTTCACGCATCAGAGGCTCTTCAATCTCTTCCACCCGTATGCCACACACAACGCCTTTGATCAGGCTGCGATTGGCATTCATGTTCGGCGCTTCAGCAAAAAAGGTCTCAAAACTCACCGCCTCAGCAAGCTGTTTCTCTAGCTGCTTTTGATCATAACCCGTTAGCCAGCTAATGATCTGATCCACTTCTGCCTGCGTTCGCCCCTTGCGTTCCGCTTTGGTCACATAATGCGGGTAAACGCTCTTGAAACTCATGGCATAAATTTTGTGACCCATTTTTACGCCTCCCGCTACATCTCTTCTGCTTTTCGCGCCGCCGCCGTCAACCCTGCGCTGATCGCATCGGATAAATCGGAATCGATCATATTGGTAAGGCCCGCAGCGGTGGTGCCTGCATAATCCACCATCGCTTGCACCTGTTCAGCAGGCGTTGCCTCATCCTCAGCCAACATGCGGCCACTGGCCAAAAACAATTGGCGCACAGCTCGGTCGGCGATTTCAGGGGCAATGCCCTGTTTCACCGCATGGTCCACCATGCATTGCGCAAAATAAGCTACAAAACCTGGCACAGGGCCGGTCATCGCTGTGAAATGGTTGAGATGCGCTTCAACAGTCAATTCATCTGTAGTCCCAAGCGCGCTGAAGATCTTAGTCACCATCTCCTTATCTGCCGCCGACACATCGGCACTTGCAAACCAAGGCGAATAGGCCAAGCTCAGCGCTGCCGCTGGGCTGCTCATGGCGCGAACAATACGCGACGATCCCGTTGCTTGCTGCAAGTCACGTACCGTACCGCCCGCCATCACAGAAATCACCAAACATTTGGCCGCATCAATCTGAAGATCAGCAAAATGAGCTGGCAGTACGCACAGAATAACAATGTCGCATGCATCCACCAATTGCTGGTTATCGCTGGTCACATGAACATTTTGACGCGATTCAAATTCTGGTACTTTGCCGCTTCGGTTTGAAATCCAAAGCTGCAAATCCTCAATTATTGGTTGGCTAAGCAACGCACTGGACATCGCGCCGCCCAACATGCCTGACCCACCAATAATACCGATTGAAACCGCCATAATGCTCTCCTCTGGTTGAGTAGATTGCCCCCGGGACGGCCTATCCCCAGAGTGCACTCAACAGCAAAATAGCACCAAAGCCAAATACAGTGAAGGCACCCACAAGCTCCGCAGTGGCAAGCACTTCGCCCCAAATCTTGCCGCCCTTTTCCTCCTGAGCCCGCACCAAATCTTTGAAATAAACTGCAAGGCTCGCCAGCACGGACACAGTGATCGCCGTGCCCAGCCCCATCAAAAAGGTGGCTGCGATCCCGGCAGGCAGCAGATCTTGGCTCAAGGCAAATGCCAACACCACCAATGCGCCCGAACAAGGCCGCAACCCAACGGACATCACCAAGCCAATTTGCGCTTTCCAATCGCGCCCTGCGAACTGCTTCGGCTCGGGCGCGTGCTTACAATGATCGCAACTTTCCGCATCATGATCCGGATGATTGTGATCATGATGGTGATGATGCGCATGGCCTTTACCACCAAAGCGCGGTGCCAGCTTGCGCCACACCAAATAGACGCCCAGCAACATCACCAACGCATAAGAGCCAACCGCCATCCAATGCGCCGCATCCGACATGGCAAAACTGGTCAATCGCAACAGCCCCGCAGCGATCAATACGAACGCCACAGCCACAATGGACTGCATCATCGCCGCTGCAAAGCTGATCAAAATGCCTTGCCGCAATTCTCGTTCACTGGCCACCATATAGGATGAGATCACAACCTTGCCGTGGCCCGGGCCAGCGGCGTGAAACACACCATACAAGAAGCTCAAGCCGCCGAGCGCCCAAAAGCCATTCCAGTCTTCCTTCAAAAACTGAAGCGCTTCGGTCAAGGCTTGGTAAAATGCTTTTTGCTGCGTGTTGATCCACCCCAAAATCCCTGTGGTCGAACCGCCTAAATTGGGCTCACGTGGCGGCGCCACAAATGGACTGCCACCGCGGCGCCCTACATTGGACGCAGCGGGCGCTACCTCCGCAGCTGTGTCACCACATCGCACAACCAGCACGTTGGCCAAATCCTTTGCGGCCTCTGCCAAATGCGGCGGCAATTGCAACACATCTGGGCCAAGCGCAAACAATTCTTCCTCAAGCGATGGGTCTATTGGGCGTGGACCGTTTACTTCCAGGCTGCACCCTTCCGGTGCACCAACCAATTGCGCCGCATCATTCTCGGCAAAGTTAAAGGCCACATAATATTCCGGGTCTCCCACTTCAATTTCAAAAGCCTCGCGCACAGGCGCGGGCACCGTGAAGTCCAACGTGAATGATAAAATCAAATTTGTGCCATCAAACACCATGCGCGCATCCCGCCCGCGCGCGATTTCCGCATTGCCGCGCCCCTCGCCGGCAAAGGTGTAATAGCTATATTCGGCCAGCCCAATCATATTGTCATCGGCAAGCGGTTGAAGTTCTTCGGGCGAGACGTCACCATCGCCATCCACATCAAGCCCCTGCACGGCCCATGCTGAATAAAGCGCATCAAAATTCCAGCGCTGACGCACACCCGCAATTTCGCCTTGTTCATTAAACAACACATCCACCTGTGCATCGGCAAAAATATGCGGGTGCGCCTGCGCCAATTGCACAGGCAAACCAATCAACAAGATCAAAGCACAAAGCAAACGCGCACAGCCGCGCCAAAAAGGATGAGAATAAGCCATAGGCCCCCGGGGTAATTGCTGAACTGGTTCTGGCCGAAAAATGCGGCAAAATTCAGTAATAACATTACATATCGTGATTTGCCGCATCACGCCAAGGGATAATCATATACTGAAAATTGACGCTAAACTTTTGAAAATATTAATCCTTTCAAAATCCTCCATTAACGATATTCACGCTGTCAGGTTTCCAGCGCCCCGCCCATGCGCTAAAAAAGTCAAATGGCGCTAAAATTTGAAAAAACTTTGAGCTATCAACTGATGCAACTGGGGGCAATCGCCCGCCAAGAAGCGCTTGTGCCGTTGCACGCGCAGGGGTTGCAAGTTGGCGATGACGCGGTGCTGTTTTGGCTCGCGGATCAATCGCGCCTTACGCTTGAAGAAATGCGCCAAGGATTAAACCTGCCGCCGGAGCAATTTAACGCCCTGATCGATCGGCTGGACCGCGCGCAAATTCTTGAAAGTCAAACCGATGAAGCTGATGGTGCGCTGCACATTTTCCTATCTGCAAAAGGCCTAGAGTTGCTGCAAACCATCCATAAGAATTTCAAATCGCTGGACGCAGAATTGACCAATTCTCTTTCAACCCACAAAGCCAGGAAGCTCAAAAAACTCCTGAGTAAAATCAACAATCTATTTTGACAAGTCCGCAAACATTTGGTTCTCTCATTGTCCAATCGGAGAGCGCCCATGTTGTCTACGCCACTTTACATTCTTGATTTGCTTGGCGTGGCGGTATTTGCCACCACGGGCGCATTGGTTGCCTCCCGCAAACAAATGGACATTATCGGCTTTGTGTTGCTGGCCACCCTCACGGGCGTTGGCGGCGGTACGTTCCGCGATTTGATTTTAGATCGTCCCGTTTTTTGGACGGTGGATCAGACCTATCTGATCATTTGCTTTGGCATCGCCATCATCGCCTTCTTCGCCTCGCACCTTATTCAACGACGCTATGTCGCGCTGCTCTGGCTGGATGCGATTGGTTTGGCGGCATATGCGGTTATGGGCGCCCACATTGCCACTCAAAATGGCGCGGGCTTTTTTGTGGCAGGCGCGATGGGCGTGATGACAGCCACCTTCGGCGGCATGATCCGCGATGTGGTGAGCGATGAAAATGTGCTGATCCTACAAGAAGAGATCTATGCCACCGCCGCACTCGTTGCCGCCTTCGCCTATCTCGTACTCACCTATCTCGGCATCCCTCCGCTTTACGCCGCAAGCGCAGGCACAGCATTGGGCCTAGTTGCCCGCGGCGGCGCCATCATTTGGCACTGGCAATTGCCGCGCTACAAGCCGCGCGAAGGGCGGGAATATTGATTACTCAATCGACGCCGATTTGATGATCACAAAAATAGATGCGCCCGGGGCTAATACCAAATCGGCAACGGTTTTCGCCATCACCCGAGCCCGGATGCGTGCTTCGCCAACCTTCACGAAAATATCCGTGGTGGCTGGATCAATCGCTTCTAGCCGCTCAATGGTGCCCTCCAATTGATTGCGCGCACTGATGCCCTCAAGCCGCGATTTAGCCAGCATCACATCCCGCGCCCAGATATTGAGCTGCACCCGCCGTCCGATATCCAGCCCGCGATTGGCGACTTCCAACATCTGCCCACCAATATTGACCTGCGCCAGACCATATTGATCATCCAACGCCGCCACATGCCCGTGCACCCGGCTGAGCAAATGCGCGTCAGCACGCAAAGCAAGAACTTCTTGCGTCGGTCCATGGGTGACAATGCGGCCCTGTTCGATCACCGCGATCTGATCCGCAAGCCGCGCCGCTTCTTCCATAGCGTGTGTCACATAAAGCACCGGCACATCAAGATCCGCAAAAACATCACGCAAAAATATGATCATCGCTTCGCGCCGTTCTGGGTCCAAGGCAGACAAAGGTTCATCGAGCAACAAGGCGTGCGGTTGCGCAAACAGTGCCCGCGCCAGCATCACCCGCTGCTTTTCCCCGCCAGACAAATCATGGGGCGCGCGCGCCAGCAGGTCGGCAATGCCCAGCCGATGCACCAGCGGCATATGTACGCCGTTGCGGCCCAACCGAATATTCTCTTCAACACTCAAATGGTCGAGCAGTCGTGGCTCCTGAAACACCATGCCCAAATGCCGTTTATGCGGCGCACTGGATTTGCCACGACCCGCAAAGACCTGCCCATCAAGCTCGATCTGCCCTTCGCTCGGCTCCAGCCCGGCAATGGCCCGCAACAAAGATGTCTTGCCCGCGCCCGATGGCCCCACCAGTGCCGTTACACCGCGCCTCATCTCCAATAGAAACTGAAACAATCGCGCCCCGCGCTCAAATTTCAAATCTACCTTAAGCATGGCGCACCGCCCGCCGTCCGTTCAGCCTTTTCTCCAACCATGAGAGCAAAAATTCGGAACCCCAAATCGCCAGCCCAGAAATGGCAAGTGACGCAACACACAGCCACACCACAAGATCATTCTGATCAAAAGCCTGCAGCGCCGCATGAATGGCTAAAGAAATGGTTTGCGTTTCACCGGGGATATTGGCGACAAAAGTTATGGTTGCGCCAAACTCTCCCATGGCTTTGGCAAATCCCAACACGCCGCCAGCCACCACGCCGGGCAGCGCGCTAGGCACATATAGCATCTTAAACCGTTGCCATGGCGTCAGCCCCGCCACCGCCAGCGCTTCATCTAAATCTGTTGACACATGTTCAAAGCTCAGTCGGATTGGCCGTACAATCAGCGGCAATGCTACTAAGCCCGCGGCCAACGCAGCTCCCGCAGCATTAAAGGCAAAGCTGATCCCCAGCGGCGCCAAAAGACTACCAAACGCGCCCTTAGGGCCAAACACATAAAGCAGCACTAAGCCGGTCACCACCGGAGGCATCACAAGCGGCATCATCACCAAAACGGAGAGCAATCTTCGCCCGAAAAAGCGCTTGGTGGCCAGCACATAGCCGAGCATAAAACCCAAGGGCAACGCCCATAAAAGCGCAAAAAACGCGACTTTTAAAGACAAGGCGATAATGGGCAGAAAAGCAGTCAAAGTGGGCGCTCAATCGGTTGAAAACCAAATTCAGCAAGCAGCTTATGGCCTTCCGCACTATCGATAAAGTCCAAAAACGCATCCACAGCGGGATCATCATCGCACAACCGAACGGCCCAATAGCGTATGGACGGATGGCTTTCTGCCGGAAACGCAAATGCAATGGGTAAGTCCATCGCCTTGGCATCCGACCCATAAACCACCCCAAATGGGGCGGCTCCACTCCACACAAAACGCGCCGCACTGCGCACATTTTCCGCCGCGGCCACACGACCCGACAATGCCTCCCAAAGCCCCAAATGCTCAAACGCAGCCTTTGCATAAAGCCCCGCAGGCACATGATGCGGATCAGCCAAAGCCAAACGGTTTTCACCCAGCATTAAGGGAAGCGCTTCAATCTCTATCTGCCCTGCTCGGTCAGCCATCAACACCAAACTGTTTCCAAACAGAGGCACCAAGTCGCGTTCACCTGCTGCATGTTCGGCCCAATCCTCATTGGCGGAGATATACAAATCAGCAGGTGCCCCCGCTTCAATTTGCCGGGCAAGTGTTGAAGACCCGCCCGCCACAATTATTACATCAAGCTGCGCCGCCGCTGCTGCACTTTGGGCAAAATCCACCAAGCTGGACGCCACAAAAAAGCGGGTTTCCGCCCATGCTGGCCGCACCGAAACAAGTGCCATCAGTACAAGAATGCCAATGCGGGCGGCGCGCCAAATCATGCGCCTTCAGTCAACCGCGCAGCTGTTGCGGCCAAATTTTCAATATGCGCAAAATCGCCCGCTTCGATCACATCGCCAGGCACCACCCAAGAGCCGCCAACACAAATCACATTCGGCAAAGACAAATAGTCCCGCGCATTTTGAACGCTCACGCCACCGGTTGGGCAAAATTTCAAATCCGGCAAAGGCGAAGCAAAGCTCTTCAGCAATTTCGCGCCACCAACAGCTTCCGCGGGGAACAATTTCAACCGCTGATAACCCATTTCCGCGGCAGCCATCGCTTCGGTTGCAGTGCTGATGCCCGGCAAAAGCGGCACATCAAAATTGAGTGCTTCTTCAAGCAATTGACGCGGCGCCCCGGGCGACACCATAAATTGTGCGCCAGCAGCAATGCTCTTTTCAATATCAGCTTTGGTGCGCACAGTGCCTGTGCCAACATAGGCACCTTTCACCCCTGCCATTTTTTCAACGACTTTCAGCGCATTTGGGGTTCGCAATGTCACTTCCAGCGCAGGCAGTCCGCCAGCCACCAGCGCTTCCGCCAAAGGAATCGCTGCATCCACATCATCCAAGATAATGACCGGAATAACCGGGGCAGCGCCCATAATTTCGTCGAGTTTTGCAATATTTTGCGCCATATGATCGGGACCTCATTGGGCTGGATTTAAAGGGACAGGGCCGCTATCGCGACCTTTCAACTTGGATTAGCATAAAGCAGAGATTGAAATACACCTCAAAAATACCTAAGTTCCACCCAACTTTGCTGCTGAAAGGGCGAAAGATGGTACAATTGATCAACGCGTTGACCCCCATGGATGAAGCGCGTGCAATTTTGAGCAAAGAATTTGATCTCAAATTCACCAAAGCGGTAGAAAAAGAAACGGCTGACATTTATGAACATGTCAAAGACCGTATTCCCGAAATTGAGTGGCAGTTTTACGCGCCACTGATCCGCGAGATCAATAAGCTCAAGCGCGAAAAAGATGCCGTGATTCTGGCGCACAATTATCAAACACCGCAAATCTTCCATGGCGTGGCCGATTTTGTGGGCGACAGTTTGCAGCTCGCCATCGAGGCAACAAAGGTTAAACAGCAAACCATCATTCAGTGCGGTGTGCACTTTATGGCGGAAACATCCAAATTGCTGAACCCAGAAAAAACCGTACTGATTCCAGATAGCCGCGCCGGTTGTTCTTTGGCTTCATCCATCACGCCAGAAGATGTGATGGCCATGCGCGAACAATATCCGGGCGTGCCTGTGGTCACCTATGTGAACACATCAGCGGCCGTAAAAGCCGTGACTGATATCTGCTGCACCTCCTCCAATGCGCTCGACATTGTTGAAGGGTTGGACAGCGACACTGTGATGATGATTCCAGATCAATATTTGGCGCAAAACACCGCCAAAAAGACCAAGAAGAAAATCATCACTTGGGCAGGCGCGTGTGAAGTGCACGAAACCTTCACCGCTAAGGATATTGAAGAGCTGCGCCAGGCCTATCCAACGGCCAAAATCATCGCACACCCAGAGTGCCCCACCGAAGTGATCGACGCGTGCGATTTCTCCGGCTCCACATCCGGCATGATCAATTGGGTGAAAACGGAGCGCCCGGCCAATGTGGTGATGGTGACCGAATGTTCCATGTCAGACAATGTGGCGGCAGAAACGCCCGGTGTGCAGTTCTTAAAAGGCTGCAACATCTGCCCGCACATGAAGCGCATTAATTTGGAAAATGTGCTTTGGTCTTTGCACACAGGCACTGAAGAAGTGACTGTTGATCCCGAAATTGCGGAAAAAGCCCGCGGCGCTGTAGAGCGCATGATCAATTTTGGCAAAGATAAAAACGCCACCAAAAAATAAAATCTGATCGATCAAGTCAAAGCCGGGGCAGTGCCCCGGCTTTTTTATTAGTGGTCAGAAAGATGTCCGCCAGCGGCAACAATTGAATATGGCTTGCCTGCCACGTCAATCACGTCCAACACAGCCAGCTCATCAGTCGAGATCAGCTTCAACGCGCTCGCCAATGGCTCCACCAACGCAATATGGTCGCCCGCAAAGGTGAAGTTGGGCCGTGGCGCATACCAAGGTTGCTCCATATCAACAGGCGCCGTCGCTTCAATTGACGCCACAATCTTCGCGTTAAACGCATCAATCTTATGCAGCTTGCCATCTGCCGTATGAGCAAAAGCCTCGCCAGAATTGGCCGGGTTCAAATAACCACTCACCAGCGGCGCTTCAAATTGAACTGATGTGAAGCTTCCCTCGCCTTCCACATCGATAAAAATCATTTTGTCTTTACCAAAATTACCCGCAAAAAACTGGACAGTTTTTCCGCCATCGAGGCGACCTGAACGTCCTTCACCCAGTTCTTCCGGATAAGGCAAGAATGCTGATTTGCTCAAATCTTCTTCATCAAAAACCAAAATGCCATCAATGCAGGCAAACGCAATTTTGTGCATGGAACTGGCTTCACCATGTAAGCCTTTACACTCATGCAGATCGCCTAACTGCTCTCCGTCTTTGTCCAAAACCTGCACATGGTTGGGCAAGCTGCTAGGTTCTTCCAAATTTGGCGCGGTAATCAGCATATGATCATGCAGTGGCACCGCAACACCATGATGCGGCGCGTCGGTAACCGTGTAGTTCACCTCAAACGCGTCATCAAATGCGGAAACATCCACTTTCGCAACACTCCCCGTGCCATCCATAAAGGCCGCCACTTCATCGCCGTGCAAAACAAAGTGAGTTGGCCGTGCACCGGTCAAAAACAGCCCTTGCCAAGCAGGCGCTTCCAAATGCAGATCACTATGATCACCATGATCTTCCACATGCAAACCAGTTTCAGCCACATCCACGCGGCCCTTGCTGCGCTGCACTGCAAACAACAATTCACCATCTTCACTCAAATGCAACCGCGCTGGCTCGGTCAGCTGATCCCAAACAATTGGATCATTTCCTTGCTCAAACACAATGATTTGCGCTTTCTCATGGTCGCCAATGAAATAGCGCCATGCCTCGTCAGCGCTCGCACTCGCCACGCCTGCCATCAATGCAAGGTTTGAAACGCCAAACGCCAAAATCTTTTTCTTCATCTCAATTCACCAAATGTAATATCATAACAATTGCGACTCATATGTTATAACGTTACGATTTTCAAGTTGAAGATGTTGCTTTCTAATGACGAAACAATTTGCTGGGAAAATTGGCGCAGCGACACCCGTTGCGCTCACGAAACCCAATTGAGGCGAGATGCTATTTTACAGAGGAACGGAGAGTTTTAGGCTTTTTTCAAAAACTCAGTTTTGAGCACAATCGTCGATTTGCCGATGCGGCATTCAACTTCGCTGTCTTTGTTTGTCGTGCGGATATTTTTGATCAACGTGCCCCGCTTCAACGTTTTCGACATGCCTTTAACCTTCAAATCTTTGTTGACCTGAACATTATCGCCATCTTCAAGGGCAGCTCCGTTACAATCTTTCGCGCTCATGAAAAAAACCTCGCTCTAACACTAGAACGAGGCTTAAACCATTGCATCCGGCCTGTCGCCAAAAAAAGCTTACTTTGGCGCACCTTCTGGCCAAAATTCAGGATCCCACGTCACATCAACACCGTAAAGCGGCACGGTCGAGATGGCCATTTTGGCCGACCCATCTGTCACCTGACGCGAATGCGACAGGTAGATCATGGTGTTGTTGTTCTTGTCATAAATCCGGTTCACCACCAGCTTTTTCCAAAGGAAGGAGCGGCCTTCTTTAAAGACTTCCTCGCCATCCTTATCGAGCTGAATATTTCGGATTACAATTGGCCCCGTCGCACGACAAGCAATGGAGGAGTTCGAGGGATCTTCAAACCAATTGCCCTTGGTCAACCGATCAATCATGCCGCGATCAAAATAGGCCAAATGACACGTGATGCCGTCCACTTCTTTATCGTGCACAGCCTCGATCAAAATATCATTGCCAACCCAATCAACACCAATCTTACCTGCCTCTTCAGCATGGCTTGGCGCAGCCATAAGGCCAAATGACAAGAGTGTTGCCGCAACCCATTTATTCATGTTCATGCTCCTCGCATCGTTTCCAAACACATGGCGATGCACCCATCTAAATTCAAGAAAAAAGCTGCCCAGTGTTGCCAATTCAAGCAAATTTCTAATTCAAATCAGCCGGGCAATTCTCATAAAGGCCGGCAATATGCAGCGCGTTGGAACACATGATCCCGCCCCACATATAGCCGCGCAAGCCCTCACCATATTCAATTTCAAACCATTCATAACCCTCAAACTGCACATCGGTGCGTGACACGATGGCAATTGGCTCCCCATAAGCCAGACTGTCGATTTTTTTCATTTTGTATGCCGGGACCAGAGCGGACATTGCCGCCGAGCGCGAAGTTTTCCATGCTCGACACATAGCCTTCAACTTCGCCAGAAGCTTCTGCGGAGTTGCTGCTGATCGGAGTAACCTTGCACTGTTTTGGCGCTTCATCATCTTTCATCAACAGCAAGCTATCGGCCCCTTTGCCATGCACCATCCAGTGGTGCGGACCTAAACTCAATTCGGCACCATAACCAGATGCAACCGGGGTTGGTTCCATTTCAATTTGCTCGCTGCCAAGCAACAGAATGGGGTTGGCATTTTGACCACTTGGCACCAAAACCTGCACATAAGGCTCGCCCTCATTGCACAAAAACAATGTGCCAGCAGGCAGTGGACCGCTGGCCATGGCCGCGCCGCTACCCATCAATAATGTGCCAACGGCACCAATCATAATTTTCGAAAACTTCATAATCACTCTCTTGCGCCCTCATTTGTCTGCGCATGCAACCAAACTATGCCACGGGTTCCCACATTAGCCCAACAAGTTGCACCCTTTGCAACCCATCGCAATCTATGTATCTATATCCGCCAGAGTAATTCGCACCGCTCGGTGCCCCAAAGGTATCAACGCGCCTATGACTATTTATGACAATGTTTTAAACGCCGAAGGCGCCCTAATTGTGGGTGCGGGCTTGGCCGGTTTGTTTTGTGCACTGAAGTTGGCGCCCCGCCCGGTCACTGTATTGTCGCCCAAACCACTTGGTCTTGGCGCATCCTCAAGTTGGGCCCAAGGCGGCGTTGCCGCGGCAGTAGGCCAAGGCGATAGCGCCGAGGCCCATGCCCGCGACACAGACATTGCTGGCGCCGGCATTGTTGATTTTGAATTGGCAGAATCCGTTGCGGCAGAAGCGGCAGAGCGCATCGAAGATTTGGCCAAATGGGGCACACCATTTGACCGCGATGAAAAAGGCCAATTTATCCTCTCAAAAGAAGCAGCACATTCGGTCAACCGCGTGGTGCGTGTATCGGGAGACCGAGCGGGCCGCGAGATCATGGCTGCCCTGATCGAAGAGGTGCGCAACACGCCCTCCATTCGCATTGTTGAAGGCATTACGGCTGTTGATCTGGCGCGTGCCGATGGCCGCGTGATTGGCGTTTATGCCCGTAAACTTGGTGATCGCTATGCCGAACCCGTTCTCATCCGCGCCCGCGCCACAGTTTTGGCCGCAGGCGGCTTAGGCGGGCTTTATGCCGTCACAACCAACCCGCCCGGTGTGCGGGGCCACGCCATGGGCATGGCCGCCCGCGCAGGTGCGCTTATTGCCGACAGCGAGTTTGTGCAATTCCACCCCACCGCCATGGCCGTGGGGCAAGACCCTGCGCCCCTCGCCACAGAAGCGTTGCGCGGCGAAGGCGCGATCTTGGTCAATGATCTTGGCGATCGCTTTATGCTCGATGTGCATAAAGATGCAGAACTGGCCCCGCGCGACATCGTGGCCCGCGCCAACTTCCGCCAAATTCAGGAAGGTCGCAAAGTGTTTTTGGACACACGCGAAGCCCTTGGCAGCCGCATCTATGATGCGTTTCCAACCGTTGCCAATTATTGCAAAGAAGCAGGCATTGATCCTGCTGTCGAAATGATCCCGGTCACCCCTGCGGCCCACTTCCATATGGGCGGCGTGAAGGTGGATGATCGCGGTCGCTCATCCTTGGCTGGTCTTTGGGTCTGCGGCGAGGCCTCCTGCACCGGCTTGCATGGCGCAAACCGCTTGGCGTCTAACTCCCTACTGGAAGCCGTCGTATTTGGCGCACGCATCGCAGAAGATATCTCAGGCCTTGAGCCCATCAACAAAAGCCTCCCCCCCTACCTCGGTATTGAGTGGGACGAGGAAAAGGGCGAAGAAGCGGAACGCATGTTGCGCAACCTGACCGCGGTGCAGCAATTGCGCCATATCATGACCAATTATGTGGGCGTGGAACGGTCTGAAGAGAGCTTAAAAACCGCTCTACGTAAAATCAGAGAACTGGAAGAAACAGCACGCGACGTCACCCGTTCCTATTTGAACATGACAGTGTCCGCCACATTGGTGGCGGCGGCGGCATTGCAGCGCACTGAGAGTCGCGGCGGTCATTACCGCTCCGACTATCCAGAGAAAAATCCTAAATTCAGAGACCACACCACGTTAACGCTCACTGAAGCGCTAAAAATAAGGGACGCTTGCTAAGAGCCAAGCGCCCCTCTAATTCCGGCTTATCTGTCCGCGACTAAACGCTTGGATCGTTGGCTGCCATCTTTTTCATTTGTGCTTCGCGGTGCGCCCGCTCAGCCAAAAGTTTCTTTTGATATCGGCTCTGTACCACATCAACAGCCACCATTACGAACAGTACGAAATAGAAGGTTGATTTTGCCATCGGCACAATTTCGTAGCCGAATAATATCAGATGCGCCAAGTGCCCACCTTCGGAAATCAGCAAAATGCCCACCAACAACAGAATAAACAAGCCAAGCACTTGATACATGCGGTTGCGGTCTAGGAAGTCAGCGACATAATCCGACAAAACAATCATTAAAATACCTGAACCGATAATCGCCACAGCCATCACCCAGAACACATTCGTCAACGCAATAGACGACAATACGCTGTCGAACGAGAACACCGCATTCATGGCCACAATCCAGAAAATGGTGGCCCCGACCGAGCGGGTTTTCTTGTGTTTATCCTGGTCATGCAGATCATGCACGGAGATCAAATGATAAATCTCCTGAATGGCGGTGTACATGATGAACCCGCCGCCAATCAGCACAATAAAGGCATGTACATTCATTTCGGTTTCGATAAAGCCCGGCAAGTCGATGGCGAAAAATGGAGCCTGAAACAGCTCAATCATGCGCACCAGCAAAAACAGCAGCACGATCCGGAGAACAATGGCAATGCCAATGCCCACACGGCGCACATAGGCTTGCTTTTCTTTCGCCACCTGCTTGGATTCAAGCGAGATATATAAAAGATTGTCGAACCCCAAAACCGCCTGCAATGCGATCAACATCGCAAGCGTGAACCAATTTTCAATCGACAAGAAGCTTTCCATCAGCGCGCCCAATCCCAATATTTCTACATCTGATTTACAGCTAAATTAGCTTAGCGGTCTGAAAGTGCAAGCTTTAGCCCCAGAAAACCAAATGTGCCAGCAAAGCCGCGGCGCAGCCATAGCAACACTTTTGGACGAGATAAAACAAAGTCTCGCGCCAAAGCGGCACAAGCCCCATATCCCACAAAAACGATAAACGTCATAACCATAAAAATGGCAGCCAAACTCAACATAAGCGGCGTCGGATTGGCGATGGAAGCCGGCACAAACTGGGGCAGAAAGGCGAGGAAGAAGAGTGATAGCTTCGGGTTGAGCACGTTGAGCAAGGCGCCATCACGAACCGTTTTACCAACACTTTTCACATCTGGCGCCTTTTCAACATCCAGCGCACCACCTTCGCGCAAAATGCCCCATGCCATATAGAATAGATAGGCCACGCCAGCATATTTGATCAATTGGAAGGCCAAAGCGCTCGTATGCAAAATGGCTGCCAATCCGACCACACTAGCAAGCGCCGCAGGGATAATGCCGAGGGTGCAACCAAATGCGGCCATAACGCTCATTTTAAAGCCTCGAGAAAGGCCGATTGCCAAAGTGTACAACACGCCAGTGCCTGGCAACAAAACCACCACCAGTGACGTCAGGAAAAACTCTAAAGACATAATTTTCTCGCTCTCCAGGCTATTCGCCCTCTAACAAATAGGTCGTCAACGCTTTCAAATCTTCGTCAGTCCAATGAGTCAGCGATTCATTGATCACCTCCCCCATAGATCCGCCAAGCGTATCAAAATCGGGCGTAAAGCCGCCAGTTAACGCGTCGGTGAGCGTGGCTTCATCCCACCCATCAGAAGCTAAACTCTCTGGATCAATTGCAGGCACAAACGATCCGCCAGTGCCGCCACTTGAACCTTTAAAGTGTTGCCCAGAATCTGATGCACCCAGCATGTTGCGTGGTGTATGACACGCCCCGCAATGCGCCGGGCCTTTCGCCAAATAGGCCCCACGATTCCATAGATCAGACTTCTCGGGATTTGGCTCATATCGCTTCGGCGTGAAGAACATGTTCTTCCACCCCAACATGGCGAGGCGAATGTTAAATGGAAAGCCGACACTATGTTCCGGCGCTTTCTCAGCGACAGGATCAGTGGCCATCATTGCCGCATAAAGATCCACAATGTCCTGATCGCTCATCAGCGCATAATTGTCATATGGAAAGGCAGGATAATAATGTTTGCCGCCGGGGCCTTCACCAACACTCATGGCGCGCGAAAACTCTTCAAGGCTCCAATCGCCGATCCCCGCCTCTTTGTCAGACGTGATGTTTGGCGGCACAAAATCCCCGAACGGCGTTTTCAGCGGTGCACCGCCTGCCAGAAATGCGCCTTCATTTTTGAGGTCTGTGTGGCACGCCACACAGCCGCCCACGCGCATCACATAATTGCCGCGGGTCACGTCGGCCTCAAGGCTCAAATTGCGCTCAGGCCCATTTACAGGTTTGAGAAAATAGATCGCCGCCGCCGCGCCCACAACAACGATTATTGCAAATAAGATTGTCACTGGTCGTCGCATAGGCCGCTCTCCTCTGATCCCTTAGCCTTAAACTATCTCGGTGCCACACCATTATGTCAACAAAATCAAAAGGCCGCCCCATGGGACGGCCTTTCACTTCATTTTGATTTGCCTCTTATGAGAACAACAGATCCGGCAACCAGGTGACCAGCCCCGGGAATGTCCACAAGAGCGCTAAGGCCAACACTTGGATCACGATGAAGGGCAGCACCCCAGCATAAAGATCGCTGGTCTTAAACTCCTTCGGTGCCACCCCGCGCAAATAGAACAGGGCAAACCCAAATGGCGGCGTTAGGAAGCTGGTCTGCAAATTGATGGCGATCATCACGCCCAACCACAGCGGATCATACCCCAATGCGATCAGGATCGGACCAACAATCGGCACCACCACATAAATGATCTCGATGAAATCAAGGAAAAAACCCAAGAAGAACATCAGCAACATCACCAACAGTAGCGCAGAAAAAGCACCGCCCGGCAAATGCCGCAAAAACTCGGCAATCACATCGTCACCGCCAAAGCCCTTAAATACGGTCGAGAAAAGCCCTGCCCCAATGATAATCAAAAACACCATCGAGGACACTTTTACCGTTTCCAGCCCCACTTCGCGGAACAGAGTAAGATTAAGCTTTTTCGATTGCCACGCCAAAACCATCGCACCAATCGCGCCCACAGCAGCAGATTCCGTTGGTGTGGCGATACCGGCCAAAATTGAACCAAGCACCAAAACAATCAGAATAAGCGGCGGCAAAACAGCTTTCAGCAACGTGCCGAAAGTGGGCGCGTGAACGCTCTCATCTTTCATGGAAGGCACATCTTCTGGCCGAATAATGGTGAGGATAAACACCCAAGCCAGATAAAGTCCAACCAACAGCAGGCCCGGCACCAACGCTCCAGCAAACAGATCAATTGCGGTCACCGGATCTGGCGCCAAATTGCCTGTCAGTGCTGCGGCTTCTTCATTCACCCCTTGCAAAATGCTGGCCAGAAGCACCAACACGATTGACGGTGGAATGATCTGCCCCAACGTGCCAGACGCACAGATAATGCCCGACGCCACTTTCGGGTTGTACCCCGCTTTCAACATCACTGGCAGGCTCATCAGCCCCATGGTCACCACGGTGGCCCCAACAATGCCAGTAGAAGCCGCCAGCAGCGCACCCACAATCACCACAGAATAACCAAGACCGCCGCGCATTTTGCCAAACAATTGGCCCATCGATTCCAGCAACTGCCCGGCAATATCCGATCGCTGCAACACCACGCCCATATAGACGAACAAGGGCACCGCCACGAGCGGCTCATTTTTCATGGTCGAGAAAATGCGTGTCGGTGACAGGTTCAAAAAGGCAAAGCGAAACAGGTCGAGCTGATCGCCAATAAACGCAAAAAGGATCGCTGAACCAGCAAGCGTCAATGCCACAGGAAACCCAAGGATCAGAACAACAATCGTTGCCCCGAACATAATAAACGCGAGAATTTCTGGGGTCATGCCATCACCTCTTCATCGTCGCTGACCAATGCCACGGTTTCACCGGTGATCATGCGATCGATCGCGCGCAAGCTCATGGAAATAAGCTGCAAGCCCAATAAAATGGCCATCGCTGGGATAATCCCTTTCAAGATAAATAGATTGGGCAATCCGCCCACTTCTGCGCTGCCCTCAAATCGAGAATAAGAACGCTGGAAAAAATCATAGCCGCGCCAGAAAATCAGCCACAATACTGGAAAGCCGAAACAAATTGTGCCGGCAAGATTGATGATGTCTTTATAGCGATTGCTGGCACCTGCATAAATCAAATCGATGCGCACATGCCCATTATGCAAAAGCGTGTAACCCGCCCCAAGCATAAAGATAAAGGCGTGCATCCAGATGTAGCTTTCTTGCATCCACACTTCGCCGATGGAAAACACATAGCGCAGCACCACAACCAGAAACACATTGAGCACCAGTGCCAATGCGGTCCAGGCCATTATATGTCCGATCACCATGTTCAATCGGTCGATGGCGTTCGCCACTTTTCGGCGCACATCCGTGTCAGCCAAGAAAACCAAAAGCGCTAAAATACCGCCTACAACGGCGTGGACTTTTGCGTGCGTACCCGCGCGGTCTTGAAACCCAAACCCGGCGGCATAGCCGATGGCGAAACATGCCACCAGTGCCAAAATTGTTCGCACATAAACGTTAGAAATTGCACTGCTGACAGGGGCCCATCCCTTTTGCAGCGCGCGCACAAGGCCAGACATTAATCGTCCCCCCGCTCCCCGTGACAAAAAAGCCGCCGACAAAGGTCGACGGCTCTTTTAAGCATGTTGATTAAATGGCTTCAAACTTGGCTGAAGTCCGCGCATTCATGAATTTACCTTCAGAAATGCCAGACCATTCAACCATGGTACGACGCCATTCGATCAGTGAGTTGTAAAGCTCAGAAGCTTCCGGTGAAACGCTCGCGCGATCCCGCACAACTTCAGCAGTCCGCTCACCAATCGCTTGCAACAATTCGTCAGAATATGGACGTAGATTCACGCCATTTTCATTGACCAATTTTTGCAGTGAAGCGTTGTTCACAGCTTGGAAGCGAGACAAGATCCACAAGTTGGTTGACGCTGCTGCACGCTCAACGATACCGCGTGTTTGGTCATCCAAAGCTTCCCATGCCTGCATGTCGAAGAATGAATCAAGCACTGTGGCAGGCTCGTGCCAGCCAGGATAGTAATAGTTATTTACAACTTTGAAGAAGCCAGCGCCAAGGTCAGCCGCAGGGCCGATCCATTCGGTGCCATCAATCGCGCCAGAAGTCAAAGCTGGCAACACTTCGTTACCCGGCAACAAAACAACGTTCACGCCGAATGTTTTCAGCACTTCGCCGCCCAAGCCAGGCATACGGAATTTCAAGCCATCCAAATCATCAACTGTGTTGATTTCTTTGGCATACCAGCCACCCATTTGGTTGCCGGTGTTGCCCATTGGCAAGAACTTCACGCCAAGTGGGTTGTAGCTCAAACGGTCAGCCATTTCGATGCCGCCGCCATAATAGAACCAAGCATTTTGCTCTTGTGCGTTCAAACCATAAGGCATGGCCGCAACAAATGAGATGCTGTCTGATTTACCTTCCCAATAGTAAGGTGCACCAAAGCCCATTTGCGCTGTGCCGGATTGAACCGCATCCAGCGCTTCCAATCCGCCAACAAGCTCGCCAGCATGGTATGTTTTGATGGTCAATTTGCCTTCAGACATAATGGCTACATCTTCAGCAAACTTGTCCAAAGCGGCGCCCAAAAGGCCAGCCTTACCAAACGCAGAAACGGCGACCCATTCCATATTGCCTTGAGAAAGCGCAGGTGTGGCCAATGTTGCGGCACCTGCCGCGCCAACAGCGCTAACCCCAGCTTTTTTGAAAAACTCGCGTCTTTTCATTGAAATCCTCCCAAAAAATGAACTCGACGCTTTCAATGTTGCCATCGAAAGCAATAGCCGAACTATAGACTGAACCTGCACAATGCGTAAACTGGCTGGCCAAGTCCGCCCTCTTTGTACGACAAACAAAGGCTTTGACCACGCCTAACTTGTGCTAAATTACCCATAACTACTGATGCAGCCCAAAACATGCCTCGACAATTTGGCAAAGGTCCCAAAATGCTGGCTTACATGAATTTCAGACAAAAGATCCTCGCCCTCGCCACCTTGCCGCTTATCTTGGCCATCCTCGCCATCACCAGCTTGGTGACCTGGCAATCGAGCGAACTGTCCAAGCAAGGCATCACTGCCTTTGAGCAGTCTATGCTGGAAGCGAAAGAGGCTGAACTGAAAAACTATATCGAGCTGGCCCTCACCGCGATCGCCCCCTATTACGGCCCTGCCCAGGCTAATGATGAAAATGCCAAACAGCGCGTCATCCGCATTTTGCAAACGCTGGAATTTGGAGAAGACGGATATTTCTATGTCTACCATTATGATGGCACCAATATCGTGCACCCACGCCAACCTTTCCGCATTGGCGAAAACTGGGCTAATCACCCAGACGTTGCCGCGCTAATCGACGCCGCACAAAATGGCGGCGGCTTCCACCGCTATGTTTGGGAAAAACCATCCTCCAGCGAACGGTCAGACAAGATCGGCTATGCTGTGGGCTTGGACAAATGGCAATGGATGCTTGGCACTGGCGCATATATTGACGATATTTTGGCGCAGACCGCCGCCGCCAATCAAAGCTTGAGTGATCGGGTGAACCAGACCTTTTTCTGGGTAGCCCTAATCACGGTGCCTGCCGTGTTCGCGGTGTTTGGCACTGGTATTGTGCTGAATTTGCGCGAACGCAAAATGGCCGACACCAAGCTTAAAGAGCTCACCCAGCGCATCGTAGACACGCAAGAGGAAGAGCGCACCCGCATCGCCCGCGAATTGCATGATGGCATTTCACAAAATATGGTCGGCGTGCGCTATGTGCTCGATCTGGCCCAGCGCCAAGCCCAAAAAGGCACGGCCAATGCCCTCGCCAGCATCGAACATGGTGCCGAAGCACTTAACGCCGCCATCAAAGAGGTGCGCCGCATATCCCACGATTTGCGCCCCGGCATTCTTGACGATTTGGGTCTAACTTCCGCGTTAGAAGCGCTAACTGGTAATTTCGCCGAACGCACCGATATTGAAGTGACGCTCAAAAGTGTGGCCTTCAAAAACCTCTTGCCGACCGATGCAAAAACCGCTGTTTATCGGGTAGCCCAAGAGGCGTTGAACAACATTGAACGTCATTCAGGCGCGACCAAGGTGCTGTTGCAGCTCAAAAGCACCAAAGCGGGTTTGGAAATGCACATCACCGACAATGGGTGCGGCTTTTCTAATCTGCTGGAGGCGCGCCGAAAATCAACACGCGACGTTGCACCGCCGCGCACGGGCCTCGGCCTGCGCAATATGCAGGAACGTATGGAACATTTTGGCGGAACGTTAGACATAAAAACCAGCCAAAATGGTACGCATTTGATTGCCAAGCTGCCGTCTTCCATTTATCTCACCCATGAGAAAGACCAAGAAAAAGACGCAGCGCAAGCTGAACTCAAAGAAGCAACGAGTGCATAAATGAGCCATTCAAGTCCCATTAAAATCATATTGATTGATGACCACCCTTTGGTTTTGGAAGGCATTCGGTCGGTGCTGGAAACTTATGCTCATATTGAAGTGGTTGGTGCAGCCTCATCCGCCAAGCAGGGCCTAAAAATCGCAACCGCCAGCAAACCTGATGTGGTGTTGATGGACATCAACATGCCGGAAATGAATGGCATTGACGCCATTGAGGTGTTTAAGGAGCAACTGCCCCACACCCGCCTTTTGATGCTGTCCATGCACGATAGTCGGGAATATATATCCACCTCCACCATGTATGGCGCCTCCGGCTATTTGTTGAAAGACGTGTCGACAGACGAAATCGTTCATGCCATCGAGACAGTAGCCGCGGGCGGCACATATTTTTCAACGGGTGCTGCGCAAGCGCTAATGGCGGACAAGCCTAAATCAGACATTGAGACCCCGCTCACCACACGGGAACAAGCCGTATTGTTGCTGGTCGCCGAAGGCGTATCCAATCGCGAAGTGGCCGAGAAGCTGGATATTTCCGTGCGCACGGTGGAAACACACCGCAAAAACATCAAAAAGAAATTGGGCATCTCCACCACGGCAGGCCTCACGAAATATGCCATCTCTAATGGGCTGATTGGCTAACCGAATTTCTGCTAGATCCGTGTAAAAACCAAGTACGCGTGAGAAATGTGCGCGGCTAGAAAGACGCCCGCCAAGCCCAAGAAATACAAGTGAGGCCGCGCCAAACGCCCGATCATAGAATGATTGCCCATCATGCCAATGCCCAACAACCAAATTGCTGGCGTATAGGCTGGCGCGAGAAACCCAAGCGCACTAGTGGCCCACCAACCCGTTGGATTCACCACGATAATCCATTGGCAAGCCACATAAAGGCCAATGCCGATCACATAGATCCACAGGCCCGATCGCTGGCGCGGTGTGCGCCAACTCATCAACATAATGGCCGAAAAACCTATGGTGGCTATACGGGTGATGTTTTCAACCATGCCAAGCAAAACTGGAATATCCCGCCAGAAAAACTCTGGCTGATAGGCAGAACCAAGCTTTGGCCAAAAGGCAAAACTCGCCACAAGCGGCGGTATCCAAAGCCAAATACAACTTCTTAAAAATGTCCTCAGCACGTCCATGGTTTCCGCCCTCACATTGGGCAACCTAGCGCAGCTCATCCGCGCACCACATGATATGCATCAAATAAAAAAGCGGGCTCGAAAGCCCGCTCAAGTTTGCACTCTTAGGGATAGAATGCTTAGTCAGCCAAATATGTAGAATTGTTGGCGCCTTCAACAGCGTCTTTAAATTGGTTCAAAAGCGCTACGCCTTCGTCACCCAACTCTTCTTCCACATGCTTCAACACAGCAGGTTGCGCTGCCGCCTTGAACTCTTCACGCGCCTCAGCAGAAAGCGCTGTGACTTCAATTTTATCCATCAAGCCAGCCAGACCACGGTCAGACGCTTCGATGATGCGGCTCAAACCACGGCTCGCCGTGACGCAGCTTTCAGCCGCATAATTCACAACGCGTTGCTCATCTTCGCTCAAGCTGTCCCAGAATGATTTTGACATCATAAAGGTGTAGGGCGAGAACAAGTGATTGGTCAGCGTCATATAGTCTTGCACTTCAGAGAAGTTCGCGAACGAAATGATCGGCACAGGGTTCATCTGCCCATCGATCACACCAGTTTGCAGACCTGAATAAACTTCACCCCAAGACAATGGATAAGCTTCGCCGCCCATCGCTTGAATGATTTTTTGGTGAGAAGGCAATGTCATGGTGCGCACGCGAATGCCTTCAAAGTCTTCCAAATTCTCAATTGGACGCTTTGAGTTGGTGATCGCGAAAAAGCCACCCGTATCTGGGAAGCCCAGCACTTTTGAGTTTGGAATGGTTGCCTCAATGTCCGCAGCAAGTGCAGTACCGAATGGACCATCAAACACTTCATATGTCGCCGCGTTGTGGTCGAAGGCAAATGCCAAGTTCAAGACGTCGATGCGCGGATAGTAAGATGAAATCGCACCGGTTGATGTCAATGTTGCTTGCACCACATTGTCTTGAATAAACTGCACATGCTCCGCAGCAGAACCCAACTGGTTAGAGGGGTAAACCTCAACCTTGATTGAGCCATTTGTGTCCGCTTCAACAATGTTAGCGAAAACAGCAGTACACGCGTGTGCCGGGTTTTCAAACGGATCCGTTTTGTTGTCGTGGGCAAATTTCAGGATTTTGGTGTCTGCAAATGCTGAGCTCGCTGCGCCAACAATTGCCGCGCCAAGCGTCAATCCAAGTGCCAATTTTTTCAAAGTCATTTTTCACTCCCTTTAAAACGCGCCCAAAGTTAAGATGGCGGGCGCAAACCGTTCGCTTTAAGCAATCTCTGCCTTAAGCAAATCCAAGCATGCGCGGCATCAGCAACGCCAAATCTTCAAAGAAGGCAAACACGAACAGCACTGCCACTTCCGCCAACAAAAATGGCCAAAGCTTTGCGGTAATGCGTTCGAGTGGTTCGCCGGTTACCGACGACAAAACAAACAGGCACGCACCAACAGGCGGCGTCATCAGCGAGATGTTGAGCGCCAGCACAAAAATGATGCCCGCATGAATAGGCTCCAGCCCAATCGCAGCGGTCAGCGGCACCAACACTGGGGCCAAGATGATCAAGATCGCAGTGATGTCCATCACCATGCCGATCAACAGCAACAAGCCGATGATCAGGGCAATCACCACATAGCGATTGTCCGAGATACCAAGAATAGAATTGGCCACCATTTGCGGAATTTGATTGAAGCTGAGATACCAGCCAACGATTGAGGCGAAGGCGATGATCACAAAAATTACGCCCGTCACCCGCGCTGTGCGGATCAGCATCTTCACCATATCGTCCATATTGATCTTGCGATAAACGAATGTGCCGATAAACAGCGCATAACCAACAGCAATGGACGCCGCCTCTGTCGGGGTCACGATGCCCCCCAAAATACCGCCCAAAATGATGATCGGCATAAACAGTGCCAACAGCGACTCTTTAAAGGTCGCCCAAATTTGCGGCAGCCGCGCCCGCTCTTCGCTTTGCGGCAAATTATTTGCCCGCGCTCCAATGGCGATCACCGCCATACACACGGCACAAATGATCAAGCCCGGCAGCAAACCAGCGGCAAACAATCCACCAATAGAAACACCCATCAAAGAGCCATAGACAACCATCAAACCAGAAGGCGGAATGGTCGGCCCAATGATGGAGCCCGCAGCCGTCACGGCGCAGGCATAATCCCGCCGATAGCCGCGCTCCACCATGGAAGGCACCAAAGTTTTCCCGAACGCTGCCGCATCCGCCGTTGCAGACCCGGTCAAACCAGCAAAAAACACAGAGGCCAGCATATTCGTGTGCGCCAAACCGCCACGGAAATGGCCAACCAGCACTTGCGCCAGCATCACAAGCCGAGAAGTGATGCCTGTGTGGTTCATAATTTCACCCGCTAGGATGAAAAAGGGCATCGCCAAAAACGGAAAAATATTTAGCCCGTTGAACATTTTGCCTGGGCCAAGCGCGACAAAATTGTCGCCACCAATTTGATAAAGTCCAATCACGCCAGCTGCGCCAAGCGCAAACCCGATAGGCAACCCGAGAATAACAAGTCCAACAAAGGCGAGGGCGATAATCATTCAACCATCCCCTCAGAATTGGGCACGATCAGCGCACCTTGGTCACGGATGGCCACAAGCAATGTTTGAATCGCGCAAATGCCAGCAGAAACGGGGATAGCAGCAAAGGGCACCAGCAAAGTCATGCCAAAAATCATGGCCTGACGATTGCCGCCCGTTTGGGCAAAGCCAATGCCGTACCAAAAAACGTAGAAAAACAACAAAAAGGTCACCAGATCGAGCCCCAGCAGCACTATACGCCGAAGCCCTTCAGGCACTTTGGAGATCAAGGCGTGCAGCCCGATATGCTCGCGTCGCGCAATACCAGCGGAAATGGCCAACATCGCTGCCCATATCATCAAATAGCGCGCCACAACTTCAGGCCAAGGCAATTGCCAGTGAAAAACATAGCGGTCGATCACACCGATCCAGACATCCAAAACGAGCAGCGCCATCAGCAGCGCTACAAAGCGCTCAACGCCCCAGTTCAGTCCTGCACTTAATCGCGCCGCTAAAGCTGACATATGCCCTCCTCATCGCAAAATGTAGCAAAACTACAAATATGGGATAAAAAACGCATTGTAAAGCGCAATTTTTGTAGTTTAATATCGGAATTGACGATTATGTCCGACAAAATGGACGAATCATGTTTTTTACGTTGGAGGAGAATATGTGCGGCTTTCGCGCATATGATTTAGCAATATTATGAGCGATACAGCATTGGATATTATTTCGCAGATCCGACAGAAGGACGGCAGTTATAATGCTCGCGAACAGCGGGTAGCCACTTATGTTTTAGATAATTTAGAACAAGTCAGCGACATGTCTGTCGCCAGCCTCGCCGCCGCCTGTGAAGTTTCAGAACCCACAGTCATTCGTTTTTGCCGCACCCTTGGGTGCACTGGCTATCGCGACTTTAAAATCCGCTTGGCACAAAATGTGGCGGTTTCGCTGCAATATCTGATTTCCGGCAATGAAGCGGAGAAAGATCAGAAAAACCTTATCGATCAAGTTTTCCAAACCTTCTATGTCACCGCCAATGTGGCCCGGTCGCAATTAAATGAAGACATCATCAAAACAGCGGCAAGCCATATTAATGCCGCGCAAAAGATCATCTTTTGCGGCGTAGGCGGTGGCTCCACCACCGTCGCTTTTGATGCGGCTAATCGTTTTTTCCGGCTTGGCTTCGCTGCCAATGCGGTCTCAGATGCCTATTTGCAGCGTATGCACGCCGCAACGCTCACCCCGCAAGATGTGATGGTGTTCATCTCTGCCACCGGTCTGCCCCGTTCTAACATTGATAGCGCCAAAGTTGCTCGCCAATATGGTGCAAAAACCATCGCACTCACCAAACCTGAATCGCCTTTGGCCCATGCCTGCGATTTCACCATCGGGCTCAGCCTGCCTGAAGATCCTGATATCTATAAGCCAACCGCGTCGCGCTTGGTGTTCTTGGCCACCATCGACATTCTGGCCGCTACTGTGGCACGTCAACGCCCTGAACATACAAAAGAAAATTTGCGCCGCATCCGCTCCAGCCTCACCGCTCTACACGGCAACACTGGCCCGCAACCCGTTGGCGACTAGTTAGGCCACATGGCTGGCGGCGAGATTGCTTTTGACTGCTGAGGGCCGCTCAGCCCGCGCCACATCATTACGCGACGCAATAATGGTCGCAGTGGGATCAACTGTTGGTCGACCAAAAAGATAACCTTGGAAATAGTCACAGCCTGCGGCGCGAAGCAATTGAGCCTGCCCTTCAGTTTCCACGCCCTCGGCAGTTGTCGCAATCCCCAATGTTTTCGCCAACCCCACAACGCAGCTCACCACCGCATCATTGGCTTTGTCTTTGCCCAAACGGTCCACAAAGCTCTTGTCGATTTTTAACTTGCTGATCGGCAAGCGGGTCAAATAATTCAAGCTAGAATAACCAGTGCCGAAATCATCCATAGCCACCTGCACACCCAGTGCGCGCAATGCCTGCAAATGCCCTACAACGCGTTCCGTGTCATACACAAATATGCCTTCGGTGATTTCCACCTCAAGGCGCTGCGCGGGCAAACCCGTCTGCTCCAATATTTGCGCGATGTTATGGACAAAGTCCTCACTGCGCAGCAACACGGGTGAGATATTGACCGCAACGATCATATGATTGGGCCAATGCAGCGCGGCCCGACAAGCCATATAAAGCATTTGCTCCGTCAATTGTTCAATCAGTCCCGTGCTTTCTGCCAACGGAATAAACACGCCAGGGCTGACTGCACCCAAACGCGGATGTGGCCAGCGCGCCAAAGCCTCAAAGCCTGTCACGCAGCGATCGGTTGACCGAACCAGCGGCTGAAATGCCACCTCCAAACTGTTGGTATCCAGCGCCACTTCCAATTCGCGTTGCAACAAATAGCGGTCATCCTGCGCCGTCTGCAGCGCCTGGGTAAACTCTACATATTGGCCCGCGCCTTTTGCCTTAGCATCATAAAGCGCCAAATCAGCGCATTTGGTCAGCTCTTCAATCGTGCGCCCATCTGCAGGGCAAAGCGCACTGCCCACACACATTGTTGCGGTGAAGCGCGCGTGATCTGTAGTAATCGGCATCGGCATAATTTCAAGAAATTGCGCCACCATTTCAGCCGGCGTTGGATGACCATCCGCCCAGCAAATGGCCATAAACTCATCACCGGATAAGCGATAGACTTGACCCAGCTTACCAATGGTCGCATTCAACCGCCGCGCGGCAACAATCAGCAACCGATCACCAGCCTCATGTCCATAAAAATCATTCACTTGCTTGAACGAATCCACATCGAGGCTGATCAAATTGAAATTGCGATCTTCCCAGCGCGCTTGTTGCAACGCCGCATCAATATCACGGCGAAACTTCCGACGGTTCGGCAAGCCGGTCAGTGAATCATAGTCAGCCAAGCGGATCGCCTGCCGCTCGGCAATGCGCCGTTGTCGCCCCCAATAAGATAAAAGCGCCAAAACGAAAAAGGCCAACACCACCAAAACCACAGATGTCATATGCGAAGAGAACTGAACGCCACGCACCATCAAATGACCAACAGGATGGCGCACAATCTCAATGCTCACCACGCCGCGGGGCATACCCAGCCGCTCCAAGGGGATCAACACTGCCACGGGGGCTTGCCCCGCTTGCAGGCCGTCTAGCGGCAACGCGAAAAGGCGAGTACGCCCATCTTGAATGGAAGCCCTCACCTTGTCCGCAAAGAGCTTGTTGGTGAGATCGCGCATCTTTGGCTGCCCACCTGCAATGGTCAACTGCCCAAACCGGGTGAAAACGGAATAGCCGGAAACGCTTCCAAAATGATCCGCTTCATCAATGCCTAAAGGGCTCCACACTTCCTGCTCAGAATAGTCAGCCAGCTTCGCTTTCATGACAAATTGATCAACAAAATACTCAATCGGATCCAGCCTTTGTGGGGAGAGTTCGCCCGGCAGATCAAATTCAGTTCTCAGAGCAAGCGCCGATTTGCGGGCCAATTGCTTGGCATCCAAATCACTCAGTTTCTGCACCAATAAGGGTGACATGGAGGATGCAAAAAATACCAAGACGCAAAAAGCGCTCACAATTGAAAAAATTGAAGCGATAAAACCCCAGCGGCTCATGTCTTCATCCAAAGTGACGCATTAAACATAGGACGAGAGACTGGATCATCATTGTTACATATTTGTTTACAAAAGCAGTTTTGTTATGATTTTTCAGTCATTTAACAAATTACCTAAATACCAAAGAAGGGTAAAACCCACAAAAAAGGACGCGCCAACAAGGCGCGCCCTACCTATCCCCAGAGCATTATTTTTATTCCGCGGCGGTTACAGATTCTTCTGCTTTTAGAACGCCACGTTCAATTTGTTCCCGCTCGATTGACTCGAACAAGGCGCGGAAATTGCCTTCACCAAAGCCTTCATCGCCTTTGCGTTGAATAAATTCAAAGAAGATCGGGCCGATAACGGTTTTGGAGAAAATCTGCAGCAAGATCTTGGTCATGCCACCGTCAATCACGCCTTCACCGTCAATCAAAATGCCGTGCTTGGCCATCCGGTCAATCGGCTCATCATGGCCGTTCACCCGATCATACGACATGTCGTAATAAGTCTGTGGTGGTCCCGGCATGAACTTCAGTTCATTTTCGGCCAGCTTGTCGGTACAATCATAAATATCATCACAACCCACAGCGATATGCTGAATGCCTTCGCCTTTATACTTCTTTAGATATTCTTCGATCTGGCTGGTATCGTCTTTTGATTCATTCAGCGGAATGCGGATTTTGCCACAAGGCGATGTGATCGCACGGCTGGTCAAGCCTGTGATGCGGCCATCAATGTCGAAGAAATGGATTTGCGTGAAGTTGAACAAGTCACGATAGAAATCCCACCATTTGTCCATATTGCCACGGAACACATTGTGGGTCAGGTGGTCGAGATAATAAAAGCCAACGCCTTCAGGGCGTGGGTTGGCTTCACCGAGCCACTCAAACTCCGCCTCATAGGCTGAGCCTTTGTCACCATATTTCTCAATAAAATAAAGCAAAGACCCGCCAATGCCCAAAATCGCTGGTGCATCGATTGATTTGTCATCGCCTTCATAAGGCTCCGCGCCATTTTTCACGGCATGGTCAAATGCGTGTTGCGCATCAACAACCCGCCACGCCATAGAAGGCGCGCAAGGGCCGTGCGCATCAACAAAGCGACCGCCAAAGCTGTCTTTTTCACCGTTCAAAAGATAGTTGATGTCACCCTGGCGCCAAACGGTGATGTTTTTAGTTTTATGCTTGGCAACGGGGGTGTAGCCCATCTTAGTGAAAAGCGCTTCAAGCTTTTCAGGCTCATCATGCGCATATTCAACAAATTCAAAACCATCCGTACCGGCTGGGTTTTCTTTTGTGATTTCTGCTGGTGGTGCGTCGTGTGGAAACGGACCCATTGGACTCTCCCTATCAAAATTGTCTGACGATTATTATGACGCACCATCAGTGCAATGTGCTTGCGATTTTCACGCCGAATGAATAGGATTTGCACAAATCACGCACCTTACACCCATCGGACGCACAAAATGAGCGCACTTGATAATTACGACAAAAGAATCCTCAGCCTTTTGCAGCAAGATGCGCGGCTTACCAACAATGAATTATCTGACCGGGTAAACCTCAGCGCGTCCCAATGTTCGCGTCGTCGCGCCCGCCTAGAAGAGGAAGGCATCATCTCCGGCTATCATGCCCATCTGGACCGGGATAATCTCAAGCTGGGCATCGTCACCATCATCAATGTGACCCTCGCGACCCACAACCGCGACAACGCCAAACGCTTCGCCGCCCTGATTTCAGATTTGCCAGAAGTGTTGGAAGCCCACGCCCTGACAGGCGAAATGGACTATTTCATCAAAGTCGTCGCCCCAGACCTGAACGGCCTCCGCCAATTCGTCAACGACGTTCTCCTGCCCCACGAATCCGTGCAACATGTCAAAACGTCAATCGTTCTGGAAACATTAAAAGAAACCAGCGCGTTGCCGGTTTAGTTTGGCTGATGCTGATCCGGATACGCCGCCTGGAATGCAGCGTTGCGGTTGCAGTTTTCTTCAACCGCCAAAATGCGTGGCATGTTTGAGAGGTCCACCTCCCAGCGGCGCGCATTGTAGAGCTGCGGCATCAGGCAAATATCAGCCATGGTCGGCACATCGCCAAACGAGAAGTCGCTGGGCGCATTTTGCTCGAGCATGCGCTCATAAGATGCCAACCCTGCCGCGATAAATTTATGGAACCACGCCACAGGCATCTCATCGGGCTTGGCGGCAATTGATTTGGCGAAAGCCGCAACGCTCAAATTGCATACGGGATGAATATCCATCGCGATGGCGTGCGAAAGCGCGCGCACCCGCTGCCGATCAAGTGGTGTCACGGGCAGCAAACCCACCTCAGGATGCATTTCATGCAAATATTCGATGATGGCCACAGATTGGGTCATCATCTGCCCGTCAATCTCAAGGGCAGGCACAAAGCCTTGCGGGTTACGCGCTAAATGCGCTTCGCCCTTATGCTCGCCCTCGAGTAAATTGATCGACACGCTGTCAAAATCCAGCCCGCACAGCCCCAAGGCAATGCGCACCCGATAGGCAGCGGAAGAGCGCCAATAATCATAAAGCGTGATATCTGACATATTGGCGCTCCTTTTAAACTTAGCCGAACTTGACGATTTTTTGATCGATCGCACCGAAGATAGAGGCACCATCATCCTCTTTCATTTCAATGCGCACCTGATCGCCAAATTTCATAAAGGAGGTGCTGGGCTTGCCCTCATCAATGGTTTCGATCATGCGGATTTCAGCAATGCAGCTATAGCCCAAGCCGCCATCTTTCACCGGCTTACCGGGCGTGCCGTCACTATCCTTGTTTGAGACAGTGCCTGAGCCGATAATCGCCCCAGCCGCCACATGGCGGGTTTTGGCCGCATGTGACACCAATTTCGGGAAATTGAAGGTCATGTCAACACCGGCGTTGGCCTTGCCAAACGCATCGCCATTATAATGCACCAGCATGTCGCGATGCACCTTGCCGTCTTGCCAATGATCGCCCAATTCGTCCGGCGTAATCGCCACGGGCGCAAAGGCCGTCGCGCCTTTGGATTGGAAAAAGCCAAAGCCTTTGGCCAATTCGCCGGGGATCAAGGCGCGATAGCTCACATCATTCAAAAGCACCAGCAGTTTGATTTTGTCGGCGGCCGCTTCAGGGGACAAGCCCATCTCAAGGTCATCACAAATCACGCCGATTTCGGCTTCCATGTCGATGCCCCAATCCTCGGAGCCAACTTCAACATCATCATGTGCGCCAAGCATTGCGTCCGGTGCGCCCATATACATCAAGGGGTCTTCCCAAAAGCTCTCGGGCAGTTCCGCGCCACGGGCTTTTCGCACCAGTTCCACATGGTTCACATAGGCGGAGCCATCGGCCCACTGGCTGGGGTTCGGCAAAGGCGCCATCGCCTGCAGCGGATCAAAATCTTTGCCTGCCACATCGCCATCATTCAATTGAGCAGAAAGGGCTTGCAGCTGCGGCGCGTGCACGTCCCAATGGTCCAGCGCTTCGCGCATAGTGCCAACAATTGAGCTTGCGGAGATATATTTTTTCAGGTCGCGGCTCACCACAACCAATTCGCCATAGCGCGTTTCGTTTTTTAATGTTGCAAGCTTCATTATTCGTCCCAATCTCCTTCTGGTGTGCCGTTAAAGTGCTTTTTCAAGCCTTTCCAGCAATCAATGTAATCGTCCTGAATGGTGTCAAGATTCGCGCCATATTCTGTGAGTAGCTGCGGGAACCTTGTTTCAAACATAAAGGCCATCGTATTTTCAAGTTTCATCGGCTTAAGCTCCGAATGTGTCGCTTTTTCGAAGCCCATTGCATCTGGCCCATGGGGCAGCATCATATTGTGCAGGCTCATCCCGCCTGGCACAAAGCCTTCTTCCTTGGCATCATATTGACCTTGGATCAGCCCCATAAATTCAGACATGATATTCCGGTGATACCAAGGGGGCCGGAACGTATGTTCCGCCACCATCCAGCGCGGCGGGAAAATCACAAAGTCGATATTCGCCGTGCCTTCTTCGCCTGAAGGTGCCGTCAACACGGTGAAGATTGACGGATCAGGGTGATCAAACAAAATCGCGCCCACTGGAGAATAAGTTGAAAGATCATATTTATACGGCGTGTAATTGCCGTGCCAGGCCACCACATCCAGTGGCGAATGGCCGATTTCAGTGCGATAAAACTTGCCGCACCATTTCACATACACAGCGCAATCAGTCTCTTTTTCCTCGAAGGCCGCCACAGGTGTTTTGAAATCCCGTGGGTTGGCCAGGCAGTTTGCACCAATCGGCCCCCGGTCTGGCAGCGTAAATTTCGCGCCATAGTTTTCGCACATATAGCCGCGGCTAGCCTCATCAACGCCAACCTTGAAAATCATGCCTCGTGGCAACACACAAATCTCACCCGGCGCCACGTCCATTTTGCCCATTTCGGTGAAAATATGCAGCGTGCCCACTTCCGGCACCACCAGCAATTCAGCATCCGCATTGAAGAAATGATCATCTTCCATGCTTTTATTCGCCACATAAACATGGCTGGCCATGCCCACTTGGGTGAACACATCGCCCGCTGTTGTGATGGTGCGCACCCCTTCAATAAAAGAGGTTGGCTCGGTTGGCATGGGCACAGGGTCCCAGCGCGTTTGGCCAATCGGCATCTCACAATCCGGATTGTGCGGCGCGGATTTCCAATAATCCAATTTGACTGACTTGAAACGCGTGGTGTGACGCACACTTGGGCGAATCCGATAGAGCCATGAGCGCTCATTGGTGCCCCGCGGCGCAGTGAATGGAGAGCCAGACAATTGCTCCGCATAAAGGCCATAGGCACATTTTTGCGGGCTATTTTGCCCCTGTGGCAGAGCGCCAGGCAATGACTCGGTTTCAAAGTCGTTGCCGAAACCAGGCATATAGCTTAGTTGATTAGACACACTGTTAACCTTATCATTCATGATTGACGGTCTCCATTTGAACAAAAAATTTGTTGCATATGTAACGATAGACTATGTAACTAACAATAAGGGGAGGAACAAAATGGACCAGAACAACGTCAGTGAGGCGGTTTTACCGCTGGAAAAATTTATCGCCTATCGACTTAATCAGGCGGCTGAAAAAGTATCGCAGAGATTCGCGCTCGAATATAAGAAGCGCTATGGCATGACCCGCCCAGAATGGCGGACTTTGGCCACGATCGGCCAATTTGGCAACATCACCGCTAAGCAGATTTGCCAACATTCTTCGATGCACAAAACCAAAGTTTCACGGGCCATTTTCACACTGGAACAGCGCCGTTGGCTTAAACGCACTGTTGATGAAAATGATCGACGCGTCGAACATTTGGAGCTCACCACACAAGGCCAAAAAGCCTATATGGAACTATCCGATGTGGCCCGCACATTCCAAGATCAAATTTACGGCGCTCTCGGCTCTGCCAACACAAGCGCGCTCGAAACCAGCTTGGAAGCAATCGAAACGCTCATTGATCCACAGTAAATTAGTATAATCAAAAGCCCTGCCGGCGTGAACCGTCCGCTGGCAGGGAAATATGTTTGTTTCTATTTTTTAGACAATTGCCATAATAATTCTGTCACGCAGCCGGACATAATAGCGCCGGGTTCATCTCACATTAAGATGCACGCGATAAGCCGGAAAAAACAAACAAAGAGGTCCCTATGTCTCGCGCAGCAAATAAATTTGGTTCGCCCTTTAAAGCCTATGATGTGCGCGGCATGATCCCCACCCAAATCAACACGCCCTTTGCCTATCGTTTTGGGCAGGCAGTAGCCGCTCATCTTGCGCCAAAGCAAGTGGTTGTTGGCCATGATATGCGCATGGATAGCGGCCCGCTCGCCGCTGCATTGCAGCAAGGCTTGCAAGATTGCGGCGTCAATGTGCACCCGGTTGGCCGCTGCGGCACGGAGGAAGTTTATTTCCACACCGCCCAAATGGATGCCGATGTGGGCCTAATGGTCACCGCCAGCCACAATCCAGATAGTTATAATGGGATCAAAATTGTGCTCAAAGGCGCAACTGCCGCCACGCAGGAAAACACGCTCGGCCCGCTGGAAAAGCTGGTGATGGGCGACAGAGAATTTGAAGCCGTCACCAACTATGAAGCCCGCGGTAAAGCGGAATCAACTCTTGACCGCAATCTATATATTGAACGCTTGCTGAAACAGATCGAGGGCATCGACCTGAAGCCGCTTAAGATCGTCGCCCATGGCGGCAATGGCTGCGCTGGCCCGATTATCGATCTGCTTGAACCACATCTGCCTTTCGAGTTTATCAAAGTCGATAATGAGCCAGATGGCCGCCTGCCCAATGGCATCCCAAACCCGCTTCTGCCAGAAAAGCGCCAACGCGCTGCCGACGCGGTTAAAGCCCACGGCGCAGATTTGGGCATCGCTTGGGATGGCGATTTTGATCGTTGCTTTTTCTATGATCATGAGGGGACCTTTGTGGAGGGCTATTACCTAGTTGGCCTGATCGGACAAACTCTGGTGCGCCAAAATGGCGGCGGCAAAGTGATCTATGATCCGCGCCTCACCTGGAACACCATTGATCAAATTGAAGCTGCTGGCGGCACCCCCATTGCTTGCCGCACTGGCCACACCTTCTTCAAAAAAGTCATGCGCGATAATGATGCCATTTATGGCGGCGAAATGAGCGCCCACCATTATTTCAAAGATTTCGCTTATTGCGACACGGGCATGTTGCCTTGGCTCGCCATCGTGGCGGAAATCTGCCAGTCCGGCACCAGCCTCAAAGACATGGTCGCCGCCCGCATTGAAAAATTCCCCTGCTCCGGCGAGATCAATTTCACGGTTGAGGATGCGCCTACAACGATCAAGAAAATCGAAGACGAACTGGCCGGCAAAGCCAATCAGGTCGAAGACATTGATGGGCTTGGCTTGGTGTTTGATGATTGGCGCTGCAACATCCGTGCGTCCAACACTGAACCGCTACTGCGCCTCAATCTGGAAACGCGTGGCGACAAAAAATTGCTCAACCAGCAAACCGAACTATTGTCGACCCTGATTCAGGGCTAGCACGCTCCTTTATCAGGCATCATCCGGCACACGCGGCACTGGTGGCAAATCCCATTTGGCACCGGTCAGTTCTTCGGAAACATCCCATAGCCGCGCTGCGGCCTCTTGATTTCCCGCCGAATGGGAAATGGGCGTCACGCCCACTGGTCCAGATAGACCGCGCATTTTCGTTGGCCCATAAAATAGGCCAGGTTGCGCTTCTGGGTCAGTCGCCGCCAAAACTTGCGACTTGGCCCCATGGAAGGGTGAATGCGCAAAAATCACATTCATCACTTCAAGCCCTATGCGGGTTAAAAAGCTTGGCCCCGTGCGTTGCAAATTCGTTGCTGCATAGCCCGGATGGCACAAATAGCCACAGCTGGGCATATCAAGCGCCATCAAACGGCGGTTCAGTTCCAAGATAAACATGATGTTCGCCAATTTGCTTTGACCATAAGCTGCCATCGGCGCGTAACTATGTTGCAGTTGTAGATCATCAAAATTGATCTGCTCTAACCCCCATCTGTGCGCAACTGACGACACAGTGACCACACGGCCATTCGCCTTTTTGATCAGGTCAAACAAAAGCGACGAAAACAGAAAATGGCCAAAATGATTGGCTCCCATATGCAGCTCAAATCCGTCGCGGGTCTCAATCCGTTCTGGCACCATCATAATGCCCGCATTGTTGATCAGCCCATCCAGCTTCTCATGCCATCCTACAAACCGATCTGCAGCCGCGCGCACTGAATTGAGATCGGCCAAATCCATAATTTCAAATTCAATCTTGGCCTTTACGCTACGAAATTCAGCCAGTTCGTCCACGGCCTTTTTCGCCCGGTCTTCTGAACGGCAAAAAATGGTCACATGCGCGTTGCGTCGGATCAGCATTTTGGCCGTTTCGTAACCAATGCCACTATTGCCACCCGTGATGGCATAATGACGGCCGACAAGATCTGGCACTCGCCCATAATCCCAGCCTTTTTTGCCAAACGGCAAAAGCTGTGTGCTCATAATAAAACCCTTAAACACAATAGGCGCTCAATTGGCGCCGATTGAATATATCCCAAAACGTCCCACGACAGTTTTTCACAACTTGTCATTATTTTGCAATGGGAAAGCAAAAACCGCCGCTTCATCGGCAAACAACGCCCGCACCACAAGGGAACTTTCCACGTGGCCAAACGTTGTTCTCACATGAAAGGAGGGTGCAAATGACAGATAAAAACAAAAATGAAAAACGCACTCAAAAAGAGATTGATGATCAGCTGGACGATAGTTTTCCAGCAAGTGATCCGCCATCTTGGATGCCCGGCACCACAAAGGAAGCCGACGAGGACGCTAAGCTGAAAGTGAAGCCCGAAGACAAGAAGAAATAGGGCAACGCAAAGCGCTTTTATGTCGATCACCCGAACCCGAATATTCCCGCTGAAAACGGCCATCGCACGCTGGTGGAACAATGATCCGTTCACCCAAAGTGCTGCGGTGGCCTATTATACGATATTCTCATTTCCTGCCTTGATCATTCTTTATTTGGGGCTCGCCTCTTTCTTCATGCAAGAAGAGGCGGTACGCGAGCAGGTCTTTGGGTTCCTCATTTCAAATTTCGGCCGCGATGCTGCAGATACATTTCGCACCATTGTTGCTAATACGGCCCCGTCAGAAAAAAGCTTTATCCCCTTCATCGTTGCGGGCGCAGTGTTGGTCTATGCCGCCCTCCGGCTTTTCCTGCAATTGCAAAAAGCCCTCAACTATATTTGGGATATTGATGACCGCGAAGTGTCCAACTTCCGCGCCTTGTTCCTGCGGCGCTTTATGTCTTTCGCAGTGATGTTGGGCGTATTGTTTGTCTTGGTCATTTCATTGGTCATCACATCAGCAATCAGCTCCATCACTGATTGGCTAATCGACCATTTGCCAGACATGTTTGCCGTGCTGGCCCACAGCATTAATTTAGCGCTCTCACTCATTGTAATCAGTTTGCTTTTTGCTGTGATTTTAAAAATGCTCCCTGACCGGTACATTCGCTGGGCTCATGTGGTTCCCGGCGCCCTCCTCGCCGCCGCCCTGTTCATGATCGGCGAATATGGCATGGGGGTATATTTCAGCTGGGTGGAACCGGGCTCTGCCTATGGGGTCACGGGCTCTATCATATTGCTGATGATTTGGGTGTTCTATTCCAGCGCAGTTTTTCTGCTGGGCGCAGAATATGCAAAGACTTTGCACCAAAAATCTTTGGTGCATCAAAAGCAATAATTTCAGGAAAGATTGGTTGCGGGGGTAGGATTTGAACCTACGACCTTCAGGTTATGAGCCTGACGAGCTACCGGGCTGCTCCACCCCGCGACAATATCAAGGAATTTGACCCTGTGTTGAACTCAACACCGTCAATCAAAGACAGCGCCTATATAGGCGGGATTCTTCTATTTGTGAAGGGTTAATGACAGAATATTTCAAAAAAATTTTCGACATTTGATTACATCATACCTTGCACAGCTTTTTCGCTCTAGTTTAGGCTGGATTATCCCTGCGAATAAAAGAGAAATCATATGAAATTCAATCAACTCGGGCGCACCGATATTAAGGTGAGCGAAATCTGCTTGGGCACCATGACATGGGGTCGGCAAAACACCGAACAAGAAGCCCATGAGCAAATGGACTATGCTCTGGATCAGGAGGTTAATTTCTTTGATACAGCAGAGCTATATGCGGTCCCCACCAATGAAGAAACCCAAGGCCTGACCGAAGAATATATCGGCAGCTGGTTTAAAAAATCAGGCAAACGCGACCAAGTGATTTTGGCCACCAAAATTGCGGGTGAAGGCGTGCCGTGGATTCGCGAAGGCGAAGAGATCACAGGCGCTGCCGTTCGGCGCGCGGTGGAAGGCAGCTTGTCCCGGCTGCAAACAGACTATATCGACCTTTATCAGCTCCACTGGCCAAATCGTGGTCACTACCACTTTAACACCGGATTTGATTTCGACCCTTCTGACCAAAACACGGCAGAAATCAAAGCCAATATGCTTGACGTGTTGGAAACACTCGATGCCTTGGTGCGCGATGGCAAAATTCGTCATGTTGGTCTTTCCAACGAAACAGCTTGGGGCACCATGCAATTTGTCAACCTCGCCGAGGAACATGGCTTGCCGCGCATGGTATCGATCCAAAATGAATATGGCTTACTGCGCCGTTATTTTGATCATGATTTGGCCGAAGTCGCTCACCACGAAAAGGTAGGTCTTCTGGCCTATTCAGCTTTGGCCGCTGGTGCAATTTCCGGCAAATATTTGGATGGCAACATCCCTAAAGGTACACGTGGTGATTTGGTCAAAAGCACGATCTACCGCAACTCAACCCATTCCGAACCCGCCATCCGCGCCTATATGGCACTGGCGGAAAAACATGGATTGGACGTGTGTCAGATGGCCCTTGCCTTCTGCCTCACCCGGCCATTCATGACCTCGGTGATCATTGGCGCCACCAAATTGGATCAGCTAAAAACTGACATTGCCGCGAAAGACATTGAATTGTCCAAAGAAGTCATGGACGGTATTGCCGAGATTTATCGCCAATATCCAATGCCCATTTAGGCATCCAACTATTCAGAAAATTGGGCGGCGATAAACCCGTTGAGCGTCGCCCAATATCCATCCACAAACGCACCACTGCCCCACAACATCACCTTCCCCAAAAGCCACAGCCCATCTTCGCCCGTCATAGGGCGCCGCTCTTTTGTTGGCACCATGCTGTGCCCGGCATCTTCAAACAAATGCACCTGCAGTTGTTCTGGTGGCAAAATAGCTTTGAAGGCCGCAACACTCTTGTTCGCATCCACTTGTCCATCTCTGCCGCCCGCCAGCAATAGAATTGGCACATTTGGCAATCGCGCCAAATCTTCACTAAGGTCAGCCTGAGCATTGCGCACCACAAAATCCCAGCGCGCCTTAGAAAAATCATCAAGTTCGAAGACTTCACTTCTTTTGCTCAAGGCCAGAAACGCGTCATAGCCTGCACCGTCATTGATCAACGCCTCCAATTCAGCCTCGGCCGCCACTTTGGCGTCGCTGTCTGGCGCAAAACGCCGCCGCAAGGCGGTCATATAGGCTGATTGCGCCATCCAATTCACCGCTGGCGACACAAACACGATAAAATCAATATCGCCTGCCTCCACATCAAGTTGAGGCATCACCCAACCCGCTTGCGAAAAGCCGAGAACACCCACTCGGTCAATGTCAAGATTAGGCGCGGCCCGCAAGGCGGCGATCGCGTCATCGATCAGCGCCGCGCGGTCTGCCATGGAATAGCTCAGCCAGTCGCCATCTGAATCACCAACGCCGGGCTTGTCCCACGAAAATGCACACCAGCCATGCTCAGCAAATTTGCTGAAATAGGGGTCGAAATAACCAAAGGCGCTGCGGTCCATTTCGCCATCCCCATGCACAAACACGATACAATCGAGCGGCGCTTGCTCTCCATTATGCGGCAAACTGATCTGGCCAAAAATGGTTTTACCCTTGTGCTCAAATCGCAAAATCCGTGTCGCATATCCAGCATCAGGCACCCAAAATACCAGCCCCACCAGGATCAAGATGAGCCCCAAAACAACACTGGCTCCCATGGTTGCACGACGCCCCATCATGAAAAACTCCAATTAGCAGAACAATTGTTCGCTTAATTAGCACAGCTTGAGTTTTCTGCAAGCATAATTTATAGAATAACCATTCTATGAAAGGATGTTTATGGCCCGCAAAAAAGATGAAGCCCTACACCAGCGCCGCAAATCAGAAATTCTAGCAGGGGCGCGGGCGTGCTTTATCGAGAAAGGCATTCATCAAACTTCAATGCAGGACATCTGTCAGCGCAGCCAAATCAGCCCCGGCGCCCTATATCGTTATTTCGCCTCGAAACAGGCCATCATCGAAGCCATCGCTGCAGCCGAACAGCAATCCAATGCCGACCTCATTGACCATCTCAAAGGCGCTAAAGACCCTGCCAACGCATTATTGCAGGCCCTGCCCGAATTGTTGGACCATATTCTTGATCATGATTTTGCGCGACTGATGGTCGAGATCAGCTCTGAAGCGTCGCGCAACCCCGCGGTTCAAAAACTATTTGCAGCGATTGATGACCAGTTCCAACATGATCTCAATAACATCTTCGCCGCCCGCCGCAAGTTCGGGCCGTTTGGCGATGCGGACCACACAGCACATCAGATTTTTGTGCTGCTCGCCCTTATCGATGGCTTAGTTGCCCGCGCCGCCAATGATGATCTACCGCCCCGCGAGCAGCTAGAGGCAATGTTGCACAAGACCATTCAAGCGCTTTTCAAATAGCAAATTCTGCATAAAAGACCTCGCCTTGACGCCGCTTTTCAGTATGATCAACCGACCAAGCGAAAAAGGGGGCGCGATTTGGTATGTCGCTATTGTCTACGCTATTGCCACTTATATTTTGGCTTACCTATGGCACTGTATCTAACCAAATCGGTCGCAAGCGCCCTTCCATCACATCTTTGATGATCCATCAACGGTTCCGCTGGGTGAGCAATGCGGTCAAGCGCGACACGCCATTTGATGCGATCCTCACCGGTAACATCATGAACTCTGTAGCCTTTTTTGCTTCAAGCTCAGTGCTGTTGATCTTGGCCATGTTTGCCATTTTCGGTCAGCTCAACGAATTGCTGCCCGCGCTTCGCACTGTGCAAGTCAATGGCTCTTATTCCATGGGCGAATATCAGCTGCATCTGATCATTATGCTGGTGATGGTGGTGCTGGCCTTCTTGTCCTTCACCCTTTCGCTCCGTCAGTTTAATCACTTCTGCATTTTGCTCGGCGCCGCTGATCATAGCGAAACCGCAGATCCGGAAGAAACCCGCGCCATGGCCCAGCTCAACGCCCAAGGCGCGCGCTATTTCAACAATGGCATCCGCGCCTATTATTTTTCCATCGCAAATGTTGGTTGGTTCATTTCAGCAGAAATCGGCATAGCGCTGGCTATTTTTACTTTTATCTTCATTGTGCATCGCGAGTTCCTGTCAAAATCGCACGAAGCGATTTCGCGTCTGCCGCAACCCAAGGACGACTTGTAAACATGAACGTTAAGATGATCGCAATCGCAGGTTTTTTCGCCGCGCTCACCACGCCGGTGCTGGCGCAAGACAATCAATTCACAACCGCTGATGAAATCCAGATGCAAAATTGCTGGGAAGCTGTGACCGACCTGAATATGCAGGGGGAAGAACACTCGCTCAGCGAATGCATCGGCGCCGCTTCAAATGTGTGCATGGAAGAGGAAGAAGGTGGCATGACCACTGTTGGCATGGCCTCCTGCATCATGCGTGAAAATTCTTGGTGGGACAGTATTTTGAACATCAACTACCAAAATTTGAAACAAATTCTCGAACCCAAACAATTTGAAGATCTGCGCGATGCCCAACGCAAATGGATTGCCTATCGCGATGCATCCTGCGCCTTTCATTACAATTATTGGGGCAATGGCACCATGCGCAGCACAGCATTTGCTGGCTGTATGCTCGATACAACAGCACGGCGCGCGTCTGAGCTAAGCAACATCCTCGATATGTCGATGCTATAATCCAACATGGTTGAGCCGTTTAAAAACTTTTTCTCCATTGCAGTCATTGAAAAAATGGCCGCAATTTTGTCGGCGCAGTCATCAGACTTTGACGCGCCTCACTTTGTGCAAATCGCCAGCATCGATCATGACAAGAACGAGTTGAAACAGCGCAGCCAACAAATCCAGAAAGCGCTTTTGGCCACACTGCCAAATAATTTGGATGATCTCGCGCCAATTCTGCTCCGTGCATTAGGACCGGAAGCGCCGATTGATGGTGGCACCACCAGCAATGATCGAGAAGGCCTCAACGGCTTCGCCCTTATGCCGTTTTGTGATTTTGTCGCTGAGATCGGGCCAAATGAATGGCCCAAGGCCGCCGCTCTTTTCGAGGAAATGACAAAGCGTTTCAGCGCCGAGTTTGCCGTTCGCCCTTTTATCGCGCAAAACCAAATCGAAACGATGCAAACATTTGCCCAGTGGGCGAAACACGAAAATGCTCATGTGCGCCGCTTGGCGTCCGAAGGGTGTCGCCCGCTGTTGCCTTGGGGAATGCGCTTGCATCAATTTGTAAAAGACCCTGCCCCCATCCTACCGATACTTGAGCAACTGAAGGACGATACAACGGAATATGTGCGCCGCTCCGTTGCCAACAATCTCAACGACATTGCGAAAAACCAACCAGACCTGGTGGCGGAAATTGCAGAAAAATGGATGCGCGGTGCAGATAAAAACCGCCAGCGCTTGGTGCGCCACGCCTGCCGCACCCTCATCAAAAATGGCCATCCACCAACCTTGTCAGCATTGGGCTATAAGCCCTTGGATTTAAAAACGGCAGAGTTCAGCATCGAAACACCAACTGTGGTGCTGGGCAATTCTTTGGACTTTTCGTTCAACATTGTCCCGAAAGACAATGCGTCACATCCATATATTTTGGATTTCGCAATTCACTTCAAAAAAGCAAATGGCGAGCTATCTCCAAAGGTCTTCAAGCTAAGCACAGGGGTGATAAAGGCAGGGGCCGCATTGCAAGGCGAAAAGCAAGTCTCCATTCGCCCAATCACGACAAGAACATTCTATCCCGGCGCGCATAAGCTAGAGCTGCTGCTCAACGGGCAGTCACTCGGCACAAAGGAGTTTTTGTTAGAGATTGACGGTGTGGCCTAAAACGCAAGCCAAACAACAACAACAAAAAGCCCAACTAAGGCAATGGATTCACGCAATACTATATTCATGGAATCCAGCATAGGTAAAAGATATTAAAATAGGTTTATGAAGAGCGCCACATACGACGCTCTTCAACTGGACCAAACCCATCTATTTCCTTGGCTACTGGTCTGCATCCGCTAACTCAAACAATTCATGCACACTCACGCGCAACGCAGCGGCCAGCTTGAGCGCCAACACAGTAGAGGGCACAAATATATGGTTCTCCACCGTATTAATGGTCTTGCGCGATACGCCAACCATTTCCGCCAATTGCGCCTGCGTATATCCAGCTTGTTTGCGATATTCGGCCAGATGTGAAACCAAACTCACAACCGCCCCCTTAGATCCAACCAAGCAAATTTTAGCAAATAGGCAGCGGCCGTCAGCGTCCCCATGGCGGCATAAGCAGTATGATAACTCACCCAACCTTGCCATAGCGGAATGGCGAAGGCAGGATAGAGCAATATCGCGACCCAAAATCCAAACCCTTCAGCCTGCTTGCGATCAGCTACATATCCCTCATCTGTGGCGCGGCGCGCATTATCATTCCCCGCCGCTATCGCAGCAATAGTGATCAAAATGGCGCTGGCAATGCCGAAAAGGCCAGGCAACCAGAAAGCGAAGGGCTGCGGCGTCCCCAAAGCCAAAGCGCCAGCGCCATATGCGAGGCAAACGAGCCCCGTCAGCCCCAACACTGCTGTGCGAACATTATTAAAAAACTCAGATGTCATATTACACTCCTCAAATTTGTAACCTTAGGGTTACATATAAGGGCGGGAAAATGTAACGTCAAGGTTACATTTAAAATACATCATCTATTCGACAAGATATAATGTCTGGTCCGGCCGCGGCACCAACTCGGCAGGCACATCATCAACCCAAGGCTCCAGATGCAATTCTGGCCAAAGAGCGCAGAGCCGCTCTCCCTTATTGAGATGGGTTTCCTTGTTCGGCAAATTATAGTTTGGGATCAGCTTGAACGAGAAAATATCCTTCAAGCCATAAGGGGCATAAAGCTCAAATTGATCTTTGTCATTCAGCCGCATGCCCACCGAATGGGTGGTACAGGCAAAACGATCAATCGCCTCGCGCGAATGGTCCAGCTTGGGATAGTCAAACCCAAAATGCGCCGGATACCATAAATGCACACGCGCCTGATTGCGCACCTCCACGGGCACTTGCATCCCGGCAAAAATCGCTTCCGCATCACTGATGATTTTATCTTCTTCATCATAGGTGATGGCATCGGCATCATAATAAAAGATGTCGACATCCTTCACGCCATGCATAGCCGGGCGATCAGTGAGATAGTTCCAAACATTATTATAAATTGCGCCAGAAACGATCCACGCATCCGGCAAATTCATGTCGCGCAAACGCGCAAAATAATCATAAAGCGGCCCGAATTCACGGCACATTGAAAAGATCAATGCGGCCTGCTCATCCAATGTCGCATCTGCAAATTTTAAGTAAGTCATGCGGGGAACCTACCCGATTCCTCCGCCACCCAAAAGAACAAAGTTGGTACAAATATATCCAAATATCACATATAATTCACATGTTAATTTTATTTGAAAATTTTGATCAGGATCAACGCAACACGCCCACGCAGCTCTATAGTACTTATCATGTTAAATAAATGGAGGGAATAATGGGTAAGATCGTACTGGCTGCCAAAACCACACATGTGCCAACCATGCTGCTGTCAGAAATGGACGGCCCGTTGAAAGGTTGTCGCGAAGCGGCCATTGAGGGGCACAGAGAAATTGGCCGCCGCGCCCGCGAGGCTGGGGCAGACACATTTGTGGTGTTAGACACACATTGGCTTGTCAATGCAGGCTATCATATCAATGCCAATCACCGTTTTAAGGGCACCTTTGCCAGCCATGAATTCCCGCAATTCATCAAAGATTTGGATTATGAGTATGAAGGCAATGCCGCGCTTGGCAATTTGATGGCCGAAACCGCCACCAACAATGGCGTCTACACCTTATCGCATCAGGTCGAGTCGCTCGATCTTGAATATGGCACCTTGGTCCCCATGCGCTATATGAATGAGGATAAAGCCATGAAAGTGGTGTCCGTTGCCGCCTGGTGCACGGTGCACAGCCATGCCTCCACCCGCACCCTTGGGGCTTCGATCGGCGAAGCCATTGCCAAAAGCGACAGCAATGTCGCGCTCATCGCGTCAGGCTCGCTGTCGCACCATATTTGGCCCAATGACATCTATGCGGAAAATAATGGCACCTTCACCATCTCCAGCGAGTTCAACCGCCAAGTTGACTTGCGCGTACTGGAGCTATGGCAACAAGGCGACATTGAAACCTTCTTGAAAATGCTGCCAGACTATGCCGAATTTTGCGACGGCGAAGGCGATATGCACGACACGGTTATGCTATTCGCCGCTTTAGGTTGGGACAAATATAAGGGCAAGGGCGAAATCATCACCGACTATTTCCCAAGCTCAGGCACCGGCCAAACAAATGTTGTCTTTTCACTCGATGATTAGTCCGACAAAAATGATCACGCCGATTGAGGCGTGATCACCATCCGCACTTTATTCGGCCAAAACGCCATATAGCCTTTAATAATGTCGGAAAAAGCAAAGGGGTCATTATAAGCCCAGCCAATTTCCTCGTCGCGAAACGCGAAATAGCTGGCATCCCCTTTCAGCGGACAATGAGTTTGCTTGTCCAGCTGCTTCAGCGGCACAATCACCTCATCTTGCGGCACATAGATAACAGGCGGATAAAGGGTTTTGCCTACTTCCTGCAACCACACCGCATTGTCGGTGGCAATCAATTGATCTTCACCCAATATAAATTCCACATGGGCACCCACGGGCTGTACCCGCATAAAATGCCGTGGCTCGTCGGTCCGCGCCGCAACACCTTCTAAGGTCAGCTCAACCGTCAAATCATCTTGTGTTTCTGCCATGCTTGCCTCCTGTCAGCTTAAAGCTTCGGCCGCGCCAGCGCGAAAATATCGCTCACCGCTGCATAGTTGAAATAGCCTAACCGACCAACCGCAGCCAGCGCCGCTTCATCGATCATACCATCTTGGATAAAGCGCTCCTGAATATGCACGCGCACCACTTCACCAATGATAAGATAGTTCTGAAGTTTGGCGCCCTTGTGATCTTCCAATTGCCGGATGTCCACCAACTTGCATTCAAACGATGCCGGCGCTTCAGCCAAGCGCGGCACATCCACCACGTCACCGGGCAGCGTGGCAAGGCCAAGCATTTCAATCTCGCTTATTTCATGATCATAAGGGGCGCTGCTGGCGTTCATTTGCGTCACCAACTCGTGTCCAGCCACATTATGCACAAACGCACCTGTCGCCTCGATATTGCGCAAACTATCCTTGCGCCCCGAGGACGAAAAGCCAAGCAAAGGCGGCGTCTCACTCAATGCATTGAAAAAGGAATAGGGCGCGAGATTGCTGATCCCTTCAGCACTGCGCGACGAAATCCACCCGATAGGCCGTGGGGAGATCAAAGCTTTAAACGGATTATGTTTCAGCCCATGTCCATCTTGTGGATTGTAAGAATGGAAATTCATCTCATCTCCCTTTAGCCTTTGATCAATTGCCACGCCCGCTCAGCACCGCTCACTTCAATCACCATGTCAAAGCCAGTCTGCTGCGCCATCATCTGTCGCGTAATACGCTCATAATGTTGGATAAATACCGCGATCCGATCGCGATCATCATCTTTGGGCACTTGGCCAATTTCAGCCAAATTGCCAATTTCTTGTTGCCAACGCCAATCTAAAATCTGCGAGAATGATATAGGCTTCAAATAACAAATATGCGCCATGCGCCGCCATATTGGCAAATAATGTGCGCGTAATTGCGCATTCACATAGGCACGCCATCGCCCCGCTTCATCCTTGCTTTCTTCCAACGCATTGATCGGCGTCGCCAAAGCGCTTTCCATCTGCGGTTGAGCACCAACGCACCATCCTTCCAGCAAAATCAGCTTGGGCGCTTGCGTAACGACCTGCCAATCGGCTTTCGCCGCACGCTCATCATGCGCTTTAATAAAATGGGGCAATGCAATGCCATCCCCCATTTCACCTTTCATAAGCCGATCAAGCACATGTCTAAGCAAATTCAAATCATGGGTGCCCGGCACGCCCCGCGTAGCCAACATCGGGTGCACCTGCACCGCCAGCTCTTCTCGCGCCGCCTTGGTGAGGTAAAAGTCGTCAAGGCTCAGCACCAACAAATCATCACCAAACCGCGCCTTTAACTGGTGAGACAGATAGCTTTTGCCAATCCCCTGCCCACCTGCCAAGCCTACCAGCTGACAAGAAGTGTCATTTAACAGGGCCTCATAGTGCGAGACCAATTTTTGAAGGATAGAAGCTCGATCCATTTGTGTCTTTTTAAACTCAACTTTTCTTATTGCATCAAAATATTTCTGCGCACATAGTGATATTCCAACCTAGGGTCAGGACCTAGACTACACCTTACGATACGCCGTCCGAAAGCTCATAAATGTTTGCCGCTCTTAAAGAATTTAACAAGACCATTTGGCTCTTGATTCTCGCCACCTTTGCCTCACGTTTTTTCCTCTTTATGGTCTGGCCCTTCCTGGCCATCATCCTGCACGACAAATTTGGGCTCAACGAATTTGAGATCGGCGCGTTTCTGTCAGGCTCAGCTGCTGTGGGGGTTATTTTCGGGTTCTATGTCGGCTATCTTTCCGACATTGTGGGTCGGCGCAAAATCATTCTGGTCGGGCTATTTCTCAACATTGTTGCCTTCGGCATCATTGGCATCGCCGATAGCCTGCTGGTCTTGTTCTCAGGCACCTTGCTGCAATCGTTTGGCCGCGGCATGGTCGAAAACCCGGGGAAGGCCTTGATGACCGACATGGTCAGTGACCGCAAGGTCAAAGACATGGCGCTGCACTTCCGCTATTTCATGTTGAATGTGGGCGCAGCCACTGGTCCCTTGCTCGGCACCTTTGCCGGCGCAACGGGCCGACAAAGCACATTTATCTTTGTCGCCGGCCTCTATGTTCTCTATTTCATCGCCGCTGCCTACATCTTTAATTTGGAAAAGCCGCTCAAGCGTACCAAGCAGGGCGAACCATTAAAGTTTTCCGCAGCCCTTTCGGTGCTGGGAAAAGACACTGCCTTCCTCCTGTTCGTCTTCGCTTCTTTCATCGGGTTTGTCGGCTATGGCCAGATTGATGCGGGCCTCGTGCAATATCTACGGCAAATGGGCGTTCCAGAGCTCACAGAACTCTACGCGACACTTATCCTGATCAACGGCACCACCATCATCATCTTACAGTTTGCATTGCTGAAACTGATGGAAAACTGGTCGCCATTTCTGAGGGCCATGTCCGGCGTTATCTTCTTCGCAGGCGGCTTTTTCGGTTTCGCTATTGCCCCAACAGATCCTTGGATCTGGTTGATGATTGCCATGTTTATTCTCAGCATAGGCGAAGCCATCCTTTTCCCTACCCTCAACATCATTGTTGATCGTTTGGCACCAGAACACCTCAAAGGCTCCTATTTTGGTGCCTCATCTCTTTCCAGCTTTGGATTTGTATTTGCGCCGCTGATCGGCGGCTTTCTCCTACATCAATTTGGCGGCATGGCACTCTGGCTAACCATGACAGGGCTAACCTTAGGTGTCGCCATCCTATATTTCAGCGCAAACCGACTGAAAGGTGGCATGTTGGAGAACTAAAGAGGGAAAACAGGTTACCTTTGATGATAGGTAAAGGCTTGGGTAACAAACAGGCCTAGCAGGTTTTCGTCCAACCTCGTGTCGAAACTGAAATGTACACCTCGGTTGCCCTCATAGTAGAACTCGTTAGGAGACATAAGTCTGAAACTGGAAATAAGTTTTGTTTGGCAGGACACATAAAGGGCATAGTCCTTGAAATTGGATTGCCCAAGCCGCACTGTTGTGCCCACATTTCTCTTTTTTGGCAAATAGGAAGGTTCACCCCATTTCAGGGTCTCAACCAATCCCCCCGTTTGAGGCAAGTCCGCAGCGACCTCAAAGATAAGCGCGCGCAAATGCAGCAGCGCATTAGCAACAGCCTCAGGATATTCATTATACTTTTCAGCAACTTGCGCTGGCATTTCCATACCGCACCTCCAAGCATAGTTTAGCGCATGGGACCGCAAAAAAACAAACTCACTTGAGTGACCATATTATTTTCCAGGTCCCCCCTTCAGCAAACAAAAAACCCCACTGGCTATTTCTAGCTAGTGGGGTTTTGATATTATTTACATCGATTGAGCTATTTTTGCTTTTAGCAGACTTGGCAACGACCTACTCTTCCATGCCTTAAGACAAAGTACCATCGGCGCTGAGGTGTTTAACGTTCGAGTTCGGAATGGGATCGTGTTCTGAGCACCACGCTATAATCACCAAGTCGGCAAAAAGCAAAAACGTGAAGTTAAATATATGTACTAGGCGAACCTAGTGATGATGTTCGTGTTTGGTAAATGGTGTTTTACGGACATTGATTAATGAGAACAATCAAGCCAATCGAGCTATTAGTACCAGTAAGCTTCACACATTGCTGCGCTTCCACACCTGGCCTATCAACGTGGTGGTCTCCCACGGCTCTCAAGGGAATGCTAGTTTCGAAGGAGGCTTCCCGCTTAGATGCTTTCAGCGGTTATCCCGTCCAGATATAGCTACCCTGCTATGCGGCTGGCGCCACAACAGGTCCACCAGAGATCTGTTCACCCCGGTCCTCTCGTACTAGGGGCAACTCTTCTCAACATTCCTACACCCACGGCAGATAGGGACCGAACTGTCTCACGACGTTCTAAACCCAGCTCGCGTACCGCTTTAATTGGCGAACAGCCAAACCCTTGGGACCTGCTCCAGCCCCAGGATGCGATGAGCCGACATCGAGGTGCCAAACAATGCCGTCGATATGGACTCTTGGGCATCATCAGCCTGTTATCCCCGGCGTACCTTTTATCCGTTGAGCGATGGCCCTTCCACGCGGGACCACCGGATCACTATGACCGACTTTCGTCTCTGCTCGACTTGTCAGTCTCGCAGTCAGGCGGGCTTATGCCATTGCACTCGACGACCGATTTCCGACCGGTCTGAGCCCACCATCGCGCGCCTCCGTTACTCTTTGGGAGGCGACCGCCCCAGTCAAACTACCCACCACACACTGTCCCGGACGCTGTTACGCCGCGGTTAGACATACATGACGATAAGGGTGGTATCTCACATTGCGGCTCCATAGCAACTGGCGTCACTATTTCAAAGCCTACCACCTATTCTGCACATGCCGACACGAATGCCAGTGTGAAGCTATAGTAAAGGTGCACGGGGTCTTTCCGTCTAACCGCAGGAACCCCGCATCTTCACGGGGAGTTCAATTTCGCTGAGTCTATGCTGGAGACAGTGGGGAAGTCGTTACGCCATTCGTGCAGGTCGGAACTTACCCGACAAGGAATTTCGCTACCTTAGGACCGTTATAGTTACGGCCGCCGTTTACTGGGGCTTCAATTCAATGCTCTCACATCTCCTTTTAACCTTCCAGCACCGGGCAGGCGTCAGACCCTATACGTCGTATTGCTACTTCGCAGAGCCCTATGTTTTTAGTAAACAGTCGCCACCCCCTGGTCTGTGCCACCCTCCCATAGTTGCCTACGAAAGGGTCACGCTTATCCCGAAGTTACGCGTGCAATTTGCCGAGTTCCTTCAGCATAGTTCTCTCAAGCGCCTTAGTATTCTCTACCTGTCCACCTGTGTTGGTTTAGAGTACGGTCTTAACGGTGGAGCTATTTCCTGGAACTTGCTCACTGCCAGAACCAATCCGATAAGGACTGACAGATCTGCAAATTCGTCACTACCACCAGGTTCAGGAATATTAACCTGATTCCCATCGTCTACGACTTTCGTCCTCGACTTAGGGGCCGACTAACCCTGCGCTGATTAGCATTGCGCAGGAACCCTTGGACTTTCGGCGAGAGTGTCTCTCACACTCTTTATCGCTACTCATGTCAGCATTCGCACTTCTGATACCTCCAGGACCCCTCACGGGTATCCCTTCGCAGACTTACAGAACGCTCCGCTACCGCTTGCACAAAGTGCAAACCCTAAGCTTCGGTGCATGGTTTGAGCCCCGGTACATTTTCGCCGCAGGAACGCTTGACCAGTGAGCTGTTACGCTATCTTTAAAGGATGGCTGCTTCTAAGCCAACCTCCTGGTTGTCTATGCATTCCCACAAGCTTTCCCACTTAACCATGACTTTGGGACCTTAGCTGTAGGTCAGGGCTGTTTCCCTCTCCACTACGGACCTTAGCACCCGCAGTGTGTCTGCCAGATATTACTTCCAGGTATTCGGAGTTTGGTTAGGTTTGGTAATCCGTTGGGGACCCCTAGCCCATCCAGTGCTCTACCCCCTGGAGTATTCGTCTGACGCTCTACCTAAATAGATTTCGCGGAGAACCAGCTATTTCCAAGTTTGATTGGCCTTTCACCCCTAGCCACAGGTCATCCCGTTCTTTTTCAACAGAAGTGGGTTCGGCCCTTCAGTAAGTGTTACCTCACCTTCAGCCTGCCCATGGCTAGATCACTTGGTTTCGGGTCTAATCCAACATACTCAACGCCCTATTCAGACTCGCTTTCGCTACGCATACACCTAACGGCTTAAGCTTGCATGTTAAATTAAGTCGCTGACCCATTATACAAAAGGTACGCCGTCACCCTTGCGGGCTCCGACTGTTTGTAGGCATCCAGTTTCAGGAACTATTTCACTCCCCTCGTCGGGGTGCTTTTCACCTTTCCCTCACGGTACTTGTTCACTATCGGTCGCACACGAGTACTTAGGCTTGGAGGGTGGTCCCCCCATGTTCAGACAGAATTTCACGTGTTCCGCCTTACTCGAGGACCTATATGCTTTCTACCAGTACGGGGCTATCACCCACTATGGCTGAGCTTTCCAGCTCATTCCTGTTCTTACATATAGGCCACTGGCCTGGTCCGCGTTCGCTCGCCACTACTAACGGAGTCTCGGTTGATGTCCTTTCCTCTGGGTACTTAGATGTTTCAGTTCCCCAGGTTAGCTCCCTTGCGGGTGACCTAAAT
>NZ_JBNAGG010000003.1:0-457011 GCF_049801075.1 Maritalea sp. S77 | reverse complement strand
GCAGCAGCGAGCTGCCGTGATTGACCACCCTCTTCTGTCACAAACACTTCAACAATATTGTCGAGCTCATTAGCCTGGTTTTCAGTCTGCTCAATCGCCGCGTTGGTTTCTTCCACCAAAGCCGCATTGTGCTGGGTGGTTTCATCCATGTCGCGCACCGCAGTGTTGATCTGCTCAATCGCAGACGCTTGCGATTTGCTCTTATCCGCAATCGAAACCATGATTGTGTTGTTAGACCGTGCTGCCTCCAGCATTGCTTCCAAGCTCTTGGCTGCTTGCGCCACCAATTGTGAACCACCATCAACTTCGGTTACAGACTGCTCAATCAAAGCCTTCACTTCGTTTGACGCTTCTGCCGCTGATTGCGCCAGACGCCGCACTTCAACAGCAACCACCGCAAAGCCTTTACCGGCTTCACCTGCCCGCGCCGCTTCAACAGAGGCGTTCAAGGCCAACAAGTTGGTTTGGAAAGCAATATCGTCAATCATGCCGATAATGTTCGAGATCTTATTCGAAGAGGTTGTAATCCGTTCCATCGCCTCATTGGCCTGACGCATCACATCGCCACCTTCTTCCGCAGTTGAGCGGACCCGCTCGGCAATGTTTGAGGCTTCTTCAGCTTCTTTTGCATTTTCCAACACTGTGTTGGCCAATTGCTCCATGGCTGCAGAGGTTTCTTCAATTGTCGCGGCCTGACGGGTCGTACGATCAGAAAGATCGTTGGCACCAGAAAGGATCTCGCCTGTTGCTGTTTTAAGGGCACGAGATGTCGTGCGCAGCTGGCCAACCACGTCGGTCAACCGATCACCAACCCGGTTGGTATCGTTCTTCAACTGCAAGAACGCACCTTCATAGTCGCCTTCCATCCGCACAGTCAGATTGGTGTTCGCCAAGGCTGACAGCACTTCGCCAGTTTCTTTCAAACCACGGTCCACAGTCGAAACAAGACCATTTACGCTGTTCGCGATTTTGCGCAGACCATCATCATTTAGATCCAACTCAATCCGATGGGAGAAGTCACCCGCCGCGGCAGAACCCACAACTTGTCCCATTGAGTCTTGTAAGGCTTGCATCGCTTTGTTGCGATCCGCCAGTTCAGCAGCGCGTTCACGCTCTTCTGCATCAAGGGCGGCAACTTTCTCGGCATTATCGCGGAACACTTCAACAGTTTGCGCCATATCGCCTAGCTCGTCTTTGCGGTCCAAACCTTCAACTTGAACATTGAGGTCATTTGAAGCCAATTGGCGCATAATTTCGGCCAAGCGTTTCAGACGTGGGGTTACGTCGAAAACGATCAAATAGGCGGTCACCGCTGAGATGAGCAAGGTCAGCAATGCAGATGCCCACATCGCGATTGTTGCAATCGTCACATATTGTTGAGCAGATGCCACACGGTCGGCAATGCGCTGCTCAAGCATCACATAAAACTCATCCACCGGCCCCATAATGTTGCCCTTGAATTCGTGATAATCATTTGAGTGCACCAATTCGATCGCACGGTCACGGTCAACAACACCCGTGTCATTGCCATCCTTGTCTTTGCCTTCAACCAAATTCATGGCTTCAACTTCAAGGCCAACAAGTCCATCTGAATTCGCTGCGGCTTCCGCAAGTTTTGCCAACTCGGCTTCTGTCATGCCCGCTTGTTTCATCAAGTCAAGCAGTGGCACTTTTTGATCCGTATTGGGGCGCGGCACGCCAACTGATGATGCAACAAAATCCCAGTAAATGCGGTGATAATCTTCCGGCCGGGCTTTCACACCATTCCGGATATCAAGAATATCCATATATTGCTGTTTGTAGCTCTCATCACCAGTCACCACATAGGTGCGGCCCAAGCGCGTCAAGTCGTCAGAACTCTGGCGCAGCTCATCTGCCAAAAGATAAGAATGATATTGCTGCTCAAGCGCGGCTTCTAGTTCGTAATTTGCAGAATTGTTGACCGCAATCATTGCCAACAATAGGGCGACTGATGCAATCAAAGTTGCACCGGCAATTTTAAAGATTTTCTCGATGGACATAATGCACCCCAAATAGTGAATTTATTCACCTTCATTTATTTCACTAAATGTTTAAAAAACTCTCCACAAAGAACGATCCAATTTTAAAAAAGCCAGCAATTAGCATCACTTAAGAGAATACAGCCCCTCGCGCAAAAAATATTTGAATATATTCAATGACTTATGTAGATGCGATTTTTATCCATTTTTGTTAATAAGTAGAATTTTTCGAAAACGTTTTGAAAATCCATATTCAAACGGCGTTTTCCAACCCAATTTTGAAGCCCTAAACCAAAAATCCACTCAAAGCATCTTTGAGTGGTTTTCGGTTCTGAACGCATATTATGTGCGGCAAGGAATTTTAAAACTCTTCCCATTCCTGATCGACAGCAACAGCATTGTTGCCGCGGGTGACCATAGACTTTGCCGCAGACATGGCCTTGGCCTGCATTTGCTTTACGCCACTGAGAGGTTTGGCAGCAGGGGCACTGGCTGCGGGCCGGCTTGCAGCAGCGAGCTGCCGTGATTGACCACCCTCTTCTGTCACAAACACTTCAACAATATTGTCGAGCTCATTAGCCTGGTTTTCAGTCTGCTCAATCGCCGCGTTGGTTTCTTCCACCAAAGCCGCATTGTGCTGGGTGGTTTCATCCATGTCGCGCACCGCAGTGTTGATCTGCTCAATCGCAGACGCTTGCGATTTGCTCTTATCCGCAATCGAAACCATGATTGTGTTGTTAGACCGTGCTGCCTCCAGCATTGCTTCCAAGCTCTTGGCTGCTTGCGCCACCAATTGTGAACCACCATCAACTTCGGTTACAGACTGCTCAATCAAAGCCTTCACTTCGTTTGACGCTTCTGCCGCTGATTGCGCCAGACGCCGCACTTCAACAGCAACCACCGCAAAGCCTTTACCGGCTTCACCTGCCCGCGCCGCTTCAACAGAGGCGTTCAAGGCCAACAAGTTGGTTTGGAAAGCAATATCGTCAATCATGCCGATAATGTTCGAGATCTTATTCGAAGAGGTTGTAATCCGTTCCATCGCCTCATTGGCCTGACGCATCACATCGCCACCTTCTTCCGCAGTTGAGCGGACCCGCTCGGCAATGTTTGAGGCTTCTTCAGCTTCTTTTGCATTTTCCAACACTGTGTTGGCCAATTGCTCCATGGCTGCAGAGGTTTCTTCAATTGTCGCGGCCTGACGGGTCGTACGATCAGAAAGATCGTTGGCACCAGAAAGGATCTCGCCTGTTGCTGTTTTAAGGGCACGAGATGTCGTGCGCAGCTGGCCAACCACTTCGGTCAACCGATCACCAACCCGGTTGGTATCGTTCTTCAACTGCAAGAACGCACCTTCATAGTCGCCTTCCATCCGCACAGTCAGATTGGTGTTCGCCAAAGCTGACAGCACTTCGCCGGTTTCTTTCAAACCACGGTCCACAGTCGAAACAAGACCGTTTACGCTGTTCGCGATCTTCTTCAATCCCTCGTCGCGCAATTCCAGATTAATGCGTTGAGAGAAATCACCTGCTGCTGCAGAGCCCACAACTTGCCCCATGGAATCCTGGAGAGCCTGCATGGCTTTGTTACGGTCCGCCAGTTGGGCGGCACGTTCCCGCTCTTCAGCATCCAACGCAGCAATCTTTTCTGCATTATCGCGAAACACCTCAACGGCCCGCGCCATTTCACCCACCTCGTCAGAGCGATCTTGGTTTTCTACAACCAAGTCCAGCTCATTGTTTGAAATGCGAGACATCGCATCCGAGATTTTTGCCATCGGGGTGGTGATGGTTTTTGAGAATACAAAACCGAGAAAGGCGATTACAGCACTCACTAGAAGCCCAATGCCCATCATCATCATGGACATAAAGCCAATGGCGCTCAACGCCTCTTCTTTATCCTGCAGTGCAACCACCGCCCAGTCCGCACCGTCAAACTTCACATGTGCTGCATAAAATAGCGAGGTGATATCGCGGTAGCCAACTTCTTCACCTGAAACCGCCACATTATCGAATACTTTTGCCAGAGCATCCGATTCATATGTGGTGTTCAGAATGTCGTTTTCTTCACTAAAGGTAGAATCATTGCGCAACTTATAGTCTGCGCCAACCAGGATGGTTTCCCCAGTCGCGCCCAAACCTGCTTCTGAAGCCATGACCTGATTGATTTTATCGATTGGCATTTGGTAGGCGATTACGCCAATGCGTTGGTTGCCATCAAACACCGGCGCAGAAATGAACGCTGCTGGCGCATCATAGCTCGGCGCGTAAGGCTTGAAGTCAAAGAATTGCTGCTCGCCTTTGTTCAACGCAATACCCGCGCGGAACGCATTGCCGAGATCGGTATCTGCCCATTGGCCACCACCAGACTTGAAGTTTGTGGCGTAATCCAACTCTTTAAAAACACTGTAGACGAGATCGCCATTGGTGTTGAACATGAAGATGTCGTAGTAGCCGCGTTCTTCCAGTAGGTCACGATAGACGGGGTGGAACTTGGCGTGAGCTTGGTTATAGCTATTGTCACCCGGAGCGGCATCCAGCAGATGCTTTTCACCCAACTGATTTGGATTTTCCTCAATATAGGCATTTTGCAGGGTCTTAGCCTTGTCGCCTTCAACTTCGTCAAAGCCAACGGCAAAGGCATTCAACGCATCCACCGTATAAGGGTGCGTTGCCTGCAATTCGAGGTCGCCCTCAATTTCTTGCAAATATCGCTCGAGCTCGCGTTCAAGATTGGTCGCAGCGGTTTCAAGCTTCTTCGTTGCCGCTTCGGTAACAACGTTAGAGCCGATAATTACACTCACCACGCCCAGCGACAGCCCCACGGTCAGTGTTGCGGCGATCACTAGTCCGGGAATTTTATGGACGATCTTCATGCGCTCAAGCAATTTCATATTTGTCTCCAATCTTGTCCGCAGCCCCACGGACAAAAAAATAGAGCAATAGCCGACCCCTAATATGGGAAAAGTCGATTATTGCTCTAAATATCAGATAGTAATTATATTCTTCTCAAAACATTTTGGGCGCATTTAATTAAAGCATGGTTACATTTTCTAAGGAGTTTTAAGAAATATCAAAAAAAAGGGCCCGCAAAACTGCGAGCCCTTAAAACTTTGAAGCGTAGGACGCTTAGTGGACCATGCCACCAGCATCCACTTCAAGAAGCAAGTTTTTCCAACCGTCTAGGTTGTTTTGTGCTTCTTGTTTGGCGTGATCATCACCTGCTTTGTCCAATGCCTCTTGTGCAGAGACAATGGCCGCATCTACTTCAGAGCGGTCAAAGTCTTCACCTGTTTTGGCTTCTTCCGCCAAAATGGTTAGACCTGCATTTGATACATCGGCAAAACCGCCACGCACATAAAATGAGCGCACATCGCCATTTTCAGCTTTAACGGTCACAAAGCCAGCCTTGAGGGTTGTCATCATCGCGGCATGGTCGCCCATCACCGTGAAATAACCGTCGGTACCAGGCACGGTGACCGAAGCCACATCGTCGCTCAGCACCAAGTTCTCTGGTGAAACCACTTCGATTTTAATGCCTTCGGCCATACTTACCTCTTAACCTTACGCAGCTTCCGCAGCCAGTTTCTGTGCCTTTTTCACGGCGTCATCAATGGTACCAACCATGTAGAACGCAGCTTCTGGCAAGTGGTCATAATCACCAGCAACCAGACCTTTAAAGGCTTTAACAGTTTCTTCCAATGGAACGAAGATACCAGATGTACCAGTAAATACTTCCGCCACGTGGAATGGCTGAGACATAAAGCGCTCAATCTTACGCGCACGGGCCACAGTCATTTTGTCTTCTTCAGACAATTCGTCCATACCCAAAATCGCGATAATGTCTTGAAGTGCTTTATAGCGCTGCAAAATTTCTTGAACTTCACGAGCAACTGCATAGTGCTCTTCGCCAACCACTTGAGGGTCCAACAAACGTGAGTTTGAATCCAACGGGTCAACCGCAGGGTAAATACCCTTTTCAGAAATCGCACGGTTCAAAACTGTTTGCGCATCCAAGTGAGCAAATGTTGTTGCAGGTGCAGGGTCAGTCAAGTCATCGGCAGGCACGTAAACCGCTTGCACAGAGGTAATAGACCCCTTTGAAGTGGTTGTAATCCGCTCCTGCATGTCACCCATGTCAGTCGCCAATGTTGGCTGATAACCCACAGCTGAAGGAATACGACCCAACAGCGCTGACACTTCTGAACCAGCCTGTGTAAAGCGGAAGATGTTATCCACGAAGAACAACACGTCCTGACCTTCATCACGGAACTGTTCCGCAATGGTCAAACCTGTCAACGCCACACGGGCACGAGCACCTGGAGGCTCGTTCATCTGACCGAACACCAATGAACATTTAGAGCCTTCGCCGCCCTTTTCTTGGTTCACGCCAGATTCAATCATTTCCCAGTAAAGGTCGTTACCTTCACGTGTACGCTCGCCAACGCCCGCAAACACAGAATAACCACCGTGATTGTTCGCAACGTTGTTGATCAATTCCTGAATAAGAACTGTTTTACCAACACCAGCACCACCGAATAGGCCGATCTTACCGCCCTTCGCATATGGCGCCAAAAGGTCAACAACCTTAATGCCGGTTACCAGAATTTCAGCTTCTGGAGACTGTTCAACAAATTCAGGTGCCTCAGCGTGAATTGGACGCCGTGCTTTTGATTTGATTTCGCCTGCTTCGTCGATTGGCTGACCAATCACGTTCATGATGCGGCCAAGAGTACCTTCGCCCACTGGAACCGTGATTGATTCACCTGTGCTGGCTACTTCTTGTCCACGAACAAGACCTTCGGTCGTGTCCATCGCGATGGTACGTACAGTGTTTTCGCCCAAGTGCTGAGCCACTTCCAGTACCAACCGGTTGCCATTATTGTCTGTTTCAAGCGCATCCAAAATTGCCGGGAGGTCGCCGTCAAACTCAACGTCCACCACCGCGCCAATAACCTGCGCAATGCGTCCGACCTGTTTCGCTTTTGCTGCCATGGTCTGTCCTCGTTTGCCTTAGAGCGCTTCCGCGCCTGAGATAATTTCAATCAATTCTTTTGTAATCTGCGCTTGGCGCTGACGGTTATAGCTGATGTTCAATTTCTTGATCATATCACCAGCATTGCGGGTCGCGTTGTCCATAGCGGTCATTTTCGCGCCCATTTCACCGGCACCATTTTCCAACAATGCGTGGAAAATTTGCACAGAGATATTGCGGGGAAGCAAGTCCTCAAGAATTGCTTCTTCGCTCGGCTCATATTCATAGTTGGCTGAATCTGCGCCGGCGTCTTCCTCTGTCTCATCAAACACAGCAGGGATCAGTTGGTGCGCCGTTGGCACCTGAGCGATCACAGACTGGAATTTCGAATAGAACAAGGTTGCAACGTCAAATTCGTCTTTTTCAAACATGTCGAGCACACGTTCGCCAATGCTTTGAGCGTCAGTGTAACCAACTTGCTTGACTTCGCGCAGGGTAATCAAATCCAAGATTTGATCTGGGAACAAACGCTTCAACACGTCATGTCCCTTTTTGCCTACGCACAAAATTTTAACCGTTTTACCTTCAGCCAAAAGCTTATTGGCATGATCACGCGCCAACTTAGCAATATTGGAGTTGAAGCCACCACAAAGGCCACGCTCCGCTGTTGCAACAACAAGCAGGTGCGTTTGGTCTTTGCCATTACCACCCAGCAATTGAGGGGCGTCTTCACGCCCCTTATAGGCTGTGGCCAATGAAGAGAGCACATCATTCATGCGTTCGGCATAAGGCCGAGCATTTTCAGCATTCTCTTGCGCACGACGCAACTTTGCTGCTGCCACCATCTGCATGGCTTTGGTGATCTTCTGGGTCGACTTGACCGAAGAGATCCGGTTTTTAAGGTCCTTCAATGAGGGCATAGCACCTCAGCTCCTTAGTTAAACCACTCAGTTATGCAGCGAATGTCTTGGCGTAATCGCCAATCGCGGCGTCGAGTTTGGCTTTCAGATCATCTGAAAGGGCTTTTTCTTTTGCAATTGTTGTCAAAAGATCTTGGTGCTTAGAGCGCAGGGCTGAAAGCAAGCCAGCTTCGAACTTTTGAACATCGCGAACTTCGACTTTGTCGATATAGCCGTTCACGCCAGCAAAAATCACCGCAACCTGTTCTTCGGTTTTCAAAGGTGAGAATTGTGGCTGCTTAAGCAACTCAACAAGACGGGCACCGCGGTTAAGCAATTGCTGTGTTGCAGCATCAAGGTCTGAACCGAACTGCGCAAAGGCCGCCATTTCGCGGTACTGCGCCAATTCACCCTTAATAGAGCCGGCAACCTGCTTCATCGCTTTAATTTGCGCTGATGAACCCACACGTGACACAGACAAACCAACGTTAACCGCAGGACGGATACCTTGGAAGAACAAGTCAGTTTCCAAGAAGATCTGACCGTCTGTAATCGAAATCACGTTTGTTGGAATATAAGCAGAAACGTCGTTCGCTTGTGTCTCAATGATCGGCAAAGCGGTCAATGAGCCTGAACCATGATCTTCGTTCAATTTCGCAGCACGTTCCAAAAGACGTGAGTGAAGATAGAACACGTCACCAGGATAAGCTTCACGCCCAGGTGGACGACGAAGAAGAAGTGACATTTGACGATAAGCCACAGCTTGCTTTGACAAATCGTCATAACCGATCACAGCGTGCATGCCGTTATCACGGAAATATTCGCCCATGGCACATGCTGTAAATGGTGCCAAGAACTGCATCGGCGCAGGGTCAGACGCTGTAGCGGCAACAACAATAGAATATTCCATTGCGCCAGCATCTTCCAAAGTCTTCACGAACTGCGCCACAGTTGACCGCTTTTGGCCAATCGCAACATAGATACAGTAAAGTTTGTCATCCTCATTGCCAGCTTCGTGAGCAGGCTTTTGGTTGAGGAATGTATCCAAAATGATCGCTGTTTTACCAGTCTGACGGTCACCAATGATCAACTCACGCTGGCCACGGCCAATCGGGATCATCGCGTCAACCGCTTTCAAACCTGTAGACATTGGCTCATGCACAGACTTACGTGGCAAAATGCCAGGCGCCTTCACATCCGCCAAAGCACGGTTTGCAGATTTGATTGGACCTTTACCATCGATTGGGTTGCCCAAGCCGTCAACAACACGGCCCAACAACTCTTTACCGACAGGCACGTCAACAATCGCGCCAGTACGCTTAACCGTGTCACCTTCTTTAATGCCCCGGTCAGAGCCAAAGATAACAACACCGACATTGTCGGCTTCAAGGTTAAGAGCCATCCCTTTAATGCCACCTGGGAACTCAACAAGTTCACCAGCTTGCACATTATCAAGCCCATATACACGAGCAATACCGTCACCTACTGACAATACTTGCCCAACTTCTGAGACTTGCGCCTCTTTCCCAAAGTCCTTGATCTGGTCTTTTAGGATGGCGGAAATTTCCGCAGCTTTAATGTCCATTAGCCGACCTCTTTCATGGCGATCTTCATGGCAGTCAATTTCGTCTTAAGCGAGGAATCGATCATTTGTGAACCGACCTTAACGATCAAGCCCCCAATAAGATCAGCATCCACATGTTGCTCAAGCGTGACATCCTTGCCGATTTTCTTTTTCAGAGCAGCAGCAAGGCTGTCCTGGTGTGCTTTCGAAAGCGGTTGAGCAGAGGTGACCTCGGCGTGAACTTCGCCACGGTCTTCCGCTGCAAGCGCTTTGAACTGGTTAATCATGGCGGTCAAAGCGAACAATCGTCCGTTCTTGGCCACCAAGGAAACAAAATTGGCTACAAGGCCCTTTGCCTTTGCCTTCGCCAAAAGCGCAGCAACAACTTGCTCTTTTTGCTCGCCGCTGATGACAGGGCTCTTCAAAAAGTCAGCAAATTCTGCACTTTCATTGATCATTTTAGAAAGGCCATCGAGCCCCTTTTCAACACCGGCGACGTCTTTCGCGTCACGCGCAAGGTCAAAAAGTGCTGACGCATATGGCCGTGCGATCTGAGTTAGAACTGAGTTTTGTGCGCTCAACGCCTCTATTCCCCAATCTTCTCGAACTTTGCTCAAACCCGTTTTGTAAAGTTAGAACAACTTTCCAATCCGAAACAAAATTCAATGGTGTTTATAGTTGGACCTGTCGATCCCCCTCAAATATCGCGCACCGTCTATCACATGGCTTTCGGGTGCGCAATATGCAGGGACCATTTTCATGCCTAACTTTGGGCGGATTCGTGAGATTCCCACACGGAATCATAAAAGATTGACAAATTGTCGCACTTCAGGGTCATTTTTGCCCGACAATTCTAGTAAAAGCTCATCGGGTCAATATCGACCTGAACCCGCAAATTTCCCGTTGGTTTTGGCCCTTCAGCCAGCCAAAAGCGCACATATCCGGAAAGATCAAACTGCTTTTCGCTTTGCACCAGCAACCGCACACGATGCCGTCCGCGCACCATCGCTACAGGTGCATCTGCTGGGCCGAACAATTTCAGCTTAGCCTCGTCCGGCGCCTTTGGCGAAAGAACCGCCAACTGCCGCGCATAGTTAAAAGCCACATCATGTTCATTGGCAGAAATAATCAGTGCCGCCAATCGGCCAAAGGGTGGCAAGCCAACCATGCCCCGCGCTTTGATCTCATGGGCATAAAATGCTTCCCGATCACCACGCACCAACGCCTGCATCACCGCATGCTCGGGCACATAAGTTTGCAAGAAGGCACGGCCAGACTTGCCTGTACGTCCTGCGCGTCCTGTAACCTGCGTCAGAAGCTGAAAGGTTTTTTCGGCCGCGCGCGGGTCGCCATGCGCCAACCCCAAATCCGCATCCAGCACGCCCACCAAATTCAATTTGGGGAAATGGTGCCCTTTGGCCACCAATTGGGTGCCGATGATCAAATCATAATCGCCCTGTGCAATTTCTTCGAATCGGGCCTTGGTTTGCGCCATAGTGCCCATGTCTGACGAGAGGATTACCCGTCTTGCATCGGGGAAACGTTTTGCGGCCTCTTCCGCAATACGTTCAATACCAGGACCAATCGGCACCAGCGAATCGTCCGCCCCGCATTTATGGCATTCTTTCGGCACACCAATTTCATGACCACAATGGTGACAGGTCAGCACGCCGCGAAACCGATGCTCAACCAACCAGGCTGAACAGTCCGGGCATTGATATTGATGGCCGCAAGAACGGCACAAGGTCAGCGGCGCATAGCCCCGGCGATTGAGGAACAGCAAAGCCTGCTCACCCCGATCCAAAACTGAAAAGATTTCCCGCGCCAGTTTCGGGGCGATCCATTCGCCCTTCTCTGGACCATCCGCCCGCATATCGATAGCGGTAATATCCGGCATTGCCGCTTCAGCAAAGCGACCCAGCATTTTCACATGTTGGTATCTGCCTTGGTCGGCATTGTTGCGACTTTCCACCGATGGTGTGGCCGAAGATAGAATCACATGTCCTTTGGTGAGATTGGCGCGCACCACCGCCATATCCCGTGCATGATAATTCACGCGGTCAGATTGCTTAAACGCCCCATCATGTTCTTCATCGATCACGATAAGGCCCAGATCTGGAAACGGCAAAAACAATGCCGAGCGTGCGCCAACAACCGCAGGCACTTTGCCCCGCGCCACAGCGCGCCACATGCGTGCCCGTTGCACAGGGGTCATATCGGAGTGCCACTCTCCGGGTCTCGCGCCAAACCGCTGTTCAAACCGATCGAGGAAAGTATGGGTCAACGCAATCTCGGGCAGCAAAATCACAGCTTGCCGGCCAGCTTTGAGACAGGCCGCCACCGCTTCAAAAAACACTTCCGTTTTGCCCGAGCCAGTCACCCCATCCAGCAGCGAAACACCAAATTGATGAAACCCATTGCTGGTAATGGCATCAACAGCAGCCTGCTGCTCATCATTCAGAGAAAGCGGATTATGGTCTGCATCCGGTGCAGTAACAATTGGCGGCGGTGGTACAAAATGTTGCTCCAGCACCCCTTGCTTCACCAACCCCTCGATCACCGATGGCGAAACACCGCTGGCGCCCACCAGCGCCGTCTTGCCCCAGGAAAAACCATCTTCCATGGTCTCGATAACCCGCTGCCGCGCTGACGTGAGCCGTTCGGGCCGCAAATCCGTCAACTGATAAACTGTCACCGGCTTATCTGGCTCAAAGGCTTCTGGCGACCGCAGCACCCCGCGCAACACCATGCCGGGCTGCGCCAAAGTATATTTCGCCACCCAATCCACTAGCTTCATCAGCTCATCTGTCAGTGGCGGTGTGTCAAAAAGTGTTTCTATGTCGCGCAAGCGATTGTGGGCCACCTTATCCTTTGGCTCGCCCCATACAACGCCTGTCACTTTGCGCGGGCCCAACGGCACCTGCACAATCGATCCACGCGCCACCTGCATATCGTGCGGTACCCGATAAGAATAGGGACCGTCCACGGCCACACTCACCATCACCGCCACAATGTCAGATGCAATTTGGTTCACACGTACTCCAAGAGATTCGTTTTGACCAAGGCTAGAAAGAATTGGACCAATTGTCAGCCACATTTGCGCTTTGGTAAGCTCGACATTGTATTTTAAAGTCAGTGAAACCCAACTGAGCAATATTCATGGCATTCGACAACATCCACTCAAAACAGGTCGGCCAATGGCGTACCATGTGGCTAGACGAGCTAAGTTCCCTGCGCCGCCTGTCGGAGCAAACCTTGATTGCCTATGATCGAGATTTGGATCAATTGCTGCATTTTCTGGTTGGACATTTGGGTGAGCCGGTGCAAACCAAGCATTTGCAAAATCTCACGCCAACAGATTGGCGTGCCTTTTTAGCCCATAAGCGCAGCAACGGCGCCAAAAATCGCTCAATCGCCCGCAGCCTATCGGCCCTCAAGAGCTTTTATAAGTTTTTGGCAAAAGAAGGCTGGGCCACGCCAGACAGTTTAAATGCCATCCGCGCGCCCAAAAAAGATCAATCTCTGCCTAAGGCTCTGACGGCCATTGACGCGAAACGCCTAATTGATGATGGCGACATCTTAGATGAAGAGCCCTGGATCGCCGCGCGAGACATTGCAGTGATGGCCCTTTGCTATGGCGGCGGGCTGCGGATCGCCGAAGCCTTGTCGCTCACCCCGTCAGATATTGAGGGCAAGGACAGTCTGCGCATCACCGGCAAGGGCGGCAAAGTCCGCATGGTGCCAATGATCAAAGCCATCCACGACGCCATTGAAGACTATCGCAGCAAATGCCCATTTCAACCTGGGCCGAAAGATGCACTGTTTCGCGGCGCGCGGGGCGGCCCCTTGCGGGCCCGTTTGGTGCAATTGAAAATGCAAAAATTGCGCGCGGCATTCGGCTTACCCGCCAGCGCAACACCCCATGCTTTGCGCCACTCCTTTGCCACCCACCTATTGGGTGCAGGTGGCGATCTTCGCGCCATTCAAGAACTGCTGGGCCACGCATCCCTATCCACCACCCAAATCTACACCAAGGTGGATAGTGCCCATTTGATGGATGCCTATTTGAAAGCCCATCCGCGATCCTAGCAAACCGCACTTAACTGGACGCTGCACCAAAAACCCGACTTGCCACGCCGCCGTTCGAGGCATTTACTTCACGGGTTAAATCTGTTGTGATCGCAACAGCACATCCAGCCAAGGTTTGTCCCCCATGTCGTCATCTGCCGCGCCCAATCGTTTGTTGGGCTATTTTATTGGTGCTTTAGGCGCCAGCTTTTTTTCCACCAAAGGCATCGTGATCAAGCTCGCCCTCTTGGAAAATGTGGATGCGGTAACCACCCTCACTTGGCGGATGATCATCGCAGTGCCGTTTTTTGCCGTGATTGGCTATTTCGGCTATCGCAAGCAAAAGGCCGCCAATGGCGGCCAGTCGGTCCTAAACTGGCGCATCACGGCTAAAATCTGCGCCGTCGGCATTATCGGCTATTATGTCGCCTCTTATCTGGATTTCGCAGGTCTCAATTACATCTCCGCCCAATTTGATCGGCTGATTCTGCTCACCTACCCCATTTTTGTGGTGGTCATTGGTGCCCTTTGGCAGCGCCGCAAAATCAGCGCCGCCGCCATGATCGCCTTGGGCGTTTCTTATGGTGGCCTGGCGATCATCTTTGCGCATGATATCCAGCTTGAAGGGCAAAACACCGTGATCGGCGCATTGCTGGTGCTGGGCGCTGCGTTGGCCTTTGCTATTTATCAGTTACTGGCCAAGCCATTGATTGACCAAGTGGGCGCACGCCTCTTCACGTCCATCGCCATGAGCGCCGCTGGCGGCATGGTTATCCTGCATTTTCTGGCCACTCACGAATTTGCTGATCTCATCTTGTCGCAAAAGGCCATGTGGCTGATGCTGGCCATCGGCACCATCTCAACCGTCGCGCCGGCCTATTTGATTGCCATTTCAATCGGCATGGTGGGGCCGGAACCCACTGCGGTGCTGGGCAATGTGTCGACCATCGTCACCATTGTGCTTGCCATCACCATTTTGGGCGAACCCTTTTCGCTTTATCACGGCTTTGGCGCGGCGCTTGTTTTGTGTGGTGTGCTGCTGTTCACCCATATGGATCATCGCGCACAAAAACTGCCCGCAGGCGCCGCTCAACTCAAAAAACAGCCATAATGTAACGGCATTCTGCCCGTTCACTGCTCAAACAAAGTTGAATTTATGAAAAAGATTATTCTTTCCAGCCTTTTGCTCAGCCTCTCCGCCAGCGTCAGCTATGCCGCGTGCGACACCAGAAATCTAGTCGCCGAACTGCAGCAAAACGATCCTGCAACCTATGAAGAGTTGAAAGCGGAAGCCGCACAATATGCCAACCCGGAAGGTGTGTTCTGGGAAGTCTATCACGAAGATATGGACTTCAAATCATATGTGTTTGGCACCCTGCACAAAGCCGACCCTCGTGTTTTGGATCTGCCCGCAAATGTGCAAGCCGCGTTAGAAAGCGCAGACGTGGTCGCGGTTGAAATTGAAAGTGCTGACGACCCGAGCGCCGTCGGCGCCGTAATTGGCAAAAGCCCGCAACTGATCCTGCAACCTCAAGGCGAAAGCTTGGCTGACGATCTATCGTCAGAAACAGTTGCCGCTGTTGATGCTTATTTGAACGAGTTGGGCATGGACTTTGATATGCTCGCGCCACTCCAACCTTGGATTGGGGCGTCCAGTCTTTCTTTCACCAAATGCGATATGGAATGGGGCGGCCCCACCGCACAGGTTTTAGATGCACGTTTGATCGAATTGGCCAAGTCAAAAGACATTCCCGTCGTCAGCTTGGAAACCATTGAGAGCCAACTTGAAGCCATCTCATCCATCAATGAGCAAATGTTTATTCGTTCCATCGAAGATGTTGCCCGCCTTTATGAGGAAGGCATTTATGATGCGGTGCTGCAAACCATGAATGAGCTTTATCTCAAAGAACAGATCGGCATGATCATCCCGGTGCAGTTGCATTATACCAGTCAATATGAAGGCCGAGATGATGATTGGGCGGAGTTCCAAGAAGCCTTGCTGGACGCCCGCAATGAACTAATGGTCGAAAATGCCGGTCAGCTGATGGACGAACAATCCACCTTCGTCGCCGTTGGCGCCCTGCACCTCATCGGCGACACGGGCCTAATTGAAGGCCTCCGCAATTACGGCTTCGGCGTCCGTCGCATTCCATTGGAACGCTGATTAATGCCAGCCACCGAAGTGATGGACCTGCGATGCTCTTAGTTGTTCTATGTGTTTATGCTGCTATAGCGGCCACAATCGGAGCCATTATTGTGCGCATAGGTCTCTTATTTGCCCCGAGTTCAACTCTGTTCAGAAGCGTATCCTCAGTGGTTTTGTTGCAGGTGCTTCTTGGCACGGCCTACATGCTATTCATCAATTTCGACGCACCACCGAACGCAAAAATGGATTGGTCGATTGTTGTAATTTGCGGCGTGGTTGGTGGCCTTTTGTCGACTATTCCAGCAATCCCGATCCTTCGGTTTCGCAGATAGCCAAAGAACGGGCCGGAACTTGCGTCCAAATAAAAACCGCCGAACCATTAAGGTCCGGCGGTAAATTTTTATCGATTTGCACCAAAGGCACAATCCGATTCAAAAGCTTACATATGAATCGTACCATCACCACAGCCAAGGGCGGCTTCGCGCACGGCTTCTGACATGGTGGGGTGAGCGTGGCAGGTGCGCGCCAAATCTTCAGCAGAACCACCAAATTCCATCAAAACAGCAAGCTCGTGGATCATCTCGCCTGCGCCTTTGCCCACAATATGAGCGCCCAACACGCGGTCGGTGTTTTTGTCAGCAATGATTTTTACAAAACCATCAGTCGACAACATGGCTTTCGCCCGGCCATTGGCGGTGAATTGGAATTTGCCGATCTTATAGTCGATGCCCGCATCTTTCACTTCTTCTTCGGTCTTGCCGACAGAAGCCACTTCTGGGCTGGTATACACAACGCCAGGGATCACATCATAATTCACATGACCAGCTTGGCCTGCCAAAATTTCAGCAATGGCCACGCCTTCATCTTCCGCTTTGTGCGCCAACATTGGGCCAACAACTACATCACCAATGGCATAAATGCCATCAACATTGGTTTTGTAATGGTTGTCGATTTTCACGCGGCGGCGTTCATCCAGCTCAACACCTGCTTCTTCAAGGCCAAGGCCTTTAGTGTATGGCGTACGGCCAATTGCCACCAACACAACGTCGGCATCCAGCTCTTCAGCATCGCCGCCAGCAGCTGGCTCAACGGTCACTTTCAAGCTGTCACCTGAATTGTCCACATTGGTCACTTTGGTGGAAAGCTTGAATTTGAAGCCCTGCTTTTTCAGCGTGCGTTGGAAGTTTTTCGCCACTTCCCCGTCCATGCCCGGCAAAATGCGGTCCAAAAATTCAACCACAGTGACTTCTGCGCCCAAACGTGACCAAACAGAGCCAAGCTCAAGGCCAATCACGCCCGCGCCCACAACGATCATTTTTTCTGGTACAGTTTCAAGATCAAGTGCACCCGTTGAGGTCACGACGCGCTTTTCATCAATCTCAATGCCCGGCAAGTTTGCTGAATCTGAACCGGTCGCAATAACGATGTTTTTGCTTTCGATTGTTTGGGTAGCCCCATCGTCTGCAGTCACTTTCACCTTGCCCGGCGCTTCAATGCTGCCCCAGCCATGGAATGCAGTGATTTTGTTTTTCTTAAACAAAAATTCGATGCCAGAAGTGTTGCTGTTCACCGTGTCATCTTTGTGCTTCAGCATCCCTGCCAAATCAACATTCAACCCTTCCACTGCAATGCCCAATTTCGAGAAATTGTGGCCAGCTTCTTCATAAAGCTCCGAGGCGTGCAACAAAGCTTTTGAAGGGATACAACCGATGTTCAAGCATGTGCCGCCATGGGTTTTGCGTTTTTCAACAACCGCAACTTTCAGCCCCAATTGCGCTGCGCGAATGGCACAAACATAGCCGCCAGGGCCGGTGCCGATGATAGTGAGATCAAATTGTTCTGACATAAATGCCTCTCTTATATTAAACCCTTTTGGAGACGATCTTGCTCGTCTTCTTCATTTCTATCGTTGGGTCAGGGCCACTTTTGCGGCCATGCCAATCAATACAGCACCCGTGGCGCGGTTAAACCATTTGCCCATGGCGTAAAACCCTGCACGCACCCTCGGGGTCGTGAAAAAAATCGCCACCAGCGAAAACCAGCTGAACAATACAAAGGCCATCGCCCCCACATAGCTAAATTGAATGTGGATCGGTGTAGATAGGCTCACCAAAGTGGTGAACACGGATACGAAAAAGATCGTGGCCTTGGGGTTCAGCAGATTGGTCAAAAACCCGATGCCAAAACTCTTAAAGATGCTTTGGCTGGTATCAATATGAGATACATCCATTTTGGCTGGCTCTGGCGCGGGCGCACGCAAAGACTGAATGCCCAAGTAAAGCAAATAGGCCGCGCCCAAGAACCGGATAATGTTGAAGGCCAAAATAGATTGGGAAATGATCAAGCCGACACCCAGAATAGTGTAGGTCGCATGCACAAACACAGCCGATGCAATACCAAGACTGGTGAAGATGCCTGCCTTGCGACCATTGGCGATGGATTGGCGCAAAACCATGGTGAAATCGATGCCCGGCATAATCGCCGCCAAGCCGAAAACCGCCATAAGTCCCAAAAATTCGATCCAATAGGCGTCCATTAGTTTCCCCAGAACATGGCAACAAACAAAGGTTGCATCATCAATACCAATCCAAGTGCACTGAATTTCCAGATAAAGGTCCGCACATATGGCGTGCCAATCAAATAGGCTGGCAAAAACAAAACCCGTGCCCAGAAATAAATATGTGCACCCACCACCGAAAACCCATTGCTGGCAGAGAGCAACTCGATCGCCAAAACCAGCGCGATAAAAATCGGGTAGGTTTCAACAAAGTTTCTCAGCGCGCGGTTGGCCCGGCCAGCCAAACCGGTCGGGACAATTTCTTCGTCCCGCGCGGTGATTGTATAGCGGTTGCCAACCTGCGCTTTGAATAGAAAGCTTTGGGTGGTGACATAGATGATGGCCACCACCGTGCTCCAAATCAACAATGTCAATTCAACTGACATGTTGGGCTATCCTTTGGGTTGGCACAAAGCCTTAAAGATCAAGCACCAAACGCTGTGGATCTTCCAAGCTTTCTTTCAAACGTACCAAGAAGGTTACGGCTTCTTTGCCATCAACAATCCGGTGGTCATAAGATAGCGCCAGATACATCATTGGCTTAATGACGATTTGACCATTTTCCACAACAGGCCGTTCCTGAATTTTGTGCATCCCCAAAATGCCAGATTGTGGTGCGTTCAAAATTGGGGTCGACATCAAGGAGCCATAAACACCACCATTTGAGATGGTGAATGTACCGCCCTGCATGTCCGCCATTGAAAGGTCGCCATCACGTGCAGCAACACCCAAGCGGCCAATTTCTTGCTCAATCTCAGCAATCGACATCTGGTCTGCATCGCGCACAACAGGCACAACCAAGCCCTTGTCTGTGCCCACAGCAACGCCAATATGTGCGAAGTTTTTATAGATGATGTCAGTGCCATCAATCTCCGCATTCACGGCAGGAATTTCTTTCAACGCATGGCAAACCGCTTTGGTGAAAAAGCCCATAAAGCCAAGCTTAACGCCGTGCTTTTTCTCAAACAATTCCTTGTAAGATTTGCGCAGATCCATCACCGGCTTCATGTCCACCTCGTTAAAGGTGGTCAACATGGCAGCTGTGTTTTGCGCATCTTTCAAGCGGCGTGCAATGGTTTGGCGCAACCGGGTCATTTTCACCCGCTCCTCGCCTTCACCCGCTTCACGCGAAGCAGCAACAGCTGCCTTTTTCGGCGCGCTTTCTTGCTTTGCACCCAAATTAGACACGGCAGACATCACATCTTCTTTCAAGATTTGGCCACGCTTGCCAGAGCCATCAACATCGCCAGCATCAATGCCTTTTTCCGTCATCATCTTTTGTGCAGATGGTGCGGGAGGCATATCGCCCGTTCCGCTGGTGCTAGGTGCCGCTGGGGCTGCCGCAGGTGCAGGCGCTGCCGCTGCCGCGCCTTCGCCAACCGCGATCCGCGCCAACACAGCACCGACCTCAACGGTTTCGCCGCTTTCCGCAACAATCTCAACGATTTTGCCAGCCTGTGGTGCGGGCACATCCATGGCAGCTTTATCGGTTTCCAATTCAACCACAGCTTCGTCAGCGTCTACACTGTCGCCAACTTTTTTGAACCATTCGCCCACATCGGCTTCCACAACGGATTCGCCGGAGCTTGGTACCAAAAGTTCAATAATTTCAGCGTCACCGCTAGATTTGTTTTCGTCCGCCATCGAAGCCTCGCTTGTCTCGGCATTATCATCATTATCTTGCGCTTGAGGTGCGGCGCCATCACTTGCGCCAATGGCGCCAATCAATGCACCAACCTCAACAGTTTCTCCCACTTCGGCGCTAATTGCTTCCAAAACACCATCGCTTGGTGCGGGCACTTCAATGGTCACCTTATCGGTTTCCAACTCAACAATTGGCTCATCAGTTTTGACGTGATCGCCGACTTTTTTGAACCATTGGCCGATTGTGGCCTCTGTTACGCTTTCGCCCAAAGTGGGCACTTTAATTTCTTGGGACATTTTATTTTCCAATCAATTCGCACTATTCGGCAAAAGCTTCATCCAAGAAGGCCTGCAACTGCGCCAAATGGTTGCGCATCAAACCTGTCGCAGTGGATGCAGATGCGGCGCGACCCACATAACGCGGACGTTCACCAGCACGATCCATTTGCTCAAGCACCCATTCAACATAAGGCTGAATGAACGCCCAGGCGCCCATATTTTTCGGCTCTTCCTGACACCATACAATTTCAGCATTTTTGAAGCGTGACAACTCATCATGCAATGCTTTTGCTGGGAACGGATAAAGCTGCTCCAACCGCATCAGATAAACATCGTCGATGCCGCGCTTTTCACGATCTTCCAGCAAGTCGTAATAGACTTTGCCTGAACACAGCACCACGCGACGGATCTTATCGTCTGATTGCAGTTTAATTTCTGTTTGACCGCCCGGTGTCTCCGCATCATCCCACAGCAAACGGTGGAAAGTGGAGTTCGGGCCCATTTCTTCCAAAGAAGAGACGCAACGCTTATGGCGCAACAGGCTCTTTGGTGTCATCAAAATCAACGGCTTCCGGAATTCGCGGGTCAATTGACGGCGCAAAATATGGAAGTAGTTGGCCGGAGTTGTACAGTTCGCCACTTGCATATTGTCTTCCGCACAAAGCTGTAAAAAGCGCTCCAAACGAGCAGAAGAGTGCTCTGGCCCTTGGCCCTCATAACCATGCGGCAACATCATCACCAAGCCAGACATCCGCAGCCATTTGCGCTCGCCGGACGAAATGAATTGGTCGATCACGACTTGAGCGCCGTTCACAAAGTCACCAAACTGCGCTTCCCAGATGGTCAGGGCGTTTGGCTCAGCCAATGAATAGCCATATTCAAAACCAAGCACCGCCTCTTCAGACAGCATGGAGTTGATCACTTCATAGCGAGCTTGACCGTCTTTGATATTGTTCAACGGCGTATACATGCGCCCATCTGCCTGATCATGCAGCACAGTGTGCCGTTGCGAAAACGTACCGCGCTCGCAATCCTGACCAGACAAGCGAACCGGGTGGCCTTCGGTCACCAACGAGCCAAAAGCCAAGGCTTCGCCAAGGGCCCAATCAATGCCCTCGCCTGAATCAATCACTTTCTTCCGGTTGTTCATGAAACGCTTAATGGTCTTATGCGCTTCAAACCCTTCTGGGATATCGGTGATCTTGGTGCCGATTTCGCGCAAGCGGTCCACATCCACGCCAGAATTGCCGCGACGCGCGCCATCTTCGGCGTGCTTGATGTTTTTCCAAGCGCCATCCAGCCAGTCGGCCTTGTTGGGTTTATATTCATCGCCAGCGGAAAACTCTTCTTCCAAATGGCTGCGCCAATCAGAAATGAATCGATCCACTTCCTTCTCGCTCAACACCCCTTCGCTCACCAGCTTATCAGCATAGATTTGCAGCGTGGTCTTGTGCGAGCGGATCGCCTTATACATTTGCGGCTGGGTAAATGACGGCTCATCGCCCTCATTGTGGCCAAAGCGACGGTAGCAGATCATGTCGATCACCACTGGCTTCTTAAATTTCTGGCGATATTCAATCGCGATCTTGGCCGCAAACGTCACCGCTTCCGGATCGTCGCCATTCACATGGAACACCGGCGCTTCAATCATTTTCGCCACATCGGTTGGATAAGGCGAAGAGCGCGAATACATTGGTGCGGTTGTAAAGCCGATTTGGTTGTTGATCACAAAGTGGATCGAACCGCCCGTACGGTGGCCTTTAAGACCAGACAACCCAAAACATTCTGCGACAACACCCTGGCCCGCAAAGGCCGCATCACCATGCAACAGCAATGGCAATACAGATGAGCGATCGGTTTTCTTTGGCGGTACAAAAATGCCATCTTCAGCATTGTGCTGATCTTGCTTGGCACGAGATTTGCCCAACACAACTGGGTTCACAATTTCCAAGTGAGATGGGTTCGCTGTCAGCGACAAGTGCACATTGTTGCCATCAAACTCACGGTCGGATGACGCCCCAAGGTGATATTTCACATCGCCCGAGCCTTCCACATCATCAGGATGCGGCGCGCCGCCCTTAAATTCGTGGAACAAAGCGCGGTGTGTTTTGCCCATCACTTGGGTCAAAACGTTCAAACGACCGCGGTGGGCCATGCCCAACACAATGTCTTTCACGCCCAAAGCACCACCACGCTTGATGATTTGCTCAAGCGCTGGGATCAGCGCTTCGCCGCCATCAAGGCCGAACCGCTTGGTCCCAGTATATTTCACGTCCAAAAACTTCTCAAAGCCTTCCGCTTCGATCAGTTTTTTCAAAATCGCCACTTTACCTTCCTTGGTAAAAGCAATCTCTTTGTCCGGACCTTCAATCCGCTCCTGCAGCCAGCCTTTGGCTTCTGGATCGGAGATATGCATAAATTCAATGCCGAAAGTCGAACAATAGGTCCGCTTCAAAATCTCCAGCATTTCCGGGATGGTGGCATATTCCAGCCCCAGATAGTAATCGATGAAGATCTTGCGATCATAATCTTTTTCGCTGAAGCCATAATTGGCGGGGTCAAGTTCAGGTGCATCTGCACGATCTGTCAGATTCAGCGGGTCCAAATCTGCATGCAAATGACCACGCATCCGATAAGCGCGGATCATCATAATGGCATGGATTGAATCGCGTGTGGCTTGCTGCACTTGACTGGGGTCAATCGCCACCCCATTTGCCTTGGCCGTGGCCTTCGCCGCTTTTGCCGCTTTGGCTTCAAACTGGCTCCAGTCGCCATCCAGCGCTGCCACCAATTCGCCGCCCTCAGCGCGCGGCCAGTCGGTGCGCTCCCATGAAGGACCAGAGGCGCTTTTCTTCACATCCTCTGCATTATCTTTCAGCTCGGCAAAAAAAGACCGCCATGTCTCGTCAACACTGGCGGGATTCTCCTGATATTTTGCGTAAAGCTCTTCAATATAGTCGGCATTGCCGCCATAGAGAAAAGAAGTGAGCAGAAACGCTGAGTTCTGTTCTTGTCGTGTCATTGACCTGCCTGGCGAGGAGTGGCCTCGTCGTCCCCTATTCCGATGTTTTACAGCTGTCACGAGCTGCGTGCCATTTGAGTATCGCGCGGGAGGCGTTAGGTTTCAATTAACGCTAACCCCGCGCAATATTTTGTTTTTTAGCCTTTGAGCACTTCCAAAAGCGTTTCGCCAATTTTCGCTGGAGAACGAGACACTTTAATGCCTGCATCTTCCATGGCTGCAATCTTGTCTTCAGCGCCGCCTTTGCCGCCTGAAATCACAGCACCCGCGTGGCCCATTGTGCGGCCTGGAGGCGCTGTCAAACCTGCAATAAAGCCCGCCATTGGCTTCGAACGGCCTTTTTTGGCTTCTTGCTTGATGAATTCGGCTGCTTCTTCTTCCGCAGAACCACCAATCTCACCGATCATGATGATGCTTTCGGTTTCATCATCATCCAAGAACATGTCGAGCATGTCGATAAATTCAGTGCCCTTCACGGGGTCACCGCCAATGCCCACAGCAGTGGATTGGCCAAGGCCCGCATTGGTGGTTTGGAACACAGCTTCATATGTCAATGTGCCTGAACGTGACACAATGCCCACTGAACCTTTGGAGAAAATGTTACCGGGCATAATGCCGATTTTACATTCGTTGGGTGTCAAAACGCCTGGGCAGTTTGGACCGATCAAACGTGAGTTTGATTTCTCAAGTGCAGCTTTCACCTTCACCATGTCCATCACCGGCACGCCTTCGGTGATACAAACGATCAGTTCAATCTCAGCTTCAATCGCTTCCATGATCGCTGCTGCGGCACCTGCAGGTGGCACATAGACAACTGACGCATTGGCACCAGTTGCGGCTTTGCCTTCTGCAACTGTTGCAAAAACAGGCAGATCAACGGTGCCACCGTCAACATTGCCCGTCCATGTCTCGCCACCCTTTTTCGGGTGAATGCCACCAACCATTTGGGTGCCGTGATAAGCAAGTGCTTGCTCGGTGTGGAACGTACCTGTTTTACCCGTCAGGCCCTGAACCAACACTTTCGTCTCTTTGTTGATCAAAATTGACATGGGTTACGCTCCTTTAACTGCAGCTACAATTTTCTGCGCTGCATCATCTAGGTCATCTGCGGGGATCACGTTCAAGCCGCTCTCTTCGATGAGCTTCTTGCCTTCCGCCACTTTGGTGCCCTCAAGGCGCACAACCAAAGGCACGTCCAAGCCAACTTCTTTCACTGCGGTCAAAACACCTTCCGCGATCACATCACAACGCATAATGCCACCAAAGATGTTGACCAAAATGCCTTTTACATTCGGATCAGCGGTGATGATCTTAAAGGCGGCTGTCACTTTTTCCGCGTTCGCACCGCCACCAACGTCAAGGAAGTTGGCAGGCTCTTCGCCATAAAGCTTGATGATGTCCATGGTCGACATGGCCAAGCCAGCGCCGTTCACCATGCAACCGATCGTGCCGTCCAAAGCGATGTAAGCCAAATCATACTTGCTGGCTTCGATCTCTTTGTCGTCTTCTTCGGTCAAATCGCGTAGTTCAACAATGTCAGGGTGACGGAACAGCGCATTGCCATCGAAAGAGACTTTGGCATCCAACACACGCAAATGACCGTCTTTCATCACGATCAGCGGGTTGATTTCCAAAAGGCTCATATCTTTTTCGGTGAAGGCTTTATAAAGGATTGGGAACAAGTTCATGCCATCGGCACGCGCGTCGCCATCCAATTTCAACGCATCACAAATCGCAGACGCGTTGGCTTCAGTTACGCCAGCATCTGGATCGATTGAAATATTGTGGATTTTCTCAGGGGTTTCTTCGGCAACCGCTTCAATGTCCATGCCGCCTTCAGTGGAGACCACAAAGGCAACTTGGCCTGTTACACGATCAACCAACAATGAAAGATAAAGTTCGCGTTCAATGTCCGCGCCATCTTCCAAATAAAGTTGGTTCACTTGCTTGCCAGCTGGACCTGTCTGCTTGGTCACCAATGTGTTGCCCAGCATCTCGTCCACATGGGCTTGCATTTCGTCCATATCAAAAGCAAGACGCACACCGCCTTTGGCATCTTCAGGCAATTCTTTGAATTTGCCTTTGCCGCGGCCACCTGCGTGAATTTGGCTTTTGACTACCCACAATGGGCCGCCCAATTCTTCCGCTGCTTTGCGCGCTTCGTCTTTTGAAAAGATTGGAATACCTTTGGCCACTGGCGCGCCATAGGAGGCCAAGAGCTTCTTGGCCTGATATTCATGAATGTTCATCGCATCACTCCGTTGGTTTCGCGATTCAGGTTTAAGCGCGCGTTACGCCAATTTCGGTGCAATTTTCTTGCACGCCTCAACAAGGCCATCGACAGATGCAACAGACTTATCGAATTGAGTTTGCTCAGATTTGCTCAAAGAAATCTCGACAACACGCTCAACGCCGTCAGCACCAATCACTGTTGGTACGCCAACATACATGCCCTTCACGCCGAACTCGCCTTTCAGGTAAGCGGCACAAGGCAATACGCGTTTTTTGTCTTTCAAATAGCTTTCAGCCATCGCAATGGCAGACGTTGCTGGCGCATAAAAAGCGGAACCTGTTTTCAACAAGCCCACGATCTCCGCACCGCCATCACGTGTGCGCTGAACGATTTCTTCCAAACGCTCTTTCGTGATCCAGCCCATTTTGACCAAATCAGTCAATGGAATGCCGGCAACTGTTGAATAGCGGGTCAACGGCACCATTGTGTCGCCGTGGCCGCCCAAAACAAATGCGGTAACGTCTTGCACAGATACGTCAAATTCGTCAGCGAGGAAGTGACGGAAGCGTGAGCTGTCCAAAACGCCAGCCATGCCCACAACTTTATTGGCAGGCAAACCAGAGAAACGCTGCAATGCCCAAACCATAGCATCAAGCGGGTTGGTGATGCAGATCACAAAGGCGTCCGGCGCATATTTAGCGATGCCGGCACCAACCTGCTCCATCACCTTTAAGTTGATTTCAAGCAAATCATCGCGGCTCATGCCCGGCTTGCGCGGCACGCCGGCGGTTACGATCACAACGTCCGCACCTGCGATGTCTTTATATTCTGAGGTGCCTTTCAAACGGCTGTCATAACCGTCTACCGGCGCAGATTGTGCCAAATCAAGCGCTTTGCCCTGCGGCACACCATCAACAATATCAAACAAGGTTACGTCACCAAGTTCTTTCGCAGCAGCCAAGTGAGCCAAGGTGCCACCGATCTGTCCGGCGCCGATCAGAGCGATTTTTTTACGAGCCATTTCCCAAGTTTCCCTATAGGTAAAGTAAGTTGTTTCCAGTCCCTCAATAACGCTAAGTGACTAGTTGTGCAAGTGAACCCTTCGTATTAGTTGCACCCTAAACCCAGCGTTTCCGGACTTGTCACACGTCGACAGAATTTTCCTCTGTCTCTTCAACATCATTAAGCGGCGCCCCCAAATATTCAAGAGAGCGCATCTCCACCAGCCTCGACAAGGTGCGTTGAAATTCAAAAGCCGTTTGATCATCGCCACTTAACTCATCAAGCGGCGCCGCAAAGGAGGCGGACAATTTGCACCCGCGATCATAAAGCGTATCCACAAGCAAGATGAACCGTTTCGCGGCATCGCTACGCGCTCGATCAAGATAAGGGATCTCATCAATAATAAAGGTGTGGTAATGGTGGGACAGGCGCAAGTAATCGCGCGAACCTAACGGCGCTTCGCACAATTGCTTAAAGCCGATTCGCATCACCCCAAGCGCCTGTTGTGGCACGCTAAACGTGCGCCCTTGCAGATCAATGTTCTCGCGCTCGCCAGTTTGCCCGCCCGTGAGATTGTTCCACACACGATCCAACCCCGCTTGCGCTTTGTCGTCGTGGCCGAAGAAATAGATCGGCTGTTCTTCCAGCTTCTCCCGTCGATAATCGTGATCAACATCTAAGCGAAGAACTTTTGTCTTTTGCTGCAACAGCTCAATGAACGGCACAAAGAGCTGGCGATTGAGCCCGTTCTTGTAAAGCCCCTCTGGCGGCACATTGGACGTTGCCACCACAACCAGCCCAGCCTCAAACAACTGGCCGAACAGGCGCGACAGCAACATGGCGTCAGTTATGTCGTTCACGTGAAATTCGTCAAAGCAAAGCAGCTTGACCTTTTCAATAATCGGCGCGGTCACATAGGGAATGGGGTCGCGCCGTCCGTTTTCCTTGCCACGCTCGCTTTTTCGAAAGGCTGCAATGCCTTCATGCACTTCCGCCATAAATTCGTGAAAATGTACCCGACGTTTTTTTTCAACCTCAATATGGTTGAAAAACAAGTCCATCAACATGGTTTTGCCGCGGCCAACATCACCCCAAATATATAGCCCTTGCGGAGCATCTTCGGCATGATCTTGCCCCAGTATCCGCTGAAAGAAATTGGGCTTTTGCGATTGGTGATGTTGAAGCTTCTGCGCCAGCTCATCAAATTGACGCACAATATCTGCCTGCGCCGGATCAGGTTTAAGCACCTGATCATCGACCAGCTTTTGATAATGCGCGAAAAATGAATGCCCCATAAAAGGCCTTTGTTCGGCTAGAAAATGATTATCCGACCATGGATACGCCTTGGCCGCCTGCCATGGTGCCCACGAAGCGCTCACCATTTTTCAGCAGATTGCCAATCATTTGACCTTGCTCATTAAACAATTGCACTTGGTTGCCTGCCAACTGCCAAGAGCTCACGGCCGCGATTGATGGCACAGCGCAGTTTGGCGCGGACGCCCGATAGCGCCCTGTAGAGCCTTTGGCCGATTGGGTGAGGTTGAGGCGACACGTCTCTTCGCCCGCCTGCATGGTCCAAACGCCCAATAGCTTCAATACAGTCAAATTCCCGGTCAGATCACGGCCAGCAACATTGGTGTTTTCATTCACATCATTTAGCGACACAAACGAACCATCACTTTCACCAAACAAGGATTCAGCCTGTCCATCTGTGGTCTGGTTGCTTGCCAATTGCGGATCTTGTGATTGCGGCTGGCTGCCATCAACAGGCGGCAATTCAGATTGATTGACAGTGCCTGTATTGACCGGGCTCAACTGCTCCGGTGGCGCGGAATTGCGTGAGGAGGATGAGAATGGCGAACGCGTAGTTGTGCACCCGGCCAGTGCGAAAACACCTGCAACGCACCCCAGTTGTACAAGTTTCACAAAATTTTTCGCCATGCACGAGTCTCCTTTGTGCGGAATGTTCTTAGCCTGCTTGAAAAAGGTTAAAAGGCTATCAACCATAATCAGTCAAGCCCCTGCATGCTCAACACGCCGCAATTCAAGGCAATCGGCCTATCTTTTGTTCTAGTCAGGAATGTGGCGAGTTTACGTCTCTTCGCCCGATGGATCAGATTCACTGTCTTTTTTGAAGTCCTCACGCAAACTATCCAACAATAATTTGGCATCCTCGGCTTCGCCAGAGGGCAACATGATGGGTACGCCCGTTGGACCTATGGCCCCGGCAAAGCCCGCTAGGCCAACCTCATTTCCTTCAATGGGATGAAAGCCGTGCGACTTGAGCGCAAGGATCAACAAGCGCGCTTCGCCCAAATCATCAATTTTTGCAATGGTCGTGAGGCTCATTATCGCCCTTTCAAAAGAAAACCGCCTCTTAAAGGCGGCTTTCAGTGTAACAGCTAGATGGCGCGCTCAACCATCATTTTCTTGATCTCACCAATCGCCTTGGCCGGGTTCAACCCTTTCGGACACGTATTGGCGCAATTCATGATGGTGTGACAACGATAAAGCCGGAACGGATCTTCCAGATCGTCCAAGCGCTCACCGGTTGCTTCATCGCGGCTATCGATTAACCAGCGATAGGCTTGTAGCAAAACAGCTGGCCCCAAATAACGATCGCCATTCCACCAATAGCTCGGGCACGAGGTTGAGCAACAAGCACAAAGAATACACTCATAAAGCCCATCAAGCTTTTCGCGATCTTCCCGCGCTTGCAGCCATTCGGTGCGTGGCTCCGGTGTCTTGGTTTGCAACCAAGGCTTGATCGAACGGTGCTGAGCGTAAAAATTGGTCAAATCTGGCACCAAATCCTTCACCACAGGCATGTGCGGCAATGGATATACATTGATTGGGCCTTTAAACTCATCAATACCTTTGGTGCAGGCCAACGTGTTCAACCCGCCAATATTCATGGCGCAAGACCCGCAAATACCCTCACGGCACGACCGGCGCAAAGTCAAAGTGGGGTCCACCTTGTCTTTGATGTACAAAAGTGCGTCCAGCACCATGGGGCCGCAATCATCCAAATCGACAAAGTAGGTGTCGATACGCGGATTGTCGCCACCATCCGGATCATAGCGATAAATATGAAATTCTCGCACATTGCTGCCCGAAGGTTTCGGCCAGGTCTTGCCCTTTTTGGGCTGCGAGTTCTTAGGCAGGGTCAATTGAACCATTGCTATCGGCTCCCTAATGCAAATGCCGTTGTTCTTTGCGAATGACGAGCTTTAGCCCCGACCATATCGCATCAACAGCACAGACTTTGACATCAACAAGATCGGTTTGAAGCGCAAGCGCCCGCACCACATCTTCGGTGACATCTGTTTCAACTTTTGCGGCCTTCTTCGGCCATGAAATCCAGATCATGCCATCTGGCACAATCACCCGTTGCAACAACGGAATATTCTGTTCAAGCTGGCTTTTCTGCTTGGTAAAGCCGTGCACCACATCAAATCGGGTTGTTTGATCTGCCAATTCCGGCCAATCGCTTTCCACAATCAGCCCAAATTCACGCGCGCTGACGAGTTCATGCTGGCTTTCAGGCAAATCCACAAAAAGCACGTTCTGGCCGTCCTTTAGCCCCAGCTTTTTGGGCAATGGTGTGCCTGAATAACCCGCCTGAGCCGCCATCTTAGGCACCCCGCACAAAAGTTGCGGGCAAGCTTGCCCCAGTGGAGATCGTGAGTTCGCCCTGATAACGATATCGTTTGGCGGCCTCAAATGAACCGATCTGACGGCTATTTTTGTCAAACAGCACAATCTTGCCTTCAGCCAAATTCCAGCCAGCCACATGCTGCATCACACTCATGCAGTCGTTTGTGGGCATAGCCTTGAGCATTGATGCGTTGCTTGCCCCATCGGTCCGCAATTCAATCTTGCAATCGCGATCTGCATTGTCAGCCAAAATCCACAATCCGACCAAATCTTGTTCAGCTTGCGCTTTGGTGGTCACTGCTTGGCCATCTTCGTTCCAGCTGGTGCCGTTGCTCCAAGCGTCAACGCCACGCGCGGAGGGGTCAGCAGTAACTGCACACCCCGCCAACAGCATCGCCGCAATGCCTGCCATAGCAACCAACCCGGAACGAAAGCGCATCTTAGTAAACCCGAGCTTTCGGTGCGATTTTCGCCAAATCCACTTCTTCTGAGATGGGGTCCACATGCACATCACGCAAAGATAGATCCACCTTGCCATCTTCTGACAAACGAGAAATAGAGTGCTGACGCCAGTTTGTATCATCCCGATCCGGATAATCTTCACGCGCATGGGCACCGCGGCTTTCCTTGCGGGCCTCCGCCGAAACAACCGTCGCAATCGCATTGGCCATCAAGTTTTCAAGCTCAAGCGTTTCCACCAAATCAGTGTTCCAGATCATTGAGCGGTCATGCACCTTCACATCGGCCATTTCGCCCCAAATCTCTGTCATGCGCTTCACGCCAGATTGCAGAGTTTCTTCGGTGCGGAACACCGCAGCATCCTCTTGCATGGCCCGCTGCATCTTATCGCGCAACTGCGCGGTGGAGATTGAACCATCCGCATAACGCAAGCGATCAAAGCGCTCCATAGACTTGTCGAAGCTGGCTTCGTTCACGTCTGGCACCGGAGCTTCTTTGTCCACCACTTTGCCTGCACGGATCGCAGCCGCCCGGCCAAACACCACCAAGTCAATCAGTGAGTTTGAACCCAAACGGTTGGCCCCATGCACAGAAGCACAGCCCGCTTCACCCACAGCCATTAGGCCCGGTACAATCGCATCCGGATCATCTGCTGTTGGGTTCAACACTTCACCCCAATAATTGGTCGGCACGCCGCCCATATTGTAGTGAACCGTTGGGATCACGGGGATCGGCTCGCGGGTCAAATCAACACCAGCAAACACTTTCGCGCTTTCGGTAATGCCCGGCAAACGCTCTGCCAACACATCTGGATCAAGGTGATCAAGATGCAAGAAGATGTGGTCTTTGTTCGGGCCAACGCCACGGCCTTCACGAATTTCCATGGTCATGCAGCGCGAAACCACGTCACGTGACGCCAAATCTTTGGCGTTCGGCGCATAACGCTCCATAAAGCGTTCGCCTTCAGAGTTGGTCAAATAACCACCCTCGCCGCGCGCACCTTCTGTGATCAACACGCCCGCGCCATAAATACCTGTTGGGTGGAATTGCACAAATTCCATATCTTGCAACGGCAGGCCCGCGCGCGCCACCATGCCGCCGCCATCGCCGGTACAAGTGTGGGCAGAAGTCGCGGAGAAATAGGCACGGCCATAACCACCAGTCGCCAAAACGGTTTGCTTGGCGCGGAAACGGTGAATGGTGCCATCGTCCAATTTCCAAGCGATCACGCCCTGGCATTCACCATCTTCGCTCATCAACAAATCTGTGGCGAAATATTCAATGAAGAACTGCGCATTGTTGCGCAAAGACTGGCCATAAAGCGTATGCAAAATTGCGTGGCCTGTCCGGTCAGCTGCCGCACATGTGCGCTGCACTGGGGGGCCTTCACCATAATTTTGCATGTGGCCGCCAAATGGGCGCTGATAGATTTTGCCTTCTTCAGTCCGCGAGAAAGGCACGCCATAGTGCTCAAGCTCATAAACGGCTTTTGGCGCTTCGCGTGCGAGATATTCCATCGCATCATTATCGCCCAACCAATCAGAACCCTTTACGGTGTCATACATATGCCACTGCCAGCTATCCGGGCCCATATTGCCCAACGAAGCCGCAATGCCGCCCTGCGCCGCAACGGTGTGCGAACGTGTAGGAAACACTTTTGAGATACAAGCAGTGCGCAAGCCTTGTTCGGCCATGCCAAGCGTCGCGCGCAATCCCGCGCCGCCAGCGCCAACAACCACAACGTCAAATTCGTGGTCGACAATTTTATAATCGCCTTTGAGTGCCATGCCGGCCTATCCTCCAAAACTCAATTTCAATAGAGACACAATGGCGATGATCGCCACGCCGAAGGCAAAAAAGCTATTGAGCATCATCAACAGCCATTTGGTGCTTTCCGTGTGCACATAATCTTCAATCACCACTTGCAGCCCCAAGCGCATGTGAATGCTGGCCGACAAAATGGTGAGGATGGCAAAGCCGGTAATGAACGGATTGGCGAATGTGGCCACCATTTGCGCGCGATCCGCGCCAACCAGTGTGATCACCAGCCAAACCGAAAACAACATAAGCGGCAAATTGGCCAAAGCCGTCATGCGCTGGTTCCAGAAATGCTCAGTGCCGCTTTTGGCGGACCCAAGCCCGGTCACCCGTGATAAAGGTGTACGAAAACTCATTTTTAGCCCCCCAAAGCGCTAAATCAAAAATAGCCAAACAATGCCCGTGAGAATGATGGATCCACCAATGGTTGCCCAAGCCATGGTGTAACGCTCAGGCCCATAGCCCTTGCCAAGGTCCCAAACAAAGTGGCGCAAACCGCCCAGCATGTGGTGGAACAATGCCCATGTGTAACCAATCAGGATCAGCTTGCCGAACCAATGGCCAAAAAAGCCCTGCGCAACGGCAAATGCACCGTCGCCAATGGCGGCGGCAGCCAGCCACCACACGAGAAAGGCCGTGCCTGTATAAAGTCCCACACCCGTGATCCGATGCACGATCGACATCACCATGGTGATTTCTTCTTTATAGATCAAAATGTGAGGTGATAAGGGTCGGTTGGGTTCAGCCATGGCGTCAAATGCCCCTTTATAATTGCCCTCGCCGTGCAAACGGCTTTATTTGAGTGTGGTCAATGATTACCCTTTGACCGTCAGTTCGTCAAAGAAAACCATCTCCACCTTAAGTCGGATACCAACGCTTACCTATAGGTAAAGCGTAAATCAAGCTCTCATTTGACGCATCAGTTACTCATAATCCGTTAATTTCTTGTCGGGATCATAAGGCTGATCTGCCACTGGCTTGATCACGGCTTGGCCACAACGCATTTTGCCTGCCGCTTGATCAAAGCAATATTTTGGCTCGCCATAAAGCACCCAGCCTTCGCTCAAAGCCTTGGTCACCTTGTGGCAGAAGCTGGAATCATCATCAGCGCTTAGAAATCGATAAACATCCATTTTGGCCTCTTTCTTTGGGTCAATTGATCAATCTGGCAGATTGATCACATGGTTTTTGAAATTAAACAAACTGTTTAGCGATTTTTATGCTTGTTTTGGCCATCGCAATCAATAAATTGAGCGCAGGGCAATGAAATGAAAGAGATTGATGGCAAATTTTCCAGAGCGACTCATTAAGGGATATAAAGAATTCACTTCCTCGGCGCTGATCAATGAGCGCGAGAAATATAAAGAACTCGCGGAAAAGGGCCAAAAACCAACCGTATTGATCATTGCATGTTGCGACAGCCGTGCTGCGCCGGAAACAATTTTTTCCGCAGGCCCCGGCGAACTATTTGTTGTGCGCAATGTGGCCAATTTGGTGCCACCCTACGCGCCAGATGGCAACCACCACTCCACCTCCGCCGCCATTGAATTTGCGGTCAAAGGTTTGGGCGTTAAAGACATTGTGGTGATGGGTCATGGCCGTTGTGGCGGCATCCAAGCTGCCCTTTCAAATGATGGCACCAAATTGGATGACGGTGATTTTATCGGCAAATGGATGAGCATGCTCGCACCGGTGGCAGAGCAAGTTGCGGCGACCGATCAAGTGATGACGCCTGCTGAACGGCAAAACGCGCTCGAACGCGTCTCCATTCGACGCTCTGTGCAAAATTTGCGCAATTTCCCCTATATCAACCAAATGGAAAAAGACGGCGCTGTTAATCTACATGGCGCGTGGTTCGATATTTCCACGGCTGAATTGTGGGTTATGAATGGCGAAACTGGCGATTTCAGCCGCGCCGAAAACTAGGCAAAATCTAGTCACGCACCCAGCGATAAAGCCGATCTGGCAAGCCTTCTTCATTGTCGCCCTCGGTGGTCCGCACCAATTTAAAGCCCTGCGCCTCATAAAAAGCGCGGGCGCGTTGGTTTTCTTCAAAACACCACAGCTCCAGCTTAGAACTCTTAGTCTTTGCATGGCCCAACAGCGCTTGGCCAACACCTTGGGCAATCATATCAGGGTGCACATAAAGGTGCGCCACCCAATGATCAATCCGCACCAAAAAGCCAACAAGCTTCTCCGCCAAAACACCGGCATAAACTTCGCCGCGCCCCATCAAATCTTTCAAATGGGCAAAATCCTGCTCGCGCGTGTAAAGGATCGGCAAAAAGGGCAAAAGCTGCTGCCGTGACACGCGGAAAATCTCCACCAAGCGCGGCAAATCTTTTTCAACAGCCTTGCGGATTTGAACCATGGCTACACCTCAAACAAAACACCCGCCAGATCAAATCCGGCGGGTGCCAACATTACCATCAAAATGGCAAAGAGTTACGCGACTTTTTTCAAAAGACCGCGATTGATGATTGCTTCAGCAATTTGCACTGTGTTCAGCGCAGCGCCTTTGCGCAAATTGTCTGAAACCACCCACATGTTCAGGCCATTTTCAACGGTCGCATCTTCACGGATACGCGACACGAAAGTGGCATCTTCACCAGCCGCATCAACTGGGGTGATATAGCCGCCATCTTCGCGCTTATCCACCACCATAATGCCTGGAGATTCACGCAAAATATCGCGCGCTTCGTCCGGTGTGATTTCATTTTCAAATTCAATGTTCACCGCTTCGGAGTGGCTGATAAACACAGGCACACGCACCGCTGTGCAAGTCACTTTGATTTTCGGGTCGAGCATTTTTTTGGTCTCGGCCAAAACTTTCCACTCTTCCTTGGTATACCCATCTTCCATGAACACATCGATATGCGGGATCGCATTGAAAGCGATCTGTTTTGGGTAAACTTCAGGCTCAGGAATGTCGGTGACAAAAATGCCTTTGGTTTGGTTCCAAAGCTCGTCCATCGCCGCTTTGCCGGAACCAGAAACAGACTGGTAAGTGGACACAACGATCCGCTTGATTTTCGCATGGTCATGCAAAGGCTTCAGCGCCACAACCAACTGTGCAGTTGAACAGTTTGGGTTGGCGATAATGTTCATCCGCTCTTCTTGTGCCATATAGGCTTCAAGGTGATGCGGGTTCACTTCCGGCACAATCAAAGGCACATCCTGATGATAACGCCAGAAAGAGGAATTATCGATCACGATACAGCCGGTTTCGCCGATTTTCTCAGCCCACTTTTTGGAGATCTCTGACCCAGCAGACATCAGGCAAAAATCAACGCCAGTGAAATCAAATGTTTCAAGGTCTTTGCATTTCAGCGTTTTGTCGCCAAACGAAACTTCGCGACCAATTGAGCGTGAAGAGGCCAATGCAAAAACCTCATCGGCGGGAAAGCCGCGCTCAGCTAGAATGCCCAACATTTCTTGGCCAACATTCCCTGTTGCGCCAACAATTGCAACCTTATAACCCATCTTGATTTTTCCTGTCTCACCCCCGCTTTTGACGTTACGTTAGCCGGACCGTCCCCCTGGCGGGGGCGCTCAGGGAAACTTAGCAGGTTTTGGTGGTTTTCTTCTCGGCCATCTTGCCAACGCCAAGCGCCACGCCTCTGGAAAGAGACATGGTTTTCACAGTCATCATTGTTGTGTGCATCAAATGCATCATGATCGTTGCGTTAGCCGAGTTAATTAAACAAGCGCCGTTGTTGTATCTCATTACCGAGATTAGTCAATAAAGCTTGCCGAAATATTATTTCAACCAGTTACCTCGCGCCAACAACGCAGCGCGAGGCATTTTGTTCCAATAAATCGAAACTAAATCTTGGCGATAATCGCATCGCCCATTTCGGTGGTAGAAACCTTTTTGCAGCCGTCCTGCATAATGTCGCCTGTGCGCAAACCTTCATCCAAAACAGATGAGATTGCAGCCTCAAGCTTGTCAGCCAATTCAATCATTTCAAATGAATAGCGCAATGCCATAGCAAAGCTGGCCAACATCGCGATTGGGTTGGCCATACCTTGGCCCGCAATATCTGGCGCAGAACCATGTACCGGTTCATAAAGAGCTTTGCGCTTGCCCGTGTTCGCATCTGGCGCCCCCAAAGAAGCAGAGGGCAACATGCCCAAAGAACCAGTCAACATCGCCGCCGAATCCGACAAGATGTCACCAAACAAATTGTCGGTCACGATCACATCAAATTGCTTTGGATTGCGCACCAATTGCATGGCGCAATTGTCCGCCAAGATATGATCCAACTTCACGTCAGCATAATCTTTGTGCACTTCGGTCACAACCTCGTGCCACAATACGCCAGATTTCATCACATTGCGTTTTTCTGAAGAGTGAACGCGATTGTCACGGGTGCGGGCCAAATCAAATGCCACGCGTGCAATCCGGTCAATTTCATAAGTGTCATAAACTTGCGTGTCGATGCCGCGTTTCTGGCCATCGCCCAATTCGATGATTTCTTTTGGCTCGCCAAAATACACACCGCCGGTCAGCTCACGCACGATGAGAATATCGAGGCCTTCAACCAGCTCTTTTTTCAAAGAAGACGCATCCGCCAGGGCGCTATAGCAAATGGCTGGGCGCAAGTTGGCGAACAAGCCCAAATCTTTGCGCAGACGCAAAAGACCAGCTTCCGGGCGCACGTCATAAGGCACATCGTCCCATTTCGGGCCGCCTACTGCACCAAAAATCACCGCATCCGCTTTCAGCGCTTTTTCCATATCCTCTTCGGAAATGGCCTGGCCATGCGCGTCATAAGCGGAACCGCCCACAAGGCCGGTATCATAAGAGAAATCGGCAAGGCCTTTATCTGTCAGGTGCGCAATAAGCTTTTCCACCTCAGCCATAATTTCAGTGCCAATTCCATCGCCGGGCAACAGCAAAAGATGATTTTGTGCCATAATCACATCCTGAATTTGAATAGAAACTGCCGCTTTGCTAGCGCTCCCAAGCGCAAATAGCAAGGCGTTGCAGCCAGAATGCGTCCTGCCGCAACTTTAGGATGAGGCGATCATACGCTGGTTTCTCACCACGGCATAAAGATGCAGCGCACCGATCACCAAGGCGAGTGCAGAAAATGCAAAGTCGCGAAAGACGGGACTTTCCCCATCCGAAAACAAGGTGAGCTCAAAAAACTCGAAAAATAGCGCCGAACCGCGCAACACAAAAACGCCACCAATCAAAGCCACCAGTACACGCAGGGCCCTGCCATATTTATCCTTGAAGGCTGTCCAAAAACAGATCAGGCTCCACGCTAGAAATATCGTGGCAATCACAAGCGTTAAGAGTGCGGGCCATATCTCCCCCGCAACATCTGCCGCCGCCATCACCTTGCCAGCCCGCAAGAAGATATAGGCTTCACCACCAAGCACCGCCACAAGCACATGCAACAGTGCCAAAATCAAATCCGCCAATCCGGCCAACAAATAAAGCATTTTGTCTCCCCACCATACGCTAACGTATGGAACGTAGCTGAACGCTTTGACTTTGGCGAGAGGTGTTTTGACACAGGCTAAATCCAACCGGTGACCAGCAATATGATCACATAGGCCGCGGCCAGTAGATCGACCACAATGCACATGGGCGGATACCAGCTCACCACCTTGGCGCCACGCCCGGTATTGTGCTTGATGAAATCCCAAGCCGCGTGCGCGCCCAAACCCATTGGCACAGCCCAGGGCCAAATCAACAGCCCAGCCACTGCCAACCCATAGGTCACCAACGCCGCCAAAAATTCATCCCGTTGCTGCTGGGCGTCATGGCGATGGCTCAACAGCAAAACCGGGTACACAAGGCCGATCACCATCAAGGCCCCAGCGGCCACTTGCAGCGGATATTGCGGAAAAATCAGGTGCAGCGCGACCAAAAAGGCCACCATCACCCCAATGCCAAAATAGATTGCGTCTTTTGAAAAGGAAAACATCTCTTCACTCCAAATTATGGAGCGATCATAAAGCGGTTTCCACCTAGTGTAAGGTCAACCTTTTTTGATGCCCTGCGACATAGAGTCAAAATATCTTTTTTAAGAAATACCGAGTTCCGCCGATAGGAAAATCGTCAAGCTGTCCAAACACTTCAAACCCATGCCGTTCATAAAATGGACGCGCTTGGAACGAATAAGTGTCCAGCCACATGCCCACCAGACCCAAAGATTTGGCATGGTCTTCCGCCTGCATTAAAAGCTGCGTGCCAAATGCCTGGCCGCGCAAATGCTCAGGCACAAATAACAACTCCACAAACATCCAATCAGCATAGATATTTGCCCAAAGGCCGCCAAGAACCGGCTCGTTATCCGATTTCAACACAACGGCGAACGCTTTCGCTCCCTTTGTGCCAGCCTGCGGTGGCCGATGCTCCCGATTGAACGCAGTGAGCAATTCATCCAGCTGATCCCGAATTTCGTGGTCCGGTTCAAAGCTTACATCTAGGTAGGCCACCACCTAGCGGTCTCCTGCGCCAATTCGCGCCGTGACTTCAATTTCCACTTTCATTTCCGACTTAATCAAGCCACACACCACCATTGTGGCGGCGGGCCGCACCTCGGCGAAATATTTGCCAGTCACTTCAAACACCGCTTCGGCATAATCGGCATCAGTGATGTAATAATGCGCACGCACCACATCGTTCAGCGATGCGCCCGCTTCTTTCAGCGCTTTTCCAATCGTCAAAAAGCAGTTTTCAGCCTGTGCCTGCACATCCTCTGGCATTTGCATGGTCGCATAATCATAGCCGGTTGTCCCCGCCACATAAACCATGCCGCCATCCACAATTGCCCGCGAATAGCCAGCCTTTTTCTCAAATGGAGAACCTGTGGAGATGCGCGTCACACCCATGGATTAGATCCAAGGCCGCTCTTCTGAAACCTTATCTTCAAAGGTAGAAATGGCTTCACCCTTTTCCATGGTCAGGCCCACATCGTCCAAACCTTGCAGCAACGCATTTTTGCGTGATGGATCGATCTCAAACTCAACCGTGCCGCCATCTGGGCCCTGAATGGTTTGCGCTTCCAAATCCACGGTCAATGTCGCGTTTGACCCGTGAGACGCATCGTCCAGCAATTCTTTCAATTGCTCTTCGGTCACCACGATCGGCAAAATGCCGTTCTTAAAGCAGTTATTGTAGAAAATATCTGCGAAGCTGGTGGAGATGATGCAGCGAATGCCAAAATCTTTCAGCGCCCATGGAGCGTGCTCACGGCTGGAGCCACAGCCGAAATTATCGCCCGCCACCAAAATGGACGCATTGCGATAGGCTGGCTTGTTCAGCACAAAATCTGGCTTTTCCGTTTTTCCATCTTCTTCATAGCGCATTTCGGCAAAAGCGGCCACGCCAAGGCCCGTGCGCTTGATGGTTTTGAGATATTGTTTCGGGATAATCATATCCGTATCGATATTGATCAACGGCAATGGGGCAGCAACCCCGGTCAATGTTGTGAACTTATCCATGTGTCGCAATATCCTTTCGTTCCCCTTCAAATGCCCCAGCCTCAAAAGCGCGTCAAGTCGCACTTGCGCCTCAACGTTGAATTTGATCGTAAAAAATGGATAGATACGCGCAGATATTTTGACCAATAGGAAAAATCATGACGCCTCATAACCATGCCCCCAAAGATGCCTACGCCGAAACCGTGCTGCTACCGGGCGATCCGCTACGCGCAAAATGGGTGGCAGAAACATTTTTGGAAGATGCAAAGCTCGTCAATTCCGTCCGCAACTGCTTGGGCTATACCGGCACTTATAAGGGCAAAAAAGTCTCTGTGCAGGCCACAGGCATGGGCCAGCCTTCCCTCGCCATTTATGTGCATGAATTGATCAATATTTATGGCGCGAAAAACTTTATCCGCATCGGCACCTGCGGCGGTTTGAACGAAAAGGTCAAAGTGCGCGATGTGGTGCTGGGCGTTGCCGCCTCTACAGACAGCGCTATGAATGTGGGCACCTTCGGTCGCTATCATTATGCGCCCCACGCCGATTTTGACCTGTTGCGCAAAGCGGCAGACCTTGCCGACAATCGCGAGATGAAATTCCACGCTGGCGGCATCGTTTCCTCCGATGTGTTTTATGTTGAAGGCGGCGCCAAAGGTTATCAGCCTTTGCTCGATCACGACATTCTGGCCGTGGAAATGGAAGCCGCCGCGCTTTACACCTTGGCCGCAAAATATAACCGCAAAGCCATCGCCATCTGCACCATGACAGATTGCCTGATCACCGGCGACGAGATCGACGCAGACGCCCGCCAAAGCTCGCTGGAAGACATGGCGACGCTTTCACTGGATTTGGCGGCATCGCTATAAGTGCGGCCAGCGCTTAGGCGCTGGTCAACCGCATTAACCGCGTCTTAACTTTTGCAGACTTTGCCCTTTTATGGCCGCGATTTTCCCGTTCTAATGAGCCAACAGGGAAATTAAAGGCTTTTTGATGCTCGACCATAATAATGCTGCACGCCTGAAAGAGGGCGTTAAGTCACTTGAAATGATGACGCGGTTTGCACTGGCCACGCTGGCACTTGCCAGCGGGGTCTACACCTATCTTGGCGTGCGCAGCCTCATTGATGGCTCTGCAGATATGGTGTTCTTCGCCGCCATCATTTATTCCGCCGCCGTATCCGTGGGCATTTATGCCTTCTGGACCTATATGATGCGCTTTTTGCCGCTCATGCGCGACAGTGCGCGCCGCGGCGCATTGATCGCCGTAATGGGGTTGGGCAGCTTGATGATTGTGGCCATGTCTTCATGGCTCAACGCCGCTGCGTTGGCAGGTTCGGCTGCGCTTGAACAGCATTTGGCCGTTACCCTTGAAGATTATGTAGCCGATCTCGACAAAGCCCACGGCAATGCCCTATCCGCTCAAAGCCTATTGCCAGATGTGCAGCGCGCCTCGGTCCGCTTTTCTCGCCTAGCAGATGATGAACGCCAATCCGGCGCGCTCACCGGCACCTCTGGTTCCGGCTCAGTGGTGCAATTGCTCACTCAAATGTCACAGCAATTGGACGAAGTTGGCGCGTCCATCATCGCTTCGCGCGAAACCGTGGCCACTCAGTTTGAGCAAGGCTCACAACATTTGGCCAATATGCGTGCGCTTGTTTCTGGCGATGGCGAAGTGCAGCCCCGCGCCGATCAATTTGCCGCTGAAGCGCTTGCCCTCACCGGGGTTATCGCCTCTTTGCAAGAAACATCCATCGCCGCTTCAGTTGACCGCGCAGCGGAAGACCTTTCATTAGGCTTTATCGCGCCCGTAGCCGATGGCGGCACCCAAGATTTGGCCAATCGTCAGGACCGCGTGATGCGTTCAATTATGGACGCTGTGGCAGCACAATCAAAAGCACTGCAAACTGCGGCGCAGGATATTCTCAATCAGCCCGCTGTGCCTACACGCCGTTTTGTACCGCTCTCAACGCCAGAAGCCGTGTTGCTGTATGCCCGCGACTTCCTGCCATCATGGGCGGGCGCCATCTCCATCGACTTGCTGCCAATGGTGTTGGTCTTGATCCTTTCCGTCGTGCATTCCGCTTCCCGTCGCGAAGCCCGCACCTTGGACGTGGCAGATAAAATCACCGCCGCTGAAATGATGCGCGCCGTGGCCCTGTTCCGCGACATGAATGCAGATCTGCCACCTGAGCAGGTGCAAAAAGCCATCGAGCATGCCGCGAAAGAAAAGCAGCCTGACGATGAAAAGCCCACCGCAGCCAAAGAGGATGCACCCAAAGACGAGCCAACTGACACAGAACCGCGGGACGACAACATCACGCCCCTGCGCGACAATAAGAAATAATCGATGAACAGCAGCACCAAAATGCGGATTTGGCTTGATGATGGCCGCTTAATGCGGGTGGTCTTTTTCGTGTTATTGTTCGCAACGGCAATCATTCTGTGGCTCGACTTTGATCAGCTTTACAACCAGCAATCTGACGCACCCTACAATCCGCAGCAGGGCGACACGCCTATTTTGCCTTCGGTGGATCGGCCTGAAATTAACCCAAATGCCCCGCAATTTGCCCCTAATGAGCGGGTGGAACTTCCCCGCGAAACCCTACAACAGCCACTGACCGCCACATTGGAATCTGGCAAAATGCTCTCGCTTGAAGGTGCCATTGATGTTGGCTCTTTTGCCCGGCTAGGGCCTGAACTCAAACGCATTGCTGAATATGTGGAATGGGTTGAAATCAACTCCCCCGGCGGGTCCGTTGATGATGCTTTGGCCTTAGCAAAACTGGTGCGCGAGCTTGACCTTAATGTGCGTGTGCCAGCAGGCGGCTATTGCGCCTCCTCCTGCCCGCTCATCTTTGCGGCTGGGGTTAAGCGCGACATGCACCAACGCGCCAATGTCGGTGTGCATCAAATCTACGTCCCTGCCAACGATCCAAACGCCAATCGCAATTCGGCGCAAGCCATGTCCGATGCTCAGTCCATCACCGCGCGGATCACAAAGCATTTTGATGATATGGGCGTCGATGGCGCAATGTGGGTGCACGCACTCGAAACACCGCCTCAGCGGCTCTATTACTTCACCGCGGACGAAGCCAAATCCTACAAATTGGCCACCCTCATCTCAAAATAAAAGCCCCTCGCAAATGCAAGGGGCTTCCATCAAATCTTTGCTGAAGTGGCGCGCTTAGATATCACGCACATCCACAAAACGACCAGCGACCGCAGCGGCTGCAGCCATAGAGGGTGACACAAGGTGCGTCCTGCCTTTAAAGCCCTGACGGCCTTCAAAGTTGCGGTTTGAAGTTGAAGCGCAACGCTCTTCCGGCTTCAACTTATCCGCATTCATCGCCAAGCACATGGAGCAGCCCGGCTCACGCCACTCACAACCCGCTTCGATGAAGATTTTGTCCAAACCTTCTTCTTCCGCCTGTGCTTTCACCAAGCCAGAACCCGGCACGATCATCACATTCACGCCGTCTGCAACTTTCTTGCCTTTCAGCACGTCCGCCGCTGCGCGGAAATCTTCAATCCGGCCATTGGTGCAAGACCCGATAAACACGCGATCAATCGTAATGTCAGTGATTTTGGTGCCTGGCTTCAGGCCCATATATTCCAACGCACGCCATTTTGAAGCGCGTGTGTTTTCATTTTCAATATCGTCAGGGTTTGGCACCAAGCCATTGACCGAAACCACATCTTCAGGGCTTGAGCCCCACGTCACGATTGGTGGTAAGTCAGACGCATCAAGGGTGATTTCCTTGTCAAACTTTGCGCCTTCATCCGTGTGCAATGTTTGCCAATAGGCTTTCGCCATATCAAACGCTTCGCCTTTCGGCGCACGAGGACGACCTTCAATATAATCAAATGTCTTTTGGTCAGGCGCAATCAAGCCAGCGCGTGCACCCGCTTCGATGGACATGTTACAAACCGTCATCCGGCCTTCCATGGAAAGCTCTTGAATGGCTTCGCCTGCATATTCAATCACATGGCCGGTGCCCCCGGCTGTGCCAATTTCGCCGATAATCGCCAAAACGATATCTTTCGCGGTCACGCCTTCTGGCAGTTTGCCATTCACAGTCACGCGCATATTTTTGGCTTTAGACTGGATCAAAGTTTGCGTTGCCAACACATGCTCAACTTCTGATGTGCCGATGCCGTGCGCCAATGCGCCAAATGCACCATGGGTTGACGTGTGGCTGTCGCCGCACACAATGGTCATGCCCGGCAGGGTGAAGCCTTGCTCTGGGCCAACAATATGCACAACGCCTTGGCGTTTATCCAACTCATCGAAATATTCAACTTCGAAGTCAGCAGCGTTTTTCGCCAATGTATCTACTTGGATTTTGCTGTCTGGGTCATCAATGCCCTGCGAGCGATCGGTGGTGGGCACATTGTGGTCCACAACCGCCAATGTACGTTGCGGCGCCCGCACTTTGCGGCCAGCCAAACGCAGGCCTTCAAACGCTTGTGGGCTTGTCACCTCATGCACAAGGTGACGATCAATATAAAGAAGGCTTGTGCCATCTTCATTATTGGTCACCAAGTGATCGTCCCAAATCTTGTCATAAAGCGTACGTGGATTGCCCATTTTATGCAGTCTTCCATTCAAAATTGCCTGATTAAAGTCGTTCTAAAACCAGCGCAAAGCGCGGTCAAGTCACGATCAGGGCATAATCGTCCACCAGAGACGGGCTAAAGGTATGGAATTGGCGTGAAAATTTAACGTGGAACCCACCCAAAAAGACTACTGACTTTCTTTACTATCCCTGTTTAAACTCAACATAATTAAAATCAAAAAGGGGATACCCAAATGGCGCAGGCCACGAGCGCTTACAAGTCTCAGCTCATCGAACTTGCAAAATCCAGAAGTCTCAGCGATCAAAGCTTTTTGAACTTTCTTGGCCACCTGGTGAACTCGATCGACGATGGCGATCTAAAGAACAAAGATTTGTCTGAACTCCTAGACGCCGCCATCCGCGCCTATGACCATTTGGGACAACGCACCACAAACGGACACCACATCTCCAATTGGGCCCCTGAGGATGCACATCGCGACCACATCGTTGATGTGTTTAATGAAGATATGCCCTTTATCGTCGATAGCGGCCTTGCCGCCATTCGCGCATCCGGTGCCGACATCATCCTTTTTGCCCACCCGATTTTGCCTGTGCGCAAAACTGATGAGGGCATCGAAGTTCTCGAAAATTTTGAAGATGGCGTGCAAAAGGAAAGCCTTTTGCATGTGCATTATCGCCCAGGTCTCAGCGCCAACAATCAGCAAGTGTTGGTGGAAGAGCTAGATAGCGCCCTCACCCAAGCGCGCCATGCCGTAAATGGTTGGCGGCCCATGCTGGAAAAACTTGGCGAAACCGTGCGCCGCTATCGCGACCATCCGCCAAAAATCGAAGAAGCCGTGCTGGCCGAAAGCATGCATTTTTTGGGCTGGCTCGCAGACCATAACTTTACCTTTTTGGGGATGCGGGAATATCGCCTGCAAGATCAAAATGGCACGCCACATCTAGAACCGTTGCCTGAAAGCGGTTTGGGCATTTTGAAAGACCCAGACTTATATTTTCTGCGTCACGGGTCAGACTATGTGGAAATGACCGATCAGCACGTGGCGTTTTTGCAAATGTCCGATCCTTTGATGGTCACCAAAGCCAACATCAAATCTGTGGTGCACCGTCGGGTGCATATGGATTATGTCGGCGTCAAACTGTTTGATGAAGATGGCAACCTATCTGGCGAACTTCGGATTTTGGGCCTGTTCACCTCCATGTCTTTGGCCACGCCACACACATCCGTGCCGCTTTTGCGCCGCAAGGTGATGCATGTGATGCAGCGCTCTGGCCACTCGCCAAATTCCCACTCAGGCAAAGCCTTGATGAACGCTTTGGACAATTATCCGCGTGAGGAATTGTTCCAAATCGACGAAAAGCTGCTCTATGAGTTTGCCACCACCATTTCAGAACTGGCAGACCGGCCGCGCGTGCGGGTTTTGCCGCGCATCGACCCGTTCGACAACTTTGTGTCGGTACTGCTGTTTATGGCGCGGGATAAATATAACTCGCATATCCGTAAGCAGGTAGGCGAATATCTGGCCGAAAAATACGATGCTCGAGTTTCTGCCTTCTATCCAAATTTCCCTGAAGGCGAACTGGCATCTGTTCACTTTATCCTTGGCCGCAATGGCGGGAAAACCCCGCAGCCAGATCGGGATGAGTTGGAAGAGCACATCACCAATCTCACCCGGTCTTACGGGGATTGGTTGGCCTCAATGGCGGATGACCCACGGTCGATCGCCAACTATGTGAATGCTTTCACCAATGCCTATCAAGAAAAATATCCGCATGCTGAAGCGCTGGTGGATATTGAGCATTTCAAACAGCTTGATGATGACATCAAAGTTGGCGTGCGGTTGGACAAACACGCCCGCCGCGAAAATGCCTATTCACTCAAGCTTTATCACCGCTCCACCGCCATTCCATTGAGCGCCCGTGTTCCTTTGCTGGAGAATTTTGGGTTCAGCGTTGTCAATGAACGGACATATACCGTAACGCCTGAGGACGAAGATGAGCGCGTGCTCCACGATATGACCCTCAAGGTTCACGATTTTGAGGGCGACCTCACCGAAATCTCCGACGTGATCGAGCGCGCCATCAAGGCCGTTTGGTACAAAGAGGCGGAGAATGATGGTTATAACCGGTTGGCGCTTTTCGCGGCCATGTCATGGGACAATATCGCCATCATCCGAGCCTTATCGCGCTATTTGAAACAGGCCGACATCACCTACTCCCAGCGCTATATGTGGGAAACACTGTCCAAGCATCCGCTAACAGCCAAGGCGATTGTTGATCTGTTCCACGCACGCCACAACCCGAACTTCAATGGCGACGCGCAACTTGTCGAACAAAACGCCCGCGAAACCATCAAGCAGACGTTAGATCAAATCACCAGCTTGGATGATGACACCATCTTCCGCCGCTTCGTGAACTTGGTGGACTCAAGCTTGCGCACCAATTTCTTCCAACGCCCAAATGGGCAACGGCGTCCGGCACTCGCCATCAAATTTGACGCATCCAAAGTCAAAGGCCTACCTGATCCACGTCCATTCCGCGAAATCTTCGTCTATAGCCCACGGGTTGAAGGCGTGCATTTGCGCGGCGGCATGATCGCCCGGGGCGGCCTGCGTTGGTCCGACCGACCAGAAGATTTCCGCACCGAAGTGTTGGGCTTAGTCAAAGCGCAAATGGTGAAAAACGCGGTGATCGTGCCGGTGGGCGCGAAAGGCGGCTTTGTACCAAAGCAAATGCCGGCCAACCCAACACGGGAAGAATTTATGGCCGAAGGCACTGCCAGCTATAAAATCTTTATCGGCTCATTGCTCGACATCACGGACAATCTGGACGTGGATGAAATCATCCCACCAGAAAATGTGAACCGGCTCGATGGCGACGATCCATATTTGGTGGTGGCTGCCGACAAGGGCACAGCAACCTTCTCAGATACGGCCAACGCCATTTCTGACGAGCGCAATTTCTGGCTCAGCGATGCCTTCGCGTCTGGCGGCTCGGTGGGGTATGACCACAAGAAAATGGGCATCACAGCTCGCGGCGGTTGGGAAGCGGTGAAACGCCATTTCCGCGAAATGGACCATGACATTCAGTCTGTCCCGTTCACCGCTGTGGGCGTGGGTGATATGTCCGGCGACGTTTTCGGCAACGGTATGCTTTTGTCGCGCCAAACCAAATTGATCGCCGCCTTCGATCACCGCGATATCTTTATCGATCCAAACCCAGATCCTGCCACGTCTTTTGAGGAACGTAAGCGCCTGTTTGAAATGGGTCGATCCTCTTGGCAAGATTATGATCAGACCAAACTCTCGGCTGGTGGCGGCATTTATCCGCGTTCATCAAAATCCATCGCACTTTCTGCAGAAGCAAAAGGGGCTTTGGGCATTGAAGAAGATCAACTCAGCCCGAATGAGTTGATGCTGGCCATCCTGAAAGCCAAAGCAGATCTTTTATGGTTTGGCGGCATTGGCACTTATGTCCGCGCCTCCACAGAAAGCAATGCCCACGCAGGTGACCGCGCCAATGATGCAATCCGCATCACCGGCAGTGAAGTTGGCGCCAAAGTGATTGGCGAAGGGGCCAATTTGGGCATCACCCAACTGGGCCGGGTCGAATTCGCCCAACATGGTGGCCGCATCAACACAGATGCCATCGACAACTCGGCTGGCGTAAACTCATCTGACTTGGAAGTGAACATTAAAATTGCTTTGGGCAGCTTGGTGCGCGATGGGCAAATGGATATGCCGCAACGCAACAGCTTCTTGGCGGAGATGACTGACGAAGTGGCTGAATTGTGCTTGCGCAACAACTATTTGCAGACCTTGGCCATCTCATTGGCCGAACGGCGCAATGTGGCAGATTTGCCTTACCATGCTGACTTCATCAAATCGCTCGAAGCGGCAGGCCAATTGAACCGTAAGGTTGAATATTTGCCCAAGCATGTGGATTTGATGGAGCGTGAAACCCATAATCGCGGCATGACACGTCCGGAATTGGCGGTGATTTTGGCCTACGCCAAAAACACGCTTTACGCCAAATTGTTGGAATCTGATGTGCCCGATGATCCATATTTGGGCAAAGAACTGTTCCGTTATTTCCCAGAACAGCTCACGACAGTTCACCCGGACACGATCACCAACCACCGCCTGCGGCGCGAGGTGATTGCCACTGTGCTATCAAACGCCATGATCAACCGTGGCGGGCCAGATTTTGTGCACCGCATCGCATCTTCCACAGGTGCCGATCCGGCACAAGTGGCTGCTGCCTATGCTGCTGCGCGCGACAGCTTTGGCCTAACCGATATGAATGCCGCCATCGATGAGTTGGACAACAAGATGTCCGGCCAAACTCAATTGGCACTTTATGACGAATTGCGGGCGCTCTTGCTGCAGCAATCGGCATGGTTCATCCGAAACGTCAATTTGGATGATGGCATCTCAAAAGTGGTCGAACGTTATGGCACTGGCATCAACACAATCCGGGGTATGCTGGATGAAATTCTGCCAGCGTTCGTAAAGCAAAGCGTTGAGGAGCAAACCGAAAGCTTCGTCAAAGGCGGCGCTCCGCAAACTTTGGCCAAGCGTGTGGCACAACTTTCCGCGCTTACCCTTTCGACCGAAATTGTCTTGATTGCCGAACGGGCCGAAACCAGCGTTGAAAACGCAACCCGCGCCTATTTCGCCATTTTGGAAAACTTCAAACTGGGGCGCATCACAGAGCAGGTTAACACCATCGAAGTGCACGATTATTATGACCGGATGGCGCTTGACCGGGCCATGACCAACCTGATCCGCGCCCAGCGCGACATCACATTGGACGTGCTGGCCTTCGATGCAAATGATGTGCAAAAGGCCTTTGCCGATTGGAACAATGCCCGTTCTGCTGATATTTCGCGCACCCGCGAAATGGTGGAAAACATCACCGACACCACCTTGGGCGTCTCCAAGCTCTCGGTGGCCGCGGGCCTCTTGTCCGATTTAGCAAAGGGCAATTAATGGCCACCCAAACCGAAACATCCAGCCCGGCGCATCATCGCGTCGGGCAATTTTCTTGGATGCTGTTCGACTTTGCGGCACAACCCTTCCACACGCTTATTCTAACCTTTATTTTCGCCCCCTATTTCGCGGCCTATCTCAGCCCAAACGCTGTAGATGGTCAGGCCATGTGGGGCTATGCCATTGGCCTTGGCGGCTTTGTTATCGCCATTCTCGCCCCCATTTTGGGCGCCATGTCTGACACAACAGGCCCGCGCAAACCCTATATTGCCTTCTTTTCCATTTTTGCCGTGCTCGGCTCAGTGCTGATGTATTTCGCCGCCCCAGGCACCGAAAATGGCGTGCTGTTCGCCGTCGTCGGCGTATTCCTCGCCATTATCGGTTTTGAATTCGCCACCATCTTCAACAATGCCATGATGCCCAATCTGGTAAAGGATGAAGATTTGGGCCTGCTCTCTGGCTTTGGCTGGGCCTTAGGTTATGTCGGCGGCATTCTCACGCTGATTGTCATGCTGACCTTTATGTCAGCGTCCGCTGACACGGGCAAAACGCTGATTGGTCTTGACCCTATCTTAGAGCTAAACCCAACCCTACATGAAGGGGATCGCGCCTCCGGCCCGTTTACGGCACTTTGGTATGTGATTTTCATTATTCCGCTGTTTCTGTTCACCCCAGACACGCCGAAAATCGAACGCACCAAAAATGCGGTTCAGCAAGGCCTGCGCAAATTGCTGACAACCCTAAAAAGCCTTCCCCGGCGCAAAAGCTATTTCGCCTATCTGCTGTCCTCTATGTTTTACCGTGATGGCCTAAACGGGCTTTACGCCTTTGGCGGCATTTATGCAGGCGGCGTGTTGGGCCTATCCATCATTCAAATTGGCGTCTTCGGCATTATCGCTGCATTGGCAGGCGCCATCGGCGCCACCATCGGCGCCTTCGCTGATCGAAATTTCGGTCCCAAAACCGTAGTCACCACATGTTGCATCCTGCTGATTTTAGCCTGCCTAATCGTGGTCTCAACAACCCAGCAATATGCCCTGTTTGTGATCCCGCTTGAGGCAGAAAGTACGCTACCTCTGATCATCTTCTATATTGCTGGCGCAATCATCGGTGCCGCAGGCGGTTCAGTTCAAGCCGCATCGCGCACGCTGCTGGTGCGGCAAGTGCCAAAAGAAGAAGTGGCCGAAGCCTTCGGCCTCTTCGCCCTAACCGGCCGCGCCACCAGTTTCATTGCCCCGCTTAGCGTTGGCCTGATGACCAGCTGGAGCCAATCCCAACAAATCGGCATCACCCCAATCATCGTGCTGTTTGCGCTGGGGGCGTTAGGATTGCTGTTCGTGACAAAGAAGTAGATTTTTTGTCTCACCGTCCGCCGTCACCCCGGACTTGATCCGGGGTCCAAACAACGTGGGCGAATGTGCGCAACATGCATAGCGCCGCGCCAAACAAAACCGCTACATGGATTACCGGATCAAGTCCGGTAATGACGTGAGAGGGTATTGCGGCACCCTGCACAGCATAAAATCAAGGCACCAATCGGCGGGGATGCCGGGGTAGCGAGCACCGCGAGCGACGGCGGCGCGTAAAAAACCGGGGGTGCCGGGGACGGGAGCCAGCCTGCGCAGCGTGAGCGCTGCAAAAGAGCGACCGGTGGCGGCAAAAAAGAATCTGGATGCCGGGGTAGCGAGCACCGCGAACGACGGCGGCGCATAAAAAACCACAACAAAAAAGGCGAGCCCAAAGCCCGCCTTTCCAAAAACCATATCCGCGAAAAATTAGCCTTCTTTTTTCGCCAACTCAACTGAGTCCATGATCACTTTGCGAGCTTCTTCGATGCCCTTAATGCCTTCGATCTTAGCCCATTTGCCAGGCTCAAGGTCTTTATAGTGCGTGAAGAAGTGTTCAACCTTGTTCACTTCAATTTCAGGCATATCCGAAATGTCTTTGATGTTTTCGTATGATTTTGTCAGCTTAGAAATGGGCAAAGCCAGCAGCTTCTCATCCATGCCGCCATCATCTTCCATAATCAACACGCCGATGGGACGACATTTGATCACAGCACCTGGCATAATCGGACGTGAATTCATCACAACCACATCCAACGGGTCGCCATCACCGCAAAGTGTGTTTGGCACAAAACCATAATTGCCTGGATAGCGCATCGGGGTGTGCAAGAAGCGATCAACAAAAATCGCGCCGCTATCTTTATCAAATTCATATTTGATTGGCTCACCGCCAACAGGCACTTCAATCACCACATTGATTTCTTCAGGTGGGTTTTTACCCGCGCCAATTGCGTTCAAATCCATCATGGTCTCCATCGGTCATATTGAACAATTGCCTGCACTAATGCCTAGCCCTCGCCCTGATTGCAAGTCATAATCAGCGCCAACAGATGCTTTGATTTAATTTTGGAGGAGATTATGGCGCAAAAACAGGCACTGCGCGTGGCGCTTTCAACTTTTATGGGCCTGGCCTTAGGCGCAAGCGCATTCGCAGCTGATATAGACGTAGCGTATACGGACACAGATCTAAACAATTGCACTGTCATCAACGCAGATGATTTTGGTGCCACCTTTGCCTGCCCTGGCTGGCGCGGCATACCGGTGATGATTGCTGAAGGCGATCTTCGCTTTTTCGTTAGCTACGGCCTCAACGCTGTGAACGAACGGGCCGCCCACCAAACCCTGCCTCAATTCAACACCATTGGCGCAAAAATCGAATGGCGGATCACCAACCGCACAGGCGATTGGCGCCCCTACGCCACCATCTTACGCTATTACACAGACAATGAAGGCGGCCCCGAAGGCCAGACCCTTGTTGTGACCAAAATTGAACAAGGCAACACCTGCCAAATCGCCCGCGTTGATGCCCGCAAATACAAAAACGCCAACGAAATCGCCAGCCAATTGGCGGACGATATGGCCTTTGATTTTAGCTGTGAAAACGAGCCGATTGACTATCAGCCTTAATTTGCGCAGGGCTGAACCACGGTTCAGCCCTCCACCCGCTAATCGGCACATCATTCATGAAGGGCATCAATCGGCGGGGATGCCGGGGTAGTGAGCATAGCGAACGACGGCGGCACGTAAAAAAACCGGAGGTGCCGGGGCCAGCCTGTCCGGCGCGAGGACAAAAAATGCGAGCGAAGCGACCGGTGGCGGCAAAAAACAAGAATGCCAAGCAAACTTTGCCCCCCACAAATAAAAATGGCGGCGCAAAAACGCACCGCCATTCACTTAAAACTCAAATCACATTTAGTGCCGGAAGTGACGCATTCCGGTAAAGACCATCGCGATGCCGGCCTCATCGGCTGCCGCAATCACTTCATCATCACGGATAGAACCACCCGGCTGAATCACCGCAGTCGCGCCCGCTTCGATGGCTGAAAGCAAACCGTCAGCAAACGGGAAGAACGCATCAGAAGCCACCACAGATTCAGCGGTCAATGCGCCTTTGATCTTTTGTGCCTTGGCCGCATCTTTAGATTTGCGGTGTGCAATGCGGGCCGAATCGACACGGCTCATTTGCCCTGCACCAATGCCAACCGTTGCACCTTCTTTGGCGTAGATAATCGCATTTGATTTGACGTGTTTCGCCACAATCGCGGCAATTTTCAAATCTGCCATTTCCTTCTCGGTCGGCTGACGTTTGGTCACCACTTTCAGCTCACAATCATGCACGCTCTTATTGTCGCGTGATTGCACCAACATGCCGCCAGACACTGATTTAACGGTAAGCCCATCTGCCTTCACATCGGCCAATCCACCGGTCAGCAACAAGCGCAAATTCTTTTTCTTTTCGAAAATGGCCAAAGCCTGCGGCGTTGCAGAAGGTGCGATAATCACTTCGGTAAACACCTCGATGATTTTTTTCGCCACATCTTCATCAATCTCTTTGTTCAGCGCCACAATGCCGCCAAAGGCTGACACTGGATCACAAGCTAAAGCCTTGTCATAAGCTTCTGCCAAATCAGCGCCCAAACCAACACCGCACGGGTTCGCATGTTTGATGATCGCAACAGCTGCGCTATCTTTCGGATCAAATTCCGAAACCAATTCAAATGCTGCATCCGTATCATTGATATTGTTATAGGAAAGCGCTTTGCCTTGCACCTGCTCTGCGCTGGCCACGCCGCAACGCTCCGAGCCATCTTTATAAAAAGCGGCCCATTGGTGCGGGTTTTCGCCATAGCGCATCACCTGGTCCAACTTGCCAGCAAAACTACGATAGGCCATATCGCCATTTTCCAGCACTTTGGCGAACCAGTTGGAAATCGCGGAATCATAAGCTGCAGTGCGGGCATAGGCTTTCGCCGCCAGCTTTTTGCGTGTCGCAAGATTGATCCCCTCTTCAGAGGCGATCTGCTCCAGCACATTGTCATAATCGGAAGGGTCAACCACAACGGTGACGAACGCATGGTTTTTCGCGGCAGAGCGGATCATCGCTGGGCCACCAATGTCGATATTCTCGATCACCGTGTCGTAATCAGCACCGGATTTCACGGTCTCCGCAAATGGGTAAAGATTGACCACCACCAGATCGATTGGCGAAATCTGATGAATCCGCATCGCGCTCTTGTGATTTTCATTGTCGCGAACGCCCAAAAGCCCGCCATGCACTTTCGGGTGAAGTGTTTTCACCCGTCCATCCATCATCTCAGGAAAGCCGGTCAGTTCGGCAATATCAATCACCGGGATTTGCTCTTCTTCCAACAATTTGCGTGTGCCGCCAGTGGAAACCAGCTCAATCCCTTGAGCCACCAACCCACGTGCGAAATCAGCAATGCCGGATTTGTCGGATACAGAAAGTAAGGCGCGTTTCATGGTCACGTTTCGACCCCCAATCTAGTGCGCTTGGTCAGAATTTGCATCGCAGCCTGAAACCACAACGCATAAAATTCGCGGTCTCGCTAGCACGGACTGGACAATTTTGGAACCACTTTCGGCCATTTTTGCCCAAAGCTAACGGAAACAGACCGTTTATCGCCCTTCCGGCACAAAAGACCATGCCACATCAATATGCGGCTGCACGGTGCCATAAAGCACAATTTGCTGAATAGGGGTTAAGCCTGTGCGCAGATTTTGGCGGGCGCTCGCTTCGATCATCACATTCGCCCCCTCAAAAAGGAACCGCCATTTCATGCCAGACCGCAGCGTCAACTCAACCATATTTGCGGATTCGTTGAGCTCCGCATATACGCCCAAGCCCAAATGGAAGCGCAGCAAAAAGTGGTCCGGCGCATTATTATGCGCCAAATCACAGGCCAAAATATCTTGCCCAACAAGCGCGTCGCCTTGGTTGGGGATCACAGTCAGCACTCTTTTATGCTGCACGCCCGTCAGTTCTTCATAGCCACGATTTTCAAAGATCAGGCTATTTTCTTCAGAATCCAGCCACATGGGGCCATCGCCATTTGCCGCGATATAATGCTCGATCAGCTTCTTATTGGAGAATGGCGCCTCGGCTTGATAATCCAACTCCAATGCTGAATGTGCGGCCGGCAGGCTGAACAAAAGTGCGTCCTCGCCCATATCCGCATTGCCGGGGCCGCAATTGCCCACAATCAAATCATTGCGGTGCGAAAATTCAAAACTTCCCGCACCCGCCATCATAAATTCATCAATGCCGGGCTCTGGCTTATGCCCACTGTCCGCAATCAGCTTCGACTCTTCACCCAGCAAAACGCCAAATCCCGCCAACATTCGCGATTCGCCAAAAACAGTTTTGGTGGCGCTGCGGGCGGCAAGCGCCAAACTGTCTTCATGTGAAATCTGACCCGTCGTGTTGAAATAGGCCAAATCGCCATTGCTCAGGGTCAAGCCACCAAGCGCCGCATACATTTTGCGGGTGATCGCCATGAATTTTTTCGCCCCTTCAGGCGAAAAAGTGGCCAGTCCCTGCCTTAAGCTTACCAGATTCAAAAGCAAGTCGAAATGCACCGCGCCCGACCGGGAAAGGTGCATCCCGAAGTCACTCAATTGCGCTTCCAGCGTCCGGTTGAGCCGATCAATCATTTGGCTGATATCTTCGGTGTCCCGACCCAGTGAAACGGCAGCGCCCAACAAGGCCACTTCGATAGAGGCCTGCACATGGGGTTGTGTTTCAAAATTCTTGCGCACTTCAAGCGATTGAATTTGCCGCGACAGCGACGACACAATCGCTTCCCGCTGATTTTCATTCGCACCATAGGTCAGCACTTCGAAATGCTTGATCCAATTGATCACGCGCTGTGCGGTGGTGGCGCGGCTCCAAACTGTTGGATCGTAATTGTCATAACGGGCAATCCAATCAAGCGCCAACGTCATCGCAAAACGCTTTTCACCCTCATCACGGGCCGCAGCAAAGTGATAAAGCCAGGAGAAACAGTGCAGTTCATGCAGCCATTGTGGCGACGCATGTTGCACAGCAAACGGGCTGATGCCCTGCGTATCCACATGCCGACTGCCCAGCACATAGCGGCCCGCCATCATATCAATGATGCTGAAATGATCTGCTGCACGTACTTCGACAAATTTAGGCGCAACAACGCCAATATGCACGTTGGACCATGTCCAACGGAACAGTGGACTCGTTACGAACGAATCCATCACAGCCGCAAATGTACGCTTTGAAATTTGCCCCGCCGCAAAGACCAAGACGAAACCCCCGAATTCTGTTTTCAACCAGTAGGATAGCATTTGCGGGCCCAACTATGGACCCCCAAAATGCGTTTCGAACAGATTTTAGGAAAAACCGCCGTGATTATGCCACGCGTTGCAAGCGTGCCGCAAAAAAACCGTCCGTACCCCCGGCACATCCATTGGGCAATTCTAGGCAGGGCAAGGCCCGCACATAACCGTTTACATCAATTGGACCGGTCCAGCCATCCAACTCTTTCGCTTGCACGGGCGAAAGCTCGAAATCACCATTCTTATCTAAGAATTGTTTGATTTGGTTTTCGCCCTCTTCAGGCTCCAAAGAACAGGTGCAATAGATAAGCTGTCCACCATTAGCCACCTTCTTGGCTGCCGCCGCCAACATTTGCGATTGCAGCTCTGCCCGTTGGGTAAAATCGCGCTCCTTGCGATGCCACAACACTTCGGGGTGCCGTCGATAAGTGCCCGTTGCGCTGCAAGGCGCGTCAAGCAACACCACATCATATTCATCCGCACCGTCGAGCTGAGTTGCGTCTGCTTCCACCATCTTGGCGTGAAAATTCAGCCGTTCAAGATTGCTGCGCAGGCGAACCAAGCGGTCTTTTTCAATTTCGACCGCGGTCACCAACCCGCCCAAATCACAAAGCTGGGCCGTTTTACCACCCGGCGCAGCGCACAAATCGAGCACATTTTTTCCCACCAAAGACCCGACCAGACGGGCCGGCAAAGTGGAGCTCAAATCCTGCACCCACCACTGCCCCTCTTCATAGGCTGGCAGATCGGCCACGGTCACGTCACGCGTGGCCAGCCGATAGCTTTGCGGCAAAAGCGCTGCTAAACCATCAAAGCCATCCGCGCCTTCTTGTGGGATCACGCCATTTTTGAACACCAAATCGAGTGGCGGTTGTTCCAACAACAATTCCGCCATCTTAAGTGCCTGGGTCTCGCCATACCGTTTGGTCCAGCGTTTAAACATCCATTCGGGCAGCAAATCTTGCGCCCGTAGCGGCCAGCTGGCCGCATCTCGCTGCACAGTGCGCAATGCAGCGTTGGCCAGTTTGGCAAAACGCGATGCGCGACGATCTCGTTTGATGGTTTCAACGGCCAAATGTAGCGCCGCATGGGCACCCAATTCAGGCATAAACAAAAGTTGGGCGATGCCGATACGCATGGCCGGTTCAAACAAACCGGCGCGTTTCGGCGTGCCTTTTTCAAGCACCTGATCCAACACCTTGTTGATTTGCCCATGGCGACGCAACGCAACGGTCACGAGCCGATTGGCTAGGCCGCGTTCGCGGCCATCTTCAAAATCACCCAACCCAAAAGGAATAAAGGGGGCGCCGGTCAACACCAATTGCAGGCGCTGCGCCGCAGCCCGCCGAACATCTAATCCGGCGGTATTGCTTCTTGCTGACATATTGTTTTAACCCCAGGGCCCTTTAGAAGTGTTTTTCGTCTCGCGTCTATCGCGCGAAGTTTGCGGCACCCGCCATCCGCTGGATGAAACGTTGCCATTTGTGTTGGCCGTTTGTTGCCGTTCAATATGGCGAGAACGGGGCCATTGATCATTTTGTTCAGATGGTTGTTTTTTTGCCATATCCATCAGCGCCGCTATCCGGTTTTTCACATTTGGGTGCGTGGAAAACCAATTGTCACCGCGCTGCCCCACCAATGGATTGATGATGTACATATGCGCCATGCCCGGAGAGCGACGCGCCTGTGTGTTGGCGATCTGTTTGGCATGATTGGCAATCTTATCCAGCGCTCTCGCCAACGCTTCCGGATTGCCACAAATTTCTGCGCCATCACGGTCAGCTTCATACTCACGCACGCGGCTCACGGCCATTTGCACCAGCAATGCCGCCAGCGGCGCTACAATCACCATCAAGATGGAGCCAATGGGGCCAATAGGCGAGTTGTTGTTTCGCGCACCGAAAAACAAACCAAACTGGGCCAACATGGAAATGGCACCAGCCAATGTGGCCGTAATCGTCATGGTCAATGTGTCCCGCGAACGAATATGCGCCAATTCGTGCGCCACCACACCTTCAATCTCATCATAGCTGAGGCGTTTGATCAGGCCCGTCGAAACAGCCACTGCCGCATTTTCCGGGTTACGCCCTGTCGCAAACGCATTGGGCTGATCGCTTTGAATCAAATAGATTTGCGGTGCGGGAATACCTGCATTTTCTGAAAGTCGCCCCACCATTTCGTGAAGGTCCGGCGATTGCTTATAGCTAATGGCTTGCGCGTTTTGCATCCGCAAAACGATCTTATCGGAATTCCAAAATGAGAATAAATTCATCATCAAGGCCATCAAAAGTGCCAGCATCATGCCGCCCTTGCCGCCGATGACGAAACCAATCGCCATAAACAACCCGGTTAAAACCGCCAGCAAAAATGTGGTTCTGATCGCATTCAACATTTGAAATTCCTTTCAGACCTTTAAATGGGCATGTTTACGCCCTGTGGCAAGTGCACGCAGGCGGAAAATTTGCCTCACTATATTTCACCCTCTATTGTGCCCAAACTGCGGCACCCATCGCAAAGGACTGCGCCTTTCACATGACGGATACGCCTTCTAACTCAGATTCAAATAGCTGCATGAGCCATCAATTGGTGGATGGACATGTGGTTGACCCGGATACGGTGCGCGATGTTACGCGGTTTCGAAAAGCCGCCCGCCAAGAGCTCTATGCCAAACGCAAATCCATTTCGCTCGACGCACGCCGAACCACTGCCGCAACAATCGGCCAGATGCTGGATCAAACAATCGGCGACCCGAAAGACAAAACCATCGCCGCCTACTGGCCGATTCGCGGCGAGCTTGACCTGCGCGATTGGATGAGCGCGATGCATGCGCGCGGCGCGACCCTTGCGCTCCCCGTAATGCCCGCCAAACATCAGCCGCTTGAATTTCATCATTGGACGCCACAATCTGAAATGCAGATGGGCCATTTCAACATTCCCATCCCCACCGCGACGACCCCGCTCGACCCTGACATTATTGTCGTGCCGCTCTTAGGCGTGGATGCAGCGCAATATCGCTTGGGCAATGGCGGCGGTTATTATGACCGCACCTTGGCGCGCCGCCCACAAGCGCGCACCATCGGGATTGGCGCTGATTTTTGCCAAGTCCAAACCATATATCCGCAGCCTTGGGACATAAAGTTACACACAATTTTGCTTGCGCCCTAAATGGGGCTTGATAAACTCCGCGCACATTGAAGGGGATCGAAAATGGATAAAAAACCTGACCCAAAAATCGCTGAACAAGCTTTGGCCGAAGCGCAAGCACGCCGGGCAGAGATTGATCAGAAGCAAAAGCAGGCCCCGAAAGAAATCAACGGCAAAAAGGGTCCAGACCCTGCGCGCTATGGCGATTGGGAAAATAAGGGTATTGCCTCAGATTTCTGATTCTTTTGCGCCCGCGCGAGCATTTTTGTGCGCCTCATAGGCAGCCAACGCTTCTTGACGTGATTGCTTTAAATCCACCATCGGTTCTGGATATTTTGATCCATCCAACCCATATTTTTCGCGCATATCCTTCGGCGCCTCCCACGGCGCAAATAAATAGCGCGTTGGCACATCCTGCAATTCAGGCACATGGGCACGAATATAGTCCCCTTCGGGATCAAACTTTTCGCCCTGTAAAACCGGATTAAACACACGGAAATAAGGCGCTGCATCGGCCCCGGTGCCCGCAACCCACTGCCAAGACGCACTGTTGCTGGCCAAATCCGCATCAAACAAGCAATCCTCGAACCACGCCAAACCGTCGCGCCAATCTTGCCGCAAATTTTTGGTGAGATAAGACGCCACAATCATGCGCACGCGATTGTGCATATAGCCCGTGGTCCAAAGTTCGCGCATGCCCGCATCCACAATTGGAATGCCCGTTTTGCCTTGCTGCCATCTTTGAACACGGCGCGCATCCTTCGCCCATGTGAACCCTTCAAATTGCGGTTGAAAGTTGGATTCCGGCAAGCTTGGAAAATGATAAAGCAGATAGGCCGAAAACTCCCGCCATCCAAGTTCGGACCGGAAGTGTCCTACATTTCGATCCTGATCATAATGGTCCAACGCGGCCCACAATTGATGCGGCGAAATTTGACCAAAATGCAAATAAGGCGACAAGCGCGATACAAACGGCTTACTCGGCCGATCGCGCCCCTCTTTATAATTATAGAGCCCTTCTTCGACAAAGCGATCCCAGCGCTCGCGCGCGCCTTTCTCGCTAATGTCCCAGCCATCAACTATCATGTCGCCCCAATCCCGGGTTGGCAGTAAGTCCAAATCGCTAAGCGACGTCGCATCGGCAACTTTGTCCGCATATAGATTTAGCTCATCAGGGGCCGGTAATGGCGCACGCGGAGGCGCCGCGTTCAAACAGCCCTTTTTGTAAAAGGGCGTGAACACTTTATAGGGGCCACCATCTTTTTTCTCGATGGTCCAAGGCTCAAACAGCAAAGTGCCATTATGGCTATGCACTTCAATATTTTGATCCGCCAACCATTGTTTGAGCGCTTTGTCCCGCGTGATCGCAGCAGGCTCGTACATGCGATTCCAATGCACCGCAACAATCTCATATGTTGCCTTCAGATGTTCAAAAACATCTTGCGCCGGCCCCTGAAAAAGCGTCAGTTTGCCGCCGAGATCTTTGTCCAGCGCAGCCAAACTATGGTGCAACCACACATTGGATGCCCCGCCCTGTTTAGGTTGGTCACCCTTGCCCTGATCATCGATGAAAAGCGGCACAATTGGCACACCATGATCAAGCGCCGCACAAAGCGCCGGATTGTCCGCCAATCGTAAGTCACGCCGAAACCAACAAATTGCGATTTTTTCCATACGATCAGTCAAAATAAACCCTCATGCATCTGTTCATAAAACAAACGCATGAGGGCACCATTTAGATCAGAAATATCATCGGTTTTTTAAGGCACTAGGCCACTTGGCTCGCCACAACTTGTGTGGCCCCCATTTCATCTTGCGAAACTTCAAACTCAACAACATCACCGCTGTCGGTTTTAAACCGTTTCACAACCCGATCGAGATCGCTAGCCCGCCCTTCGGTCTGCTCAATGGCCGCATTGGTTTCTTCCACCAAGGCCGCATTGTGCTGGGTGGTTTCATCCATTTCGCGCACCGACGCGTGCAGTGTTTCGATCTTATCAGCCTGCACCCGACTATCTTGGGCAAAGCCTTTCACCAGCTCGGAGAAGCTGCCAACGGCTTCCACAATCTCTTCCAAAGATTGCCCCGCACGAGCCACCAAATCGGTGCCACCATCCACTTCGGACGTGCTTTTTTCGATCAATTCTTTCACTTCGTTTGACGCTTCAGCAGCAGATTGGGCCAACCGCCGCACTTCCACCGCAACAACCGCAAAACCTTTGCCCGCCTCACCAGCCCGCGCCGCTTCAACCGAAGCATTCAACGCCAGCAAATTGGTTTGGAAGGCAATATTGTCGATCATTTCGATCACGGTCGAAATTTGCTTGGAGCTTTCATTGATCCGCGACATAGCATCATTGGCTTGCCGCATCACATCGCCACCGCGCGCCGCAATTTCTTGCGCCCGTTGAGAACCCGCATGACCTTCTTGCGCACGCTGAGCATTGGCTTCAACCATCTCCGCAATCTCTTGCATTGCGGCTGATGTATGTTCCAGCGTTGCAGCCTGACGCATGGTGCGCTCGGCCAAATCGTCGGAGCCAGACAAGATCTCACCAGTGGCTGATTTTAACGCGCCAGAAGTAGTCCGCAAACCGCCAATAATATTGGTCAATTCTTCAGCCACCATGTTGGTGTCATCGCGCAACCATGCAAACGCACCATGATAGTTGCCCTTCACCCGCTTCGACAAATCTGCCTTGGCCAAATGTGAAAGCACATTGCCCGTATCTGTGATGCCATTGTCGATGGTTTCCATCAGCAAATTGATGCTTTGTCCCAATTGGTTGAGGCCCTCATCACCAAAATCGGCATTTACCCGCTTGCTCAAATCGCCCATCACCGCAGAATTCACCACGTCGCCAATTTCACTGCGTAGGCCTTCCAACATGTTGGCAAATTCGCCCATGCGATCGATCCCCGCATTCACACCATCCACGGCGTGAGCATAGGACCCCAACATGCCCTCCTTCCGAATCTTCCGGTAATAGCGCCCTTCACTGGCAGCCTGCATCGACAAATAGCTTTCCCGCACAAAGGCATCGGCCACATCGATCATGTCGTTAAACGTATCTTTAACGTCACAACATTCGCCTTGGGCACCAGGCGCCACCAATCGCACATCGAAATCGCCTTGGCGCAGCAATTCGCCAGTAGATTTCAATCGGCGAATAAATCCGCGCAACTGCAAAAACTGTTTCACCAGATAGAGTGTGGTGAGAAATGGCACCAACGCGCCAGCGACCAACACAATGATCGGGGCATCAAAAAAGGCCAACCCAAACTCAAACACTGAAGATATCGCGAGTATGGCACCTGCAATCGCAACCTTAGAGAGTGAATACGAATTCGTCATAATCCATACCTTTTTCAGCCAGCAATTCGTCTAATCTATCTGAAGAGGCCTGCAGGCCTTCCTTCCGATTGTTGTAGCTTTTTTCCACGTCCAACAATTCTTCATAAAGCGCGCTAATCTGCTCAATTGCTTCTGGTCGAGCATATCGCCGATTGGAATGAAAAGAGGTCACCTCACCCTTGCCATTGCGGCTTGGCGTGACATGGGCAAACACCCAATAATGATTGCCATTTTTTGTGCCATTCACGACATAGGCAAACACTTCACGCCCCGCCAACAACCTGTCCCACAACAGTTTGAACACGCAACGCGGCATGGCCTTTGAGCGAATGAGATTATGGGGTTTACCCAATACATCGCGCTCATCAAACTCAGCAAGTTCGAGGAAAACACGGTTCGCATATTGGATATGACCTTTAAGATTTGTCTTGGAAACAACAATTCGGTCCGGATCGAATGGACGCTGAACACCTTCAACAGCCAGCATAAACACCTCAAAGTGAGCTATAAATAATGATCTTTAAGTAACAAAATTACTTCACAAGATCATTATTTAGATTGCATGCTTAAAATTAAATGAATGAAATTCAACTTTAAGTCAATTAACAGAATTAGCGAACTAGTTACGCCTAAATTCTATGATTTGGAGAAATGGTTACGCACAACCACAGGTTTATTTGCGCTGGTTACAACTGTAACATTTAACAAAGCATTAAAAAACCGCTGCGCGAAAAACGCGCAGCGGTAAGCCATTCAAAATAGTAACTAATTTATTTCAGATTTTCAGCTTACGCCAATAGGCCCAAAATTACGCCTTGCACAAGCACAACGCCAAGTAGATATCCGCCATCAATAATTGTCAGGCTAACCTTCTGTCCTTGATAGGCATGGTTGAGCACCATCGAGGTCAAAATAAATCCGAACCACATATGCGCGCCAACCATAACAGCGTCCCAAATCTGAATGTCAGTGGCGCTTGTGTCCAAAATTGCGCGTGTCAACAACAGCAAGAAATAGGCGATGATCAATTGGCACACAGCGGCAATAACAAACGGCATTGGCGACGATTTGCCATCGGGCATCAATTCCTCTTTGGTCTTGCCCAAAGCGTCCATCCATTGCTTGCCCAAACTGGTATACCAACCCATGCCCAAAACCATGCTGCCCACGGTCGCCAACAAAACGGCAAGCCAATTCACATCTGCAAAGTGATTCATCTTTTAATCCTCCCCGAAAAGATGAGACGGGCACAATCAAGCACCCTGCAATAACTATGGCTTGACGCCACCCAGTTTGCAAATAATTTCCCATTCCTTTTCAGTAACGGGCTGAACAGATAGACGCGAATTATTGACCAATACCATATCTTGAAGGTCTGGATGCTGCTTTACATCTTCCAACGTGATCGGCGTGACAAAACTTTCCACGGCTTCGATGTCCACACATTCCCAGCGTTCATCGTCAGTTGTGCTGTCTGGGTGCGCTTCCGCCGCCACTCTCACAACGCCAACGATCCGTTTTTCATTCACCGAGTGATAAAAGAAGCCCTTATCGCCCACTTTCATCTCACGCATATTGTTGCGCGCTTGATAGTTGCGTACGCCATCCCATTCTTCAGGTGCGCCCTTGTTCAGCTGATCTTCCCAACCCCATGTGTTGGGTTCGCTCTTAAACAACCAATAGGCCATTATTTCGTCTCCTCTGGCGGATTGATCGCCCAAGCCCACTCGGTTACGCCAACTGATTCGAAAACCCCTTGAGTGACATAAGGATCTGCTTCCGCATAAGTACGCGCCGCCGTTAGGGATGGCACATCAATAATGATCAGGCTGCCCGTGGGGTTACCCTCTTCATCAAGATAAGGGCCAGCCAATTTCAAATTGTCGCCAAGCTCCTGCCAATACGCCAAATGCGCAGCGCGCGTTTCTTTGCGCTTCTCCAACGCCTCTGGGCGATCCCGCCCGGAAATCACAAAATACACTATGCTTGCCTCTTTATTTACGGCCTAGTGGCCACACCAATCTTGGCTCGGAATATTCCAGCTTCCACGATAAGAAACAAGGTGACTCGAGGCGAAATTGCACTTAATCCAAAACGCGCACATCAACTGGCGCAAGCGAATGCAAGTCATATTTGCACGCAATGCGGATCACCTGTTCAACCAATTCTTTGGCAGTACGCGCTTCTTTATACAGCGCTTCAGCAGCGCCTAACCCAAACTTGGTGCCGGAGCCAACGGCCCAAAAACGGCAATATTCTTCAACACCGCGCTCACCATCAACGGAATATAGTTTTGAATTCACGCCAATCAGCAAGTTTAACCCGCTGCCCGCAAAATCATCCCCCTGCGCCATCAAGCCATATTCGCCAGCCAACAGCTTTTGCATCCGGTTGATGGACTGATGAATACTGACCCGATCCGAAAAATCAAATATATCACTGTGGTTCTGCGCCAAATTCTCCAAAACCGTATGATACATTGAGTTGCCCACATGCCCCACAAGGGCGGGCCCGATCTTATGTATCTTATGCCATGTTAGTTTTTCTTCCGCCGGGTAAAGCAGATTTTCCTCTGACGATTTTGAGTCAGACCCGATTGCCAGCTCACCATTAATTATTGCGCCAAATACAATGGACATTATCGACCTCCAAAAAAGGGAATTGTCGGCCGCGAGCGACCAACCAAATGAGTAACTTTTGAAAAAATTAAGACAGAATTGTCAGGCAATCAGAATTTAGCAAGTCAACATCATTTAACGCAAGACGTAAATTGCCCTCACTTAATCAGCCCATTTCCACGCGGGACGCCTAGAAGCAAAAAGCAAGATTTATTCAGACCGCAAGGGCCGCGCCATCAATTGCGCCACCAAACCTTCAATCGGCGCCTGCCCCGCCAGCAAAGCATTCACGGCTTTGATAATCGGCGCATCCACTTGATATTTGTCAGCCAGCGCCAAACCCACCGGGCTGGAATGCACGCCCTCTGCCAATTTCGCGCCGGAATCAACAATCTGCGCCACGCTTTCGCCCGCACCCAACCGATAGCCAAAATCGAAATTGCGCGATTCCCGCGCGGTGCAGCTCAGGGTCAAATCCCCAAGACCCGCAAGGCTATTCAGACTTTCTTTCGCGCCACCCATGGCCTCAACCAAGGGCCCCATTTCCGCAAAGGCCCGCGCCATAATGGAGGAACGGGCCGAAAGCCCAAGCTCAGCGCCATCCACGGCACCACAGGCCAGCGCATAAATATTCTTCAGCGCACCGGCCAGTTCCACGCCCACAATATCGTCGCTTGAATAGGGACGGAAAGTTGGCCCGGCCAGCAAATCAACAATCTTGCGCGCCGCTTCAATGCTTTCTCCGGCAAGGGTCACCGCCGTTGGCTTGCCCTGCGCCACGTCCACAGCGAAGCTCGGTCCTGAGAGCACAAAGGCATGCGCCTTCGGGCTGGCCTCGGCCAAAATCTCGCTTTGGCGCTTCAATGTGTCTTTTTCCAACCCCTTGGCACACAAAACGATGCTTTTGCCGGCCAAACGCGCTGCGCCAATCTCGGTTAAAACCGCACGGCTGGCCTGAGCAGGCACCACCAGCAAAATCGCCTGCGCCTGTTCAATGCCTGCATAGCCCAATTGCGCCGTCACATGGGCATCCATCTCAACCATTTTGAGATAATGCGGGTTGCGCCGTTCTTCATTGATGGTGCGAATGGCCACTTCATCGCGGCCACACAACATGACCTTGCGTCCAGCCAAGCCCAACGTGTGCGCCAATGCGCTACCCCACGCGCCTGCGCCGACCACATAAATGGGTTGTTCACTCACACTGCGTCCCCTTTTGCTGCCAGCGCCATATCGGCATCATCCAACGGCCATCTTGGGCGCGCTTGAAAATCAGGCCCGTCGCGTTCCCCAAGATTAAACCGTTCAATGCCCGCCCATGCAATCATGGCACCATTGTCCGTACACAGTTTAATCGGCGGCACAACCATTTCAGCGTAATATTCAGCCGCCAAATCTTTCAGCAATTGGCCAATGGCCTTGTTTGCCGCAACACCACCCGCCACCACGAAGCGCGGGTGATGTTCTGGAAATTCTTCTTGAAACCGCGCCAACGCCAAGCGGCAACGATTGTCTAAAATCTTCAAAATGGTCTGCTGAAAGCTGGCACAAATATCGGCCACATCTTGGTCATTCAAAGGCGCCGCTTTTTCCGCCGCCAGCCGCACGGCCGTTTTCAAACCCGAAAATGAAAAATCGAGACGTTTCTCTTTCAACAAAGGTTTGGGAAAAGCAAATCTGCTCGCATCCCCGCGCTTGGCCCATTCCTCAACCAATGGCCCGCCCGGCATACCCAAATCCAGCATTTTGGCGACCTTATCAAAGGCTTCGCCCAGTGCATCGTCGATGGTGGTGCCCCAGCGCTCATATTGGCCAACGCCTTTCACCAGCACAAATTGGCTGTGTCCACCCGAAACCAATAAAAGGAGATAGGGAAATGCCATACCGTCCGTTAAACGCGGCGTCAGCGCATGGCCTTCCAAATGATTGATGGCCAAAAGCGGTAGATTATGGGCATAGGCCATTGCCTTCGCGCTCGTCAGCCCTACCAACACGCCACCGATCAGTCCTGGCCCGGCGGTGGCGGCAACGCCGTCCAAATCTTCAAAACCCAATTGCGCTGTATCAAGTGCCTGCGCGACAATATGATCCATATATTGCACATGGGAGCGCGCGGCAATTTCCGGTACAACGCCCCCAAAGGCTTTATGCTCGTCAAATTGGGAGCGCACCATATTGGCCAAAATCTCGGCGCGGCCATCTGCATGGCGACGCACAATCGCTGCCGCGGTTTCGTCGCAACTGGTCTCAATGCCCAGAATGGTGGTTGCTGCTTGCCCCATAGCTTTGATTTCGCTAAGCCTTCACTGAATTGTTGATTTAAGCCCTATATCAAGTGGATTGAACATTGCAAACAGAACAAGCATCCAAACCGCGCATCACCTTCGGCACACGCGGCTCATTGCTCGCCCTGGCTCAAGCCAAACAGGTGCGGCGCGAGCTCGCCCAAAAAACCGAGTTGCGCGAAGAAGATATCGCCATCGAGGTGATTAAAACCAGCGGCGATATTATTTTGGATCGGCCCCTTTCCGAAGTGGGCGGCAAAGGCTTGTTCACCAAAGAGATTGAAGTTGCCTTGTTTGAAAAACGCATCGATCTGGCGGTGCACTCCGCCAAAGATGTAGCGACTTTGTTGCCAGATGGCATGTTGTTGCCTGCCTTTTTGGAGCGTGAAGACACGCGAGACGCCTTTGTGTCCCTCAAATATAAAAGCCTAGACGAACTTCCAGAAGGCGCGAAATTCGGCACATCATCCATCCGTCGCGGCGCGCAAATTTTGCGCCAACGGCCAGACCTGCAAATTGTTGAATTTCGCGGCAATGTGCAAACCCGCATGAAAAAGCTGGAAGATGGCGTGGCGGAGGCAACCCTCTTGGCCTATGCAGGGTTGCGCCGCCTGGAAATGAGCCATATCGCCAAACAGCTTATTGATCCCACCATCATGCCCCCCGCGCCGGGGCAAGGTGCACTGGCCATCGAAACACGGGCAGATGATGATCAAGTGAATGAATGGGTGCGCACACTTAACCACGCCCCAACCGCCGCCAAAATGGTGGCGGAGCGCCATTATCTTCATGGGCTGGACGGCTCTTGCCGCACCCCGATTGCCGCCTATTCCACATTGGAAAATGATCAGTTGCATATCTTTGGTCAGGTTCTATCCTTGGATGGGCAAACTGTTTACGAGGCCGAAGTTTCGGGCCACGCAGCAGATGCGGAAGAAATTGGCAAAGAACTGGCCAAGATCATTAAAAGCGCAGCGGGCGAAAAGTTCTTCGAAACTTTTGAAAAGCGCGCCGATTAAAGGTGAGATATGAGCGAAACCGGTAAATCTCTTTTGGTCACCCGCCCCTTTCCCGGGGGCCAAAAAACAGTTGCCGGTTTAATGGGTTTGGGCCACCGCCCTATGGCTGTTCCGCTGTTTTCCAAGCGCATCTTGCCAGTGGATTTACCCTCGCCCTTTCAAATCACGGCCACCTTGTTCACCTCTGCAAATGGTGTGCAGGCCCTCTCGCGGGATGAAATAGAAATCGGCCATAAACTGTTGCCATGTTTCACCGTGGGCGACACCACGGCCCAAGCCGCAACCCATGCCGGCTTTTCCAATCTGTTATCTGCCAAAGGCGATGTGCAAGATCTCATTGCCTTGATCGAAAAAATGGAGCTAACGGGCAATTACTTTTATCCGTGCGCCATTGATCGCAAACCCGAATTGGAAGATCATTTCCGTGATACTGGCGTGCATATTCACGCCACCCCAGCCTATGAAATGGTGCCGAATAAAGATTTGCCCCCTGCGGTGATCACCCAATTGCAGCAAGGTGAAATTGATGGGATTTTGATTTATTCCCCCCGCGCCGCAACACAATTTGCAAATCTGTGCACCAAGCATAATATAGAACTAAGTGGTCTGCCCTTTTATTGTTTATCGCCCAATATTTGGGCCACACTCAGCGCCCTCGGTGCCACCAACGGCTTTGTCGCAAAAGCGCCAAATGAAAACGCTTTATTTGAACTCTTAGAATAAAGTCCGGGCATCCAAAGGTCCAAATACCCAAATGCTGGCTAAAAAGGTTTTTTAATGGTCGACGAAAACAAAAAGGGTCCTGTGCGTCCCCCCATTCTTGATGCAGAAGCGAAAAAAACATCTTCCGCCGCTGAAGGCTCGACCTCATCAACCTCAAAAAGTGATGCCAAGCCGTCCAGCACGTCGTCAGGCACGGCCAAGCCCACAGACAAAAAACCAAATGACGCCCCCAAAGCCCAGCCAACCAGCAGCAATGATGAAGGCGGCGGCACAGGCACTTTTATTACCGCGATTTTGCTCAGCGCAGCGCTTGGCATGGCGGGCACAGCCGGGCTAGCCTATTTCAAGGTTTTCCCATTCAACCAATGGGCGGTACAATCCAACCTGACGCCTGAAATCGCGAAACTGCAAAAACGCATCTTTGATCTGGAAAATGCGCAGCCGGATTTGGCACCCTATGCCACCAACGATGATCTGAGCGCATTGCAATCAGATATCGCGGCCATCGACACCACACCGATTGAAAGCGCCATCGCCAGCATTGAGGCACAATTGGCGACGCTCGACACGCCAGCAGAAGCACCTGCTGCGGTTGATCTAAACCCAATTGAAAGCGCCTTGGCCACGCTGGAACAGGATGTGGCCGACCTCAAAACCACCCAGCAACAACTGACCAACAATGCAGCGTCGCAAGCCAGCGACACTGGCGAATTGCCCGCCGCAGCACCCGCAATTGATCTCACGCCGATCAACTCTCAGTTGGACGCCCAGTCTGAAAATCTTGCTGGCCTTCAGGCCCGTTTAGAAACGCAAAGCGAAGCCGTAGCAAATTTGCAAGCTGATTTGGCCAAGCTCCAATCCCAAATTGCCGCAATGGAACAAGATCAATCGGCACGGCAAGCCGCCAATAGCGCCATTGCCGCTGCACGGGTCCCAATTTTGTTGAGCGAAATTGACGCCGCCATTCAAAAAGGCCAACCTTTCGCAGCACGACTTGAAGAATTGAGCAATTCCCTCAAAGTCACGCCGGAAGTTGAAGTTATGAATATCGCCCAAAAGGGCATCACCCCAGCGTCCAGCCTTCCTGCACAATTTGAGGATCTGCGTCCCACTTTGTTGGCCGCGCGTCCTGGCGTGGACCAAGATGCGCCTTGGCAAGATAAGCTGATGGGTACCCTAAAGGATGCGGTCAATTTGCGTCCGTTAGATGCCGATGGAAGCGATCCACTTGCAATTCTAGATCAAATTGAAGATGCGTTGGCCGCACAGCGCCTTGTAGACGCACAGCAATTGGTCACCCAATTGCCCGCGTCAATGCAGGAAGCGGCGACCCCGCTCTCTAGTGCACTTCTTGAGCATCTCACCATTGAGCAATGGCAAACCGATATGCGCACCACATTGCTCAGTCAAGACCATCAAGCTGAAGGAGAAGGCCAATGATTCGTATCTTTATCATCGTCGCCTTCTCGCTTTTGATCGCATGGGGCGCCAGCATCATCATGTCTGTCCCCGGCGAAGTGGTGATCACCGGTTTTGGCTACCAAATGCAACCAAGCCTCGGCATTGTTCTGTTTGGGCTTGTCCTGCTCATGCTGATCACCATTTTCGTGTGGGCGATCATTCGTCGTATTTTTGGCATTCCAGCCTTGTTCTCCCGCGCCAATGAAAAGCGCAAACAACGCAAAGGCGTGGACGCCCTTTCCAATGCCATCATTGCGCTACAAACTGGCGATCCCAGCAAGGCACGCCAATTGGCCCGCGAAGCGCGACTAAAATTAGAAGGCAACACGGCCGCACAATTGTTGGAAGCGCAAGCCAATATGCAACTGGGTGAGCTAAAACAGGCCCGCCTGCAATATCGGGAGATGATTGAAGATCCCAAAACCGCCATCGCGGCCCTTTCTGGTCTCTACGAACAAGCCCGCCAGCAAAATCGCGAAGATGCAGCGCTTCAATTCGCCCAGAAAGCAGCCAGCTTGTCGCCCAAACTGGCATGGGCGCAAAAGGCCATCTTTGCTCATATGGCCAAGCAGGGTGACTATGAGGATGCGCTGGCGCAATTGGACCAGATTCCCTTTGAACGCGCCGACCGCGACAATCAAAAACGACTGGATGCTGTGTTGCGCACAGCCTTGGCCAAAGAATTGGAAGAAACCGAACCGCAGCGGGCCATCACCTTTGCCAATGAGGCCTTGAAGAAACAGCCTGAATTTGTTCCAGCAGCGCTAATTGCCGCCCGCCTGTTCATTTCGTCTGGTGAAGTACGTAAAGCGTCTGGCTTATTGCGTCGGGTCTGGCGCGCCAGTGCCCATCCGCATATTGGCGAGCTTTACATCCACGCCCAGTCCGGCGCATCAGCGGTCGAGCGGCTGAAACGCGCCAAAACCATGGTGGTGGAACACCCCGATCATTTGGAAAGCGCCATCTTGCTGGCCACAGCGGCCATTGCCGCCCACGAATGGTCAGACGCCCGCGCCGCGCTGCAACCCTTCACTGACCAGCAAGCCACACAAAAAGTGTGCACCCTTATGGCAGAAATCGAACAGGGCGACACAGGCGATCAAGGCAAAGCCCGCGCATGGTTGTCGCGCGCCGTTGCCGCAAAACCGGATGCGACATGGATTGCGGATGGCATCAGCGCTGATGAGTGGGAACCCACCTCACCGCTGACCGGCAAACTCGACCAATTTGAATGGAAAGTGCCTTCACGCGCAGTAGCCAAACCAAATGGGGCCGCCAAGCCTGCATTCTCTCCAGTGCCGACAGAGCCCAAACAAGAGGCGGCACCAGCACCATTGCCCGCACCGCCTAATCCCACAGGGATATGATTTAACAATCGGCGTCCGGTCCTATTGCTGGGCGTCGATTGATCAACAGCAAAAAGTTGCGGCGGATCAGATTTTTCCAAATCAATACCGGCAAGCCTTTGAGAAAATCGAGAAATGAGCCCTTGCCGCTCCGACCCATTGTTCGTGCCACCATTGGCGGTGGCACAGGTTTAAAATAGCTTTTCACATTGGCGGGCTTGCCCTTGAGCAACAGCTTCAGGGCTTTAGCCGTCGCCTCCGGATTGTTCCAATCCGCATTGAACACCACGCAGCCTTTTTTATTGATGATAAACACCGCGTTGGGATAACCACCAAACGCGCTATGGGCCGTGCCCTCAATATCATCGACCAAGATGGTGCGTTGTTCGCCATCTTCCGTGCGCAAGCGCTGCGCAACCGTTTGCTTTTCAGCATAGCTTTTGTGAGCGCCAATGCTTTTGCCCGGATGCGCCTCCCGCACATAAAGAATGGCGAAATCCACATTTGGAAAATGCTGTTTCAAACTGCCCATGCTCTTGCGTCGACCTTGAAACAACGGACAAGTGATTGAGCCCAGTTCTAAAACCAGAAACTCACCATCAAAATCCAGTAAACGGCGCGCCGCACCATTCACATCCTGCAATTCAAAGTCGGGCGCCTTTTGGCCAACTCGGGGTCCGCGGAAGTTATCCAAATCATAATCGCCCGTTGAAAACTCATCATAATTATAATCACTCATTTGACTGTTTCCTTTCATTATTGAGCCGAATTGGGCAGGAGATTTTTAGTCATTTTGCGCAGCAATAAGGTGAGCTGTGCCACCTCATCCACACTCAATCCAGCAAGACATTGTGAGATCAATTCTTGGGCAATTGGCTTGAGCACACTTTCCAACTGCTGACCATGTGATGTCAGGAAAACTCTGGTCCGCCGACGGTCTTGCGCATCCGTACGGCGCTCAATCAACTGCTTTTTTTCCATGCCATCGAGCAAACGCGTCACTGTGGTACGGTCTCGAAAAGTGAGGTCTGCAATTTTGCTGGGCAACCGCCCATCCTCTTGCCAAAGCATCAGCAACACGGCCCATTCCTCAGCCGATATTTTATGTCCCGCCAAGGCAAATTTTTGCCCCAACTCACGTCGCGTCAAAAAGCTTAATCTGTTCACCCAGTGCAGGGGGATTTCTTCAAAATTCATCATAATACGTGTATATTACAATAATTGTAGTATACAATCAATAGTGCATTTTGCGCTTGACCGATTCAAATTTGAAGCGCAGAATCTGAGATAGTTTCAACAATTCGGAAGGAGGTGATCCATTGTCTATTCGATATCAAGATCAGAAAAAGGGCTTTGGAAGTGAGGTGCTGTTAGAGGGGCCAACGCACCGCTAACATCTCTTTCCAAGCAGCCAAAAGGCGCAAAAGTTCCTTTATGCTGATATATATCGACGAAGGGTTGCCGGGACATTCCCGCGCAACCCTTTTTCATTTCTGCCGCCCGCGCCGCCCCCCCCACAAACAACTTGTTCAGCACACACGAATAAATGTAAATTGCCATCAGGCCGCTGTAGCTCAGTTGGTAGAGCACGTCATTCGTAATGATGGGGTCGTAGGTTCAAATCCTATCAGCGGCACCATGGTCTGCCTGCACCTTTACCGGTACCTAAATTTTTGCCCGCTTCGCCGTGCGCACCAGAACCAGCCAAAACAATAATCCAATCCCGGCATAAACAGCCAGAATCAACTGCATATCCGAATAAGGCATGGCCGCATCGCCAGAGGTTTGCCCGGCCGCAATGCTGAGGGTGATGGCAAATAATAGTCGACCTGCGAGGCTTTGCACCGAGAGATAAGTCGCCCGCGTCCCATCCTGCAAAAGCGGTTGAATTCGCGCTTGGATAAAGGGCCGCGACAGCGAATCTGGCACCATGCGAAAGAATAAAAGCGCGATAACAAACCAATTATTGGACGTGGCGAGCGCAACGGTAAGCCCAATTTGCAGCCCAAATGCCAACAACAAAATACCACCTAAGCCAAACCTGTTGCGCAAGGGCATGGCCAAATGTGAAAACCCAACAGATATCACCATCATCAACCCGGTCACCGCACCAGAAACCAGCGGCGTTTGCTCGGCATACCCCATGGCGGCCAATGATTCTCGAATAAAGGGCTGACCGAACACAAAGGGAAGATGGCTGAACACATACATGAGCAACGTCAGCCCAAGCAGCCAAATCAAAGTTGGGTGCACGAAACTGCGGCGCAGCGCGTTAAAACTCTCGCGATAGGAAACTGATTTGCCGTGCGGCGGCTCGCGGAAAAATAAAGTTATTCCCAACAGCACGACCCCGGCCAATGCCGTGGCGATCCAAGGAAACGCATCATCAAAAAGGGCCAGCGCCCCGCCCATCACGGCCGATAGCGCCAGAGCCGTAAACCCGAAGCGCCACGCCTTCAATTCCGCTTGTTCGATTTCGGCGGCACGCCCTTCGGCACTCAAACTCTCATAGAGTAATGAGCTATCCGTGCCCGAGGCAAAGGCTGCACTCGCGCCCAACAGCACATTGGCCAACATGAACTGGGAGAAGCCTTCCCCAAAAACCAAAATCAATATAGCGGCGAGCCCGCTAAGCGCCGCGGCAATCAATGTCAAACGCCGCCCCAGCCGGTCCGACATATAGCCCGACGGCACTTCAAGCACCGTCGTGGCAATATCATAGATCACATAAAGGAAAATCGCTTCCGCAGCCGAAAGATTGCGCTCAAAGTAGAGAAACCACGTCGCCTGCCAAAAAATCAACGATTGAGCAAATTTGAACCAAGGGAACAAGTTGATATTGCGAACCATTCGCAAGAAATATCATGATTCTAAATGGTCGACGAGCAAATAAAGCCCATCATTTTCTTGGCAGACAGGGCGCGCCGGACGTCTCACCGCATGTTTTAAAGACCTTGAGAGTCCAAAAACGCATCTACCCGATTCACAACGCCCATTTGATCCAACAGAGGACGCGCGAAGGAGAATAGGATCTTATAGTGCCCCGTGTCAGGCAAAATCAATGTTTCATGCGGCACTTGGTTGGCCTCAAGCGCTTTTGCAAGCTCCTCTTGATTCCACAATTTCACCAGATCATCGCGATCACCATGAAACAACATGGAAGGTGGGCTGTTCTCATCCACAAAATGCACAGGTCGCGCCAAATCAGCATCTGGCACATCAGCAAATATCTCTTTTGTACTCGGCCATTCTTTTGGATTGAACGAATAAGGCCCCGCCAGCCCCACAAGCGCTGCGGGTGCAAGTGCACCATCAGGTCGATATTGCGACCCATAAGCCAACAATGCGGACATATGCGCGCCCGCCGAATGGCCCATCACCACAATGTCTCGATCCTTTTCGCGCGCCATGTTTTGCCACACCCAAGCGTAGGCCATGGCGGCATCTTCCATAAAACCAGCAAATTGCACCTCAGGGAAAAAGCGATAGTCGGGGATCACAACATCATAGCCACGCGCTGCCAAAGCCGACCCGACAAAGTGATAAAACGCCTTTTCGCCAGCCCGCCAGCCACCGCCATAATAGAAAATGATGATCGGCTTTTCAGAACTGTCCTCAGCGGCACCCGGATAAACATCAAGGCGGTGACGCGCCAATGGTCCAAACCGCTCCTCCCGAGCCGTGCCGCTATAGGCTGGTGCCATCACATGGCTCAACCCGATGAGCGCACGATCACGCGCGGGTGGATAAAGGGCCACCCAAGCGAGCACACCGCCCATCAATGCCAAAACCACCAAAGTCCAAATCACAATGCGCACAAAGCCTCCAAGCGTCTCTCTATAAAGATACGCCCCAAACAGGCAATTAGTTTCGTCCCGTCACCATCAATCTTTCAAATGCTTGACGAAGAAGACGAAAATCATATTCAATTCAAAAATGGAGAAGGACATCACCGTTCGCAATTATCGGGATTCGGACTGGCCAATCGTCTGCGCCATACATGATGCAGCGCGCCAAATCGAACTCAGTGCAGCGCAGGTGTCTGACGCTGCTTTTGCACCTTTGCAAAAGTGCCATATGGCAGAAGGTTTCTTTTCAAATCGCATCATCTTGGCAGAATGCCTCGAGAGCCGAACCGTCAAGGGATTTGCCGCCTTTAGGCCCCGTCAGCTCACCTGGCTCTATGTTTCGCCAGACTATTTTGGCGAGGGTATCGGGCAATGTCTTATAAGATATGTGATGGACAACACTGAACGCCCACTAGACGTACAGATGCTGGACGGCAACAAACCTGCCCAGCGGCTTTATGAATTTATGGGCTTCAAACCGTTTAAACGCACCAAAGGCAAGATCCATGGCAAAAGGCCCGTCAATGCGTCGGGCCTAACCCTGCGCTTAAACCACTAGCTTTTTATAAAGATGCCAAGTGGCGTGCCCCAAAACTGGCAGCGCCAACACCAGCCCCAAGAAGGCAGGCACCATCGCCACAAAAGTGAACACCACAATCACCGCAGCAAATCCCAGCATCGGCACAAAATTCATCGTCACCGCCTTAAAGCTGGTGATGATGGCCGAGACAAAATCCAGCTCCCGCTCCAACAAAAGCGGCATCGCCACCACAGTTGAGGCATAGAGCACAAAGGCAATGCCTGCCCCCACCAAAGTGCCAACGGCCAAAAAGCCCAAGCCTTCAGACGTGGTGGTGATCACGGTGAGAAACATACCGATGGACGAAAAGCTCTTAAAGCCCAAAAACAACGCCAACAAAAGGCGCACTTGATAGACCCATATCCAAAAAATAAACAGGATCACAAAGGCCATCCAACCCAATTGACGATCTTTCTGCCGAAACATAATGGCAAAGATTTCGCCCATATTCAGCGGCTCACCTGCTTGCAACCGTCGCGACACTTCATAAAGCCCAACGGCAACAAATGGCCCAATAAGCGGAAAGCCGATAGCAACGGGAATGATCATCCATGGCATGTCATAAACCGTAAGCGCGGCCAAAATGGCCAACCCGCCCACAGCATAAAATCCGCCAAAGATAAGGCCATAAAGCGGCGCACGCATAAAATCGTGCCAGCCCTGGCCCAAGGCTTGTCCAATATCAGAAAATCCAATTTTATTAATTTGCGGCAACCCGCCCGGACGCGTTGCAGCTTGTGTGTTTTCGGTCATGTCTCCCCCTAACCGAACAGATGAAAATAGTCTCCAATCGCAATGCATGATGCCTCCACATCAAACACGGATTGATCATCCCCTTTGCGCATCAAAGCAAGGTTTGTTGCCGCTGGCAATTTGTTTTTAAACGGCTTGTCCCGCCACCCAGGCGGAAGACCAAGCCCACTGGAAATTATAGCCCCCGAGCCAACCGGTCATGTCCACCACTTCGCCCGCAAAATAAAGTCCCGGCACTTTTTTTGATTCCATGGTGCGGTTGTCCAACTCGTCAGTTGCAACGCCGCCCAAAGTCACTTCCGCCGTGCGATAACCTTCAGAGCCGGTGGGCTTAAGCGCCCAACGCGCCACGCTGTCCGCAAGAGTTTTCAGCTTCTTGTCGCTCATGTCAGCCAGATTGCCAGCGATCTTATGTTCATCCATCACAAATTCTACAACCCGCTTTGGCAACCATTGGCTTAGAACAGTTTGCACGGCCCGCTTGCCATTTTCCTGCCTCGCGGCCCGCAATTGGCCAAACACATCCTGTCCTGGCAACATATTGACCTTGACCTGATCGCCCTCGCGCCAAAAAGAAGAAATCTGCAAAATTGCTGGTCCACTTAAACCACGATGGGTAAATAACAGCGCTTCATCAAACCGCGTCTTGCCATGGCTCACCTGCACCGGATCAAGCGCAACACCGGCCAGCGCTTTGATCGGGGCCAAAGTGGATTGATCAAATGTTAAGGGCACAAGCGCCGGCCTTGTTTCCACCACCCGCAAGCCAAATTGCTGCGCCAGATCGTAGCCCAAACTGGTCGCACCCATCTTCGGGATTGATTTGCCGCCCGTCGCCACAACCAGTTTTTCTGCCTGCACCCGCTCGTCGCCCAGATCGATCAGAAATCCATTTTCGGTCTTTTCAACCCCATGCACCTGCGTGCGCAACCGAAGTTCCACACCTGCTTCGTGCAAATCGTCCAACAACATATCAATAATCTGCTGCGCGCTTTCATCGCAAAAGAGCTGCCCAAGTGTCTTTTCGTGAAAGGCGATGCCTCGGGCCCGTACACGACCAATAAAGTCTTGCGCCGAAAAACGCTTAAGCGGCGAAATAGCAAAGCGTGGATTTTCGCTCAAAAACTGTTTGAAACTTGTGTTTATATTGGTGAAATTGCAGCGCCCACCACCAGAAATGCGGATTTTGTCGCCCGCCTTTTTCGCATGATCCACCAGCAAAACACGGCGCCCACGCTTCCCAGCCTCCGCCGCCGCCATCATGCCCGCAGCACCGGCGCCAATAATCAACACATCCACTTTACGCAAAAGGCTCGCCTCCATTTGCGACGAGCCTTACGCGGAAATCAAACCCTTGGCAATCTAGGTTGATGGTTCTAGCTTTGCATCGGTTTCTTCTTCGAGCACGAACGTGCGATACAGCTCGGAGAGATAGCCAATGCTAAACAATATAAAAAACCAAGTGCTGATCACCACAAATGCAAGCATCGTGACAAGTCCAAGGTCCAACGGTCCGGGCGTTTTCATCACCTCAGCATTATCTAAGGCAAGGTCATACAAAAATGATATGAGGGAGTAGCCGATAGAGAAAACGATCAAAGTACTTAAATTTTTCTTTGCTGCAGCATAGGCGTCGGCCAACGAATAATCATGGCGCAGTGCCGCAGCCGGCAAAACAATAGCAAGCCCTGTAAACAGGACACCCGAGACAAAAGTGACTGCAGTTCCAGCAATCTGCATGAAAAATGGCGGCACCGTTTCCATTAAAAGAATAAGTCGAGCAACAAGCCCACACGCGAAAAAAATTATCTGAACGATTAGCAAGAAAGCCAAAAACACAAGACAAAACTTAAACAACGTTATGAAGTATGCCTTCAACTCTTTCTTTCCTGGACGATAAAACCAACCTTCTGGAACTTCTGCCAACAAAGAATATCGGTGCCAACCAATTGCAATACAACTCAAGGCGCCTAACAAAGTCGCAAAACTCAGCACGATGCCGATAAAAGTCATGGCTGAGCCCATCATCGGAAACCCAAAGGCAAACACCGCTAAGCAAACACATGCTATGCCGAGCCACGGTGCACTAATTTTAAAGGCAATGCCCATATGAGCAAAAATTCGCCAAGCGGCAACATATAGGATTTTTAAACCCTTCATAAAAACTCTTTCAAACATCAGTTTAGAAATGAAAATGAACCTACCCCGAAAACCAGAGCCGATCTAAAGCCATACATCTTAATCAACGGGCTCGCTCTTAATCCAAAGCGAACCCCACATAAAATCAAGCTATTGGTAGTCTAGAATGATGGCTTAACTTGCTCTGTGGAAACTACATTATTCAAAACAATGCTACGATAAAGCTCCGTCACATAGCTCAACCCGAACATCACCGAGATCCAGCGAAATGCGGTTTGCACCAACCAAACAAGTATCAGTACAACAGCATTTGACGTCTGCAGGTAGTTATTTTCAGCAAAATTCAAAACAAAATTCATACCTAGTGAAAACAGGACATAAATAGTGCTTAGTACCAGTAGAAACCCGAAGTTTTGCCGAACAATGTCGACCATTCTAGCAATACCCAGCTGTTGATCTATCGAAGCCGCAGGCAGCAACATTGCCGGCCCAACCAAAACAACACCATAAAGAATTGAAATTACGAACGACAAAACCGGCTGAAACTCGCCAACCAATGCCCCTAACTGAGTTGAAAATATAGCAACAACTATCAACAACAGAACAATCGCAAGCCAGAATTTAAACGCAGCCCAAAGACAAGACTTCATTTTTCCGGTCGGTAGATCAATTACAAAGCCGTTTGGATTCTCATTTAACAACGAAAATCTGTGCCACCCTACTGCAACCACTGTCAAACCGAAAAAAGCACAAAGAAGTTGTACTCCCACTAGAATCGGTGCGATTTGGATCGCAAGTTGCACATGCTGTTCCTTGTTCCACATATCTAGCGCAAACTCGCTGACGTACCATGTGGCGCTACTAATCAGTATTATTGCACCAAACCAGAACGCACTTATCCGAAACGCCACATTTAGATTCGCAAAAACACGCCAGACGGCCACATAAAATATATTCAAACCATTCATAAAATATCTCTCAAAATTACCGATAGATGTACGAAATGATCATGCTATCTTCAACAGCACTGTCAAGTCTAAGTCCCTGCATAATCGCAATTATTCTTCCCTTACCGCATATCTGCTTGCCACATTTCAAAGCCACATGCTAAAAGCAATTCGCTTTTGGAATAGTCTAAAAGCATAACCTTCTCAGGGCGGGGCGAAATTCCCCACCGGCGGTGATTGGCGCAATCCATCAGCCCGCGAGCGCCTTTTAGCATTGGTTAAAAGGGTCAAGCAGATTTCGGTGCAATTCCGAAGCCGACGGTCATAGTCCGGATGAAAGAGAAGAGGCCGGACTGTCTGATTTGTGCGCCAGTGGTGCGTTTCACAAGTCAAGTCTGTTCGGTTCTCCCTTATCACGCCCTGATTCATATCGGTTCGGAGAGGAACTCGACACATGGATCAGTCTGCAAATCTTTCTTTGCGTCACCCGGCCATCTTGGCGGGGCTTTATATGGTCGGCGCAGGCATCGCTTTCGCTGCCGTCAATTCACTCACTCAATTGGCCACACTTACCCATGGCACGCCATCAACAGCCGCTGCTTTTTGGGAATATCTATTGGCCTTCATCATCATGCTCCCACTGGTGATGAAAATGGGATCTGGTGCGCTGAAAACAGAGCGCCCTATCATGCACATTTTGCGGGTCGTGGCCGCCTCCATCGGTGTCCAACTTTGGGTGTTGGGTCTCGCAAAAGGAGTCCCCATTTGGCAGGCCATCGCCTTGATTATGACCTCAACATTTTTCGTCACCATCGGCGCAGCGCTTATCCTCAGAGAAAAAGTTGGTCCCGCCCGCTGGGCTGCCACTTTGGTGGGCTTTATCGGCGGCATGGTGATTTTGGAGCCATGGGCCGAAGGCTTCACAGTTAATTCTCTGTTGCCCGTAGGGGCAGCCCTTTTTTGGGCCATCACTTCTTTGTTCACCAAGGAGCTGACCAAAACCGAGCAAGCCGATTCAATCACGCTCTATTTGCTGCTGCTCACCACCCCCGCCAATGCCCTTTTCGCCATCATGGCAACGCAAGGCAATGCAGAAATGAACTTGTTGGATGGCTTTATGATCTCCAACAATAGCGCACTGGTCTATATCATTGCCGCTGGTCTTCTGGTGGCGATCGCGCAATTTTTGATCACCAAGGCCTATGCCACTGCTGATGCAGCATATGTGCAACCCTTTGATCACCTCAAATTGCCCTTCAATGTGTTAGGTGGCCTTTTGGTGTTTGGCTGGGTGCCCACAGGCAATTTGTGGGTTGGTGCGGCGCTTATCATCGTAGCCTCACTTTATATTGCGCAGCGTGAAGCAAAGCAAAAGCCATAAATAAATACATGAGATCAAGGGGGCGAAGCGCCCCCTTTATTGATCCAGATCAATAAAACACATGTTATCTATTTGAATTGACAATATTTTTCGACAAATTGGCGATTTTTATTTGATATAGAACAAAGAAACCGACAGCTTCAAAAGCTAACTTCTCCTCATCAAGACCAACGAATGAGATCTTAAAGGAGAACGTCATGGTTACCCGTCGTCAAACAATTTTTGGAGCTCTCGGCACAGCCGCAGCCCTCACAGCAGTGGCCAACTTGTCACCACAAGCTCTCGCCGCTGACAATATCGACGATATGCCACGCAAAAAAGTGAAACTGGCACCACCGCCATTCGTTCACGAGCATGAGCAAGTCGCATCAGGCCCTCCAAAGGTCGTTGAATTCGAAATGACCATTCAGGAGAAAATCTGGGAAGTTGATGATGAAGGCACAACAACTCATGCCATGACTTATGATGGCACTGTGCCTGGCCCGATGATGGTTGTGCATGAAGGCGACTATGTTGAGCTGACCCTCATCAACCCAGAAAGCAACGAGCTGCTGCACAATATCGACTTCCACGCCTCAACAGGTGCATTGGGCGGCGGTGCATTGACCGAAGTTGCCCCCGGCGAACAAGTTGTCTTGCGCTTTAAAGCCACACGCCCTGGCACCTTTGTTTATCACTGTGCCCCCGGCGGTTCTATGATCCCATGGCACGTTGTGTCAGGCATGAACGGCACCATTATGGTGTTGCCACGTGATGGCCTGAAGGATGAAAAAGGCAATCCACTGCGCTATGACAAAGTCTTCATCATCGGCGAGCAGGATTTCTACATCCCACGCGACGAAAATGGTGAATACAAAACATACGAAACCGTCTCTGAGAGCTTCTCAGACCAAATTGAAACCATGCGCGGCTTGATCCCAACCCATGTGGTGTTCAACGGCAAAAAAGGTGCCCTTACAGGCGACAATGCGCTGAAGGCCAATGTTGGCGACAAAGTATTGATTGTGCACTCACAAGCCAACCGCGACACACGTCCACACTTGATTGGTGGCCATGGCGACTATGTTTGGGAAACAGGCAAGTTCAACAACCCACCTGAAAAAGACCTTGAAACATGGTTCATCCGCGGTGGTTCAGCTGGTGCTGCATTCTACGAGTTCTTGCAGCCCGGTGTTTATGCCTATGTGAACCACAACCTCATCGAGGCGGTTGAACTTGGCGCCACAGCCCACTTCCTCGTGGATGGCGATTGGGACGATGACCTGATGAAACAGGTGAAAGCCCCCGGCCCAATCACCAAATAGGGCGATTGACCAATTAAGCGATAATTGCCCGGCCGGTTTCTCATCGGCCGGGCTTTTTCTCAGGAGTGGTAAGGATGACCGCTGATCATTTCAAAAATACAGCTTCAATTTTGCTGCCCATGGCCTTGTTGGCCGGGGCAAGCCTTTGGCTGGTGCACACCTTGACCACGCCACAGGCTGATCTTGCGCCCAAAGCCAGCATCAGCATTGACCCACATATTGATGCGCCAGATTTGATCACCATTCCGCCCCGCACATTCGATTATAGAGACCCTGCCCGCTACATTGAAAATGAATTGCCACAGGTTTCCCCTTTGGTGCACGCCAATGTGCAAACCCCACTGCAGGTGGCTAAAGATCTGGTGACCAACAAGCAATACCGTGCCTGCGTGGTCGAAGGCCATTGCGCGCCGGCCATCATCGTCAAAACCCCAATCGACGATCATCCCGTGGTTGGCGTCAATTATGAAATGGCAGCCAATTACGCAGAATGGCTCAGCGCCAAAACAGGCGATAATTGGCGCTTGCCCACCGCTCTCGAATGGGCCCAATTTGCTGGTGAAAAATATGACGATCCTGAAAAGGATATAAAATCTGATCCCACAAATCCTGCCGTGGCCTGGTTGTCTGAATATCGCGCGAAATCACAAAGCAAAAGCGATGCGCCCCGCCAAAGCCTGCGCCCCGCAGGACTATTTGGCGCCAACAGCCTTGGCGTCAATGATGTGGCCGAAAATATCTGGGTGTGGACCTCAACCTGCTATGAACGCATCAATGTGGACGCCACAAATAGCCAATCAAAAGCCGTAAGCTGCGGTGCCCGTGTGGTGGAAGGCGCACACCGCACCTATCTTTCTGTGTTCATCTCAAACCCGCAAGGCGGGGGCTGTACTGTAGGCGACCCACCAGACCATTTGGGCATCCGCCTGGTCAAAGGCAGCGAACGCTCTAGTCTTTGGAGCCTTATCCGGCAGCTCCTGCCAGTTGGATAGACATCCAAAATTTAGCGTCTCGGCTCAGCTCTGGGGCGCATAAGCTTGCCGCCATAAAGCGCCACAAATCCCCAAAAACCGATCACCCAAAATAGGTGAGAAGCGCGCATCAAGCCCATGCTGATCTCAAGATCAAACGCGGCGACAATCCGCAAAATGGCTGCCGAAAACACCGCTGCGAACAACACCAATGTGCCTCGTGTCGCCACCAATGGATAGCCCGTATGCCCCAAAGTAGCGCGGCACATCACGCCGACGATCATCAAGCCAACGGCACCAGTGCTCAGCGCATGTATGGGCGCCACAAGCGGCACCACCCCATCATTGAGGAAGCTGAACCCCATCAGGGCGAAGCCAATTGGCAAAAAGCCATAACCCATATGCAGCACCAACAGCAGGCCATCGCGCCATATCAATTCCGGGTGCCACCGCAGCAAGCGCACCAAGTGCAGCCCAGCCAGCACCATAAACCCAACAGCAAACACCAGCGGGAGACTAAACGCGCCCGTGCTTTGCACGATAAAGCCCAACAGCACCAGCGCACTTACCGCCACGGTCAGCTTGTCAAAACTGCCAAATGGTTGTGGCAAGATTTCACTTTTGCGCTTCACCAAATAATTGCGTGTAAAGCTGGGAATAATCCGCCCGCCGATCAGCATGATCAACATCAGCACCACCCCAAGGGCCAAATAGGCAGCAGGTTTCACATCTAACCCATTCGCCCAGGCAAAATAGAACCAACATTGCGCCAGCACCAACATGCTGAACATCACCAACACTTTGAGATTCCGCCAATTTTTACCGGCGATAATTTCGCGGCACACCGCAGCGGCAAACAAAATAGGAAAGGAAAGATTGAACAACACGACCGCCCACAAGGGCAAAAGCGCCGACATATTGATGGCAATGCGCCCGAGCCCCCACGCCAGCACCAAACTGATAAGTGCTGTGCCGTTCACGGGCAATCGCCCGGTCCAATTGGGCACCGCAGTCAACAAAAAGCCAGCGATCACCGCTGGCACAAATCCAAACAAGGTCTCATGCATGTGCCAATCGGCTGGCCCCATCGCCAGCGGCAAATCAATATCGCCAAAATAAAACGGCACCCACATTAAAATGGTCAGCCCAGCGTAAAAGGCCCCAAACAAAAAGAAGGGGCGAAAACCATAGCTAAACAAGGTCGGGCCATCAAAAGGCTGCGTACGTGCAATAGCCATTTTCCAAATTCCTTCAAGTAGATACAAAAAGGGCGGGCACAATCTTTGCCCGCCCCCAAAATCTAGATTTACTGAACTTGTTCGAACAATTCAGCGAAGACCTTTTTGGCTTTGCCTTTGTGCTTGGCTTCTTTGGCTTCATCCAAATTGCCGAGCTCGCCAACGGTGATCAGCGCCACCATGCCCATGGCATAGTGTGGTGTGCATTTCACGCCATAGACACCTTCTTCATCTACAGTCAGCACATATTCTTTGTTGAACTTGCTTTTGAACGCTTCAACGCCTGCAGGCAACATGCCTTTGATGCTTTCGACATTGTGGCCCTTATCTGTAGGCACAAATTTGATGGTGTCACCAGGTTGAGCCGCAACGAAATCAGGTTCAAAAACCATTGTGCCCTTTTCGCCCTTGTTCAGCATTTTCACTTCAAATTCTTCAGCCAAGGCTGGGCTAAGCACCATGCCAGTTGCAGCGACAAGCCCGAAAACCGCGATTGCTTTTTTGAAACCGTTTTTCATTTTGATTTCCTTTCAAAAAAATCCTTTGTGCGTTGACCAACCTTGTAACTGATCTGGAAAACTGGTTATTTGCGTTAGATCAAACAAACGAACGACCATGCAAAAAAAAGCACCTAAGATCGACCCGAGCCTTGTGGCCGACTTTCCTCTCTTCCTCGATATGGAGAAAGAGGCGATTGCCGACATTTTGGAAAAGGGCACAGCCAAGCACTATAAAAAGGGCGATCATTTTTTTGATCAGTTCGAGCCAGCGACCCATTTCTTCTTGATGCTCGATGGCTATTTGGAGGTCAGCAAAACCACCGAGGATGGATCGCAAGTGATCATGCGCCATTTTGGCGTGGGGGAAATTTTTGGCGTAGCCCCGGCCATTGCCCAAAAACACTATCCGGCCACGTCCCGCGCGTTGGTCGATTGTGTTGCGATTTTGTGGGACAACAAATGCTGGGACACATTTTTGGTGGAGCAACCCCGCTTTATCCAAAATGCGTACAAGTCCATCGGCGAACGCTTGGCGCAATCACAAGAGCGCATTGTTGAAATGTCCACCGAGCAGGTGGAACGTCGCGTAGCCCATGCCGTGATGCGCCTCACCCATCAATGTGGGGTGAAAACTGAACAGGGCATTTTGATTGATTTCCCGGTTTCCCGGCAAGACATTGCGGAAATGACAGGCACCACCTTGCACACCGTTTCACGCTTGTTCAGCGCTTGGAGCGGCAAGGGCTTGATGCAAGTGGGACGGCAAAAAATCGAAGTGCTCGAAGCCCACAAATTGGCGCTCCTAGCCCAAGGTCATTAGGCCTTTGGCTTAATATCGTTTAGCCGAACCGTCGCGGGCCAAGGCCAACTCCTCCGCGAACTGGCCTTCGTCCAGATGATATTCTTCCGCCGCATCCACAATCGTGTGAAAGCTCGCAATGGGACATCCCACACAAGACATGCGGTTTTTCATAAACACAGAAACTGTAGCAGGCCAACGACGCATAATTTCGTCAAGGCTCATATCTGGATCAATTGCGCGTGGCGACTGCGATGAAAACATCATGAGACAAATCCCTTCATCTCATCACATTAAACATTGATTGCCGATACAACTTTGCGCCAGCGCAAATAACAATTAATCTAACCGCCGCCATGTACGGGCAAAATTGCGCCATTCACATAAGCCGCTTCCGGTTGTGCCAACCACCAGACCGCTTCGGCAATATCCATTGGCGTGGCCACACGACCCAGCGGATTGTTTTGCGCAATCATCGCCGGGCGCTCTGGGTTGCCCTGCGTCTGGTGAATTGGTGTATCGACCGTTCCTGCACGGACAGCATTTACGCGAATGCCATCTGGCCCAAGTTCCTTGGCCAACCCAATCGTCAAGCTCTCAAGCGCGCCTTTCGAAGCGGCGTAATGCACATATTCATTTGGGCTCCCCAAAAGTGCAGCAATCGAACTGATATTGACGATGGAGCCGCCGCTCCCTCCGAAAGATTGCCCCATGCTTCGTGCCGCCTGCTGCGCACAATAGGTCGCGCCATAAAAGTTGGTCTCGATCACTTTGTGCAATTGGTTTGGGGCAAGATCAACAAATTTGCTAGCACCACCGATAATGCCCGCATTATTGACCAGCACGTCAATCGCGCCAAATTGGCTTTTAACCGCGTCAAAAAGAGTGGAAACTTGTGCGGGATCGGCAATATCACATTGGTGGGCAACACAATGTGCACCCTCGGCTTCGCACAAGCGCACCAGTTCTTCAGCGCGCGCTTTGTCGCGCTGAAAACAGAAGACAATATTGAAACCGCGTGCAGCAAAAAGGGTGCAAAGTGCGGCACCGATTCCACCGGTGCCGCCTGTAATTAAAACTGTTTTATCCATCCACCATTTGTGTGGTGGCCGAACCTATTTGTCTAGGTCCAAAATCACCTTATTGGCCTCGCCTTTACCAACGGCTTCGAAGCCTTGGGCAAAATCTTCAAACGGCAAATGGTGCGAAATCACAGGGGTCACATCCAAGCCAGATTCCAGCATGGCCAACATTTTGTGCCAGGTTTCAAACATTTTGCGCCCATAAATTCCTTCAAGCGTGAGGCCTTTAAAGATCGCCTTGTTCAAATCCATTTCCACCTTGCCGGGGAAGAGGCCGAGCAGCGCCACACGGCCACCAGTGATCATGTGTTCAATCATCGAATCCATGGCAGGCGCCGCACCAGACATTTCAAGGCCAATATCAAAGCCTTCACGCATGCCCAATTCGCCCATCACGTCGCGTAGATTTTCTTTATCCGCACGCACGCCACGGGTTGCGCCCATCTTTTTCGCCAGAGCGAGCCGATCATCGTTCAAATCGGTCACAATGATATGCCGTGCCCCCACATGGCGGCACACCGCCGCAGCCATGCAGCCGATCGGCCCGGCACCAGTGATCAGCACATCTTCGCCCGACACATCAAAGGTCAGCGCCGTATTTACGGCATTGCCCAGTGGGTCGAGGATAGAGGCCACTTCGTCGCTGACACTGTCCGGCAAAGGCCGCACATTGGCTTCGGGAATGGCCACATAATCAGCAAATGCGCCGGGACGGTTGACCCCGATACCCTTGGTTTCCGCACAAATATGCGCCCGACCAGATTGGCAGTTCCGACATTTGCCACAAGGAATATGCCCTTCGCCCGACACGCGCTGCCCCACTTTGAGGCCCTGCACTTCATCGCCAACTTCTTCGATCAGGCCCATATATTCATGGCCGACCACCATGGGCACAGGCACCGTGTTTTGCGCCCATTGATCCCATTTCCAGATATGCATGTCCGTGCCGCAAATCGAGGCTTTCTTCACCTTGATCAACACATCATGCGGCCCCACCTCAGGTTTTTCCACCTCATGCAGTTCAAGGCCCGGTGCATCCTTTGCTTTCACCAATGCACGCATCAGATCACTCCCAATTCTTTGCCAGTTTGCTCGAAGGCGGCAATCGCCCGGTCCAAATCTTCCGTGGTGTGTGCGGCAGACATCTGGGTGCGGATCCGCGCCAACTCTTTCGGCACCACGGGGAAGGAAAATGCGGTCACATAAACGCCCAGCTCCAACATGCGCTTGGCGAATTTTTGCGCCAACACCGCATCATGCAGCATCACCGGGATAATCGCATGTTCGCCCGGCACAAGTTCAAAGCCCAATCCGGCCATTTTCTCGCGGAAATATTTCGCATTGTCGAACAGCTTTTCACGCAGCGCGGGGGATTGCTCCACAATATCCAACGCTTCCAAGGTCGCCGCCGCAATCATCGGTGGCAACGCATTAGAGAACAAATAAGGCCGTGCTTTTTGCCGCAACATGGTCACCAGCGGCTTCGCCCCGGCAATATAACCGCCCGCCGCACCGCCAAGTGCTTTGCCGAAGGTGCCTGAATACAGGTGCACGCGGTCTTCCACCCCATGATGGTGCGGGGTGCCTTGGCCGTTTGGTCCCATAAAGCCAACGGCGTGGCTATCGTCCACCATCACCAATGCATCATATTTTTCTGCCAAATCACAAATGCCCGGCAAATTGGCGATAATCCCGTCCATTGAGAACACCCCATCAGTCACGATCAAGCGGTGGCGGGCATCCTGCGCTGCCTTCAACTGTTCTTCCAGCGCGTCCATATCATTATTGGCATAGCGGAACCGCTGGGCCTTGCACAGCCGCACGCCATCAATAATTGAGGCATGGTTCAACGCATCAGAAATGATTGCATCTTCCGGCCCCAACAGCGCTTCAAAAACGCCCGCATTGGCATCAAAGCAGGCGATAAACAGGATCGCATCTTCGGTGCCCAAAAAGTTCGAGAGCCGCGCTTCCAGCTGTTGATGGATCGCCTGTGTGCCGCAGATAAAGCGCACCGACGCCATGCCAAAGCCTTCGCTCTCAATCGTCTCAATCGCCCGCTTTTCAAGGCGTTTATCATCGGCCAGGCCGAGATAATTATTGGCGCACATATTGAGCAATGGCACATCTTTGCCATCTTCACCACGCACGGTGATGTTGGCCGATTGTGGGCTGGTGATTCCATATTCGGATTTGAACAGCCCTTCTTCCCGCAATTGGGCCAGCGCCTGTTCGGTGTGTTGGATCAGCTTTTTCGACATAGTAGACAAATCTCTATATATTGGACTAAATCCAATATAGTGGAATTCGCATTCGCTGCCAACATCACGAAAGCAAGATTTTTCAAATTGTGATTGAGAGGTTTTTACGCCTCAACGCCAGACTAATGCTGCGGTTGCGCCACCACCAAGATCGCTTTGGCCGCGCCTTCGCCAATATTGCGAATCGTATGCGGCTGGTCAGCGCGATAACGCACCGTATCGCCCTCTTCAGCCTTAGCGCGCTGATCACCCGCCTCAATTTCCAACGTGCCCGCAAGGCAGGTAAGGTGTTCAAAAGTCCCAGAAGCATGAGGCTGAGATCGCAGTTCGCCGCCCGGTGCGGCGCCAAAATCATACCACTCAATCGGCATTGGCGTACGCGGCGGGTTCAACAAACGCACGGTACACAGCCCATCAGCGCTACCCTTTGATGGTGTAGAATATGCAGGGATATGCGTGATCATATGGTCGCTTGCGGTCTGCTCCCCGAGGGTCGACAAATCCAGCCCAAGCGATTGCGCCAAGTTCCACACCAAGGTGAAGGTGGGGTTCACCGCCCCGCGCTCAATCTGGCTCAGCATGGACTTTGAAACCCCGCACCGTTCCGCCAGCATTTCTAAGGTCAGCCCCTGCTCTTTTCGCGCTTTACGAACCATCTCTCCCAAATGTGGTGGTGGCATCAATGAACGCGACATGGGCAACCCTTTTTACTGTTTGAAACAAAAATACAATATAGCGGAAATTTGTTGGAAACAATGGTTCACCGGATTGGAGTTTTGTAAAATATCTATAAAACTCGCCTAGAATTATGGTGAAACTTTACAAAGTTACACTTTCTTATGGCGCCCGTGAAAAAGATTTGCCCGCAAACCGCTTCATTTCTAGGCCTTGCATCAGATTGAGAAAAGTTACACCTGCGACCTTTCGTCAAATGGGTCGAAATTCAAATTAATTATGTTATGATTCACATTGAGGTTTGCCCTCAGGGGATGAAAATGAGTTCGCGTAAAGACATACATAATTCGGACATACCTATTCTGTGTAAGTCCTGTGAGGCCCGGCACAAAGGCATTTGCGGTGCGCTTGAGCCTGACCAATTGGTCGAGCTGGCGCGACACACAAGGCAAGTACGCGCGAAATCAGGCGAAGAGCTGATTGGCGACACCGAAGAAGTCAAATCTTACGCCAATGTGATCTCTGGAGTGGTGAAGCTCACCAAGATGCTGGCCGATGGTCGGCAACAGGTGATCGGCCTGCAATTTGCGCCTGATTTTCTAGGTCGCCCTTTTGCTGAGGAAAGCCGACTAAGCGCTGAAGCGGCCTCCGGCGTCAACCTGTGCAAAATCCCCAAATCCGCCCTCGAGAGCATGATCAAGGCTTCCCCAGAATTGGAGCATCGATTGCTGATGCAAACGCTCAAGGAGCTTGACGAAGCGCGGGATTGGATGGTGACACTGGGCCGCAAAACCGCCTCTGAAAAAGTGGCGAGCTTTCTTTATCTGATCGCCAGCAATATTGATCCGTCAAAGGATATTGACGAGATCGACAGCATCAAGTTCGACCTGCCGCTCACCCGGGTGGACATTGCAGACTTTTTGGGACTGACCGTGGAAACAATTTCGCGTCAGCTCACCAAATTGCGCAAAGATGGGGTGATCGAAATTGAGAATAACCGCACGTTCTTTGTGCCCAATATCGAACGGCTGGAGGATCGCTGCGGCTAAAATAGCCGCGCCATCAATTCTTCTTCAGACAGGTCAGCAATGCAGATTTGCTTTTGCCGACTGGTATCCCCTTTCAGCACCTCAACAGCACTCGCGCGACACCCCAGTTTTTTCGCAATTAGTTTAACCACGGCCTTGTTGGCCTTGCCTTTTTCTGGCACGGCGCGCACCCGCACCACCAACTGCCCCTGCCCGTCCACATCGGCCACCACCTCGCCGATCTCATCGCGACTGGCATTTGGCGTGACCTTCAAAAACAATAAAAGCCCGGCGCGTGTTTCGCGCCAGGCTTTCAAATCCATCTCGGACATCGCGCTAACTAGAACGCGTATGGATAGAGATAAAGCACGATGACGCGTTGCAGCGCATAAATGCCAATAAACAGCACGATAGGTGAAATATCCAACCCACCGAAACTTGGCACCACACGCCGGATCGGGTCCAAAACAGGCTTGGTAAGCCCATCAACAATCCGCCAGATCGTGGCCACAAACTGGTTTGAATAGTTGATCACATTAAACTGCAACAACCAGCTCATCACGATCATAATGATCGCTACCCACCAATAAAGGTTGAGCACGAGCATAATAATTTCCAACAAAACCCGCATAGATGTCTCCGCTTTGCGCTTATTCTCTTCTTATGTAGCCATTTGCATCGCACATCACAAGAGTTTGCGCTTTTCTGCTCCAATTCAAGGTAAACAGCGCCAGAAAATAATAAAACCCGCGCCGCCGATGGAGCGGTGACGCGGGTTTGAACTTCAAATACCTAGACGGAATACGCAAAACCAAATTCCCGTCATACCAACTAGATTGCACAATCCGTGCCAAACTGGCGCGGACAAGACTACATCAACATATAGGGGTAACGCGCCAATTTAACCCACTAAAGCAGGCGATTTTATGAATGGCGGTTAAGGTTTAGGCGCAATGAGTTCGCGAAATGAATTGCAAAATGCAAACTTGCTTTGCAATCTGCGCTACTTGATTTTAGCGGCATGGCGCACTTCAGCCCGCAACATGGTGCGCTCCCGCGCAGAAACGCCAATCAATTCGGCCACGCGCCAAACCATATTATCTTCCAGCTCATGATTGTGCTGATCAACAAAAACAACCTGCCACATCATATTGATGATGGCGTGTTTCTCTTCCACTTCCAGCTGGTTCAAAACCGAGGTGAAAGCATAAAGATCAACGGCATCATTGCTTTGCTCAATGGCCATTTGCATCAAGCTTTTCACCTCTTGCGGGCTCAACCCATAATAGGATTGCAACGTGTTTTTGATGGCCTGCTTCTCGTCGTCGCTGCTTTCGCCATCGACTGCAGATAAATGCACCAGCAATGCCGCAACGCAAAGCTTGGGTTCCATTGTGGACATGTCTGCTTGCTTCTTCGCAGAGAACAATTTTGTGATGGCATCAAACATAGTCTTGCGTCTTCCTTCCATGCGAGTCACTAAAAGGGTAAAATATTTCGGCAGGAAAGGGAATTCCCCTTTCGCGCCAATCCATTTACCCCCAATGCGGATCGGGCCAATATGTTACGCATAACCCTCGCTATCGGTGCATTTCTTTTTTTAATGTCAGAAATCATGCGCTTTGTCGCCCATGAATTTGATTCGGCCAATGCAGGGGTGCAACTGCTGGCGGCGCTGTTGCTGTCGGTTGGATTTTTGGCCGTGGCGTTTGGGCCGGAAAACAGCAAACTCAAACGCAATGCCGGATTCATGTGGGTATTGAGCTGTTTCCTGCTGGCCTTTTTTGCATTTGATCTGTTGGGCTATGGTCGCACCAGCTTATTTCTACACCATGATAATGCGCTATTTTGGGCCACCCACATCGGACTCATGCTGAGCGCAACAGCATTAGCCGTGGCCCATTGGCAGACCCGCGAAATGCAGGGTTGGCACTATGCGCCGCTGATTTTAGCGGTGGGTACGGCCCTCTTTTCAGTGAGCCGCATGTTGGGCCTGCCGCTCAACTGGCAATTTGCAACAAGTGTTTTGTGGAGCCTGAGCCTTCTTTATGTCGCGTTCAATCGCTTGAATGATCGCGCCCGCTAGAAACCAGAGCTAAACCAACTTTTCGATCGCGTTGGCCAACTCTATGTCTTTTTCGGACAGGCCATTGGCGTCATGAGTCGTCAATAGGATCGACACTTTGTTGTAAACGTTAAACCATTCAGGATGGTGATTGTGCTTCTCCGCCAAAATGGCCACTGAGCTCATAAAGCCAAAGGCCTGCACAAAATCGTCAAATTTGAATTCGCGCTCAATGCCGTTTTTCACTGGGTTAAACACCCAATCTGGCAATTGGCTTAAGGCCTTTTCCCGACCTTCAATATCTAATGGCTCAACCATAAAACTCCCTATTCTTTATCCTGCGCTGGGCGCGGCCTATCCTCCTCATCTTCTAGGATACGCATCGCCGCTCCATCCAGATCCTCATATTGGCCGCTTTTTAAAGACCACAAAAATGCGCCTAAGGCCAGCATGCCAATAACAAGAACAACCGGGATAAGGATGAGAAGAGGAGTCATTCAGCAGCCACCGCTTTGATTTGAGGCGCATTTGTAGAATGCGTCGGAAGGGATTTGGTTCCATCTTGCTGCCCCAAACGCAGGCGCAGCGCATTTAAGGTTACAATAACCGAGGAAGAGGACATCGCCAAGGAGGCCAATAAGGGTGTGGCATAGCCCATCACCGCCAGCGGAATCGCCACCGCATTATAACATAGCGCCAAGCCGAAATTTTGCTTCACAGCCCGCGCCGCGCGCTTCGACATTTGCAAAGCAAAATTCACATCGGCCAAGCGATTGTGCGTGAAAATAAAGTCCGCCGCATTGCGGCCAACATCAGCAGCGCTCGACGGCGCCATAGACACATGCGCTGCGCGGAGGGCCGGCGCATCATTGATGCCGTCGCCAACCATCAGCACTTTCTCATCGCCTTCGCCTGCCGCTTTAATGGCTTCAACCTTTTGGTCCGGTGTTAGTGCACCATGGGCATTGTCCACATTCAATGTGCGAGCAACGCTGGCGACCACTTGTTTCCGATCACCAGAGAAGATCGCCAAATCATACCCGTTTGATTTGAGTTGGGCCAAAGCCGCCTGCGCATCAGGGCGCAGCATATCTTCAAACCCAAACCCGGCAACCATTTTGCCGTCACAGGAGAGATAAACTTCGCTTTGCGCCGCATCCGACCCTTCATAAGTAGGATCACAAAAATCAGCCCGACCCCAGCGCCATTCCTGCCCATCAATTTTGGCTTTCACGCCTGCACCCGGCACTTCCTCCGCATCTGCCAAGGGCAAAACATTGCGCCCGTTATAGGCCCGTGCAAAGGCTTTGGAAAAAGGATGCCGCGACAATTGCGCCAACTGCAAGGCGCGATCAATTTGCGTGCCATCACCAAAGATTTGCCCATTTAAGATTGGCGTGCCCATGGTCAATGTGCCCGTTTTATCAAAGGCCACTTTGCTGATCTGCGCCAACCGCTCCAGCGCAGCGCCATCCTTCATCATCACCCCGCGCTCAAACAAGCGCCCCGCTGCAACCACATGCACAATGGGCACCGCCAACGCCAAGGCGCAAGGGCAAGTGATGATCAACACCGCTATCGCGGTCACTGTGGCATGGTACCAATCACCATCATAAAGCCCCCACCCAATAAAGGTGAACAAGGCCAACAAATGCACAAACGGCGCATAGATTTCGGCGGCCCGGTCGGCAATGCGCTTATAGCCTGCGCGGCTGCCTTCAGCTGAATCCATCAACTCAATCATCCGCGCCAAAAAGCTTTGATGCGCTGCTTTTTCAACTTCGATTTTCAGCACACCAGATAGGTTGGTCGCACCGCCCAAAACGGCTGAGTCTTTGCCGCATAATTCTGGCACGGTTTCACCCGTAACCAGCGACATATCCAACTCGCTTTTGCCCTCAATCACGCGGCCATCGACCGGTATGCGCTCACCCGCTGCAACCTCCAGCACCATGCCAACCTGAATATCGTTGAGCTTGATAAATTCTCGCTGCCCGTCGGGCAAAATCTGCACTGCACCTTTGGGTGCCAAAGAGGCCAATGAACGCACGGCCGAACGCGCACGCTCCCGCATCACATGGTCCAAAGTGCGGCCAATCAACAAAAAGAACAACAAGGTCACAGAGGCATCAAAATAGGCATATTCGCCTGAATTGACGGTTTCAAACAGGCTAAGCCCCAGCGCCAACAGCACCGCCAGTGAAATCGGCACATCCATATTCAGCCGACCATGCCGCAATGCGCCCCATGCCGATTTGAAAAACACCTGACCGGAGAAAAATACCGTCGGCACCGCAATAAGCGCCGAAACCCAATGGAACAGATCGCGCGTGCTTTCATTGGCGCCTGACCAAATCGACACCGAAAACAGCATGATGTTCATGGCAGCAAAGCCTGCCACCGCCAACGCCAAGATCAGCCTGGAAAGGCTTTTATCTTTACGCGCTTCATCCACATCGAGCAGAAAGCTACGATAGCCCGCGCGGCCAATCGCGGTCACCAAATCCATAGGCGGCGTTTCGCGGCTGGCATTGAAAATGACCTTCACCCGCTTGGTCGACATGTTCACCCGGGCAGACTTGACCATTTCAAGTCCGTTCAGCTCGGTCTCGATGGATTTGATGCAGGCCGCGCAGTGCATGTCGGGCACACCAAATTCCACCTGAAATTGCCCATCGCCCAAATCTGCCGCCGCGGCAATAATCGCTTCGTTGCTTATATTGTGGTCGCCTTCATCGATCATTTGAGATCCGGCTTCCACACCCGGTGCACAACAGGTCATTTGCGTCTATTCCACTATAAACCGTTCGCGATAAACAAACGGAATATCGTTGCTGGTGGTCAGTTGCACTTCAATGTCCCAAGCGCCAGAGGCCAGCGCATGATCCACAACAAAGTCGCCATTCGCATCTGGCAGCAAGGTCACCATATGGTCGTCGCGCTCATGACTTGGGCGGCGCAACATGGCTTCAGCCTGTGTTGCATCCACCGGCGCGCCTTTTGCGTCCAACAAGCGATAACGCAACACATCGCCACCCACGTCCAAGCTGGGCGACCAGCCCAATGCGTCCTGCGCCCGATTGGCCGCAAGTTTTTCATTGTAGTGCTGGCTGGCGACATATGAGTTTTTCACCACAAGACCAGTCCAGCTGCTCGTGGCAAAATAGGCCATGATCAAATTCACGGTGATGATGGTGCCGAAAAACAGCCCAATCACCATCAACATGTGCTTGCCCGTAAATTCTTTCGGCTTTTGCGGGTTGGACATTGATTGCTCCATCATCTCTACTCCTGCGGCATTTCAAATTTGACAGTTTCGCGAGAGCTCTCCTCGCCAAACACATCCGTCACCACGAAATCAAACCGTACAGGATTCCCATCCAATTGTTGAGGCATTGCCCGCACATAAACCCGCAAAGGCAGCACCCGATCTGGCTCCACATCCAAAACAATGGATTTTTGTGGCTCATCCACCGAGCTGGCAAGAATCATCTCGCCGCCGGGCAAATTCTCAAGCGACAAGCGGATAGTGCGCGGCTCTGGTGTCATGTTCAAGACTTTCACATCATAGCCATTGCGCACCGCACCGTCTGACAGCATCACATAAAGTGGGTTCCGGTCATGCTGGACATTCACGTCCAACCGATCCCGCAGGGACAAGGCCACCAACATCGCCACGCCAATCGCTGCCCAGAAGCAGAAATATACCAGCGTGCGCCAACGAACAATCGAACGCCAATTGGTGCGCCGCACCCGGTCCAGCAAATTGCCCTTATCGTCCCGCACCTTTGTGGGGTCAATTGTGGCGGACCCGCTGGTCGCCAACTGCATATTCTCATTATAATCATTGAGCGTGGTGTAAGAGATCAAGCCTTGCTCGCGCCCCAGCTTGTCCATCACATTGTCACACGCATCAATGCACAAAGCGCAGGTGATACATTCAAGCTGCTGCCCATCGCGAATATCAATCCCCATGGGGCACACGGCCACACAGGCATTGCAATCCACGCAATCGCCAATCGGAATGCCTTCCTTAATCGCTTTTTTGGAATGCTTGGTGCGGGGTTCACCGCGCCAATCATTATAGGTCACGGTCAGCGAATGTTCGTCCAACATCGCGCCCTGAATCCGCGGCCATGGGCACATATAAGTGCAGACTTGCTCGCGCATCAGACCACCAAAAGTGTAAGTGGTGGCGGTCAGGATCAAAATGGTGAAATAAGCCACCATCGGCGCGTCAAAATGGATCACATCCATAAACAAGGTCGGCGCATCAGCAAAATAGAATATCCAAGCGCCGCCTGTGGCCACGCCGATCAGCAGCCAGGTGCCATGTTTCGCCACCCGCCGCCAAATCTTATTGAACGACCAAGGGGCGCTATCCAACTTCATGCGTTGGTTGCGGTCGCCTTCAAAAAAGCGCTCCACCACCAAAAACAAATCCACCCACACGGTTTGCGGGCAGGTATAGCCACACCAGGCACGGCCCACCGTGGAGGTGATCAAAAACAGCCCTACCCCGGCCATCACCAACAGGCCAGCCACATAATAAAATTCCTGCGGCCAAATCTCGATAAAGAAGAAATAGAATCGGCGATTGGCCAAATCCACCAGCACCGCTTGGTCTGGCGCATATTCGCCACGGTCAAACCGCAGCCATGGGGTGATGTAATAAATCCCCAAAGTCACGATCATGATCAGCCATTTCAAACGGCGGAAATTGCCGCTGGCGCGCTTTGGAAAAATCTTCTTCCGCGCAGCATAAAGCGGCGGGCGTTTGCCCGCTCGGTTGACCGCTTCTACGTCAAAATCTTCGACGTGGGTGTCCCCTTGGGAGGAGCTAATATCTGTCATGCTAAATGATCCCTATCCATCGCATTGGATCTAAGACTAGATTATTCCAACCAACCAATTGTTGATATGGGTCAATTCCCCTCGCGACAATTTGTCAGCCTCGGAACAAACATGGCGCTCACCAAATTATGATTGTGAGCCCCAGCGACCGCCCGCTATAGTTTCAATCAATTCCTTGCAAAAATATGGTGACCATCATGGCAGATCCGAAAACCTATAAAAAGACCCAAGACGCACTGGAAAAACTGAACGAAGAACAGTTTTACGTGACGCAGAAAAATGGCACCGAACGCCCATTCCAAAATGAATATTGGGACCATAATGAAAAAGGCATCTATGTGGACATTGTCTCCGGCGAGCCTTTGTTCGTATCAGCCGACAAATTTGATTCTGGCTGTGGTTGGCCCAGCTTCTCCCGCCCCATCAACCCCGATTGGGTGAAAGAACATACCGACACCAGCCACGGCATGGTGCGCACCGAGGTTCGCTCCCACCATGGCGACAGTCATTTGGGCCATGTGTTCAATGATGGCCCGGCCGAAATGGGCGGCCTGCGCTACTGCATCAACTCCGCCTCCCTCCGCTTCATCCCCTCTTCCCAAATGGAAGAAGAAGGCTATGGTGAATATTTAGAACTCATCGAGGGATAGGGAAACATTATGAGCAATAAGGCGATCAGTCTTACTGAAAAATTCGCGACATTTTCTGAACATTGGTCGCCCAAAATTGTGGCGCAGCTTAATGATTATGATGTGCTGATCGCCAAGGTGGAAGGCGAGTTTAACTGGCACAACCATCCTGATACCGACGAAATGTTTATGGTGATCGAAGGGGAAATCACCATTGAAATGAAGGATGGGGACGTCACGCTCGGCCCCGGCGAAATGTATGTGGTGCCCAAAGGCAAAGACCATCGCCCAGTGGCCAAAAAAGAGGCCAAGATTATGCTGATTGAGCCACAAGGCGTGCCGAACACGGGCGACCCAGCCACCGCCAAAACAAAAGAATGGCGCTAACCCTCTTGTCTTAAAACAGTGGCCGATCATAATAGGCTCAAGACCCGTCCGTCAGCCAAGGCTTTTCCATGCCCCATAGCTTTCAATTTGCCCTGATCTTATTTGGCATTATGGGATTTGCCCTGTTTGTGCGCCCCATCCAAAAATCGTGGATCACCCTGCCGATCTTTTTCGCAGGGCTGGGGCTAGGCTTAGGGCCAGCGGGCTTGGGCGTGATTGACCTTAATATTGATGACAGTACCATCCACACGGTGGCAGAAATCACGCTGATTCTCACCCTGTTTCTCGATGCCTCCAAAATCCGGCTGCGCAACCTCAAGGCGCATTATGCGCTGCCAACACGTATGTTGCTGATCGGGATGCCGTTGACCATTTTGATGGGCGCAGCCATGATCTTGCTGCTGGCGCCAGATTTGCCGTGGGCAATGGCGCTGCTGACGGCGGCCATCCTCACCCCAACCGATGCAGCGCTAGCGCAACCAATTCTTGCGGATAAGGACGTGCCCACCCGCATTTCAGAAGCGATCAATGTGGAAAGCGGCTTGAATGACGGGCTGGCCCTGCCCGTGGTGGTGTTTGCCGCCCTGCTGATGGCCAATGAGGCCACCAGCAATATCAGCCTCACGCCCCTCGCCATCGGCCAATTTGTAGGTGCGCAAATCATATTTGGCCCCTTGGCTGGCATCGCAATTGGCTTTGTCGGCGCAAAATTGCTCGATATGGCCACCCACCATAAATTCACCCAGCCCATATATGAAGGCATCTTCTTCCTCAGTGTCGGGCTGGCGGCCTTTTTCGGTGCGGAAAGCATTGGCGGCAATGGCTTTATCGCGGCCTTTGTGGCGGGCCTGACATTCGGCAATGCCAAGAAAACTAACCACAAATTCATCACCGAATTTTTGGAAGGCGAAAGCACCTTTTTGTCTATCCTCACCTTTATGATCTTTGGCGCAGTGCTCGCACCCGTTGGCTTGGCCCATGCCAATTGGACCACAGTGCTGATCGCCGTCGGCTTTTTGACCATTGTGCGCATGATCCCAATCGCCATCAGCCTATTTGGTGAAAAACTGCACTTTTATGAGCGCTTTATTTTGGGCTGGTTTGGCCCAAAGGGATTGGCCTCCATCCTATTCGCCCTGTTCGTGGCGGAGCAATATGAACTGCCCCACATTGATGAAATGCTGGCCTGCACCGTGCTGACGGTTGGCCTATCCATTCTGGTCCATGGGCTAAGCGCCAAGCCCCTAGCCCACCATTTTGAAAAAACCATGCAGAAAGTCAAAAATAAATGAACAAATGGTTCGCCCCCATCACCCTTGAAGCCGACACCGCAAAATTGGTGCCGCTAAGCCCTGATCATTTGGCCGAGTTGCAAGAAGCCTCTGCCGAGGGCGAGCTTTATAAGCTTTGGTACACAGGCGTTGCCGCGCCGGACAAGATGGAAGCGGAGATTGAACGCCGCCTAAAGATGCAGGAAGAAGGGCAAATTATTGCCTTCAGCGTGGTCGACAAGCGGGTGAACAAGGTGATTGGGCAAACCACCTATTTCCGGCTGGATAAGCCAAATCACCGCGCCGAAATCGGCGCCACCTGGTATGCCAAATCGGCCCAGCGTTCGCCCATCAACACCGAATGTAAAATGCTGCTGCTTGGCCATGCGTTTGAGGACATTAAAGTGAATGCGGTTGAATTCCGCACCCACCATTTGAACCATCAAAGTCGCCGCGCCATTGAACGGTTGGGCGCGCGCTTGGACGGGATTTTGCGCAACCATGTAGTGATGCCAAATGGCACGCTGCGCGATAGCGTGATCTATTCCATTTTGCCCCATGAATGGCCCGCCATTAAAACCAATTTGCAATGGCAATTGGATAAGCCGCGCTACTAGGCGCGGCTTTTCGTCAACTAGCTGGCCAAGGACATGCCCAACGCGGCGCGGCCTTCATCTGTGCTTAAAGAAAAATCCTGCCCCAGATGATCGTCGCCCGCTGGCCCGCATAAATAGGCGATGGCTTTGGCCACCCAATCCGGTGAAATGTGCACCGATGGGTCCAATTGGCTAACCGGATTGATGCCAGATGCTTTGATCTCCACCTGCATCTGCGTGGCGACAGTGCCCGGGCTTAAGCCGATAGAACGAATGTTCTGCGCCCCATATTCTTTGTGCAAAGTGCGGGTGAGCTGCAGCAATCCTGCCTTGGTGGCGCAATAATGGCTCCAGCCTTCAAGGGCACTATAGGCCGCGCCAGAACTGATATTGATGATGGTGCCGCCTTGCTTTGCCAGCATCTGCGGCAACACCGCATGCATCACATAATAAGGCCCTTTTAAATTCACATCGACCATTTGCGACCAGGCCGCAGGATCGCTGTCACCAATGCGCGCAATCGGGTCGATCATGCCCGCATTATTGACGACAATATCCACGCCACCAAAACGCTCGGCCTGTCCCATCACCGCTTTCACCGCGTCATAATCGGCAACATCCATTGCCGCCACTTCAACGCGTTCCCGCTGCGGGCCCAGCTCTTGCGCCAGTGCCTCCAGCTTCTCTTTTGACCGCGCGGCCAAAATCAAATTGGCACCCAACCCATAAAAATGCCGTGCTGCCGCTTCACCAATGCCCCGGCTGGCACCCGTGATCAATATGGTCTGATCTTTAAAATCCATAACATTCTCCTTGGTTGAGGCGACGCTAGCAAAGCAAGATGCTGGAATAAATAGCTTCACTTACAAGATTTTATTGCACATTATGCAATAATGCAGATTGAAGATTTAGACATCGCCTTAGACGTGGCCCGCAGCAAAAGCTTTGCCCAAACGGCGCGCGACCGGAATTTGGACTCCAGCAATGTCACCCGGGCGGTGGCAAGGCTTGAGGATCGCTTGGGCTTTCAATTGTTCCAACGCTCAACGCGGCAGGTCAACCTCACCGATCGCGGCCAGCAATATCTGGATCAAATTGCGCCCTTGCTTTCAGGACTAAAAGAAGCGGAACGGGAAGCTAAAGCCCATATTTTGGAGCCAGAGGGCCAAGTGCGCCTCACCTGCTCATCCGCTTTTGGCCATGAGATTTTGCTGCCCTTACTGACCAAATTTCAAGGTGAATATCCGCGCATCGAGCTGAAAATCTTCATGACCGACGACAATATGGCACTGTTGGAACGACAGATTGATATTGCCTTACGCTTTGCGCCAACACCCCAAGGCAAAGTGCACGCAACCAAGCTGCTGTCGCCTCAATATTATTGCGTGGGTAGCCCAGAATGGCAGCATAAAATCAGCATACCAGCGGATTTAGAAGAGGTCGATTGCCTGTTGTTGGATTTGCCACCTGCGCTAACCAAATGGCACCTCAATCACTTGCGCACTGGAGAAAAATGCACCATCCGCGCGAAAGGACATTTATCGCTTTCAGCCCCGCTTGCGTTGCTGAAAGCTGCGCAACTGGGCCACGGCCCCACCTTGCTGCCGGATTGGCTGGCCAAATCGTCGATAGAAGCCGGCACGCTGGTCAATTTACTGCCAGAATGGCAAGGGCAAATCCGCGATGACGCCACCCATCTCTGGTTGTTGCATCATCCGCACCGCCACATGCCGCTCAATATTCGGATCGTAAAAGATTTTCTGATCGATCAGATCAGCAACAAGTAGGAAATTGCTACGCCACCGCATTACGCTGTTGTGCGAAGTTTGCGCGGCCCCAATCGCCGAGCGAGCTCATGACATTTTCAAGGTCCTGCCCAATCGCGGTCAATGAATATTCCACATGCGGTGGCACTACCTCAAAAACCTGACGGTTCACAATGCCATCTTCTTCCAACTCACGCAGAGTCAGCGTCAACATACGCTGAGTAATATCCGGAATGGCGCGACGCAATTCGCCGAAGCGCATTGGCCCTTCGATCAGATTATGCACAACGATCAATTTCCATTTGCCGCCAAGTTTTGACACCGCATAAACCACCGGGCAAAGCTGGCTTCTTGTGGCCGGATCCATCGATTCCGGCAATTTCAGCCCATGCACCTTCATATCATCGCACATTTTTTTCTCCGCACATTTTGCGCCATTTCAGGCGCAATGCCCCAACTTTCCTTTGGGCACATTTTTGTTAGTATACTTTATGTACCTACATATCAAAATAGTGCCTTCTTGCAGTTTTTATCCCAATGCCCCCATTTAGGTCAAGCGCCGCCACCAAATGATGGATAATCCCCCATCAGGCGACAAGGATTTTTGACCAATTAGGAATGTTCAAATGACTAAAGTTGCAATTGTTTTTCACTCTGGCTACGGCCACACCGCCAAACAGGCAGAAGCCGTCCGCAATGGCGTTGCCCGCACCAGCGCCAGCCCGATTTTGATCCCCGTGGAAGAGGCAGACAATCATTGGGATGATTTGAAAGCCGCAGATGCCATCATTTTCGGCAGCCCAACCTATATGGGCAGTGTATCCGGCGAGTTTAAAGCCTTCGCTGACAAAAGCTCGAAAGTTTGGTTTGAGCAGGGCTGGAAAGATAAGATCGCCGCTGGCTTCACCAACTCATCCAGTCTAAATGGCGACAAACACTCAACCTTGCAGCAACTCTCTTTGCTGGCCGCTCAACATGGTATGCATTGGGTGAGCCTTGGCCTGATGCCCGGCAACAATTCATCAACTGGCTCAAATGAAGATTTGAACCGCTTGGGCGCGTCCCTCGGCGCCATGGCCCAGTCGAATGCGGACCAAGGACCTGAACATGGCCCGATCCCATCCGATTTAGAAACCGCTGCCCATTTGGGCGAGCGCGTGGCCACCATCGCCACACAATTCGCCGCCGCGAAAAAAGTCGCCGCCTAATTCAAATTGGCTTCGACCTCTTTACCCAAAAGAAAAGGGCCCCAAAGCGGGGCCCTTTTTATAACTTTGCTCGATTGAGGAAAAGCCTATTGGCCGCCACCCAATGAGTGAACATAAACGGCCAATTGCTTCACAGTGGCATCGCCCAAACGGTCCTGCCAAGCGGGCATCACGCCATGCTGCGGATTACGGATTTGAGCAGAGATAGCCTCTACGCTACCGCCATAAAGCCAAATGGCATCGTTCAAGCTTGGCGCACCCAACTCAGGTGTACCGCCAGCATTCTCGCCGTGACATGCCGCGCAGTTTTCCTCAAACAAAGCCTTGCCATCTTCCAGATAGGCTTCATCATGCTCGAGGCCTGACAGGCTGGCCACATAATTGGCTGCCGCACTGACCTGATCACGCTCCCAGAATTCGCCATATGCTGGCATCTCACCAAAGCGTGTATCTTCATCGGCCTCGTACCGAATGCCGTGGGCAATTGTGGTGTAGATCTCATCAATAGAGCCGCCCCACAACCATTCATCATCGTTCAAGTTCGGATAGCCTGACGCACCAGATGCGCCTGCACCGTGACACTGCGAACAATAGACTTTGTAAGCAGATTCACCGCCAGCAACCGCGAAGCGGGTCAGCTCTGCATTGTCGAGAACCGCACCAACTTCCATCTCATTGATCTGGCTCACAAACTCAGCTTTCGCCTCATCCGCTGCCGCCACATTTTGCGCCAACTCAGCTCGGCTCGAATAGCCAAGAATGCCTGGTGTTGCGCCATTGATCAAAGGAATGGCAGGGTAAAGAATACAGTAAATTACCGCCCATACGATGGTGCCGTAGAAGGTCCACAACCACCAACGTGGCATAGGGGTGTTGAGTTCTTTAATCCCGTCCCATTCGTGACCGGTGGTTTCAACGCCGCTGATTTCATCAATTTCTTTTTTACTCATCGGCCTATTCCTCTCCTTGAGGCGAACGATCGTCTTTTAAAGGGATTTGGGCTGCCGTTTCGGCGTGCTTTCTTGCGCCTGGGCGGAACATAAACAGCACCACCAAGACGAAGATGACGAACAAATAGAGAAGCCCCCAACTATCGGCAAAGTGTCGAAAAGCATTGTAATCCATAATCTTTTCTCCCTTAGCGATAGTTTGCTTGCGCGTCGTAGGAGCTGAAATCAACCAGCGTACCCAACATTTGCATGTAAGCCACCAACGCATCCATTTCGGTCAAGCGGGTTGGGTCACCATCAAAATCACCCAACACAACTTTTGGATAGCGCGCTTCCAAGCCTTCCCAATCCGCATCCGGATCAGCCTGCGCATTCAAATCAGCTTCGGCATTTTCAACCATCTCATCAGTGTAAGGTACACCGACGCGCTGATTGGCCACCAAGTGATCCTTCACATTATCGAAGCCAAGATCGGCTTCAGCCAAGAAGTTATAGCTTGGCATAATGCTCTCAGGCACAACCGACTGCGGATCCTTCAAATGTTGAACGTGCCATTCGTTTGAATAGCGATCGCCCACCCGCGCCAAATCTGGCCCGGTCCGCTTGGAACCCCATTGGAATGGATGGTCATACATTGACTCTGCAGCCAATGAATAGTGACCATAACGTTCCACTTCGTCGCGGAAGGGGCGGATCATTTGTGAGTGACAGTTATAGCAACCCTCACGAATATAAATGTTCCGACCAGCCAGTTCGAGCGGGGTGTAGGGCCGCATGCCCTCCACCTCTTCAATGGTGTTCTCCAAGTAGAACAAAGGCGCAATCTCAACGATACCACCAATGGACACTGTCACCAGACCTGCGACCAGCAATAGGGTTGCGTTACGTTCAATAACACCGTGTTTGTCTAACAATCCCATGGTTCAACCCCTTATTCTGCTGGTTGCGCTGTGGCGACGTGTGCAACAGCGATTGGTTTTTCATTGCGGGTTTTGCCTTTGATGGTCATGTACACATTATAGGCCATCACCAAACCGCCCACGAGATACATAGCCCCGCCAACAGCCCGAAGGATGTAGTATGGCTTCAACGCAGCCACAGTTTCCGCAAAGGAATAAACCAGGAAGCCTTCAGCGTCATATTCGCGCCACATCAGGCCTTGGGTGATCCCTGAAACCCACATCACAGCCGCATAAACAACAATGCCGAGTGTGGCGAGCCAGAAGTGCCAGTTGACCATGCGCAGCGAATATAAACGCTCGCGACCCCAAAGACGTGGCACCAAGAAGTAGACCATGCCGAAGCTGATCATACCCACCCAGCCCAACGCACCTGAGTGCACGTGACCAATGGTCCAGTCAGTGTAGTGAGACAAGCCGTTCACCGCTTTGATGGACATCATCGGCCCTTCAAATGTGGACATGCCGTAGAAGGCAACCGCAATCACCATCATCCGGATAATCGGGTCGGTCCGCAATTTGTCCCATGCGCCAGAAAGCGTCATCAAACCATTGATCATGCCGCCCCATGAAGGCATCCAAAGCATAATAGAGAACACCATGCCTAAAGTCTGTGCCCAGTCTGGCAACGCTGTGTAGTGCAAGTGGTGTGGCCCGGCCCAGATATACATAAAGATCAAAGACCAGAAGTGAATGATGGACAAGCGATAGGAATAAACCGGACGCTCAGCTTGCTTTGGCATAAAGTAATACATCATGCCCAAGAAGCCCGCTGTAAGGAAGAAGCCCACCGCATTGTGGCCATACCACCACTGGGTCAACGCATCTTGCACACCGGCAAACGCTGAATAGCTCTTGATCGAGAACGGAGATACAGGCATCGCCAGATTGTTCACCACATGCAACATGGCAATGGTGAAGATAAAGGCCAGATAGAACCAGTTCGCCACATAAATGTGTGGCTCTTTGCGTTTAAACAAAGTCCCTAGGAACAGGATCAAATAACCTACCCAAACGATGGTGATCCAAATGTCGACATACCATTCAGGCTCTGCATATTCACGCCCCTGAGTAATGCCGAGCAAATAACCTGTCGCTGCCATCAAAATGAAAAGCTGGTAGCCCCAGAACACAAACTGCGCCAAACCATCTGACAAGAGACGGGCGTTCGTTGTGCGCTGAACCACATAAAAGCTGGAGGTGATCAAAGCTGTGCCGCCAAATGCAAAAATCACCGCCGAGGTGTGCAATGGGCGCAAGCGACCAAAATTCAAAAAGGGCTCAATATTCAAGACGGGGAAAGCCAATTGCAGCGCGGCCACAACCCCAACCAAAAAGCCAACAACGCCCCAAAATGTCGTCAGGATCACACCTGCTCGAATTGGGTCGTCAAAATAGCCCGATTTATCAATCGGTGCTGCGTCACCCGCAAAATCAACTTTGCGAAGGACAAAAATTGTGCCCAGCGCGAGAGCGAAAAACACTATCCACGCATGTGTTTGAAATAATACGTCTTGTGCAAAGCCAGCTGCCAAAAGCGACAGCGCGGCTCCAATTGCCAGCAAGATCGTCCAGCCTAAATTTCTCATATTTCCCCGCAGAAAATAATCTCGGTTTAAGTTTAACCGGAAAGTCTTCCCGGTTTGCCCCATCCGCAACTTATCGAGGTGCGGTCGTTGCCTCGTTGATCTAGGTCAAGGCCAATCGCAATTTTCAGCGCCATCATGCCGAGTGAATGGCGCAACCTTTAAAGAACAAATCAAAGCAACATGAAAACTGATAGCACATCCGTTTTGGAAAGAAATAGAGTACAATCCATGTTGGACGGATTTGACGCACATCAGCGCCAAATGGAGTCGCTGTGTTCGCGGTTGGAATTGATCGCCGATTTGCTGCCAGATCAGGCCGATCCAACGCTTTGCAAATTCACCAGCGACAGCATGATGTCCACCTTGTCAGACGCGCAATCATTTGAAGAAAATGAGCTTTTTCCAATGCTGGAAGTGCTGGGGCATCTTGAACCGGAGATGGACCGGCTCGTTGAGCAATTGCGCGATGAGCATTATGAAGATCTGTGCTTTGCCGAGGAAGTGCGCGACAATTTGGCGTCGATGATCCAAGGCGAACCAACCCAAACCGCCAATGCGACCGGCTATATGTTGCGCGGATTTTTTGAAAAGCTGCGCCGCCATATGGCCTATGAACGCCATTTGACCGCACCGCTGAGACAAAAAAAAGCGCCGGGCACACCCGACGCTTCTTAATTGTTGCTGATCAAAACCTTCTAAGAGGCTTTAGCCGCTGCGCGTGAGGCGCGTTTACGGTCGTTTGGATCAAGCATGATCTTGCGCAAGCGGATGCTCTTTGGCGTCACTTCCACATATTCATCATCAGCGATGTAAGACAGGGCCTGCTCCAAAGACATTTTCTTTGGTGGTGTCAATTTCACCGCATCATCCTTGCCCGATGCCCGCACGTTGGTCAGCTGCTTGCCTTTAAGCACGTTTACTTCCAAATCATTGCCGCGCGAATGCTCGCCAACAATCATGCCTTCATAAACATCAACGCCTGGCTCGATGATCATCGGCCCACGATCTTCAAGGTTGAACATCGCGAAAGGTACCGCTTTACCGTTGCCATTGGAGATCAACACCCCTGTGCGGCGGCTCTGCATTTTACCCCGGAACGGCGCATATTCATGGAACACGCGGTTGAAGATCGCCGTGCCGCGTGTATCAGAAAGCAATTCAGGCTGATAACCGATCAAGCCACGTGTTGGCACATGAAGCACCAAACGTGTGCGACCGCCACCAGAAGGCTTCATTTCAATCAAATCGCCTTTGCGCTCAGAAAGCTTTTGCACAACCGGACCAGAAAATTCTTCATCCACATCGATAATCACTTCTTCGATGGGCTCAAGCTTCTGGCCATTTTCTTCCCGGAACACCACTTTTGGACGCCCAAGACAAAGTTCAAAACCTTCACGCCGCATAGTCTCGATCAAAACAGACAACAGCAATTCGCCACGGCCCGCCACGTCATAGCTGTCGCCATCGATACCATCGGTCACTTGCAGGGCCACATTACCCTCAGCTTCGGCATGCAAACGGTCGCGAATAACGCGAGATTGCACTTTGTCGCCTTCGGTGCCCGCCAACGGACCATCATTCACGCGGAATGACATGGAAAGGGTTGGGGGATCGATCGGCTGTGCTTGCAACGCCTCTTTCACGCTTGGTGCGGCAATCGTGTCCGCAACGGTGGTGGTCAAAAGCCCAGACAGCGCAACAATGTCGCCCGCCTTTGCTTCTTCCACAGGCACGCGCTCCAGCCCTTTAAAGGTCAACACTTTAGACACACGGCCGCGTTCGATCACGGTGCCGTCGCTTGAAAGCCCATGCACCTGATCATTTGGCTTGATGGAACCTGACACCACACGACCGGTCAAAATGCGGCCCAAAAATGGGTTGGATTCAATCGTTGTGGCCAACATGCGAAATTCGCCTGTTTCCACTTTTGGCTCTGGTACATGGTCAATCACCATATCCAATAGCGGCGTCATGCTATCTTGCGGGCCTGAAGGATCGGCGGCCATCCAACCTTGCTTGGCTGAACCATAGAGCACTTGGAAATCAAGCTGTTCTTCATTGGCATCCAGCGCCACGAACAAATCAAAGATTTCGTCCAGAACTTCTTCAGCCCGTTGGTCTGGCTTATCAATCTTGTTGATTGCCACAATCGGCTTAAGGCCAATTTTCAACGCTTTCGACAATACGAACTTGGTTTGTGGCATTGGGCCTTCGGCCGCATCCACCAAAACAATCGCACCATCCACCATATTGAGGATCCGCTCAACTTCGCCACCAAAGTCGGCGTGACCCGGCGTATCCACGATATTGATGTGCGTGTCTTTCCAATCCACAGACGTAACTTTGGCCAAAATGGTGATGCCGCGTTCTCGCTCTAGATCATTGCTGTCCATAGCCCGTTCTTCAACGCGTTGGTTTTCGCGGAAGGAGCCGGATTGTTTCAAAAGCACGTCAATCAAGGTCGTTTTACCATGGTCAACGTGCGCGATGATGGCGATATTGCGCAAAGCCATTTTAAAGGTCCAATCTATTGGGGGTTCTATCTGCCGCTGCTTTACTTGTGATCCGGCTTTGGAGCAAGTAATATTTGCCCAAACAGCCGAAAAACCGGGTCTTTGGCGCCATATTCTCAGTTTTGGGTAAATATGTGTGCCGCTTGCCACAGCCAAACCTTGGCCCAATCCAAGAAATCCGCCGACATTATCGATCGATTCAGCCGCACAACCTCGCACTTTTCGCCTAGGCACTCTCGCGAAATCATGTAGAGTACCCAAAAGTACGCCAGCAACAATTGATCCATTATGCTCAAGCAACTTTCCCCTCAAGCCCTATTTATGGGCCTTCTGGTCGCCTTTGTCGGTTCCGCCAGCTCCTTTGCCGTTGTGCTGCAGGGCTTGCGCGCGGTCGGCGCAACCGAAGATCAAGCCTCCACCGGCCTCATGGCACTGTTCATCGCCATGGGCTTGGCAGGCATCTATCTCGCACAAAAATATCGAATGCCCATTTCTGTGGCATGGTCGACACCCGGGGCCGCTTTGCTCATCAATTCTGGCCCCATCGAGGGCGGGTTCAGCGTCGCCGTTGGCGCCTTTATCATCAGCGCCTTGCTGGTGATCTTGGCAGGACAAATCAAACCCTTCGGGACGCTGATCAACAAAATACCTCCGGCCATCGCCAATGCCATGCTGGCAGGCATTTTGGTCATTCTGTGTTTCGCGCCATTCAAAGCCATCGTCTTCAACCCAGCACTGGGCCTGCCCATTGTTCTCGCTTGGCTGATTGTAGGTCGATTTAACAAAATCTTGGCCGTGCCCGCCGCGCTGATCGCTTTTATCATCGTCGTGGTCTTGGCCATCGAGTTGCCTGCCGATAGCGGCGCGCAACTCGCCGCCGCTTTTCCACCAAAGTTGGATTGGGTAGTGCCCGAATTCAGCTTACCGGCCCTGTTCGGGCTGGCCCTGCCCCTGTTCTTTGTGAACATGGCCAGCCAAAACATTCCCGGCCTCACCGTGCTACGGGTGCACAATTACGATGCCCCGGCCGGCAACCTGTTCACCACAACTGGCATCTTCAGCCTATTTGCGACGCCTTTTGGCGCCCATGGGGTCACGTTGGCTGCCATCACTGCCGCCATGTGCGCCAGCGACGAAGCGCATCCTGATCCGCAAAAACGCTATTGGGCCGCCATTATCGCAGGCATCGCCTATGTGCTGCTTGGCCTTGCCGCAGGCGTGGCGGCAACCTTCATCACCCTTGCGCCAAGCATCTTAATTGAGGCTGTCGCCGGGCTTGCCTTGATCGGCGCTTTCGCTGGATCAGCCAAAGGCGCATTTGAACATGAAGATCATCGCGAAGCTGCCGCAGTGACCTTTTTGATCAGCGCCTCCGGCGTCAGCTTTTTCGGCGTGGCTGGGGCATTTTGGGGCCTATTGGCAGGCATCTTTATCGTAACCGCCAACAACCTAATACGCCAATATAAAACGGGCACAAAAAGCAAATAGGCCCCCCATCTGGCGCTGGGAGGCCCTTGTTCGATTTAAGCTGCAAAAAGGAGTTCACATTGCCTTAAAATCAAAGGCATATTGCCCGAACTCGCCCCTTTTGCTCAAGATGACCTGATTGATACCAGCATCTGCACCGATCAAAATGTCCACAGCGCCTAACCATTCGAATTTTGATTTAAAATTGAATGGTTTGACCAATGGCATTGGTCAAGGTCACCCCAAATATTCCATTGCCCCCCAACTGGGTAGGGCAAGGCCAATCTAAGGCCAACGATAAGTTCTGAGGCCAAATCACTTGCTCAAGCGTCAACCCCTGCGACGCAACATCGTCCAGCGGATGGCCGCCATCCCATTCGATCAAATTCGGATATTGGCTGGGGAAGCAATAATCGCTGCGCTCCGCTGCAAATTTCCAGTTCAGATCGCCACGCGACAAGGCCAACACATCATAATGCGTGGGGCCAAATTGCTCCACCGCTGCAACAATGTCCACACACCGCGCCACCATACCAACGGGCAGAATGGACGCGGTGGAAAAATCACATTCATCCAACCCAAACCAGCGCATACGCTTTGGCTTTGCAGCCGGATTAATGGCGATAAGCTCCAGATAGATGGGATAGTTCGGCGCATCAAGCCGCCACAGCTTATTGTGGGTGGCAAACAAATCATGTTCACCACCACCAAAAGGAGCAATGCCGAACCACTCGGTCAGCTGCGCCGCGCTTTTTTCAAGATCAGCGGTGCCCAACACCAAATGGTCTAGGGTAAGCCTCATTTATTCTGATCTCGGCGCGCCGCATAGGTTTTCAACCGCAACCCATTGAGCTGGATAAAGCCTTGCGCATCATGATGATCATAGGTGCCTGAACCTTCTTCAAAGGTCACCAGATCTTCAGAATAAAGTGAGAATGGCGACGAACGGCCAACCACGGTTGCGCTGCCTTTATATAGCTTCAGGCGCACTTCACCAGCCACCATCTCCTGGCTCTTATCGATCAACGCCTGAAGCATTTCACGCTCTGGCGAATACCAGAAGCCATTATAGATCAGCTCCGCATAGCGCGGCATGATCTCATCTTTAAGATGCGCAGCGCCACGATCCAGCGTCAGCGATTCCATGCCGCGGTGCGCTTCAAGCAAAACAGTACCGCCCGGCGTTTCATAAATGCCGCGGGACTTCATGCCGACAAAGCGGTTTTCCACTAGGTCCAGCCGACCAATGCCATGCTTGCCGCCCAACTCGTTCAGCTTGGTCAGCAAAGCAGCTGGCGTCAGTTTCTCACCATTAATGGCAATCGGATCGCCTTTTTCAAATTCTATGGTGATATATTCCGGGGTTTCCGGCGCATCTTCTGGGTTTACGGTGCGCTGATAGACATAATCCGGCGCTTCCACGGCGGGATCTTCCAGCACCTTGCCCTCAGATGAGGTGTGCAGCAGGTTCGCGTCCACAGAGAATGGCGCTTCACCGCGCTTATCTTTCGGCACAGGAATTTGGTGCTGTTCAGCAAATTCAAGCAAACGGGTCCGTGATTGCAGATCCCACTCACGCCACGGCGCGATCACCTTGATGTTCGGGTCAAGCGCATAGGCTGCCAATTCAAACCGCACCTGGTCATTGCCTTTACCGGTCGCACCATGCGAAATCGCGTCTGCGCCCACTTCATGGGCAATCTCCACCAAGCGCTTTGAAATCAACGGGCGGGCGATAGAGGTGCCGAGCAAATAGACGCCCTCATAAAGGGCATTGGCACGGAACATTGGAAACACAAAGTCGCGCACAAATTCTTCGCGCACATCTTCGATATAGATTTCCTCTATGCCCATCATTTCAGCTTTTTTGCGGGCAGGCTCCAGCTCTTCACCTTGGCCCAAATCGGCTGTGAAGGTCACCACTTCACAATCATAGGCCACTTTCAGCCATTTCAAAATGATCGAGGTGTCCAATCCGCCAGAATAGGCCAACACCACCTTATTGATTTTCTTGCTCATCGGCTCAAACTCTTTGCTTTTGTGCTATCTCGCGCCCCTTATAGATTTGCGCGCTGCAAATGAAAAGCCATTCCACGCAAATTCGGCCCTTTCAATCCAATGGACAAGCAATCAAAAGCAAGGCATATGATTAAAGAACCGGTATAAAGGGGAGATCATTCGACATGATGTCATATCTGGCTGATTTAAGCACCATGCTGCTGCCCAATCCAGCATTGCTGACCGCGTTCGCCCTTGCCACCATCGTTTTGGCCATCACCCCCGGGCCGGACATGGCACTTTTTCTGTCCCGCGCCCTTAATTTTGGCCGCGCCCATGGCTTCGCTGCTCTGGCAGGCGCGTGCTCGGGCATTTTGATCCACACCCTGCTGGTTGCCCTCGGCATTTCCGTGCTGATCGCCACTGCTCCAACAGCATTTTTGGTGCTGAAAATCGTCGGCGCGCTTTACCTGATTTGGCTGGCCATCGGCGCGTTGCGCGCGGGCAATAATGTGCAGTTCAGCTTTGGCAAAAGCACCAAACAACCCAGCCTGAAAAAATCCTATCTGACCGGTGTGGGCATCAATCTGTTGAACCCCAAGATCGTCTTGTTTTTCATGACCTTCTTGCCGCAATTTGTGGTGGCTGGCGATCCTTATGCCCCACATAAATTATTCACGCTGGGCATCTTGTTCATCGTGATTTCCTTGCCGCTCACCGTCGCCATGATCGCGGGAGCAGACTGGCTGTCAAAAGCGCTGCAAAAATCAAAATGGATTGGCCGCGCGCTCAATTATTCATTTGCGGCTGTGTTCACCGCCTTCGCGGCAACTATCCTGACCGCGCAAGCGCGTCACTAACGCATAGCGCCCTTCGTCCAGCATTTATTTTTGGCGCAAATTGTCCTATTCTTGTCGCGCGAGCGCATGTAATACCCCGTTATAAGCGCATATGGTTTGATTCACATTCAAACTGAAAGGCGTAAAATGTCAGAAAAATCTCATGCATTGCTCATCATCGATGTGCAGGAAAGCTTTCGCCACCGCGACTATTATCAAGAACATTATGTCCCTGACTTTGTTGAACACACCCAAAAGCTAATTGATGCCGCCCAACAAGGTGGCCTCAAGCTGGTGCAGATCTTTCATATCGAACCAGAAGGGGCTTTTGCTAAATCCTCTGGCAACATCAAAACATTTGCGCCCCTCGCCTTCACCCCCGATTTGGTGATCGAAAAAACACGCCACAGCGCCTTTATCGGCACCACACTGGATATCTGGTAGAAGGAAAATAACATTAATGAGCTCACCATTTGCGGCATCCGCACCGAACAATGCTGCGAAACCACCACACGAAATGCCAGTGATATGGGCTATAAGGTGAACTTTGTCACCGACGCCACACTCACTTTCGATATGCAACACCCGGATGGCTCGACGCTTGCCGCCGACCAGATCAAACACCGCACGGAAACCGTATTGTCCAAACGTTTCGCCACAATCCGCAGCGTGGATGACGCCATCGCCCATTTCGGAGATTAATATGGATAGAGGGCCAGCACCCATCCCCATCAAAACCTATTTTGTCTTAGGTCCTAACGCCGCTGATGCTTGATGTTGCTGGCCCTTGTGAGGTGCTGCGCGGCGCCAATATGGTGCAAAATCAATGGCGTTATGACGTGCAATTTATCGGCACCATGCCCAATGCCCCCACGTCGTTGGGCTACGCGCTGGCCAATGTAGCGCCGCTGCCAGTAGAAATTGAGCCGGATGCCATGGTGGTGGTGTGCGGCAACGCCAGCGAAATGCCCGGCTTTGTGGAAACGCTAGACCCACAAGACATCAAACGCGCGAATGCGCGATTGCAGGCCTGGCTGCGCAAAACCATCACACCCAACCACCAGCTCGTCACCGTATGTAGCGGCGCCTTGGATGCTGCACGCTCCGGCTTATTTGACGGTCGGCGCTGCACCACGCACCATAAATGCCTAGATGAGCTGCGCGCCATTTCCCCCAAAATCAAAGTGGAGGAAAACCGGCTCTATATTGAAGATGGCAATTGCTTTTCCAGCGCGGGCATCACCTCCGGCATCGATTTGATGCTGCATATTGTAAGCAAGCGGCTGGGATTGGCGGCGGCAGCGCAAATCGCGCAGCACATGGTGGTGTTTAACCGGCGCAATGGGAGCGAACCGCAACTCTCGCCCTTTTTGCAGGGCCGCAGCCATTTGCACCCCACCATTCACCGCATTCAAGATCAAGTCACCACCAACCCAACAGCGGATTGGACGGTGGAGCGCCTGGCCAAAGAGGCGCATATGAGCGCGCGCCATTTCTCCCGCCTCTTCAACAAAGAAACAGGCGTAACCGTGCCGGACTATATCAATGGATTACGCATCGCCATGGCGGAGAACATGCTGAAAGCACAGCATTTGAGCATTGAAAATCTGGTGGATCGGCTGGGCTATAACTCAACGCGACAATTTCACCGCGCGTGGAAGCAGCGGCATGGAAAATCACCCCGCCAGTGGCAGCGAGAACACGCGGTTGACGCTTAGCCTATTCCGCCGCCGCAATGGCATCGCGTTCTTTTTTGCTCATGCGCTCAGTTTCAGATTTCAACTGACCACACGCGGCAAAAATATCGCGGCCGCGCGGCGTGCGCACGGGGCTGGCATATCCGGCCATATTGACAATGTCGGCAAATTTCTCGATCTGTGCCCAGCTTGAACATTCATACTGTGAGCCTGGCCACGGGTTGAACGGGATCAAATTGATCTTGGCGGGGATGCCATCCAACATACGCACCAATTTCTTAGCATCCTGCACGCTGTCATTCACATCTTTGAGCATCACATATTCAAAGGTGATGCGCTTGGCATTGGACAGGCCCGGATAGTTGCGGCATGCCTCAAGTAGCTCTTCAAGCGGCCACTTTTTGTTGATCGGCACCAACTCGTTGCGCAGCTCATCATTCACCGCGTGCAGTGAAATGGCCAGCATCACGCCGGTTTCTTCGCCAATTTTCGGAATTGACGGCACCACGCCGGAGGTCGACAAGGTAATGCGGCGACGCGACAGGGAAATGCCCTCCCCGTCCGACATCAGCAGCATCGCCTTTTTCACATTGTCATAATTATAAAGCGGCTCGCCCATGCCCATCATCACCACATTGGTGACCGAGCGGATGCCAGCGCGCGGCACAATCCCGTCCGTCGGGCGCTCGCCCCCTGGATAATCGCCCAAACGCTCCCGCGCCATCAACACTTGCGACACAATTTCACCAGCGGTCAGATTGCGCACCAGCTTTTGTGTGCCCGTATGGCAGAAGGTGCAGGTGAGCGTACAGCCCACTTGCGAGGATACACACAAAGTGCCGCGATCTTCTTCAGGAATATAAACTGTCTCAACATCAACCGGCGGCATATTGGGTTGCATCGGGTCCGTAAACCGGAACAACCATTTGCGCGTGCCATCTGTCGAAACCTGCTCGGACACAATTTCCGGGCGCGACAAATCAAACTTGTCGGCCAATTGCTGCCGCAGTCCCTTGGCGATGTTGGTCATTTGATCAAAATCGCTCACGCCATTGACATAAAGCCAGTTCCACAGCTGCGAAACGCGCATTTTGCGCTGCTTTTCAGGTAGGCCCAACTCTTCCAGCGCCGCCATCAGATCATCACGATCCATCCCCACCAAAGATGGTTTGGTGGCGGTTTTCACATTGGCATTGGCAATATCTAGGCTGATCGACATCTTATAACCTCATCAATTCAGAGGCGAGCCAATACCAGACCCTAGGCCAAAAGGCAAAGAATTTAGAGTAAGGGCTCGCTAGCCACAGGCATTATCAATCGCGCGCATGGAAGCGGTTGCACCCGAAAGTGAAAACACCAGCCGCACTTTGGTGCCGCGCTCATCAATGCCTTCAACAACCATGGTCGAACCACGCCGCATGGCCGCTGCCATATCGGCGCTTTGGCTCACATCTTCCAGCCAAGCTGAATCCCCTTGCGTAAACAAAGAATAAGACTGACCGCCAATCTGCGCCGCAGCCAAGCTGTCCGTCTGAAAATTAAAGCCCGCCACAATATTGATCTCATAGCGCACGCCCTCATTTGGGCGGTGCGTGACATAAAAATAGGGATCACCCATATTTTCCAATTGCGGATCAACTTCCACCGGCTTGGAATGCACAAAACACAAATTGGTCGCCGATTTCACTGTGGAATAGGCCGACCAGGCCTTAAAATCACCCAATGACTGCACTGACTGCGCAAAACCCGCTTGGCCCAGGGCCAAAACCATGATCATGGCCAGAAAACCGATTTTGACCAGCGCGCACTGAGAGAACCAAATTTTGCTGATGCGCATAAACCTGCCTTAAGCTTTTCATTCTCGACTTATGTGGGGTTAAACCACAGCTCGGTGGAAAATGCACCCCAAAACGCACGAAAGCGCGGTTCTCGCCCGCGCTTTGCATGACATTTAATCCCCAAAGGGATTAATTACATTCTTTATCGATTGCGTTCATCGCCGCCGTGACACCAGACAATGAATAAGTGTCGGTGGTGCGTGTACCGCGCGTTGAAATACCGCGAACAACCATTTCAGACCCACGCTTCATCGCCGCAACGAAACTAGGTTCGTCGGCAGTTGAAGCCAACCAGCCTGCCTCTTGCTCGCTGTCGGTCACCATGGGATAGGCTTTGCCATCCACAGTGGCGCTTGCTTCTGCGCCCGGCTTGAACGGATAACCGATCAAGGTCGCGACCTCATTGCGTTTGCCAGTGCCCATACGGTGAGTCACCAGAAAATGGATCGGGCTGCGCTTCACATTTGTTGGCTGCGCATCTTGCGGCTGCGAGGAGATATAGCAAATCTTGCCCTTGCTATCCTGATCAGTCCACGCGGTCCATAAATTGAAGGTGCCAATCTTGGTGGCTGCCGCTTGTGCTGTACCTGCTGAGAGCAAGCCGACCATCAATGCAACACCCGCTTTAAGCGCAAATCTTTTCATCTTTGTTGCTTCAATCATTCCTTTGGGTCCTTTATCCAATTACCCACGTTCCCGCTTATTATCCGCCAATGAGGGTTACCAAGCTGCAAAGATTTGCAGCATTTTAATCAAATCCTCAAAATAAGCAGAAATTTGACCTTATTTTGGCATATGTCTAATCCATACACCCTGTTTCACAAGTCAAGGTGAATGAAGCGTTAAAACTGATCGGCAAAGGAGCCAAAATGTCCACTTTTCCGCAATCAATTCTGCTTGTGTGCCTTGGAAATATTTGTCGTTCACCTACGGCGCACGCTGTGTTGCAGCAGATGGCGCAAAATAACGGCCAAAGCTTGACCATCGATAGCGCCGGCACAGGCGATTGGCATATTGGCCACCCACCAGATGAACGCGCAACCCAAACAGCATTGCAGCGCGGCTATGATCTTTCGCCCCTAAGAGCGCGTCAGGTTCAGCCCGACGATTTCTATACATTTGATCTAATCTTGGCGATGGATCGCTCTAATCTGCGCAATCTGAAAAATCTTGCCCCCGCTGACGCCACCGCACAAATCGAATTGTTTCTGCCTTACGGTAATTCAAGCACCCAAGAAGTGCCCGATCCCTATTTTGGTGGTGAAGATGGTTTCACACATGTGCTCGACCTGATTGAAGATGCCAGCGAGAATATCTTGGCGCGATATAAGGGGTAGTTATTTTGTCTCACGGCTGTTCGATGCTCGCTGTGCTCGTCCGCTCTTTTCCCTCGTTTGCACTGAGTTTTTTGCGTTGCACCAGTCGGCGGGGGTGCCGGGGACGGACACGCAGTGTCCGGTGGCGGCGCGCAAAGCGAGCATCGAACGGCCGTGAGACAAATCTATGCCGCCAGCGGATAGGTCTCTTCCACCAAATAAGGCCCGCCTCCGATGGAATCCCGCGCTGAATAGAGCACAAATCGCGCAACCCGGAATCGCAAAGGATAAAAGGCGCCCGACGTTTGCAAATGATGCGCCATATCTTGCGGCGGAACATCATTTAAGCGCGCCAGTGTTACATGCGGAGAATATTTGCGCCCAGAAGGCTTTAAACCCAATTGTTGCATCACCCGCTCCTGCTTGTCGTGCAATTGCTGCAATTCGGACGCGGGATCTACCCCAGCAAACAGAGCGCGGGGTCTTTTACCGCCAAAAACCCCAAGATGCGACAAAGTGACATCGAACGGTTCCTCAATCGACAATCGATCCAGCTCGTGCACAATTTCATGTGCCGTATGGTGATCAACATCACCAATATAGCGCAAAGTTATGTGATAATTTGAGGGATCGATCCAACGCGCGCCGTGCAGGCCGCCTCGTTTTAAGGAAAGCGCGAAACCAACATCGCCTGGGATTTCCAGACCAGTGAAGAGACGGGGCATAATACCTCCCTTCCAGATGCATGACATAATCGCCTATGTCTCAGACTACCATGATTCGTGTGACAATTTAGCGAAAATTTTATTTGTTGCCTCAAGGACTAAACCGTATTCAACAGTTGCACGTACATCTTGAAATTGTCGGAATTCATCTCCATATTAGCCGCAAGATTATATCCACTTGGCATAACGCCAAGAGAATTGCTGAAAGGGAACTCATCTATGGCACAATATGATCGTCAAACAATGGCCTCACGAGGCGGCGCTCAGGCCGCGATCGATGAGGGCCTGCGCACCTATATGCTGGGTGTTTACAACTATATGGGCATTGCCTTGGGCATCACCGGTGTGGTGGCCTATTTCCTGACCATGCTCACAACCACAAACAATCCTGATGCGGCTGTGGCGCAAATGGGTTCACATTACCTCACCTCTTTGGGCGCTACCCTTTATGGGTCTCCATTGCAGTGGGTTGTGGCTTTGGCTCCTTTGGGCTTTGTTCTGGCCCTAAGCTTTGGCATCAATAAAATGAAATTCGCCACCGCCCAATTGGTGTTCTGGGGCTTTTCAGTTGCCATGGGTCTTTCGCTGTCATCGATCTTCTTGGTCTATACAGGTGAAAGCATTGCCCGCGTGTTCTTCATCACCGCCGGTACATTTGGCGCGATGAGCCTTTATGGTTACACCACCAAGCGTGACCTGACCGCAATGGGTTCATTCTTGATGATGGGCTTGATCGGCATCATCTTGGCTTCTGTTGTAAACATCTTCTTGCAATCAGGCGCCTTGGCCTTTGCCATCTCCATCATTGGTGTGTTGGTGTTTGTTGGCCTCACCGCCTATGACACGCAAAAGATCAAAGAGAACTATTATGAGGGCGACGGCTCAGAAACCATGGGCAAGAAAATGCTTATGGGTGCTTTGGCCCTCTATCTCGACTTCATCAACCTGTTCTTGATGTTGCTACGCTTGTTCGGCAATCGCGAATAGCGACCCAACAGCTAAGCGCTGAAATTAAGATCCCCGCTTCGTTTGAGGCGGGGATTTTTTTTGGGGGAATATTATTTTCACTCACGGTTGAGCAGCGCCTTTCGGCGCCTAACCTGCGCGGGCGCGGGCCAAAAGTGGCCCGAGGTCCTCGCTAGGCTCGTCCACTCTTTTTCCTTGCTAATATACTCCGAAACACATCTGCACACGCGACCGGCACCCTGGACTTGATCCAGGGTCCAAGCAACTTCAGTGAAGGTGCAAATCATGCATGTTTTGACCCAGCTACCAACGCTACATGGATTACCGGATCAAGTCCGGTAATGACGTGGGAGGGTGCCGGTGCGCCTTGCACAACATTAGAGCGGGGCACCCATAGGCGGGGATGCCGGGGTAGTGAGCATAGCGAACGACGGCGGCGCGCAAAAAACCGGGGGTGCCAGGGACGGAGTGTCCGGCGGTGGCGTGCAAAAATGCTAGGGTAGCGAACGCGGTTAGCGACGGCAGTGCAATGGCCAAGTGCCCACTACCGCACCAGGCTGATATCGCCGTCCAAAACCTTAAGCAATTGCGCCAGCTCATGCCCACGCTTGAGCACCTGGCCATTTTGACCCACAACGCGATATTGCCCCTGCTTGCGTCTAAGGCTGGGGTCTTTTTCCACCCGGAAAACCGGCATTTCGCTGGCGCGTTTGAAGATTGAAAATACCGCACGGTCCTTCAGCATATCTATGGCATAGTCGCGCCAATCGCCGCTGGCGACTTTGCGCCCATATACATTTAAAATGGTGGAAAGCTCTCGCCGATCAAAGCTCACATTCATAGGAGCGGGCGACGATTTGGAAGAAGATTCGTTGGAATGTACCAACCGAATATGCTGGCTTTCGCCTTTGCTTTGAGATGACGCCAAATTTCACACCCTATGGTTCAAATCACTTTGGAAATGATTGCGCCAATTCGCAAATGTGACAAGCCCCAAAATTGGCCCCAATTTAATCACAATTCCGGCAAACTGTTGCCGAAATACATCGTTAAAAAGAAATCATAGCCTCCAGTACCCAGCCCCTGAGCGGTTTGCCCCCAAATGAACTTGCTCAGGGCGCTGGACCTCCAAAATCAGTTTGGATGGCCTCCAGATACCCTTTACGCCCCCTTCTTGGGGGCGTTTTATTTTTGAATTGAAGCTGCGCCCAAAATGCGGCCAGGGCCGCCCGCGCCTTTGGTTTGAACCAGAACTGCCATGCCGTCCGCCTGATCAGTCAAAATATCCTGCAGTGGCAATTCCATTTGATGAGATTCCTCACCATGCCACATGCCAACAGGCATACGACCCCGCGCAATATGGCTATAGGCAAGGGTTTTACCGCGATTTTCGCCACGGCTAATCTTGGTTTGCGCGGTGGAAATAAAAGGGATAACCCAGATAGTCGCGTCCACTTGTGTAGCGCCATCGCTGGTCAAATCAATTGTCAGATTGCCATCTTGAAGCTTCAGATCCACACCGACATGCAAATCCGCTGCGGCCACAAGCTTCTGCACGTCACCGCGGCGCGATCCCACAGCATCTTTCTCGCCGTTCACAATGAGCTGTGGCGTATAGACCCGCTCCGAACCAAAGCTTTTTGCGTAAGCACGCTGTAGTTTGGAATATTTCGGGGCAGAGAACACATCTTCCCAGCCGATATAATTCCAATAATCCACGTGATAAGCGATGGTGATCAAATCATCTTGCTCGCTCCATTCGCGCAATGCTGCATCTGCCGGAGGGCAAGACGAACAGCCTTGGGAGGTGAACAGCTCCAACACCGCTTTCGGATTGGTTTTCATGTCCATGGCCTGCGCGGCGGGCAAAAATAGCGCGCCTTGAAGCGCAATCATCAATGTGAAGACAAATTTTTTCATGGCATTTTATTACGCCAGTCGTGCGTAACAGGCCAGTCACATTGGAGTGAGCTTGCCAAATTTTGAAACAGATAATGCGCGAGCAGGGATTCGAACTCTTCAATCACGGCCTCACCCGCATCACACGCACGATACATCACCGCTGCATGGACCAAAAAACCGCGCACAGCAATCACATCCAGCTCCTGTGCTGGCCGTCCCACATCGAGCCGTCGCGCAAGGCTGTCGAACAATCGCGCCTCTGCGGGCTCAATCATTTGGCGGCATAGATTTTGCCCTTCCCCAACGATCAGCCGAACATAAACATCATCCCGCATAATCAAGTTGAAGAAGGGAGTAAAAATCGACCGCAACTTTGCCGCACTACTTATTTGCGCGGACGCCTCGATTTGCTGCTGGCATTTTTCCAGCTCCTGCGCAAACAAGGTTGCGGCCAGCGCCAATTTTTCGCTGAAATGAGCCAAAACGGTTCCCTTGCCCACTTCCGCCGAAGCGGCAATTTGGGCAATCGAAATCTCATCAAAGCTCTGACTTTGCATCAGAACCTCAAAGCAATCCAAGATATGAGCGCGGGTGGCATGGGCCCGCTTTTGTTTGCCTTCAACGCGAACATTCATCATTTTCCAATAGCACAATTGACCGTGGTCAAAAAGTAAAATATACAAATTGACCATGGTCAATTATTGAGAGTATCCCATGAAGATTGTTATTATTTCCGGCCATCCCCGCGCCGACAGTTTCACCCAAGCCCTTGCCGAAGCCTATCAACAAGGCGCTCAGGCTAATGCAGATGTGAGCCTTTTTGCTTTGTCACAAATGGAACTGGACCCCACGCCGATTGAAGCAAAACCCACACAAGAAAGCTGGAATGAGGACATTCAAGCCCTTTGGGATGCGATTAGCGCCGCAGATCATGTGGTGATTACGCATCCGCTTTGGTGGGGCACCATGCCCAGCGAATTAAAGCATCTGCTTGACCGGCTGCTGCTGCCTGGATTGGCCTATAGCTATGTAAAGGGAAAGCCATTGCCCATTGGTCACCTCAAAGGCAAAACCGCCGAAGTGATTATGACATCCGATACGCCGGACTGGTTCTATCGCCTCGCCTATGGCAGCGCGCAAACTAAATTGATGAAAAATCAGATTCTGAAATTTGTCGGGCTGAAGCTTGTGCAGTTCACCCACATCTCGCCAATCCGCAATATGCCCGCAGAGCAGCGGCAAACCCATCTCGCAAAGATTGCCGAACGGGCGCGTGTTTTCACATCAAACCATAAAAAAAGCGCGGCCTAAACCGCGCTTCTTCATTCAATAAATCCTCGGCCATATTTGGCCGAGGTGCATTTTCTTAGGCAACTAGATTGCGCAAAACGTAATGCAAGATGCCGCCATTGCGGTAATATTCCAGCTCATCTTCTGTGTCGATGCGGCACAGCGCGGTGAACTCTTTGTCTGATCCATCAGGAGACTTCACTTTCACGGTCACATCGCAACGTGGGCTGATCTGATCCAAACCTTCAATGGTGATTTCTTCATCACCTTGCAGGCCAAGGCTTTCCCAGCTGGCGCCATCTTTAAACTGCAATGGCAATACGCCCATGCCTACGAGGTTTGAACGGTGAATACGCTCAAAGCTTTCAACGATAACCGCGCGCACGCCGAGCAAACGAGTGCCCTTCGCCGCCCAGTCTCGTGAAGAGCCTGTGCCATATTCCTTGCCGCCAAACACAACCAATGGCTTGCCTTTTTCAGCATATTCCATGGCCGCATCATACATGGCTTGCACTTCGCCATCCGGACCTTTGGTGAAGCCGCCTTCAACGCCCGGCACCATTTGGTTCTTGATGCGGATATTGGCAAAAGTGCCGCGCATCATGATCTCGTGGTTACCCCGGCGAGAACCATATGAGTTGAAGTCTTTTGGTGCCACCTGACGATCTTTCAAATACTTGCCAGCAGGCGTGTCACCCTTAAATGAGCCAGCAGGTGAAATGTGGTCAGTGGTGATGCTGTCGCCAAACAAGCTCAAAATCCGTGCGCCATGCACATCTTCTATCGGCTTGATGTCTTTGGTGAGGCCCTCAAAATATGGTGGGTTCTGCACATAGGTTGAAGAAGAATTCCACCCGTAGGTTTCGCCGCCTTCAACCTTAATGGCTTGCCAGCCTTCATCGCCTTTAAACACGTCTGAATAGCGGCCCTTGAACATTTCAGGGGTCACTGTTTCACGCACGATTTCGGCGATTTCGTGTGAGCTTGGCCACACATCTTTCAAGTAAACAGGCTGCCCATCTTTACCTGTGCCCAAAGGCTCAGAGGTAATGTCAGTGGTCATTTTACCTGCCAACGCATAAGCCACAACCAATGGCGGTGACGCCAAATAGTTTGCTTTCACATCTGGGTTCACCCGGCCTTCAAAGTTCCGGTTGCCGGAAAGCACAGAACACGCCACCAAATCTTCTGCCTGAACAGCAGCAGAAATAGGCTCAGGCAAGGGGCCAGAGTTACCGATACATGTGGTACAGCCATAACCCACAAGGTTAAAGCCAAGCTTGTCCAAATCATCTTGCAAGCCAGACGCTGTAAGATAATCGGTGACCACTTGTGAACCGGGGGCCAACGAAGTTTTCACCCAAGGTTGAACTTCCAACCCAAGCTCAAGCGCTTTGCGGGCCACAAGGCCAGCCGCCACCAAAACCGCGGGGTTTGATGTGTTGGTACAAGACGTGATCGCGGCAATCACCACATCACCATGGGTGATGGAGTAATCAGTGCCGTCAACTTTAGCTTCAGGTGCATCTGTCTTCGCAAACTCACCAGCCAACGCTTTGGCAAACTTTTCTTTAGCTTCAGAAAGAATCACACGGTCTTGCGGACGTTTTGGACCAGAAATCGCTGGCACAACGTCTTTCAGATCAAGATAAAGCACATCGGTGAATTCTGGATCTGCGCTATCGCTTGTGCGGAACATGCCTTGCGCTTTTGAATATTCTTCAACCAACGCCACGCGATCATCTTCGCGACCTGTGGTGCGCAAATAAGCCAATGTTTCATTATCCACTGGGAAGAAGCCGCATGTCGCGCCATATTCTGGCGCCATGTTGGCGATGGTGGCTTGGTCTTCCAAGGTCAGATTGTCGAGGCCCGGGCCGAAAAATTCAACAAATTTGCCCACAACGCCGCGCTCGCGCAACATTTCCACCACGCGCAACACCAAGTCAGTGGCGGTGATGCCGTCTTGCATTTCGCCTTCAAGCTTGAAGCCAATCACTTCTGGCAACAACATAGAGATCGGCTGGCCCAACATGGCCGCTTCCGCCTCAATGCCGCCAACACCCCAACCCAAAACGGCCAAACCGTTGACCATGGTGGTGTGGCTATCTGTGCCCACAAGCGTATCTGGGTAAGCCACCGTTTCACCATTTTCTTCTTTGGTCCAAACAGTTTGGGCCAAATATTCAAGGTTCACTTGGTGACAAATGCCAGTGCCGGGAGGCACAACGCGGAAATTATCAAATGCCTCTTGGCCCCAACGCAAAAATTCATAACGCTCGCCATTGCGCTCATATTCGCGGGCAACGTTTTGTGTGAACGCAGAACCTGTGCCGAAAAAGTCCACCATCACAGAGTGGTCGATCACCAGATCAACAGGCACTTGCGGGTTAATTTTTTGCGGATCGGCGCCCAAATTTGCAGTGGCATCGCGCATAGCGGCCAAATCAACAACGGCTGGAACGCCGGTAAAGTCCTGCATCAACACCCGTGCTGGACGGTATGAGATTTCATGGGAGGAGGATTTGTCTTTCAACCATGCTGCGCAGGCTTCAATGTCTGCTTTGGTGACCGTGCGGCCATCTTCAAAACGCAAAAGGTTTTCGAGCACCACTTTCAAAGAATGCGGCAGGCGCGAAATGCCTTCAAGGCCGTTTTTCTCTGCTTCAATTAAGGAATAATATGTATAGGATTTATCGCCGACCTTAAGGGTCTGTTTGGCGTTAAAACTGTTCAATGAGGTCTGTGTCACGTGCATTGCCTGTATGTTCGGAGTTTCAACATGAGCTCTGGTCATTTTGCCCAAATCAATCGGCAAAAACCAACAAGCGTGAAACGAGTTACCATTGTCCCCATAATGGCGCTCGCGCGCTTTATAAAGAATAACACCGCCTCTTGCCAGCCTCAACTTAATGCCATTATGTGCTTCTCATGAGAAAAAACGGCAAAAACCCTGAAAATATTGCATTAAATGTGATGAATTTGGCCTGCGAGCGGGGCGGATTCGAGATTTTTTCCGGCGTTTCCTTCACAGCACAGCCCGGTGAAGTGATTCTTTTGCGCGGCCCGAACGGCGCCGGCAAGTCCACATGCCTCGCCACGCTATATGGGGTTTTGCCCAAATCATTTGGCACCATCAGCTTTGAAAATATCGATCCAGAGTGCGAACCTCGGGAATATTTGCACATTGTGGGGCATGTGCCAGGGGTTAAAACCACCCTCACCGTGAAAGAAAATCTCAATTTCTGGGCGCAGCTTTATGGCGGCACTGAAAATGTGCTCCCCGCCATTGAAGCCGCTGGGCTGGAGGCAATTCAGGATTCTGAAGCCTCAATTCTGTCCGCTGGCCAAACGAGACGGTTGGGCCTGGCCCGCTTGCTCGTGGCCAATCGCCCCATCTGGATTTTGGATGAACCCACCTCCGCCCTTGATAAGCAAGGCGACCAATGGGTGGGGCAATTGATCGCCGACCATTGCGCCGAAGGCGGCATTGTGATCGCCGCGACCCATTTGGACATTCCTCATCTTGCGCCAGAAGCGGTGAAAACCGTTATGATCGGGCATACAGCTATGGACCATGCCTCATGAAACCATTTCTCGCTGTTTTGACCCGCGACATGAAACTGGCCACCCGCATTGGCGGCGATAGCCTGACCGTGCTGCTATTTTACATTATGACCGGGGCCATCATGCCCTTTGCCATCGGCCCGGATAAGGACCAATTGGCGCAGCTCGGCCCGGCCATCATCTGGATCAGCGCTTTGCTTTCCCTTTTGCTGGCACTCGACCGCCTGTTCCGTATGGATCATGAGGACGGTTCGCTGCTGGCCATGCGCCAGGCCAGCTTGCCGCTTGAAATGATTGTGGTGGCCAAAATCTGCGCCCATTGGGTCACAACTGCGTTACCCCTGATTGTCGCCACCCCCATTTTGGCGATATTGCTCAATCTTGAGATAGATCAAACCCTTCGGGTGATTTTCACCCTATTGGTGGGCACACCGGCGCTCATTTGCTTTGGGGCCATTGGCGCGGCGGTGACCGTATCCATCAAGCGCGGGGGGCTGATTGCACCGATCTTAATCTTGCCGCTCTCGATCCCTACATTGATTTTCGGGGTCAGCGCGGTCTCCAGCGGCGCAATCGCCAACGCTCAGGATGCGGCACTTTTGTTCCTTGCAGGGTTTACCTTGCTCAGTTTAGTGTTCACCCCGTTTGCGGCGGCACTCGCATTAAAAATGGCAGCAGAATAGTCTATGACAGAGTCAAAACCTCAAGAACCAACGCCACAAGATTTGGGCTTTTTCTCGCGGATCGCCCATCCCGGCTATTTCCTTGAATGGTCCCGCTATTTCATTTGGCCGCTTGTGGGCATCACCACGATTTTGATGGCCTATGGGCTTTATCTGGCTTTCTTCAATTCACCTGCCGATTATCAGCAAGGCGAAACCGTGCGCATTATGTATGTGCATGTGCCCAGTGCTTGGCTATCCCAATTCTGCTATGCCGTGATGGCAATTGCCGCCATTGGCTCACTGGTGTGGCGACACCCCTTGGCCGACGTTTCCGCCAAAGCTGCCGCGCCCTTGGGCGCCACCTTCACCGCTATCGCGCTGATCACCGGCGCCCTTTGGGGCGCGCCCACATGGGGCACCTTTTGGGAGTGGGATGGGCGCATGACCTCCACCCTCATCATGCTCTTTATCTATTTGGGCATTATCGCCCTGTGGCGCACCTTTGAAGATCAAGTGCGTGCAGGCCGCATCATCGCGGTGATCACTTTGGTTGGCGCCATCAATGTGCCGATCATTAAATTTTCAGTGGATTGGTGGAACACGCTGCACCAGCCAGCTTCTGTGTTCCGTTTGGATGGGCCAACCATGCCGCCTTCCATTTTGCTGCCGCTATTTGTGATGTTCTTTGCCTTCTCCTTCCTGTTTTTGCTGCTGCATTTCATTTCCATGCGCACAGAAATTTTGCGCCGCCGCGCCCGCGCCATTGAACGGCAATATGCGCAACAATTAAGGACCCAAAAGCCATGATCGAATCCGGCGAACATTTCGAATTTATCTTCGGGGCCTATGGCCTATCTGCGTTTTTGATCGCCGCGCTCTGCATTTGGGTGGTCTTTTCGTACAAAAAACAGGAAAGCCGCTTGGCAGCGCTGAAAGCGATGGGGCTAAAACGTCGGTCTGAACGCACGCCGATCAAGCCGGAGTAGCCGCCATGAAACGCACGCTGATTTTTGCCCTGCCCTTGGTGCTGACCGTTGCGCTGTTTGCGCTTTTTGCCAGCCAGATCAATCGTGATCCAGACCTGCTGCCCTCAGCCTTGATGAACAAGCCCGCACCTGAATTCACCCTTGATGCGGTTGAGGGCCATGATCAGCCGGGCTTTTCCAGCGCCGACCTCAAAGGCCAATTGAGCCTTGTAAATGTTTGGGCCAGTTGGTGCGTGCCCTGCCGGGAAGAACATGAATTTTTGATGCGCTTGGCCGAACGCGGCGACGTAAAGATTTTTGGCATCAATTACAATGACCAGCCCGAAAATGCCCGCGACTTTTTGCGCAAGCTAGGCAACCCGTTTGATGCAGTGGGCGCGGACCGGAACCGCCGCGTCAGCCTAGAATGGGGCGTTTATGGCGTGCCGGAAAGCTATCTCATCAATAAGGACGGGGTGATTGTGTACAAACACACCGGTCCGATGAGCGAAGATAGCTTCCAAAATCAAGTGCTGCCCGCCATCGCCAAAGCCTTAGAGGCGCAAGAGGCGTCTTAAGCCTCTTCGCCACTTGGCGCATATTTATTCAAAACTGGCACCACCAATACGAATGAGAAAATCAAGGTGAGTGGCATAATGCCCCACACTTTGAACGCGACCCAAAAATCGGTCGAGAAATTGCGCCACACAATCTCATTAATCAGCGCCAAAACGAAAAAGAAAATTGTCCAGCGCCAAGTGAGAATGCGCCAGCCTTCATTGCGCAATTTATACACATCGCCAAACACATAGCGCAGCAACGAGTGGCCAAACAATAAGCCCCCCAGCAAAACGCCACCAAACAGCATGTTGACGATTGTTGGCTTGAGTTTGATGAAGGTATCATCCTGCAAATAAAGCGTCAGCCCGCCAAAAATCAACACCACCACGCCCGTCACCAACGGCATCACGGCAATACGCTTCAAAATCAACCAGCTCAAAACAAGCGAAACCACCATGGCGCCCATAAACCAGGCGGTGGCGACAAAAATGCCCGCACGTCCGTTCAAAATGAAGAACAGCACCAAAGGCCCAAGCTCTAAACCAAGCTTGATCAGCTGCGGTTTAAGCTCGTCCCAGTTCAGCTCTTCTGCGGGATTTTTCTCTTCGCTCATTTAAACCTCAATCTCGTTTCGGGCCATGCCCACACTTTGCGATAGGTAAGCGGCCCATTCTTCAACGCTCAGCGACATGCTGCCTGCGCCAATCGCCACTTCAATCGCCTGCACTTCATCATAGATAGTAGGCAAAGTGTGGCCAGACAACCAAACTTTATCCGCTTCAATCTGCTTTTCAAAGGCCGCTTCCAGCGCCGCTTTTGATGCTTCGATATGGACTTGAAAATTGGGCGTCTCCGGCACCATTGGCACGGTGCGCACCCCGTCAATTTTGTTGAACTCAACAGCCAACGCCTTGGCGAAAGCCGTAAATTCACCCACGCGCGGCAAAAATTCGTCCAACCCAATCAGGGCTGTAATCGCCTGCGGAAACTCAAACGGCACATTGCCGCCATGCCGGGTGAACCACACATCGCTCTCGGCCAGAAATTCTTCATCCGCCAACAAACCACAGCCGCCAATATTGGCCAGTTCTTTATAAAAGCTGCAGTATAGGCTGTCGCAAAGCGCCATAATCTCCGAACAGCTTTTGCCATAGGCTTCGGCCACGCCAAAAACCCGCGCCCCATCAATATGGAAATGCACGCCACGCGCGCGGCACCATTCAGAGATTTTCACCAATTCCTCAAAGGGGGTCAGCTTATAGCCCGCTCGCCGCACGGGAAGCTCCACACTCACCACGCCGGGCACTTCGCCCATTTTGTCCAAATCATCGACCGTAAAGGGCTGATAGGCTGTGCCCAACCGCCGGAACTGGATTGGGTGCAAAATCTCCACCGCTTCCATTTCATCAATATCGAAATGGGTCATCCGGTGAATGGCAACTATATTATTGCCCTGCCGCTCCACAGCAGCGCGCAAGGCAGCCATCTGCGCGATCATGCCCTTAATGCAAAAGCGCGCGCCGCTGGTGCCAAACAGCTCCTTCAGCCGTTCCACCACCACATCGCTGGCACCGCCATCCCCATAGACATCGCTGGGCAATTGCGCATAGTCAGACTGCGCCAATTTCGCGAACAAATCAGCCGGTTTAAATGGAACAAAAGCGTGCAACACATGGGTGCACGCCAACATTTTTTCCCGCGCCACCATTATTGCGCCCCCGCAATCGCTGCTGCAAAATCATCTGCCTCAAACGGCTCTAAATCCTCAATGGTCTCGCCCACGCCAATAAAATGCACCGGCAATTTGTGCTTTTGCGCAATCGCTACCAAAATACCGCCGCGCGCGGTGCCATCCAATTTGGTCATTACCAGACCAGACACCCCGGCTCGTTTGCCAAAAATCTCCACCTGATTAAGCGCATTCTGCCCTGTGGTCGCATCCAGCGTCAGCAACGTAGTGTGCGGCGCTTCGGGATCAAGCTTTTTGATCACCCGAATAATCTTTTCAAGCTCCGCCATCAACTCATCACGGTTTTGCAAACGGCCCGCCGTATCAATAATCAACAGATCGCAATCCTGTTCTTGCGCTTCTTTCACCGCGTCGTAAGCCAAACCTGAAGCATCCGCTCCTGTTGGCCGCGTGATCACCGGCACATTGGAACGCTCACCCCAAACCGAAAGCTGCTCAACCGCCGCCGCGCGGAACGTATCGCCCGCCGCCAACATCACCTTTTTGCCCTCACGACTATATTTCGCTGCCAGCTTACCGATTGTGGTGGTTTTGCCGGACCCGTTCACGCCCACCATCAACAAAATATGTGGCTTATGCGCTGTGCCCAGCTCGAACGGCACTGCCACGCGCGCCAAAACCTTGCTGACCTCATCGCGCAAAACAGAGCGGATTTCCTCAACGCTGATTTCTTTATCAAAGCGATCTTTGGCCAGCTTTTCAGTGATCTGGATAGCAGTTTCAACGCCCAAATCCGCCTGGATCAGTGTATCTTCCAACTCTTCCAGCGCTTCATCATCCAGCTTACGCTTGGTAAAGATTGACGAAATATTGTCAGTGAGTTGATCGGAGGAGCGTTTCAGCCCATCACGCAACCGCGCGAACCAGCCTTTTTTCTTCTCGCCGGAGTCTTTTTGCGCGCCGCCGTCGCTCACTTCGTTCGCTACCCCGGCACCCCCGCCGGATTTATCTTCGCCACCTGCCGTCGTTTGTTCGCTATAAACGTCAGGCTCAGGCTCAGAAGTAGCTTCCGCAGCATGTTCCAGCTCGGAAATCTCTTTTAGCTCGTCTTCGACCGTCACCACAGCTTCAGCCGCTGCCTCTTCCGGCGCAGGTGTGGCTGGTTCGGCGTCTGGCGCTTCTTTCAGATCTTCTTCGGTCTGATCCAGCGCATTCTCAATGGACTGATCAATGCTGTCTTCCGGCTCTTGCCAAGGCTGCTCTTTTTCAAGCGCAGCGGCGTCCTCTGGCGTCACATCAGCAGAAGTTTGCTCTTCACTTTGGTCTTTCGGCGTCTCTTTGGGTTGCGGCTCATCCTTGCCCCCCAAAAGCCGCGACCAAAATCCTCTTTTTTTGCCGCCGTCGGCTCCTTTGGAGCCGTCCCCGGCACCCCCGCCTGATTTCTTCTCCGCCATAAAGCCCTCTTACGCCACAGCCAATTGCTTTTCGCCGATCAGCCCGTGCTGATCCTGGCCCGTCACTTTCACATCCAAAATCTCGCCGGGTGCGCCTTCAACTTTGATCGGCACAAATTGTTCGGTGCGCCCCACATTGTCGCGCTCAATCAGCACGGATTTAGTATCACCGATTTGGCTGGCGCAAAACGCGTCGAACTGCTGTTCGCCCAAAGCACGCAATTTTGCCGCCCGGTCTTTGGCCACCTTTTTGTCCACTTGCGGCATTTTTGCCGCCGGGGTGCCTGGCCGTGGCGAATAGGGGAACACATGCAAATAGGTAAGATCACATTCTTTCACGATCGCCATGGAATTGGCGAACATCTCATCGGTTTCCGTAGGGAACCCGGCAATAATATCGGCGCCAAACACCATATCGGGGCGCATCGCTTTTGCGTCATTCACGAACTGGATCGTGTCCTCGCGCAAATGCCGCCGCTTCATGCGCTTCAAAATCATATTATCGCCCGACTGCAGCGACAAATGCAGATGCGGCATCAAGCGATGTTCAGATTTGATGGCTTCCATCAAGGCCTCGTCAGCTTCAATGGAATCGATGGACGAAATGCGCAGGCGCGGCAATTGCGGTACATGTTTCAAGATCGCTTGGGTCAGCGCGCCAAGGCTCGGCTTGCCGGGCAAATCCGGACCGTAGGAGGTGATGTCCACCCCGGTCAGTACAACTTCGCCAATGCCATTATCCGCCAGCTTTTTGATCTGATCGACGACCACACCCATGGGCACGGAACGCGACGGCCCCCGGCCATAAGGAATGATGCAGAAAGTGCAGCGATGGTCACAACCATTTTGTACCTGCACAAAGGCACGGGCGCGCCCATCCATACCCTCGATCAAATGACCTGCGGTTTCCCGCACGCTCATAATATCATCGACAAGAATTTTTGAATTGCCACCAATACCGAATTTGAGACCTTCATAAGTCTCACGCTTCATCTTTTCGCCATTGCCGACCACAAGGTCCACTTCGCCCATTTCGGCAAAGCTTTCCGCGTCGGTTTGCGCCGCGCAGCCTGTTACCACAATTTTGACGTCCGGATTTTCCCGCCGTGCCTTGCGAATAGCCTGACGGGTTTGGCGCACAGCTTCCTGCGTCACCGCACAGCTGTTGACGATGAGAATATTGTCGAGCCCCGCCGATCCGGCATGATCTTTCATCACTTCAGATTCAAAAGCGTTGAGCCGACACCCGAAGGTGAGGGTTTCAATACTCATGCAGCACTTTCCTCAAAAAGTTCGGCCGGTAATGTCCCCTCCCCGTCCAATTCATACGGGCCTGTCATGATAATATGATGGTCGCTCGCGCGCCACTCTAGGTATAAATCTCCACCCGGCAAGCTGATCGTCACCTCGCGGTCGGTCAAGTCTTTGCGCACCGCTGCCACGGCCACAGCACAAGCTGCAGTGCCACAAGCCTCGGTTAGCCCTGCCCCGCGCTCCCAAACGCGAACTTTAATATGGTCTCGCCCCATCACCTGCGCCAATGAAATATTGGCCCGTTCCGGAAACATGGGGTGATATTCAAGCATTGGGCCAAGCCGCGCCAGATCGTGGGCGTCCAAATCCATCACCCAAAAGATTGCATGGGGGTTGCCCACATTCACCACGCTCGGCGTATGCAACACAGGCGCATCAATCGGCCCGATCTGCAATTCAATCCCGGTCGTATCTTCAAACTCTTCCGCCAGCGGGATTTGATCCCACGCCAAGCGCGGCGTGCCCATATCCACGCTCACCACATCGCCCTTCAGCTCGGCATTCAGCAAGCCAGCATTGGTGTGAATGGTCACTGCTTTCTTGCCCAACTCTTCGGCCACCAAATAGCCAACGCAGCGGGTGGCGTTGCCACAAGCATCCACTTCACCGCCTTCGGCATTATAGATGCGCATAAACACATCCACGCAATCCAGTGGGCTATGTTCCAAAATGATCAGCTGATCGCAGCCAATGCCTTGCTCCCGATCGGCAATCCAACGCACCTGATCATGAGACAGCTTGAGCGGTTTCTGCCGCGCATCAAGCACCACAAAATCATTCCCCAAACCGTTCATTTTCAAATATTGGACTGTATCAGCCATGGATTTTGCGAGACCTTTGATCAGGATTTACAACATTTCATCGCTCTATATGGCGCAGATTGGGTTAAATTACTACCCTTAGTGGCCGCGGTGAATTGACTCTTTGCCACGATTGCCTTAAAGCAACACCCGATATTTACCGTGTCGAGTTGTGCTCGAGTCACTACCCAAAGCGAATTTACCGATTTTGGGGGTCAACATCCATCAGCGCGTTGCGCCCATGGATGCTCTTTTTGTTTGCAAAATTTGATTTTGCGGAACGGAAGCCCCACTTTGGAGACCAAAGCACAAAACGACATATAAAGAGGTGACCATGTTTCAAAGTCTGGGTGATCGGTTAAGCGGCATTTTTGATGGGCTAACACGGCGCGGCAATCTGTCTGAAAGCGACGTGAATGCAGCCCTCCGCGAAGTGCGCCGGGCCCTGATTGAAGCTGACGTATCTTTGGAAGTGGTGCGCGGCTTTGTTGAACAAGTGCGCGACCGCGCTGTTGGCGCCGAAGTCACCAAATCGGTCACCCCCGGCCAGCAAGTGGTCAAAATCGTCAATGACGAATTGGTCGCCGTGCTGGGCAATGAGGCGGTGCCGCTTGATCTGAACGCCCCAGCTCCCGTCGCCATTATGATGGTCGGCCTGCAGGGCGCGGGTAAAACCACCGCCACAGGTAAGATCGCCAAGCGCCTGAAAGAAAAGCAAAACAAGAAAGTTTTGCTGGCCTCTCTCGATACACGGCGCCCCGCCGCGATGGAACAATTGCGGGTGTTGGGCGAGCAAATCCAAGTTGACACGCTCGAGATCATTCAGGGCCAAAGCCCTGTTGAGATTGCCAAGCGGGCCCAAAAAGAGGCCAAATTGGGTGGCTATGACGTTCTGTTCCTCGATACAGCAGGCCGCACCCACATTGACGAAGAGTTGATGGCGGAAACCGCTGAAATTAAATCGGCCACCAACCCTCACGAAATTTTGCTCGTAGCGGACGCGCTGACAGGTCAAGACGCAGTGAACCTTGCCCGCTCCTTTGATGAACGTGTGAGCGTGACCGGCATTATGCTGACCCGTATCGATGGCGATGGCCGCGGCGGTGCCGCCCTGTCCATGCGCGCGGTGACCGGCAAACCGATCAAGTTTCTCGGCACCGGTGAAAAACTCACCGACCTAGAAGATTTCTACCCATCACGCGTCGCTGACCGGATTTTGGGCATGGGCGATATTGTGTCGCTGGTGGAAAAAGCCGCCGACACAGTGTCGCAAGAAGAAGCGGCCAAAATGGCCAAGAAAATGAAGAAGGGGGTTTTCGATCTCGATGATTTGAAAAACCAACTGCTTCAGATGAAAAAAATGGGCGGCATGGGCGGCCTGATGGGCATGATGCCCGGCATGGGCAAAATGAAAAAGCAGCTTGATGGCGCAAACTTTGATGAAAAAGTTTTCGACCGCCAAGTCGCCATCATCCAGTCCATGACCAAAAAAGAGCGGGCAACCCCGGCCTTGCTGAACGCCTCGCGCCGCAAGCGGATTGCCGCTGGCTCTGGCACCTCCGTGCAAGACATCAATAAGCTGATCAAAATGCACCGCCAAATGGCCGACATGATGAAAAAAATGTCCAAAGGCAAAGGCGGTTTGGCCGGTATGCTCGGCGGCATGATGCCCGGCGGTATAGGTGGCATGCCCAATATCGACCCGTCAAAGCTTGACCCGAAAATGCTGGAAGAAATGCAGAAGCAAATGGGCGCAGGCGGCGAAATGCCTGATCTGCAAGAGCTTCAAAGCCAGGCAGCCCCGAAAAAAGAATTGCCCAAAAGCGTTGATGATCTGCTGAAAGGCGGCGCAGCACCGCGTTTCCCTGGCTTGCCCGGTTTGGGCCCCAGAGGGGGTAAGAAATAGTGGTCAACATTCCAACGCTTGAAACAGAACGTCTTGTTCTTCGCGCCCTTAAGCCCGAAGATTTTGACACCTACGCGGAAATCGCTGCTGATGGGGAATGGTCTCAATTCGTTGGCGGCCCGATGGACAATAGCAAAGCTTGGCGCGCCATGGCCACACTGATTGGCCACTGGACATTGCGCGGTCACGGCATGTTTGCAGTGGAAGAAAAATCAAGCGGCAAGTTTATCGGCATCATCGGCCACTGGAATCCGATCAATTGGCCCGAACCTGAAATTGCATACACCTTGGCGCAAGACGCTGCAGGCAAAGGCTACGCCACCGAAGCTGTGCGCAAGATGATTGACTACACCTTCAATGAGCTCAAATGGGACACCGTGGTGAGCTATATTGATAACAACAATATTCCATCCCAAAAAGTTGCCCATCGGGTGGGCGCTATTGCGGAGGATTTGATCGATTTGGGGGGTAGCCCCGCGCGGGTTTACCGCCACCCCAATCCTAACAAGTAAATCAACGAAATTACCGCCAAAAGCGGTTACATAGCCAAATTAGGAGAATATCAATGGCCATTAAAATTCGTTTGTCACGCGGCGGTTCTAAAAAGCGCCCTTACTACCACGTTGTTGTTGCTGACGTTCGCGCACCACGCGACGGCCGCTTTATTGAGCGCATCGGGTCTTACAACCCAATGTTGCCAAAAGATTCAGAAGACCGCGTGAAGTTGGACAAAGAGCGCGTTGAGCATTGGTTGAGCGTTGGCGCCAAGCCAACTGACCGTGTGCACCGTTTCTTGGACGCTGAAGGTTTGTTGAAGCGCGAAGCACGCAACAACCCGAAAAAAGCTGAGCCAGGCAAAAAAGCGCAAGAGCGTTTGGAAGAAAAGCGTCAAGCTGAAGAAGATGCGAAGGCTGCTGCAGAAGCTGAAGCAGAAGCACCAGCAGAAGAAAACGCAGCAGAGTAAGTTTTCTGAACCTGTTCAGAAATTGACTGCATAAGGAACACGCTATGGGCCGCACTCAAAAAGACAATCTGGTTTTAATGGGCCAGATCGGGGCGGCCCACGGCATTAAAGGCGAAGTCCGGATCAAGAGCTTTACCCAAAACCCACTTGATCTCGCCGACTATTCCCCGCTGTTGACCAACAAAGCGGGACAAACCATCACCATCAAAAAAGCACGTTTGCAAAAAAACATGCTCGTCGCGATTTTGGCGGAATCCAAAAGCCGCAACGATGCCGAAGCACTAAACGGCACCAAGCTTTTTGTGCCACGCGAGAGCCTGCCGCAAACCGAAGATGATGATGAGTTTTATTATACAGATTTGATCGGCCTAAAGGCCCGCACACCGGAAGGCGAAGAGCTCGGCTCCGTTGCTGCGGTGCAAAATTATGGCGCCGGCGACGTGCTGGAAATCCGCCCAGCCAAAGGCCCAACCGATCTTTATCCCTTCACCAAGCAAAGCGTGCCCACCATCAATTTGGCCGAAGGCTATTTGATCATCGTGCCCGCTGTTGAAGTGATTGTGGATGATGATGAGGCGTTTGAGTGATGTCGTTTAAAGCCGACATTATCACCCTGTTTCCTGATCTTTTTCCCGGCCCGTTGGGCGCCTCCATCATTGGTCGCGCGGCGGAAAAAGGCACATGGGCGCTCAACGCTACCCAGTTGCGCGATTTTGCCACCGATAAACACAAAAAGGTGGACGACACCCCGGCTGGCGGCGGCCCCGGCCTGGTTCTCAAACCAGATATTTTGGCCAAAGCCATTGACCTCATCTCGCCAGAAGACGACCTACGCCCCCGCATTTTGATGAGCCCACGCGGCAAACCATTCGACCAGCAAATGGCCCGCGATTGGGCCAACGGCCCCGGCGTGGTGATTGTATGCGGCCGTTTCGAAGGCGTCGACCAGCGCGTGATCGACAGCCGCAACCTCACCGAAGTCTCCATTGGCGATTTTGTGCTGTGCGGCGGCGAAGTGGCGGCCATGACCATGCTGGAAGCCACCGTGCGCCTGCTCCCCGGCGTCATGGGCTCCGCCGAAAGCGAAGCCGACGAAAGTTTTGAAAACGGCCTGCTGGAATATCCGCAATATACCCGCCCTGCAGAGTTCGAAGGCGAACCCATCCCTGAAGTGGTCACTTCCGGCAACCACAAAAAGGTCAACCAATGGCGGCAGGAACAATCTGAAGAACTAACCAAGCAGAACCGCCCAGATTTATGGGATCGGTATAAGCGGAAAATAACCAAAATATAGCTAAATAGTCGATAGACTTAGCTAATCCACATAGGATTTCAGCAAACAGCGATAGACCGCAATAACCTAGGTTTCGCGATCTATCTCTCGTTTGAACTAGCTATCACGCATTGTAGTGTTTGGATGCCGCTTTCCGTGGCTCTTAGAAACAAACTTGCCAGTAATGGCACTTCTATAGGCACCACCCGTTGATCCACCGCCAACTTTTTCTGTCACGGTTGTCCGAGGACTACGCCTAGTTGCTGCCTTCGTAACAAACCGCCCTGAAATAGTACTACGTGAGCGTGTTAATTTTGTTTTTTTAGTCATTGATGTTTTCCTAAATTGGTAATTATATTCGGTTTTTTGCATAAGAAACCGTCGTTACAACCTAATCGGCTCTTGACCTACGAAAGCACACATGATTCACTGTTTCTTAAGTAAGACGCCTTACAATTGAGACACAAACTGTCTTATACATGAAACACTCTGCTTTGATTCTTTCTTTGAGTCAAAGCTTTTTCACGTCTGGTGGGTAAAGATGACACTCAACATAGATCAGTTGGGAAAAATGATCCTAAAAAAACGGGGACCAACTGGCATCCGTGCTACAGCAAAAGAGGTTGGGGTTAGCCCTGCAACGCTATCACGTGTGGAAAATGGGCACCTTCCCGACCTTGAAACCTTTGCTTCAATTTGCGAATGGCTTGGAGAAGACCCTTCTCAATTCCTTGGCTTCACACATCGCGCCAACGACCAAACTGCGGTCAGCGTTCATATGCGAAAAAAGAAGACCACCAGCGTAGCGACCGCTACAGCGCTAGGCGAAATGATCATCGCAGCTCAAGCCGCAATCCGAGATAGAGAAAGTCTTTAAAGTCATTATGCGCCGTGGATTTAAGGCACACGCAGAAAGAGTCGCTCTCGCTGCTCGTTCAGAGGTAGATCTCGCTCCAAATCAGAGAATTGATCCAATACACTTCCTAACTCAGAAAGGAATTACTGTATGGACACCCGAACAGATTCCCAATTTAAGTCAGGATTGCCTCGAACAACTCACAGTAAATGATCCTAATTCATGGTCAGGCATGACGATTAGGGAAGCAGGCCAACTCCTAATCATATATAATTCTACGCATTCAGAAGAAAGAAACGCCAACACGCTAATGCATGAATGGGCGCATCTAGAACTCGATCACAAACCAAACCGAGTGGATCGTTCAGCTGGAAATATCCTTCTTTTAAGCGATTATCCTTCGGAATTTGAAGATGAAGCAGACTGGCTAGCAGCTTCGATCTTGCTCCCGCGCGATGGATTGCTTTATCATGGAAAAAGAGGACTAAATAGCGAGCAGATAGCCGCCCATTTTGGAGTGAGCAAAGCGTTGGCAAATTGGCGAATCCGAATGACGGGTATCGGCAAACAGCTTTCGATCAAGTAATTCACCAGAAACCCATAGACTCTGTCCGTTTTTTACGCTATAGCCCGCCAGACTAATTTTGTCTTTAAACACCAAGACCGGTGTATCCGTCCCTTTTTTCGGCTTTCGGGCAATGAGAATTGTGGACGCTCTGACTGGCATGAAAACAATCGGACGAAAAAATGAACATTATTCAGCAGCTCGAAAAAGAGCAGCGCGAAGAGCTTGAAGCAAAGCGCGCAATTCCAGATTTTTCTCACGGCGATACCGTAAAAGTATGGGTACGTGTACGTGAAGGCGACAAAGAACGTTTGCAGGCCTATGAAGGCGTTGTGATTGCTCGTTCAGGTTCAGGCCTGCATGAAAGCTTCACCGTACGTAAGATTTCTTACGGCGAAGGCGTTGAGCGTGTATTCCCGATCTACTCACCCATCGTCGACAGCATTGAAGTGCTGCGTCGCGGTAAAGTCCGTCGCGCGAAACTTTACTATTTGCGTGAGCGTCGCGGTAAATCTGCACGTATTTTCGAAGCAACAAACGCCCGTACCAAGCGCATTCAAGACGGTGAGCGTCAAGCCGCTGCTGATGCCCGCGCCCAACGCGAAGCAGATAAAATTGCTGCGAAAGAAGCACAAGAAGCTGCTGCAAAGGCTGAAGCCGAAGCAAGCGCTGCAGAGGAAGCCAAATCAGAATAGTCTGATTGCCTTCTCTAGATTTTCGAAAAACCCGGCCATTGTGCCGGGTTTTTTGTTTTAGAGCGATAAATGGCAACTTTGAGTGTCTAAACGCGGTTTGTCTTGTCTCACGGCTATTCGATGCTCTTTTTGCGCGCCGCCGTCGTTCGCTACGCTCACTACCCCGGCACCCCCGCCATGCATCTGCCTGCGACGGTGCGAAACCTAAAGGTTTCGGGGTCCTCGCTGCGCTCGTCCACTCTTTTCCCTCGCTGACATACTCCGAAGCATCTCCCACCCACCGCCGTCACCCCGGACTTGTTCCGGGGTCCAAGCAACATGGGCGAAGATACGCACCATAAATGTTTTCGCCCAAACACCACAGCTACATGGATTACCGGATCAAGTCCGGTAATGACGGGAGGGGGTGGGGTTACGCCCTGCACAGCATAAAAGCGAGGCACCAATCGGCGGGGGTGCCGGGGTAGTGAGCGTAGCGAACGACGGCGGCGCGTAAAAGACTCGGGGGTGCCGGGGACGGACACGCAGTGTCCGGTGGCGGCAAAAAAGACTCTGGAGCGTGCCGGGGTAGTGAGCGCAGCGAACGGACGGCGGCGCGAAAAAAAGGCGGCCCAAGAGCCGCCTTCTTCAATTCAAAAAACCAAACGAACTTAGCTCGTTTGCGCCAACAAAGAAGCGTTGCCGCCGGCAGCGGTGGTGTCGATACAAATTGCACGTTCATGTACAAAGCCTGCCACATCGTGGGGGCTGGTGATGAACGGCACAATGGGGCCATCCAGCGCGGCCATAGCGGCACGTAATTTTTGGACGCCCTCGCCTTGCCCCGCCAGGGCCACCGCATCGATGGCCAACCCGTCAAGTTTTTCGGGGTCAACAGCGCCTTCAATCAAGCTGATTGGTGCGCCTGCGGCTTTCAGCCGTGCCAATTCTGATGGCAGCGGGCTGCCCACAATCACCAATCTGTTGCCCCAAAGCAGGGCTGCTTTTGCCAGTTCTAGCAAATCATTGCCCCCACCAACAGCCAAAATTCGGCCGCGCGGTGTATAGCTGATGCGGTTAAACTCGCCCGTTGGGCCAGGCAGTTCTTTCGCCATTTTCGGTTCATCATCACCCAAAATTTGCGCACGATCATCGCGATCTGCCCATTCAATGGAGGAAATTTCTTCAAAGGCAGTGGCAATATCAATCGCACCAATTTGGCCGGTTTCGGCGGTCTCATGTGCACGCTTAGCAACCCGGAAACGTGGCAGATAGTTTGGTCCGCCTGCTTTCGGACCCGTGCCAGAAAGCCCCTCACCACCAAAGGGTTGCGAGCCAACAATCGCCCCAATCTGATTGCGGTTGACGTAGAAATTGCCCACTTTAATGCGCTTGCCGATGGCATCAACGCGGCTATCCATGCGGGTGTGCAAACCAAATGTGAGGCCGAAACCTTTGGCGTTCACCGCATCGACAACCTTATTGATATCGCGCGCTTTAAAGGTCGCCACATGCAACACAGGGCCAAACACTTCGCGTTCCAGCTCTTCAATGCCACTGACCTTGAAGATATGCGGCTCAACAAAGTGTCCTTCGCTTGGCACTTTGATCTTTTTCAACAAACGCCCTTCATTGGTCAGCTTGGCACAATAGTCAGAGATGTCTTTTTGTGCTTCCGCATCAATCACAGGGCCAACATCGGTTGCCAAATCCCACGGATTGCCGACTTGCATCGCATCCAACCCGCCATAAAGCATTTCAAGCACATGATCAGCCACATCTTCTTGCACATATAGCATGCGCAAAGCTGAACAACGCTGTCCCGCACTTTGGAACGATGACGCCAGAATATCACGGATCGCTTGCTCTGGCAGCGCGGTGCTGTCAACGATCATGGCGTTCAAGCCACCTGTTTCCGCGATCAACATCGCATCGCTATCTGCAGTTTTGGCCAATTGCTTATCGATCAATTTCGCCACTTCGGTCGAGCCGGTAAAGCACACACCGCCCAAATTTGGCTGTGACGTAAGTGCGGCACCGATATCGCCAGCACCCGGCACCAAAACCAATGCATCTTTGGGCACGCCCGCTTCGTGCAGCAACTCAACGGCACGCGCACCCATCAAAGGGCTTTGCTCCGCAGGCTTGGCCACAACCGTATTGCCTGCAACCAATGCCGCAGCCACCTGCCCGGTGAAAATGGCCAGTGGGAAATTCCACGGCGAAATACACGCGATCACGCCGCGCGCATCATCTTGCTCGCCCAAACGTTCAGCTTCATTGGCGTAATAACGCAAGAAATCAACGGCTTCGCGCACTTCGGCAATGCCATCCAACAGGCTTTTGCCCGCTTCCCGCGATGCCAAAGCAAACAATTCAGCTGCGTGATCTTCATATAGATCCGCTGCTTTGCGCAATGCGGCAGCCCGATTGCTCGGCGCTTTGCTGCCCCATGCTTTTTGACCATTTGCCGCCACCTCAACAGCTTTGGTAACCGCCGCTGGAGTTGCATTGGCAATCTCACCCACATCATCTTGCAGATTGGCCGGGTTCACCAGCTTTTGCACCTTGCCCTTTTCGCCCAATGCCGCATCCAGCGCGAACGTCCATTTATGGTCGCCCGCAAATTTGCAGCGTGCTGCATCCAGTGCCGCAAATTCGATGGGATCTGTGATGTCCCAGCCTTTGGCATTCAAACGTTGTTCGCCAAACAAATCCTTGGGCATGGGAATCTTATCATTGGCGATATGATCCAATTCCATCACTTCTGAAATCGGGTCTGCTACAATCATGCTTGGTGGAATTTTTTTGTCGTAAACCTGGTTCACAAAGCTGGAGTTCGCACCATTTTCCAACAAGCGCCGCACCAAATAGGCCAGCAAATCGCGGTGCGCACCCACTGGCGCATAAATCCGGCATCGCGTGTCATTTTGCTGCCGCAACGCTTCATGCAAGCCTTCGCCCATGCCGTGCAACCGTTGGAATTCAAAACCTTCCCGATCATTGCCCGCCAAATGCAATACAGCAGACGCACTGTGCGCATTGTGCGTGGCGAATTGCGGATAAATGCGGTCGCGCATATCCAGCAATTTCCGGGCACAGGCCAGATAGGACACATCGGTATTCACCTTGCGGGTAAACACGGGATAGCCAGAAAGCCCCATCACTTGCGCGCGTTTAATCTCTGTGTCCCAATAAGCACCTTTTACAAGGCGGATCATGATTTTGCGGTCGAGCTTTTCCGCCAACGTATAAAGCCAATCAATCGCATATGAGGCGCGCGGACCATAGGCCTGGACCACAATGCCAAACCCATCCCAGCCATCCAGCGCCGGATCGGACAAAACCTTCTCAATAATATCGAGCGAGAGATCGAGGCGATCCGCCTCTTCCGCATCAATATTGAGGCCCATTTGCGCTTTGGCTGCTGGCTTCACCAGCTCAAGCACCCGCGCCACCATCTCATCGACCATGGTCTCGCGTTTGCCAAATTCATAACGCGGATGCAGCGCCGACAATTTGATAGAAATGCCGGGGTTCTTCCGCACATCTCCATGCACCGCGTCCTTGGCCAAACGATGGATCGCATCCAAATAAGCAGCGTGATAGCGTTGCGCGTCGTTTTCAGTACGCGCCGCTTCGCCCAACATATCGAATGAGTACGTATAGCCTTTCGCCATCGGCTTGGAGCCGTTTGACAATGCTTCCTCAATTGAACGGCCCAATACAAATTGCGACCCCATAATGCGCATGGCTTGGCCCACCGCGGTGCGGATCACAGGCTCCGACATGCGACGACCCAAAAGGCTCAGTGGCTTAAACACACCGCCAGCTTTTTTGTCGCTCAACAGGGTTTTTGACACCACCAACCCAAGGGTAGAGGCTTCCACCAAAAGGCTTTCCGCCGCGCCCAAATGCTGTGACCAATCTTCATCAACAATCTTATCTTTGATCAGATCGTCGATTGTTGGACCATCGGGCACCCGCAACATGGCCTCAGCCAAACACATCAAGGCAATGCCTTCATCGGTGGAAAGGCCATATTCGGCCAAAAAGGTTTCCATCAACCCTTGTTGCGCTTCATCACGCAATTGCTGCACCAGACGAGCAGATTCCTCGCTGATTTTCTCCCGATCACCAGCGCTAAGCGCCACCATGTCGAGCAAATATTTGACGGCATCAGCCTCGTTGGGCAAGTGATTTGCCCGCATTTTTTCGCGAATTTGGTCCAGCATGAGACCTCCCAGAACCGATATAATTTTCCTCATTTTACCCGACATTAAATAGATCATTGGTCTATTGAATTGAATTTGTCAGGACTTTCATCTATTGATAACGCACAATTTAGCCGATTAAGCAGGCATAAAAGCAAAAGGCAGTCCAAATGGATAGTATCGACCGCAAGATCATCACCGCGTTGGCCAAAAATGCCCGCATGTCGATGGCCAATTTGGCCGACAGGATCGGCCTTTCCAAAACGCCCACCCAAATGCGGGTGAAAAAACTTGAGCGCGACCGCGTAATTTTAGGCTACCACACAAGGGTCAATCATGAAAAATTGGGCAATGGCCACATCGCCTTTGTGCAGGTGACCCTTTCAGATACCCGCGCGCGCGCATTAGACGATTTTAATGAGGCGGTGCGCAACACGCCCGAGATTGAGCAGTGCCACATGATCGCGGCCAGCTTTGACTATTTAATGAAAGTGCGCACCAAAGATATTTCGGCCTATCGCCGTATATTGGGGGAGGTCATTTCTGCCCTCCCCCATGTTGCACAAACCTCCACCTTTGTGGCGATGGAGACGGTGAAAGATATTTAAGCGCTGCACCCCACGCACAGCACTTAAAGCACTCACCGGCACAACAAATTAATATGCGCTTGTAGGACGATCGAAGACACGGCGACCAAAGCCACTTTCGGTGAGATTCACCAACATACGTGTGCTTTTGCCACGCTCGTCCAAATAAGGATTAAGCTCGACCAGGTCCAATGAAGTCATCAGGCCACTGTCGCAAATCATTTCCATCGCCAAATGCGCTTCGCGATAGGTCGCTCCACCCGGCACGGTGGTGCCGACGCCGGGAGCATAAACAGGATCGAGAAAATCCACGTCCAAACTGACATGCAACATGGCATCATCACGTTTCACAGCTTCAAGCACTGAGCGAATTAAGCTGGCGACGCCTTTTTCATCAATATGACGCATATCCATCACATCGACCCCGCGCTCGCGCAGCAATTCACCTTCTTGTTGATCGATAGAGCGTACGCCAAACACATGAAAATCGCGCGGATCAACAGGATCAATCGGTTGCTCTAAGATGCCATTAAATCCGGGCTCGCCGCAAAAGAAGGCTGCCGACATGCCGTGCATATTGCCGGAATGCGACGTATCTGGTCGGTTAAAATCTGGGTGCGCGTCCAACCACAACACATGAAGCTTTTTGCCTTTTGCCGCCGCATGACGCGCAGCCGCGGTCACCGTCCCCATGGAAAGAGAATGATCTCCGCCCAAGAAAATTGGCAAAAAGCTTGCAGAAAAAGCTTTAACCCCTGTCTCGTAAAGGGACCGGGCGAAGCCCGCAACTTCATTTTCATGGTGGGTGGCACCATCCAACTTCAGCTTTACATCTTGCGGCGTCACATCGCCCCAATCTTCCACTGTAAAGCCCAGATCTTGCAAAGCACCGCCAATATTGGCCACCCGTAACGCCGCGGGGCCCATTATGCAGCCAGACATGCCTGCGCCACCATCAACTGGTGCACCAATCAACGCAATGGAGCCTTTTCCCATAAAACTACCTTAAATCTATACCCTAGCTCTCGCCATTTTCTGGCGTTTTTTGCAGTATGGCCTCGTGGGCGATCAACGAAAAGATAGATATATGTGCAAAATTGCGATATGCTTTCGCAAATCGAAACCAATTAATGTGCATTTTGATCAATGGACGAACTTGATACCCGCCTCATCGCCTTGTTGCGCCACGATGCGCGCACCCCGGTTGCCAGTTTGGCCCAATCGCTCAACGTATCACGCGCCACCATTAAGGCCCGCATTGATCGGCTCACTAAAAATGGGGTCATCAAGGGCTTCACCATCATCACTGGCTCACCCCGTGACGATAAGAGCATCCATGCTATCACGTTGGTGGAAATTGAGGGTCGCTCAGCAGAAGCGGTGATTAAAACCATGCTGGGCTTGCCGCAAGTGCGCACCTTGCACACCACAAATGGCAAATGGGACATCATCGCGCAGCTCGAAACAGAAGATTTGATCGAGTTTGACGATGTGCTGCGCCGTATTCGTTTAATTGAGGGTGTTAGCCTCACTGAAACCAACATTTTGCTGGCCCCGCGCAAATCCCGCCTCGACTAAGGCCTTAGCCGAATTGAAGATAATTTGACGCATACTTTTTTAATTCTACCGAACGCGGTACGCCGCACGCGATCTTGTTAGTTACAAAAACAACTATTAATGCTTAACGCGATAAGCATATGGTTTAACATGCCATCCCTGCAATGCTATTCTCGCGCACCTTGCAACGCGCAATAACTATCATCGCATCACGTCAAAGGAGTTTATGATGGCCAAAGCATTCGCTTCCCAAGGGGACACAACTGAAAAGAAAATCTCCTTTACCGAAGTCGGCGACGGTCTTTATGCCTTCACCGCAGAAGGTGATCCAAACTCCGGCGTGATCATCGGCGATGACTCCGTCATGATCGTTGAAGCACAAGCCACGCCACGTTTGGCCAATAAGGTGATCGAGTGCGTACGCTCTGTAACCGATAAGCCAATCTCTCATGTGGTGCTTACCCACTATCACGCGGTGCGTGTGCTCGGCGCATCAGCCTATGGCGCACAACAAATCATCATGTCCGACAAAGCCCGCTCGATGGTGGTTGAACGCGGGCAAGAAGATTGGGACAGCGAGTTTCAGCGCTTCCCACGCCTTTTTGAAGGCCATGAGAGCATTCCGGGCCTCACTTGGCCCACCACAACGTTCAACGATAAAATGACTGTTTATCTGGGCAATCGCAAAGTTGAAATCATGCATTTGGGCCGCGCCCACACGGCCGGCGACGCGGTGATTTATGTGCCAGATCAAAATGTGATGTTCACAGGCGATATCGTTGAATATCACTCAGCCTGCTATTGCGGCGATGGGCACTTTGCCGATTGGGGCAACACGCTTGATGCCATTAAAGCCTATAATGTCGACGCCATTGCCCCCGGTCGTGGCGATGCGCTGATGGGCCAAAAGATGGTCAATGCCGCCATTGAAAACACCCGCGATTTTGTCGCCTCCACCTATAAGCCGGTGCAACAGATTGCGGCGCGCGGTGGCAGCTTGAAAGAAGCGTGGGACGCCGTACGCGCGGAATGCGATCCGAAATTTGCAGACTATGCCATTTACGAACATTGCCTGCCCTTCAATGTCGCCCGCGCTTATGACGAAGCTCGCGGCATAGACACACCGCGCATTTGGACCGCAGAGCGGGACATGGACATGTGGAACCAATTGCAAGCATAGGCATCGATGCTTTGGGGGGAGACCAAATGACAAAGATATTTGAAACACCGCTCTATCCATATACGCGGAACCAAGATCAATCCGCACCAAGCCCGGCCCGCCGCAAAGTGGTGATCATCGGTGCTGGGCCAGTTGGCCTGGCCGCGGCCATCGATTTGGCACAACAGGGCATCGAAGCCATCATTGTCGATGAAAATGACAAGGTAAGCTTTGGCTCCCGTGCCATCTGCTTTGCCAAACGCCCTCTCGAAATTCTTGATCGTCTGGGCTGTGGTGACCCAATGGTGGATAAAGGGGTGATCTGGAACCTGGGCAAGATCTTCTTCGATGACCGTCAGGTCTATGAATTTAACCTATTGCCTGAAACAGGCCATAGGCGTCCGGCTTTCATCAATCTGCAGCAATATTATTTCGAAGAATATTTGGTCAACCGTGCCCGCGAACTGGAACAACAGGGCGCGCCGATTGAAATTCGCGGTGGCAATAAAGTCATCGACATTAAGTCTCATGCCGATCATGTGGACCTCACCATCGATACGCCGAACGGCACTTATCAATTGGAAGCGGATTGGGTGATTGCGTGCGATGGCGCCGCGTCTCCCACACGGCAAATGATGGGCCTCGACTTTGTTGGCCGCATTTTTGAAGACAATTTCTTGATTGCCGATGTGATCATGGATGCCCCCTTCCCCACCGAGCGGTGGTTCTGGTTTGATCCCCCGTTCAATAAGGGTCAATCCGCCCTACTGCACAAGCAGCCAGATGGCGTGTGGCGCATTGATTTGCAGCTGGGCTGGGATATCGACAAGGAAGAAGAGAAAAAGCCGGAAAATGTCATCCCGCGCCTCAAAGCTATGTTGGGCGATGATGTAAATTTCGAACTGGAATGGGTGTCCATTTACACATTCCAATGCCGTCGCATGGAAAAATTCCGTCACGGCCGTGTGCTGTTTGCGGGCGATTCGGCACACCAAGTGTCGCCCTTTGGCGCGCGGGGTGCCAATTCCGGCCTGCAAGATACAGACAATTTGTGTTGGAAGCTCAAACTGGTGATTGAGGACAAGGCCCCCGAAAGCCTTTTGGACAGCTATGATGATGAACGAATCTACGGTGCCGATGAGAACATTCTTAACTCGTCGCGCTCAACCGATTTCATCACCCCAAAATCCGACATGTCGCGCCTGTTGCGGGATGCAGTTTTGGATTTGTCTGAACATTATGAGTTTGCCCGGCCATTGGTGAATTCGGGTCGGCTTTCTGTGCCCTGCACCTATGATCAGTCGCAACTGAACAGTGCCGACAAGCTGGACGGACCCGCGCGCACACGACCTGGCTCACCTTGCCCGGATGCACCGGTGGGCGATGATTTTCTGCTCAATCATTTGGGCGATCAATTCACCCTGCTCACCATCAACGCCGACGCGCCAGACGAACTGGACGTGGATGGAATCAAGATCAAGCGCTTGGCCCTTTCCAGCGCTGATGACAAGAGCAATGCCATCAAAGAGCGCTATTTGGGTGACCAACAACAAGCGGTCTATTTGATCCGTCCTGACCAACATGTCACAGCTCGACATGAGACATTTGATCGGCAATATTTTACTGACGCGCTGCGCCGCGCTGTTGGAAAATCTGCTTAGGAGGCAAGAATGAGCGAGAAACTGAATTTAAAGCCCAATATTGCCAATGCAGATGATTTTTATGCCGATTTATTGGCGGCACATGAGGGATTGAGCAGCGAAGAAAGCAATGCTTACAATGCGCGACTTTTGCTGATTCTTGCCAATCATATTGGCGATCGTGAACTGTTGGCGGAAGCGCTGAACGCCGCCAAGGCTTAGCCGCAAGTCACATTCAACAAGACATAAAAAAAGCGCCCGAGTGGCGCTTATTTTTTATCGGCTGGGGTAAGTGCCGAATATTTGGAGCGGGCGATGAGATTCGAACTCACGACCCCAACCTTGGCAAGGTTGTGCTCTACCCCTGAGCTACGCCCGCCTCCGGAACAATGATCTAACGATCAGCGTTCGGCGCTTATATGCCTAATGAAGCGAGCAATTGCAAGTCAAAAATTGGCATCTGTGAAACTTTTATGTTATCCGCTGATTTAACGTTAAATTTCGCTGACGAATTTTGCGGCTTATCGGGCGGTATTTAGCGCTTCTCACTTGTTTTTAGATGCTGCCCGCGCCACATTCATGCCAATGCGATCAACCCATCAGGTGTTCTATGGAATTCTCAATGCAAGCCAATCTGACCCCACAAAACGGTCAAACTCCAGCAAATGATCTGATCAAGGATTCAGATACGGCGAATTTTGCAAAGGATGTGATGGAAGCCTCCCAAACCGTCCCCGTGCTGGTGGATTTTTGGGCGCCATGGTGCGGCCCCTGCAAACAGCTTGGCCCGATGATCGAAAAAGCCGTGACTGAAGCTGGTGGCAAAGTGAAATTGGTCAAGATCGATATTGACCAGAATCAGGGCATTGCCGGGCAATTGGGCATTCAATCTATCCCTGCCGTGATCGCCTTTGTCGGCGGCCAACCCATTGATGGTTTTATGGGCGCGGTGCCTGAAAGCGAAATCAAAGCCTTTATTGAAAAGATAACCTCCCAAGCGCCAAAGAATCCCAACGATCCAGCCGCTCAAATTGAAGCGGCGTTGGAGCAAGCCCAAACAGCTTTGGATGCAGAAGATTTTGGCACGGCCTCACAAATTTACGCTCAGATTTTGCAGTTTGACCCACAAAATGATGCATCCATGATCGGCATTGCTACCATCCACCACAAGATGGGTAATGATGAAACAGCACGCGACACCATGGCTAAAGTGTCAAAGGAAGGGCAAGAAAGCCCAGCCTATAAAAGCTTGGACGCGGCCCTTAAACTGGGCGAGGAAGCATCTGATCTTGGCGGTTCCGCAAAGTTGGAAGCTGAATTGGAAAATGATCCGGAAAACCATCAATTGCGTTACGACCTTGCATTAGCGTTTAATGCAGAAGGTGAAAAATTGGAGGCTGCGGAGCAATTGTTGCACATCATGAAAGCCGACCGCGAGTGGAATGAAGACGGCGCGCGCGTCAAATTGCTTGAACTGTTTGACGCATGGGGCCCCGCTGATCCTGCCACCGCCAAAGCCCGCCGGATGCTATCTGGCCTATTATTTAGCTAGGAACCAATTGATGCCACTCGCCTCTCCCATACCGATTTTTCCGTTAGAGGGGTTATTGCTGTTCCCACGTGCGGTGCTGCCATTGCACATTTTTGAGCCACGCTATGTCGCCATGGTGGATGCCGCGCTAAAAGCGGATCGCCATATCGGCGTGATCCAGCCAGCACTCGAAAACAAAGATGCGCTTGAACGCGTGGGGACATTGGGCCGCATCACCCACTTTGAAGAACTGCCGCAAAACCGATATATGATCGGGCTGACGGGCATTTCTCGATTTAAACTGTCAAAAGAGATTGTTGATCTGGAAACCCCATACCGGATCGCCAAAGTCACTTACACGGACTTCAAGGCTGATCAACAAGACCCGGAAGATTTGAGCGAATTTGACCGCAAACGCTTTGAAAAAGTGCTGAAAAACTACGCCAAATTTGCTGAATTTGAGTTGGACTGGTCCGAGATCAAAGACACGGAAACCGAAGATCTGGTCAATAGCTGCGTGATGGCCAGCCCCTATCAGCCGCGCGAGCGCCAAGCTTTGCTGGAAGCCGCAACCTTAAAGGAGCGGGCCGAAATGTTGATGGCACTGGCCGAAGTGGAAATGTCCCGCAGCGACCCAAACCAGCATATGCAATAATGGAAAATCACAATATCGACCCTAAAATGCTGGAAATGCTGGTCTGCCCGTTCACCAAGACGCGGCTGGAACTTTCAGCCGATGGCAAGGAACTGCAATCCTTTGCCGCGCGCTTGGCCTTTCCCATCGAAAAGGGCGTCCCATTGCTGGTGCTGGATAGTGCCAGGCATCTTACCGAAGAAGAACTCCGCTAAAGCGGCAACCCCTTCAACAAGCGCAAATCATCATTGGCTGCGGCGGCGTGGCCGATAAAGGCTTTTTTCAAGAATGGCGCGCGATCAACCAAACCAAGGCCCACATCACGCATCACCCGCACCAAGGGCTGGTCATTTGAAAATAGAATATTGAGCGCATCGGTCGCCATCGCCATCAGACCTGTGTCGAACCGGCGCAATTTTTGGTAGCGATCCAAAACATCAATACCACCTAGATCTTCACCATGCCGCGCCGCTTCGACCAACACTTCGGCCAGCGCTGCAACGTCTTTAAGGCCCAAATTCATCCCCTGCCCCGCAATGGGGTGCACCACATGGGCTGCATCGCCAATCAGTGCCACACGCGGCCCCACAAATTCCTTGGCAATCTGCAATCGCAATGGAAAAGCTTGCGCGGGCGCGAGCACGTTGACCTTGCCAAGGCTAGAACCCATTTTGCGCTCAATCTCGCGGGCGAGGTCATCTTGTGACATTGCTAATATTTCAGGCACCAGCTTGGTCTTTTCCGACCAAACGAGGCTCGAACGCTTTTCCGGCAGCGGCAAACTGGCAAATGGGCCATGGGGCAGGAAATGCTCATAAGCCACATTTTTGTGGTCCAGCTCATGCTCAATTGTAGTCACAATGCCCGATTGACCATAATCATGACCTGTTGTGGCAATGCCCATCATTTGGCGCACCATGGAACGTGCACCATCTGCCGCCACCACCAAGCTGGCCTGCACTTCTTGGCCACTTTCAAAAATCACACTTGATCGCGCATCGCCCGACTCAATCGTGCTGATTTTATCTGGCGCAAAATGTCCAATTTCATACCGCTCAAGCTTTTTGAGCAAAGCGCCGATTGTAGAAATGTTGGGCACCATATGCGCAAAAGGTCGCCCCGGCTGAACGTCACCTTCAAACCGCAAGAATAGCGGCCGGGATAAATCCTGATCGGAACTGTCAGTTATATGCATGCCGTCAATCGGGCTCGCATCGGGCAACATATCAGCCCAAACACCTAGCGCTTCAAATACCGAAGTGACGCCAAGCGCCAAAGCAGACGCGCGACCATCTTTTTTCGGCACTTCAATTTTGTGCACATCATTCAGCCCTATCGCCAAATCTGGCATGGCTTGCTTGAGCGCCAATGCCAGCGTCAACCCGGCAGGCCCTGCCCCTACAATCAAAATATCCAGCTTTTTTGCTTTAGTTTTTGCTCGCGCCATGTCGCACCTATTGATTTGATTGAGCGCACTTTGAACCCAACCTAAAGGAAAAACAAGTTCCCCCTTGTCGCAGCAGATGAATCTTTAGGCACACATTCGATTCTGCACATTTATTGTGCACGTAAAATAAGCCAAGGGTAAATTGATCGTCAGACAATATTTTATTTTTCTAACAAAATCAGAAACTTAACCCAACATCCAAAACTGGCACGCATTTTGATTCCTAAGACGGTGACCATTGCCCCGCCGGGCAATCAAACAAGAGGAACCGATCATGAAACTGATAAGTGCCATAATCAAACCGTCCCGTCTTGAAGATGTGCGCAACGCTTTAAGCGACAAAGACATTCACGGCATGACCGTGGCCGAAGTGCGCGGCTATGGCCGACAAAAAGGCCATACAGAAATTTATCGCGGCGCCGAATATGCGGTGAATTTCATGCCCAAGCTCAAACTCGATATCGCCGTTTCTGATGAACAAAGCAGCGATGTGGTGGAGACCATCGCCACCGCCGCCCGTTCAGGCCGCATCGGCGACGGCAAAATCTTCGTGCTCAATCTGGAAGAAGCCATGCGCATTCGCACCAGCGAAACCGGCGTTGAAGCGCTTTAACTCAAGAATCAAAATGCTGGAGAAAAAAATGACACGCTTGTCTCTTAATCGCGCGCTAAAAGCTGCGCCGCTTGTTGCTCTGGGCCTGATGTTGCCCACCGCAGCTCAAGCACAAGAAGCGGCCCCTACCCCTGAATATGCCATGATCTTTAACACATTGCTGTTCTTGATCGGTGGTTTCTTGGTGATGTGGATGGCCGCAGGTTTCGCCATGTTGGAAATGGGTTTGGTGCGCTCCAAAAACGTTTCCATGCAAGGCCTGAAAAACATCTCACTCTACTCGATCGCTGGCATCATGTTTTGGCTAACAGGCTACAATCTGATGTATACTGGTGTTGATGGCGGCTTCATCGGCTCATTCGGCCCTTATGATTTCCCTGCACCCGGTGCAGATGATCATTCAGCTGGCTATTCTGTGGCCTCAGACTGGTTTTTCCAAATGGTTTTTTGTGCCACCACCGCATCCATCGTTTCCGGCACCATGGCCGAGCGGATTAAGTTTTGGCCATTCCTGATTTTCACCGCCATTTTGACCGGTATTCTCTACCCGATCACTGGCTCTTGGCAGTGGGGCGCTGGCTGGTTGGCCGGCATGGGCTTTGCCGATTTTGCAGGCTCAACCCTAGTTCATTCCGTGGGCGGCTGGGCGGCCTTGGCGGGCGCTATTATCCTCGGCGCACGCAAAGGCCGCTACGGTCCAAATGGCCACATCACCCCAATGCCTGGTTCATCGATTCCTTTGGCGACCTTGGGGATGTTTATCCTGTGGCTTGGTTGGTTCGGCTTTAATGGCGCCTCACAACTGGCGATGGGCACCATTGCAGATGCGGGCGACGTTTCACGTATCTTTGTGAACACAAACCTCGCCGCCGCCGCTGGCGCAATTGCAACCATCGTCCTGATGCAGCTGATCTATAAAAAGATCGACGTGACCATGGTCATCAACGGCGCATTAGCTGGCCTTGTGTCCATCACCGCCGAACCTTTGGCGCCAAGTGTACCATTGGCTCTATTCATCGGTGCTGCCGGTGGCGTGATTGTGGTGTTCGCTGTGCCATTGCTCGACAAACTCAAAATTGACGATGTGGTCGGTGCGATCCCTGTTCACTTGCTTGCGGGCATTTGGGGCACAATGGTCACTCCATTGAGCGGTTCAGGCAATTTCGGTGTGCAACTTGTTGGCGTCTTGGCCATTGGTGCTTTCACCCTCGTTGCTTCATCACTGGTGTGGATGGCCCTCAAAGTGACCATGGGCATTCGAGTGACCGAAGAGAATGAATCTTTGGGATTGGATAAAGCTGAAGTTGGGGTCGAGGCTTACCCTGAATTCTAACAAAACAACAAATGACCAATTCCCACCGCCCGGCCATTTTGGCCGGGCTTTTTCATGACCATAACCTTACCGTTTTTTTGCTTATTATTAGGGGCAAATTAACTATAGCTAATTAGCCTAAGAGGCTGAGTAACTGCGTCAAAAGAGATCTGTTGAGCCCGCATGCCATCGTCAACTGCAATTGAAAAACAAGAAAAACGCGACGCGGCTATTGCCGTGAAAATCCCCTTGCGCCTTATGGGGATCCTGTCGCTATGCGCCATCGCGCTTGTCTTTTTGGCGCTGATGTCTTGGTCAGTCAACGATCCAAGCCTTAGCTTCGCGAGCGATTCGCCCGTGTCCAATTGGCTCGGCTTCCCCGGCGCAGTCGTTGCAGATATCGGGTTTCAGTTTTTTGGTTTGGGCATTCTTACCCTTATGATTCCACCTGTGTTGTGGTCCATGAAAATGATCAAACGCAATTTGCCAACTCATATGGCGTTGCGCAGCCTATTGTGGATCATCGCCTCAATGTTGATTTGCGGCATGTTGGCCTTTTTCAGCGCGCCTGAAACCTGGCCTCTGCCCTCTGGCCTTGGCGGTATTGTGGGTCTTGGCTTTTCGGCATTGGCTACCTTTGTTGCGGGCGACCTTGTGGTGCAACAAGCGGGTTGGTTGTTCGCACTGATTTTGTTCACACCAGCGGCAGTATCCTTTTGGCTCGCCGTGCGCTCCATTGATCCTTTCGCGATCCATGAGCCCAAAAAGAACAAACAAAAAGAATCACCAAAATCCGTGAGCATGGCCATCTTGTCCGCCTTGGGCAATTTGGGCGCCATCACCCTTGGCGCGATCACCCATTCGATTTTTTCCGCCAGCATTGCGCTTAAAAAAGCGCGAGCGCGGCAACAGGAAAAACGCGCACATCACAATGATTCACGTGAAAACATAGAACCAATGTTAGATAGTGGAGCGGCACCTCAGTCACAGCCTTACACGGCGCAAACCCATGCTGCCCCCGCGAACGCCCCACGCATTGAACCACGATTTGCAGATGACATGGCCCGCACAGCGCAAAGCCATGTGGAAGGCAATGCCGCGCCTGATTTTGCAGAAGACTACATTGATTATCCAGATTTCGACGACGAACCAATCGAGCCGCAAATCGTTCAAGCTCCAGTGCAGCAAGCAGCGCCACAACCTCAACCAACTGTCGCTCAAACGGCCAAGCCGCGCGTAACCGCACCTGCGCCACGTCCCGCACCCGGCCGTCGCGTCACGCAAGAAGCTCAAACATCTCTGCTTCAAGATGAAGGCTTTGAATTGCCCGAATTGTCCTATTTGGCAGACGCGCCAAATACCGGCACCGCCAAAGAACATATGCCCGAAACATTGGAGGAAAACGCTCGCCGCTTGGAAGGCGTGCTGGAAGATTTCGGCGTCAAAGGCGACATCATCAATGTGCGGCCCGGCCCTGTGGTCACACTTTACGAATTGGAGCCCGCACCCGGTATTAAATCGTCCCGCGTGATTGGTTTGGCTGACGACATCGCCCGGTCCATGAGTGCCATTTCCGCACGTGTTGCCGTTGTGCCTGGCCGCAATGCCATCGGCATTGAACTGCCAAACGACAATCGCGAAACAGTTTACCTGCGTGAATTGCTCGCCTCACAGGACTTTGAAAAAGTCAAAGGCAAGCTTCCCCTATGTTTGGGTAAGACCATTGGTGGCGAATCCATCATCGCTGATCTTGCGCGCATGCCCCACCTCCTGATTGCAGGTACAACTGGCTCCGGTAAATCTGTTGCGGTAAACACCTTCATCCTGTCGCTGCTTTATCGTTGGACTCCTGAGCAATGTCGCTTGATCATGATCGATCCGAAAATGCTCGAACTTTCGATCTATGATGGCATTCCACATTTGCTGACCCCAGTGGTGACCGATCCAGCCAAAGCCGTTACAGCCCTAAAATGGGCGGTTCGGGAGATGGAAGATCGCTACAAAAAAATGTCTAAAGTCGGCGTTCGGAATATTGACGGCTTTAACCAGCGTGTGGCCGAAGCCAAGAAAAAAGGCGAAGTCATCACCCGCACGGTTCAAACCGGATTTGACCGTGAAACCGGCGAAGCAATTTTTGAGAGTGAAGAGTTTGATCTTGAACCGCTCCCCTTCATTGTGGTGATCGTCGACGAGATGGCCGACTTGATGATGGTGGCGGGTAAAGACATTGAAGGTGCCATCCAGCGCTTGGCCCAGATGGCCCGTGCCGCTGGTATCCACTTGATCATGGCAACGCAACGCCCGTCCGTTGATGTGATCACTGGGACCATCAAGGCCAACTTCCCCACCCGGATTTCATTCCAAGTGACTTCGAAAATCGACAGCCGCACCATTTTGGGCGAGCAAGGTGCGGAGCAATTGCTCGGTATGGGCGACATGCTCTATATGGCTGGCGGTGGTCGCACCCGTCGTTTGCACGGTCCGTTCGTTGCCGATGGCGAAGTGGAAGCTGTGGTGCAGCATTTAAAATCACAAGGTGCGCCTGAATATTTGGAAAATGTCACTGAAGAAGTGGAAGAAGAAGGCGGCGCGGGCAATTCAAATCTTGGGAATTCTGGCGACGAACTATATGACAAGGCCGTCAATATCGTGTTGAACGACCGCAAAGCATCCACCAGCTATATCCAGCGTCGACTATCCATTGGCTATAACAGAGCCGCAACATTGATTGAACGGATGGAAGAAGAAGGTGTCATCTCACCCGCCAACCATGCGGGCAAACGCGAAGTGTTGGTCGGTGATGACGAATCTGCCCTTTAAAGGCTATACTATCACCACCATATGCTCATGTGATTGCCACAATGTTTGCTCATGATACGCACAAACAAATGTGCGACAAAGGACGACTTTATGCGTTTTTTCCAGCTTAGCATCGCCGCGCTGATCATTTCCATCAGCGGTGTATTTTCAGCTCACGCGCTCAACCGCCAATTGAGCGAAGAAGAAGTATCGATCATCAATGAGATCAGTGCGCACCATTCCGCCATTGAGCAAATGGCCGGGCGATTCATTCAATTGGACAGTGCGGGTACACGCGCTGAAGGTATCTTCTATATCAAGCGCCCTGAAAAAGTGCGCTTCAAATATGCCCCGCCATCACGTGAAGAAGTGGTTTCCGTTGGCCGCGGGTTTTATGTTTTGGACCGCAAAGAAAAAACAAAATTTGCCTATCCACAGCATCGGGTGCCCTTGCGCCAATTCCTGTCCGACCAAATCAATTTGTTTGAAACCAACATCACAGACGTCACCAAGACCGAAGAGATGATTGCAATTTCCATCTCAGATGACACGCCTATTGGTTTGGTATCGGTCACAATGATTTTTGACATTGCTACAAAAGAGCTCAATCAGTGGACCTTAACTGAGCCAAATGGCAGCGAAGTCACATTTTCGATTTACGATACCACTACAGATATCGATATCCCGCGAGCCTATTTTTCTATTCCAGCGAATTACAAATCACGCAGCGAATAAGATTTGGCCCTTATAAAAACCGGGTTGCCCCCTCGCCTTGATCGTTCATTATGGTCATTCATGATTCGAACGGTCAGGCGAGGGATTTTTTATGGCGCTTTCAATTGCAACCTGGAACATCAATTCGGTGCGATTGCGCCTGCCTATGGTGCTGGAATTTTTGGAAAAGCATCAGCCAGATATTTTATGCCTGCAAGAAATCAAATGTCAGGACGAGCAATTTCCCGCTAAAGCACTCGCCAAAGCTGGCTATGAACATCAAGCCGTGAATGGACAAAAGAGTTATCATGGTGTTGCCACCATTTCGCGCCTGCCAATTATCAATCAGAACAAACGCGAATTTTGCCAAATGGGTGACGCACGACATGTGTCAGCAACATTCGAAGCATCCTTTGGCCCGCTCAACGTACACAATTTCTACATTCCCGCTGGCGGTGACGAACCCGATCCACTCGTAAATCCAAAGTTCAAACACAAGTTAGATTTCTTGGATGAAATGGAAAATTGGTTTGATGGTCCAGACTTTGACAAGGGGCATGTGATTGTGGGTGACTTCAATATCGCCCCCCACGAAAATGATGTGTGGTCACACAAGCAGCTGCTAAAAGTGGTCAGCCATACACCCATCGAAACGGAAAAGCTGAACGCGATTCAGGCCAAACGTGCTTGGGCCGATTTGGTGCGTAAACATATTCCACACGATCAACGTCTTTATTCTTGGTGGAGCTATCGCTCTAAAGATTGGTCAGCATCAGATCGCGGACGGCGTCTCGATCATATTTGGGCCACGCAAGATGTTGCACCACATGCGCACAAAACCGAAGTGCTGCGCGATGCGCGCGGTTGGGCACCAAAGCCGTCCGACCATGTCCCCATCATCACGCACTTTAAATAAGAAAGACTACCCGCTCTTCAGCTTGGGGTGGACAGTGGAAAGAGCGTCCACATAGTTGGACAGCGCACGCCGGATGTGGACAGACATCATCTCCCCAAGTTCAGGGTAAGTCTGAATAAGTTTTTTGAAATGTGTGCGCGGCACGAAAACCACCTCACAAGCTGTAAGGGCCCGAATGCTAGCCGCGCGTGGAGTTGCTGCCAACAGCGCCATATCGCCAATCAACGCACCGGGCTGATCAAAAACAGCGCTTTGATGTTTGCCGCCTTTTTGCTCCCTGATCAATTCGCCCGACACCAGAATGAAAGCACCCTCAGCCACATCGCCTTCTTGCACCAACAGCTCACCTGCGGGCACCTGACGAAAATCAGCCACAAAAGCCACCAACTTAATCTGATCTTGTGAGAAGCTTTGGAAGAATTCAACTTGCCCCAAAACTTCAATCATTTTTTCCAGCGCCATTAACAACGTTCCCCAAAACGTTTTTTCACCCTATGGGACCAAACGATAGCCCCCTTCTTCGGTGACAAGCAAGCGCGCATGCGTTGGATCCCGCTCTATTTTTTGCCGCAAGCGATAAATATGGGTTTCCAAAGTGTGCGTTGTAACGCGATTATTGTAGCCCCAAACCTCTTGCAGCAGCACATCGCGCGACACAGTTTTTGCACCCTGGCGGTAGAGGAATTTCAAAATTGAGGTCTCTTTATCGGTCAAACGGATCTTTTGACTGTCGTCCGTTTCCAATGTTTTGGTCGACGGGTGGAAGCGGTAGGGTCCGATTGAAAACACCACATCTTCGCTTTGATCATGTTGCCGCAGCAAAGCACGCACGCGCGCCAACAAAACAGAAAACCGGAACGGTTTGGTCACGTAATCATTGGCACCACTTTCCAATCCCAAAATCTGATCCGCATCGCTATCGTGACCTGTCAGCATCAAGATGGGTGACTTCACGCCGTCCTGCCGCAAAATCTTCACGGCCTCACGACCGTCCATATCCGGCAAACCGACATCCAAAATCAACAAATCGAAATGACCATCCTTGGCCAGCTGCAAAGCACTATTGGCATTTTCAGCTTCAACAATTTCAAATTCACGGTAATGAGCCAACTGCTCCAACAGGCTTTGGCGCAAATCCGCCTCATCATCAACGATCAACAAACGACGCTTATTCATATATTCAGTCCAAAATTGTTCGAGGCCAAATGGCAAATCATCTTTAGGATCTATCTAACATCATGCGTGTTTCACATGCTCATCACAAGGGCGTTAGCATTTTGTGTAGTTAACAGGCACGATCATTGTTGATTTAGTGATAATCCCGTGCGCCAAAAATAGCGGACCCTACCCGCACATAGCTCGCGCCCATTTCGATGGCCGTTTCATAATCGGCGCTCATTCCCATGGAGTATTTTTCGAGACCAACTGATTTCCCGAGCTTCACCAGCCGCGCAAAAAATGGCGCGGGCGGCTCGCCAACTGGTGGAATGGCCATCAATCCTTGAATGTCCAAACCAAGATCATTTTGACAATAGCGTACAAAATCTGCTGTTTGGTTTGGAGCAATGCCACTCTTTTGCTCTTCCTCTCCAATATTGACTTGAATGAAAAGCGGGATGTTTTTGCCCTGCGCTTCCATTTCCTTTTTGAGATGACGAGCCAGCTTTTCACGATCAAGCGAATGGATCACGTCAAACAGCTCCACCGCATCTTTAGCCTTATTGGTTTGCAGCGGCCCGATCAAATGTAACACCAGATCAGGATATTGCGCGCGCAAATCTGGCCATTTGCTTTGTGCTTCCTGCACGCGATTTTCTCCAAAGTCGCGCTGTCCCGCTTCAAGGATCGGCGCAATATCTTCCGGCCCATAGGTTTTAGATACGGCGATCAGCTTCGGCGCTTCCCGCTCTGCGCCATCAAACCGCTTCGCCGCCCGTGCCATATTTGCCCAAACTTGATCCAATTCTTTTGCGCCCATCTTTTACCTCTTTTTCAATATCCCTGCCCTATCATCAGCTCACGCCACATCGGACCGTTGAACCTGATGAAAGCTTGACCGACAGGGCAAATTCTGGTGAAGGTCAACGTCAAGGTTTGAACCACAGATCAATAATATTCAAGGACAAAAGAAACCGGTATGACTTCGGAACGTTACAACCCGCGTGAAAGCGAACCGCATTGGCAAAAAGTTTGGAACGAAAACCAAAGCTTTGCCCTCAATGAGGAAAGCGATAAGCCGAAATATTACGTCCTTGAGATGTTCCCCTACCCGTCTGGCCGCTGCCATGTTGGCCACGCGCGGAACTACACAATGGGCGATGTGATCGCACGTTTCAAGCGCGCCAAAGGCTTTAATGTTTTGCACCCGATGGGTTGGGATGCATTTGGCATGCCGGCCGAAAATGCGGCGATGCAAAACAACGCCCACCCAAAGGAATGGACTTACAAAAACATTGAGTCCATGAAAGAGCAATTGGTGGCATTGGGCTTGAGCTTGGATTGGTCACGCGAATTCGCCACCTGCGATCCTGAATATTACCACCAACAGCAAAAATTGTTCTTGGACTTTTTGAGCGATGGCTTGGTCTACCGCAAAAGTTCAAAGGTAAATTGGGACCCTGTGGACCACACCGTTTTGGCCAATGAACAAGTGATTGATGGCCGCGGCTGGCGCTCTGGCGCTTTGGTGGAACAAAAAGAGCTAACCCAATGGTTTTTCAAAATCACCGACTTCGCCGAAGATTTGCTCGATGAAATTGACAATCTGAATGGCTGGCCAGAAAAAGTGCGCTTGATGCAAGCCAATTGGATTGGCAAATCTGAAGGCTTGTTGGTGCGCTGGGCACTGGATGAAAAAACTGCACCAGATGGTCATTCGGAACTTGAGGTTTACACCACCCGTCCGGACACAATCTTTGGCGCATCCTTTATGGCCGTGGCGGCAGATCATCCGCTGGCCCAAGCCGCTGCGCAAGACAATCCAGAATTGCAGGCGTTTATCGAAGAATGTCGCCGCATGGGCACTTCGGTGGCTGCATTGGAAACGGCTGAGAAAAAAGGCTTCGACACCGGGATTCACGTGAAACACCCGTTTGACGACAGCTGGACGTTGCCCGTCTATGTCGCAAACTTCGTCTTGATGGACTATGGCACTGGCGCCATTTTCGGCTGCCCGTCTGGTGACCAACGCGATTTGGATTTCGCCCGCAAATATGATCTGCCGGTTGTGCCAGTAGTGATGCCAAAAGATGCCGACGCCGCCAGTTTTGAAATCGGCGATGAGGCCTTCACTGATGATGGCGTGATGATCAATTCTCAATTCTTGGACGGCATGGCACCGCAAGAAGCATTTGACGAAGTTGCCCGCCGGTTGGAAAACAGCTCCATCAATAATCGCGAGCAAGGCGAGCGCAAGGTAAACTATCGTTTGCGCGATTGGGGCGTTTCACGCCAGCGCTATTGGGGTTGCCCAATTCCGATTATTCACTGCGACAATTGTGGCGTGGTGCATGTGCCGGATGATCAATTGCCTGTTGAACTGCCAGATGATGTGACCTTCGACAAGCCGGGCAATCCATTAGATCGTCACCCGACTTGGAAGCATGTAAACTGCCCTAATTGCGACAGCCCTGCCCGCCGTGAAACCGACACGATGGACACATTTGTGGATTCATCATGGTATTTCGCGCGCTTCACTGCACCACGGGCCAAAACCCCAACAGTGCGTGAATTGGCTGACCATTGGTTGCCTGTCGACCAATATATTGGCGGCGTTGAACACGCGATCCTCCACTTGCTCTATTCGCGCTTTTTTGCCCGCGCTATGAAAGCGACAGGTCATTTGTCTGTCACCGAACCGTTCAAAGGGCTGTTCACCCAAGGCATGGTGACACACGAAACCTATAAATCTGAAGCAGGTGAATGGGTCGCGCCGACTGAAATTGACCTGACCGAAGATGAGGGCAAACGCGAAGCTGTCCATAAAGAAACGGGCAAGCCAGTTAAGATCGGCTCAATCGAGAAGATGTCCAAGTCGAAAAAGAACGTGATCGATTTGTCATCAATGGCTGAAAGCTTTGGCGCCGATGCGACACGTTGGTTTGTCTTGTCAGATTCACCGCCAGAGCGTGACGTGCAATGGACCGAGTCTGGCATTGAAGGCGTGTGGCGGTTCATTCAACGCGTTTGGCGTTTGGTCGACGACACAAAGACTATTTTGGACAATGAAGACATTGGCTCAAAAGCCCAAACAGATGCCGAAGATTTGCTAAAATCCGCGCACCGCGCCATCGATCAAGTGACCGATGCTTACGACAATTTGCGGTTTAACCGCGCCATCGCCCAAATCTATGAGTTGGCGAACGCCTTGTCGAAAACCATCGCCAAGGTAAAATCGGATGCTACCAGCGATGAACGCAAGGCGCTCAAATTGGCCGTCGAGACATTGGTTAAATTGTCCAACCCGATCGTGCCGCATTTGACAGAAACATGTTGGGCACATCTTGGTCATGACACAATGTTGGTGGATGAATCTTGGCCAGAAGCCGACAAAAAATATTTGACCGACGATACGATCATGTTGCCCATTCAAGTAAATGGCAAAAAACGGGGCGAGCTAACCATAGCTAAAGATGCAACCAAAGCACAGATTGAACAGGCTGCCTTGTCAGCCGATCCAATTGCGCGCATGTTAGATGGCAACGCACCGAAAAAGGTGATCGTGGTACCAGGTAGAATTGTAAATGTTGTTATCTAAACCATTTAAACTTGCCGCGATGGCAGCCCTATCTGCAGCTTTGTTGGCTGGATGCACCTTGCGTCCGGCTTATCAGGGCACAAACAATTTAGCGCAAAAAGATTTCAATCTGACTTACGCCGAGGCAGATAGTCGCTTGGAGCAAATCATTTTCCAAAAAATCCGATTTGATTTGGGCGAAAATAAAGCTGCACCCTATAAGCTAGATCTCAATGTCAGCGCATCTGCACGGAGCCTTTTTAAGGCAGGTTCACAATTCGCGCGCAACGAAAAGGAAATGAAAGCAACCATTTCCTTTAAACTGATCCAAGTGGATACCGAAGAAACAGTGCTGTCTGGGTCACGTTTTGCGGCGGCGACCTACCAAACTTCTGGTCAATTGGTGGCAGATAAAGCTGCAGCAAAAGACGCGGAAAAACGTGCAGGCGAAGCCGCAGCCAAGCTGGTTGAAATCGATCTGTTGCATTTTTTCAATGAGGCCAACACACAGTGACCGCCCTAAAAGCGCGTGACGTCTCTGGTTTTTTGAACAAACCCGATCTCAGATCGGGCATCATTTTGATATATGGGCCAGATGCTGGACGCGTACGCGAAACAACAGATCAATTGCAAAAGCACTTTCAGGGCAAAGATGCAGACCCGATGAACCTCATCAGCCTGCAATATGCCGATCTGGACAATGCCGACGCCACCATTGAAACCGAAGCCAACACCACATCCATGTTTGGTGGGCAACGCATTGTGCGGGTGCGGAGCGCCACAAACGCGCTAGCCCCAACTTTGGAAAGGTTGGCGGCTGAAGACGTACCTGCGATCATTCTCATAGAGGCAGGCAATCTCACCCCAAAAGACAATCTGCGCAAGGTGATGGAAAAAGCAAAATCAGCCCGTGCCCTTCCCTGCTTTGCTGATGATGCCCGTAGCTTGGACCAATTAATGCGAGAGATGTTTCGCGAAAATCAGGTGCAAATCGACAATGACGCGCTGCAAGCCCTAAAAGATCAACTGGGGAATGACCGTCAAATCACACGATCAGAAGTTGAAAAGCTCATTCTTTTTGCCGCGCAAAGCAAAAAGATCACATTGGAAGATGTAATCAATCTCTGCGGCGACAACGCCATGTTGGCACTGGATGAAATTATTGATAGCGCGGGCACCGGCCATGTCCAAAAGCTCGATCAGGCCCTGTCCCGCGCATTTGACAGTGGCATTCATTCTTCTGCCATTCTCACACGGTCCCTTATGCATTTCACGTGGCTTCGAACCCAACGTGCAAAAATGGAAGAAGGCACCTCGCTTGATCAATTGGTGAACAGCGCAAGGCCGCCAATTCACTTTTCACGCAAAGCAAAAGTGCAAACACAAATTCGCACTTGGTCATCCGGCAACCTCGCCACGGCCTGCACACGCATTTATGATGCGATTGCCCAGACACGAAAAAACGCATCACTGGATATCGCCCATACCCGCCAAGCCCTTCTGGCCATTGCAACAATAGCGGCTCGACACTAAATATCTAAATGATTCACGTGAAATCATAGAAAATCGATGTTTTCGGTGCGTTTCTCTCGCGCCCTACAGTGTGCATTGGCCCGACTTTTCTTGCTGAAGGCGACCACAGAAACGCACTAAAAACACTCTTTCAGCGCTATTTTTTGCCCCACAACACATTTGACTGAGCAGACCTAATCCAAATTTTCGACATCCGCCCAATGTCATTTCGGCACAAGCCAATATCTGCCAATTGTCGATCACTCATGCGGCGCAATTCATGGGCAAGGCGCATGACGCGAATCGGCCGGATGAGCCAAAGAAGAGGACGAATAAGTTTACGACTGTAACGCATGACTAAATTCCATTTTTCAATTATGATTGAATATGCGATCATAAAATCCGTATTTGCGCCAAAACAGCGCCATAAATGCATATGGCTTTTCAAGGATGAAAAATGAAATTTGGATGGGACGAAATACGACTCTTCACCGCAGTTGCTGAAGCGGGTGGCCTCACCGGCGCGTCGACAAACACCGGCATGAGCCCAGCAACTCTTGGGCGTCACATTGCGTCGCTGGAGAATAATTTAGGCAGTTCGTTATTTCTTCGATCTCCACGTGGCTATCAGCTCACCGAATTGGGTGAAGATCTACTCGCCCATGCGCAAAATGTTTCAAACTCCATGTCGGCGCTTCAACACTGGAGCGACCAGCTAAATGTGAAACCAACAGTGCGCATTTCAGCCGGCCCATGGACCTCTTCTTTTTTGTCGCAACACATGGCTGAACTCTGGCAAGGTGAAACCGATCTAATGATCGAACTGGTTACCGGACTGGAACGTGTAGATATCGGCCATCGCCATGCGGAGATTGGCATACGCAATGCCCGCCCCCATGAACAATGGTTGGCGGGACGCAAGCTTGGTGAAGTCGCATACGCTCTCTATGCTCGCGCTGATGGTGATATCGATCACAAACCGTGCTATATCGGCGTTACTGACACGCTATCGGGTGCCCGTTCTGCACAATGGTTAAACCAAAACCACAGCGAAAACATAGTGTTACGCGCTAGTGATTCAATGAGTGTACGCGAAATGGCAGCATCCGGTGTCGGCCAGGCGGTTTTGCCCTGCTTTATAGGCGACCAGGACTCTCGATTACAGCGGTCCAGTCCACCAATTGATGCGCTACGAACCGAGCAATGGCTGGTCATGCATCATGAGGAACGGCATCGGCCTGTGATCCGCAGGGTGGCTGACCGCCTTGCTCATTTGCTGCAAAATCATCAATCCTTGTTTGAAGCCACAAAAAAGGCGGACCCAAATAGCCCGCCTAATTCACTGTAATTTATATTGAATTCTATCCGTTGCGCTGCAAACGCGAACACACATCGTCCAATTGATCCAGCGTGCGGTATTTGATTTCAATCTTGCCGCCACGCTCTTTATGGTCGATGGAAACTTTCAGTCCCAACCGGTCAGAAAGCTCTTTTTCGAGCGCCAATGTGTCAGAATCTTTTTGCTTCTTTTTCGCACCAGCGGGCGTGTCGCCAGCTTCTTCATCGGCACGCAATTGCTTTTGCACCATATTCTCAGCTTCACGAACGCTTAAACCGCCTTCGACAATGCGTTGTGCCAGAGCTGATGGATCTTTTGCCGTGATCAATGCCCGCGCATGACCTGCCGAAAGCGCACCATCAGCAACATAGCCCTGCACACTTTCTGGCAATTTCATCAACCGCAAAGTGTTCGCCACATGCGAACGGCTTTTACCGATAACCTGTGCCAAATCTGCCTGTGTGTAGCCAAACTGCTGCATCAGCTGATCATAACCTCTTGATTCTTCAAGTGGATTAAGATCAGACCGCTGTACGTTTTCAATGATCGCCAGCTCAAGCGCTTCACGATCATCCAACTCACGAATAATGACAGGCACTTCATGCAGGCCTGCACGCTGCGCTGCACGCCAGCGGCGCTCACCAGCCACCAATTCATACTGATCGGGCTCTACCTGGCTTGGACGCACCAGAATCGGCTGCATGATGCCTTTCTCTTTGATTGAATTGGTAAGATCTTCCAATTCTTCGACAGAGAAATGACGACGCGGGTTGTTTGGGCTGGCAACGATAAATTCCACGGGCAGACGGCGAATGCCTGAACTATCGGCATGACGAGGTGCATCCATGGGCGGTGTGTCGCCAATCAAAGCGGCCAATCCGCGTCCCAACCGATTATTTGGATTTTTCTCATTCATCGCTTTAACCCTTATGCCGCCTTCAACCGACGTTCACGCTTAATCACTTCGGTGGCCAACCGCAAATAGGCCTGCGAACCAGCACATCGCAAATCATAGAGCAATGCTGGCTTGCCGTAAGATGGTGCTTCCGAAAGGCGCACATTACGGGGAATCACAGTGTCATACACCAGCTCACCCAAATGGCTGCGCACATCGTCCAAAACCTGCATCGACAAATTATTGCGCTTATCAAACATGGTCATAATGACCCCCTGAACATAAAGCCCAGGATTCAGATTTGTCTTAATTTGTTCAATAGTTTGAAGCAGTTGGCTCAAACCTTCCAAGGCGAAAAATTCGCACTGCATTGGCACCAAAACCGCGTCTGCCGCTGCCAGCGCGTTAATCGTCAATAGGTTAAGCGAAGGCGGACAATCAACCAAAATGTAGGTAATCGGCTTACCCTCATGATAGAGGCTACCTGCATTATCCAATGCATTGCGCAACCGGAAGGCCCGATCACCTTCCTCTGCAATTGCCAACTCCAAACCAAGAAGGTCCATGGTCGAGGGCACAATCGCAACATTTGGCACATTGGTGTGCAAAATCGCCTTTTCCAGCTCAACCTCGCCGGTCATCAAATCATAAGCAGAGTACTGACGGGTACTGCGCTCAACACCGATCCCGGTACTGGCGTTCCCTTGGGGGTCAATATCCACAATCAGCACACGCTCGCCAATTGCGGCCAAAGCCGTCGCCAAATTGATAGCTGTAGTGGTTTTACCCACACCACCTTTTTGGTTTGCCAAAGTCAGAATACGCGGCCGCATCGACGCCTCCTGTGCCAAAATTGCCCTATTTCTGCATCAAATCGGTCATTTTGACGATCGCAGCATCACCTAGGGTCTCGCTTTCCACTGTGGAATAACTATAGCGCCATTTTTGCAAAGATTCTTCTATTTCTTTGCTATATCCCCGGCCTTTTTGGAATAATCCCACAGAATTTTGTTGCCATAAGGGATAAATATAGCCGCAAACATCCGTTAATGATGCAAATGCTCGTGCTGTAAACACGTCTATATGCCCGATTTCCTGGGGTTTCAGCGATTCCACACGCTCTGTATGTACCGACGCGTTCAATCCCAAATCGCGCACAATTTGTCGCAAAAAAGATCCTTTTCGACCATTGGATTCGACCAAATGCACAGCAATTGACTGATTTTTGAGTACAATTGCCAATGGAATCGCCGGAAATCCACCGCCGCTTCCCATATCAAGAATCACCTTGGATTCTTCCGGAATCATTGGGATAAGTTGCAGACTATCGAGAAAATGCCTTGACCAAATTTCAGAGAGTGTTTCACGTGAAACAAGGTTCTTAATTTTTTGCCATTTTATCAGCTGGTTTTCATAGCCAGACAAATCTGACATAATTTGGTCCACGTCCAGATCTTCATCAGAGGAAAAATTTAGACCCTCAAGATAGATCCCAACCGCTTGCTTTGCTGGCTGCATTAATGCGTACCTGTCTTCTTCACCAAGTAGCCGCGCTTAATCACAGCTAGAATCAACGTGATGGCGGCCGGTGTAATACCCTCAATCTTCTGCGCATGTGCAATGGTTTTTGGTTGTGCTTGCTCTAGCTTTTGGCGCATTTCGCCAGATAGACCTGACAATTGATTGTAATCCATCCAGTCAGGAATTGCCCGCCTCTCATCGCGCTGCATCGCCTCAACGTCAGCCTTCTGTCGATCCAAGTAAACAGCATATTGCGCGTCAACACTCACTTGCTCAATCACCTTTGAGTCGAGATTGGCAAGTTCTGGCCAAATCCGTGTTAGATCTTCCAACTCAATATTCGGATAGGACAGCAATTCAAATGCAGAGCGGCGGACGCCATCTGCATTAACTTTCAAGCCCTGCTTTTCTGCCTCATTTGGCGTGATAGACAAAGATTTCAACAGATCGCTTGCGTGATTTAAGGCATCCATCTTATTGAGGAAAGCGGCCTCACGAACTTCACCAACCAAACCATATTGCAGCCCAATTGGGGTTAGTCGTTGATCTGCATTGTCGGCCCGCAGATGTAATCTAAACTCTGCTCTTGACGTAAACATACGATAAGGTTCGGTCACTCCGCGCGTGACCAAATCATCAATCATCACAGCGAGATAGCTTTGCGTACGAGATAAATGTAAACCGTCATTGCCTAAGGCAGCAAGTGCGGCGTTGGCCCCAGCTAGAAGACCTTGCGCGCCTGCTTCCTCATATCCTGTCGTGCCGTTGATCTGACCTGCTAGATAGAGCCCAGGCTGCTTTTGCAACTCCAGCTCATGGGTCAGCTCGCGCGGGTCAACATAATCATATTCGATGGCATAGCCAGGTTGAATAATTTCTGCATTTTCAAGCCCCGGCAATGCACGGATAAATTCATATTGCACATCTTCGGGCAGGCTCGTCGAAAGTCCATTTGGATAGATCGTATGATCATCCAAGCCTTCAGGTTCCAAAAAGATTTGGTGGCTCTCGCGATCATTAAAGCGTACAATTTTGTCCTCGATAGACGGACAATAGCGCGGACCTTTGCTGTCTATCTGACCGGAATACATAGCAGAAAGATGCAGATTGTCTTCGATAATTTGATGCATCTTTTTGTCAGTGCGCGTGATATAACATGGCACTTGTGGCACTGTAATTTCATCGGTCAGCATGGAGAAGGCTTCCTTCTCCGCGTCCCCGTGTTGGACTTCAAGAACATCCCAATTGACAGTGCGCCCATCAAGACGTGGCGGTGTCCCCGTCTTCAACCGACCCAGCAGCAGGCCCAACTGTTCCAAGCGTTCTGAAAGTCCAAGCACTGGCGCCTCACCCACCCGACCCGCGGGGATTTTCTTTTCACCAAGGTGGATAAGACCCCTTAGAAAAGTTCCTGTCGCCAACACCACTTTCGTACACTCAATGTGTGTACCATCGCCGAGTTTCACACCTGTCACGTCACCATTTTGTGTAATGATATCATCGACTTCGCCCTCAAGAACCATTAAGTTCACTTGAGCATCGATTGCCGTTTGCATGGCTTGCTTGTAAAGCTTACGATCAGCTTGCGCACGGGGGCCGCGCACCGCTGGCCCTTTTCGCCGGTTCAATAACCGATATTGAATGCCCGCCTGATCAGCAACGCGACCCATTAGCCCATCTAGTGCATCAATCTCTCGCACCAAATGACCTTTACCCAATCCACCAATGGCAGGATTACATGACATTTCGCCAATTTTTGCATATTGATGGGTGATGAGAGCGGTTTTGGCACCCACGCGTGCAGATGCAGCAGCCGCTTCGCAGCCTGCGTGGCCGCCGCCGACAATAACGACATCAAATTGATTGTTTTGAGTCATGTGCACATTTCCCTGTTTCACGTGAATCCAGTTCGCACTGTTTCACGTGAATCATTTGCCAATGCAAAATCCAGCAAATAGTCGATCTAAAATCTGCTCCGCATCAACAAGGCCAATAAGACGCGAGAGCGGTAAAGTCGCCTGTCTTAAATCCTCGGCGATAAACTCAAGTGGTTTATTCAAATCCGCGGCAGCATTCAAGTGCAAAAGTGCATCATCTAATGCTGTTCGATCCCGTTGGTGTGAAATCAACATGGTTTCACGTGAATCTTTAACTTCAGCGGCAGCTTCTACCAAACGCTTCATCAAGTCGGAAATCCCTGCACCGGTTTTGGCTGAGACCTTCAGTGTTTCACGTGAATCCACTTCGTCGGAATCTTGCAAGTCTTGCTTGGTGTATAATTGCCAATCTGCATGTGGATATACGGCTTCACTTGTTTTACTTGCATCGATAAGCTCGATAACAAGGTTGGCCTGTTCAATTGCCCGATAGGACCGACTAATTCCCTCCAACTCGACAACATCATCAGTCTGCCTTATGCCGGCTGTGTCAAAGAGCCGAAAAAGCTGGCCTTCAACATCGATCTCCACGTCAATTACATCACGCGTTGTCCCTGGAATGTCCGTAACAATCGCACGGTCGGATTTTGCCAAGGTGTTCAATAATGTTGACTTACCCACATTTGGACGGCCAACTAGGGCGACGTTAAATCCATCTTTGATGATTTGGCCGCTATTATAACCGCTTAACGCAGATTGGATGCTTTCGACGAGTTTGTTGATATCCTGTTGAAATCCAGTGGGTAAACTGTCTTCAACATCGCCTTCATCGCTGAAGTCCAAACGTGCTTCAATCTCAGCAAGGAGATCAATAATTTGCGTGCGCCAATGCTGAACTTTATCGGAGATACCGCCCTGCATTCGGCTTAAGGCCAATTGACGCTGGTTTTCAGTCTTGGCATCCAAAAGATCCCCAAGGCCCTCAACTTCAACCAGATCCATCTTGCCATTTTCGAATGCGCGTTGGGAAAACTCTCCAGCCTCCGCCAGCCGCACATTTGGATGCGCAATCGCTTGTGTCAAAAGCCTCTGCACAACGGCTTGGCTGCCATGACATTGCAATTCAACAATGTCCTCACCTGTGAAACTGTGTGGTGCAGGAAAATACAAAACGAGCGCCTCATCAATGGGCTGTCCGTTTTCATCCTCAAGGGTGCTAAATTGAGCAAAACGAGCTTGGGGGCATGTTACCCCCAAACCTTCAAGAACTTCAGTGGCTGCTGGGCCCGAAAGCCGCAACACTGCAACACCTGATGGCAGACTTCCACTGGACAACGCAATAATGGTATCCATGCGCAGCCTCACCCATCACTAAGTGTTCATAGAATCGAAGAATTCTGCATTTGACTTGGTCTGACGCAGCTTATCCAACAAGAATTCGATCGAATCGACAGTGCCCATTGGGTTGAGAATACGACGCAAGACATACATCTTTTTAAGCGTATCCTTGTCGACCAATAGATCTTCCTTACGGGTACCAGACTTGGTAATGTCGATGGCTGGGAAGACGCGCTTATCAGCAACTTTACGATCAAGAATAAGCTCAGAGTTACCTGTGCCTTTAAATTCTTCAAAGATCACTTCATCCATGCGGCTGCCGGTATCGATCAGGGCGGTTGAGATAATGGTCAAAGAGCCACCATCTTCAATGTTCCGTGCGGCACCGAAAAAGCGCTTCGGCCGTTGCAACGCGTTGGCATCCACACCACCGGTCAAAACTTTACCAGAGGATGGCACCACAGTGTTGTAAGCGCGGCCCAAACGGGTAATCGAATCGAGCAAAATCACAACATCGCGCTTATGCTCAACCAAACGTTTGGCTTTTTCGATCACCATTTCTGCCACTTGTACGTGACGAGAGGCAGGCTCATCAAAGGTCGAAGAAATCACTTCGCCGCGTACAGAACGCTGCATATCAGTCACTTCTTCAGGTCGTTCATCGATCAACAATACGATCAAATAACATTCTGGATGATTGGTTGCGATCGATTGGGCGATATTTTGCAGCAACACGGTTTTACCGGTGCGCGGCGGCGCCACAATCAGCGCGCGCTGGCCTTTACCCAAAGGCGCAACCAAATCAATGATCCGGGCGCTTTTATCTTTGGTGGTGGGGTCTGCCACCTCCATATTGAAGCGCTCATCAGGATAAAGCGGTGTTAAATTGTCAAAATTGACTTTGTGGCGCGCACGATCAGGTTCTTCAAAATTAATCGAATTGACCTTGAGCAGCGCAAAATAGCGTTCGCCATCTTTTGGAGAGCGAATTTGACCCTCGACCGTATCACCGGTGCGCAAGGAAAATCGCCGAATTTGAGATGGGCTGACATAAATATCATCAGGGCCGGGCAAATAATTGGCATCTGGGCTTCTTAAAAACCCAAAACCGTCAGGCAAAACTTCAACAACGCCTTCCCCGGTAATGTCGACGTCATTTTCCGCCAATTGTTTAAGTATCGCAAACATTAATTCCTGCTTGCGCAAGGTGCTTGCATTTTCGACTTCAACTTCTTCGGCAAATGCCAAAAGTTCGGCTGGTGTTTTAGCCTTAAGCTCTCGGAGCTTCATATTCTGCATGAAGGACGTATCCTAGTGTGGGCAGATAAAACTAAGGGTGGGATTTTCGAGGTGAGGAACTGAATGAAACAAATCAGTTCGCCTCAAGTGGGACAGCTATAACGCAATTCTTTTGGCGGTTCAAGAAAACTATTGGCTCAACCAATTTAACTAAAACGGCTTCACAACCACCATTATAACAATAATGATCATCAATAGAGTTGGCACTTCATTGATCATTCGAAAGAACTTCGCACTATTTTGGTTTTGATCCTTGGCAAAGTCTTTAACTTGTCGCGACAAGAAACCATGCATGCCAGACAGCGCCAAAACACTGGCAAACTTAATCAAAAACCAAATGTCAGTGAAACTGGCCATTTGAAACCCAAACACCAACCACAAGCCAAACACCCAACTGGCAATCATGGCCGGCGTCATAATCGCTTTCAGCAGCCGACGCTCCATAATTTTAAAGGTTACACTTTGGGTGGAGCCCTTCTCCGCATCTGCATGATAAACCATCAACCGCGGCAAATAGAGCATACCCGCCATCCAGGCGATGATGGAAATAATGTGTAATGACTTCACCCAAAGCATAATTTTAGCCCTTCACCCGGCGGACCAATTGTTCCACGTGCGCAATCGGCGTCTGCGGCACAATACCATGGCCCAAATTGAAGATGTGCGGCGTATCGCTAAAAGCCTCTAGGATGGCATCTACAGCGCGATTCATCTGATCGCCACCAGCCACCAGCCGCAAGGGGTCCAAATTGCCCTGTACGGTCGCCAGAGGCGCTATATGGTCCTTTGCATAGTGAAGCGGCGTCGCATAATCCACGCCAACCGTATTTACACCTGTCGCTTTGATATATTTCGGCACATTTGCAGCCGCGCCGCGTGGAAAGCCAATAATTGGCGCATTTGGAATCTCTGCACGCACCTTATTGATCAATTTAACTGTGGGGGCGATCACATAGGAATCAAAGGCGACCTCATCCAGATTCAAAGCCCAGCTTTCAAAAATCTGCACCACATCGGCACCCGCTTTGAATTGAGCAATCAAATATCTCGCGCTCGCCTCAACCAACACATCCATCAAAGCTGCAAAAGCTTCTGGCTGTTGCAACGCAAATAAACGTGCCGCAGCTTGGTCAGGTGAACCTTTGCCCCCGATCATATAGGTCGCCACAGTCCAAGGTGCACCACAAAAGCCAATGAGCGTTTTGTGGTCATCAATCGTTGAACGCAATCCAGAAACTGTCTCCAGCACAGGGTTGAGATGATCCAACACCTTGTCCACCGACAAGGCCTTCACATCATCCATACCTTCCAAAGGCTCTAGCAACGGTCCCTCGCCTGGCTGAAATTGCACTGACTGTCCCAAAGCGTCTGGAATAACCAAAATATCTGAAAACAAAATAGCTGCGTCCAGATCAAAACGTCTTAGAGGCTGTAAGGTGACTTCAATCGCCTTTTCAGGCGTATAGCAAAGATCCAAAAATCCCTTTGTTGATGCCCTAACCTCACGATATTCAGGCAAATATCGACCAGCTTGCCGCATGATCCACATGGGGGGCACATCAAATTTCTGTCCTAATACGCATTGAAGCAATTTGCGGTCGGTCAATCGGTCCACCTTTTCCCTATAAATCCAATAGATAAGATATTTATATCTTTCTTCTTTTTCTTCTTATCTGTGTTTTGCAGGAATTCTTTCTTTCCCACAACCCTAATCCACATGCGGCACATAGACCCTTCTATGTTGATCAAAAATCTGTATCCAACGGCAAAAAGTTAACGAAACGTAAATTTTGCCCGTTAACAAAGGATTAACGGTTAAAAAAGCGTTACTGCATAACAGGTGGAAAAGCTGTACACAAATCGGGTACAGTTTTGGATAAGGAGTCTTATGCCCGAAATCCACATTTTCCTTAATCAATTTTTAACCATGGCAAAAGCTGTGCATGAAATTTGAGCCAACGGTGAAAAAGACGCGGAAAAATGATCAAGAAGGACCAGCAGCTGCTCATTCACACATTTGCCCACAGTTCATCGGGGATAACTAGGTAAGTATATGAAAAACAATATTATTTTGGCTTCAAAAAGTGTCTTTCGTGCACAATTATTAACCCGCGCAGCTGTGGATTTTGATGTTGTTGCGGCGCATGTGGATGAACGCGCAATAGAGCGTGATAACCAGCTGTCAAAACTCGATCAGAAGGCCCGTACGGCACATTTGGCCGCTGCAAAAGCGTTCGCAGTGGCCCAGCAACATAATGATCGCTTTGTGATTGGCGCCGACCAAACGATCATGTTGGGCCAAATGCCGCTGCATAAACCTCGAGATGGAGATCATTTGCGCGAGCAGCTTAAGATGATGCGTGGCAAAACCCATAGCCTGATAAGTGCGGCGGTCATTGCAAAAAATAACCAAATTTTGGCTGAAACCAGCCAAACGGTAAAACTCACCATGCGCAATTTCAAAGATGAAGAGATGGAAAAGGTAATCGCCGCGTCGGGTGATGAGCTTTTACAATGCGCAGGCGGTTATCAACTGGAAGGACCGAGCGTGCAATTGTTCGAAAAGGTCGATGGCGATTATTTCACTGTTTTGGGCCTGCCGCTTCTGCCTTTGCTGAAGGCCTTGCGTGAAGTGGGGGCGCTTTCATGAGTGGTCCACTGCAAGCCTTTGTCACAGGCAACCCGATCAAACATTCCAAATCACCCTTGCTGCATGGCTACTGGCTTAAAAAGTACAATATTTCAGGTACTTATTCCGCTATTGAGACAGATGAGCAAACCTTGCCGAAATTGATCGAGCAAGTCCGAAATGGTGAATTGCGCGGCGGCAATGTGACCATTCCGCATAAGCAATTGGCATTTGATCTATGTGATCAACACACCGATACGGCCAAAAAAATCGGTGCGGTGAACACAATTTGGGCTGAAAACGGTAAAATCATGGGCGATAATAGTGATGAATATGGCTTTCTGGCCAATCTCACTCACCAATTGCCACATTGGGATCTACATAAAGAATGTGCCATCATTTTAGGTGCGGGCGGCGCAGCGCGAGCAATCCTGGCCGCGCTTGTGGATAAAGGCTTTAAAACCATCTATTTGCTCAATCGTACGTTCGCCCGTGCCGAACAATTGGCCAGTGAATTTGACGGACCCATTGTACCGCAAACCCTTGATCAATTTGATCAATTGGCGCCTCAAGCAGATTTTGTAGTCAACACCAGCTCAATCGGCATGCACGGCTCAAGGTTTGACCAACTGGATGTGCATAAACTACCAGAGAACGCAATTGTCACAGACATTGTCTACACTCCACTAATGACACCGTTGCTCCAAGATGCAGAGGCGCGAGGGCTTAAAATTGCAACGGGTCTGGGCATGTTGTTGCACCAAGCGGTACCAGGGTTTGAAATTTGGTTCGGTCAAAAGCCCGAAGTTGATGAAGACCTGATCCAATATATGCTGGCGGAGATCAAAAATGGCTAATTCCAGTCGCAAGCCTATCGTCTTGGGCCTCACAGGTTCCATCGCCACAGGTAAATCCACCGTGGCAGGCATGTTCGCCAAGCGGGATATCCCGATATATGATGCGGATCAGGCTGTGCACGATCTTTACAAACATGAAGCGATTGAACCGATGCGCAGGCTGTTTCCTGATGCCATCATCGATGGACAAATAGACCGTGCCGCCCTCTCGAAACATGTATTGGGAAATCCAGAAAATCTGGCCAAACTTGAAGCACTAATCCATCCAATGGTGCAACAAAAAATGCACAAATTTTTGGAACAAGCCGCTGGAAATAATGAGAAATTAGCAATTTTGGAGATCCCATTATTGTTTGAAACCGGCAAAAATTACCCGACAGATTTCATTGCCGTTACCTTCTGCGCACCAGAGATACAAAAGCAACGGGCTTTGGCGCGTGCGGGGATGAACGAGGATAAATTCACCGCCATCGTCGCGCGGCAAATGCCACAAGATGAGAAGCGATCTCGCGCCGATTTTGAAATTGATACCGGCACTGACCTCGCCAAAACACAATCGGCTGTGGATGAGATCATCAAAGCTTGTTTGGCCGCCAAAGCCCACTAAAATAGCCGCAGCGAAATTGCGGCGCGGGGACCAAAACTTTGAAACGCGAAATTGTGTTGGATACGGAAACAACGGGTCTCAATCCGGCAACGGGCGATCGTCTGGTGGAAATTGGCTGTGTTGAGCTCATCAACCACATTCCCACGGGCAATAATTATCACGTTTATTGCAATCCAGAGCGCGATATGCCGGAAGAAGCCTTTAAGGTTCACGGCTTGGGCAATGAGTTTTTGGCCGACAAACCCTTATTCAAAGACATAGCGGACGATTTCCTCGATTTTGTCGCTGATTCGGTACTGGTGATCCACAACGCGCCCTTTGATATGGGCTTCTTGCAGGCTGAATTGGAATGGGCCAGCAAACGCCGGCTTGACAATGAAGTGATCGACACCGTGATGCTGGCGCGCAAGAAGCACCCTGGTGCACGCGTAAATCTGGATGCTCTATGCCGCCACTATGGTATCGACAATACCCGCCGCACCCTTCACGGCGCCTTGCTCGATAGTGAAATTTTGGCAGAAGTCTATCTTGAGCTTTTGGGCGGTCGCCAAGTTGGCCTGTCGCTCGCAGCGCAAACCGAAAATCAAAATGAAGGCGTGACCATAAAAAAAGAGGCCGCGCGTCAGCGTCCGGCCCCTTTAAATTCACGTTTGACCCAAGATCAAATAGAGCGCCACAAACAATTTGTGCTTCAAATGAATGAAGAGGCGCTTTGGGCCAAATATTGGTCGTAAACCTTAATTTGGTTTAGCATCGCCATTGGCTTGCTGTTGCGCGGCAGCAGCTTCCAAATTCTGACGATAGATTGAAGAGAAGTCTACTGGTTCCATCAACAATGGAGGGAAACCACCAGTTTGCGTCACTGTTGCCAGCAATTGGCGTGCAAATGGGAAGATCAAGCGCGGACACTCAATCATCACCAAGGGGTGCAATTGATTTTCTGGGAAATTCTTAATCGCGAACAGGCCGCCATAAACCAACTCAACGCTGAACAAAACTTTATTGTCGCGCTCGGCTTTGGCATTGATGGTCAATTCTACCGCATATAGCTCTTCTTGCTGTTTTTGCGCGCCCACATTGATAGAGATCGCAATCTGTGGGGCTTCACCCGCACTCAAAGACGCTGGTGCGTTCGGGTTTTCGAAGCTCAAATCCTTGATATATTGACCAACAATGTTGAGTGATGGTGCGGGTTGATCCGCAGCGGCTGCTTTGTTTTCTTCTTCGGCCATGTTCCTGCCCAGTTTGTTTAGAATTCTTCGCCCATGTGGCTATCACTTTTAGGCGAGCACGACAAGAAGCCAAAAGCCCTTCAATTAGTTCCGGTCTTCTCGCCAGTGATCTTCGTCCAAATCAATCACGCCATCCTCGTCGCGGCGGGTGTAATCATCGCCGCGCGGGTCTTGCCGATAAGATTGATAAGAGGTGGCCGAAACCACTTTCGCGCGTTTGCGCAACTCTTGGAACAATGTTTGGCGCACCATTGGCACAAACAAAGAAAAGCCAACAGCATCAGTGAAGAAACCTGGCGTCAGCAATAACGCGCCAGCAATGGCCAACATGACCCCATCAACAATCTCTTGCGCAGGAAACCCGCCCGCATTGAGCTTGTTTTGAATAGAAAACAGAACCGACATGCCCTGTTGCCGCAACAGGAACGAGCCCAAAATTGCGGTAAACACAATGCCGCCCATGGTCCACCAGAAGCCGATCAGGCCGCCAAGTGCCACGAAAATGGCAATTTCAATAATGGGCACAACCACAAACAGGGCAAACAGAATTCGGGACAAATTCACTCCTTTTCAGCGTTCATGTGACAAAATGACATTTCTTTGACCAATCATTGGTCTCAAAGCTGGCCATAAGCGTATCTTGACATATATATAGGAAGAAATAATGAAATTGCGAGCGCGCATTCGCGCATGATGAGGCAAATATGCAAGACTTTTTAGATCCAACCACCCTTATCTTCTTGATTATTGCTGTGGTTGTGCTTTTCCGGCTGCGCTCTGTTTTGGGCACACGTACCGGTGAAGAGCGCCCGCCTTACCAGCAAGACAATAATAATGACCGCGATAAGGCGCCAGAATCTGAAAGCGCCAAGGAAAAAGACGCGGGCAATGTCATCGATTTGGGCAAGCGTGATAATATCGCCAATTCGCGGCCGCAATTGGATGCGCAAAAACGTCGCCTAAAAATTGAAGCGGAGATCGATCGGGTTGCAGGCGAGCGCAGCAATGTGGCCAAAGGCCTGCAGGAATTGGCTGACTTGGATCGCGATTTTTCACCAAAGCAGTTTTTGGATGGCGCAATTTCCGCTTACGAAATGATCGTTGTGGCGTTCGCTCAAGGCGACAAGAAGACATTGAAAATGCTGCTTGATCGCTCGATCTATGAAGAGTTTGAGCAGGCGATCAACGAACGCGAGGCCCAGGGTCAAACCAATCAATTCACTTTTGTTGGCTTCAATAATGTTGAGGTTGTTGATGTTGAATTTGAAGGCAAAGATGCCTTGGTTACCATCGATTATCGGGCCCAAGTGGTCAGCGCTGTGCGCGATAAATCTGGCGAAGTGGTTGAAGGCGACGTGGACGCAATTGTTGATATTGCTGACGAATGGACTTTTGCCCGTCCGGTGAAATCACGCGATCCGAACTGGAAATTGGTCCGCACTGATCAGCTGGACTGATAAATGGCGCGGCGGGGCAAAAAACAGGCGCAGGATTTGGGCGATTGGCATTTATGGACGGAAGTGACTCGGTCTGTTTCGCCATTAAAACCCGAAAACCTTCAATCTTTGCGCCGAATTACCCCGCCTGAAAAAGGTGAAACGCCGCTTGAAAGCCAAAAGCAAAAGCTAAAATCCAGCACCGCGAAATCCACTGCTGGCGGTAAGCGCCAATGGGCGCCTTTATTGCCGCATACCCCGCATCAGCAATCAACCGTGCAGCCGCACATCAATTCGGTGTTGCGCCACAAGGTCAGCGAAAAACGCATCGACCCGAAAACCAAGCGCAGATTGACCCGCGGACGGGTGCCGATTGATGCGACTCTGGACCTGCACGGCCTTAGACAACACGAAGCGCACGGGGCGCTAAGCCACTTTGTTGCCAGTGCTTTTTCTCGCGGTCATCGCAATTTGTTGGTGATTACAGGCAAAGGGGTTCGGCGTACGGATTTCGCGCATTTTGAGCAAAAGGGCGTGTTGCGCTATCGTGTACCTCAGTGGTTGGAAGAGCCACATTTGCGGGGCATGATTGCTGGCATTGAGGGCGCGGGCCAATCCCATGGTGGGGAAGGGGCGCTCTATATTAGGTTAAAACGGAATCCGAAATGACCCCATTAGGTGCCAAAATGCGCCAAATGCGGCGTGAACGGAAAATCACGCTAAAGCAAATGGCGGGAGATCTAAACGTATCTAGTGCCTATTTGTCGGCGTTGGAGCATGGTCATCGCGGCAAGCCCACCTGGTATATGCTGCAGCGTATTATCGCCTATTTTAATGTGATTTGGGACGAAGCTGAAGAACTGCAACGACTTGCCGAATTGTCCGACCCAAAAATCACCATCGACACGGCTGGATTGGACCCAAAAGCAACTGAGCTGACCAATAAGTTGGCGCATAATATTAGTTCTTTGGAACCAGACGACTTAGAATTCTTTATCCAAGAGGTTGAGCAGCGCGGGGCGCGGGCGCGGGCGAAAAAATAAGAGTCATCCGCAAAGCAAAACGCTGCGTAAACTAAAATAAGCCCTTTTTTACATCCATGGCCGATATTGGCCAAAGGTAAGTTAAATGACTGAAGCACAACGCAATATCAGTGCCGATACACTCGAGTTTTTGATTGGTCGCACAGCTCTTGGCGACAAAAAATCCTTTTCAGAACTATATTCTTTGATGGCGCCGAAACTTTTCGGTGTTTGCTATCGTATCTTAAGGGACAAGCAAGAGGCAGAAGATGTGCTTCAGGATGCGTTTGTGAAGATTTGGCAAAAGTCCGATCGTTATGCGATGGGACGGGCAACACCGGTAGCATGGCTGTCCACCATTGTGCGCAATCAGGCGATTGACCGGGTGCGTGCGCGGGGTAAGCCAACGGAGCAGATTGACGAGCATTTTGAGATGGCGGACGCGAGTCCAACGCCAGAACAGCAAACAATGTCCGGCCAAGTGGCCAAGCAAATTGATTTGTGCCTCGAGCAACTGAAACAAGATCATGCCCAATGTGTGCGCCGCACCTATCTCGGCGGGTGGTCTTATCAGCAGGCTGCGGATGAACTAAAAGTGCCGATCAATACGGTGAAAACATGGATAAGACGCTCTCTGCTGTCGCTAAAGGAATGTTTGGGAAATGAGCAATAGCGTGAACAATTCTGATTTAACTGAAAAAGAGCGATGGCTTGCCGCTGAGTTTGCCATGGGCGTTTTGGAAAAAGACGAACATGATCAGGCCGCTATCCTTTACGACCAAAGCATCAGTTTTCAGCATGAGGTAGATGGGTGGACCTCGCGTCTCACTCCCATGCTGGACGATGTGGAGCCTCAAATGCCTTCACCAGCCGTATGGTCTCAAATTGAAAACCGTTTGGGCTTGGTGGATACGCCAAGCACGGCTCCGAAGGGGCTTGCCGCATGGTGGCAAAGCGTCAATCTCTGGCGAGGCCTTAGCGTGGGCACCAGCGCGGTTGCTGCAATTGCCCTGGCCATGTTGATTTATGGCGGTCCTTTGGCGCCGACACAGCCGAGCCTCACCACGCAAGAGTTGGTAGCCACATTGACCAGCGAGGGCACAAGCCCGGCCATGGTTGCGCGGTTGGACCGGGCCAAACGTCAAATGACAATTGTAACCGCAATGCAGTCTAGTGCTGAACATGATCATGAATTGTGGTTGGTGCCTGCTGAAGGCAACCCCATTTCCATCGCGCTTGTTGCTGCCGAAGGTACAGCCACACTGGATTTAGATGACGCTTTGTTGGCGCAATTGGATGAAGGGGCAACCTTTGCCATTTCTGTTGAACCGCTGGGCGGCTCCCCAACGGGACTGCCCACCGGGCCCGTTATCGCGTCGGGTCAGTTGCGAACGATTTGAGGTTCCTCAATCCATGAATTTTTTAAGCCGGGGCGGCCTATACCGCCCCGGTTTTTTATTGCATGATTTTTCGGCTTAACCGAACCACCACAAAGCAGGAGAGATGATGAGATCTATTTTTAAAGACGTACGCTAACAGGGGACGATGCCTTAACAGCTAGTGAGTTGAGATCGACACATATCAGTGGCACTTGCCAAATGCGGGTGACTTCGAGTGGGAAACGAAAAGTGCAAGAATCCCACAAGCAGGAATTGAAAGTAGCTGCGATGGCCAAGCAGCGAATTGGTCCCTCCCTCAACAAGCCTAGAGCCGCTTTCCAAGAGCGGTAAAAACAAACGGAACCCTGCTCCTTGATTTCGAAATTCGAAACAAGGAGTCAGAAGTGGCGAGAAAATCTGAAAATTCACGCTTTCAATGTCAGCATTGTCAGCAAAACGTAGCCCCGCTCACCAATGGGAGCTACCGCAATCATTGTCCATATTGTTTGTTCTCTAAACATGTGGACGTCCAACCCGGTGATCGAGGCAATCTATGCCAAGGCTTGATGCAGCCAACTGCAATTATGAGGCACAAGAAAAAAGGGTGGCAGCTAAAACATGTCTGTTTGCGATGTGGACATGTGCAAATGAACAAAATTGCGGAAAATACAGATCAACCAGACCGGGTTGAATCACTCATAAAACTGATGTGACATTTATTGGCCGATATTTTTTCGGCCAATAAATATATGAAATAAAAGGACAATTCAAAAAAGTTCAGAAAAAAATGCACTTTTTGAAACAAAGCTGAATAGGCCCCCGTATCTGCAGTAACCCTTTCAATGAGGGTGTTCATAACAACGGAGAGGTACATCATGCTTAAATCAATTTTGAAAACATCATCAGCAGTTTTTGTTGCAGCATCAATCGGCTTTGCGTCAGCTGGCGCAGCTGTTGCAATGGACGAAAACCCAATGGTGGGTGGCGCGCCAATGTTTGCTGACAAGAACATTGTTGAGAATGCTGTAAATTCAAAAGACCACACCACATTGGTTGCTGCTGTGAAAGCTGCGGGTCTTGTTGAAACATTGCAAAGCGAAGGCCCATTCACAGTGTTTGCCCCAACAAATGCGGCATTTGAAGCACTGCCAGCAGGTACAGTTGAAACTTTGCTGGAGCCTGAAAACAAAGACATGCTGACTAAAGTGTTGACCGCCCACGTTGTGGCCGGTGACGTGAAAGCCGCTGACTTGATCAAGATGATCGAAGACAATGGTGGTGCATATAATATCACCACAGTGAGCGGTGATACAATTACAGCCCAACTGGACGGTGATAGCGTTTATATCTTTGATGAAAGTGGTAATGCCGGGAAGGTAACCATCGCCGATGTGAACCAATCAAATGGCGTGATCCACGTTGTGAACTCAGTATTGGTACCTAAATAAGCTTATCGTGAGCTTTGGGCTGGCCTTTGGGCCAGCCCATTTATCCCGAAAGGAGTTATGCAAATGTCTGAGAAATCCAACAATGAACATCAAAATGGCCGCCGCGGCTTTTTGAAAAAGATCGGGCTGGGTGTGGGGGCATTTGCGGTCGCTGGTGTAGGCACTGGCACCTATTTCTGGCGCGCTGGCGATCAGGCAACCGCCAATGATCAAGGTGAATTTGAAATCACCCGTACGCCGGAAGAATGGAAAAGCATTCTAACTGATAATGAATATGCGGTGCTTCGCGAAGAGAAAACCGAGCGTGCTTATTCATCTGATTTGCTTGAAGAAAAGCGGGACGGCATTTTTCACTGCGCCGGTTGCGATCAAGCGCTTTATCCGTCCGATACCAAATATGACAGCAAAACAGGCTGGCCAAGCTTTTGGGCCCCCATAGATGAGGCGGCCATTGGCACCAAGCCAGACAATTCCCTGTTTGCGACACGCACAGAAGTGCATTGCAGTCGCTGTGGCGGGCATTTGGGCCACATTTTTGATGATGGACCGCAACCCACTGGCAAGCGCCATTGCCTCAACGGCATCGCGCTTAACTTTAAAGCCGCCTAAACCGAGATTGGGGGCAGTGGTCATCCTCCAAAATCGAGAAGTTTCCAACTTTCTTCTCTGACCCCCAATGAACCGGTTCACGCCCCGAACAGGTTCGAATCAAACGTCTCTGACTAAAGTCAGGGACGTCTTTTATTGCGACAGCCTCAACATGTTCTCACCTAACGCATTGAAAAATAAGGCTCACAAAAACGTTATCAAACCACATTGATCGAGTCTGACATCTGCGCCGTTCCCTTTGCGACCGTTGGCCAACGGATAGTTTTATAATTGGAGAGAACATCATGCTAAAATCTATCCTAAAAACGTCTTCTGCCCTTTTTGTTGCCGCTTCAATCGGCTTCGCCGCCGCCCCTGCATTGGCAGATGGGCATGGCGCCAAAATGAATATCGTTGAAACAGCGATCGCATCTGAAGCGCACACCACTTTGGTGGCCGCAGTGCAGGCAGCCGGCTTGGTTGAAACTTTGCAAGGCGATGGCCCGTTCACCGTGTTTGCCCCAACAAATGACGCCTTTGCGGCCTTGCCAGACGGCACTGTTGACACATTGCTGATGCCAGAAAACAAAGATCAGCTGACCAAAGTGTTGACCGCCCATGTTGTGGCTGGCGATGTGCGCGCTGCAGACTTGTTGAAAGCGATTGAAGACAATGGCGGCGCATATGAATTTGAAACCGTAAGCGGCGACATGCTGAAAGCTGAAGTGCGGGACGGCAATGTGTTCATTATTGATGAGAACGGCAATGCTGGTCAGGTCACTGCAGCGGACCTTGCGCAAACAAACGGCGTAATTCACGTGGTGAACGCTGTTTTGGTGCCGAAATAAGCTCGGATATGCGATTGTCAGTTTTGGTTTGGCCGGGTTAGGCCAAGCCATCTTCTTCCCCATCCAAAGTCCATACTGACAATGGCAAACGAAGCGCCCTGATCGTCCATCAGGGCGCTTTTATTTTGGATTAAAGGATAAACCGGCTCAGATCGGTATCTTGTGCCAGCTCGCCCACCGCTTTGCGGACATAGGCACCATCAATCACAATGGTTTCGCCGCTCTTATCTGGGGCTTCAAAGGAAATATCTTCCAGCAGTTTTTCCATCACGGTTTGCAAACGCCGTGCACCAATATTTTCAACTGTGGAGTTGATCGCCACGGCCACTTCGGCAATAGCGTCAATCGCGTCAGATTTGAAATCAAGTGTCACGCCTTCGGTCTGCATCAAGGCCACATATTGCTTGATCAAGCTCGCATCCGTGTCATTCAAAATGCGCACAAAATCCTCATGGGTGAGGGCACGCAGCTCAACGCGAATGGGCAAGCGGCCTTGCAATTCCGGCAACAAATCAGATGGCTTGGCCACGTGAAACGCGCCAGAAGCGATAAACAGAATATGGTCAGTTTTCACCGGACCATGCTTGGTCGAAACGGTGGTGCCTTCAATCAGCGGCAGCAAATCGCGCTGCACGCCTTCACGGCTCACTTCGCCGCCGGAACGGCCATCTTTCACGCAAATCTTGTCGATTTCATCCAGGAAAACAATGCCGTGATTTTCCACTAGATCGACCGCTTCGGCCACCAGTTTGTCTTGATCCAACAGCTTGTCAGCTTCCTCATTCACCAGCAATTCATAGCTATCAACCACTTTAACCGTGCGCTTCACGCCCTTTTGGTTGAACGCTTTGCCCAACATATCGCTGAGATCGATCATGCCCATTTGTGCGCCGGGCATGCCCGGAATATCAAAGGTAGGTGCGCCGGATTGGGCTGAAACTTCAATCTCAATCTCTTTGTCATCCAGTTCATTGTCGCGCAGTTTCCGCCGATAGCTGTCGCGGGTTGAAGGGCTGGCAGATTTGCCTACCAACGCATCCAGCACGCGCTCTTCCGCCTGCAAATGCGCTTTGGCTTGCACTTCTTTGCGCTTCTTTTCTTTCAAAAGGCCAATCCCGGCTTCCACCAGATCGCGGATGATTTGCTCAACATCGCGCCCCACATAGCCCACCTCAGTGAACTTTGTGGCCTCCACCTTGGCAAAGGGGGCTTGCGCCAGCCGCGCCAAGCGCCGAGAAATCTCTGTTTTGCCGACACCGGTTGGCCCGATCATCAAAATGTTTTTGGGGTTCACTTCCTGCCGCATTTCTGCGTCCAGCTGCTGCCGCCGCCAACGATTGCGCAGGGCCACGGCCACGGCGCGTTTGGCATCTTTTTGGCCCACAATATAGCGGTCCAATTCAGAAACGATCTCACGAGGAGAAAAACTCAATTCACTCATCATTCTTCCTTCCGGTGCCTTACAAAAAGCGCACCATCAAATCTTCATCATAATATTGGCCATCATATTTGATGGCCTTGCGGGCCAAGCCGTAATGCTCAAAACCAAGTTTGAGATAGGTCTTTATCGCCGCTTGATTATCGGTCACCACACACAGAGACATCTGCTCAACGCCCTCTTGTTTGGCATCTTGGCACATCATTTCCACCATGCGCCCCATAATGCCCTTGCCCCGCGCTTGCGGGCGGGCATAAACCGCAATCAAATTTGCCGTGTGGCGCACATTGGCACCTTTGCCTTGGGCAAAAGCCGCCACCGCCACCAACTCATTGTCTTCAAACGCCCCATAGGCATTCAAATCAGCAAGCCAGCCCTCAAAAAAGCTCAGCGGTTGGTCAATCACATTGACCAAACCTGACCCGAAGGCCGTAGGGTGGTTGCGAAAGCCCTCAATGCGAATCTCACGAAAGATTTCCGCATCCACATGCGTTAAGCGGCGAATTTGGCTCATTCCGCGTCCAAATCAATGGTTTCGACGGTCAAGCTCTCATTGGTATAAACGCAAATCTCAGCCGCAATTTTCATGGCCCGACGGGCAATCTCTTCCGCGTCATAATCGGTGTCCATCAGCGCACTAGCAGCCGCCAAAGCATAATTGCCGCCCGAGCCAATGCCCATTACCCCGCTGTCGGGGGAAAGCACGTCGCCCGTGCCGGTCAAAACCAAGCTGTCCTTTTTGTCGGCCACAATCATCATGGCTTCCAAACGGCGCAAATAGCGGTCGGTCCGCCAATCTTTGGCCAATTCCACGCAGGCGCGCATCAATTGGTCTGGATATTGCTCTAATTTGGCTTCCAGGCGCTCAAATAGCGTGAAGGCGTCTGCGGTCGCGCCCGCAAATCCTGTGATCACTTTACCACCTGCCAAGCGCCGTACTTTACGCGCGCCGTGCTTAATAACAGTCGGGCCGAGTGAGACTTGACCGTCACCAGCAACAACAATCTTGTTGCCTTTGCGCACGGTCAAAATGGTGGTTCCCCGCCAACCGGCAGAACCTTGTTGTTGATTTTGCATATATCGTCTCCGTTATCGCAGCCTCATATTTAAGAACTTCGCTGATGATTACAATCATAGCGGGGCAACCTTTTGGCCCTTTGTCGACCTTTCCCATTTCGATTCAACCTGATAAGAGGAAAGGGAAAATCGGCATTTCGGCCCGAATGGACGGGCTTTCAAGCGATGGCGATATAGATGATCTGAGGGGCATTTTTATGCGCAGTGCAAAAATTTCTCGCAAAACCAACGAAACCGATATTCAGGTTGAAGTGAATTTGGACGGTGAGGGCACCGCCAACATTGAAACTGGAATCGGCTTTTTGGATCATATGCTGGATCAAATTGCCCGCCATGGTTTGATGGACATCACCATCAAAGCCAAAGGCGATTTGCACATTGATATGCACCATACGGCAGAGGATGTGGGCATTGCTATGGGCCAAGCGGTGAAAGACGCGCTGGGCGACAAAAAAGGCATCCGCCGCTATGCCTCGTGCGATTTGCCGATGGATGAAGCCTTGTCCCGCGTGGCGCTGGATATTTCTGGCCGCCCCTTTTTGGTGTGGCAGGTTGAATTTTCGCGCGACAAGGTGGGCGATATGGATACCGAATTGTTTCAAGAATGGTTCCAGGCCTTTGCCATGAATGCCGGGATCACCCTGCATGTGCGCAATGAATATGGCAGCAACAATCACCACATCGCTGAATGCTGTTTTAAAGCCTTGGCCCGCGCTTTGCGCGAGGCGGTAGAAATTGATCCCAAGCTTGAAGGGCGCATTCCCTCAACCAAGGGCGCGCTATAGGATTGTCATATGCGGCTATATTCTATCTATGAAAAAGCAGTCGATGGTGACGAAGATGAAATGGTGGTGGTGGCCGACAAATTCCACTGGCTTGCGGCGCTACTCACACCCATTTGGTGCATCGTGCATTTGATGTGGCTAGAATTGCTTGCCTATGTGGGCGTGGCCTTCATATTGGGTTTTGTCACCTTCTTTGTTGGCGAAGACGCATCTTGGTGGATCGGTATTATGGTCGCCATCCTCATTGGCTTGGAAGCAAGTTCAATTCGCGGTCGCTTTTTGGAGCGCAAGGGCTATGTGTTGAAGGCAATTGTGCCTTCCAGTTCAAATGATGATGCGGCATACCGCTATTTGGCGACACGGGTTTTTGCACAAAAGCATAAACCAGCACCTGCGCCCCAGCCCAGCGCGCCTTTCTTAAGCGCTGAACGCCCGGAGACTTCTGTTCTATGAGCGAAAAATTTGTGATTGTCGATTATGGCGCAGGCAATTTGAAGTCCGCCCATAAGGCAGTGGAACGCGCGGCAAAATCAGCCAATAACAGCTTTGATGTTCTCGTGTCTAACAAGGTGGAAGATGTGCAAGCGGCTGACCGGATTTTGCTGCCCGGTGTGGGCGCATTCGCTGATTGCCGCAACGCATTGTTTGCGCTGGACGGCATGGTGGACGCGCTGGATGAGCACGCCAACAAAAAAGCAAAGCCCTTTTTGGGCATTTGCGTTGGCATGCAGCTTTTGGCCACCAAGGGCTTGGAAAAGCAAACCAGTGAAGGTCTGGGCTGGATTCCCGGCACCGTAGAGTTTTTGGCGCCAAATGATGAAACGCTGAAAGTGCCACATATGGGGTGGAACAACCTCAATCTTGTGCGCCCGCATCCTGTGTTTGACCATATGGCTGGCCATCCACACGCCTATTTTGTGCACTCCTATCACTATTTGACCGAAGATCCGTCCCATGTGATCGCCACTTTTGATTATGGCGGGACCCATGTGGCCGCCATTGGCCGGGACAATATTGTCGCCAGCCAGTTCCACCCGGAAAAATCGCAAGCGGTGGGCCTGACCATGATCGAAAATTTCCTCAATTGGAAAATCTAGAAAGACGAATTGATGATCCTTTTTCCCGCCATTGATTTGAAAGACGGCAAATGTGTACGCCTGCAAAAAGGCGATATGGATAAGGCCACCATCTTTAATGATGACCCGGTGGACCAAGCCCAGCAATTCCATGCGCAAGGCTTTAAATATCTGCATATGGTCGATCTCAATGGCGCCTTTGCAGGTGAAAGCGTCAATGGCGATCCGGTGGAAAAAATCATTCAACAAGTCGATATGCCCGTGCAATTGGGCGGCGGCATTCGCACACTCGATCACATCAAAGCCTGGCTTGATCGCGGCCTCAGCCGCGTCATTCTCGGCACCATCGCCGTGCGCGACCCAGATTTGGTCCATAAGGCGTGCGAGCTTTATCCGGGCAAAATTGCTGTGGGTATTGATGCGCGCGGCGGCAAAGTCGCCGTGGAAGGTTGGGCCGAAACGTCTGAATTGGATGTCATCGAGCTGGCGCAAAAATTTGAAGGCGCAGGCGTTGCCGCGATCATCTTCACCGATATTGACCGCGACGGCATTCTCACCGGCATCAATTGGGACGCGACATTGGAATTGGCCAAAGCCACAACCATTCCGGTGATCGCCTCTGGCGGCTTAGCTTCCATGGACGATATTGAGATGATGACCAAGCCTGAAATGCAGGTGCTCGAAGGCGCCATTTCTGGCCGCGCGCTCTATGATGGCCGCATTGATGTGCCCGCAGCACTAGAAAAGCTAGCGAGGGTAGAATGACCCTTAAAACCCGTCTCATTCCCTGTCTTGATGTCAAAGACGGCCGTGTCGTTAAAGGCGTCAATTTTGTTGACTTGGTAGACGCTGGTGATCCCGTTGAAGCCGCCATCGCCTATGATGCTGCCGGGGCCGACGAATTGTGCTTTTTGGATATTACCGCCAGCCATGAAGAACGCGACACGATTTTTGACGTGGTAGCCCGCACCGCCGAACATTGCTTTATGCCCGTCACCGTGGGCGGCGGCATCCGTGCGGTAGAAGATATTCGCAAGCTGCTGCTTTCAGGTGCCGATAAAGTCTCCATCAATTCTGCCGCGGTGCGCGACCCGGATTTTATCAACCGCGCTGCAGATAAATTTGGCGACCAGTGCATTGTCGTCTCGGTAGACGCAAAGGCGGCGCATAAAGAGGGTGAAACCCCACGCTGGGAAATCTTCACCCATGGTGGCCGCAATGCCACGGGCATTGACGCGGTAGAATTTGCCACCGATATGGTCAAGCGCGGCGCGGGCGAATTGCTGGTCACCTCCATGGACCGCGATGGCACCAAAATTGGCTTCGATCTTGAATTGACCCGCACCATTGCTGATGCGGTGAGTGTGCCCGTTGTCGCCTCTGGTGGCGTGGGCAATTTGGACCATTTGGTGGAGGGCGTGAAAATCGGCCATGCCAGCGCAGTGTTGGCCGCCTCGATCTTCCATTTTGGCACCTATTCCATCGGCGAAGCCAAACGCTATATGGCGGAGCAGGGCGTGCCGGTGCGGTTGGACGAGGAGGCGTAAATGAGCTTTGACCTGAAGGCGCTGGAAGCGATCATCGCGCAAAAGGCCTCTGCCTCGGCGGAAAAATCCTATACCGCCCAGCTTTTGGCCAATGGGGGCGAGCGCGCTGCCAAAAAAATGGGCGAAGAGGCGGTGGAAACTGTCATCGCGGCCATTCAAGGTGACCGCGACGAGCTGAAGGCCGAAAGTGCTGACCTTTTGTATCATTTACTTGTGGTGCTCAAAGCCCACAATATCAGCCTTGACGAGGTCGAATCGGTTCTGGCTGAACGCACCGGGCAATCTGGGCTAGATGAAAAGGCCAGTCGCGCCGAATAGGGGGGAAACATGAATCCGCTATCTTTGGGGCCAGAACTGTCCCCCTATCATGAATTTACCACCGAACAATGGGCCGCTCTGCGCCATGGCGAACCCATGACCTTGGATTTGGACGATCTGAAACGCCTGCGCGCGCTCAATGATCCGATCTCGCTGGAAGAAGCCCAACAAGTCTATCTGCCGATGACCCGGCTACTGGCCTATTATGTGGAAGCGGTACAGGGCTTGCACAGCGCTGCAGGCAAATTTTTGCAGCAAAATGGCGATAAAACGCCCTTTATTATCGGGGTTGCCGGGTCAGTTTCCGTTGGCAAATCCACCACCGCCCGTATTCTACACGCCTTGATGCAGCGCTGGCCGTCCTCTCCAAAGGTTGATTTGGTCACCACCGATGGCTTTTTGCTGCCCAATGCGGAATTGGAAAAGCGCGGCCTGATGGAAAAAAAGGGGTTCCCCGAAAGCTATGATCGCCCAGCCTTCCTGAAATTTCTTGCCTCAATCAAAGCGGGCAAGCCCAACGTCAAAGCCCCCACCTATTCGCACCTTGTTTATGATGTGGTGAAAGGCGAAGAAATCGTGGTCGATCGCCCCAATATTTTGATCGTTGAAGGCCTGAATATCTTGCAGCCAGGCGATTTGCCCCGCGATGGCCGCCCCATCCTGTTCGCGTCTGATTTCATTGATTTTTCCATCTATATCGATGCGGAAGAACCCCATTTGCGCCAATGGTATGTGGAACGCTTTCTGCAATTGCGCGAAACAGCCTTTAAAGACCCGCAAAGCTTCTTCCACCAATTCTCTAAGCTGAGCATCGAAGAAGCCAAAAAACTCGCCGCCTCAATTTGGGAACAGATCAACTTGCCCAATTTGCAAGAAAACATCCTCCCCACCCGCGGCCGCGCCGACCTCGTCCTCACCAAAGGCGCCGACCACGCGATCAACAAGGTGCAATTGCGGAAATTGTAAAGATATTTTCTTGCCGCCACCGGTCGCTCTTTTATAGCGCTCGCGCCACGCAGGCTGGCGCCCGTCCCCGGCACCCCCGCCGATGGGTGCCCCCATTTAAGTTTGTGCACGACCTATTACCCGCCGCTGTCACCCCGGACCTGATCCGGGGTCCAAGCAGCATGTATGCAGCTGCACGGCATAAGTGGCGTTATGCCAAACCTCAACCGCTACATAGATTACCGGATCAAGTCCGGCAATGACGTGAGTGGGTGGGGCGATCCCCTGCACAACACCAAAGTGAGGCACCCATCGGCGGGGGTGCCGGGGTAGCGAACGGAGTGAGCGACGGTGGCGCGAAAAAAGAGCCGGGGGTGCCGGGGACGCAGCGACCGGTGGCAGAGTAAAAACTACTTCTTCCCCGCCTCCATCACCTTGTCCTTGAACTTGCATTCATCGACAATAATGCAGTGATAACACTCAGGCTTGCGCGCCTTGCAGATATAGCGACCATGCAAAATCAGCCAGTGGTGGGCGTGCAGCAAATAGTCTTTTGGGATAACTTTCAGCAACAGTTTTTCAACCGCCAGCACATTTTTGCCCGGGGCTAGCCCGGTGCGGTTGGCGATGCGGAAAAGGTGGGTATCTACGGCAATGGTCGGGTGGCCAAACCCAATATTCAGCACCACATTTGCAGTTTTCCGCCCCACGCCCGGCAGCGCTTCAAGCGCCTCGCGGTCTTCCGGCACTTCGCTATTATGCTGCTCAATCAAGGCCTTACAAAGGGCATAAACATTCTTCGCCTTGTTGCGATAAAGCCCGATGGTCTTGATATAGTCGCGGATTTTGTCCTCGCCCAAGGCGTACATTTTCTCTGGCGTATCGGCGACTTCAAACAGGGCCTTTGTGGCTTTGTTCACCCCGGCATCCGTTGCCTGCGCGGAGAGGACCACCGCCACCAACAGGGTGAAGATATTGACATAATCCAATTCCCCTTCAGGATGCGGATTGTTCGCCTCAAATTTGGCAAACATGTCATTTATCGTTTGTTTTGTCAGTCGTGTCCGTTGAGCCATTGGGTCCTCTTGCGCGTGGTCGGGTCAAGTCTGCCCAATTTAGTCCAATTCTGTTGGTTAGAAAGGCTAAAGATGCAAATAATACAACCGCAGGACATGCGCGGCCTTTTCAAGGTTGGATTATGCAGCAGATTTTGGCTTTCTGGCCAACCCGAAGGGCATCCAATGGCCGCACTTCAACCGTTGCATAAATATGCGATGCAGAATGGACAAAATTGGGCAGATTTGGCCCAATAGGCCATGATCAAAAAGGAATGAAAAGCGCAAATGTCTGCCGATCACCAATTTGATGACCAGTTAGACCCGCCCCTGTTTCGGGCGATCCTGCGGCCACACCGCTCTCTAAGCGAGCGCGGCATTCTGGTAGTGACCATCATTGCGGGTGTACTGGCGCTCATTCCTGGCCTCACCTTCTTTCTGATGGGCGCTTGGCCGATTGTCGGCTTTATGGGCCTCGATATTTTGCTGCTCTATTGGGCGCTCACGCGATCAAAGCAGGGCGAAAAACAATATGAAGAAGTCGGTCTTTGGCCCGATGCCATTCGCATCCGCAAAGTGGATGTTAAGGGCCGGGTCAAAGAGATCGAACTTAATCCTTTTTGGGCGCGCTTGGTCACCAAACTGAATGCGGAAGATGAGGTTGATAGCCTCCACCTGATTGCCAAACAACAGCGCATCGCCCTAGGTGAATTCCTCAACCCCGCCGACAAAACCAGCTTCGCCCGCACCTTCGGGCAAGAGCTTTCGCGCGCGAAACGGTAGGGGTTTTTGGGCGTGGAAGTGTTGGTGTTCCATACCGCGTCACCCCGGACCTGATAAGGGGGCCAAGCAGCATTGGTGTAGGTGCACAACAAGAGTGTTTTGCCTAACCCGCCACCGCTACATGGATTACCGGATCAAGTCCGGTAATGACGTGAGAGGGTGTTGTTACGCCTTGTACAGCATAAAAGCGAGGCACACCAATCGGCGGGGGTGCCGGGGTAGTGAGCATAGAGAACGACGGCGGCACGCAAAAAATGGGGTGCCGGGGACGGGCGCCAGCCCGCGCGGCGTGAGCGCTGCAAAATTGCGCCCGGTGGCGGCGAGAAAAGCGGCGGGGGTGCCGGGGTAGTGAGCGCAGCGAACGACGGCGGCGCGTAATAACGTCAAAATCGGGTCGATCCACAAATCCGCCTTGCACTATATTGAGCTTCACGTTCAAATGCAGGGGCTTGAAAATGGATCAAAACATGCATCAGCTAGAAATTTGCGCTTCTGATTATGAAATTGTGCGGCAGGTGGTGGAACAGCTGCACGAAACCCCGGCTGATGAGCACCAGATTGACCGTATCGCTGCCGATCTGGGCATGACGCAGCGGCAGCTGACAGACCTATTTCGTCGCTGGGCCGGCCTAACGCCAAAAGCCTTTTCCCATTGCATCACGCTCGACCGTGCGCGCCAAATGCTCAAAGCAGACTTGCCGATTTTTGATGCCTCTCTGGAGTTGGGCCTGTCCTCACCTGCGCGGCTTTATGATTTGTTCGTAACCCATGAAGCGATGCCGCCGGGCTTTTACAAAGCCAAGGGCGAGGGGCTGGAAATCCGCTACGGCTTTCATCCATCGCCTTTCGGCCAAGCGCTGTTGATGGTCACCGATTATGGGCTGGCTGGCCTTGCCTTTGCCGACGCTGGCAAGGAGCAGGCTGCGCTGGACGACATGCAGTCGCGCTGGCCCGAAGCCACCTATATTCATAACCAAGCTGAAACCGCACATTGGGCTGACCGGGTGTTTTTGCCCCATCAATGGCAGAAAGATCAGCCCATTCGCGTGGCGATGATCGGGACAGACTTTGAAGTGCGTGTGTGGCAAACCCTTTTGAAAATTAAGCCGGGGGAAGCCAATTCATATGGTGCAATCGCTGAAGAGGTTGGATCCCCAAAAGCCGCTCGCGCCGTTGGCGCTGCAGTCGGCCGCAATCCCATCTCCTTCGTGGTGCCCTGCCACCGCGTGATCGGCAAAAACGCTGCCCTCACAGGCTATCATTGGGGCTTGACCCGCAAAAAAGCCATGCTGGGCTGGGAAGCCGGGCAATTGGAAAAGAGTTCTGCTTGATCACGCGGCTATTCGATCCTGCGTTCGACCATTCCTATTCCTCAATTATATTGTTGTTGGCTTGTCTACACCCAACGAGCCGCCCCGGACGTGATCCAGGGCCAACTCTCTTGCGCGATATCTTGGTCCCGGCTCAAGGCCGGGAAGGCCACAGTGGGGAAGATTATCAGCTAAACACCGCCTAACCGTGAGCAAAATCTAACGCGTAACCGAAACCCAAATGCTACCGCCAAGCATTGCTGTGCCTGATGCATAGCCGAGGCGACGTCGCGCTTTTATGCTTTGGAAAAACCGTTGCGCTTGCACCGCGAGCAGGGCGTAGCCGCCCAAAACAACGCCAACAATCACCGTTGACGTGGCGATGAGAATAAAAAATTGGGTGGTCGTATTGCCGGTCGGGTCCAAAAACTGCGCCAGAAATGACACGTAAAACATGATCGCTTTCGGGTTCAGCACGCCAACAAAAAATCCGGCCCGCAGGCTTTCAAACAGGCTTTGTTGGTTGGCCTGTGGCTGAATATCCATTGGGGCCAGCTGCCGTGCGGCGCGAATTTGTTGAATGCCCAGATAAGCGAGATAGAAAACGCCGCACCATTTCACGATTTGAAATAGGAATGCAGAAGTGGCCAGCAAGGCGCCAACGCCTAAAAGTGCCAGCGCGATGATAACAAAACCGCCAAAAATGTCTCCTGCGACGCAATAAAGCGCAGCACGACGTCCATTATTAAGCGCCTGCGACACCACCATAAGTACGCTAGGGCCGGGCACGATGGATATCAGGCTATAAGTGGCGATAAATGCCAACCAAAGCTCCAAGCTCATTGGCCAACTCCTAAAAAAAGAGCCCCGTGCGGGGCTCTCTTACATTAGATATTTTCCACCTTCAGCACTTTGCCACTTTCATCCAGATCATAGATGATCGGCTTGCCGGTGGCGATTTCGCGCTTCAAAATTTCTTCTGGCGACAGGCCCTCAAGTGCCATTACCAAAGCCCGTAGCGAGTTGCCGTGCGCGGCGACCAAGATGGTACCACCATCCAAAACGCGCGGCTCAATCTCGCGCTTATAATAGGGCAACACCCGGTCCGCTGTGTCCTTGAGGCTTTCGCCACCCGGAGGTGGGGTGTCATATGAACGGCGCCAAATATGCACTTGCTCGTCGCCCCATTTTTCCCGCGCGTCATCTTTATTCAGCCCGGCCAAATCGCCATAATCGCGCTCGTTCAAATCCTGATTGCGGATAATGGTCATATTGGTGATGCCCATTTCTTCGAGCATCAAATCAAGCGTATGCTGCGCGCGTTTCAGGGCTGACGTGTAGCAAAGTTCGATCTCATAGCCGCGCGATTTCAGCAATTCGCCTGCGGCTTTGGCTTCTTCAATGCCTTTGTCGGTGAGGCCTGGGTTTTTCCAGCCGGTGAACAGGTTTTTCAAGTTCCATTCGCTTTGGCCGTGACGCACCAAAATCAATCTACGATCCATGATTTATTCCTCTAATCCCAAAACATCTATCATTGAATAAAGCCCAGCAGGCTTGTCTTTTGCCCAAAGGGCGGCGTGAATAGCACCTTGCGCAAAAACCGAACGGTCTTCGGCAATATGCCCCAATTTGATCCGCTCTTTTTCGCCCGCAAAAATCACATCATGCTCGCCAGTCACCGTGCCACCGCGCAGTGTAGCAAAGCCGATTGTGCCTTCTTCGCGTTCCCCGGTGATACCATCGCGGGTGCGCACGGCCTGCTCAGCCAAATCAACATCGCGACCCTTGGCAGCGGCTTCGCCCAACAGCAAAGCGGTGCCGGAAGGCGCATCCACCTTCATGCGGTGGTGCATTTCTAAAACTTCAATATCAAAGCTTTTAGGCAAGGCCCGCGCGGCCTTTTCCACCAGCGCCGCCAGCAAATTCACACCCAATGACATATTGCCTGATTTCACCAAGGTGAGATGGCCAGCCTGCGCTTCAATTTCAGCATCCTGTTCAGCCGTCCAGCCGGTGGTGCCCACCACATGAATTTTACCTTTGGCCCGCTTGGCCACATCAATCGAAACTTGCGGGGCGGTAAAATCGATAATTGCATCGCTATTGGCCAGTGCCTTATCGAGATCATCGCCGATCAAAATGCCCTGCGGTTCCAACCCGGCCAATTGCGCCGCATCCTTGCCCAAATGTGGGCTGCCTGCGCGCTCCACCGCGGCGCTCAGCACGGCGCCTTTGGTGGCATAAATGGCGCGAATATTGGCACCTCCCATGCGGCCGCCAGCCCCCAAAATCAATATTTTAAGATCGCTCATGAAAGACCTTCTCCATTGCTGGCCCTTTGATAGCCAGAAAATGGGGTGGTGGAAAGGGGAAGAGGCCTAAAACCGTTCGCCAAAAATCATCCGCTCGCCAATAGCGTTCAATTTTTGCTCATCTTCGCTAGTAGCGATGGCGCGCATATCCGGACCCGCTTCACCAAGTGACCACTCTTCAAAACCGTTATGGAGATAATAAGGTCCATTGAAGGGCACAAATTTCCAAGTGAGACCTGCCAAACCCTTAAATTCATTTTCTCGCGCATATTGGCGCATATGGGCGAGCAGACGACGGCCCAGCCCTTTGCCTTGATGGGCGCGGGCAACACAAATTTCCGCGATATAGAGCAAATCATCTACTGGTCTAGCGCGGACAAAGCCAACAGGCAGATCGCGATGCTCAATCAGCCAGAACAGTTCATTCTTGCGCAGATTTTCGGCATAAATTTCTGCCGACAATCCCGTCAAATTCGCTGCGGCATAAGCGCCGCCCATATTGTCGAAACGCTTGGTGGCGTCATGATCGATATCAGATAAAATGGCCGCATCTTCCGGGTCCGCCGGGCGGATATGGGTCACCGCATCATTGGCCGCATGAATTTCATCATTAATGGCACCCGCTGCGGCAAACGGATCATCGGCCTTATAAACGGGACGTCCCACCACAAGGTGCGCCGCGCCTGCTTCAATGGCTTGATAGGGCGTGAAAATACGTTTCTGGTCGTCTGCCGCGCTACCCTTCGGGCGAATGCCTGGCGTTACCGCCATCAGCTTGCCGCCCGACAAATCGCGCACCATTTCAATTTCCTGGGCCGAGCAAATCACCCCGTCAATGCCAAGTTCAGTCGCCTGCTTGGCCCGCCGCGCCACCAAATCGCTCACGCCATAAGCATAGCCAGAGGCTTTTAAATCTTCATCATCCAGCGAAGTCATCACCGTTACGCCAAGCAGTTTGGTGTCGGTGCCTTCCACCGCGCGTTTCGCGGCCGCCATGCAATGGGGTTCGGCGTGGATGGTCACAAAGTCCGCGCCCAGCTCGGCGAGGCCTGCTACGCCCTTTTCCACCGTGTTGGGAATATCGAGCAGCTTCACATCCATAAAGATCTTTTTGCCCGCACGTTTCAGTTCCCGCGCAAGGCCCAGCCCGTCACCGCCATAAATCAACTGATAGCCAATTTTAAAAAACACCCCACGATCATCCATTCGCTCCACCAGCGCCTCCGCTTCCTTACGGGTCGGCACATCAAGGGCGGTGATCAATTGGGGGGTCGCATTGCTCATTTTGGGGGCTCCGGCGGCTAGTGGCGTCGGAGTTGTTGCATCGCACAGTTCGGGAAAAACGGCAAGGATTAATGGTGTTTTATGTTTTTGCCGCCACCGGACACTGCGTGCTCGTCCCCAGCACCCCTGCCCATAGGTGCCGCACGCCAGAGTTTTGCCTATCCTGTCCTCCTCACCAGCGTCACCCCAAGACTTGATCTTGGGGTCCATTTCACACTGGACACAAGGTAGGGTGGCTTTGTTGCGATCGGAAGGGGCGGTATTGCATCACTATTTAGGTGCTTCGCTGTTGCCCTCAAATGGATTGCAAGATCAAGTCTTGCAATGACGGGGGAGGTTGTTCGGGGGACTTTGGCTTCTCTCTCACTCAGCATAGATCTGGGGCGGTTTGGTGGGTGGGGATGCGATGTGACCAGTGTTAGCGAGAGGCAAAAAGGTGGACGAGCGCAGCGAGGCGCCTGAATTTTTTTAGGTATTGCGTCGCCGTTGTTCGCTGCGCTCACTACCTCGGCACCACCGGCAATTTTACGCGCCGCCACCGGACACTGTGTGTCCGTCCCCGGCACCCCCGCCGATGGGTGTCCCACTCCTCAATTGTGTCGGGCATCGCAACACCTTTCACGTCATTACCGGACTTGATCCGGTAATCCATGTAGCGGTTGCGTTAGGTCCAATATTCCAGAGCGACCCAATCAGAGACCAAGCGCTGTTCCGCCCAGTCAAAAGCAAACAAATTGCCACCGCCGGGGGCGCCGAGATGGTGTTGATCTTCGTCGCGTGAAATGGGGCGTTGGGCCAATTGGCATTTGAGCAAAGTGCCAACGGCCCCATGCCCGACAAACAGAACATGCTGGTCAGCCGCCATCTTCATATGATCGTTTACGGCGTAAACTATTCGCCGTTGCGCGTCAATGGCGCGTTCCCAGCCACGAATGGACTGGGTTGGATGCGCGAAAAACTGGGTAGCGACGGCCTCAAACTCATCTTTTGGTAAAAAGCCTGTGGCTGACCGATCATTTTCGCCACAGCGCGGATCGGTTTGAAATTGCAGGCTGTGATGGTCGCCAATAAGCGTTGCCGCATCGATGGCTTTTTGCTCGTCGCTCGAAATGATCTTCTTGATTTGATCGAATATGCCCCGATCGATGGCAGCTTCAATCCGCGTGCGCCCAGTAAAAGAAAGCCCCCATTTGGTCACGTCCAAATGAGGGTCAATCACAACTTCAGGGTGGGTGAGATATAAGGAAGCCAACCTCTATCCTCGCTTAATGCTGGTCAGTTCATCCACCAATTTGTCAGCCCGGGCCTTGATCCGCGGGTCGGCGATTTCGCCTTCTTCATTAAAGGCCGTTGCGCCCATGCCGATGCCTAATGGAGTGGGCGCCATCAAAGCGCTGAGTTTCGACAAAATATCACGCATATGCGAAAGCGCCATCACGCCGGCCAACGCGCCGGAGGAGACGGAGCCAATGCCAAAAATCGCATGAGAAAATGCGCCTTGGCCCTGGCGGGTCAGCCAATCAATGGTGTTTTTAAGAATGGGCGTCACAGAGCCATTATATTCAGGCGAGGCCAGAAAAACGGCATCTGCTTCGGCAAAGCGTTTGGCCAAAGCCAATGCGCATTCTGGTTTTTCGCCTTGCTCCAGATCTTCATTGAACAGAGGCATCGGATAGTCATGCAGATCAATATATTCTGCATCCCATCCCTTTTCCTGTGCGCGGCGCACCATATAGTGCGCCAGCTCCACATTATATGAACCTTGCCGAATGGACCCGGAAACCGCCAAAAACTTAGCCATAATGATCTCTCTTCCTAATTGGCGGCAAACAAACCCATCAGAACGCCCGCGTCAAGCCTTTTAATAAGTTTTTTCTTATTATTTGCTATCAGCGAGGCCTTCGAACAGGCTTTTGATTTTAGAAAAGAACCCATTTGACGAGGGGTTGTTCTCCTTGGTCGACAGATCATCGAACTCTTGCAGCAGCTCTTTTTGACGCTTGGTCAGATTTTGCGGTGTTTCCACATCCATCTGAATATACATGTCACCGACCTGCGAAGAGCGCAGCACAGGCATCCCTTTGCTCTTAAGGCGCACACGCTGGCCCGCTTGAGTGCCCTGAGGCACTTTCACGCGGGCGCGGCTGCCATCGAGTCCGGGCACTTCAAATTCACCCCCAAGCGCCGCTGTGGTCATGGAGATGGGCACACGGCAGAACAGGTCCGCGCCATCGCGCTGGAACAGTTCGTGCGGGCGAATGGAGATGAAAATATATAGATCGCCCGATGGACCACCGCGCATCCCGGCTTCCCCTTCGCCAGAAAGGCGAATGCGGGTGCCGTCTTCAATGCCTTGCGGCACATCTACGCTAAGGTTGCGGTTTTCTTGCCGCCGCCCTTGGCCAGAACAATCTGTACAAGGTTGATCCATGGTTTCGCCCCGGCCGTGACATTGCGGGCAAGTGCGTTCGATGGTGAAAAAACCTTGCGCCGCGCGCACTTTGCCGTGGCCCGAACAGGTGCCACAGGTTGAAAAACCTGTGCCCGGTTTCGCCCCAGTGCCGGTGCAGGTGTCGCATTCTGCCATGGTCGGCACGTCAATTTCGACGGTGCGTCCCTCATAGGCTTCTTCCAGATCAATTTCGAGATTGTAGCGCAGGTCTGAGCCGCGCAATTGCGAATTACGACCGCGACGTTGGCCGCCACCGCCCATAAAATCGCCGAAAATATCTTCGAAAATATCGGACATGGAGGAGGAGAAATCGGCGCCAAATCCGTGGGCACCACCTCCGCCGCCGCCATTTTGAAACGCTGCATGGCCGAATCGGTCATAAGCTGCACGTTTTTGCGCATCTTTCAGCGTGTCATAGGCTTCAGAAACTTCTTTGAATTTGGCCTCAGCTTCATCGTCCCCGGGGTTGCGGTCCGGGTGATATTTCATGGCCAATTTGCGATAAGCTGACTTGAGAGCCTTGTCATCGACAGATTTGTCGACGCCCAAAACCTCGTAAAAGTCACGTTTTTCCATGGCGCTTAAGCTCCAAGATTGATGGCGGGCCCAGCCTTAAACTGACCCCGCCATTTGTGCGCGAGAGGTTTTATGAAGACTTCTTGTCGTCTTCGTCGTCTTTGACCTCTTCAAAATCTGCGTCAACAACGTCATCTGCATTGTCGTCGCCAGCATCTTCTTGGTCGCCATTTTCCTCATCTTGTGAGGCTTGATACATAGCTTCGCCAAGTTTCATGGAGCTTTGAGCAAGCGCTGCGGTTTTCTCTTTGATCACTTCCGCATCGTCGCCTTCAAGCGCTGATTTCAAGTCAGCCAAAGCATCTTCAATGGCTGATTTGGTTTCGTCATCAAGCTTGTCGCCATGTTCTGAAAGCGAGTTCTCGGTTGAGTGCACCAAAGCTTCCGCTTGGTTTTTCGCTTCCACAGATTCGCGACGCTTTTTATCCGCATCCGCGTTGGCTTCCGCATCTTTGACCATATTTTCGATCTCATCATCTGAGAGACCGCCAGAGGCCTGAATGCGGATTTGCTGTTCTTTGCCAGTGCCTTTGTCTTTGGCAGACACATTCACAATGCCGTTGGCATCGATATCGAAGGTCACCTCAACTTGCGGCACACCGCGTGGCGCGGGGGGAATACCCACCAAATCAAATTGGCCGAGCAGCTTGTTGTCTGCCGCCATTTCGCGCTCACCTTGTGAAACCCGAATGGTCACAGCTGACTGATTGTCTTCTGCTGTTGAGAACACTTGGCTTTTCTTAGTCGGAATGGTTGTGTTCCGATCAATCAAGCGTGTGAACACGCCGCCCAATGTTTCGATGCCCAAAGACAATGGTGTCACGTCAAGCAACAGAACGTCTTTCACGTCACCTTGCAACACGCCAGCCTGAATAGCAGCACCCATGGCCACAACTTCGTCAGGGTTCACACCCTTATGTGGCTCTTTGCCGAAGAATTCTTTCACAGTTTCCTGGATTTTCGGCATACGGGTCATCCCGCCAACCAAAACAACTTCGTCAATTTCGGCTGCTGAAATGCCAGCATCTTTCAATGCAGCTTTACAAGGGTCGATGGTGCGCTTCACCAATTCAGCAACCAATTGTTCCAGCTTCGCACGTGTCAGCTTTAACTGAAGGTGTTTCGGGCCAGATTGGTCAGCCGTGATAAATGGCAAGTTCACTTCGGTCTGTGTGGCAGAAGAAAGCTCGATTTTTGCCTTTTCAGCAGCTTCTTTCAAGCGCTGTAGGGCCAGCTTGTCGCCACGCAAATCAATGCCGTTCTCGTTTTTGAACTCGTCGGCCAAATAATCGACCATACGCATGTCAAAGTCTTCACCACCCAAGAAGGTGTCACCATTGGTGGACTTCACTTCAAAAACGCCGTCGCCAATTTCAAGGATCGAGATATCGAAAGTACCGCCACCAAGGTCATAAACCGCGATGGTGCCTGCTTCTTTCTTGTCCAAACCATAAGCAAGCGCAGCTGCTGTTGGCTCATTGATGATCCGCAACACTTCCAAACCGGCAATTTTACCGGCATCTTTAGTGGCTTGGCGCTGGCTATCGTTAAAGTAAGCCGGCACAGTGATCACAGCTTGGGTTACATCTTCACCCAAATAGCTTTCCGCTGTTTCCTTCATTTTCTGAAGGATCATGGCAGAAACTTGTGATGGAGAGTGCTTTTCGCCGCGGGCTTCAACCCAGGCGTCACCATTGTCAGCTTTGACAATTTTGTAAGGCACAAGCTTTTTGTCTTTTTCCACCATTGGGTCTTCGAAACGACGACCAATAAGGCGTTTAATCGCAAAAAGTGTGTCTTCAGGGTTGGTTACCGCCTGGCGTTTTGCCGGCTGACCAACAAGGCGCTCATCTTCTGTGAAAGCCACCATGGATGGGGTGGTGCGGGCGCCTTCCGCATTTTCAACAACTTTTGGCTCGGAACCATCCATCACAGCGATACATGAGTTGGTGGTCCCAAGGTCAATCCCAATTACTTTACCCATTTATTCAACCTCTTTGTTGGCAGACCCACGTCTGACCCCGTTTCCAGCAGTCTTAAATCGGCCCCTTTGGCCGCTCGGGTCCCTTAAGATTTGGAATGCGCCGCCGCACATCCCTTGGTATTGATCGACATATAAGAAGGCCCTTGGCCTGCTTCAAGCGCATAGCCAAGAAATTTTAAAAAAATCTAAGCGCGCTTTTATCTCGATTCAATGACAGGAAAACCTGTCCCCGACTTATCAAACGGGGCTATATAACGACAATCAGACTGAAAAGCGATGGTGGGAGCGATAAAAATGAAATTTTTTCCGGGTCACTTGGAGCAAGGTGAGCAAAAAGAGATTCTATCTCAATTGGTTAGCGCCATTGATCAGGCCCCATTTTTTGTGCCTCGCATGCCCAAAACCGGCAAATCCTTTTCTGTACGCATGACAAATCTGGGCCCATTGGGTTGGGTCGCTGATAAGGAGGGAGGCTATCGCTATCAATCCACCCACCCCGAAACCGGGCAAAGCTGGCCGGAAATGCCGCAAAAATTGCTGCAAATTTGGGATGAATTGACCGGGTGCCCCGTGCCGCCAGAGGCATGTTTGGTCAATTATTATGCCACCACAGCCAAAATGGGCCTGCATCAGGATCGGGATGAAGAAACGTTTGATGCGCCAGTATTGTCAATCTCACTAGGTGACCGGGCACGGTTCAGGCTGGGCGGCAAAACCCGCAAGGACAAAACATCCAGCTTTGAATTATCTTCTGGCGATATTGTTATGCTCGATGGGGAAACCCGGCTGGCCTACCACGGCATAGACCGGGTTTTGCCCCATTCTTCGCAATTGCTCTCGGGCTATCCAGAGCATTTCCCTGATGGAGGGCGCATCAATCTGACCCTGCGGCGCGTAACCGCCTATTCGCCAACGAGGTGATTGTTGTTATGGCCTCGTCTTCTTCCAGCCAATATTTCGACAATTCAGCTTCAGGTGTCGGGCGGCCGAGGTAAAACCCTTGCAACTGGTCGCACTGCAATTCGTGCAACATGTCCACTTGGCTTTCGGTTTCCACGCCTTCTGCCGTCACGCGCATTTCCAACGAATGGCCGAGCGCGATGATGGTAGAGATGACCTGCATCGCTTTTTCATTGCTGGTTTCATCGCCGCCCAAAAACGACCGATCGATTTTGATCTTGTCGAAAGGGAATTGCCACAAATAGCCCAATGATGAGTAGCCTGTGCCAAAATCGTCCATCGCGATGGAGACGCCCAGCTCTTTTAGCTTGTTCAACTGGCTAATATTGCGCTTTGTATTTTGCATCAACAAGCTTTCAGTGATCTCAAGCTCAAGGCGTTTTGGGGGTAAGCCCGTTGTTTTCAGCACTTGCTCCACTTGGGCAACCAAATTGCCGCTTTCAAATTGCATTGCCGACAAATTTACCGCCAGGCGCAAATAATCTGGCCATTTCATTGCGGCTTCGGCAGCCTTAAGCAAAATCGCGAGCCCCAATTCTTCCATAATGCCCATCTCTTCGGCCACCGGGATGAACTTGTCGGGCGAAACAAAATCACCTGAATGATCACGAAGCCGCATCAGGGCCTCAAATCCACAGGCCGACTTGCGCTCGCTGCAATAAAGAGGCTGGAAAAATAAATCAAATGAATGATGTTGCGCGGCGTGGCGCAACAAGGCTTCAAGTTCGCGCCGAGATGCAATTTCAGCTTCCATTGCGCTATTGAAAATCGCATAGCCATTGCGCCCGTCAGTCTTGGCGGCGTAAAGGGCAATGTCCGCCTTCTTCATCAAATCTGTCACATCTTTGGCGTCGTCAGGATAAAAGGCAGCGCCAATGCTGACGGTGGAAATCAAATTATGGTCCTTGATCTCGTAAGGATGCGACATTGATTTTTGAAGATTATCGATGAATTGGCGCATTTCTTCATCATCGGTAAACCGCGTAAAACACGCGAACTCATCGCCACCAATGCGGGCAATCGATTGGAAATTTTGACATTCATATTTCAGCTGCGCCGCAAATTGGATCAGCAACTCATCACCAACATCATGACCATAACTGTCATTGACTTCTTTGAAACCATCAACGTCGATGGCGACAAACGCGATCTTGTCTTGTCCAGCTTTAACCTTGTTAGCGTGCCGCTCCAGCTTGTCTAAAAAGTAGTTGCGGTTGGCAAGGCCCGTCATGGAATCATGCTTGGACAGATAATGAGCACGTTGATCCGCCAAATCGGCCTCTTTGCGGGACCGCACGCTCAAATAGGCTGGGATGCCCACCACAAAAAGGGCTGTTGCCCCCAAGAGAAGTGAAATCTCCCAAATCGCCGTCTGAAACAGAGTAAACCGTTCGGTTTGGTCCACGCGCACCCGCAAAGCATATTGCAGAACGCCATCTTTCAAAACGGGATGGTTCACCTCAGCGTAGTGTAAGGGTTCGTGATGGCCGTCCCCAGCTCCCAACCGCACCGTGTGGCTGGCAAGGTCCACTGCAAGCGTGTGCGTCAAGTTTGCGTGGAATGTGCCGTCAACATGCATGTGAGGCCCAACCATTGCCTCAGCAATGCGTGGTTCACCTTCAACGTCATGTTCATCATGATCATGGTTGGCGGCAAGCCCAGACGTCTCCTCAGGATGAAACTGGTTGGCCTCAAACCGGACCTCGCCGTTTGGTGCCAAAAATTGAACAGAGTAAATATTTCCCACGTCACGCAATTGGCGCAAAATCCGCTCTGTGAGGGAAAAATTGGCCTCGCCCTCAAGCAAGCGCTCAATATTGTGTGTTTGTGTTGCCGCGTTTTCGGCCCACCCAACTCCATCAGCTCGCGCATCTTGCAAGAGCATGTGATTGAGAATGGCCATCATGGCATAAATGCAAGCGGCGATGGCCGAAATTGCCAATAATCCTGCTGCGAAATAAAGTTTTTTGCTTTTCCAGTTAACCGTCATGGAATGCCCCAAATTATAAGTGTAGACATATTAAAAGACGGCTGGGCAAATTGGGTTAACATCGCCTTCAAAGGCAATATAAATTAAAAATAGAGTTAAACGTAAATGAATCGGGGGGTTAAAAGGACCTATGCAACAGGGTAAATGCCAGTGTGGCGCGGTGCAAATTGAGGTGGCTGACCTGCCTCATGAAATAGGTGCATGCTTTTGCGCCGCATGTCGCAAAATCAATGGTGGCGGGCCTTTGCTTGGCGTGCATGGCAACAGTGAATTAAAGGCCAGCGGGCAAGAATTCATTGAAACCTATGTCTCGTCAGACTGGGCGGAACGCGGCTTTTGCAAGAAGTGTGGCACAACGCTTTTTTACCACCTCACCGTGGGCAGCAAAGATTATATTTATTCTGCAGGCCTGTTTGATGATGCTGAATTTGAAATCGCCAGCGAAATATTTGTCGATGCCAAGCCCGCCTATATGGGCTTCTTGAGCGAGAACAGCGTCAAAAAGACAGCGCAGCAAGTCTTTGAGGACGTTAATAAAAACGACGCTTAAGGGAGCCCTTAAGCGTCGTTTCGCACTTCTTTAATGGATAATCGGGCTTTAGACCGATTTATCGATATTGTCGCCCTGGTCAGCCGTGGCGGCTGGCGCCGTTTTCGGACCACCTTTGGCCACGCCCACCATAGCCGGGCGCAACACACGCTCGCCAATCACATAACCGGCTTGCACCACTTCCGTCACGGTGCCTTCCACGGCGTCAGGGTTTGGCACTTCAAACATGGCTTGGTGGAAATGCGGATCGAACTTTTCGCCTTTCGGCTCAATTTTCTTAATCCCATTCTTTTCCAACAGGCGGATCATTTCGCGCTCTGTCATTTCCACGCCTTCGATCAAAGATTTGAAGGTGCCTTCAGCTTCGTCCCGCGCCTCTTGTGGCATGGTCAACAATGCACGAGACAAATTGTCCGTTGCCGTCAACATATCACGGGCGAAATTGGCAATGGCATATTGCCGTGCATCTTTCACGTCACGTTCAGAGCGCTTGCGCAGATTTTCCATTTCGGCAACCGCACGCAACAAGCGATCCTTCAGCTTGGCATTTTCGCTTTCCAAAGCAGAAGTCGGATCCGCAGCTTCAGGCGCATCGGCTTCACCTTGCGCTTGTTCTGCGTCTTGGGTCCCATCCTGAAGTTCGGTTTCGTCTAGCTTTTTATCGTCGTCGCTCATCATTTGGCTTCTAACTCTACATGTTAAAATTCGCTGTTGCCCCGCATATCGACCATTGGGCGATCAATTTCAAGCTTTGTCTTGGCATCAGCCCCGCTTATGGATCAATTTTGACACCACATGGGCCGTATAATCCACTGCAGGCACGATGCGGGCATAGTTCAGTCGCGTGGGGCCAATCACCCCGACAACCCCAACAACCTTGTCATTATGGTCGGTAAAAGGCGACAAAATGACCGACGAGCCAGAAAGAGAGAACAGTTTATTCTCAGAGCCGATAAAAATCCGCACCCCGTCCGCATCGCGGGTGTCCGAGAGCAAATCAATAATTGCCTTCTTGCTTTCCAACTCATCAAACAATTGCCGCACCTTGTCCAATTCCTCATTGGCCATGGTGTCATTGATCAAATTGGCCCGTCCACGCACAATCAAAGTTGGGCTTGCGTCATTATTGTCCTTCGACAAGGTGGCCAGCCCGGCTTCAACCAACGCATTGGTCAAATCATCTAATTCGGTTTGCTGCCGTTGCTGGGCCTTTTCCATTTGCTGCAGCGCTTCTTTCAGCGTGTGACCCACCACAAAGCTCGACAAATAATTGGAAGCTTGCGCCAGCTCACTCATGGTGAGGCCGGGCGGAATGGGGAACACACGGTTCTCCACATGTCCGTCTTCACCAACCATCACTGCCATGGCGAGGTTTTTCTCAAGCTGCACAAATTCAATATGTTTCAGCACGATATCGGCTTTGGGTGCCATCACTAGCCCCGCGCCGCGTGACAAGCCAGAAAGCACTTGGCTGGCTTGGGTCAAAACATCTTCGACCTTTTCATGCTGCGCCACATCGGCAAAATTTTGCGAGATCGCACGGCGCTCCTCTTCATTCACTGCGCCCACTTCCAGCATGGCATCCACAAAAAAGCGCAGTCCCGATTGGGTTGGCGCACGCCCGGCAGAGGTGTGCGGTGCGGCGATCAATCCCAAATCCTCCAGGTCCGCCATCACATTGCGCACAGAGGCAGGGGACAATGAAATATCCAGCGCGCGCGACAATTGCCGCGATCCAACCGGCTCGCCGGTTTCCAGATAGCGCTCAACCAGTCGCCGAAAAATATCCTGCGAACGCGCATTCAGCACAGATAGAAAATCTTGGTTGTTGGTCATATCTCTTTTGCGTTTGATGATCACTGATCTACTATTTAAGCGCTGTTTGCGCCAAGGCCAAGCCCTTGATCAAAACCATGCACCTTGGCCACTGTCCACAAGCCAACGTCGCTAAGTAAAATTCAGCTAAAATTATGCCGAAATTGAGCTGAACTCTTGTAAAATTTCACAAAATTACAGTTTGAGCTCTAGTTCCGCCGGGTTCGGCCTTAACGATCCCTTTACCTTAAGCCGTGAAGCCGCTAAGAGCAGGTTGAAACGCTTAAAGCACAAGGAAAAATCATGCGACCCTCCAAACGCGCGCCCGATGAAATGCGCACCGTCAAAATTGAACGTAATGTGTCCAATCATGCCGAAGGGTCATGCATGATCAGCTTTGGCAACACCAAAGTGTTGTGCACCGCCAGTGTGGAAACCAATTTGCCGCCTTGGCGTCGCGGCCAAGGTTTGGGCTGGGTCACGGGCGAATATGGCATGTTGCCACGCTCAACGGGCCAGCGTATGCGCCGCGAAGCCACAGCGGGCAAGCAATCTGGCCGCACCCAAGAGATTCAAAGGCTTATCGGCCGTTCCCTGCGCGCCGTTGTGGACATGCAGGCGCTGGGTGAAAACCAAATCACTGTTGACTGCGACGTGATTGAAGCCGATGGCGGCACCCGCACCGCCTCCATCACAGGCGCCTTCATCGCCATGTGTGACGCGGTGGCGTGGATGAAAGAGCGTGAGATCGTGGGCGACAATGTAATCCGCGAACATCTCGCCGCCATCTCATGCGGTGTTTATCAAGGCACACCTGTGCTCGATCTTGATTATGATGAAGACAGCGCGGCTGAAACAGACGCCAACTTCGTGATGACAGGCGATGGCAAATTCGTTGAAATCCAAGGCACGGCTGAAGAACAACCCTTTAGCGCTGATGAGCTACAAAGCCTCATCGGCTTGGCCCAAAAGGGCGTGAGCGAATTGGTTGAGCTGCAAAAACGCGCCTTGAACGGGGAAACAATCTAAATGGCACTCACCTTAGAGCGCGGGCAAAAATTGGTGGTCGCAAGCCACAATGAAGGCAAGGTGCGCGAATTGCGCACATTGCTTTCTTCCTTTGGGTTAGAGCTTATTTCCGCCGCAGAGCTGGATTTGCCAGAACCCGAAGAAACCGGCACCACCTATCAAGAAAATGCCGAACTCAAAGCATTGGCCGCCGCCAAAGGCGCAAATCTTTGGGCCTTGGCCGATGATTCAGGCTTAAGCGTTGACGCGCTGGATGGCGCGCCAGGCATTTATTCTGCCCGTTGGGGTGGCCCAGAACGCGACTTTGGCAATGCCATGGTGAAGGTGCACACTGAATTGATGCAAAAGGGCGCAATGGGCCCGGGCCAGCGCACAGCGGACTTTGTGGCCGTGCTGTGCTTGGCGACGCCCGAAGGCGAAACCGAATGTTTTGAAGGGCGTGTTTCCGGCAGCTTGGTATGGCCGCCCCGCGGCGACAAAGGCTTCGGCTATGACCCCATGTTCCTGCCCGAGGGACACACCCGCACTTTTGGCGAAATGACTGAAGATGAGAAACACGCTTGGGCGCCAGATAAAATTGGCTTGTCGCACCGTTCGCGCGCCTTCTCCAAATTTGTAGAGGCCTGCTGCATTGGCTGATTTTGCCACCGATCCCGAACTCTTCGGCGTTTATGTCCATTGGCCCTTTTGCGCTGCCAAATGCCCCTATTGCGACTTCAATTCGCATGTGCATCGCGGCCCGTTTGATGAAGTGGCCTATGTGGATCGCTACATCAAAGAGATAGAGCATCAGGCACAATTGGTACCAGACCAAGTGGTCAGCTCCATCTTTTTTGGCGGCGGCACCCCGTCCTTGATGGACCCGCGCAGTGTTGAGCGGATCATTTCGGCAATCAACCAAAATTGGCGCTTGGCCAACAATGTGGAAATCACGCTTGAGGCAAACCCCACCAGCGTCGAGCAAGACAAGTTTCAAAACTACCGTCTTGCCGGGGTCAACCGCGTGTCGCTTGGTGTGCAAAGCCTACGGGCGGAACCATTGGCGGCGCTGGGGCGCATGCATTCAGTGGATGAGGCCAAAAAGGCGCTGGATCTTGCGCGCACCACGTTTGATCGTTTCTCGTATGACTTGATCTATGCAAGGCCGCACCAAACGCTGAAGGAGTGGGAAGAAGAGCTGTTGGAAGCACTCTCCATCGCTGACCGTCACATCTCGCTCTATCAACTGACCATCGAAGAAGGCACCCGCTATTTTGACCTGTTTCAGGCTGGAAAATTGCAAATGCCTGACAGCGATCTCGGCGCCCATTTTTATGAGCTCACGCAAGAAATTTGCGAAGATCACGGGCTGCCAGCCTATGAAATTTCCAACCATGCGCAGCCGGGTGAAGAAAGCCGCCACAATCTGATTTATTGGCATTATGGCCAATATGCAGGCATTGGCCCCGGCGCCCATGGCCGCTTGGTTGTGGCCAACAAACGCATCGCGACTTCAACTGAACGCATGCCCTTTAAATGGGCTGAGCGGGTGGATGAAAATGACATAGGCTTTGTTGAATATGATGCGCTGTCGCGCAGCGAACAGGGCGACGAATATTTGCTGATGGGCCTGCGGCTTAAAACCGGCATTGACCCACTCCGCTTCCAAAAATTGGCGGGCCATCCGCTGAAGTCAGAGCAAATCGAACATTTGATGGGCATCGGCTTTATCGAATATCTCGACAATGGCAACTTGCGTGTCACCGATAAAGGCTTTCCGGTACTCGATGCGGTTGTGGCAGATCTGGCGGCATAGGGGATTTTTTGCCGCCACTGTGCACCATGCGCCCGTTCCCGGCACCCCGGCTCTTTTTATGTTGCCGCCACCGCACGCCACGCTCCAGTCCCCGGCGCACTTGGTATTTTTTCCTGCCGCCGTCGTTCGCTTCGCTCACTACCACGGCACCCCCGCCGATTGGTGTCTTTCAACGATTTTGTGCAGGTGAGAGAAAAGGGGGAGGAGTAAAGGCCACCTGTTGCCCGCGTGCCCGTGCAGACAAGGCGACAACGCCGCCGACGGGCGCACCTGCTGGTATTGTGCAAGGCGTAGCAACCCCTTCTCACGTCATTACCGGACTTGATCCGGTAATCCATGTAGCAGTTGAGATTTGGCATTAAAGCATGTCAGCGGTGCCACTTCGCATGTTCTGCTTGGATCCCGGATCAAGCCCGGGGTGACGAGATGCTGTGCCGCCGATGACGAGACTTACAAAAAGGGTGGACGAGCAGGGCGAGGATCCCGGCCCACCGTTTGGGCCCGCCAAACCCCACAAAATACATCTAAATCGGATTGCGTTTGAACGTGTTGAGCTCTCTGGGCGAGCGAATGTGGATGATGCGGCAGGTTTTTGCACGTTCGCTTAGTTCCGCCAAAAGCTTTGGCCGAAGTACGCGGTGCACGTGCCACATCATTTTATAAAGTCGAAACGTGACAGGCAGCATGGGGCATCCGTTGGGACCATCGGGGCGACCAACGAAAATCGACTTGATCTGGCGTTTGGTGGTCCACCAATAATGTAGCCAGAGGGGATGATCGACAAAAATAATGGTGTCAGAAGCCTTCAAGCGCTCAACAACGCTGTCCCATGGGCCGAAACCATCAATCAACCAGCGATCTTGCGATAGCGCACTTTGATGCGCGCAGTTGAACGTGGCTTTAGGCGTTGGCACCCAACCGGGTTGCCATTGCAAATGGTCAATCGAAATGTTGGGAAGGTCATGTGCTGCGCAAATGGCGGCGCAAAGTGTAGACTTTCCGCCACCCGCATTTCCAATCACGCTAACCCGAGTCATCGCAAATTACTGCGAAGCCACAACGTTTGCGCTTGGCATTTTGGCGCTGTCCACCACGCGGCTGCCGCCCAGTTCTACCTGTTTGATCACCAAGGCATGTTCGTTGGTGCCATCATTGCCAAAGCGGAACACGCCATCTTGGCCAGAAAAGCCGCTGGCGCGGGTTAGCTGATTGCGGTCATATGGTGGCGTTGAGGTGGCCAGGCTGGAAGAGTTGGCCAACAACACGGACGTGTAGGCAAATGTGACCATTGGGTGCGGTGTTGTGCCATAAAGCGCTTCATATTCAGGCTTAAGTTTATCATATCCTGCGCCATCGACAGCAGGGAAGAATGCGCCAGCCAAAAATGGTGTTTGGCTGATTCTGTCGTCCCCATCCCAATCGGCAGAGCCGAGGAATGTGAGGCTGTTTTTGTCGATCTGAGCTGATTCAAGCAGCACGGCGATAGAGGGGGCAGTGGCCCGATCTGGAATAAACAAGGCATCAATTTGCCCGGAGAGCAAAAATGGCACCACTTGTTCAACGGCGGTGCGCGCCTCAGTTTCGTTTGAGAACTGATAGATGCCTTGAATGTTGGCCCCGCTTTGAGATGCAGCCACACGGAAGGCACCTTCTTGAATTTGACCAAAGGCCGTACGCGGCACGATGGCAGCAAAGCTTTTGCGGCCAAAGCGTTGTGCATATTGAATGGAGCGTTTCACTTCGGTTTCAGGCAACACATTGAGCAAATAAATGCCAGATGCAGCGGCACCCGAATTGTTGGAATAGCCGATCAGCGGCACACCGGACGAACGCGCCACAGCGCCAGCAGCCCGCACACTGTCAGACCGCAGCGGCCCCAGAATGAGGCTTGCGCCTTCGGTGATCGCCTCTGCAGTGGCCGAGCGAGCGGTGACGGCGCTGCCGCCAGTATCTTTAATCACAATTTGCACGTTGCGGGGGAAACCGGCAGAACTGTTGATCTTATCAATTGCCATTTTGGCGCCATTGCGCATGGAGGTGCCCACTGTGGCCAAGCCTTCATTACCTGAAAGCGGCAACAACATCGCCACGCGAACATTGCCTTCGCCGATGATCTCGCCTTTGGCAGGCGGCAAATTCGATTGGTTGCTCAAATCCGGGCGGTTCAAACCCCGGTCAAGACCAGAGGACGGGCCAAAATTGAAATCAGGTGTACAACCCAGCATGGCGACGCCCGCCCCAATGCTGGCCAGATATTTCAGGCCCCGTTTCAATGATGTACCTGTGATTTTATCGGCTGCAGCGCGAATAAATGCCATGCCCAAACTCCTATTTGGTTTATGCCACCGCCTTTGTGCACAAACCTTATTTCAACATCGTTCCAAAATGTGCCAAATGACACTGATGACGATGCTTGTCCCCGATGCGCGATACACTATAGTGTGAGCGCTTAACAGCTGAAATCAACATATATTTAGGAATTGAGCAAATTCTATGGCGCAATTATCCCCGGATCGACGCTATTTTATCGGCGAACATGGCATGAATGCGTCGAAAACCCCGCCGGGCCTTTATATTGTGGCCACACCCATCGGCAATCTTAAGGACATTACGCTGCGGGCGCTTGAAATTTTGGCAGGCGCAGATTTGATTCTGTGCGAGGACACACGCACCTCAGCAAAGCTACTTTCTGCCTTTGGCATCAAAACCCCACGCAAAGCCTTGCATGAACATAATGAGAGCCAGATGGCGCAACATATTGTTCAACAGGTGCAAAATGGCCAGGCTGTAGCCCTGATTTCAGACGCAGGCACGCCGCTCTTGTCCGACCCCGGGTTTCCGCTGGTGCGCGAGGCGGCAAAGTCTGACATTGATGTGATTGCATTGCCGGGGGCGTCAGCTTTGTTGGCGGGGTTGGCTGTGGCCGGTTTGCCCACGGACCAGTTTTCGTTTTTAGGGTTTTTGCCGACAAAACAAATGGCGCGCAAGGACAGGTTAAAAGAACTGGTCGCCCGACCGGAAACCTTGGTGTTTTATGAATCGCCCAAACGGGTGGCCGCCAGTTTGGCCGCAATGGCGGTGGTTTTTGGGGAGCACCGCCCAGCGGTGGTGGCACGGGAAATCACCAAAAAATTTGAGACCATATATCGCGGCAGTTTGGCTGAACTGGCCGCCGAGTTTGAGGGACAGAATGTCAAAGGCGAATTGGTGATCTTGCTCGACGGGGCCAGCATGGACGCCCCACCCAATGAGGATGAATGGCAAAAAATATTGGCGGATCGGCTTGAAGAAATACCCTTGCGTAGCGCCGTTGATGAAGTGGCCCAAGGCTTTGGGCTGAAGCGCAAACAGGTCTATCAAGCGGCGTTGGACCTAAAGAAATGACACAGCGCCGCCAAAAAGCTGAGCGTTTTGGACGCAAAAGTGAACGGGTGGCGGAGATATTTTTGCGCTTAAAGGGCTATCGAATTTTGGCGCGTCGGGTAAAAACCCCTTTGGGCGAGCTGGATCTGGTGGCGAAACGCGGCAAATCCCTTGTTTTCATGGAAGTGAAAGCCCGGCGCGGCCCGGGCGCATTGATGATGGCGATCGAGCAAATCAAGCCGCATCGCTATCGCCGGGCGGCGCAATATTGGTTGGCCAAAAATGAGCAATATGCTAGCCATCAACAACAATTTGATGTGATCGGGCTTGCGCCGTGGCGTTGGCCCGTCCATATCCAAAATGCCTTTGTGGCAGAAGATTCATATGAAGGGTGAGACGCGCCTTATGACCGATAAAAAATTGAAAATTGCCGTGCAAATGGACCCCATTGCCGCCATTGATCCCGCAGGCGATTCCAGCTTTGCCATGATGCTTGAAGCACAGCAGCGCGGTCATGAGGTTTATTATTACACCCCGGCCACATTGAGCTTGGAAAGCGGTGTGGTGAAAGCCGAAGTGGCGCCCGTCAAACTCTTTGACGATCAGGATCATTGGTTTGAGCTTGACCCGTCAGCATTGCAGGATTTGAGCATTTTCGACGTCATCTTGCTGCGCCAAGACCCGCCATTTGACATGCATTACATTACCACCACCCATTTGCTGGAGCGGTTGCATCCAAAAACACTGGTGGTGAACCATCCAGATCACGTGCGCAACGCGCCGGAAAAGATCTTGGTGACCGATTTTCCTGAGCTAATGCCGCCCACGCTGGTAACGCGCGATCGCAAGCAAATCCAAGATTTCCGTGCGCGCCACGGCGATATCATCATCAAGCCGCTTTATGGCAATGGCGGCGCTGGCGTGTTCTTGCTGCGCCAAGACGACCACAATCTGGTGTCATTGTTGGAAATGTTCGAAATGAGTTTCCGCGAACCCTTTATGATCCAGCAATATCTGCCGGATGTGCGCAAGGGCGACAAGCGCATCATCATTATCGATGGCGAGCCTGTGGCTGGCCTCAACCGCATTCCAGCGGAAGGTGAAAGCCGCTCCAACATGCATGTAGGCGGTCGCCCTGAATTGAGCGAACTCACCGCGCGTGAAAAAGAGATCTGCGCTGCCATCGCCCCGGCATTGAAAGAGCGCGACTTTATCTTTGTGGGCATTGATGTGATCGGCGACTATCTCACCGAAATCAATGTGACCTCGCCCACGGGCATTCGAGAAATCAAACGCTTCGGCGGCCCCGATATAGCCGCGCTGATTTGGGATGCGATTGAAAAACGCCGCTAAGCGTGCCAGACTTCATTTGTTTGGGGCGTTTAAGGGCTGATCGCGTATGCCAATTGAGACATTTCTGGTGTCATTCACCACATATTTTGCCACCATTGGGCCGGCAGATATTGTGGTGTTATTTGCAGCGCTAACAGCGGGTGCAACTGCCGCTGAACGCCGGGCCATGGTGTTTAAAGGCGTGGTCATTGGCGGCGCGGTGCTTCTATTTTTCGTATTTTTTGGCGAACCCTTATTGGCCATCTTCGGCATCAGCCTGCCTGCCTTGCGCACGGCGGGCGGCATCCTGTTGCTGCTCATCTCCATCGATATGGTGTTTGCGCGCTCATCGGGCGGCACCTCCACCACAGATGAAGAAAATGCCGAAGCTGCATCATCATCAGATATTTCGGTTTTCCCATTGGCAACGCCGCTGATCGCAGGGCCGGGGGCAATTGGGGCCACAATTCTTTTGATGGCCGACGCCAGCGGCGACCCGCCACGGCAAGTGGCCGTTGTTGCGGGGTTGCTGCTGATCCTGATGCTCACCTATTTGTTTTTGCTGGGCGCAACGCAATTGCAGCGCATTCTCGGCTTCACCGTGTTGCATGTGATTTCGCGCATTGTGGGCGTGTTGCTCGCGGCGCTGTCGGTCCAATTTATCTTTGATGGCTTGATGACCAGTGGCCTTTTGGGCCGTATGAGCCTTTAGATAATCCCAACCTATCGCTTAGTCGGGCAGATAGGGGATCAAATCTGTCATCACGCCGGACTTTGCGCGGGTGCTGGCGGAGCCTTCCATTTTCTGATCATCTTGGCGCAGGCGCACAAATATTCGGCGCTGATTGCCTTTTTCTGCCCAGCCCACATACCAGCCATAGGGATGTGCCCGGTCCAGCGCACCATTTTTCAAGCGTGGATAGGCCATGCCGGTTTTGCCAAAAACCTGCCAGCCATTGACCATTTGGGTCGGCATGGCGGCGCGGCTATGGGCATAGGCGGCCTCGGAAACGGGCAAGTTGCGATTGATGTAGCGGGCAATGAATTGCAATTGTTCGCGCGGCGAGATGGCAAGTGACGAGGCAATCCACGCACGCTCCAGCCCGTTATTTTTGCCGGGATCTCCCGAAAAGTCGCCATTGCCATAGCGAAAATCATGAGCGTAATTTGTCAGCTTTTCGGCGCCCATTTCTTTGGCGATCAATTGCGAGTACCAAACCACGGAATAGGTCAGCCAATCTGTGGGGTCCGTCTCGCGCTGCCAGTTTTTGCCGCCCCACGCGGCATAGCCTTGCTTGAAGGCCCATTTGGGCGTGTGCGGATCTTTCAAAATGCCGTGATCAAACGCCATGATCGCCAGCGCCAGTTTGAAGGTGGAAGCCGGGGTAACGCGGTCATCGCATTTGCCCTTTTCGGTCAAAATCACATTTTTAACCGGATCAGCAATCAGGGTGCATATATGCCCTGCATAAGCCGAAGGTGCCCAAAAACTTGTCGCTAAAATGAATAAAGTGGCACGTTTAAAACGCATGAAAGAATACCCCAAATACAAGGCCCAAATCAGACTGACTAATTTTGGCCTAGCCATTATGGCGGGATTATGGACAGGGCGGCGTTCGCCTGATTGCAAAGTGAAATTGTGCTTTGCGGGCCACATCAAATTTGCTGAAATTCCCCACTCGCCATCTGGCTGATTCTCAGATAGCGTTTAACAAAAGAACGGGAGGCCATTATGGACGTAAGAGCAGCAATCGCCACCAAAGCGGGCGCACCATTGGAAGTAACAACTGTACAGTTGGAAGGCCCGCGTGACGGGGAAGTGCTGGTGGAAATCAAAGCCACGGGCATTTGTCATACGGATGAGTTCACCTTATCCGGTGCTGACCCTGAGGGCATTTTCCCGGCCATTTTGGGCCATGAGGGCGCGGGCATTGTGGTGGAAGTGGGCAAAGGTGTCACCTCGCTCAAGCCGGGCGACCATGTGATCCCACTCTATACGCCCGAATGCCGCGAGTGCGAATATTGCCTCAACCCGAAAACCAATTTGTGCCAAAAGATTCGCTCCACCCAAGGGGCAGGCTTGATGCCGGATGGCAGCTCGCGCTTCTCGATCAATGGCGAGAAAATTTTCCATTATATGGGCACCTCGACCTTCGCCAACTTCACCGTGGTGCCCGAAATCGCCTTAGCCAAAATCAACCCGGACGCCCCGTTCGATAAGGTTTGCTATATTGGCTGTGGCGTGACAACGGGCATTGGCGCAGTGATCAACACGGCCAAGGTGGAGCCGGGCGCAAACGCGGTCGTGTTTGGCTTGGGCGGTATTGGCTTGAACGTGATCCAGGGCCTGCGTTTGGCCGGGGCCAATATGATTATTGGCGTGGACACCAACCCAGAAAAGAAAGCTTGGGGCGAGCGTTTTGGCATGACCCACTTTGTCAATCCAAAGGAAGTGGAAGGCGATATGGTGCCTTACCTTGTGGATTTGACGGGCGGCGGCGCGGATTACACATTTGAGTGTATCGGCAATGTCAATTTGATGCGGCAAGCGCTGGAATGTGCCCATAAAGGCTGGGGCGAAAGCGTCATTATCGGCGTGGCACCTGCTGGCGCTGAAATCTCAACGCGCCCGTTCCAATTGGTCACAGGCCGTACCTGGAAAGGCACTGCTTTTGGCGGCGCGCGTGGCCGCACCGATGTACCAAAAATCGTAGATTGGTACATGCAGGGTAAAATCGAAATTGACCCCATGATCACCCATACGCTGAGCCTTGATGAGATCAATAAGGGCTTTGATTTGATGCATAGCGGCGAAAGTATCCGCTCCGTAGTGGTGTATTAGAAGACGATTTGGGCCGCCTTCTCATATCGTTCGCGGTTGAGCGGTGCTTTCAGCACCTAAACTGCGCGGGCGCGGGCCAAAAGTGGCCCGAGGTCCTCGCGATGCTCGTCCGTCATTTCACATACCCTGCTCAGTGTCTTTGCTGGGTACCAATAGGCGGGGATGCCGGGGTAGTGAGCGAAGCGAACGACGGCGGCGCGTAAAAAACTGGGGTGCCGGGGACGGGCGCAGAGCTCCGACAGTGCGCATTACATCCTGCGGCAAATAAAGGAACATAAACATGACGCTAGAAACCATCTCCGAAGCCAGAGTCTTTGAAGGCACCCAAGGGGTTTATCGCCATCAGGCTGTATCGACCAATTGTGAGATGACATTCGCCGTGTTTGTGCCACCACAGGCCAAAACTCAAAAATGTCCCGCGCTATTCTATCTGTCTGGCCTGACCTGCACCCACCAAAATGTGTTGGATAAGGGCGAATATCGGCGTATGGCGGCGGAATTGGGGATCATCATTGTGTGCCCAGATACCTCACCCCGCGGCGAGGATGTGGCGGACGATCCAGAGGATTGGCAATTGGGCAAAGGCGCGGGCTTTTATCTGGATGCCACCGAAGCGCCATGGGCCAGCCATTATCAAATGCAATCCTATGTGCGCGACGAGCTTTATGATCTGGTGCTGGCCGATTTCCCGATTGATCCAGCGCGTATTGGTGTTTCTGGCCATTCCATGGGCGGCCACGGGGCACTGACCTTGGCATTGAAAAATCCAGACAAGTTTAAAAGCTGCTCCGCCTTCGCGCCCATCGTCAACCCTTCCAGCTGTGACTGGTCCACCAAAGGGCTTTCGGCCTATTTGGGTGACAATCCGCAGGCATGGCGGCAATATGATGCGGTGCAACTGATCGAAGATGGCGCGCGCTATGATGCGCTGTTGGTGGATCAAGGCGAAGCTGATGGATTTTTGGAAGACGGGCTGAAGCCATGGTTGCTGCGCGATGCCTGCGAAAAAGCGGGTATTGGCCTCACGCTGAATATGCGCGATGGCTATGACCATTCCTATTATTTCATTTCCAGTTTTATGGACGACCATTTGCGCTGGCATGCCGCGCGATTGGGGTAGACCTTCGTGAGTAGCGCCGAAATTTGCACGTTAACCGGGGCCAATGGGCCTTTTGAGGTGGGGCACTTTGCTGGAGATGCTGGCGCACCAACATTATTGTTTGCGGCCGGGCGGGGCGGTAGCCCAGACCGGCATCAAAATCTGTTGCAGGGGTTTCATGCGGCAGGATTTAACGTGATTGCCCCCCATTTCGACATGCTGCCAGATCCTGTGCCCACGCGTGCAGAATTGCTGGATCGATTAGATCGGCTTTCGACCGCTGTGGAGCAGCTTGCCTCGAAACATGCACCGCTCTTTGGTATCGGCCACTCCATTGGTGCATCCATGTTGCTGGTTTTGGCAGGGGCAACCGCTTACACAATTAAGCGCGAACTGATCGCGCACAAATTGCCGCGCGACATTGCGCATCTCGCCCTGCTTGCCCCGGCCATTGATTTCTTCCGTGGCCCCAACGCGCTGGACACGCTCACCACGCCTCTTTCCGTGATTGGGGGCACACAGGACAACATCATCCCACCCAAGGCCCTCCAGCTGTTCGCTGCACTGTGCCCACCCCAGCTTGATTTCACCGTCCAGATGGTGAACGGCGCGCACCATTTTAGTTTTATGGACCAAATGCCACCACATATTAAGGACGAAAGTCCTCAACAGCGGGCCGAAGAATTGCGCACGCTATATGCGAGCATCCAACGCATTTTTTCGAGAAAGTGTAATTAAAACGACACGATGGAACCATATCCATACTCATCCGTTTCTGATATGAAGCCTTAACAAAGGCGCGCTTTGCAAATGAGTTTTGGCAAGGCCGCAAACAACGAAGTAATTGGGTGCTGTCTTGTTAAAATCGACCTCCAAATCAGTTTTGCTAGCGTTATCGCTGTGCGTTCCCGCCCTTCAGGGCGCGGGCGCACAATCTATGCCGAACGATGCTTCATCATCCGCTATGGCTGAACCTCCTCAAGTGATGTCTAGCTATGATTTTGATGAATCGGTTTTTATCTTCGGTGGTCGTTATCACAAGGGCTATTTTGGGCACACCTTTACCCCCAACCCCATTCCTGAAGATTTCTATGGCCTTGCTGTTGGCTACCAAAAATTCTTCATAACTGATCCTGAAGGCTGGAATTGGGGCCTTGAGACGGGTGTTGCTGGTCGCTTTGGTGATGGTCCTGCAACAGCCGAAATCTGGGCTGGCGGCGTGGGCCGCTATAATGGCTGGGTGCTCGGCGATACGGTGCGCGTATCCCCATCACTCACCCTTGGTCTTAGCGCGGTGACCGACACATTTGGCATCGCCAAAGAGCGAGAAGAAGCGCAGGACAAGTCTGCAAAGCTACTATTTTATGTGGGCCCAGAAATTAGCTTCTCGCATGTCGACAATCCAGAGCTTGAAGTGTTCTGGCGGGCGCAGCACCGCTCTGGCGCGTGGGGCACCACAGGGCTTGCGGCAATTGATGGCGCAAATGCTGGCATGGTCGGGGTGCGGTTTAAGTTCTAAACCCGCCGATTGGGCATGGTTTCATCAAGCTTTGTGAAAAGCCATTCTTCAAACCGTTTGATCTTTGACCAGTTTTCGCGCCCTTTGGGATAACACAGCCAAAGAGCCTTTTCCTCGCGATGCACATAGTCAAATGGCTGTACCAGGCTGCCATTTGTCAGCTCTGTGTAAAATAGTGCGGGGGTGAGCAACGCCAAGGCATGGCCGGACATGGCGGCGATGCCGTTAATATATTGCACGTCCAGTACCGGGCCACGCGCTCTTTCCAACCCTTTGGCATCTATGCCTTGTTTTTCCAGCCAAATGCGCCACCAAGGGTCGTGTGGGCTGGCCATGGAAAGGCCCATAACATCCTCGGGCTTCTCAAGCACATTTTCTTCCAAAAAACATGGCGCTGCCATCACTGTATAATCAAAATGAAAGAGCTTCTTTGAGGCAAGGCCGGGCCAATCCCCATGGCCAGAGCGAATGGCAATATCCATGCCTGTGCTGTGAAAGTCCAAAATCACATCGCTTGAAATATCGACCTTCACCGCCACATCGCCATTATTGATGTGAAAGCCGCCAATATATCGCGCCAACCATGCGCTGGCGAAGGTTTGCACCATGGTGATGGTCAGCAAATCATCTCGTTGGCCTTTGGCTTCAGCAAAGCCGCGCCGAATAATGTCAAATGCCTCCGTGACCGAAGGCGCAAGCCGCGCGCCTGCCTCACTCAGATGCACCTGACGGGCACTGCGAATAAAAAGTGGCTCGCCAAACCGATCTTCCAATTGGCGGATTTGATAGCTCACGGCTGCCTGGCTCATATTCAGCTCTTCGGCAGCTTTGGTGAAACTATTGTGCCGTGCCGCGGCATCAAACGCCCGCAATGCCGTCAGCGGGGGCAATGGGTCCAGCGCCATAGATAAAATCTCCTTATGCTAGAAGCCATAGCTTTTGTTGGTCATCAGCATGACCATAATTCATAGTTGGCGCAACATTTTTCTTTAAGGAGTCGAAATATGACCTGCCAAGTTGCGTCAACACCCGGTAACCACCCCCTTTTGCGCAAAATAATTCGTTTCTTGCGTATTGGGGTAAATGTGGGCTCGAAAAAGCCAAGCCCCAAAAAATCTAAATATAGCCAATATCATTTGTCGCCCCATTTGCGACGCGATCTCGGCATTGAGCCGTTCGAATATATCAGGCGGCGGTGCTAAGCCGAGGCAAAATGGATGGACACAATTCAGCTGATCTGCCCGCTTGCCCGCAAATACATAAGCTCACCTTATGTTAGAGGTCATAGCTTTTGTTGGTCAAAACCGCAGATCAGCTTCATGATTAACCCAACACTGCAACAAAGGAGCAGAAAATGACTGATCGCACAGCACACAACCAAGGTTTTTTTGCCCGTTGGCACAAAAACACACCAGCAACCAAAAATGCTATCGAAGCCGGCATGGCCGAGAAAAAGCCATATCATGAAGACAATCCACTATCGCCGCGCATGCAGCGCGACATTGGCCTGATGGGCGGAATGTTCTCAACCGCTATGGGTCGGCGTTCCTGAAACGTTCTTGCGCGTGACCATTTCCCCTGCTAGGTTTCGTAAGAATACTTAGAGCAATTTGGAAATTTATGGTCACGCGCATACAAACGGTGGCGTTTCAGGGCATCAATACTGTGCCCATCGACGTTCAAGTGCAGGTCGCTAATGGCTTGCCTGCTTTCAACATAGTTGGCTTGGCGGATAAAGCCGTCGCGGAAAGCAAAGAGCGGGTGCGCGCCGCCCTCAACGCGTCTGGCCTGTCGCTGCCCCCAAAGCGAATTGTGGTCAATCTTGCTCCCGCCGATCTCCCCAAAGAAGGCAGCCATTACGATCTGCCCATCGCTCTTGGCCTGATGGCCGCGATCGGCGCGATTTCCCCCGACATGGCAAATGGATATTTGGTGCTGGGCGAGCTGGCGCTCGATGGTCGCATTTCCCCCGTTGCCGGCGTGCTGCCCACCGCCATCGCCGCCCAAACGCTAGATTTGGGCCTTATCTGTCCGAAAGCGGCAGGGCCAGAAGCAGCTTGGGCCAGCGCCGAACTTGATATTGTTGCGCCCGAAAGCCTGTTGGCGTTGATCAATCATCTCAAAGGCGCGCAGATGTGTGCCAGGCCGCAACCCAAGCGCCAAGCGCAGGGGGCTGATCTGCCTGACCTCGCGGACATTAAGGGGCAGGAGGGGGCCAAACGGGCGTTGGAAGTGGCCGCCGCTGGTGGGCATAATTTTCTAATGGTGGGGCCACCCGGTGCGGGAAAATCTATGCTGGCCGCGCGTCTGCCCTCAATTTTGCCGCCGTTAAATCCGCGGGAACTTCTTGATGTATCCATGGTGCAATCGGTGGCGGGACAATTGGCCGGGGGGCAATTGTCTGATCGACGCCCTTTCCGTGCGCCGCATCATTCAGCCTCCATGGCGGCGCTAGTGGGCGGTGGTTTGAAAGTGAGGCCCGGCGAGGTCTCCCTTGCCCATAATGGTGTGCTGTTTCTCGATGAATTGCCGGAATTTTCGCCACAAGTGTTGGACGGGCTGCGCCAGCCTTTGGAAAGCGGAGAAACGGTGATTGCGCGCGCCAATAGCCGCGTGACCTATCCTTCCCAATTTCAACTGATCGCGGCGATGAATCCTTGCAAGTGCGGTATGGCAGGTACGCCGGGGCATACATGCCGTCGGGGCGCGCGCTGTGCCGCAGATTATCAGGCGCGGCTTTCTGGTCCATTTCTAGACCGCATCGATATTCGCGTGGATGTCCCCGCTGTGTCAGCCCTCGACATGATTGATAATGGAAAGGCGGAGCCAAGTGCCACCGTCGCCCAACGCGTCGCAGGGGCGCGCCAGTTGCAAGAGGATCGCTTTGCCCAATTGGGCACCAAAGATGTTTATACCAACGCCAAAGCCAGCGCCGATGTGATCGAAAAGGTCGTGGAGTTAAAGGATAGTTCCAAAAAACTATTGGTCGACGCGGCGGAGAAATTTAACCTCTCTGCCCGGGCTTATCATCGGGTGTTAAAAGTGGCGCGCACCTTGGCAGATTTGGAAAATCAGGCGAATGTAGAGCGACATCATGTGGCCGAAGCGCTGGGCTATCGGCTGAATTTCAGTTTGGGATAGATTATGGATATTTTGGCACGCCCCTTTGTAAAGCTGGCGCAAAATAATCGGCTGGCCAATTATCGGTTGTTGACGGCTATTTCAGAAATGGATGGGACAGAATTCAAAAAAGAGCGCACGTCGTTCTTCCCGTCTTTGTGGCAAACTTTGAACCATATTTTGGTGGTCGACTGGTATTATGTGGACGCGCTTGAAGGCGGCAATCTGGGCGTTGATGCGTGGAAGGATGAAACACCGTTTGATGATCCAGTGGCGCTGCGTGACGCGCAAAGCGAAGTAGATGAGCGGTTGGTCACAATTTGCCAAAATCTAGATGCCGCAAAGTTGGAAGCAATCGTGCAATTGCACAACACCACCGAGCCAGCGGAAAATGTGCTGTTGCACCTGTTCCAACACCAAATTCACCATCGCGGGCAAGCCCATGCGATGCTGGCGGGCAGCCCAGTTAAGCCGCCACAATTGGATGAGTTTTTGTTCGCCATAGACAAACCCTATCGCACCGAAGAACTCGCAGCGATCGGTTGGACAGAAGCAGACTTGGTTTAAGCCGGATTATTTGTCTTGCGCCGTTGGCAAATAACGCAGTCCCCTCGCATCAAGCTTTGCCTTTTTGGCCAGTCGCTTAAAGCTGGTTTTGCGCTTGGACAGCTTAAACGGCAAGCCTTTGCTGAGGCCAAGTGCGTCGCCTTTAATCCGCTGCTTGTCTGTAAACATAATATAGATAGATTGGGCACACTGCCATTTGCCACCCGGCACCTTGGTATATGGATTGACGCTGTTGGCCTGGTATCGGAAACAGGTTTGCGGAAAGCCATCCTTACCCTTGTTCACTTTCCACTCGCCGCGCACAACATCGCGATTGCCGGGATACCAGAGAAAGGTTTTGCCGTTCGGGAAGAAATACTCGACCTGCGTGCCGTAGGGCTTGTTATAACTCATCACCGTGTTGCCCGCATAATAGGATTTTACTTTGCTGACACGCGCCGAATTTTCGATCAAAAAGGCTTCATTGATGCCTTTTGGCGCTTGTGCCGAAGCGGACAAAATATGGGCACTGGACATGCCCAACGCGAATCCGACAAAAATAACAACTCGACAAAACTGCTCTATAAAAATCACTTTAAAATCCACTCTTCACACCAATTGTGACCCAACCAAATATAGATGAAGCTAGCATGACCAACATCCAGATTGAACACAAGACGCCCACCCCGCAAGAATATTGCGATTTGCGTGCTTTCGCGGGGCTCTCGCCCAAATCATTGGACGCCGCCACCATCGCCTTAAAAAACTCTCTGTTTGGCGTGTCCTTGCGCGATGAACAGGGCAATCTGATCGGGATGGGGCGGATTATTGGGGATGGCGGCTGCTTTGCGCAAGTCACCGACATTGCAGTGAAGCCTGAACATCAAGGCAAAGGCTTGGGCAAGATGATCATGGGCGAAATTGATCAATTCATTCAAAGCCAGCTGCCCGCCTCTTGTTGGGTGAGCCTGTTTGCCGATGGCGATGCGCATCACCTATATCAAAAATATGGGTTCGGATTCACCGCGCCGGAATCTTTGGGCATGGCGCAGTGGATTAAATGATTATTTCGATCTGATCACGCGTGGGCTTTGCGCGCTCTAATTTCAAGGGCAGATTTGCCCGCTGATCTCACATATTTGTGCTTGTTCGGCGGCAAATCCGCCTCATCTCTTTGGCATTCTGCCAAGGAGCACTTATATGTCATATTCAATCAATTCAAATGGGCTGGCCGCCACGGCCGCCTGTTCAATTTTACTTTCAATGGCCGGAGGCACTATGGCACCCGCATATGCATCTTCCACCCAATATGATCTTATTCCGCGCGAAGCGCTTTTGGGCAATCCCACCCAATCCCAAGGCCGCATCAGCCCCGATGGGAAATGGCTAAGCTGGCTTGCACCAAAAGATGGGGTGATGAATGTGTGGGTGGCGCCCGCAGATGCGCCAGACGAAGCCCGCGTGATCACCAAAGATAAGTTGCGCGGCGTCAATGCCCATTTCTGGACCCCGGATAGCGCCTATATTCTGACCCAGCAAGATAAGGGCGGCGATGAGAATTTCCATCTTTACGCCACCAATATTGAAACCGCAGAAACCCGTGACCTAACGCCCATCAAAGATGGAGCGCGGGCACAAATGTTGCAAATGAATAAGGATTATCCGGGCCGCGCCATTATCGGCATCAATGAGCGTGATCCGCAGTTTTTTGATCTTTATGAGCTGGATTATCGCACAGGCGAAATGAGTCTTTTGGCCGAAAATCCGGGCTATGGTGGCTGGGAAATTGACAATAGCCTCACGCCGCGTTTTGCTGTGGAAACCATTCCCGGCGGCGGTGCCAATATTTATCATGTGAACGCCAAAGGCGAAAAAGGCGAACTGTTTCAATCCATTGAAAATGATGATTTTTTCAATACCAGCCTGATCGGGTTCACCAAAGACAATAAGAGCGTTTATATGCTCGATAGCCGCGGGCGCGACAAAGCTGCCTACACCAAGGTTGAAATTGAAACCGGCAAGGTAACAGAGATCGCCAGCAGCGATCTCGCAGATATTTCAAACATCGCGGCTGATCCGGTGACCCTTGAGCCGCTGGCTTATGCGGTCAATCATTTGAAGACAGAATGGACAGCATTAGATCCGTCAGTCGAAGATGACCTTGCCTATTTAAAATCACAGTTCAAGGGCCAGATCAGCATCACCAGCGCCACGCGCGACAATCGCAAATGGGTGGTGGTTGATGATGCGGCGGAAGCACCGGGCACGTTCCAGCTTTATGATCGCGACAGCAAAACATTGACCGAACTGTTCTCCAGCCGCCCGGCCCTCGCCGACGCACCGTTACAACCTATGCATCCGGTTGCCATTAAGGCCCGCGATGGGTTGGAGTTGGTGAGCTATTACACGTTGCCACCGGGCAGCGACGAAGATGGCGACGGCATCCCAGACAAGCCTGTGCCAACCCTATTGTGGGTGCATGGCGGGCCGTGGGCACGCGATGGCTATGGCTATAACGCCACTCACCAATGGATGGCCAACCGGGGCTATGCGGTGCTGAGCGTCAATTATCGCGGCTCCACCGGCTTTGGTAAAAACCACGTCAATAAAGCCATCGGCGAATGGTCTGGCAAAATGCATGATGATTTGATCGATGCTGTGGATTGGGCAATTGAACAAGGCATTGCCGACCCTGACAAAGTGGCCATTGGTGGTGGCTCTTATGGTGGCTATGCCACGTTGGTTGGCGTCACCTTCACGCCAGACAAATTTGCCTGCGGTGTTGATATTGTTGGCCCGTCCAATCTGGTGACCCTGATGGAGAGTTTCCCACCCTATTGGCGACCTGTTTTGGAAGGCACTTTCTATCGTCATATTGGCGACCCGGCCAAGCCAGAAGATCGGGAACGCATTGTGGCCCAGTCGCCTTTGACCCATGTGGATAACATCAAAGTGCCGCTTTTGATCGGCCAAGGGGCGAACGACCCACGCGTCACCAAAATCGAAGCAGATCAGATCGCTGACGCGATGAAGGAAAAGAATTTGCCGGTAACCTATTTGAGTTACACCGATGAGGGTCACGGTTTCCAACGTCCGGAAAACCGCCTCAGCTTCTTTGCCGCCATGGAAGGCTTCCTAGCCGAATGTCTGGGTGGACGCGCGGAGCCGATTGGCGATGCCTTTAAGGGATCCTCAGCCGAAATTCTTGCAGGCATTGATGGGGTTAAAGGCTTGGCCGAAGCCAGTAAAGCCTTAGCACCGGGCCAAAAGGCAGATTGATTTGAACAAAAAAACCGGCGGGAAGACCCGCCGGTTGAGTTTTGACTTTTGGCCGCCAACTGTGGGGACGACGACCTGTTGCCAAAGGGTAGATGCTTAGAACTGTGCTGTTTCCGTGGATTCGGCCATGGCTGTGGTTGAGCTGGAGCCTTGGCTAACCGCCATGGAAACGGCGTCGAAATAGCTGGTGCCCACTTCTCGCTGGTGCCGTGTGGCTGAAAAGCCGCGGCTTTCCGCACCGAACTCGGCCTGCTGCAATTCTGAATAAGCAGCCATGCCACGATCCTTATAGCGGCTCGCCAGATCGAATGTGGTGTAGCTGAGATTGTGGAAGCCAGCCAAGGTGATGAACTGATATTTATAGCCCATTGCGCCCAATTCTGCCTGGAACTTTGCCATCTCATCTTCGCCCATATGCTTTGCCCAGTTGAACGATGGTGAGCAGTTATAAGCCAGCATTTGTTCTGGATATTCACGCTTGATCGTCTCGGCGAAGCGACGTGCATCATCCAGATTTGGCGTTGAAGTTTCACACCAGATCAAATCCGCATATGGCGCATAAGCCAAGCCACGGGCAATCGCGGCATCAAAGCCACCTTTCAGGCGATAAAAGCCCTCTTCAGTGCGCTCGCCCGTTACGAATGGGGCGTCATATTCATCAACGTCTGAGGTGATCAACCGTGCCGCTTCCGCATCTGTCCGCGCCATAATCAATGTGGGTACGCCCATAACGTCGGACGCCAAGCGCGCCGCATTCAATGTGCGCACAAAGGTTTTTGTTGGCACCAGAACCTTGCCACCCAAATGACCGCATTTCTTTTCAGACGCCAATTGATCTTCAAAGTGCACTGCAGCAGCACCCGCCTCGATCATGGCTTTCATCAATTCAAAGGCGTTCAACTGACCGCCAAACCCGGCCTCCGCATCAGCGATGATCGGCGCAAAGAAATCATAATCGGTGGTGCTTTCGCCCGACAATTTCTCCATGGTCTGGATCTGATCAGCGCGTTGCAGCCCTTTATTGATGCGCTTGACGATGGCGGGCACGCTGTCCGCTGGGTAAAGCGATTGGTCGGGATACATATTGCCCGAATTGTTGGCATCCGCCGCAACCTGCCAGCCAGACAAATAAATGGCTTTCAGCCCCGCTTTGATCTGCTGCACCGCTTGGTTGCCCGTGAAGGTGCCAAGGGTCGGCACATAATCTTCCGTATGCAAAAGCTGCCACAATTTCTTGGCGCCATTTTCCGCCAATGAATGTTGGATCGGCAGCGATCCGGCCAATTTAGCCACATCTTCTGGCGTATAATTACGTTTGATGTTTTTCCAGCGATCTGGCGCCCATTCGGGGGCTTTGAACTGATTTTGTTGGTTGCGGTCGAGCATATCTCTTCTCCCTTTAGATATACCCCTCCCAGCCGCCGGGGAGACCCCGGCGGTGGACGCCGCATGAGCTACGGCATCTTTTGGAGGGTAGAATAGTCAGTAAATTTGGTGCTTTAGCCTTGATGAGACTTATTGTCCTTGCCGGGGGCTGGAGCGGCGGAAGGTGGCGGCGATCATTTGCGCGCCTTCAAACATATCGGTGCTGGGATTATCGCCATCCGCCAATGCAAACCGATGTTTATCGACAGGACCCACAATCGCATAACCCTCTGCATCGAGGCCGCGCGCCTTAAACTGACGCATGGCGTCAGCCACAGTGCGCGCAATGATTGTGATGTACTGATCTTGCGTTTGCGTGTGGGGCATTTCGATTGTGTGTGTCATTGTAATTCTCCATTTTCGGGCCAATCCCGAAGTGACCATGTAAAGATTTGACAAATGAGGTCGAAATGCAAGATAATTCGTAATATCAAGGTGTTAAGCTGTAAATCCTTGTAAAGCGACGCAGAAATATCTGTAAATTTCTGTAAAGTTCGGGAGGGGGAAATGGATAAAGCCGGACCACAAATTGGCGGTAAAATCAGGCGCTTACGGCGGCAAAAGCATGTGAGCCAAGCAGATCTGGCCAATGCGCTGGGCATTTCTGCAAGCTATTTGAACCTCCTAGAACACAATCGCCGCAACATTACAGTGCCGCTGCTTTTTAAGCTCGCGGGACATTTTGGCATTGAGCCGGGCGAGCTGGTGGAAAGCGACGAAGGGCAATTGGTTGGCGATTTGATGGAGCTATTTGGCGACGACATTTTCGCCGATAGTGACCTCACCAATCATGAAATTCGCGATTTGGCCTTTTCCAACCCCAATGCTTCCCGCGCCATCTTGCGGCTGTTTGATAAATATCAGGAAACACGCGGCGGCAATGGCACGGCGCAACCAAGCGACCAACCCGCCCCCACCGGCTATCATATGGCCACTGAAGCGATCTCAGACTTCATTCAGGAAAATGCCAATCATTTCCCGGCGCTGGAAACAGCTGCCGAGCGGGTGCGCCACGATATCGATCAGGCCGCAGATAATTTTGAATATGGCATGAAAGCCTATCTCGCCAATGTGTTTGGCATTGACTGCAAGTTGGCGTCACTACCCCACGGTGTGGCGCAACGATTTGACGAGAATGTCTCACGCTTGTTCATTTCCGACGTTCTGGCACCCGAAACCGCTCTTTTTACTGTGGCGCACCGCTTGGCGCTACTGTCCGCAGAGCATGAGATCAACCGAATTATTGACCAATCCACTCTGCCCGAAGAAGGCGATGCGCCGCTTTTGGCGCGCAACGTTTTGGCCTCTTATTTCAGTGCGGCGCTGGTGATGCCTTACGAGCCCTTTTTGCGCGCCTGCCGCGAATTCCGATATGATGTCGAACGGATTTCCCGGCGCTTTGGCGCCAGCTTTGAGCAGGTCTGCCACCGCATGACGACACTGCAACGCCCAGGCGCACAAGGCATTCCGATGCATTTGGTGCGCACGGATATTGCGGGAAACATCTCCAAGCGCTTCTCGCTTTCCGGCATCCATATTCCGCGCCACTCCGGCGCTTGCCCTCGCTGGAATATCTATTCCGCCTTTTTGCAGCCGGAGAAGGTCAATATCCAAATCTCGCAAATGCCCGATGGGGAAAGCTATTTTTGCATCGCTAAAAGCATCGCCAAGGGTGGCTATCGCCACAACGCCCCACGGCGGCACCTTTCTATTGGCTTGGGGTGCCACATTTCCCATGCCAAGGAAATGATTTATGCGGACGGGATTGATTTGAAAGATCAAAGCCAATTGGTGCCCATCGGCGTCGGTTGCCGGATTTGTCCCCGCCTTGAATGCGGCCAACGCGCCCACCCACCTGCCGACCATCGCTTCCATATGGACAGTTCGCAAAAGCTGGAAAATCTCTATGCGAAGATGGGGTAGTGGTTTCCGCTTGTCCTTTCGTCGCACTTCCCCACCCGTCACCCCGGATTTGATCCGGGGTCCAAGCAGCATTAGCGCATTTGCATTGCATGAGTGTTGCTGTGCCTAACACCGCCGCAACATGGATTACCGGATCAAGTCCGGTAATGACGCGCGTGGGTGTGGATCGGCCAGCAAACAAATTTAGCGCTTGGCACTAGTTGGCGGGGGTGCCGGGGACGGGCGCGCAGCGCCCTGTGGCGGCAATAAAGAGAACATAGTGCCTAGGAAGCACCGCAAGGCGAAACGGCGACAAAAAAGCCGAAGATGACAGGCGCCCGTCACCCGTTGACAGCAAACTAAAAGCCAACAAGAAAGCCCCTACTATTCACCATTGGGTCGCAAAGTTTTTGCACCTTTATTTTAAACCGCTTATAGTGGAAAAAAGGGCTTCAACCGTGCGCGTGAAAGTACGGGTTTGCAGGGGTAACGCATCAAAATGTTTATGTTCGATCTAAAGGGCAAAGAGACCGCCCCGCAGCACCGACCAAATCCAAAATGGTATCACAGCTTATTTTCTGGGATGCCCGGCATTGGCACGCGACCAAGCCTGCCCTTAAGCGATCTCGATCAGAAATCAACATTCGCTATGCCCATGACGCTCGCGCGGATCGGGCCGTTGGAAGTGCGGGTGGCCATGAGCGCCAGTGAAATCCGCAAGGCGCAGGAACTGCGCTATAAAGTGTTTTACGAGGAAATGTCGGCCAAGCCAGACGCCCGCACCCGCCGTACCAAGCGCGATGCAGATGAGTATGACCCATTGTGTGACCATATTATCGTGTTGGACCATGATAGTGCGCAAGGCATGACAGGTCGGCCCAAAATCGTGGGCACCTATCGTGCATTGCGGTCCGATGTGGCACTAGCGGCAAACGGTTTTTATTCGGCTGCCGAATTTGATCTAAAGCCCATGCTGGCCACACATTGGCAGCAAGGCTTTTGTGAAGTTGGCCGCTCCTGCGTGTTGCCCGAATATCGAGATAAGCGAACAATGGAAGCACTGTGGGTGGGGCTCTGGGCCTATGCGGTGTTGCACAATATTGATGTTTATTTTGGTGTGGCCAGCTTTGAGGGCACGGACCCAAATGAGCACAAAGAACCGTTGAGCTTTTTGCATCATCATTGCCAAGCGCCGGATGAGTGGCGGGTTGCGCCGCAGCCAGACGTGGCGGGCGCTGTCGAATATTTGCCAGCCGATGCCATTAATGAGCGCGCCATCATGAAAAAGCTGCCGCCGTTGATCAAAGGCTATTTGCGCATCGGCGCTTATATTGGCGATGGCATTTTTGTCGACAAGCAATTTGGCACTACAGATGTGATGATTATCACCCTGTTGGACCAAATGCCGGAGCGCTATAAACAGCATTTCCGCACCCTGACAGGATTAGACCGGAAAAACTGAGAATATGACCGCGAAGGCGGTTGGCAAGTCGATCCTTCATGTCCTAGTGTTTTGAGCTTATTCGCCTCAAAATTGTGATTATTTGCCCATGACCCAAGACGTCACTAAAGACGCACCTCAAGACGCCAATCAAGATGGGGCCGCCGAAAAGGGCGTGCCGTCGCTTGCTCATGATATTGAGCAAGAGGAATATGGCGCAAAAAATCCAGAGAAGAAGCCGAAAAAAAACGCTAGCCCCAGCCAGCCGACGCCGATGATGGCGCAATTTTTGGAGATCAAAGCGGTTAATCCCGGCTGCTTACTGTTCTATCGCATGGGCGATTTTTACGAGTTGTTTTTCGAAGATGCCGAAATTGCGTCTAAAGCACTTGGGATTGCCCTCACCAAACGCGGCAAACATTTGGATGAAGATATCCCCATGTGCGGCGTGCCGGTGCATGCGGCGCAGGACTATTTGAAAAAGCTGATCGCCCAAGGCTATCGCGTTGCCGTTTGCGAGCAAATGGAAGACCCGGCGGAAGCGAAAAAGCGCGGTTCAAAATCTGTCGTGAAGCGCGATGTGGTGCGGCTGGTCACTCCCGGCACCATCACCGAAGATGATTTGCTGCCCACCGGCAGCAACAATTATGTCGCCACCTTGTCGATGCTGCGCCATGGCGAAAAAGATTTTGCGATTGCCTATGCGGATATTTCTACGGGCGATCTGTTCTATGCCGAAATTGCGGCGCCAATGATCAGCGATGAATTGGCGCGCATTGAACCGCGCGAACTGGTGCTGACCGCAGCTACCCGCGATGCCCTGATCGAAGCAGGCGGCGTACCCGCCGCCGCTGATATTCAGTTGGCTGAAGAGCGGGCGGACCTGTTCGATTCTGATTTGGCGGGCGACCGGATCAGCAAATATTTCGCGGCGGATCAGTTGGACCCATCTGCCTTTTCCCGGTTGGTACGGTCGGCCATCGGCGCATTGATCGGCTATATTGACGAGACGCAACGCGGGGCACAGGTGCCGCTGCGCCAGCCGCGCGTGGGCGGGGCCAATGCAATGATGATTGACGCGGCCACCCGCACCTCGCTGGAATTGCTGCGCACCAACCGCGGCGAAACCAAAGGGGCATTGCGCCATTGCCTCGACAATTGCGTCACCGCTGGCGGTTCCCGCCTATTGTCGTCGCGCATTGCAGCGCCTTTGGCCGATCCGCAAGCCATCAATGACCGATTGGACATGCTCGATGATTTTGCGCGCGATAGCTTGCTGATCACCGATATTCGAGGCCGCTTAAAAGCTGCGCCTGATTTGGTGCGCGCCCTAACGCGCCTTTCACTGGATCGGGGAGGCCCGCGCGATATGGCTGCCATCGGCGCAAGCGTGATTGCTGCTGGCCATCTTTTGGCCCCGCTCAGCCAAATCCGAAATCCAAGCACAGGCGTGCAAAAAATTATCGCGGCACTGGAGGCTTCACCACAAACTCTGGCCGACCATTTGGCCCGTGCTTTGAAGGAGGAATTGCCATTGCTGCCCCGCGATGGGGGATTTGTAGCCAAAGGTTATAATCCGGAGCTGGACGAATATCGCACGCTGGCAACGGAAAGCCGCCAGATTATTGCGGCGCTGCAAGCCAATTATGCGGATGTTTCCAGCATCAAATCCATCAAGGTGAAGCACAATAATGTGCTGGGTTATTTCGTTGAAGTGCCTGCCTCCCATGGCGACAAGATGATGGGGGAGCCGCTCAATCAAACCTTTATTCACCGCCAAACCCTGGCCAATGTGGTGCGGTTCACCACCAGTGAATTGTCTGAATTGCAAGGCAAAATCACCCGTGCCAGCGAGGCGGCGGTGGCGATTGAACAGGGCATTTTTACCCAATTGCGCGCGGAAATTTTGAACGAGACCAAAGCGCTGCAACAGCTTGCCGATGCGTTGGCAGAACTAGATTTTGCGACAGCAATGGCGCTGTTGGGCCTTGAGCGCAATTATAGCCGCCCCAAAATAGACAACAGCACCGCCTTTGAAATTGAATCCGGCCGCCACCCCGTGGTGGAAATGATGTTGCAAAAAGAAGGCACCACTAATTTTGTGGCCAATGATTGTGACTTGTCCGGGCCAGAAGCAGCGGGCGAAGTGGGCGCCCTTTGGCTGATCACAGGGCCGAATATGGGCGGTAAGTCCACCTATTTGCGGCAAAATGCATTGATCGCCATCATGGCGCAAATGGGCATATATGTGCCTGCGCGTTCTGCCCATATCGGCGTTGTGGACCGTATCTTCTCGCGTGTCGGGGCGGCAGATGATATCGCCCATGGCCGTTCAACCTTTATGGTTGAAATGGTGGAAACCGCCGCCATTCTAAACCGCGCAACAGCCCGTTCACTGGTGGTACTTGATGAAATTGGTCGCGGAACGGCCACATTTGATGGCTTATCTATTGCTTGGGCCGCCGTTGAAGCTTTGCACGAAAACACCAAATGCCGCGCCCTTTTCGCCACCCATTATCACGAACTCACCGCCCTCTCAGAGCGGTTGGATCGGGTGAGCAACCACACCATGAAGGTGCGCGAATGGGAAGGCGACGTGGTGTTTTTGCACGAAGTGGCCAAAGGCACTGCCGACAGATCATATGGTATTCAGGTGGCAAAATTAGCGGGGCTGCCGGACCATGTGGTAACCCGGGCGCAAGAAGTTTTGGATATTTTGGAAAAGCGCGAAGCAGGCAGCATGGAAGAAGGCATGAGCCAATTGCCACTTTTTGCCGCACGTCCGCAGCCAAAGGTCGAAAAACATCAAGATTTGCTTGCACAAAAAATGAAAAGCATAAATCCTGATGAAATGACGCCGCGCCAAGCGATTGATTTGATTTACGAACTGAAGAAACTTTCGAGGGAAAATGCCTGAAACCAATCGGATGCCAAAAGCATTTAAACTGCAAAAAGCAGACGATTTGATCGGACATATTCTCGATCAGCTGGGCGAGCTGTCTCCCGCCAGCAATGATGCCCGCAAAATTGTGCTGTCCACCGCCAAAGAAGCATTGGCCGATGCGCGCAGCCAATCCGAGCAAGATTTGCTGGAGAATGGCAAGGGCAAGCGCTGCGCCAAGAATTTGTGTGCGGCCCAAGATGAAATCATCAAAATGGCGTTTAAGTTCGCCTCCGGCTATGTGTTTCCCGTCACCAACAGATCCGATGCGGAAACGCTGACCATTGCGGCGGTTGGCGGCTATGGCAGGGGCACATTGGCCCCCGGTTCAGACATCGATTTGCTGTTTATCCTGCCTTACAAGCAAACCCCGTGGGGCGAGAGTGTCACCGAATATGTGCTCTATTTGCTGTGGGATTTGGGCCAGAAGGTCGGCCATGCTGTGCGCTCCATTGATGAATGTATCCGCATGGCAAAGGCCGATATGACCGTGCGCACGGCCACGCTGGAAAGCCGCCAAATCATTGGTGATCTGGCGCTCTATGACGAGCTGCAACAGCGCTTTGCCGACGAGATTGTGGCCAATAGTGGCGCAGAATTCATCGCCGCCAAAATGGCAGAGCGCGATGATCGGCACGAAAAAATCGGCAACACCCGCTTTGTGGTGGAGCCGAACATTAAAGACGGTAAAGGCGGCCTGCGTGATTTGAACACCTTGTTCTGGATTGCGAAATATTTTTATCGCGTGCGCACCAGTGCTGAGCTAGTGAAAAAAGGCGTTTTCTCCCGCGCAGAATTCCGGCGCTTCCAACGCTCAGAAGATTTTTTGTGGGCCATTCGCTGCCATTTGCATTTCCTGACCGGGCGTTCCGAAGAAAAACTTTCATTTGAGCTGCAACAGGATTTGGCCCAGCGCCTGCATGTGAGCGGCCGCGCGGGTTTGCGCCCTGTTGAGCGCCTGATGAAGCGCTATTTCTCGGTGGCGAAAGATGTGGGCGATTTGACCCGTATTTTCTGCACATCGCTGGAGTTCAATCACGCCAAAGATGTGGACGTGCTGGGCCGTGTGCGCAAAAGCCTTTCTGGGCGACGCAAGATCAAAGGCGAAAAAGATTTTGTTGTCGATCGTGGCCGGATCAATATTGTGGATGATCAGGTTTTTGAAAAAGATCCGGTTAATTTGATCAAAGTATTTTGGGTGGCGGGGCGCGAAGGGCTGCTGTTCCATCCAGATGCGCTCAAAGAGCTCACCCGTTCCCGGCAATTGATCGACAAACATCTGCGGCAAAATCAAAAAGCCAACGAATATTTCCTCAAAATTCTAACCCATCCACAATCGGTGGAGCGCATTTTGCGCCGCATGAATGAGGCGGATATTTTAGGCAAATTCATCCCTGAATTTGGCCGCATCGTCGCGCTGATGCAGTTCAATATGTATCACCATTATACGGTGGACGAGCATTTGATTCGCGCCGTGGGTGTGCTGGCTGAAATTGTGGAAGGCGGGTTGAAAGATGAGCTGCCGCTGACCCACGAATTGATGCCGCATCTTGCGGACCTCAAATTATTGTTCGTGGCGCTGTTCCTGCACGATATTGCCAAAGGGCGGCCAGAAGATCATTCAACCGCCGGGGCAAAAGTCGCGCGCAAATTGTGCCCCCGATTTGGCCTGACGCCGGCGGAAACCGACACGGTCGCGTGGCTCATTCAAAATCACTTGGTGATGAGTGAAATCTCACAATCTCGCGACGTACAGGACCCGCAAACCGCTACAAATTTTGCCGACATTGTGCAAAGTCCCGCTCGACTTTCATTGCTGTTGGTGCTCACGGCTTGCGATATTCGCGCCGTTGGTCCCGGTGTATGGACAGGCTGGAAAGGCTCGCTTTTGCGGGCACTTTATTATGCCACCGAGCCATTGCTCTCGGGCGGCCATTCGCAAATCAGCCAATCTGAACGGATCGAGGCGGCAAAAGAACGCTTGAGCCAAGCCCTGCGCGATTGGCCGAAAAATCAGCGCGAAGACTATATTGAAAGTCACTACTCCACCTATTGGGTGCGCTCTGAATTTCAGCTGCAAATGGAACATGCCAAGATGATCCGCAAGGCCAACCAGCTTGGCCAAAGCTTTGCCGGTTGCGTCAGCGTGAAGGCCTTTGAAGCCATCACCGAATTGTCGATCTATACGCCTGACCATCCGCGACTTTTGTCACTGATTGCTGGGGCTTGCACCTTGGCCAATGCGGACATTATGGGTGCGCAAATCTCAATGATGCGGGACGGGCACGCGCTCGATACGCTGCGGCTGAAGCGCACTTTCACCGCTGATGAAGATGAACGTATCCGCGCCCTGAAAATCATCGAAACCGTGCAAAAATTGTTGTCTGGCGAGAAATATCTACCCAAGGATTTGGGCCGAGATTCCAAGCTGAACAAGCGGCTAAAGCCGTTCACTGTGCCGACAGATATTTACATCTCCAACTCGCTGTCCAACAAATTCACCGTGATTGAAATTTCGGGCTTGGACCGAACGGGCCTTCTGCACGATTTGACGCGTGAACTGGCTGATTTGAGCCTGACCATTCAGTCGGCCCATATCGGCACCTATGGTGAGAAGGCGATTGACGTTTTCTACGTCACTGACCTGACGGGGATGCAAATCACCGATAAGGCGCGGCAGAAAAAGATCAAAGAAAGCCTGTTGGAAGTGTTTGCGGGATTTGAGCGCGAGAAGAAAGCCTTGCGCGCCAAACGGCATAAAAAGTTGCGCGAAGGCGCGTCCCTCAAAGGTCTGGCCTGATGAGCCTGGTCCGCAATTTTGCTTCAGTGGGCGGTGCGACCCTGTTGTCGCGTGTGCTGGGCTTTGTGCGCGACATTATGATGGCGGCAATTTTGGGGGCGGGGCCGGTGGCCGATGCCTTTGTGGCTGCCTTCCGCTTGCCCAACATGTTCCGCCGCATTCTAGCAGAAGGCGCATTCAACACCGCCTTTATTCCGCTCTTCGCCAAAGCGCTGGAAACCCAAGGCAATGAGGCGGCGGTAAAATTCGCCCAAAACATCATTTCGTCGCTGATTGCGCTTCTGCTCGTGCTAACGGTACTGGCGGAAATATTTATGCCGCAATTGGTGATGATTTTGGCGCCGGGTTTTCAGGAAACCCCGGACAAGTTCGAGCTCACGGTTCTCTTTGCCCGCATCTGCTTCCCTTATCTCGCTTGCATGTCCTTAATGGCCGCCTATGCGGGGATTTTAAACTCGCTGCGTAGATTTCTGGCGGCGGCTTTAGCCCCAGTATTGCTGAATGTCGTGCTGGTTGGCTTTTTGGCGGTGCTCGCTTTTACACGACCTGAAATCGCCCAGTCAGGGTTCTGGTTGTCCATCGGCGTGCTGGTGGGCGGCGTGGCGCAAGTGGTGATGGTGATCTTCGCGCTGGTGCGTACCGGCTTTTTGCCACCCCTCTCGCTGCCGAAATTGGATAAAGATTTGCGCCGTTTTTGGACCCTTGCCGTGCCTGCCATTTTCACGGGCGGCGTCACCCAAATCAATATTGTCGTGGGCACCAACATCGCTTCAAATGAAGCCAGTGCTGTGTCCTACCTTTATTATGCCGATCGGCTTTATCAATTGCCGCTGGGCATCATCGGCATCGCCATCGGCGTGGTGCTGCTGCCGGAACTGTCGCGGCGCTTAAAATCCGAAGATTTTGCAGGCGCGGCGCGGGTGCAAGACCAATCCATGCTGTTCGCTATGATGTTGACTGTGCCTGCGGCGATAGCCTTGTTTGTGATCGCCGAGCCGATCATCAAAACTTTGTTCGAATATGGCGCCTTCTCGGCCTTTGCTGCTGAACAAAGTGCTATGGCCCTATCCGTTTTTGCGTTGGGTTTGCCTAGCTTCGTGTTGGCCAAAATATTGCAGCCTGCCTTTTTTGCGCGGGAAAACACCGCCAGTCCAGCCATGTTTGCGGTGGTCACAGTCGCCGTCAATATTGGCTTTTCGCTTGCCTTGTTCCCCTTCTTCAAACATGTCGGCATTGCCGCCGCCACCACCATTGCGGGGTGGACCAATGTGGCACTGTTGGCGGGGGGATTGATGCGGAAAAAGCAATTCCAACTCACCACCCAAACCCGCAACGGCTTAATCTATCTGAGCCTTGGGGCAGCCATAATGGGCTGGGTGTTGGCGGGCGGACAGTGGATGCTGAACCCTTTCTTCGCAGGCGACCAACTTCTTTTTGTGCGCTTTGCCGCGCTTCTCGGCCTTATCGGTGTGGGCGCAATCGTCTATTTCGGCTTGGTTCAACTGTTTGGCGTCTATGATCTGCGCCGATGGCGTCGCTTAGCCACAGAGCCGACCAACGGCTAATTTGCCCTAATGCGATTTCCGACAAAGGGCCACTTCACCTTTTGTTTTATTCCGCTATAAGTAACCCCGTTAATTCATTGTAGATTGTAAATAGGTTGATCCATGACCGAGTTTCAGAACCGCCTTTTCTCAGGTGTCCAGCCCTCAGGTGATTTGCACTTAGGCAATTATCTGGGCGCGATCCGTCGTTTTGCCCCCATGCAAGAGCAGTTTGACTGCATTTTTTGCGTGGTCGATTTGCATGCGATTACGGTCTGGCAAGAGCCTGAAGTTCTGCGCCACAAAATTCGGGAAATTGCCGCGACCTATATGGCCACCGGCGTAGACCCGAAGAGATCCATTATCTTTAACCAAAGCCAAGTGATGCAGCATGCAGAGCTGGCATGGATTTTCAATTGTGTGGCCCGCATCGGCTGGATGAACCGCATGACCCAATTTAAGGATAAAGCGGGCAAAAACCGCGAAAATGCATCCTTGGGTCTTTATGCTTATCCAAGCTTGATGGCAGCTGATATTCTGCTTTATCGCGGCACCCATGTGCCTGTGGGCGACGACCAGAAGCAGCATTTGGAACTGACCCGCGACATTGCGCAAAAATTCAACAATGATTTCAAAAAGCAAATCATTGAAGAAGGCTTTGAAGACGGTGACTTCTTCCCCATGACAGAACCATTGATCTCTGGCCCAGCCATGCGGATCATGTCTTTGCGTGACGGGTCAAAGAAAATGTCTAAATCTGATCCATCGGAAATGGCGTGTATCGGCCTGATGGACAGCGCCGACGACATCGCCAAAAAGCTGCGTAAGGCCAAAACCGATCCTGAGCCCTTGCCATCAGAAATGGATGGCTTGAAGGACCGTGCCGAAGCACGCAATCTGGTCGAGATTTACGCAGCCCTAGCCAATATCAGCTCAGAAGATGTGCTGAAAGAGTTTGGTGGCCAAGGGTTTGGTGCGTTTAAACCCGCTCTTGCAGAGCTTGCGGTTGAGAAATTGGCCCCAATCTCTGAAGAAACGAAACGCATGTTGGCGGACCCGGCTGAAGTGGACAATATCTTGCGCGATGGGGCAGGCCGTGCCCGCGAAATCGCGGAAGAAACCATGAAGCATGTGCGTCAAATCGTTGGTTTTGTTAGCTAAAATCTGCCTGACCGAAATGCGCTTGGCAAAAGCGCATTTCGGTGGCAGCATGTCGCCATGAGCGTTGAGCAAGAAGATCAGACAGCCCAAATGCCAGATTTTGGTGGGCGCAAATTTCTAGCCGTTTTGGACGGCACAGAAGAATGTTGGGTGGCGGTGACCTTTGCCGCTTACCGCATGAAGCGCACGGGCGGCATCGTCAAACTGTTGGTGGTGATCGAGCCGGATGACTTCCAGCACTGGATTGGTGTGGAAGATGTGATGCGCGCCGAAGCCTATGAACAAGCCAATCAATGGTTGGATGAGGCTGAAACCAAAATCGCCCAAATCGGCAATATCCAAGTGGAGCGCGAAATCCGCGAGGGGCGCACCGCTGACGAGATTGAAGAGCTGATCAGCGAGGACAAGAATATCTCTATTCTGGTGCTGGCGTCTTCCACTTCAACTGATGGGCCGGGGCCTTTGGTGAGTACGCTTGCGGCGCGGGGGGCCAACGCTTTGCCCATTCCGGTGGCGATTGTGCCGGGCATATTGACCGACAGCCAGATTGCAGAATTGGCATAAAATTCCTCAAATTGCCAAAATTTTGTGCGATTCAACGCTTGCCTTTGACGCGCAAAAGACTATTTTAAAATCATTCTAAACTGATTTCGGGTGTCCAAACCGCCCGAAAAGACTAATTGGAGAGATCGGTCATGTTTATTCAAACCGAAGCGACGCCAAACCCACAAACCTTGAAATTTCTGCCGGGCCGCGATGTGTTGCCTGAGCAGCCAAAGGATTTCCGGGATGAAGAAGCTGCAAAAGCTTCACCATTGGCTAGCGCTTTGTTCACCATTGATGGGGTGACCGGTGTGTTCTTTGGCGCAGATTTTATCGCGGTCACCAAAGATGACAGCGATTGGGCGCATCTAAAGCCTGCCATTTTGGGCTCGATCATGGAACATTTCATGTCGAACCAGCCGCTTTTGAGCGATGGCGAAACCGCATCGCAAAATAGCCAGGCTGAAGAATTCTTTGAAGAAGACGACAAAGAAATGGTCGAAGTGATCAAGGAATTGTTGGACACACGCGTGCGCCCAGCGGTGGCCATGGATGGTGGCGACATCATCTTTAAAGGCTTCAAGCAAGGCACTGTTTATTTGCACATGCAAGGCGCGTGTTCAGGTTGCCCATCTTCAACAGCGACACTGAAAAACGGCATCGAAAACCTGTTGCGTCACTTTGTGCCGGGCGTGGAAGACGTTCAGCAGATTTAGCGTTCTGATCTGAATACGCAGATTTTTGACTTGATTAGTGGGCGGAGAACCGACAAACCATTTGCCTATGGAAAATGAGCTTCGCCCCCAACATCCTGTAATTCTCGCGCTCGACACGGCGCATCAATATTGTCAGGGCGCGCTGGTGCGGGCTGATGGCGAACTTCATCAAATTGTTGAACCGCGCAGCCGCGGTCATGCCGAACGTATCTTGGGCATGGTGGATGAGCTGCTGGCACTGGCACGCCTTACCATCAAAGACATTGACCGTTTTGTGGTCACCACGGGGCCGGGTTCTTTCACCGGGTTGCGGGTTGGCCTTGCCGCTGCCCGTGGATTTGGCGTGGCGTTGAACAAGCCTGTGTTGGGCGTCTCCACATTGGGGGCCATGTCCCTTTCCGCGCCGCCGCAAATGCCGCACAAAGTGTTGTTTGATGCGCGGCGCGACCAGCACTATTTCCAAGCCTTTGCCGCTCCCGGTCAGCCCGCAGCCGCGCCGCAATTGTTGGAAAACGACCAGATCGATAGCTATATTGCCAGTGGCGATCTCGTGCTGGGCACAGGCGCCGATTTCGCCGAACAAAAATGTGCCGCCAAGCGCGATGCGCAGGCAGCCGAGTGGCTCGATGTGGCGCGGCTGGCCCGCTATGGCGCTTTGCTTGATGCGGCAAATTATCCGCCCGAGCCACTTTATGTGCGCGCGGCAGATGCGAAACCGCAAAGCGGCAAAAGCATTGCGCGGGAGGGGCAGGCCTCATGAAAATTTGGACTGCGCCGCTGGGCCTGCATATAGAAATGGCCGATAGCCAAGATGCCAGTCAGCTGGCCAAGCTCCATGCTGAGGGCTTTTTCCGGGGGTGGTCTGTGCCAGATTTTGTCGGCTATATCGACAATAAGGATACGCCCATCTATGTGGCTTGCGACAAGAATCGCAAAATTGCCGGGTTCTCGATCTTGCGGGTGCAAAATGATGAATGCGAGCTGCTGACCATCGTGGTGAGCAAGCGTTTTCGCGGCAAGAAACTGGGTGACGCGTTGATGAAGGCCATGTGGAATGATTTGTATTATTCCCCCGTCACCAAGATGTTTTTGGAGGTGGATGAGGACAATCAGGCGGCCAAAAAACTCTATGCACAATATGGCTTTAGCCAAGTCGGCACGCGCCGCGGATATTATCCCCGGCCCGACGGCCACACCGCCACCGCACTTGTCATGCGTGCTGATCTCGGCTAACCCGTTGAGGGCACGCACACAAAGGAAAAAGGTTCATGAGCGAAAACGCTGACGCCAGCCATTTGGAAAATATGTGCGAACAATCCGGCATGCGCATGACAGAGCAACGACGCGTGATCGCGCGTGTGCTGGAAGGCGCGACCGACCACCCCGATGTTGAAGAGCTCTATCGCCGCGCCTCCAAAATTGATGAACGCATTTCGCTTTCCACAGTGTACCGCACGGTGAACTTATTTGAAGAAGCGGGGCTGGTGGCCAAACATGATTTTAAAGATGGCCGTGCCCGGTTCGAACCGATTCCCGACGAGCATCATGATCATTTGATCGATGTGCGCTCCGGTCGCGTAATTGAATTCCGCAATGAAGAGATTGAAGCCATTCAGGAAGTGATCGCCAAACGGTTGGGCTACAAATTGGTCGATCACCGTTTGGAACTCTATGCGGTGCCGCTCCATGAAGTGGGCACAAAAGAACCAGAAGAAAAGTAAAACATCTATGATTTTGCGCACGCTTGTTTTTATTCTTGTGGTGGTGCCCATCCTGATTGTGCTGGGCATTGTTCAAAAAATTATCCTGTGGCTGAAATTTCCATTTTGGCATGCGGTGCCGATGCTGGCGCACAAAGTGGTGTGCACCTATTTGGGCATCAAAATCACCCAGATCGGCAAACCTGCCAAAGGCAAGCCAACGCTTTTGCTGTCCAATCACATCTCTTGGATGGATATTCCTGCCATCGGCAGTGCGGTGCCCATCAGCTTTGTGGCCAAAGCCGAAGTGGGGCTTTGGCCCGTTGTGCGCACCTTGGCGCGGATGCAAAAAACCATTTTTGTTGACCGTACCCGCAAAACCGACACGGGCCGCGTGGTGGCCGAAATGAGCGCCCGCTTGAATGAAGGTCGCGCTGTGGTTTTGTTTGCGGAAGGCACGTCAGATATTGGCAGCCATGTGCTGCCTTTCCGCTCGGCTTTGGTGGGCGCTACACAAGCCGCGATGAAAGCCGGCGATGCGAGCGAGATCTACATTCAGCCCATGTGTATTGCCTATACCCAACTGAACGGATTGCCCATTTCCCGCGCTGAACGCACCAAAATTGCCTGGGTAGGCGACATGGGGTTGATGGACAATATGAGCGATATTTTGCTGTCGGGCAGCAAGTCAGTATCAATCATGTTTGGTGAACCCATATTGATCGACGACAGCACAGACCGTAAAGCCATCACCCGGCAAGCACATGCGCAAGTGCGCGATATGCTGGTTTCCCTCAACCGGGGATTGCCATTGCCCAAAGCGCATTTGGGCTAACGCCTGAACCTAATTTGCAACAGTTGCAATTCGTCGGAAATCCGGTGGTTTGCACGGGGCAAAATTTGGTGTAACAAGTCGCTCCTGAACTTCCCGAATTTGGTGAATTATTGTGTCTGCGATGAAAAAGCTCTTTATCAAAACCTATGGCTGCCAGATGAATGTGTATGACAGCGATCGCATGAGCGATGCGCTGGCAGCATCTGGCTACGAGGCAACCACTGAGATCAACGATGCTGACCTTGTGGTGCTCAACACTTGCCATATTCGCGAAAAAGCAGCTGAAAAGGTATATTCTGAGCTGGGCCGTTTGCGCATTTTGCGCCAGTCGCAAGAAGCCAAAGGCAAGAAAATGATGATCGGCATTGCCGGTTGTGTGGCCCAAGCTGAGGGCGAAGAGATTATGCGCCGCGCGCCAGTTGTTGACTTGGTGTTTGGCCCCCAATCCTATCATAAACTGCCAGAGCTGGTGGGCCGGGCCGCCAATGAAAAAGTGGTGGAAACCGATTTCCCTGCCGAAGATAAATTCGAGCATCTGCCGCAAGCGAAAAAAGAAACTACAATTGCCCGTGGTCTCACATCCTTTTTGACCGTGCAGGAAGGGTGCGACAAATTCTGTTCATTCTGCGTTGTGCCCTATACGCGCGGTGCGGAAGTTTCGCGCCCCATCGCGCAAGTGGTGGCCGAGGCGCAAAACCTTGTGGATGGTGGGGTGAAGGAAATCACCCTGTTGGGCCAAAATGTGAACGCGTATCACGGGCTCGATGAGAAGGGGAACAGCACGGGGTTGGCTGAGCTGATCTATCGCTTGGCCGATATTAAAGGGCTGGACCGTCTGCGCTACACCACGTCGCACCCCCGCGATATGGATGACGCCCTGATTGAGGCGCACCGCGACCTCGACATGCTGATGCCATACCTGCATTTGCCCGTGCAGGCAGGCTCCGACAAAATTTTGAAGAGCATGAACCGCCAGCACACGGCGAAAGAATATATGGATTTGATTGATCGCATCCGCAAAGCCCGACCAGATTTGGCGCTTTCTGGCGACTTTATCGTGGGCTTCCCCGGCGAAACGGAAGAAGATTTTGAGGCCACCATGCAATTGGTGAAGGACGTGCATTATGCTGCGGCTTATTCCTTCAAATATTCCACCCGCCCGGGTACGCCAGGCGCGGAAATGGATGAGCAGGTGCCAGAAGATGTAAAATATGAGCGCCTGCAACGCTTGCAAGAACTGCTCAATGCCCAGCAAAAAGAATTTAATCTGTCTTGTGTTGGCCAAACCTTCCCGGTTCTTTTTGAGAAAAAAGGACGTGATGAAGGGCAGATTGTGGGGCGGTCTCCCTATCTGCAACCGGTACAAGTTGAAGCAGATTTGTCTCTAATTGGCACAATTCAGCCTGTTTCCATGTATGATACCGGGAAATTTTCACTCTTTGGTAAGATTGTCACATAATACTATACTGACATGCGTATAGTTGGGGTAAGGCATTAACTTGATTCGACAGGAGCGCTGATTGACAAAAACTTGGTCGCCTGAGGGCCAGCAAAATAACACAACTGATGTGGAACTTGCTTTTGAAGATAACCGGCTGGTGTCCCAGCTCTATGGTGAATTCGACCAAAATCTTGCGCTGATCGAACAAAAACTGGGCATTCAAACCATATCGCGGGGCAATCATGTGTTCTTGTCCGGCAGCAATGTGGCTGTAGATCAAGCCCGTCGCACCCTCGAAACGCTTTATGAAATGTTGGAGAATGGCCAAGCCGTCACACCCGGAGAGGTGGATGGAGTCATCCGGATGATTTTGACAGAAGATAGCCAGTTGACGCTGCCGACATTTGAAAAACGCGGCCGCGTGCGCATGGCGCAAATTGCCACCCGCAAAGCCACCATCGTTGCCCGTTCACCCGCGCAGGATGGCTATATCCGTGCCATGGATCGGCAGGAATTGGTGTTCGGTGTTGGCCCGGCGGGTACAGGCAAAACCTATTTGGCTGTTGCCTATGCCGCCACTTTGCTCGAGCGCGGCGAAATCAACCGCATCATCTTGTCACGCCCAGCCGTTGAGGCTGGCGAGCGTTTGGGCTTTTTGCCTGGTGACATGAAGGAAAAGGTCGATCCATATTTGCGCCCACTCTATGATGCGCTTTACGACATGATGCAGCCCGAAATTGTGGAACGCTGCTTGGAAAGCCAGACCATCGAAGTGGCGCCGCTGGCCTTTATGCGCGGGCGTACATTGTCCAATGCGGTGGTGATTTTGGATGAAGCGCAAAACACCACGACCCAGCAAATGAAGATGTTTTTGACCCGCTTGGGCGAAAACTCAAAAATGATTGTGACTGGTGATCCCAGCCAGATTGATTTGCCCAATGGCGTCCGGTCCGGCTTGGTGGAAGCGCTTGACCTGCTCAATGGTGTTAAGGGCGTTCAAATCACACGCTTTAGCGACAAGGATGTCGTGCGCCATGAATTGGTGGCCCGCATCATCCGCGCCTATGATGGCAAGCCGCAAGATGACGAGGCATAAGCCAAAATGCCCGACCACCAGATAGAAATTGATGTGCTGCGCAATGATGAGCGTTGGCCTGAAGAGCTGATTATCGATGTAAACAAAATTGTCGGCATGGCGCTCTCAACCTTGGAGCTCGAAGTTGAAGGACCAGCAGAATTATCCTTGTTGCTGACCAATGATGAAGAGCAGCAAAAGCTGAATGAAAGCTGGCGGGCAAAAGACAAAAGCACAAATGTGCTGTCATTTCCGCAGATCGAGCCCGACGAAGCCATTGAAGGCATGTTGGGCGACATTTCATTTGCTTTTGAGACCGTAGAAAAAGAAGCAAATGCGGAACAAAAGCAATTTCATCATCATTTCGCCCATTTGCTTGTGCATGGCTTTCTGCATATTCTGGGTTACGATCATCTAACGGATGAGGAAGCGGAAGAGATGGAAGCGGCCGAGCGTAAAATATTGGCTCGACTTGACATTGCCGACCCTTATGCCGACATAGTTGAACACTAACGGCCAAAATTCTGGAATTGGCCACGAAAACGGAGAGAAAACGGCTTTTGCGAAGAAGTCGATCGACATGAACGACAAAGATCAATCTATCGCCGCGGCGGATCGGCCGCATCGCCAAAATGGCGACCAAAACTCCCACAATGAGGAAGCTCCCCGTTCATTCTGGGCGCGTTTGCGCGCCAAGCTCACCGGCAAAGCACCATCCTTGCGCGAAGATTTGCAAGTCGCGCTTGACGATAACAACCACACCGAAGGTGATGGCGCGTTTTCGGCTGGCGAAAAAGCGCTGATTCAAAATGTGTTGAATCTGGCCCACACCCGCGTGGAAGACGTGATGGTGCCGCGCGCTGATATTGAAGCGTGCGAAGACAATGCGTCCATGTCTTATTTGATCGCGCGGTTCCGCGAAGCAGGCCACTCGCGCCTGCCCATCTATGGCGACAATCTCGATAATATTATCGGCATGATCCACATTAAAGATCTGCTGTTGTCGTTGGCTGAACCGCAAAACGAAGCTGAAAAGCCTGATCAGCCCGAAAAGCTGAGAAGTCCGCTTTTGCGCACGCAAATCTCCAAGCAAAAGAAGATGGTGCGCGACGTGTTGTTTGTGCCACCCTCTATGCCCGTGGCCACATTGTTGCAACGGATGCAAACCACCCGTGTTCATATGGCGATCGTGGTGGATGAATATGGCGGCACCGACGGCTTGGTGACCATCGAAGATCTGCTGGAAGCCGTTGTGGGTGACATTGAAGACGAGCACGACGAAGCCGATGTCAATCATATGCGTCGCGTTGACGACAACACTATTATTGCTGATGCGCGTGTTGAGCTTGACGATTTGAACGATGAGTTGGGCCCAAACTTCCAGCCTGGCGAAGCTGCTGAGGATGTGGATACGCTGGGCGGTCTCATCATCAACTTGGTGGACCGGGTGCCGGTGCGCGGCGAAGTGATCGCGAAAGTGCGCGGTTTTGAGTTTGAAATCATGCAAGCGGATCCCCGTCGGGTGAAGAAGATCAAAATCACCCGCCGTCGCCGTGGGCTGCGCAATCGGCCGCGCGGTGCAACGCTTGGCGAATATAGTGCCCCCACCCAAAATATGGATGCGGCACGCCAACGCCGCGTAGAACCTGCCGAAACTAAAAATGAAGCCGATAAAGAAAAGGCTTCTGCCACCGGCTAGTCATTTTCACCATTGAAAAGCACACCAAATCAGGATTTACTTGCCCGCATTGCGGGCAAGAGATGTGAGCCCGGATTTGGATAGGTCTGGCATACGCCAAAGTGGAGAGGATCAATCGTGAGCATTAGCGCCATCGCCAATTGGTGTATGTTGTCCCATGGTCCCAAACGCTTTCTTGTCCTTTATGTTTTGGGGGCACTGGCGGCACTGGCTTTGCCGCCGTTCAAAATTCTCCCCCTATTCTTTGTTGGCATTGCTGCTCTTGTCTGGTTTTTGGATGGGGTGGAAACCCAATCTGGTTGGCGCAAGCTATTTGGCCCTGCTTTTTGGATCGGCTGGGCATTCGGCTTTGGTTATTTCACCGTAGGGCTGCATTGGCTCGGTGCTGCTTTCTTTGTCGATGGTGACCTGTTCTTATGGGCTTTGCCTGTCGGTATATTTGGGTTGCCTGCCTTTCTGGCCATCTTTTGGGGCCTAGGCACGGCTTTTGCCCACCTGCTCTGGTCGGATTATGCCCAACGCATCTTCGCACTGGCCGCATTTATCGCCTTGTTCGAGTTTTTGCGGGGCATTGTACTCACCGGCCTGCCGTTCAATGTGCCCGGCTATGTGCTCACCGCCTATCCCTATTTGATGCAAAGCGCCGCCTTTTTTGGTGTCCACGGTCTAAGCTTTTTTGCCATTTTGATTGGCGCAAGCTTTGCGCTCTTGGCATCGCCACTAGAGGGAGATCGCGCGAAATATTTCCCAATTTTAGGGCTGCTGGGCCTTGGCCTGATGGCTGGGCTCGGCGCGTGGCGCTATCATCAGCCTGAGTTTGAACTGCGGCCAGATATGCGCTTGCGTTTGGTGCAACCCAACATTCCACAAAACCAAAAATGGGACCCGCAATATCGTGATGCCATTTTCAACTCGTTATTGGGGCTCTCGCAAACCCGAATCGATGAAAATGATCCCGGCTTGATCAGCACCACCCACTTGATTTGGCCCGAAAGTGCATTTCCATTCTATGTGGCTGAAGAGCCAGAAGCACTGGCGCGCATTGCCCGCATGTTGCCACAAGACACGTTGCTGATCACTGGCGCGGCGCGGCGCAATTATGATCTAGGCGGTTTCTCCAATGAAAATGGAGGCGCATTTAACGCCATTTTGGCGATCAATGATCAAGGGGAGATCATCTCATCTTACGACAAGCGGCGCTTGGTGCCGTTTGGTGAATATTTGCCGCTCAAATCCCTGATGACGCAATTGGGCTTACGTAAATTTGTGGCCGCCGCCGATAGCTTTATCAAAGGCACAGAATCAGGGTTGAAATTTGCACCGCAAAGCACCCCGGCTGCGCTACCGCTGATTTGCTATGAGGTGATTTTTTCTGGCGCATTGGGCGAAAAAACCAAGGAGGCAGAATGGATTCTCAATCTCACCAATGATGCGTGGTTCCAAGGCACAATCGGCCCGGCACAACATGCCCATCATGCGCAGGTTCGCGCGGTTGAACAGGGGCTGCCTCTGGTGCGTGTTGCCAACACTGGTCACACATTTGTGACCGACCCAATTGGACGTATCTTAGCGAAACTGCCGCCTGATACGCCTGATCTGATGGTCGCACAAATACCCCCCCCCCTTGAGAAAACATTATTTTCCCAATACACTTACCTATTATTTTACATCATTCTTGGCGCAACCATATTTGCCGTATTATTGCGAAATCGCTGGCGCCGCACTTGGGAGATTTAGTTGGGACAAACAACACCACCCCGTCAACCACATGCCATTGACACACAAGTCGGCGCATTTTTGCGTCAGCGACGTAAAGAACTGGGCATGTCGATGAAGAAGCTCGCTGATGCAGCGGGCATCACATATCAGCAAATTCAAAAATATGAAACGGGCACCAATCGTGTGCCCGCTTCTCGTTTGGCCGTTATGGCGCGTGTTTTGGGCGTCGAGCCTGGGCGATTCTATGATGCGGCTGCCGAGGGCGGTTTGGGGGAACAAGGCCAAGATGCTTTTGCCCTTGGCCCGGCCGACGAACGGATTCGTTTGCTCAAAGCTTATGATTTGATCGACAGCCCCCACGCGCGGGATACTTTGGTGCAATTGGCGGAGCAAATGGCCAAAAATGGTGAAGCTAATAACGTTTCGCCCATGGCCAAAAGCCGGCGAAGCTAAAACCAGTCCATAAGATATAACGTTTTCTTTATATCCTTATTGCATAAGAGGAAGCCAACCTTTAAGAATGTGGACCGAACGGCCGCGGGCTTTAGGGTTTTGCAATCACTTTGCCGGCAAGGTGGATTTTGATCAAATAATGAAAGGTTGTGCGTGTGGCGTCCTCTTCATACCTGTTTACCTCCGAATCAGTTTCAGAAGGCCATCCTGATAAGATTTGCGATCGCATCTCGGATGCAATTTTGGACGGATTTTTGAAAGAAGATCCCTATTCGCGTGTGGCGGTTGAAACTTTGGCAACCACCAACCGGGTTGTGCTCGCAGGGGAAACCCGTGGGCCTAAATCTATGGATGCAGACCGCATGGAGGCCATTGCCCGCGAATGCATTAAGAATATTGGCTATGAGCAAGAAGGTTTCCATTGGGAAAATGCGCAGGTCGATTGCTTTGTGCACGAGCAATCACCCGAAATTGCCCAAGGCGTAGATGCCTCTGGCAATAAGGATGAAGGCGCAGGCGACCAAGGCATTATGTTTGGTTTTGCCACCAACGAAACCAAAGAATTGATGCCCGCCCCGATCTTGTTTGCCCATAAGATTTTGCGCTCTTTGGCCGATGCCCGCCACAATGGCGATGTGCCGCAATTGCGCCCAGACGCGAAAAGCCAAGTCACCTTGCGCTATGAGAATGGTGTGCCCATGGGCACCACCTCCATCGTATTGTCGACCCAGCATGAGCGCGGATTGACCCAGGATGATGTGCGCAAAATTGTGCGCCCCTATGTGATCGACGCATTGCCTGAAGGCTGGATGTGTCCAGAAGACGAGTTCTATGTGAACCCCACAGGCGAATTTGTTATCGGTGGGCCAGATGGCGACGCAGGTCTAACAGGTCGCAAGATCATTGTTGATACTTATGGCGGTGCAGCGCCCCATGGCGGCGGTGCATTTTCGGGCAAAGACCCGACCAAAGTGGACCGCTCAGCTGCATATGCAGCTCGCTATTTGGCGAAAAATGTCGTGGCCGCCAACTTGGCCGATAAATGCGTGATCCAACTGTCTTACGCGATCGGTGTGTCCAAACCATTGTCCATCTTTGTGGATTTGTTTGGCACAGGCAAAGTGAATGAAGAAAAGCTGGGCCATGTGCTCAACAAGGTGATGAATTTGTCGCCGCGCGGCATTCGCGAAACGCTGGAGCTGAACAAACCCATATATGAACGCACCGCGTCATATGGCCATTTTGGGCGCCAACCTGATGAAGATGGCGGCTTTTCTTGGGAACGGACCGATTTGGCTGAAAAAATTCTGGCCGAATTGACCTAAAACCAGTACATCGCCGGGTCATGACTGAAAAAAACAAATCTGACTTTGGCCTAGAAGCCGAGCGACGAGCCTTTTTTGGACGCCGCTCAACCCATAAGCTCTATTCTACCCAGCAAAAGCTGGTGGAAGAATTGTTGCCGCACATTGAGATTGATCTGGACAAGGATGCGCTGGATCTAAAACAGCTTTTCGGTACAAAGGCTGAGGCTCCCTTATTTCTTGAAATTGGCTTTGGCGGTGGCGAGCATTTGGCGCGACACGCAAAGGCAAAGCCCGCACAAAATTTCATCGGTTGCGAACCCTTTATGGGGGGCGTCGGCAAGATGTTATCCGCCATTGCGCAAGATGAGCTGGAAAATGTACGGCTTTATCGTGAAGATGCGCTGCACCTTTTGCGCGCGTTGCCGGATCAGTCGATCGCAGGCGCTTATTTGCTTTATCCCGACCCATGGCCGAAAAAGCGCCATCACAAACGTCGGTTTGTAAATCCAGTCACTTTGGGGGAGCTGTCGCGGGTGCTAAAGCCGGGGGCAGAATTCCGGGTGGCAACCGACATTGACGATTATGCCACTTGGGTGTTGGCCCATATGGTGCGGCGTGATGATTTTACGTGGCAGCCGGAGAAGGCCAGCGAATGGCGCCAGCCATGGGCCGATTGGGCGCCCACACGATATGAGCAAAAGGCCAAACGCGAAGGCCGTGATTCATATTATTTCAGCTTTTACCGCAAGTAAGGCTCAGAAAAACTCGATCTCGGTCAATGTGGCGCGGAAGAAGGGAAAATAATCCGCCGTGCCAAAATGATTGCCCACATCCACTTGGCTGGCGATGGTGATGCCACCAATCTCGGTAAATTTGAGCGGCGTGCCCCCAAAGGGTTGAGGCTGATAAACGCCTTTAGGATTGGCATTGCTCCACCGCGCAATTTCATAGGCCATTGGCACGCCAGCCCCCTTGAGGCGGATGTCCACCCAATGTCGGCCAGTTGAGGTGGTGATCCAAGCACGAGCAACATTCTGGCCCTCTTGGGTCCATTCAACGCCATTTTGCGGCAATAAGGCGGCGGGGTTCCACGCCGCCAGTTCCACCAACAGTCGACCTTCTGCGGATTTGAAATGATCCTCGCTTCCGCCCATTCGGGCCACCGGGACCAGCCCATATAGCCAAAATCGTGTCCACGACTGATTGTCCCACATCATATCGCTACCGCTGATAACCATCGGCAAGCCCTTGGAATGCAGCACCCATGTAAAGCCACGATCTGGCACAATGGTCTGGGTCGCACCGAAAGGAAAATAGTTGGGATGCTCTGCATTGCCCAATCCCAATTGCCCTTCCATCGTCAGCCGTAAATTTTGCTTAAGCGGGGCACCCGTGCGTAATGAGAAATTGAAATAACGCTGCGCCGCTTCTGGCAGATCGGCCACCATGTGCGGGTCGTAAACATCTGCAGCGGAAACGGGGCTTTCGGCTATGTGTGCTGTGAGTTGGGCAACTTGCCATTTATCCGCAATGTTGCGGGCATAAAAGGCGAGCGCAGCTACAAACAGCACAGTAAGCGGCAAGAGCCAAAGATAGGACAACTTGAACGTCATAATTATTCTCCTATCTCAGATCATATCGGGCACAGCAAAACTCGGTTTGATCGGCATCAAGCGCCGAACAAATTGTCAATTTTGTTCGTCGGCTGTCGCCAAAGCAGCAAATGGGTTGCGAATGGGCGAGATTCAGACTATAAAGACCGCAAAATCACAGTTGAAAATGTGAGAGTGGGTCCGAACGGTCCCGCTCTTTTTTAATATTAGGGTCCTATGAAACAGCTCTTGGATTTAAATGAAAAAGCCTTTGGACGCACAGGCCCGCTGGAAGAGCGGATCTGGGCGATTTTGGAGCCTGTGGCTGAAGATATGGGCTATCGGCTGGTGCGCGTGCGCGTCACTGGTGAAAATGGCTGTACATTGCAGATCATGGCTGAAAATGCCAAAGGCGAGTTTGCCATTGAAGATTGCGAAAAATTCTCTCGTGAGATTTCGCCAATTCTCGATGTGGAAGAGCCCATTGAGCGTGCCTATCATTTAGAAGTGTCCTCGCCCGGGGTTGATCGGCCTTTGGTGCGCTTGTCTGATTTCGAACTGTGGGCCGGCCACGAGGCCAAAATTGAATTGGCACAATTGCAGGATGGCCGCAAAAAGTTTCGCGGCACCTTGCAAGGGGTGAACGACAACCAAATATTGATCCATATTCCGGATACGCCAAAAGGCGAAGAGCCTGTGTGGGCGCTGAATATCGAAGATTTGGCGGAAGCCAAACTGATGATGACCGACAAGCTGCTTGATGAAGCACGTGCGCGGCAAAAAGCGGCGAACCCGCTCGATAATCCTGAATTGGAAACAGAAATTGATGAAGCTGACCACGATAAGGATGGGACAGATGAAGCTTAATTTGATGCCTCTTAAGGAGACCAACTAATGGCTGTCAGTGCTAACAGGCTTGAACTGCTGCAAATTGCCGACGCGGTAGCGCGGGAAAAATCTATCGACCGCATGATTGTGATCGAAGCGATGCAGGACGCCATCCAAAAAGCGGCGCGTTCGCGCTATGGTGCCGAGACTGAGGTGAAGGCTGAAATCAACCCAACAACTGGCGAGCTGAAAATGTGGCGCTTGCTGGAAGTGGTGGAAGATGTTGAAGAATATAGCCGCCAGATCAGCCTTGAAGACGCGCGCAACCGCAATTCTGCAGCGCAATTGGGCGACTATGTAACTGAATCATTGCCGCCAATTGAGTTCGGCCGCATTGCAGCGCAGTCCGCTAAGCAAGTGATCGTGCAAAAAGTGCGCGATGCTGAACGCGAGCGCATGTATGAAGAATATAAAGACCGCATTGGTGAAATCATCAATGGCACAGTGAAGCGTGTTGAATATGGCAACGTGATCGTGGATTTGGGCCGTGGCGAAGCGATTATCCGTCGCGATGAGCTGATCCCGCGTGAAACATTCCGCTATGGTGATCGCGTGCGCGCTTATATCCATGATGTGCGCCAAGAACAGCGCGGGCCACAAATCTTCTTGTCCCGGACACACCCGCAATTTATGGCGAAATTGTTCACCCAAGAAGTGCCTGAAATCTATGATGGCGTGATCAATATCCGCTCGATTGCGCGTGACCCAGGTTCCCGCGCCAAAATCGCTGTAACCTCGAACGATTCTTCAATCGATCCGGTTGGTGCGTGTGTGGGTATGCGCGGTTCTCGCGTGCAGGCCGTTGTAAACGAGCTGCAAGGCGAAAAGATCGACATTATTCCATGGACCGAAAATATCGCTGATTTGGTGGTGTCTGCATTGCAGCCTGCTGAGGTGGTGAAAGTGGTTCTCGACGAGCAAGTTGAGCGCGTTGAAGTTGTGGTGCCAGATGAGCAATTGTCTTTGGCCATTGGCCGTCGCGGTCAGAATGTGCGCTTGGCGTCACAATTGACCGGTTGGGACATCGACATCTTGACCGAGCAGGAAGAAAGCGAACGTCGCCAGAAAGAATTCACCGAACGCTCAGACCTGTTCATGAATGCCATGAATGTGGACGAGATGGTGGCCCAGCTCTTGGCGTCAGAAGGCTTTGCCTCTTTGGAAGAAGTGGCTTATGTTGAGCCGATTGAGATTTCTTCTATCGAAGGCTTTGATGAAGAAACTGCTGCTGAAATTCAGGCCCGTGCGGCTGAGTTTTTGGAACAAGCAGAGCGGGACCGCGACGAGAAGCGGACCGAACTTGGCGTTCAAGACGAGCTTTATGAAATTAACGGCCTGAATGCGGCTATGTTGGTGGCATTGGGCGAAGATGACGTGAAAACCATCGAAGATTTCGCGGGATACACCCCTGACGATTTGGTGGGCTGGAAAGAACGTGAAAATGGCGAAGTCAAATTTTATGACGGCGTTTTCAAAGACTTCCCAGTGAGCCGCGAAGAAGCGGAAGACATGATCATGTCTGCCCGCGTGAAAGTTGGCTGGATCACGCAAGAAGAGCTAGACGGCGACGCCGAACTCGAAGACCAAGATGCTGAAGCGGATGACGCTGAAGCACAAGAGGAGTAAGACGCTGAACACAACCCAAATGCCACAAGGTGAACACGCCAGAGGCCACAAGGAAGATAAGAATTTACGCACCTGTTGTGTGACCCGTGAATCCTTACCCAAGTCCGAGTTAATTCGGTTTGCACTTGGGCCTAATGGCGAGATTTTACCTGATATTGCTGGAAAAGCTGGCGGACGTGGCGTATGGGTGACAGCGAATAAACATATTTTGGCGCAGGCGGTGGCGAAAAACGCCTTTGCCCGCACCTTGAAAACACAAGTAAATGTGCCTGATAATTTGGTGGAGATCACCCAGACACATTTGGAAAAACGATTGTTGGGCGCGCTGGGCCTCGCCATGAAAGGCGGCCATCTGGTCACCGGCTACGAAAAGGTGCGGTCCGCAATCGAAAAAGAGAAGATCAACGCCTTGATTGCCGCCAGCGATGGCAGCATGGATGGGCGGAAGAAAATTACTCAACTTCTACGCGCAATGGAGCTGGAAGATGAGGTGCCGCAGATAGATTTTCTCAATGCAGAACAATTGAGTTTGGCATTGGGCGGCAAAAATGTGATACATGCAGCGCTGGTAGGCGGCGCGGCGACAAAATCTGCAGTGGATCGGGCCAAACAATTGGTGCGATTTTCGGCTGAGAACACAGGATGAGTGACGGATATATGAGTGATAAGGACAAAAGATCAGATGCAACACCTGGTGGCGGGGGCAAGAAGACCCTAACGCTAAAGGGTGCGCCTGGTGGTGGCGCACGGCCAGGTGGCACACGGTCGTCCCGGACCGTCGTGGTGGAAACGCGCAATCGTCGGATCAACCCGCCCGGGGCTCCGACCAATCGCGCACGCCCACAGCAAGGTGGACCCGCTCAAGGCGACAATCGTCAGCAACAAGCTGGCGGCAAAAAGCCTCAACAGCCGGGCCAACGGCCTCAAAACCGTAAGCCTCAGCAAGAGCGTTCGCCGCGAGCTCAAGCACAGCAGGGCCTAACCAGCTCGGAAGCCGCAGCCCGCGAACGCGCATTGCGCGAAGCAGCGGCGCGCGCCGAGGACGAAGCACGTCAGGCACAAGAAGCTGCACGTCGTCGGGCCGAAGAAGATGCCCGCCGCAAGCAAGAGCGCGAAGAAGCAGAACGGCTTCGGGCTGAAGAAGAAGAACGCATGGAAGCTGAGCGGATTGCCCGCGAAGAAGCCCAAGCGAAAAAAGGTGGCGACCAGCCGAAAGCAAAGGCCTCTGCGCCTGAGCCAGCTAAAGCTGACCCGGCTTCAAACGCACCTGCTGCGGATCCAAACCGCAAAGGCGGCGGCAAAAAGCACGAAGGCCCTCGCACGAAGAGCTTGGTGAATGAAGAAGAGCTGGAGCGCGCCAAACGGGCTGCGCGGCCACAACCTTCTAAAAAACCAGCGGCTGATGATCGTCGGAAAACACGTTTGACTGTGACGTCAGCTTTGTCTGGTGACAGCGAGCGGGATCGTGGCCCTTCATTGGCAGCCATGAAGCGTCGACGTGAGAAGCAAAAAGGTCGTGGCCCACAGCAGGCGAAAGAAAAGATCGCGCGTGAAGTGACCATTCCAGAGGCCATTACCGTTCAGGAATTGGCCAACCGGATGGCAGAACGCGCTGTGGACGTGATCAAGCTGCTGATGCAGCAAGGTCAAATGGCCACCATCAATGACGTGTTGGATGCGGATACGGCTGAACTGATCGCCTCTGAATTGGGCCACACAGTGAAGCGTGTTGCCGAATCAGACGTGGAAGAAGGCCTGTTTGAAGATAAAACAGAGCAAAATCCTGATGATCTGAAACCACGGGCACCAGTTGTGACCATTATGGGCCACGTTGACCATGGTAAAACATCATTGCTGGATGCGATCCGCGAAGCCAATGTGGTATCTGGCGAAGCTGGGGGCATTACCCAGCACATTGGTGCTTATCAGGTTGAGCGCGATGGCCATGAGATCACCTTCTTGGATACACCAGGCCACGAAGCCTTTACCGCCATGCGGGCACGCGGGGCGCAAGCCACCGATATTGCCGTATTGGTTGTTGCGGCGGACGATGGCGTGATGCCGCAAACCATTGAATCGATCAAACACGCGAAAGCGGCCGAAGTGCCGATCATCGTGGCGATCAACAAGATGGACAAGCCGGAAGCTGATCCAAACCGCGTGCGCAACGAATTGTTGCAACACGAAGTGTTTGTGGAAAGCATGGGCGGTGAAATCTTGGATGTGGAAGTGTCTGCCATGAAAAAGCAGAACCTTGAAGGCATTCTCGATGCGATCGTGTTGCAATCCGAAATTTTGGAACTGAAAGCCAATCCGAAGGGCCGCGCCCAAGGTATTGTGGTGGAAGCCAAATTGGATAAAGGCCGTGGCGCTGTTGCAACCGTGCTGGTGCAAAATGGCGAATTGGCCGTTGGCGACATTATTGTTGCTGGCGCTCAATGGGCCAAGGTGCGCGCATTGATCAACGATCAGGGTGAGCAAATCAAAACCGCGGGCCCATCCACACCAGTGGAAATTTTGGGCTTTACCGGGGTGCCAGATGCAGGCGATTTGATGGGTGCTGTGGAACATGAAGCCAAGGCACGCGAAATCACCGAATATCGTCAGCGCAAGCAGCGTGAAAAATCTGCAGCCGGCGGCGTAACCTCGCTCGAGCAAATGATGAGCCAGCTCAAAACCGAAGATTTGGCCAAAATTCCATTGGTCATCAAAGGCGATGTGCAAGGTTCTGTTGAAGCCATCAATGGCGCGCTCGATAAATTGGCAACTGACGAAGTGTCAGCGCAAGTGTTGATTGGCGGCGTGGGCGGTATCACCGAATCTGACGTGACCTTGGCGGCAGCGTCAAAAGCCATCGTGATCGGCTTTAACGTGCGGGCCAACAAGCAAGCACGCGAAGCAGCGGCACGTGAAGGCGTTGAAATCCGCTATTACAACATCATCTACGATCTCGTGGACGATGTGAAAGCGGCAATGTCTGGGTTGTTGTCTCCTGAAGTGCGCGAAACCTTTATCGGTAACGCGGAGATCCTTGAGGTGTTCAACATCACCAAAGTGGGCCGCGTCGCAGGTTGTCGTGTGACGGACGGTATCGTGGAACGTGGCGCTGGCGTGCGCTTGATCCGTGACGATGTGGTGATCCACGAAGGCAAGCTCTCTACCTTGAAGCGCTTTAAAGATGAAGTGAAAGAGGTGAATGCGGGCCAAGAGTGCGGCATGGCGTTCGAAAAATATGAAGACATGCGCGCAGGCGACGTGATCGAATGTTACCGCGTGGAAGAGATTGAGCGTACGCTTTGATCTTTTGGCCACTGTGACCAATTGAGTATGGCGCCATTTGGCGCCATATCTGTTTGAGCAATGCGCGTAAGATTTTTAAAAAGGCAAAGATTATGAGTGGTGAAAAACTCCCCTCCCAACGTCAATTGCGTGTGGGCGAATTGGTGCGACATGCTTTGTCTAGCTTCTTGTCGCGTGACGAAGTGATGGATGACGATCTAGTAGGCGCCTTCATCACCGTGCCTGAAGTGCGCATGTCGCCGGATTTGAAATTGGCTAAGGTCTATATCATGCCCTTGGGCGGCAAAAATGCGGAAACCGTGGTGGCCGCGCTCAACCGCAATAAGAAATTTATTCGCGGGCAAGTGTCGCCGCATATTGATTTGAAATATGCACCAGACTTCCGGTTCTTTGTTGATGACACGTTCGATGAAGCAGGGCGCATTGATGAATTGTTGCGTTCAGATCGCGTGGCCCGCGATCTCGATCATGACGATGACGACGAGCAAGATCACTAAACGCACAAGGTGTTATGTCGCAGCAAAAACGCGTAAAGCGCGCCATTTCCGGCTGGCTCATTCTCAATAAACACTATGATATGACGTCCACCCAAGCTGTGGGCAAAATCAAATGGTTGTTTGAAGCGAAAAAGGCAGGCCATGCAGGCACGCTGGACCCCCTTGCCACCGGTATTTTGCCAATTGCATTGGGCGAAGCCACAAAAACGGTGCCTTTGGTGCAAGATGGCACCAAAATCTACGAATTTGATATTGCCTGGGGCAGCGCCACCACCACCGATGATGTGGAGGGCGAGGTGATCGAAACATCAGATCACCGCCCCACGGAAGCGGAACTAGTTGAAATCCTGCCGTGTTTCACGGGAATCATTACGCAAATTCCACCCGCATTCTCTGCCATCAAAATCAAAGGTGAACGGGCTTATGATTTGGCGCGTGCGGGTGAAAAACCGGAAATGCCACCGCGCGAGATCGAAATCGAAGCGTTGGAGGTCTTGGCCCATAGCGATGAAATTTCAACATTGCGGGTCACCTGCCAAAAAGGCACCTATGTGCGGGCTTTGGCGCGCGATATTGCGAAAAAGCTAGGCAGCGTCGCCCACGTATCGCGGCTGCACCGCGCCGCGGTTGGCCCCTTCACAGAAGCGGATGCCATTGGCGTGAATGAGCTGGAAGATATGAAGGACAGTGCCACACGTGACCAAGTGTTGCGGCCGATCGCGGATGCGCTGGGCCACTTGGATGAGGTGAGCCTTGACCAAAAACAAGCCCAAGCCGTGCGCATGGGCAACCCAGCTTTGCTGTTGGGGCGAAACGCGCCCATCAGCCTTGAAGTGGCATATGCCACCCATCGCGGTGATGTGCTGGCCTTGGGGCGCGTTGAAAAAGGGCAATTCAAGCCAAGCCGGGTGATTTTGCCCGATTCGCCGATCCGCAATTGAAGTCTTTTCTTTTATCGGATTTTCCTATATACACCCGCGCAACCGCCTTTGCGGGAAAATGACCCTGTGCTGGACGACATCTCGGCGCATGGGTGACCTTTTAGCTTTCATTTTAGAAAGGATTGGCCGATGTCGATTACGCCTGAGCGCAAAGAAGAATTGATCAAAGATTTTGCCACTAAAGCTGGAGACACTGGTTCTCCGGAGGTGCAAGTTGCAATTCTCACCGAGCGGATCAAAAATTTGACCGAACACTTCAAAGACCACAAGAAAGACAATCACTCTCGTCGTGGCCTTTTGAAAATGGTCAGCCTACGTCGTCGTTTGCTTGACTATGTTAAGAACAAAGACGTGTCACGCTACCAATCGCTAATTGAGCGTTTGGGCTTGCGTCGCTAAGGTACCAGACTTGATATGGAGGGCATTGGCCCTCCATATTGTTTGAACGAAAGGAACAATGCCGGAGCAGGATCGTCGGACGCTTTTTATCAGTGGCACCATGCCAATTAAAAGCGCCTTGCCATCTTGCTTGCTGGTTTGTTCCTTTAAAAAAGATCAATGGCTTGTGCCCGCGTTCACACCTGTTGAACCGGCACGAAGAGCCTATTTAAAGGACTAAACATGTTTGATCATCATAAAGTTGAACTGAATTGGGGCGGCCAACCGCTGACCCTTGAAACCGGCAAAATGGCCCGACAGGCAGACGGCGCTGTATTGGCCACTTTGGGCGAAACCGTTGTGTTGGCCACTGTGGTTTCTGCAAAGGAACCAAAAGCGGGCGTGGACTTTTTCCCACTGACCGTGAACTACCAAGAAAAATTCTATGCTGCGGGTAAAATCCCTGGTGGCTATTTCAAACGTGAAGGGCGCCCAACTGAGGCAGAAACCCTCACATCACGCTTGATCGACCGTCCAATCCGGCCTTTGTTCCCGAACGGGTACAAAAACGAGACCCAAGTTGTCATCACTGTGTTGCAGTATGATCTGGAAAACCAGCCAGACATTTTGGCCATGGTTGCAGCATCAGCAGCACTCACCATTTCTGGTGTGCCATTTATGGGCCCAATCGGCGCAGCGCGCGTTGGCCACATCGATGGCGAATATGTGCTGAACTTCGCACCAGAACAAGCTTCAGACAGCAAGCTGGACCTTGTGATGGCGGGCACTGAAGATGCGGTTTTGATGGTAGAATCAGAAGCCAAAGAGCTGAGCGAAGATGTGATGCTTGGCGCCGTTATGTATGGCCATGAGCAAAGCCGGAAAGTGATCGAAGCGATCATCAAATTGGCTGAATTGGCTGCAAAAGAGCCGCGCGAATATGTGCCTGAGGATCATTCAGAACTTGAAGCAGAAATGCTCAAAGTTGTTGAAGACGATTTGCGCGCTGCATATCAAATCACTGACAAGCAAGATCGCTATGTTGCAGTTGATGCGGCCAAAGCAAAAGTAAAAGAACATTTTGCACCAGCTAGCGAAGACGAAGAAGCCAAATACACTGACGAGCAAATCGGTGCAGTGTTCAAATCTTTGCAAGCCAAGATTGTACGTTGGAACATTTTGGACACAGGTCGTCGTATTGATGGTCGTGATCTTGAAACTGTTCGCCCAATCGTTGCAGAAGTTGGCGTGTTGCCACGGACCCACGGTTCAGCCGTGTTCACCCGTGGTGAAACTCAAGCCTTGGTTGTGGCCACATTGGGCACAGGCGATGATGAGCAATTCATCGACAGCTTGGACGGCACACGCAAAGAAAACTTCATGCTGCACTACAACTTCCCACCATATTCTGTGGGTGAAGCTGGCCGCATGGGCGGCACAAGCCGTCGTGAAACTGGCCACGGTAAATTGGCATGGCGTGCGGTAAACCCAATTCGTCCAAAAGCAGAAGATTTCCCTTACACATTGCGTGTTGTGTCTGAAATCACTGAATCAAACGGTTCATCTTCAATGGCAACTGTTTGTGGTACGTCATTGGCGTTGATGGATGCTGGTGTGCCGTTGGCGCGTCCTGTATCTGGCATTGCCATGGGCTTGATCCTTGAAGGCGATCGTTTCGCTGTATTGTCTGATATCTTGGGTGACGAAGATCACCTTGGCGATATGGACTTTAAAGTGGCGGGTACATCTGAAGGCATCACCTCACTGCAAATGGACATCAAAATTGCAGGCATCACCGAAGAGATCATGAAAACAGCGTTGGCCCAGGCCAATGGCGGCCGGTCGCACATTTTGGGTGAAATGTCGAAAGCACTTGAAGGTGCGCGCGAAGAACTTGGTGAATTTGCGCCACGCATCGAAACATTGCAGATCCCAACCGACAAAATCCGCGAAGTGATCGGTGCTGGCGGTAAAGTGATCCGCGAGATCGTTGAGAAAACTGGCGCCAAAGTCGACATTGACGACACAGGCACCATCAAAGTTTCTTCTTCAGATGGCAAAGCCATCGAAGCTGCTGTTAAGTGGATCAAATCTATCACTGACGAGCCTGAAGTTGGCGAAATTTACAAAGGCACCGTGGTGAAAACCGTGGACTTTGGTGCATTCGTAAACTTCTTTGGCCCACGCGATGGCTTGGTGCACATTTCACAATTGGCCGACAAGCGCGTTGAGAAAACAACCGACATCATCAAAGAAGGCGACAGCGTTTATGTGAAGCTGATGGGCTTCGATGACCGCGGCAAAGTGCGCTTGAGCATGAAAGTGGTTGACCAGGAAACTGGTGAAGAAATCAAAAAGGAAGAAGAAGCTGACGAATAGTCGCTGCCTTTAACCTAATCAAAGCCCGGCCAGCCTAGTCTGCGCCGGGCTTTTTTGTATTGGCTAGTTTTCGGTTTGTCTTCGCGTCCATAAGGCGAAAATGCTTCAACGACGCACTCAATAACTAACGATTTTGCTCACGCGCTTGGCGGCCGCACTTTTAAAAATAACTTTGAAGCAAAAACCAAACCGTGAGGTCTCGGTTTGGCAAACCCCATCGACAAAACCAACATTGCCGTGGGTGGCCACATTGAAAATTTCAACATTCTGGGCAACGTCGCGGGATTTGATCGTGGAGATAATATCCGCATGTCCCTTGATCATATGATCGACATTTTGCTGCCAAATGGCGTCATCATCTATTATGTCTCCAAGCGAAGAGTGACCCGCACCCAAGAGGAAAAGGCAAAACTCGACCATCAATTGGTTTTTCGGCGAGTTTCTGCAGTCGGGTGGATAGTATATTGTTGGATCACCCATGGGTCTAGCCCTTATGGTCCGGCAACACGCGGTGTGGCGGCTGATGCCCGTCCAAAAATGTACGAATATTCACCAACACGGTTTCACCCATTTCGATTCGGCTTTCCAAGGTGGCTGAACCCATATGGGCAGTCAACACCACCTTATTATCACGAGCCAGCGCCAAGAGAGACGGATTGATCGGTTTGTGATGCTCAAACACATCCAAGGCGGCGCCCCCAATTTGGTCCCGTTCTATAGCGTCGATCAACGCGTCTTCGTCAATCAGATTGGGCCGCGCTAGATTGACCAAAAAGGCATCAGGTTTCATGCGATCAATATTGTCACGATTGATCAAATGACGGGTCGCTTTGGTGGCTGGCGTGTGCAAGGTCACAATGTCGACTTGGGCCAGCATTTCTTCCAGATTGTCCCAATAGGTAGCACCAAGCTCAGTCTCAAGGCTCTGCGGGCGTTTCGAGCGGCTGTAATAATGGATATCGAGGCCAAAAGCTTTCGCGCGATGCGCCACGGCAGTGCCGATACGGCCCATGCCGACAATGCCTAGCTTTTTGCCGGAAAGGCGTCGCCCCAGCATCCAATTGGGTGACCAGCCGGGCCAAGACCCGTCTTTGAGCAAAACCTGGCTGCCTTCAATCAAACGCCGTGGCACCGCTAGAATCAATGCCATGGTCATATCTGCGGTATCGTCAGTGAGTACGCTTGGAGTATTGGTGACAGTGATGTTGCGCGCCGCAGCGGCATTTACATCCACATTGTCGACCCCATTGCCGAATTGGGCAATCAAGCGCACATCTTTGCCCAATTGCGCAATCACATCGGCGCTCAGATCGTCGGTGATGGTCGACACCAACACATCGCAATTTTGCGACGCCTCAATCAATTGTTGGGTGGTAAAGGCTTTGTCAGCTGTGTTAAATGCCACATTGAATAACGCGGCCATACGTTCTTCCACCGGGGTGGGCAATTGTCGCGTAACCAGAACACGGGCGTTCGTGTGAGGCATAAATTCCCTTTCAACCCGTATACACATCCCCAGCGGAGAGAATTTGCGCCACTGGGTATGGTTTTAGCCATACATTAAGGTGTCTTTGCCTAAGTGGGGATAAACTATCGGGCCTTGGTGCCAATAACAAGAGATGAATTTGAGATGCGTTTGACCCTTTTAAACCACGTCCATCCGCTCAAAGGCCTGAGCTTGGTGCTGTGCGCCCTTTGGCTCGCCATCGCGCCTGCATGGGCGCAGAATATGGGCCCATCCGGCTTGCCTTTGCCGCGATTCGTCTCCTTAGGGTCCTCCAAAATCAATGTCCGCCATGGCCCGGGCCAAAAATATCAGGTGGCTTGGATTTTCACGCAATCAGGGCTGCCTGTTGAAGTGGTGCAAGAATTCGATACATGGCGAAAAGTGCGCGATTCGGATGGTGATGAAGGCTGGATTCACCAATCGCTCTTGTCTGGTCGTCGCACGGGGTTGGTTGCCCCCTGGCTCAATGGCCAATCACAAGCAATTCCACTTTATGCCCGCGCTGATCGAGGCGCGCCATTGCGCGCACAGCTGGCACCAAAAGTGTTGGTGAATGTGCAAGAATGCGACAAAGAATGGTGCGAAATTTCTGGCCGCTTCCGCCCAGACGGGGAAGATGCGGGACCGCAAAATTTCAAAGGCTGGGTAGAAAAGCAATTTGTTTGGGGCGTCTATAGTGACGAAACCTTCGACTAAGGCTTAGTTTTCGCGCCGCACACGCACCACAACATCCACATGTGAGATTTTCATGCCCTTCGGCGCATCCGGAAGGCCTTGAATAACGATCTCGTTGGACGGAATATCCACCACGCGATCTTCATCTTCGATATAGAAATGGTGGTGGTCAGACGTGTCCGTATCGAAATAGGTCCGCGCCGCATCCACTGTGACTTCGCGCAACAAACCAGCATCTTTGAATTGCCGGAGTGTGTTGTAAACGGTGGCCAATGAGACAGCGACGCCACCCTGATCAGCCTCTGCATGCAAAGCTTCAGCGCTAACATGGCGATGGCCGTTGCCATAAATCAAATCTGCCAATGCCAAACGTTGTCGGGTTGGCCGCAAGCCGGCCATGCGCAACACAGCCGTCAAACAAGGACCGCGAGAGCTGGGCTGACGAAAGCTAGATTTTTGCAACTGGTTCATTCCTACTTATCCGAAGTTGGTCAATGCGCACTATAGGCGCGGCGCCAAACGGGTTCAACAAATTCTCATGTACAAGATTAACATCATAAATGCAACAAATCCGGTGCTTTGCGGTTGTTTCGAGCTAAAGGCAAAGGCGGCCACGCATAAAAGTAGTTGCGCATCCAACTATATGTACACGATCATCTCGCACGTGACAGGTTAAATTACCGCCTCTTTTAGAGGCCTGATGCGCTTCTAATTCGGTTTCGTTGAGTTTTTTCGCCCAATAGGGCGCAAGCGTGGTGTGGATGGAGCCTGTGACGGGGTCTTCGTCAATGCCGCCGCCGGGCAGAAAATAACGGGATACAAAATCAAATTCCTTGCTACGGCCGGTGACGATGACCCCATCTGTGCCCAGCTTCGCCAACGCTTCAAAATCTGGTTCAAAATTACGCACCGCTGCCTCGTCTTCCAGCTCCACAAAATAGTTCTCATAAGACTTAAAAATCGCAATAGGTGTTGCGCCGAAGCTGGCGGCGATCTCCGCTGGCAAACTATCTATGAATTCATAAGAGACGTTTGGAAAGTCCAGCAAATAGCTCGGCGCAGTTTCGTGCGCTTGGTGCAATTCAACCCGAAGCTCGCCCACCTCACCAAACAGGCGCAGCGGCATGGGTGCCTGATATTCTGTGTTTAAGATATGGGCGCTTGCCAATGTGGCATGGCCGCAAAAGCTCACTTCATGCGTTGGCGTGAACCAACGAATGTCCCACCCATCCTGATTCTCGCGTGGTTTGACGAATGCGGTTTCAGAAAGATTGTTCTCCATAGCGATGTGCTGCATCAATTGTTCATCCAGCCAATTGTCCAGCACCATAACAGCGGCTGGGTTGCCCTTGAACAATTCTGCAGTAAATGCATCTACCTGAAAAATTTGCATTTCACCTCATGCTTTCCGTTCATCGCGTTTCCGGTCACGATGACGCTGCAAAATGTGACTGGCAAGCCATGAATGACGAAAAAAGCAAGACAATTGGCCTGTTTGGGCTTGGCCTTCTTTGTCGCGCCCTATATGGGTTAATCAAATGCAATAACTTTGCGCAATGGCCCAAAAATGCTATGGACGAGCAAATTTGGTTTTGGGTTATGAAATGGCGGCGGCACGATATTTCGTCGCGCAAAGACAAGAATAAGGGAAAAAGGGCTTATGACCGAGCGCGCCCATCAGTTTAGTTACGATGATTTGATTTTGCATGGACGCGGCGAACTGCCAGGGCAAGGCGACGCCAAATTGCCGGCACCGCCAATGTTGATGTTTGACCGCATCACCAACATCGATTCCGATGGTGGCGAATATAGCAAAGGCAGTGTCACAGCTGAGTTGGATTTGAACCCCGATCTTTGGTTCTATCAATGTCACTTTATTGGCGATCCGGTTATGCCAGGCTGCTTGGGCCTCGATGCTTTGTGGCAAATGATCGGTTTCTTCCTGTCATGGAGCGGTTCGCCTGGTCGTGGCCGTGCATTGGGCGGTTCCATCAAATTTGTGGGGCAAGCCACCAATGACAAAAAGCTGCTGCAATATCATGTTGATATTAAAAAGCACATGCGTTCGCCTTTACCGTTCGGCGTAGCCAATGGTTGGGTGAAGGCAGATGGTGAAATCATCTATAAAGCCGAAAACTTGCGTGTAGGCCTCATCGGCCTTGAAGACAAATAATCAAACGCACCACGCGAGAGGTTAAGAGGATCAAATGAAAAGAGTTGTCATCACAGGCATGGGGATTGTTTCCTCCATCGGCAATAATCGCGCTGAGGTTTTGCAAAGCCTGCGCGACGCGAAGCCAGGGATCACCACCGCTGAAAACCATGTGAAATATGGCTTCCGCAGTCAGGTGCATGGCGAGCCAACACTCGATCCGTTTTCCGTTTTAGACCGTCGGACAACCCGCTTCATGGCGCGTGGCGCCGCATGGAACTATATTGCCATGCAAGAAGCGATTGAGCAGGCGGGCTTGGAAGAAGACAATATCTCCAATCCGCGCACAGGCATCGTGATGGGCTCTGGTGGTCCATCAACAGAAACATTGATCAGCGCCGCGGACATTACCCGCGAAAAAATGAGCCCGAAACGCATTGGGCCACTGGCCGTGCCGAAAGCCATGAGCTCAACAGCGTCTGCAACGTTGGCCACCGCGTTTAAAATCAAGGGTGTGAACTACACGATCACCTCTGCTTGCGCGACTTCGAAGCACTGTATCGGCAACGCCTATGAGCAGATACAAATGGGCAAGCAAGACATTGTTTTTGCTGGCGGCAGTGAAGATCTTGAATGGTCAATGTCCAACATGTTTGATGCTTTGGGCGCAATGACCTCCAAATATAACGACACGCCGGAAGTGGCGTCCCGCGCTTATGATAAAAACCGTGACGGTTTCATCATCGCTGGCGGCGCAGGCGTGATGGTGTTGGAAGAATATGAGCACGCCAAAGCACGTGGCGCGAATATTCTAGCTGAAATTGTGGGCTACGGCGCCACATCTGATGGCTATGACATGGTGGCCCCATCTGGCGAAGGGGCCGAGCGCTGCATGCGCATGGCGCTGGAAACCGTGAATTGCCCGATTGATTACATCAACCCGCATGCCACTTCCACACCTGTTGGCGACATCAAGGAAATTGAAGCGATTCGCGCTGTGTTTGGCAATGAAGACAAATGTCCGCCATTGTCCGCCACCAAATCTCTAACCGGCCACTCTTTGGGTGCCGTTGGGGTGCAAGAATCAATCTATTCCGTGATGATGATGAATGAAGGTTTCTTGTGCGAAAGCGCTAACATTTTTGAACTCGACCCAGAGTTTGAAGATATGCCGATTTTGCGCGAGCGTCGCGATAATCAAAATATTGGCTGCGTCATGTCCAACTCATTCGGCTTCGGCGGCACCAACGCAACGTTGATTTTCAAACATCCAGACGCCTAATCTGCATATCGCGCTGCGCTTGCGCTAGGCACCAATCGGCGGGGGTGCCGGGGTAGTGAGCGTAGCGAACGACGGCGGCGCAAAAAATGGCCGAGGGTGCCGGGGACGGACACGAAGTGTCCGGTGGCGGCAAAAAAATAGAGGGGCCAGCTGGCCCCTTTTAATTTAGATAGCGTTTAGTGATCGCTCGGGTTGAAGGCAAGAAATGACCGATACAGTTGAGTTTGCTTGCACCTTTCCTAGGCTCTATTCTAATCATCCCCGAACATACATGGTAGAGATGGCCCGTGCCCTTGGCTTGGAGCAATTCGAACGGAAGCTTACGGTTAACAGCATCTATAGCTATCTAATCGAACACCAAGAACTTATTGACTTATGGTTGAATTGGTCAGCTGATAAAAGATCATCAAATAGTTGGTATTTTTCGGAGAATGACGAAGATTGGGTCGTTGGATATTGTCCAAATGGCCCGGAAACCCTTTATAAAAATAAAGTTCATGCCTGCGCAGAATTTGTCGAAATTGAAATCTTTAATTATCTATCAAGTTTCTGAGAAACCACAGTAACCGTCCTTAGTGAGTGCGAAACATGACCGATCCAATTTACGCCATTGGCGATATTCACGGCCAGTTGGAGCAGCTGCATAAGGTGCTCGACAAGATCGAACGCGATGGTGGGCAAAATGCAAAGATTGTCTTTCTCGGCGATTATGTGGATCGCGGCCCCAACAGCAAAGACGTGATCGAATTGTTGGCTGACGGGGTAAAGTCCGGCAAAAATTGGCATTGCATTTTGGGCAATCATGACCGGATGTTTTCCATGTTTATGGAAGATTATCCGCGCACCGATTATCGGCTGAAGCCAGGTTATGACTGGTTTCATGAGCGCATTGGCGGTGTGGAAACCCTTGCCTCCTATGGCATTGATTCGGATATTGATCGACGGATTTTTCAATTGCATGAAGATGCGCAAGAAGCGGTGCCGCAACACCATTTGGACTTCATCAACAATTTGCCCCTCACGATCACCGCAGGTGAGTTACTGTTTGTCCATGCAGGGATTCGCCCTGGCGTGGCCCTAGAGCAGCAAACAGAAGATGATTTGGTGTGGATCAGAGAGGGCTTCTTGGATGATCCGCGCCCCCATGATTGGCTGATTGTGCATGGCCACACCACAGTGCCCGAAGCGACCCATTATGGAAACCGCGTCAATCTTGATTCAGGCGCAGGCTATGGCAAGCCACTCACAGCGGCCGTTTTTGAAGGGGCAGAAAGCTGGGTGCTTACCGAAAATGGGCGGGCTTCGCTTAAGGCAGAATAGGCGCGACGGAAGCCGCGCCCTAATCCTTAGCTGGCAAAAACGCCATCCATATTTTTGAAGCCTTTAACTTCAATCGGGTTGCCGCATGGATCCGTGAAAAACATGGTCCATTGTTCGCCCGGTTCGCCCTCAAACCGCACTTGTGGAGGGATGATAAAATCCACATTGGCACGCTTGAGGCGTTCAGCCAATTTCTCCCAATCCCCATGTTCAAGAATAACCCCAAGATGCGGCATCGGCACTTTGTGGTCGCCCACCATGCCAGTGCGGGCCGTTTTAAACGGCATGCCCACATGTAGTGAAATTTGATGGCCAAAAAAGTCGAAATCAACCCAACTTTCGGCACTGCGGCCTTCATGGCAACCAAGAATTTCGCCATAAAAATACCGGGCCACGTTGAGGTCAGTCACGTGATAAGCCAAGTGGAAGATCGATTTCATAAGGGACAACCTATCTTTTAAAGAATAAGCACGATTGTTGTGATTTTTGGTCCAACCGTCAAGCAAAGCCTGTTGATTTGGTTGAGCTTTTCTTAGCGCGCTAGCTGGCCAAGATGGCTTCGATTTTTTCCTGAACGCTCAAGGCTTCCTGTGGCGTGGCCAAAAGATGGTCTCTGCCTTCAACCATAAGTGCAAAGTGATCGAGCTGCGCATGCAGGCCATCAATGCGGGCATTGGCACCCGGATCGACAATTTGAGTAAAGTCCTCGCCGCTAGTGGCCCATAGTTCACTGAATTGCCGCACGGAAAAGCTCTGTTTTGCCCCTTTGATGAAAACTTCCTGTCGATCGGGCTGCGTGCCGCCGACACTAGCGAAAATATTGAGTTTTGTGCCTTCCTCGCTTGTCAGCCGTGCTGCCAAATTGGTTTCGCATAGCTCATCATTGGGATAGTCAACATGTGCCCAATCCAATTGCACGCGCCCCATCACCCGTTCGGCAAAAAACATAAAGTGCGAAATCACTTCCCGTGTCATGCCGCCTTCTGCGCGAAAGCGCAGCCAATCGGCTTTTACTTGCCAAGCGCGGGGCCATTGGGCGTAGGACACGAATATATCGATGCCTGCAAGTTCGCCCATCTTGCCGGATGAAGCGGCAGATTGAACATGCGCCAGTGCTTCGCCAGTCGCTTGCACGAAATTCACTGCCGTAGGCACCTGTGCTGCCTCCAAATGGCGCACCAGTTCGCGGCTGGCGGCCACATCGGTACCGAGTGGTTTTTCCAAAAATAAAGGCTTGCCCAAGTCGGCCGCATATTTGGCATACACATGCCGCGGCGCGGGTGGGCAGGCGAGATAGACCACATCCACCGCATCAATTGCGGCTTCTGCTGTAGGGGGAATATTGGCGTGGGGGGCAATGTCGCGCGCGGCGCGTTGCGCCGCTTCGCTCGGGTCCCACATTTGGGTGACTTCAAATGCCGGATAAGTGCTCAACGCGTGCAACATGCGTTGGCCCATAATGCCCAATCCGATCACGGCGATTGTTTTGCTCATCTCGCTTACCTTTTTTTGAGGCAACGATAATCAAGCTTTGGCGCGGCGTCGATATTTCATTTTGCTGGCGCTGGCATTTAGCCCGTCATAGATCAGCAACTCGCCCACCAAAGGGGCGCCGACCTTTGTGATCAACTTAATTGCTTCAAGTGCTTGGAGACTGCCAATAACCCCGGTAATCGGCCCCAATATGCCGACTTCCTCGCAAGAAAATTGCGCTTCATTTTCCGGCGGTGCGGGATAAAGGTCATCGAATGACGGATTATCGCCCTGATAAGGCATAAATACCGTCAGATTGCCATCAAACAGCGTAACCGCCCCCGCGACGAGTGGTTTGTGGTGCTGAGCGCACAAATCGGCCACCAGCTTGCGTGTCGCAAAATTATCGCTGCCATCCAGCACCAGATCATAGAGGCTGATCAACTCATCACCATTGTCAGCCGTCAGGCGTATTGGATGAGTGTTCACTGTAATATGCGGGTTAAGGTCGGCAGCAAAGCGCTGCGCTGACGCAACCTTCGCGATTCCTTCATCAGATGAGCGATGCACAATCTGGCGCTGCAGATTGGAAAGCGACACATGGTCGTCATCGACAATGCCGATGGTGCCAACGCCCGCCGCTGCCAAATAGGCAAGGGCAGGACTGCCCAAGCCACCAGCACCAATTATCAGCGCTTTCGCTGCTTTTAGGCGCTGTTGCCCAACCCCACCAATACGTTTCAACACAATATGGCGGGCATAGCGGGCGGTTTCTTCAGCGCTTAGGGACATAAATTAAAGCGGCACCACGATAAAGCGACGATCCGGCCCTTCAAACCCGTGTGCCCAAACTGAAACCAGCAACACGGCATGGTCAAGACTATAAGACTGGAAGGGCATAAACACCGCTGTTGGGCGATAAGTGATCGGGCAACCGCGCGATTTTGGAATATGCCCATCTTCATAAATGCGGTCCATATTGCCGTCCAAATCGGTCAAATTCACCGCAAAACCCATCGGTTCTTGGCCCATATAATCGACACAAGGTTCTGTAGACGGGGCCTTAAAAATATCGAGGGCGATCTCATACATTTGATCACGCGGTGCAGGGCCCATAAAGCCCGGCACGTTAAAGGCGATGCTGGTTTGATCAATTTCGGGCTCGCCATCTGCTTGGAAGGCGATCATATCTGCTGGGGTGACAATGCCATAGGCTTCCAGATCAGCAAATGCCTGGCTGGCGGCCTGCGCGCGGATCACATGAAGCGGGGTCATTTCATCGTCAGAACCTGCACGATAGGGGGAGCCTTCTACCCATTTATCTTCTGCAATATCAATAAGATAGATATTTGAATAGGCAAAGCCTGAGCCATCTTGCACGCCAAATTCTTCAAAGGCGAAATAGCGGCCATCTTCTGAATAGCCAATGGCATTCAGCAAGGCGCGATCACCCGCAAGGGCGGTGGAAATAAGCGTCAGGAAAACTGTTGCGACCAGCGCAAGGCGAGAAAGTGGAGTAGACAAGGTCATTTGAGCACCTCTTTGCAAAGCGTGCCGCCTATGACGACACCCCAGTTGAACCAAACCCGCCCGCACCTCGATCAGTGCTAGACAGAGATTCTGTCTTTATCATGACCACTTTTTCAACCGGCGCAATCACCATCTGCGCAATGCGGTCGCCACGATTGATGGTGAAGGGCGCTTTCCCGTGATTGATCAGGATGACGCGCACCTCGCCGCGATAGTCTGCATCAATGGTGCCGGGTGCATTCAAGGTTGTCACTGCATGCTTTGCGGCTAGGCCAGAGCGTGGGCGAATCTGCGCTTCATAAAATTCGGGCAAGCCCAAAGCAAATCCAGTTGGAACTATGTCGTGATCACCCGGTTCAATAATCATAGGTTCATACTCAGGCACCGCTGCGCGCAAGTCCAAGCCCGCCGCGCCAGATGTCGCCTGCTGCGGTGCCTCAAGCCCTTCGCCATGGGGCAAAACTTTAAATTGAACCTCGACCATCATGCTCCCTTAAATTCTTTCGCAATAAGATCGGCCAGCTTTTCCGCGACACCCTTCTTGCTCATATTGTCCCATTCTTCCGGCTCGTCAGAGCTAAAAAATGTAATCTTGTTCTGGTCGCCGCCAAATGTACCCATCTCCGGGCTTACATCATTGGCCAACAGCCAATCGCAGCCTTTGCGTTGCCGCTTGGCACGGGCATGTTCAACCAGCTTTTCGGTTTCCGCCGCAAAGCCCACCACCAATTGAGGACGTGCCGCTGCGTCCAACTGGGCAACAGACTTTAAGATATCCGGGTTGAGCACCATTTGGATGCTGGGCGCAGCCGTTTCGTCGGGCGTTTTTTTGATCTTTTCGGCACCCGCTTGCTCTGGCCGCCAATCGGCCACGGCGGCGCAGAAAATCGCCCCATCAGCCGGCAATGCTTGATGCACTGCATCATACATATCTTGCGCGCTACCAATGGCAATCGCATGTGCGCCCGCTGGGGGCGGCACATCTGATGCGCCATAAATGAAGCTCACATTCGCGCCCCGGTCCAACAGGCTTTGGGCGATTGCGGTGCCCTGCTTGCCGGAGGAGGCATTGGAGATAAATCGCACCGGATCAATCGGTTCCCGGGTGCCGCCAGAGGTGACGATAAAATGCTTGCCCTTAAGGCTTTGGCCCTTTTCGAAATAGGCGCAGATCGCATCAAAAATTTCTGGTGGCTCCGCCAACCGGCCGGGCCCAAATTCGCCACACGCCATGCTGCCTTCAACCGGCCCCAAAAACTGCATGCCATCGTCCAGCAATTGGCGATAATTGCGCTGGGTCGCCGCTGACTCCCACATGCGCACATTCATTGCTGGGACGACGATCACATCCTTATCTCGCGCCAAGATTGCGGTGGACGCCAAATCATCGGCAATGCCGTGGGCCATCTTCGCCATAAAATTACCAGTCGCCGGGGCCACCACAATAAGATCGGCGTCGCGCACCAATTCAATATGGTTGATTTCGGCTTCACGGCTCAGGTCAAACAATTCGGTTAGCGTGGGTTTGCCGGAAACGGTGCTGGCTGTCATCGGCGTGACGAAATTCTGCGCCGCTGCCGTCATAAAAGGCTGCACCTCGCCGCCTGCTTTACGGATCAAACGCATCACATCAATCGCCTTAAAGGCAGCAATGCCCCCGGTGATGATCAATAAGATTTTGCGGCCTTCAAGCATAATGATCCCCTCGTTTTCAGAACAATAGGGTCTTCAACGCAGCGGCGGCAACCAAAACCATCAAAATTGTACTGAGGACGGCAAACCATCGCTTCATGAAAAACGGTGTGCGTTGCTTTTGCTGCTCTGCATCTTCCAGCATTTTCTCATAGCGGTTCAGCAGGTCCGGTAGCTTTTTCGCGGCCAGCAAAAATTCATTGCCCGTGGAGATCGCATCTTTGATGATGCCTTCCGGCCCCACCTTGCGCTTCACCCATTCCGAAACGATTGGCTCAGCTGTGGTCCACATGTTCAACTCTGGGTCAAGCGAGCGGGCCACGCCCTCCACCAGCACCATATTCTTTTGCAGCATCACCAGCTCAGTGCGGGTTTGCATGTTGAACAGCTCGGTCACATCCATCAATTGGGTGAGCACTTTTGCCATGGAGATTTCATCAGCAGAACGGCCCACCAGCGGTTCGCCAATGGCGCGCAGCGCCTGAGCAAAATCGTCCACCGACTGGTCCTTGGGCACATAGCCAATATCAAAATGCAACTGCGCAATGCGCTGATAATTGCGGGTGATAAAGCCATAAAGAATTTCCGCAAGAAACTTCTGCTCTTCTGGCCCAATGCGCCCCATAATGCCGAAATCAACCGCCCGCACTGTGCCATCATTAGGGGCCACAAACAGATTGCCCGGGTGCATATCCGCATGGAAAAAACCGTCGCGGATCGCATGGCGCAAAAAGCTTTGCAGCAAATCTTTGGCGATCTTTTTGCGGTCCAGCCCCGCCGCATCAATTTTGGCATGATCGCGGATTGGAATACCGTCCATCCACGAAGTGACCATCACTTCTTTCGAGGTTTGCGGCCAAACAACAGTTGGAATTTCAAAGCCCGGATCGTTGCTGATATTCTCATTCATTTCCGAAATGGCTGCCGCTTCTAGCCGCAAATCCATTTCTAGAAATGCAGAACGCTCCAAGGTCTTGATCACATCCAGCGGGCGCAAACGGCGTGACTTCGGCACAAACCGTTCCGCCAAACTGGCGGCGGCGCGCATGGAGGCAAGGTCTTTGTAGAAACGCTCTTCAATATCGGGCCGCAGCAATTTAACGGCAACCTTTTGCCCATCAATATAGGCCTCATGCACCTGCGCAATGGAGGCGGCGGCAATGGGGTCTGAAACCTTGTCCAGCCTATCCGCCGCACTGCCCAGCGCAGACTTCAAAATCTGCGGCACCAGCTTTTGATCAAAGGGCGGCATTTGATCCTGCAGCCCTTGCAGATCGCCAGATACATTTGCGCCCACAATGTCCGGCCGTGTCGCCAGCATTTGCCCCAATTTCACATAAGTCGGGCCAAGCTTTTGTAGTGCTTTGGACAAGCGTTCCACCCGCCCGGTCTTGCGCACAGAACGCCGTTCAATCAGCCGCGCCAATTTGATCGCGCGGGCCGCTGGCCCTTTAATGCCCTGCCCTTCCGTGACAGAAAGCGCGCCCTCGCGGGCCAATACATAGCCTGCGCGAACCAAGCGAAAATAGGCTGAGATGCTCATAGATGCGGTGCCTATCTAATTTTCCAAGCAGAATGAATGGTGGCGATGTTGCCGGTGAGCGGCGTATAGCTCACATTTTCAAACCCGGCTTCGCGGATCATTTGCGCAAACGGTTCTGGCTTTGGAAATTTGCGAATGCTCTCCACCAAATATTGGTAAGGGTCGCCATCGCCCGTCACCATTTTGCCCATGGGCGGGATTAAATGATCTGAGAAAAGATCATAGACCTTATCAAGCCCCGGCACATCCACAGTTGAAAATTCAAGCACCATCAAGCGGCCGCCGCGTTTCAACACCCGATAGGCTTCGCGCAATGCCCGATCAATTTGCGGCACATTGCGAATGCCGAAGGCGATGGTATAGGCGTCGAACTTTTTGTCTTCAAACGGCAGTTCTTCGGCATTGGCTTCCACAAAATCCACGCCATCCTGATAGCGCCATTTCTTCGCCCGCTCTGCGCCCACGCGCAACATATCGCTATTAATGTCTGACACAGTGACGCTGGCATTGCCGTGTGAGGCGCTCATAATGCGTTGAGCAATATCACCTGTGCCGCCTGCCATATCGAGCACATGATAATGATCATTTCCCACCTTTGGCGGTGCCAGTTTGGCGACAAACGCATCCTTCCACACCCGGTGCATGCCGCCGCTCATCATGTCGTTCATCAGATCATAGCGGTCGGCCACCTTATGGAACACATCATTCACAAGACCTTGCTTTTCGCCCAAAGGCACTTCGCGTTCACCAAAATGTGTGGTTTGTTGTGCGTCAGTCATCTTTTAGATATTCCTTCAATTTCGCCGCACCATATCCCAACAGGTTTTGGATTTCCAATAAAACAGACCAAGATTGGGGTGCTTTGGATTGACGCAGGTAAAAAGGGTAAACCATTTGGTTCTCTCATTGATTATGGATAAAGCACATGCCTGAATTGCCCGAGGTGGAAACCGTACGCCGTGGCCTAGAACCCTTCTTGTCGGGTGCAACAATAGATGACGTGAAGCTCAATCGGCCAGATCTGCGCTTCCCCTTCCCTGACAATATGGTGGAACGGCTTCAAGGGCAGACCATCCAACATGTTGGGCGCCGCGCCAAATATCTTGTGATGGAGCTAAGTTCGCGGGAATCTCTGCTGGCCCATTTGGGCATGAGCGGCAGCTTTAAGGTGGGTCAATATGTGCCCGATGCTGACGAGCGGGTGCACAAGCAAAAACTGTCGCCCAAGCATGATCATGTGGCGATGCGGCTAACCCATCCAACCCAAGGCGATGTGGAACTGATCTACAATGATCCGCGGCGCTTTGGGTATATGGATTTGATTGGTGAAGATGCGCCCAACAAGCATCTGGATCATTTGGGCCCAGAACCCTTATCCAATCAATTCAGCGCTGAACATTTGGTTATGCGCTTTGAAGGCAAGAAGAGCCCGGTGAAAATGGGGCTGCTCGATCAGCGCAATGTTGCCGGTCTGGGCAATATTTATGTGTGCGAGGCGCTTTATGAAATGGGTATCGACCCGTTTACGCCGATGGCGAAACTGGCCAAAGCTCATAAGAAAGATCCTGCGCGCCTTGATGGGCTAACCCAAGCCATCAAACGCACATTGCTTGTGGCGATTGAAGCTGGCGGCTCTACGCTAAAGGACTTTAAGAATGCCCAGGGCGATCTAGGTTATTTTCAACATCAATTTAGGGTCTATGGACGAGAGGGTGAACCGTGCCAAAATGAAGGATGCGACAGCATGATTGAACGGCGGGTCCAATCCGGGCGCTCAACCTTTATGTGCCCAACGTGTCAGATATAGCCTAACCACCGCGTCTGGCGCCCGCAGCACTTATGTTTTGGCGCATTTAGATATTGACGTCTTCGCCTAGGCGCTCTATAACGGCCAACGAAATTCGGGCGGCAGCTGTGCCGCCGCTTTTATTTCGGTTTGAATTTCAGAACAATTTAGGCCGAAAACGCATAACGAGGAAAAGCATGGCAAATACTCCGTCAGCAAAAAAAGCTGTACGCAAGATTGAGCGTCAGACTGAGGTTAACAAAGCACGCCGTTCGCGCATGCGCACATTCATTCGCAAAGTAGAAGAAGCAATTGCTTCTGGCGATAGTGCTGCTGCGAAACAAGCGTTGCAAGCTGCGCAACCAGAAATTATGCGCGCCGCCACTAAGGGCGTCGTTCATAAGAACATGGCTGCTCGCAAAATCTCGCGTTTGGCTGCCCGCGTTAAAGCTGTTTCTGCGTAACGCATAAACACAACACGCATTACAAATTTGAAAGCCCTTCTTTGAGAAATCAAGGAAGGGTTTTTCGCGTGCTTATGCAGGGCATTGCAATGCGATTTTTCTCGCCCTTGCACCCGATGCCGTGCGCCGAGCATGAGCCAAAAGCAACAAGCGATTGAATCCATTTATAAAATCGTCATAAAACTGATGTGCAGCGCGAAAATTTATTTGTTTTCAAATATTTATCGGTGCTGCTTTCTATGTTGGTGTCTGCCGATTTGACCCCAAATGCCGTTAAAAATGTTAAATCGTAAATTTTTTATTAACGTGATTTTTGGGCTTGATTTTTGAATTTGTAAGGAGAGTCAAAGCCTTAAAAACCAAGGGGCAGACTCACCCTTGCTCAACCGCAATTTTAGACAAAGAGTCAATCCCCATTTTGCGAGATTCCACGGTTGAAACCCACAATTTTCAAGGCTAATATGATCCTCGTTGGAACGAAGACTGATGATATGTGAGTAAAAATTGCCACATATTCATCGAACCGGGGGCATTGTGATGCGGCACAAGAAAAACGAGCAATCTGGGCTCGAGTTTCGTAATAGACATAAAGAACTCGCATCATTCTTTTCTTAGCTCACCACGTCTTGTGAGTTTCAATAAAAACTTTCTGGCGGTAATCGCTAACTTTTAAAATAAACCGGCAAATCGACACGCCGAATACTTTCGGCGCACGATATTGCTTTGTTTACGGGGCAGACAGCCCGTCGTGCGGCTAACCTTTTCGGGGTTGGAGACGGGCAAGTATTGGTCAAACAGAGGCACATAATGAACCACACATCGCTTTTGGCGCGCGACATCACAGAACAAGCAGAACAACAAGATGTTGCGACCAATCAATCAGAACATACGGGTGGAGAGCTAATGACAGATTTGGGGGCGGATCAGTCTAAGATTTGGGAGCGCGTTAAGAAAAGACTTTGGGCGAGTGTAGGTGAGGATGTTTTTTCATCCTGGTTTGCATCAATGGAATTGGAAGAGATTTGCGACGGCATCGCGCACCTTTCCGTTCCAACCCGCTTTTTAAGCTCATGGATTACTTCAAACTATCAAGATCGTATTTTAGAGTCATTTACATCAGAAACAGATCAAGTTGCGCAATTGCACTTGACCGTTCGCGTCAACGGCAAGCCGCGTGCCGCAATTCAGCAAAATAACGCGCCAGAGGCCGCTAAGCCGGACGCGAAAACCACAACCAATCAAGGTTTGCGCACTGGCGCGCAGCACAATGCACGGCTCAAGGCAGGCGATGCACTTTCAGGTTCTGCGCTCGACCCAAAATTGACCTTCGATAGCTTCGTCACCGGTTCCGCCAATGAGATGGCTTTGGCCGCCGCCAAGCAAGTGGCGCAAGCCGCCGCGCAAGGCACAGCAGCGTTCAACCCGGTTTATATCCATTCGTCTGTTGGCTTGGGTAAATCTCACCTGTTGAACGCCATTGCCTGGGCAGCCGGTGCGGGCGATAAGAATCGCAATATTGTTTATCTCACCGCCGATCATTTTATGTACCACTTCATCACTGCGGTGCAGCGCCAAAGCGCAATTGCTTTTAAAGAATGGCTCCGGTCAATCGATGTGTTGTTGATCGATGATATGCAATTCCTTCAAGGCAAATCGGTCACTGAATTGGGCCAGGCCTTGAGTGCATTGCTTACTGGCGCAAAGCAAGTTGTTGTGGCGGGTGATGCGCCTCCACGCGACTTGGACATGCTGGACGATCGTTTGCGGTCGCGCCTGTCTGGCGGCCTTGTGGTGCCAATCCAGCCTTTGGACGAAGAATTGCGTCGGGCCATCGTGGAAAAGCGGGCTGAGCAAGCGGCGGCTAAATTCCCAGGGCTGCATATCCCAGCACCTGTATTGGATTATGTAGCGCGCAATGTATTGTCCCACGGCCGGGATTTGGATGGCGCGGTAAACCGTTTGGTGGCTGCCAACCAATTGACCGAAGAGCCGATCACCATTGAGTTGGCCGAGAAGGCGTTGCACGATCTGCTGCGTACCCGTGACACACGTCGTGTCAAGATCGATGAGATCCAAACAACTGTGGCCAAGCACTTTAAAGTGTCCAAGCCTGATCTGTTGTCTTCACGTCGGTCACGCTCTGTGGTGCGTCCACGCCAGATTGCGATGTATTTGTCGAAGATTTTGACCTCACGGTCTTTGCCAGAGATTGGGCGTCGCTTCGGCAACCGCGATCACACAACGGTGCTGCACGCTGTGCGAAAAGTGGAACAATTGATGGGTGGTGATACTGGGTTTGCTCAAGAGGTGGAGCTACTCAAGCGCATGATCGAAGAATAGATCGGCGACAAAATATTCTCGGGGGAGGATAAAACGGTGCATCTTGACAAAAGATGCGCCGTTTTCTGTTGTTATTGCTGGATTTAAGCGAGTTAGGTCTTGCCTTTTGCGCCAGAAAAAGCCAGTTTCGCAACCCCGAATAGATCAATGATAAGCGCCATCGATAAAACGCGATGGCAGCATGGGAGACGTCAGATGAAGGTCACTTTGGAGCGCAACCATTTGCTCAAATCTTTGGGCCATGTTCACCGTGTTGTGGAGCGGCGAACCACTTACCCCATCTTGTCCAACGTTTTGATCAACGCCCATGACGGACAGCTCGAATTGCGGGCAACAGACTTGGACATTGAAATCACCGAAAGTGTGCCCGCCATGGTTGGCGTTGCCGGCACAACCACCGTGCCCGCCCACACGCTTTATGAAATCGTGCGTAAATTGGCCGACGGTGCGGAAGTGAATTTGGAAACAGATGGCACCAATGAGCAAATGACCATCACCTCTGGTCGCTCAAACTTCAATCTAACCTGCTTGGCGCCGGATGGCTTCCCTGATCTCAAATCAGGCGACTTCAGCCATAAATTCACGCTCAAAGCTGGCGCACTGAAAAATCTGATCGATTGCACACAGTTTGCCATCTCAACCGAAGAGACCCGCTATTATTTGAATGGTATCTTCTTCCACACCATGAGCGAAGATGAAGGCGTGATACTCCGCGCTGTCGCGACAGACGGTCACCGTTTGGCGCGCGCTGAAACCGAAGCGCCACAAGGCTCAGAAGGTATGCCATCCATCATCGTGCCGCGCAAAACGGTTGCTGAAGTGCAAAAGCTTTTGGGCGATGACGATCAAGATATTGGTGTTGAACTTTCAGACAGCAAAATCCGATTTGAATTGGGCGGCGTTGTATTGTTGTCCAAACTGATTGAAGGCACATACCCTAACTATGAGGGTGTGATTCCGAAAGACAATGACAAGCGTTTGGCCGTTGACCGCAACGCCTTGAAGCAAGCGGTTGATCGTGTGTCTACCATCGCGTCTGACCGTGGCGGCAAGGCCGTTAAACTTGGCTTGAGTGAAGGCTTGTTGGAACTGAGCGTCACCAACCCGGATCACGGCACAGCCCGCGAAGAGTTGCCCATCGAATTTGAGCATGAAGGCTTTGAGATCGGCTTTAACGCGCGCTATTTGCTGGATATTATCGAGCAAGTGCATTCCGAACAGGCAATCTTCATGTTCTCTGACAGCGGGTCGCCAACCATTGTGCAATCTGAAGATGAAGCCGATCGCGCGCTTTATATTTTGATGCCAATGCGGGTATAGCGGGATAAAAGGGCAGGCCATCAATGGCACATAGAGAACTGCCCACCCATTATATTTCGAGATTGCGGCTGACCAATTACCGCAATTATGCAAGTGCGGCTTTGGACCCAGACGCACGCCATGTGGTGCTGACGGGGCCAAACGGGGCGGGCAAAACCAATCTATTAGAAGCAATTTCTTTGCTTGGGCCAGGGCGTGGCTTGCGCCGTGCTGCCTTTGAGCAATTGGCGCTGCATACCAGCGAAACCGGGTGGGCCGTGGCCGCCAGCCTTGAAACGCCGATGGGGCCTGTCGATATGGGCACCGGGCTAGATCAAGGCGTGCAAACGGGCCGCCGGGTGCGGATCAATGGCAGCGCCGCCAAATCCGTCGAGGAACTGGGCGAATATGCCCGCATTCTTTGGCTGACCCCAGCGCTGGATGGCTTGTTCACCGGGCCCGCAGGCGATCGCCGCCGCTTCTTTGACCGATTGGTGATGACCCTCATCCCCAGCCATGGGGCAGAGGCCAATGCTTTTGAAAAGGCGATGCGCCAGCGCAATAAGCTGCTGGAAACAGATTTTGACCCCGGCTGGATGAGTGCGATTGAAGCGCAAATGGCCACCCATGCAGCGGCAATGCACTTTGCGCGGGTGGATATGATCACCCATCTCAACCAGTTGCTGGATAAAACACGCGGCAATGCGCCTTTTCCCGCCGCTTATGTGGCCCTTGCAGCGCAAGATGAGTTGCAGGAGGAGTTTGTCTCCTCTAGTGCCTTAGAGAGCTTCCTTACTGATTTATGGCGCAATCGCCGCCAAATTGATCGTGGCGCTGGCCGCACCACATTGGGCCCGCATCGCACGGATATGCAGGTCACGCACGTCGATAAGCAAATGCCAGCTGGGCTTTGTTCCACGGGCGAGCAAAAAGCTTTGCTTATCGGTCTTATCTTGGCGCAGGCCGAGCTGGTGCGCCAGATCACCCATATCTCGCCGCTTTTATTGCTGGATGAGATTGCTGCGCATTTGGACCCATCGCGCCGTGCGGCCCTGTTTGAGATTCTCAACGCACTCGGCACCCAATGTTGGATGACGGGCACCGACAAAATGCTGTTTGAAGCCTTGGGCGACGAGGCCCAATTCATCGCGGTAAAAGACGCTCAATTGGCGCTTTAGCATCATAATTTTATGACAATTTCGCCTTGAGTGGCCAAAAGGGGCGACAATCCCAAGAAAAAGCGGCAAAATCGGGCTGCAACGCTTTGGTTTAGGGCCAAAAAGGTCTAGAAAAAGAGAAGCTAAACAGATTGTGATTCGGTGCAAATGAGCGAAGAAAATCAGACCCCTCAAGATAATGAATATGGTGCGGAAAGCATTCGCGTGCTCAAGGGCTTGGATGCGGTGCGCAAACGGCCGGGCATGTATATCGGGGACACCGATGATGGCTCCGGTTTGCACCATATGGTCTATGAGGTGGTGGACAACGCGATTGACGAAGCGCTTGCTGGACATGCCGACTATGTGACCGTAACATTGAACCCGGATGGTTCTGTCTCTGTCACCGATAATGGTCGCGGCATTCCAACCGATATTCACGAAGAAGAAGGCGTTTCTGCCGCCGAAGTGATCATGACCCAGCTTCATGCGGGCGGTAAGTTCGATTCCAATTCCTATAAGGTGTCGGGCGGCTTGCACGGCGTGGGCGTTTCTGTGGTGAATGCGCTCTCAATCTGGTTGGAACTTGAAGTGAAGCGCAAAGGCAAAGTGCATCGCATGCGCTTTACTCACGGGGTTGCAGACGCACCTTTGGAAGTGGTTGGTGATGCTGGCGACGAAACAGGCACCAAAGTGACCTTTTTGCCTTCGCCTGAAACCTTCACCATGGTGGAGTTTAGCTATGATACGCTCGAGCATCGTTTGCGCGAATTGGCTTTCTTGAACTCCGGCGCGCGCATCATCTTGCGAGATCAACGCCACGGCGAAGATAAAGAAGTTGAGCTGTTTTACGAAGGCGGTCTGGAAGCCTTTGTCCGCTATTTGGACAAATCCAAGCAGGCGCTGATTGAAAACCCGATCTATATCACCGTTGAAAAAGACGACATTACCGTTGAGCTGGCCTTGTGGTGGAACGAAAGTTACCACGAGAATGTATTGTGCTTTACCAACAATATTCCGCAGCGCGACGGTGGCACCCACTTGGCGGGCTTGCGCGGGGCGTTGACCCGGCAGGTAACAGGTTATGCGGAAAGCTCTGGCGCGCTTAAGCGTGAAAAAGTGTCGCTAACAGGCGATGATTGTCGTGAAGGCCTAACCTGCGTGCTGTCTGTGAAGGTGCCGGACCCGAAATTCTCATCTCAAACCAAAGACAAGCTGGTATCCTCTGAGGTCCGCCCTGTGGTGGAATCAGTGGTCAATGAGCGTTTGAACCAATGGTTTGAAGAGCATCCGCAGGAAGCCAAAAACATCATCTCAAAAGTGGCCGAAGCTGCCGCGGCGCGTGAAGCGGCGCGCAAGGCACGGGAACTGACACGGCGTAAAACCGCTTTGGATGTGTCCTATCTGGCAGGCAAGCTTAAAGATTGCTCGGAAAAAGACCCGGCCAAATCAGAACTCTTCTTGGTGGAGGGTGATAGTGCGGGCGGATCGGCCACTCAGGGCCGTGACCGGGGTACTCAGGCCGTTTTGCCACTGCGTGGTAAGATTTTGAACGTTGAGCGTGCGCGCTTTGACAAAATGCTATCTAGCCAAGAAATCGGCAACCTTGTGATGGCGCTCGGTACGTCCATCGGGCGTGAAGAATTCAATATCGAGAAATTGCGCTACCACAAAATCATCATCATGACGGATGCGGACGTGGATGGGGCGCACATTCGGACGCTTCTGTTGACCTTCTTCTATCGGCAAATGCCCGAATTGATCGAGAACGGTCATATCTTTATTGCCCAGCCCCCACTTTACAAAGTGCGGCGTGGCCAATCTGAGCAATATTTGAAGGACGAACGCGCGCTGGAAGAATATTTGCTCAATGCGGGCCTTGAAGACGCAGCGTTGATCACTGGTGCAGGTGTGACCCATACCGGTCAAGATTTGATGGATTTGGCATCAAAGAGCCGGGATATCGTCCACACCATCAACGGCTTGAATGCCCGTTATGACCGACAAATCATTGAGCAATGTGCCATTTCCGGCGCGTTGAGCTTGTCTGTTTTCGAAGATCCTGCTCAGGGTGAGAAAATGGCGCAAACTGTTGCGCAGCGATTGGACTTGGTATCCGCTGAAACAGAGCAAGGCTGGGAAGGCACATTTGATCCAGCTGATGGCTATGTTTTCTCACGCACCGTGCGGGGCGTTTTGGAAAGTCATAAAGTTGACGGCACTTTGCTACGGTCCGTGGATGCACGCAATTTGGAAAAACTGGCAGGATATCTCGAGAACCTGTTTGAAGGTTTGGCCAAGTTGGAACGTAAAGGCCAAAGCCAGCAAATCTTTGGACCGTTCACTCTTTATGACGCGATGACTAGCTTTGGCCGCAAGGGCATTTCCATGCAGCGCTATAAGGGGCTGGGCGAAATGAACCCTGATCAATTGTGGGAAACAACGCTTGATCCAGATGCACGCTCTTTGTTGCGCGTACATGTGAAAGAAAGTGACGTTGCCGACGAAACATTCTCAAAGTTGATGGGTGATTTGGTGGAGCCACGACGCGAGTTTATTCAGGACAACGCCCTCAGCGTGGCGAACCTCGACGTTTAAACCAGCACATCGATATATAAAAAAGGCGCCAATCGGCGCCTTTTTTATGCCAATTTTTTGACCAGCAAAATTGTGGTGAGATCGCTATCCCACTCTGTGTCGGGATATTGCTCGATCTCTTCAAATCCGTGTTTGCGATAGAATGCGCGAGATTGGGTGTTGAACGTGTCCGTTTCCAAACGCACTTGGGCGTGAGATCGACCAATCTGGCGTTCCGCATGGTCCAACAAAGCGCCACCTACGCCACGCCCCTGCGCTTCATATGCCACATGAAGGGCGGCAACAAAATCATCAAAATAATGCACCATGCCCAGCGGCTTACCTTGGTCGGTCGCCACAAAGATATCGCTGCAATATTGATCCAAATAGTCTTGAACATTTTGCTCAAAGCTTTCAGCTTTGGCCAGGCCACGCGCATTAAGCTGCGGTTTCCATGTGTGGGTAAATGTCGAAAGCAAAATGTCTTTAATGGCGGGCTTGTCGGCAGCCGTCGCCTTTCTGATCTGAAAATCCACCGGAACATCCATAATTTGGTCAAATCCTGCATGTACCGCTTGAATTACCGTGCAGCAATGGAATGAAAGCGATATATCTGCGCTGTTGCAAAAATGTTTACACCCCATAAACCGGCCACATTTACATTGAATAAGCACTTTCCTCGACTTTTAATCAAATCCGTGAGGGCAATTGGTGGCGCGTAAACCATCCAAATCATCAGATCTGAAATTGACCACTGCTGACCGTGTAGGTGCCGGCAAGGGCAAGAAAACGCGTACGCGCACCAAAGCCAAAACCACCAGCACGGCCAAAGCTAGCCCGAAGAAAAAGACTACAAGACGCAAGGCAAAAAAGCAGCCCAAATGGACATTTTGGCGTGTCATGCGTCGCCTTTTTTATTGGGGCGTCGTTTTGGGCGTATGGGCCGGGATCGCGGTGATCGGTATTGTCGCCTATTATGGGATGCAGCTTCCATCCTCAGACACATGGGCCATTCCAGATCGCCCGGCAAATATTCGCATTGTCGCGGCAGATGGGCGACTTCTGTCTAACCGTGGCAAGATGGGTGGCGAAGCCGTTTCAATCCACGAGCTGCCGCACTTTGTGCCCGCGGCGGTGTTGGCGATTGAGGATAGACGGTTCTACAACCATTTTGGCGTCGACCCGATCGGCATAGCCCGTGCTTTTGTAAACAACACAATTGAAGGCCGCATCACTGGTGGTGGCTCGACCATTACCCAGCAGGTGGCGAAGAACCTATTTCTGACACCTGATCAGAACTATGGCCGTAAAATTCAAGAAGCTTTGCTGTCGGTTTGGCTCGAGCAAAACTTCACCAAAGACGAAATTTTGCAGCTCTATTTGAACCGCGTCTATTTTGGAGCCGGGTCTTATGGCATCGAAGCTGCAGCCCAACGTTATTTCGGCAAATCTGCGCGCAATCTGTCTCTGGGCGAATCTGCGATTTTGGCAGGCTTGCTTAAAGCACCATCGCGGCTTGCGCCCAATAAAAACCCCGAAGGTGCTGCTGCCCGCGCCCGTGTGGTGCTCAATGCCATGGCGGAAGAAGGCTACATTTCAGAAGCCGAAGCTAAAGCAGCCGCTATTGATCCCAATAAACGCATTCGCACCCGCGTCACTGGCACCGAATATTATGTGGCGGATTGGGTGGAAACATTGATGGACAATTATCTTGGTGAAGTGAACCAAGACGTGATTGTTTACACCACCATCAATTGGGAAATGCAAAAACAAGCCGAATTCCTGATCAAGGAAATTGTGCGCGAGCAGGGTGAAGAGCGGGCCTTTAGCCAAGGCGCTTTGGTGTCGATGACACCAGATGGTGCCGTGCAAGCAATTGTTGGCGGCATTGATTACACCACAAGCCAATATAACCGCGCAGTCACCGCGCGGCGGCAATCAGGCTCTGCCTTTAAACCCTTCGTTTATCTGACTGCTTTGGAACATGGTTATCGGCCAGATACGGTGGTTGAAGATGCGCCGTTTACCTACAAAGATTGGTCGCCAGAAAACGCTAGCGGTAAATATCGTGGCCGCATCCAGCTGCGCGATGCTTTGGCCATTTCGTCAAATGTTGTGGCGGGTAAGCTCGCAATTGAATTGGGGCCGCAAAATGTGGCGCAAACCGCCTATAAGCTCGGCATCTCCAGCAATGTAGATGCGGTGCCATCAAGTGCGTTGGGCACCACAGGCATTTCCTTGTTGGAGCTAACCGCGGCTTACGCACCCTTCGCTAACGGTGGCCAAGGCATTATTGCGCGGGTGATTTCGCGCATTGAAACCGCGGATGGGGAAGTGCTTTATAGCCACGAGCCTGCGGGCCCCGGCCAAGTGATCGCGCCCGAATATATTCCGATGATGAACGATATGTTGGCCCACTCGGTTGAAGTGGGCACAGGGCGCAAAGCGAAGTTTGGCAATTGGCCGATTGCAGGCAAAACGGGCACATCGCAGAAAAACCGCGACGCCGTTTTTGTGGGCTATAGCGCCCGGTTGATCACCGGCGTTTGGGTTGGCAATGATGATGACACGCCAACCAACGCAAGTGGCGGCAATGTGCCGGTGCAGGTGTGGCACGATTTTATGCAAAAAGCGCACGAAGGGTTCGCCGTTGCGCAAATTCCGGGCGGCAATGTGCGGTTTGACAATCAACAAAATCTAGAGCCGATGACGCAGCGCCCGCAAGAAGGGCAACGCCGAAATCTAGGTGATTTGATTAATGAATTGTTCTCGCGCAATTAAAGCGCGAGAACCTTCTTGCGGTATCCTCGCCGTCAATAAACAAACGGGATAAGCTTCTTGGTCCGCGCTTCATAGTCTTTGAAGGCCTTTCCATAACGCTCGCGCAAATAGTCGTCGAGCATGGGCACATTATAAAAGGCGAAAAGACAAAACAGCATAGCGGGGATGACCGCCCCGAGCCAATGGCCCGCCACCAACGCATAGCCAGCAACCCAAACGATATCGCCGAAAAAGTTGATGTGCATTGAGTGGGCAAACAGCCCGCCAGTATAGAGCACGCCCTTATGTGCCGGATCTTGCTTGAAAATATGCCGCTGCAGTTCTGATGCGGTGTTGAGCACACAGCCCAGCACAAATAGGGCGACGCCGATATAGCCCCAAACATCCAGTGGTGCACCGTTGGGCAGCACCAAAATGGCAAAGCCCACATAATAAAGCGCGAACGCAGATGGCACCGTAAACGCTTCTGACCAAGGCAAAGTCCGTTTCATCAAATAGAACATCATAAAGCCCATGCGCAGCAAAATGATGATGTTAAACGCCAAGATAAGGCCATAGCGGGCAGGTGCTTCCATTGGCAGCGTCCACCCAAACAGATTGGCAAAAAATGCGCTGCCAGCGCCAAACATGATCCATGCTGAAAGCCCGATCAGGGCAAGTTCGATCAGTGTAATCGTGATTTTTTGCGGCAAGGATTTGGATTTTGAGCCATATAATTCCATGATGCGCTCCTATGCTGAGGCGGGGATAAACGAAAAGTCTGGTTCGCGTTGCAGAACGGTGGAGAGATAAATCTCGCCCTCTATTTGCCGGAGAAAGGGGCGCGCTTCTGGTTGAAGTGCAGACTCAATTTTTTGGTAATATGACTTGATCGCGGCTGCGAACCGTTCATTGCGGGCTATGCTGTCAAAAAACAACGCAAAATAGCGGGCCAGCCCAAATTGCGCCATTGCTGCATGGGGACCAAACTGCGTCTGATAAATTTCCACCAATAGGGCCAGTTGCGTTGTAGCTGGAACACTGGCCAAAGCGCCGAAATCTGTTTGGGCAAACCCATCCAAAAAATAACGCTGCAGCACCTGATCGATCAAATCTTCCTTTGAGGAAAAGTGATGATAAAGCGCCCCTTTTGAAACCCCGGCCTTTTTGATGACTTCGCTTAAGCCAACGCCATCATAGCCTTGGGCCAGAAACATATTGAACGCGATGTCCAACAATTGATCCTTTAAATTTGTCATTTTTACTTTCCACATACCGACTGGTCGGTCTGTATATAGGATGACAAATGTCAAACGTCAAGGGATCGGGCAAAATCAAAAGGGGAGAGGACTATTGTGTAATTTGATAGCGCATCAACTCGCGCCCATGCACCTTCAGCCAATCATGGCCCCGCTTCATATCGGGCAAAGTTTCCTTCACAGTGCGCCAAAAGCGAGGCGAATGATTCATCTCGCGCAAATGGGCCACTTCATGCGCCGCGACATAATCAAGCACATAAGGCGGCGCCAACACCAACCGCCAAGAAAAATTCAACTGCCCCGAAGAGCTGCACGACCCCCAACGGCTGGTTTGATCGCGAATGGTGATACCCTTCGGTACAAGATTGAGTCGCTGGGCATGTATATGCACCTGCTGTTCCAAATCTTGCCGCGCTTGATTTTTGAGCCAGTCGCCCAGTTTGCGAGCAAAATGTTCGGGCGCGCCGGGCACCTCAATGCGCCGCGTCTCTGGGTTGAGCTGCACCAGCCCGCGCAGCTGGCCAGTGCGCGCCAAATTGTGCAACGTGCCGCGCAACGGCAAGTCCATTTCAGGCGCAATCAAAGTGGGGGCTTCAATCTGATCAATACGTTGATTAAGCCAATCTTGGTGCCGATGTAGAAAATCTTGCGCGTCGCGCCAATTGCCGCGTTGGGGCACTGTCAGCACCACCCCCTTTTTGGGGTGCAGAGATAGGCGGTAATGTTTGGCACGCGCATTTTGGCTCACCACAACATTCACCGCGCCAGCGGCAAGATCAATCTGTAGCTTTTCGGGAATCGCTTTGCGACGGTTCGACATCATAGATAGATTTCACCCAAAACAGATTGATTTGGCAATAAAAAAGGCACCCATAACGGGTGCCAGATCAATTCGATCAAAGTTTTGGGGGTCAGGGTGCCCTTGCGTCATATTCGGGGGTTAACGCAAGGGCCAGGGGAGGAGCGATCAGCTCTTAATAGTCGTCGCGCTTTTTATCGTCTTCGCGGCCTGAAAATCGATCATCTTCGTCATCATGACGCTTAGAACGGTGCTCAGATTTGAAACGATCAAATTCTTCGCGGTCACGCGCCATATGCAAATTGCGCAGGAAGTCTTCAAACTCTTCACGCTCTTTTTCAAGGCGGATGCGCTCTTCTTCAATGCGACGAATTTCAGCTTCGCGATATTCATCAAAAGCTGCATTGCCAGTTGCACCGTGACGGTAGCGCTTGCCGCGACAACCCTTCATCTTGTGCTTTTGTTTATGCATCCATTTTTCAGCTTTGTCGCTTGAGCCACCCCAATGTTCGCCCCACAAAATGTAGAACAACATGGCCAAACCAAGCGGCCAGAAAATAATAAAGCCGAGAACCATAAGACCAATGGTCAATGGAGACCATTCTGGTTTAATCAATTGTGTGCTCATTATATCACCTCTTCATCAACGATGACTTAGATTTGGGGGCGAATTTGGTAGCTTCAAGCACCAATTTTTTGCAAAAAGGGTCTTGAAAATGCGCAAAACAACGCCCAGAGCGCCGAAATCCGGGCAAAAAACAAGCAATTTGGCTTTACGTCCAGCCAAAATGGGGAGCAAAAAGTGATCGATTCCAACAAAACCGCGCCAGCATTGGCCTATAGCGGCCACCATAGATTGCGCTTGGAAACCCTTGTGCGTCTGCGTTGGCTAGCGGTTGCGGGACAAAGCGCGGGCGTTTTGGTTGTGGCTTTTGTGCTCAACTATCAACTGCCCTTGGCCGCCTGTTTCACCCTTATTGCCATGTCAGCGTGGCTAAATGTGTTTTTGTTAGTGCGCTTCCCCGCCACCCTGCGATTGCGCTCGCAAGTTTCGGCAGCCCAATTGGCCTATGATTCATTGCAATTGGGGGGCCTACTTTATTTGACAGGCGGTCTATATAACCCGTTCGCGCTTTTGCTGTTGGCACCCGTCAGCGTATCCGCCACCACTCTGCCTTATCGTTGGACGCTTGGGTTGAGCGCTTTGGCCATCGCCATCATCACCTTGTTGGGTTTCTTCCATATGCCGCTGCCATGGGGCGGCAACGAGCCTTTTGCCATCAACAATCTTTATGTGTTTGGCATTTGGGTCGCGCTGGTTTGTGGTGTCATCTTCACCTCGGCCTACACCAACCGTGTGGCGCATGAAGCGCGGCAATTGGCCGACGCGTTGAGCGCGACAGAATTGGTGTTGGCGCGCGAGCAGCATTTATCAGCTATTGATGGTTTGGCGGCTGCTGCCGCTCATGAATTGGGTACGCCTTTGGCCACCATTGCCCTTGCGGCAAAAGAAATGCAAACCGATCTAGACGACCCGCAATCGCTGAAAAAAGATCTCGAACTGATCCGGGAACAAGCGGCTAGATGCCGTGAGATTTTGCAAAAGCTGCGCAATCTAAACACCCAAGAAGAGCATTTCGCCGAATTGAGCGCCAGCGATCTGGTGGCAGAAGTCTCTGAACCGCAGCGATTCTTCGGCATTGATATTGAACTCGATGCGCAAGGCGAGGGCAGCGAACCCAAACTGGCTCGGAATTCGGGCCTCATCTATGGCCTTGGCAATCTGATTGAAAATGCTGTCGATTTTGCGCAAAGCCGTGTGGAAGTGAAAGTGCGCTGGACAGACCGTATGTTAGAGATAGACATATGTGATGACGGGCCGGGCTTTACGCAAGACATGCTGATGCGCATGGGCGAGCCTTATCTCACCACCCGCCCGAAGGACACGCAAGACAGCGACCCAACTGAGCCCGGCGGTTTGGGACTTGGCATCTTCATTGCCAAAACTCTGCTCGAGCGCACCGGCGCGCAGCTCGATTTTTTCAATCGTGACGATGGTCAACATGCCTGCGTCAAAATAGCATGGCCAAGACAGGTGATTGAACTGAGCGAGTGATTTAAACGTATTCAATGAGATGGCTTTGACCTGTCGGTTGAATTAGTGCCATAAAGTATCAATTGCGAGGATACGAAAATGACCAGCGTGCCAGAACTTTTGGACAAAGACTTGTCCTTATTGCTCGTGGATGATGACAAACCGTTTTTGACGCGACTTGAACGGGCCATGCAAAAGCGTGGCTTTGATGTGCGCACAGCAGATAGTGTGGCCGCCGGCATGGCGCAAGTGAAATCCAATCCCCCAGCCTATGCTGTTGTGGATATGCGCCTTGAAGATGGCAATGGCTTGGATGTTGTTTCCACGCTCAAGGAGCGCCGCCCAGATGCACGCACCGTGGTGCTCACAGGCTATGGCAATATCGCCACCGCTGTAACCGCTGTGAAATTGGGCGCGGTGGATTATCTCGCAAAACCTGCAGATGCTGACGATGTGTTCAAAGCGTTGATGGCGGATGAAGACGAAATCAAAGCCGACCCGCCAGAGAACCCAATGTCAGCCGACCGGGTGCGTTGGGAGCATATTCAACGGGTTTATGAATTGTGCGATCGCAACGTGTCTGAAACGGCACGACGCCTGAATATGCATCGGCGTACGTTGCAGCGGATTTTGGCAAAACGGGCCCCCCGCTAAAAATAAATAAGCCAAAACAACAATCTCTTGCCTTTTGTCTGAAACATCCGGCTGCTAAGCTAGGTGCAAATTGCGCATGTTTCACACAAAGGAAAAGCAATGAGTGTTGTTCTGTCATTTCATGGTGCGGCCGGAACGGTCACAGGTTCATGCTATCGCGTCACCCATCCCGGCGGTCAGTTTCTGGTGGATTGTGGCCTGTTTCAGGGCAACAAAGCGGTGCGCGCGCTCAATGATAAGCCATTTCCATTTGATCCGGCCAAGCTCGATTATGTCTTGCTGACCCATGCCCATATTGACCATGCGGGCCTGCTGCCCAAACTGGTGAAGCATAAATTTCAAGGGGCCATCCACGCCACAGCACCAACAACGGGCTTGATGGATTATCTCTTGCCGGACAGCGCGGGCATTCAAGAATATGAGGCCGAACGGCAAAATCGCAAGCGGGCACGCAAAGGTGAAGAGTTGATCGAGCCGCTCTATACCCGCGAACATGCAGAAGAAACCATCGCACGGTCAAAAGGCCATCCCTACGAAGAATGGTTCGAACCCGGCCCCGGTGTAAGAGCACGCTTTTGGAACGCGGGCCACATATTGGGCAGCGCTTCGATTGAAGTACATGTGCAAGATGAAGATGGCAAAACCATCAAAATCCTGTTTTCCGGTGATTTGGGCCCAGATGAAAAAGTCTTCTATCTTGAGCCACACGCCCCTTCTGGCTTTGATTACATATTGTGCGAAAGCACCTATGGCGGCCGAGATCGCGATGATTATTCTTTGGAAGAACGCCGTACAGCACTGAAGAAAGAAATAAACCAAGCTTTGGCCCGCGGCGGCAATTTAGTGATCCCTGCCTTTGCCGTTGAGCGCAGTCAGGAATTGCTGCACGACATTGGCTTGCTGATCAAACGTGGCGAGATCGATCCGCAATTGGTGTTCCTCGATTCGCCCTTGGCGCGTCGTGTGACATCGGTGTTCAAGCGTCACGCAGCGGATCTGCAAGATGTTGAACTGGGTCCAGAAGAGCTTTTTGCCGATGATCGATTCCGCATTGTCGAATCGGTGGAAGAAAGCAAGGGCATCAACCGCATCAATGGCGGTGCCATCATCATGGCTGCGTCTGGCATGTGCGATGCAGGGCGGATCAAGCACCATCTGCGTAACAATATTTCTGACCCGAAATCCACCGTTCTGTTCGTGGGCTATCAAGCGCCGGGCACGCTGGGCCATGTGATTAAATCAGGCAAAAACGAAGTGCGTATTCACGGCAACAACCATATTGTCCGCGCCGCCATTCGCTCCATCGGCAATTATTCGGCTCATGGTGATCATACCGAACTGATGGACTGGATTGCCGAGCGCTTGCCCGCCCATGGTGCGATATTCTTGACCCACGGAGAAGATAATAGCCGCGACGCAATGAAAAAGGCCCTTGGCGAAAAGGAGTTGGGGCCAGACAAGGTGATTGCACCGCAATTGGATGATCAATTTGAGCTGCGCGCCAACGGCGTTGGCCAAGTGCGTCAACCCGAGCATATGCGCATCGACCCACAACAATTCACCCAAGATTGGTCAGCCGAATATGCCCGCTTCTCTATAGAACTCGGCCATGTCTTGACCGAGGAGCAAAGCGACAAAAAACGCCTAAACCTAATGAAGCGCCTCCGCGCCGAACTGGATAAAGTTTAAATGCAAAGTGGAAATTGTTAGGTGATCATCTTCATCGGCCCCAATCGCCAGCGTCACAATTTGCGTGGATTGCAGCGGCTTGATCATACGCCGTTGATGAAGCACAAAACCTATAATTGGCTCTTCAGAACGCATCGGCTGCCCGCGGCGACTTATGTCTTCACTTTCATTGATCGGTTGCATCCGCGCGAGCGCCGTTTGGCCAGCAGAATATATCGTCATATTAATGTTGCTGGCGCTGGTTTTAAGGCGTTGAACGATCCGGCGAAATCAAAAAATCGGTTGGGCCTGCTGAGGTCCCTACATGCAGCGGGTATCAATGATTTCAACGCCTATCGGGCGGACGAAGCGCCAAAGCCTGTAAAATTTCCGGTATTTTTGCGTCATTTGTCCGTCAGCCTGCCACCGGTAACAGACTTGATCCATACGCAAGCTGACTTGGAACGTGCGATCGACGAACTTGTAAGGGCGGGCGAGCCCTTGGACGATTTGATCGTTATTGAATATTGCGCTGAACCCTTCGTGCAGGACTATTTTGCCAAGGTTTCAGCCTATCGACTTGGCGATCAATATATGCTGGGCTTTTTCCTTTTTGATCACAAATGGTACGTAAAACTTAGTGACTTCGACAATGTGCCCCCCGATTTTGCAGCGACAGAAGCAGCAATTCTGCAAGAGAATAAGTGGATTGATGTTCTAAGAAATGCGTTCGAATTAGCAGATATCGAATATGGCCGCGCAGATTTTTCGCTGGTGAACAATCGACCTCAGATCTATGAAATCAACTTCCATCCGCAAGCGGCATTGGCGCAATATGAGTCGAAAAACCCGGAGCGTGTGGCGACAGCAAACGGTGTGGCCCGCCGCCGCATGGACGCTTTGATCTCCATCGACCAAAAGATACCCGCCAAGCCAATTCCAAATGTAAATGATCCCGAGATCACTGCGTTTCGGCTTCGTCCGTGGCGCAACTTTGCGCCGCAACGATATTAGGAAAACTCATGCTGATTTTCATCGGGCCCAATCGTCAGCGGGGCAATACGAAAAAGTTTGGTGAATATGAAAAAGCACCAAAATATAGGCATCGCACCTATAATTGGCTGTTTCGTACCCGCAAATTGCCAAGCGCAACATACATTTTTACCTTTGTCGATCGCCTTGATCCTTCTGAACGCAGGCTTGCGGGACTAATTTTTCGGCATATCAATAAACTCGGCGACGGGTTTCAGGCATTAAATGATCCGTCCCGCGCAATGAACAGATATCGATTGCTGCGGAAGCTGCATGAACAAGGCATAAATGACTTTAACGTCTATTTGGCATCCGCAGCGCCGAAGCCTGGTCGATTTCCTGTATTCATCAGACGGATTTCGCAATCGTTGAAACCTTTAACCGACTTACTGCCTGACCAAGAAACGCTTGATCGGAAAATAACTGCCTTTGAAGCCCAGGGTGAGCCACTCGATGATCTGATCGTGATTGAATTCTATGCCAAAGAAGTCGCACCTGGCATTTTCCGTAAATATTCCACCTATCGTGCGGGTAATCGTGTAAGCGCCAACTACACGATTTTTGAAGCCAATTGGCAGGTGAAATTGGGTGATATCGATATTGTTGATCCGAAACTTTATGAAGAGGAGGCGGAACTCATAAGAACAAATGCCTTCGCGGAAGCCATGCGAGAAGTCTTTGATATTGCCAATATCGAATATGGTAGGGTGGACTTTGGGCTCTATGATGGTCGGCCGCAAATATATGAAATCAACTTCAATCCTGAGTTTCGTACCAATGTTTCACCTTCAAAAGAGCCGCAGCGAAAGCAGAATGTAGCTGATGCAGTCGAGCAGCGTTTTAAAGATGTGGCAGCGCTGGATATGACGATTGAAGCCAACAGCCGCCCGAACCTTAAAAATGCAGAACTTACTGCATTTCGTTGGCGTTTCTGGCGGAACTATGCCCCTCAAAGGTATTAGCTACGATAATGATTATTTTCATCGGGCCTAATCGCCAACGTCATAATCTGCGTGGATTTAAGTTGTTTGATGATGCGCCTGTGACCAAACATAAAACCTACAATTGGCTGTTTCGAACACACCGCTTGCCTGCTGCGACCTATGTCTTCACATTTATTGATCGATTGCATCCGCGCGAGCGCCGTTTAGCCAGCAAGATCTATCATCATATTAATGCCGCAGGAGCGGGATTTAAAGCACTGAACGATCCGGCGAAATCAAAAAATCGGTTGGACTTGCTAAAATCACTTCATACCGCAGGTATCAATGATTTTAACGCTTATCGGGCGGACGAAGCGCCAAAACCTGCCAAGTTTCCAGTGTTCATGCGCTATCTATCCGTCAGCCTGCCGCCGGTAACAGATCTAATCCACACACAAGTTGAATTGGAGAGTGCGATCGACGATCTCGCACAGGCTGGCGAACCGTTAGATGACCTTATCGTCATTGAATATTGTTCCGAACCCATTGTGCAGGACTATTTTGCGAAGGTCTCAGCCTATCGAGTTGACGATCAATATTTTCTGGATTTCTTCCTTTTTGATCGCAAATGGTACGTAAAGCTACGTGATTTTGACATTATGCCCCCTGATTTCGCGGCGACAGAAGCCGAAATTTTGCGGGAGAATAGGTGGATCGATGTTCTTAAAAACGTGTTCGAATTGGCAGATATCCAGTATGGCCGCGCAGATTTTTCGCTGGTGAATAATCGCCCTCAGATCTATGAAATCAATTTCCATCCGCAATCGACATTGTCACAATATGAGTCAAAAATTCCGGAACGCTTAGAGATTGCAAACTTCGTTGCACGCCGCCGCATGGATGCAATTATCGCCATTGATCAAAAGATTTCGACCAAAGCAATTAAAAATATTGTCGATCCCGAAATCACCGCGTTCCGGCTTCGCCCGTGGCGAAATTTTGCACCCCAAAGATATTAAGAGATTTTATGCTGATTTTCATCGGGCCTAATCGGCAGCGGGGCAATGTACTCGGGTTCAAAGCATTTAGTGATGCGCCACAAACTCAGCATAAGACCTATAATTGGCTCTTTCGCACGCGTTTGTTGCCGTCTGCAACTTACATATTCACCTTTCTAGACCGGTTGCATCCACGTGAACGTCGTCTTGCCGCAAAAATTTATCGGCATATTAATGCCGCGGGGCCGGGCTTCAAAGCACTAAACAATCCGGCAAAATCAAAAAATAGGCTCGGACTTCTCAAATTATTGCATGCGGCAGGGATAAATGATTTCACGGCCTATCTTGCTGATGAAATGCCTAAGCCGAGCAATTTCCCTGTGTTTTTGCGTTATTTGTCCGTAAGTCTACCGCCAGTCACTGATCTGATTCACACTCAACGCGAACTGGATACTGCAATTGAGAAGTTGGCGGTGGCGGGCGAACCCTTAGACGATCTGATCGTCATCGAATATTGTGCAGAGCCGTATGAGAAAGACTATTTCGTTAAGCTCTCGGCCTACCGCATTGGCGGTCGCTACATGCTGGATTTATTTCTGTACGATCAGCAATGGTATGTGAAATATGGTGAGGTGGATACGATGCCACCACATTCTGCTGCGGTTGAAGCGGAGATTTTGCGCGAAAATCGATGGGTGGAAGACGCGAAGAAAGTCTTTGAGCTCGCTCAAATTGAATATGGGCGGGCGGACTTCTCGATCGTCAACAATCGCCCCCAATTCTACGAAATCAATTTCCACCCACAATTCACAATGTCTGAATATGACTCAAAAGATCCCCAGCGACTGAAAAATGCTAAATTTGCTGCCCGGCGGCGAATGGATGCGATGAAAGCGCTGGACATAAATGATACTGCACAACCCATTGCAAATATTGCGAATTCTGAGATAACAGCATTTCGGCTTCGTCCGTGGCGAAATTTTGCGCCGCAAAGATATTAAGAGATTTTATGCTTATTTTTATCGGCCCCAACCGGCAAAGGGGCAATGTGCACGGCTTTAGTGTCTTTCCCGACGCGCCCGCTTACAAGCACAAAACTTATAGTTGGCTCTTTAAAACTCGACGATTGCCGTCTGCCACCTATATTTTCACGTTCATTGATAGGCTGCACCCACGCGAGCGGCGGCTCGCCGCAAAAATCTATCACCACATCAATGCGGCCGGGGATGGGTTTAAAGCGTTGAACGATCCCGCCCTTGCAAAAAATCGTTACCGGTTGCTACGCACTTTGCATGATGAAGGCATCAACCAGTTTAACGCCTATTTGGCCAGCGAGATGCCAAAGCCAAAACGCTTCCCTGTCTTTGTGCGCAACCTCTCAGTTAGCCTGCCGCCGCTCACCGAATTGTTGGAGAACCAAGATGCGCTTGATCGCGCGCTGATCGATCTTGAGCAGCAAAGTGAACCATTGGACGATCTGGTGGTGATCGAATTCTGCGCAGAACCATTCCATGGGGAGTTCTACGCGAAATTAGCTTCATATCGTATCGATCAGACCATCAGTTTCAACATGATGCTCTTTGATGAAAAATGGTATGTGAAATATCGTCAAGTTGACCACATGCCACCTGGAGCCAACGCATTTGAAGCGAAACTAATGCAGGAAAACGCTTTTCAGGATGAAGTGAGGCGCGTGTTTGACTTGGCCAATATTGAATATGGGCGTGTCGATTTTGCGCTGGTCGGCGGGCGTCCACAATTTTACGAAATCAATTTCCATCCGCATTTCACATCCTCTGAATTTGCATCTAAAGATCCGCAACGTTTGGCAAATGTCACGCTGGCGGCGCAGCGGCGACTCGATGCCCTAAACCAACTCGATCAGCACTCAAATGCGAAACCTATTGAAAATATTGCAGACCCTGAAATCACGGCCTTCAGATTGCGCCCTTGGCGCAACTTCGCGCCACAAAGATATTAGCTTAGCTATAGCGCACTCGGGCCGGGGTCCATTAAGCTATGAATGCGGTCGGCGCCCAATCGGGCCAGTTTGATCATCAAGGTTTTGCGGCGCGCGGGGGCCATTTTATCTAGGGCCGATGGGCGCATCATATCGGCGCCGTGGCCGTCGGCGACGATTAGGCCTTCACTTTCGGGGAAAATCTCGGCAGCCAATTCTGGTGGCTTGGCAAAAAAGAACCGGTCGCAAAATTCATGATATTCCGGCCACTTTTGGTCGACACGATAATCTTCAAGGCTCGATTTAATTTCGACAATCCAAATTTCCCCCTTGGGGGTAACGCCCAGCAAATCAGCGCGCCGTCCATTGGCCAGCGGCACTTCAGCAAAACAAGTTATGTCGTGTTGCGCACGCAAAAAGCGCATGCAGCCGCGTTGAACGCGCAGGGCGGTTTCGGATTGGCGTCCGTCTACAATCGGTGGCAGGTTTTGCAACGAATCTTGGTTCATCTCCAAAGTTTAGCGCAGGGCGCATTGCCAATAAAGCGCAAAGAAAAGGCGCCCGAAGGCGCCTAAATCCCTGCGCGCAAATTGCCGCTAAGCCGCCGCAACCTCGGTCAAAAATTTATCAACGGTTGAGCGCAGCGTTTTGGCCTGTTCCGCCATATCTTGCGACGCCACCAGCACTTGGTTGGCGCTTTGATTGGTTTCATCTGCAGCACTGGTCACTGTGTTGATGGACCCTGCAACTTGCTCTGTGCCCGTTGCTGCTTGGGTTACACTCTGGCTGATTTCGGCTGTTGCGGCTCCCTGTTCTTCAACTGCAGAAGCGATTGACGTGGTGTATTGGGTTACCTCGGTCATGGTGCCTGCAATTTGCTCAATGGCGGCAACGGCATCTTTTGTGGAATCCTGAATTTCGCGGATCTGGTTGGAAATCTCCTCAGTTGCGCTGGCGGTTTGATTGGCCAAAGATTTAACTTCCGTCGCCACCACAGCAAAGCCTTTGCCCATTTCGCCTGCGCGAGCAGCCTCAATTGATGTGTTGAGGGCCAGCAAATTGGTTTGCTCTGCAATATCTTGGATAAGAGCTACCACGTCACCAATCTTTTGCGCTGCATCTGCCAAGCGCGTCACGCGCCCATTTGTGAGTTGTGCGGCTTCTGCAGCGGAATTCACAATCGTGTTCGTTTTCGATACTTGCCGTGAAATCTCCTCAATGGAGGCGGCGAGTTCTTCCGCCGCCGCGGCCACAGCCTTCACATTTGTGGAGGCTTCTTTTGACGCATTGGCCGCGTCGCCAGCCTGGCCAGATGTATTGTTGGCGATATCGTTCAACATATTGGCCGTGTTCGTCATTTGCGTGCTGTTTTGGGTGACCAATTCGAGCGCGTCGCCAACACTGGTGCGGAAATGGGTGATCAATTCTTCAATCCGTTTTTGACGATCCGCTTGTGCCTTTGATTCCGCGGCGCTTTGCCCTTCCAAGCGTTGCCGTTCAATTGCATTTTGCTTAAACACATCGACAGCACGGGCCATGTCGCCCAACTCGTCCTTGCCGTCAGCGCCTTCAATGTCCACGTCGAGTTGCCCTTTGGCCAACTGGTTCATGGTGCCAGACAAGCGTGCAATTGGGCGGGTGATTGTGCGGGCAAAAAGTACCCCCGCCACAATGATTGCGACCAATATGGCGGCACCGATCATCAGCATCATATTGCGCAGCGCCACCACCGGTTCGTTGGACTCCGCGACGCCCTTAACAGCAGCCACGGCCCAATTTACGCCCGCAAAGCTGAAGGGTTCTGTGAACAAATAGAAATCCTGATCGCGATACGTATCGGTTGTGGCAAAACCGCGTTGTCCGGCCAGTGCGTCATCAATGGCTTTATAGTTCAAGCTGGTGCTCAAAATGTCATTTTCTTCGGTGAAGGCAGAATCGTTGCGGAACATCCGATCCGCGCCAACAATGAATGTCTCGCCCGTTGCGCCAAGCCCAGTTTTGTCGTGCATAATGGTGGTAAATTCATCAACCGGCAGTTGGAAGGCCAACACACCAATTCGAGTACCTGATTTGTCGATGAGTGGGGTCGACATAAATGTCGCGGGCAAGTTTTGGCTTGGCGCATAGGGGGCGATATCAAAAAACGAAATTTCCCCTGCCGCCAAATTTTCAGCGCTACGGAAGGCCCCGCCTAGATCAGAACTCGACCATTGGCCGCCATTCACCGCAAAGTTGGTGGCGTAGTCATTTTCCTTGGCCACAGTGTAGGTCAGGTTGCCCGCCATATCGAACAAAAACACGTCATAATAGCCATTGCGACCCATCAAATTGCTGAAATATGGGTGAAAGCGTGCATGAACGCTGTCATACCAAAGGCCCAAATCGGCTTTTTGCAATTTATCTTTTTGACCGAGCGGAAATGGGTTTTGGGAAACATATCCCTGCTGCAAGATGGTTCGCGGGTCACCCTCAATTTGTTGCCACGCATTGGTGAAATCCTTGCTGGCATCCACAACGACCGGGTTTTCGGCTTGTAGCAACAAGTCGTCGCGCACTTGCGCAAAATAGCGCTTCAGAGCAATCGCGCGACTTTCGACAATCGCCTCCAGCTTATCTTTGGTCATTTCATGAACCGTTTGGGAGCTGATGAAAAAACTGGCTGCCCCTAAGCCGAGGCCGATCGCTAGGGCCGAAATGGTAAGCGCAAGCGGCAACCGCGCCGCAATCTTAATGGTAGGGAGTTTAAACATGGCAATGCTCGCAATGAGTGTAAAACTATGCGTTCATTGTCCCGCAAACTTGGTTAATTGCTGTTTCCGAACTGGATAGGGATGATTGCGTAGTCCAACCCTTAGGCGGTTGCACCCCAGGAAACATGGCTATGTCGGCTGGAGATTTTGCCCACGGTCGTATCGCCCAAAATTTGCACGCCATGGGCTGTATCGCGCTTTATGTCGATACGTCGGTAACCTTGGCTTTCGCGATAAATGCGAGCGGGCGTTGAGCGCTTTTTGCCAAACCGTCGCCGATCCGGCCCAAAATAGTTGGATGTCTCGTAATAAGTGATCTGCGTATTCAATTGTCGCCGCAATCGCGGCATCATCTGCTTTGGGTCCCAAGGCAGGGTCAAAATATCGTCAAACCCGATTTGGATGCACTGAGAAATCAGCATTGGCAGGGGAACTTCAATAAAACAGATCAACGGCGAATAGCGCACCCGGGGACGCGTACTGTTGCGAATATTTTGGACTTGCGATTTGATGGGGCCCAATTCACCATCGCTGGCAAAAAGGAAGAAATTGTTCGGCACTTTTCGGGTCAATTCTTCGGCGTGCACTAGGCCAGAAAATGGCGTGACTTGCCGAAAGCCCAAGTCGCGCGCCAGATCATTGATCAGCGCAACCTGAGCGTCATTGCCGCCCATATTGGTCGCCACATCAAAGTAACTCATGATAACCCCTAACCGCGCCAAAAATCCCTCAACTTTGGACGCGAGTTAAACCCTTATCAGTGTTGAGTTAATTTTTCGTCGATAGGCTGAAATCGGTGGCGGCCATGGCATAAGTTTGGCCCGGGTGTAACATGCGCACATAAGTGATCATTTTCGCATCCAACGCCGTGCGTCGCTCAATCACAAACAGGGCTTCCCCCTCCGGCACATCTAGCGCGGCACCTTGGTGCGCATTTGCATTCTGAGCAGAGAATTTATGCTCCGCCTCGGCATAAGGAATGGTCTCGATCAGCCATTCATTTGGGTTTGAAGCTTGAAAGGATTGTGTTTCTGCGCTTGGCACCACATCCAAATTAATCCAGCGTTCTTCCAGCTGATAGGGGCGCTCTCCGGCAAAATGGAGAATTTCCAGATACAAAACTGGCTGATTGGCGTCGACGCGTAAGATACGTTGACCAAAAGGGTCGCCTGATAAAATGTCACGCTTTAATATCTCAAAACGATAGGGCGCGCCTGTGCGCTCAATTTCATCGCGCACCAACGCAATATCCACCTTGGTGGTGCGGCCGCCAACGGCTGCCACCCGCGTGCCCGCCCGCCGTTTGCGTTCAACAAAACCCTCTTCCGCCAGCTCTCGCATCGCCCGATGCACCGTGGCCCTTGCCACCCCATATTGCTGCGCAATGGTTTCCTCATGCGGCACCGCATCACCCGGGCGCAATTGGCCGCTGCGGATTTGGCTGAGCAAATCATTCTTGATGGTGAGATAGGGGGAGGCTGAAGCGCGTTCTGTCATAGCTTGCTTATAATTCGCTCCGCAGTTTTTTCAAACAGGCAATATAGTCTGCACGGATCGCGTCATGATTTTTGTGTTGCCCGCGCGTCACCATGTGCCGCCCGGCAGACCAGACTTGATCAATCGCTTGGTCGTCACTGGCAAAAATCCAATGCTCCAATTGCCGATCACCTGTTAGCCCATGGCCCAACATCCGGTCACGATCAAGGGTGAAAAAGTCTGCCAGCTTGCCCACTTCAATCGCCCCATGGTCCCGGCCAAGCGCCTGTGCGCCGCCTTTGGCCGCGCCATTAAACAGAGTGGCGCCATTGGAGCCATTGGCGGGGGCCAACATGGCACGACCTTTGTGGCGATAACGTTGCGAATGTTCCAACACCCGCAATTCTTCGCTCAAGGTGATGCGAATATCAGAATCGGACCCCACGCCGAACGTGCCGCCCAGTTCCAAAAACTCAACACCATTGAAAATCCCGTCACCCAAATTGGCTTCTGTGATCGGGCAAAGCCCCGCCACGGCACCAGACTTGGCCAACTGCCTCGTTTCATCGTCGGTCAAATGGGTGGAGTGGATCAAACACCAACGCACATCCACATCATAATGAGCCATCAACCACGACATGGGGCGTTGGCCATAAATGTGCTCAATCTCGTCAATTTCTGCCAATTGCTCAGCAATATGCATATGGATCGGATCATTGGGACGCAGCGTCACCAAGTGATTAAGTTGCTCTTGGCTCGCCGCTCTTAATGAATGCGGGGCCAGCCCTAGCCGATAATCATCAGGCATTTTGCGCAACAATTGTTCGCTGTCGCCGAGCAATTTTTCAAATTGATCTATGGTGTGGCCAAAGCGCTTTTGCCCGCCCTTTAAGGCACGTTGGTCCACCCCGCCATAGGCGTAAAACACGGGCAAATGGGTAAGGCCAATGCCCACATCCTGTGCTGCATGGATAATCGCATGGCTGGTTTCCGCTGGATTATCATAGAGCGTGCCGCCCATTTGATGGTGAACATAGTGAAATTCCGCCACCGCGCTATAGCCCGCTTCCAGCATTTCCATAAAGGCAAATCGAGCAATGGCGTAGAGGTCGCCGGGGGTCAATTGATCGAGAAATTGATACATCAGGTGCCGCCAGCTCCAAAAGCTGTCGCGGCTGTCGCCTCGATATTCGGTAAGCCCCGCCATGGCGCGTTGAAAACTGTGGGAATGCAAATTGCCAATCGCTGGCAGCAGTATTTGATCCCCTAAATTCAGATCATTGGCTTGCACTTCGGCGTCGGTTTCAATCTGCGTGATGCGGTCTGCATTCCATTCAATGCGCACATTTTGCGCCCAACCTGTGCCTAGCAATGCAGTTTTCACAAATAGCGACGACATATCTCACCTAATATGTATGGACATAATAAAAATAAGCATATACATATTTGAGTAAAGCGCAATGATAAATCCCGGCAAAAGGATCTCTTCCATGGCGAAACCTACCCAATATGTGCTCACCAATTTGCGCATCGCCCCGATGATCGCCAATGGCGAGAATTATGGCGGCGTCATTGAAAATAGTGCCCTTGCCATTGATGGCGAAAAAATCGCTTGGGTCGGCGCCGCGCAGGACATTCCATTGGACTATCGCGCATGGCACAGCGAAGATTTTGGCGGCGCATTGGCCACGCCGGCCCTCATTGATGCCCACACCCATATTGTGTTTGGCGGTGACCGTGCCAACGAATTTGAAATGCGGCTGGAAGGCGCAAGCTATGAAGAAGTGGCGCGCGCAGGCGGCGGCATCATCTCCACGGTGAAAGCCACACGCGCCGCCAGCGTTGATCAACTAGTTGAAAGCGCCTTGCCCCGGTTGGACGCGCTGATCGCCGAAGGCGTCACCACCATCGAGATCAAATCTGGCTATGGCCTCAATTTGCAGAGCGAGCGCAACATGCTCTTGGCCGCGCGCCAGCTTGGCACGTTGCGAAATGTCACCGTGCGCACCACGTTCCTCGGTGCCCACGCCACGCCGCCAGAATATAAAGACCAGCCCGATGATTATATCCGCTTGGTTGCCAAAGACATCTTGCCGCAATTGCACGCAGAAGGCTTGGTCGATGCCGTAGATGGTTTTTGCGAAGGCATCGCCTTCTCTCCCGCACAGATGAAAGTGGTGTTCGACGCGGCTCAAAAACTCGGCTTGCCGATCAAGCTGCACGCAGAACAGCTCAGCAATTTGGGCGGCGCAGCGATGGCGGCTTCTTATGGTGCTTTGTCTGCCGATCATTTGGAATATTTGGATGAAGCAGGCGTGAAGGCCATGGCCGAAGCAGGGTCGGTTGCTGTGCTGTTGCCGGGCGCATTTTACACCTTGCGCGAAACCCAATTGCCGCCGCTCGAACTGTTGCGCCGCCATCAGGTGCCCATCGCATTGGCCACTGATTGCAATCCCGGCTCCTCGCCGCTTACTTCACTTTTATTGACCATGAATATGGGGGCAACCCTGTTCCGCATGACGCCAGATGAATGCTTGGCCGCAACCACCCGCCATGCCGCAAAAGCCCTAGGCTTTGCAGATCGAGGCACCTTGGCCGCTGGGCAGCAGGCGGACATTGCCATTTGGAACATTCAGCACCCCGCAGAACTTAGCTACCGCATTGGATTCAATCCCCTCAAAGCGCGTATTTTTGGAGGCAAATTATGAGCATGATCTTGCAACCGGGGCAGGTCAGCCTCACCCAATTGGAAGAAATCTTTCGCACCGCCACGCCCGCAAAACTGGACCCTGATGTAAAACCCGCCGTGGAACGCGCAGCGTCGATCATCGCCAAAGCCGCGAAGGGCGAACCAGCGGTCTATGGGGTGAATACGGGCTTTGGCAAATTGGCCAAAACCCGCATTGCTGTGGAAGATGCGGCCACCTTGCAGCGCAATCTGATCCTCTCGCACGCCAGCGGCGTTGGCGAACCTTTGGCCGCCAATATTGTGCGCTTGATGATGGTGCTCAAATTGCTCTCGCTCGGGCGCGGCGCGTCCGGCGTACGGTGGGAACTGATTGAGCTGATCGAAAATATGCTCGAAAAAGGCGTCACCCCTATGGTGCCGGGGCAAGGTTCAGTCGGTGCTTCTGGTGACCTTGCCCCCTTGGCACATATGACAGCGGTGATGATCGGCGAGGGTGAAGCCTTCTATCAAGGCCAACGCATGAGTGGTGCAGACGCCCTCAAAAGCGCCGGGCTGACCCCTGTGGTGCTCGGCCCGAAAGAAGGTCTGGCCATGATCAATGGCACGCAAACCTCCACCGCCTTGGCGCTGGCGGGCCTGTTTGAGGCATGGCATTTGGCCAAAATTTCTCTCCTCACCGGGGCCATGTCCACCGATGCAGCCATGGGGTCAAATGCGCCCTTCCACGAAATGATCCAAACCCTGCGCGGTCATCAAGGGCAGATTGATGCGGCAGCACAATTGCGCGCGTTGCTTTCTGGTTCGCAAATCCGCGACAGCCATTTGGAAAATGATGAACGGGTGCAAGACCCTTACTGTCTGCGATGCCAACCACAGGTCATGGGCGCGGTCATTGGCCTGTTGCGGCAATTGGGCGACACTTTGCGGGTGGAAGCCAATGCGGTGACGGACAATCCGCTCGTGGTGAGCGAAGATGAAATCATCTCCGGCGGCAATTTCCACGCCGAGCCTGTGGCCTTCGCCGCTGATCAGATTGCCTTAGCCATCTCTGAAATGGGTGCCATCGCCCAGCGACGCATCGCCTTGCTGGTTGATCCGGCCTTATCCTTCGGCCTCCCGGCGTTCCTCACGCCAAATCCGGGGCTCAATTCCGGCTTTATGATCGCCGAGGTGACCTCCGCCGCCCTGATGTCTGAAAACAAACAAAAGGCTGCGCCCTGTTCGGTTGATTCCACCCCCACCAGCGCCAATCAGGAAGACCATGTGTCCATGGCCTGCCATGCCGCGCGCCGCTTGCTGGATATGAACCAGAACCTTTCCCACATTTTGGGCATTGAATTGCTCTCTGCCGCCCAAGGTATACGTTTGCGCGCGCCGCTTACCACCTCCGCGCCGTTACAGGCGGCAATTGAAGCGGTGCAGCACGAGGTGAGCGCCTTGGATGATGACCGCTATATCTCTCCAGATTTGGTGAAAGCGGGCCAATTGGTGCAACAGCCGCATTTGCTGGCCGCCGCGCACATCGATTTGGCGCTGGAGGCATAGATGGAGCCGTTCACCCTGACCCGTGGCGATAGCCCACTCATTCTTGCCTTCCCCCATGTGGGCACCTTTGTGCCCGCTGATATTGCCGGGCGGCTGAATGAACGCGGCACGGCGTTGGTGGACACAGACTGGTTTATTGATGAGGTCTATGAAGGCTTGATACCAGAGGCGACCACCATCCGTGCCACCTTCTCCCGCTATGTGATTGATGCCAATCGCGATCCCGAGGGCGTGTCGCTCTATCCCGGGCAAAACACGACAACGCTGTGCCCCACCATAGATTTTGAAGGGCAGCCGCTTTATCATCCAGGGCAGGAGCCAGCCCCCGGTGAAATCGAAGCCCGCCGCATCGCCTTTCATTCGCCTTACCATGCCGCCATCCGCGAAGAGATTGCGCGGATAAAGGCCAAGCACGGTTTTGCGGTTCTTTATGATGGCCATTCCATCCGCAGCGAACTGCCATTCCTGTTTGAAGGCACTTTGCCCGCGCTTAATCTAGGCACAAATGAAGGCGCAACGCTCTTCCCGGAAATGGAAAAATGCGCCTTTGAAATTGCCCAACAAAGCGAGTTTGAAAGCGTGTTGAACGGTCGCTTTAAAGGCGGCTGGACCACGCGTCATTATGGCCAACCCGACCAGAATGTGTGCGCGTTCCAAATGGAAATTGCCCAAAGCGCTTATCTCAAAACAGAACATGCCCCTTGGGCGCTGGATGGGGAAAAATGCGCCCGCCTGCGCCCCATTCTCAAATCGATCTTAGAGGCTTTGCTGTACGAAGCCGCCCGCGCCACCGCGGCATAGGAGGAAATGATGACTGACAACCCACGCAAAAATGCCCGCACCGTTCGTTCGCCCATCGGGCCAGACCTGATCTGTGGTGATTGGACCACTGAAGCGCCCATGCGCATGATGATGAACAATCTCGATCCGGACGTGGCGGAAAATCCCCATGAACTGGTGGTTTATGGTGGCATTGGCCGTGCCGCCCGCACATGGGGCGATTTTGACAAGATCGTCGATAGCCTCAAAACGCTGAAAACCGATGAAACCTTGCTGGTGCAATCCGGCAAGCCTGTCGGCGTGTTCAAAACCCATGCCGATGCCCCGCGCGTCTTGATTGCCAATTCTAATCTCGTGCCCAAATGGGCCAATTGGGATCATTTCAATGAGCTCGATAAAAAGGGATTGGCCATGTATGGCCAGATGACGGCGGGCTCATGGATTTACATCGGCTCCCAAGGCATTGTGCAGGGCACTTATGAAACCTTCGCCGAGGCAGGTCGTCAGCATTATGGCGGCAACCTAAAAGGCAAATGGATTTTGACCGGCGGCTTGGGCGGCATGGGTGGCGCACAGCCGCTCGCCGCAGTGATGGCGGGCGCATCCTGCTTGGCCGTCGAGTGCAACCCCGACAGCATCGATTTCCGCCTGCGCACGCGCTATATCGACGAAAAGGCCGAAAGCTTGGACGAAGCGCTGGAGATGATCGAGCGCTGGACCAAGGCAGGCGAAGCCAAATCGGTTGGCCTGTTGGGCAATGCAGCGGAAATTTTCCCTGAACTAGTCAAACGTGGCGTGCGGCCAGATATTGTCACCGACCAAACCTCTGCCCACGATCCCATCAATGGCTATCTGCCTATCGGGTGGAGCATGGGTGAGTGGCGCGACAAGCGCGAGAGCGATCCGAAATTGGTGGAACGCGAAGCCCGTGCCAGCATGAAGGTGCAGGTGCAAGCCATGCTCGATTTCCACGCGCGTGGCATTCCCACCGTGGATTATGGCAACAATATCCGACAAGTGGCGAAGGATGAAGGCTTGGAAAACGCCTTTGATTTCCCCGGCTTTGTGCCTGCCTATATTCGCCCGCTCTTTTGCCAGGGTATCGGCCCGTTCCGCTGGGCGGCGCTGTCCGGCAACCCGGAAGACATCTATAAAACCGACCAAAAAGTGAAAGAGCTGTTGCCAGACAATAAGCACTTGCACAATTGGCTCGATATGGCGCGCGAGCGTATTTCGTTCCAAGGTCTGCCCGCCCGCATCTGCTGGGTTGGCTTGGGGGATCGCCATCGCTTGGGTCTCGCCTTCAACGAAATGGTCGCCAATGGCGAATTGGAAGCGCCAGTGGTGATTGGCCGAGACCATTTGGACAGCGGCTCTGTCGCCTCGCCAAACCGCGAAACCGAAGCCATGCAAGATGGGTCAGACGCCGTGTCAGACTGGCCATTGCTCAACGCGCTGTTGAACACAGCCTCCGGCGCCACTTGGGTGTCGTTGCATCATGGCGGCGGTGTTGGCATGGGCTATTCGCAACATGCAGGCGTGGTGATCGTCGCCGATGGCACGCCAGAAGCGGCCAAGCGGTTGGAGCGCGTTTTGTGGAACGATCCGGCCACCGGTGTTATGCGCCATGCAGATGCAGGCTATGAAATTGCTCAAGATTGCGCCCGCGAAAAAGGCCTGAACCTGCCGGGCATTCTCTAGATTTAAGATGGGGCGGAAGTGCTAAGCTTTCGCCTCACCTACATAATTTCGACAAAATTGAAATTGCATAGTAGTCTTGGGTAAGGCGCGGGGGCGCTTGAGGAGACGGACATGCAAAAGCTCAATTCTATCGGCGCCAAAATCGGCGTTGCGATTCTTTCTATTCTATTTCTGGTGCAAGGCGCGGCGGCAGCGCGCATTCTCACCATTGAAACCAAACCAGCCAATATTGAGCTGCAATCGGCCTTCATCAATGGCCAGCGCGCAGACATCGTGGCGCAGGCAGGCAAATATGCCTTTATTGAGCTGGAGAATGAAAATCAGTGTTACGCCACCTTGTCGCTAATCGCCAAAAATGGCCGCTTCCTGCGCAAACAACTGAATTTATGTGATGAAGAATGGCAGATCGCTCTGAGCTTTGGCGACACAGGTTCTGGCCCATCGGTGCGCACCATCACCATTGTGCCATCGCAGGAAAATGTACGCATTCTGGCGCTCAGCTTTGATGGAAAGCCACAACCGTTCACCGCCTTCGCCGATTCAAATCGCGTAGAATTCGACATTCGTCGTGGCCCTTCCGGCTTCAAATGTGTGGGCGAGCTGTCCGCAGCTTTGTCCGGTGCTGACAATTTCAAACGTACGGTAGACCTTTGTGCCTTCAACAATGAAGTGATTTTGGATGTTGAGCCGCAACGCTATTATGAAATTCTTACGGTCCGTTCTGGTGGCGACGACAAAGTCACGGGCATCAAGCTAAACGGCGAAAAATTGAACATTATTCGCCATATTGGCAATGATGCACGGACCCGCGTTTTCGCCGACAATTCTGGCATCAATTGCACCGGCAATCTCGAAGTGAATTTCGCTTCTGGGGCATCGGGCGAAGGCCAGCTTGACCTTTGTGGCTCCAACTTTGATGTGACCATCACGCCAAAGCCGAAATTCGCCTCCGATACCTCGTTGCGGGCTGGCTATAGCTGGCGCTTTATTCCCGCGCAAAATGAGAACGATATTGCTGCGCTGAAGTTTGAAGCGCGTAGCTTTAACCGCACTGGCGTTAGTGCGGTGTGCCAACCCGGCTCACGTCAAGCCACCATCTATCTTGATGGTTTCCCGGCCCGGGCTAATCTGCCGCGCCGGACACGCATTGATTGGACCACAGGTCGCTATAATGGTGTGGTCAACGGTAACCGGGGTCAATCGCCTGTCGGTTCAAGGGCTGCACCAAGCTTTTCCCGTTCAACATCTGACCGTTTGTGGAAAGGGTTGATTTCGGGTGCGACTTTCACCGCTATTGCCAACGATAATCATCGGCTGATGCTTTCGCTCAGCGGCAGTGCGGGCCCGGTTCGCGAATTTGTTCAGGCCTGTAACACACGCTTTAACGGCCCATCTGTTTATGGCGATGTGAGCGACGACAGCAGCCTTAAATGGAGCACCCCGCCATCTCGTCGCGACGGCGATTTGCGGTTGGTATTTGGTGATGTCCGCACAGACCGCATCGGCATTGAAGCGCGGTGCACGCCGCAAGACGATGTCGTGCGCATCATGTTTGCGTCAGCGCCACGCGGCTTGGCCAGCGGACGCAACGTCAATGTTCGCTGGAATGTTGGCGACGATAGTGGTCGTGTGCGGGCGGTAACGCGTTCGGTGGAAGGCTTTGATTGGGGCGCTGTGCCGATTGCGACAATCGACACACGCGATCCAATGTGGCGGGCACTGGCATTGGGCAATTTGGTGCGCTGGTCCGTTAATGGCGAGCAAACCGCAACCTATTCACTTAAAGGCAGTGGCGCGGTCATTCGACGATTCCTAAGCGGCTGTCGCCCTCCAGCACAACCAGATATTGGCGATGGCGGAGATGATGATTTCGGCGTCGACCCAGATCGTCCGAGCACAGGCAATGAGACCGTGGATACGATCATCAATATCTTTGATCTGATCAATCAGCAGTCTGATTCAAATGTGAACATCAACATCAATACGCAAACCGCAGCAGCTCGTCAGGCGCTGAACAATTATCAGGCAAACCCAAACTATATGTGCGATCTAAGCGCCAATAGTCAGTTCATGGGAAATCGTGCTGTTTCAATCGGCTTTAAAAATGATCGTGGCCGAGCCGTCGAAGTCTATGAAATCGGCCCCAATGGTCAGCGTCAATTCCTACGCGAAGTGCCACCCAGTGCGCGATTGCAACTTACGCGATCAGCCGGGCAAGGCTTTGAGGTGCGCGCAGCCAATGGTGGATGCTTGACCACAATGGTCGCCACTAACGCTGATATAGAATATCGCATCAACCCCACCATGGGGCGTGCTGACCCAGAGGTTGTGGCCAAAAGCTATAATTGTTCTGGTCGGCAAGTGGTGGCACTGATCGAGCCGAACAAGGGCACCGCGTTGGTGGATGGGGATTATGCCCTTCACCGTGCGCGTGTAAATGGTGGCTTTGCCAATGTGTGGGGCAATGTACGCGCTAAAATCACCAATCAGGAATTGGTGTTGGAAGAAGGCGGAACAACCCGCCTATCTTGCCGCGCGCGCTAAATCAAAATTTAAAGTGTTGGCTATTTCATCTTTTTCGACAAAATGTAGGAAAAGGGAATAGCCAGCACATAGCCCAAAATGGCCGCCGCTGCGATGCCCAATCCCATATTCGGCACCATCTGGGTCACCAAAACGGCGATCACCAAAGCGCCTGCAATTGCAGAGCCTGAAATAATCCACAACATGCCAATCAGTTTATTCATTTTCTTCCCCCAAATGAATTAAAACACAGTTCTTATAGCGGATGATCGTGTGAAAGGGTTTGACCTTGGTCAATTGAAACGCCCCTATCGCATCCAATCCATCTTTTGGGTGATTGACCCGCTTTCAAATAAATATTACCAATACTAAAATAATTTTACTAAAGGTAATTTATGCCCAAGGGGGACTTATGAACGAGGTTGTGGCGCAGAAGTTTAAGCGTTTGCGCGATGAAATGAGCGCGCAGAATATTGATCTGGTGGCGTTGGGGCCAACCGCACATACGCAATGGCTCTTGGGCTATTCGCCTTATCCGGATGAACGCATGTGCCTGCTGTTGATCAGCAAAGAAAGTGAAGCCTTTGTGATGCCAGCACTCAATGCAAATGCCGTGCGCGAACATACGGACATTGAGTTTTTCGAGTGGGCAGATGATCAAGGCCCAACGGCTGCCTTGGAAAAAGCCCTCGCCAAAGTCACGGGCGGCGCAGTGAAGCAAGTTGTGCTTGACGAAACCATGCGCGCGGATTTTGCCCTGAACTTGCTCGACAAATTGGACGGCGCGGCACATCAGTTCACAAAATCAACGGTCGGTGCATTGCGCATGCGCAAAACCGAAGCCGAATATGAACTGCTGAAATTGAACGCGCAAATCGCCGATGAAGCACAGGCAATTGCCGCAAAAACCGCACGGCCCGGCGTCACCGAGCATGATGTTGCCGAAGCGGTAAAAGAGCATTTCATCTCAAAAGGCGCGAAGCCGATTTTCGATATTGTGGGTGCCAATGAAAATGGCGCGTTCCCCCATCACCATACCTCTGATCGGGTGCTGAAATCTGGCGATGTGGTTGTGGTTGATATTGGCGGCGCCACAAAAGGCTACCCAAGCGACATCACCCGCATGGTTGCAGTTGATACGCTGCGCGACGATTATCAAGAAGTGCATGATGTGGTGGAAGCTGCGGTTAAGGCTGCATTGGCAGCATGTAAGCCAGGCGTCAAAGCCTCCGACGTGGACAAGGCCGCACGTGACGTGATCACAGAAGCAGGCTATGGCGAATTTTTCAGCCATCGCACCGGCCACGGCCTCGGCATCGAAATCCACGAAGAGCCTTACATCTCAGCCTCATCGGATGTGATTTTGGATGAAGGCATGGTGTTCTCCATCGAACCGGGCATCTATCAGCCGGGCAAGTTCGGCATCCGGTTGGAAGAGATTGTCTATATGCGTGCTGATGGGCCAGAGGTGCTTTCAGAGCGTTCGCGAGACATTGTGATTTCCAAAGACTAAAATGAAAAGGGGCCAATCGGCCCCTTTTTTATTCTTTCAATTCCGCCAGATCCTTATAGGCGTCCAAACACTCCACATTGGCCAAGGCCGTGGTGTTTTTGATCTTGCGCCCATGGATCACGTCGCGCACCGCGATCTCCGAAATCTTGCCAGAGCGGGTGCGGGGAATATCCGCAACTGCAATCACTTTCGCTGGCACGTGCCGAGGTGTTGCCCCCGTGCGGATGCGTGTTTTCACCAGCTTGATCAAATCTTCATTAAGCACCACGCCGTCTTGAAGCCGCACAAACAGGATCACCCGTTGATCGCCCTGCCAATCTTGGCCAACGGCAATGGCTTCTTCAATCTGGTCAATCGTTTCCACTTGCCGATAAATCTCGGCCGTGCCAATGCGCACCCCGCCCGGGTTCAGCGTCGCGTCTGAACGGCCATGGATGATGTAGCCGCCATGGTCAGTCTTTTCCACAAAGTCACCATGGGCCCACATATTGTCGAATTTGTCGAAATAGGCGCTGCGATATTTCTCGCCATCTTCATCACCCCAAAATCCAATGGGCATAGACATATGCGCATTCCGGCACACAAATTCACCGGGCTGATTGATCAGTTCATTGCCATCATCATCTAGGATGGCAAGGTCCAACCCCAATTGCGCGCCTTGCAGCTCGCTGCGATAAACCGGCTTGGTGGGCACCCCGCCCATAAAGCAGCCGCAAATGTCGGTGCCGCCAGAAATGGAGGCCAATTGCACGTCGTCCTTCCAGTCGCGGTAAATATAGTCGAAATTCTCAGGCAAAAGCGGAGAGCCGGTCGACAAGATCGCCCGTAAGCTGGCGAGCGAATGAGTTTCGCGCGGCTTCACATTCAAATTGTTCAGCGCATCAATATATTTGGCGGACGTACCGAAAATATCAATCTGCTCTTGGTCAATCAAATCCAACAGGCGCGGCGCTTTAGGATAAAACGGATTGCCATCGAAAGTGATCAGGGTTGCTTCTGCCGCCAAGCCGGTCACCAGCCAATTCCACATCATCCAACCGCAGGTGGTGAAATAAAAGAAGTTGTCATTCGGCTTCACGTCGCTGTGCAGCACCAGTTCTTTCAAATGTTGGATCAGCAAACCCGCACCGCGATGCATGATGCATTTGGGTTTACCCGTGGTGCCAGAGGAGAACAAAATCACCATCGGCGCGTCAAAATCCATGCGCTCAAATTCAATTTCGCTCGGCGCGAACGGCGCAATAAATTCATCTAAAGTTTGATGCGCAATCTCATAATGAGCATCCGGCTTTGGCGTATCCAGCAAGACCACATGCTCAATCTTGGCTTCCTTCGCCACCGCATTGATGCTTGGCGCCACATTGATATGCTTGCCCGCATAATTGTAATGCGGCACCGCAAACAGGATTTTAGGTTCGATCTGTGCCAATCGGTCCGTCGCACCTTCCGGCCCAAAATCCGGAGAGCAGGACGCCCAAATGGTGCCCATGGCTGCACTGGCCAGATAAAGCGCAATGGCTTCGATATCATTGGTCACAATCGCGCCCACGCGATCGCCCTTTTTAACGCCTTTCGCCTTCATGGCCTGCACCAGCTGGCTCACCAGATCATAAAGGCCCTTGCGGGTAATCTCGCGCCGTGTGCCATCATCACGATGGCCGATAATGGCGATACGGTCATCCGCATTTTTCAGTGCATTTTCCGCATAGTTCAGTTTGGCGTCAGGAAAAAAACGTACTTTGCGAATATCATCATTTTCGATCAGGGTGCGCTCACCCTTTTCGCCAATGATGCCGAGTTCGTCCCACAGGGAGCTATAAAATGCTTGCGGTTGGTCAATGGAAAAGCGCAGCAAACCGTCATAATCGTCAGGTGCACAATTGTGCAACGCCTTCGTCTTTTCTGCAAAGGCCCACAAATTTGCATTTTGCTGACGGGTTTTGGATGGAGTCCACAAAATATCGTTGGCCATTTGTCCTCCCAAAAGCCATTTTTTCAAGATTTAGTGATGTGATCAAACCATAATGCTTGTCAAAACCCAAGCGTTAGTCGTATTTATACGGTAAATGGCAGGGCGTTCGCGCCATTGCTAATGCTGAAAAAGAAAGCACAAGAACCGGGCAATCATTATGGTCCTCAACGCAACCGTCCAGTCCCAGTCTAAATACAATTTTAATCTGCACGAAATGCCGGTGCCGCTCGTTTATGCGGAACATCGTATCATTTTGGAATGTAATGCAGAATTTGCGCGGCTTTTCGGCTATGGCCGCGCCGAGCTGCGCAATCAAAGCTTCCATCTGCTCTATCCAAATTTTGAGGATTTTGTGCGCACAGGTCAAATGTGGTCCACCAACATGACCATGGGCATTACCTATTACGATGAGCGGATCATGATCAAGGCGGACCAAACGCGCTTTTGGTGCAAGGTTCGCGGACGGTCCATGATCTCGGCAAATCCCTTTGCCAAGGCGGTTTATTGCTTTGAGCCATTGCCCCGCGCCATCGCCACATCCGGCTATGAATTGACTGACCGTCAACGTCAGATCGTAGCTCTTGTTGCTCAAGGCAAAACCAACGCGGTTATTGCGGAGGAGCTCGAACTCTCCAAACGCACAGTTGAGGCGCACCGCGCGCGGGTGATGAAAGCGATAGGTGTTAGAAATACGGCAGAGCTGATTGCCTGGTTCTCCGCGCATCATTCTGCGCGATAAACAATGCTAGGCGATCGGGCTATCCACCTCATCCAAATGCATCACCGGATTTTTGATCTGCTTGCGAATCCATTTGGTAAAGGCGACCACGCCCGGCTTCTCCGCCTTATCGTCCGGAATGGCCAAAAAATAGGCGTCTTCGGTGTTTAGCGGCGTGGGGTCGATCACTTTAAGGCTGCCCTGCATCACCTGTTGCTCGATCAGATAGAAGGGCAAAAGCCCCGCGCCCATGCCGGCGGATGCGGCTTCAATGATCATGGAGAATTGATCAAAGCGATGGCCCTTAAACGGCTCTTTGTTCTCAATGCCTTGCTGTTCAAACCAATCGCGCCAGCCCGTTTGCCGCGTTTGCAAATGCAGCAAGGGCGTGCTGACCAAGTTTTGTGCGCTGTTCAAGCGATGCGATTTCACCAAACTCGGCGCCGCCACAGGCACCATCATTTCGGCGCAGAGTGGATGGCACGTTGCGCTAGCCCAGATCGGACGACCAAAATGCACCGCCACGTCAATAAATTGATCTTGCATCATAAAAGGCGACCAACGGCTTTCAATATTGATCGCGAGATCTGGGTTTTCAGCCAAAAAATCAGGCAGGCGCGGGGCCAGCCAATGGGAACCGAATGTGGGCAAGGTGGCGATGGACAACATGGCCTCAGCCTTAGCCGCGGCCATGGTGCGATAAACCAGCCCTTCAGTTTGCTCGATCAGATAGCGTGCGTCGGCCAAAAAGCGCGCGCCCGCTTCGGTCAGCACAACCCGTTTGCGCACCCGCTCAAAAAGGGTTACCCCCAATTGTAGTTCAAGGTCGCGTATTTGCCGCGAAATCGCGCTCTGGGTGAGGTTCATTTCCTCAGCCGCACGGGTAAAGTTCAAGTGCCGCGCTGCGCACTCAAATGCGCTGAGCGTGTTGATCGAAGGAAAGTTGCGCCGACTGGTATGCATTATTTTTCCTCATGAAGTAATGAAAAAACATTGCTTCTTTAGGGTGTTTGCCTAAGTTATCATGAGAATAATGAATTTTTTCGACTTGACCAGCCACATTTTGCGCATTGGGTTCGCCCCGGCGAAACCGGTCAATCATAACGAACAATGGCAAATGCCAAAGGGGATAGAATATGTCAGCATCTTCACTCAAATCTGAAACCATTGAATTGATGGGCAAATTGGGCGTGTCCCAAGCTGCTTTGGAAGGCGGCGATTTGGCTGTTCATTCTCCCACCAATGGCGAAAAGATTGCCGAAGTAAAAACATCAAGCGCTGCTGAAATCAAAGCGCAAATCGAAAAAGCGCATGAAGCGTTCAAAGTTTGGCGCACAGTGCCAGGCCCACGCCGCGGCGAATTGGTGCGCTTGTTGGGCGAAGAATTGCGGGCGTCTAAAGAAGATTTGGGCCGCGTAGTTAGCCTTGAAGCGGGCAAAATCCCGTCTGAAGGTTTGGGCGAAGTGCAGGAAATGATCGACATTTGCGATTTCGCTGTTGGTCTTTCTCGCCAGCTTTATGGCTTGACCATCGCCACTGAGCGTGCTGATCACCGCATGATGGAAACATGGCACCCGCTTGGCGTGGTTGGCATCATTTCCGCCTTTAACTTCCCTGTGGCCGTGTGGTCTTGGAACGCGGCTCTGGCGCTGGTCTGTGGCAACGCAACCGTGTGGAAGCCATCTGAAAAAACACCTTTGACTGCGTTGGCTTGCCAAGCCATTTTGGACCGCGCTTTGGCCAAATTTGGCGACGCACCAGAAGGGTTGACCACCATGTTTGTGGCCGAGCGCGATGGCGGCGAAGTGATGGTTGATCACGAAAAAGTGGCGCTTGTGTCCGCAACCGGTTCAACCCGCATGGGCCGTCAGGTTGGCCCACGCGTGGCGCAACGTTTTGGCCGCACCATTTTGGAATTGGGCGGCAACAATGCGGGCATCGTTTGCCCGTCAGCGGATATGGATATGGCCGTGCGCGCCATCGCGTTTGGTGCCATGGGCACCGCAGGTCAGCGCTGCACCACAACCCGCCGCCTGTTCGTGCATGAAAGCATGTATGACGACATGGTTGCTCGGTTGAAAAAAGCCTATCTCGGCGTCACCATCGGCGATCCATTGAAATCAGATGCCTTGGTTGGTCCGCTGATCGATAAAGACGCTGGCGACAATATGATCAAAGCACTCGAAGCTGCCAAAGCCTCTGGCGGCACCGTAACCGGAGGCGAGCGTGTCGATATAAATGGAGACGCGTCATATTATTTCCGTCCAGCCTTGGTGGAAATGCCAGAACAAACCGGTCCGATGTTTGAAGAAACATTCGCGCCAATCCTCTATGTCACCAAATATTCTGATTTTGATGACGCGCTAGAGATGCAAAACGCTGTGGGCGCGGGTCTTTCCTCCTGTATCTTCACTCTCAATGTGCGTGAAGCTGAGAAATTCCTTTCTGCTGTTGGGTCAGATTGTGGCATCGCCAACGTCAATATCGGCACATCAGGTGCTGAAATTGGTGGCGCCTTCGGTGGTGAAAAAGAAACTGGGGGTGGACGCGAATCCGGTTCTGATGCATGGAAAGCTTATATGCGCCGCGCCACCAACACGGTGAACTACGGCACAGCCTTGCCATTGGCGCAAGGCGTTAGCTTTGACATTGAGTAAGGACGACATAAATGGCCGCCGATCTGGTTTCTCATCCCGGCTTTTTCCGGGCCAACCGCATAGCCAAACTATCGGTTTCTGAGATCATCAAAATCAGCACTCGTGCCCGCGAATTGCGGGCCGAAGGGCACCCGGTCATCATTTTGGGCGCAGGTGAGCCTGATTTTGATACCCCGGATCATGTAAAACAAGCAGGCATTGCTGCCATTGAAGCGGGGCAAACCAAATATACCCCGCTAGATGGCACGCCTGAGCTTAAAAAGGCCATTTGCGACAAGCTGGCACGGGAAAATGGGTTGAATTATCAGCCCGCCAACATTTCCGTGTCTGCCGGGGCAAAGCAAGTTTTGTTCAACGCCTTTATGGCAACGATCAATCCGGGCGATGAGGTGATCATCCCCACCCCGTTCTGGACCACTTATGCAGATATTGTGGAAGTGTGCGGCGGTGTGCCGGTGTTGGTGCAATGCCCGGGCGAAAAAGGCTTCCGCTTGCAGCCTGACCAGTTGGAAGCGGCGATCACGCCAAAAACCAAATGGTTGATGCTCAATTCACCGTCAAATCCATCCGGTGCCGCCTATTCGGCTGATGAATTGATGCCTCTGCTCAATGTGCTCAAGCGCAATCCGCATGTGTGGCTCGTCAGCGACGATATTTACGAACACATCACTTATGATGACTTCAAATTTGTCACTCCGGCACAATTGGCGCCTGAACTGCAAAGCCGCATTCTTTTGGTCAATGGCGTGTCCAAATCCCACGCCATGACTGGCTGGCGCATCGGCTTTGGTGCAGGCCCAGTTGAATTGATCAAGGCCATGGCTGTGATGCAATCGCAATCCACATCTTGCGCCTCTTCCGTGTCGCAAGCCGCGGCCATTGAAGCCTTGAATGGCGACAATAGCTTTTTGGAAGAACGGCGCTTGTCGTTCCAAGAGCGACGTGATTTGGTGGTAGCTGGCCTCAATGACATTCAAGGCGTCACCTGCCGTGTGCCGGAAGGTGCATTTTACACCTTTGCTTCTTGCGAAGGCTTGATCGGTAAAAAAACGCCAAGCGGCAAGACCATCGAAAGCGATAGCGACTTCTGCCGCTATATTTTGGAAGAAAGTCACGTGGCCATCGTGCCAGGTTCAGCCTTTGGACTTTCACCCTATTTTCGTATATCCTATGCGGCAGCAAAAACAGAATTAGTCGAAGCGATATCCCGTATTCAAAAAGCGGCAAGCGCTCTGGCTTAAACAACTTCCCACAGAAGGATCTTTTTAAAAGATCTTTTCTTGCCCGCCAGTCTTTGTACTGGCGGGTTTTTTTGTCCGAAATCTGTCCAATCGGTCCATTTCCGACTTGTCCCTCTGTCCCGATTTGCTAGCCATAGATTTAAGAGGCGGAGGAGCACACAATGGCTGCACAGACTTTTGATCAACGACAAAATACATTGGGCGAAGGTCCGCTTTGGCACCCTTTGCGGCAGCAGCTTTTTTGGTTCGATATCCCTAATTGCAAATTACGTTCGCAAAAGGACGGACAAGCGCTGGAATGGGCGTTTGATGAAATTGTCACGGCAGCAGGCTGGCTAGATGAAGCCAAATTGGTGATCGCTTCTGAAAGCCAAATTTTCACTTTTGATTTGGAAACAGACGCGCAAACCCATCTGGTGGATTTGGAAAAGGATGTGCCCTCCCGTCGCTCAAATGATGGACGCATCGATCCGTGGGGTGGGTTTTGGATTGGTACCATGTCCAAAACCGATCCAACGCAAGAGAAGGGTGGCATTTATCGCTTTTACCAAGGCGAATTGCGCCTGTTGGTGCCAGAAGTTGCGATTCCCAATTCTATCTGCTTCGCCCATGATCGTTCATGCGCTTATTACACCGACACGCCAACCCATGTGGTGTGGAAGCAAATGCTGGACGCAGAGGGCTGGCCTTTGGGCGAGCCCATTGTGCATGTGGATTTGAGCAAGAAAAAGCTAAACTCAGATGGGGCATTGGTGGATCAAAAAGGCCATATTTGGATCGCGCTTTGGGGCGCATCCTGCATCGTGGAATATAATGAGCAGGGCTATGAGGTGCAGCGTATTTCCGTGCCCGCAAAGCAGCCCACTTGCCCGGCCTTTGGCGGTCCCAACTTCACGGACCTCTACTTCACCTCAGCCCTTGAAAATCTAAACCCGCCAAGCGTGCAAGACGGCCAAGTTTTTTGCGTAAAAGATGTGGTGAAGGGGCAAGCAGAATATGCGGTCAGCCTCGACTGACCGCACCAAAATCTAGCGAATAATTTGCGGCCGCACCTTAATGCGGCGCACTTGATTTTCCGGCAAGTGCCGATTCAAGCGCTTATTAATCATCCCATAAACGCCGATCACACAAAGTGTCAGCAAAATGAAATAGAACGCCAAAATCGGGTAAGGCACAAACGGGTTGAACGTCTTGTCCGCAAAATAATTGGCGTAATAAAGCGCATCACCGCGCTGTTGCCAGCTTGGAAAGCCGGAAAAGAACACCAGCGTTGTCGCATGAAACAAAAAGATCGCTTCATTGGTGTAAGCTGGCCAGGCGAGGCGCAACATGGTTGGCCATATGATCTTTTTAAACCGTGGCCATCCGGTAATGCCATAGGCATCGGCGGCTTCCACATCGCCTTTCGGGATGGATTTAAGCGCCCCGTAAAAGATCTCGCCCGAATAAGCTGCTGTGTTGAGGAACAACACGATCAACGCCCCAAGCCACGCTTTGGTCAGCCAACGTGTTTCCACCGTGATTTCCACAAAGCCCAAATTGATGTCGGTGCCCAATTTCGGCAGCAACACAAACAACTCATACGCAAAGAAGAACTGAATAAAGAGAGGTGAGCCGCGGAAAATAAAGATGAACCATTCTGCCGGCAAGCGCGCAATTGGGTTTTTGCTGGCCTTGGCCATCGCAACGGCAACAGCAAGGAAAAAGCCTAGACAAAGCGCCAACACGCCAAAATAAACATTCCAGATTAGCCCCGAGCCAATCAGGGTGAATTGGTCACACAAGGTAAAGTCTGAGCGCGGCAACAAGCGCTCGCCAAAACCCATGGAGCGGAAGGCATAGTTCTGGATGGTTTCAATGCAACTCATGCTGAACCTCCCGCAAGTGATTTGCCGCCGGTTGTGGCTTGGCCAAGGTTCAAACGGTCCATGAGTTTTTCAAACACAATTTCAGAAATCTTGGTCATGGCGAGATAGAACACCAACAGGCCCAAGAAATAATAGATGCGCCAATCCGGGTGCGGATAGGAGAAGGCGGAGCTTTTTGAGCCGCCCAATTCCCGCGCCCAATAAACAATGTCCTCAACCCCAAGCAAGAACAATAGAGGGGTCGCTTTGATCAAAATCATCCAAAGGTTAGACAAGCCGGGCAGGGCATAAACCCACATTTGCGGCATCAAAATCCGCCAGAACACTTGGCGCTGGGTCATGCCATAAGCTTCGCCTGTTTGCAGCTGTGCATGGGGCACAGCGCGCATGCCGCCATAAAGCACGTTGGCGGCAAAGGCGCCAAACACAATGGCAAAGGTCAGCACGGCAAGCATAAAGCCATAGGTTTCGTGCACCCATTGCGGGGAAGTGGATAGCGGCAATTTCGCCGCCGCGCACACCACAAAATCATTGCCTTGCCGCACAGGTTCGGTCCAGTCCGAGCATAGGGTTTTGTGGCGCACATATTCAAAAGCTTGGTCGAGCGCAATCACGAAGAAAAGGAAAAAGGCAATGTCAGGCACACCGCGCACAATGGCGGTATAACCTTTGCCGAGCCAGCGCAGCGGTGCAATGTGCGACCGCGCAGCAGACGCGCCAAAAAAGCCGAATAACAAGGCGGTTGGCGCGGTAACAGCCAACAGCAATAAAACAGTGCCAAATGAGGCATAAAAGCTCATATGCTTGCCTGTTGTTAGATAACAGGTCAGCCAGGTTAAGCCTTCAATTTGGTCGGGATTTGCGCAGAATTCAAACATATAGGCAAAGGGCGAGACAAGTCCCGCCCTTCCTCAATTTCTTAGAAGCGTGGTGAGTCTTCGCCCAACCATTTGATGATCAGCTCGTTCAATGTGCCGTCATCTTTCATGGATTGGATCGCTGCATCAAACTTGCCGCGCATTTCTGGATCAGATTTGCGGAAAGCCATGCCGATACCGCCACCCAAAGGAATATCGTCACCAACAAAAACCATGTCGCCATTTGAATCTTCAACCAATGGGATCAAGAAGTCCTTGTCTGAAAGCACTGCGTCTGCTTCGCCATTGCGCACAGCAGCAACAGTTTCGTCAGGCGTTGAAAACTCAAGCAATGTCGCACCAGTGGTGGTGATGTGCGCAGCTTGAATGGTGCCCGTTTGTGCAGCTACAACGCCACCGTCAAGGTCAACATCAGCGCTCAACGCAGCAAATGCTGAAGGTGATGGAGGTGTGTAGTTCTGTGTGAAATCAACAACTTCCTGACGCTCAGGCGTGATAGACATACCAGCGATAATCGCGTCATAGTTGCCAGATACCAAGTTAGGGATGATTGAATCCCAATCGTTGGTTACCCACTCACAATCCATTTCTGCACGCTTGCAAAGCTCATCGCCCAATTCGCGCTCAAAACCGTCAACTTCACCATTATCATTGATAAAGTTGTATGGAGGGTAAGCGCCCTCGGTGCCAAGGCGCACAGTGTCCGCCATTGCAAAGCTTGTGCTCATTGCCAAAACAGCAACGGAAAGCATGAATTTTTTCATTTTAGTCTCCCTTGGTTTAACCTCTTTTATAAAGAGATCTTGAGTTGGTTATGCCGGAACGGTCGCACTCAAGAATTGCTTCAGCCGTTCGGTTTTGGTGTTCTTAAACACCTCATCAGGGGTGCCTTGTTCTTCAATGCGTCCCTGATGCAAAAAGATAACATGGTCGGAAACATCCGCTGCCAAGCGCATATCGTGGGTCACGATAATCATGGTGCGGCCTTCTTTGGCCAAATCCTTGATCACCTTCACCACTTCTTGCTCCAACTCTGGGTCAAGCGCGGAGGTCGGTTCATCAAACAATAGGGCTTGCGGTTCCATCGCCAAGGCGCGCGCAATGGCTGCGCGCTGCTGCTGGCCGCCGGAAAGCTGTGCCGGATAATTCTCGCATTTGTCGCCAATGCCCACCTTGTCGAGCAGTTTGCGGGCGCGTGCTTCAACCACTGCCGGGTCTTCTTTCAGAACCGTAACTGGCGCTTCCATCACATTTTGCAGAATCGACATATGTGCCCAAAGATTAAACTGCTGGAACACCATGGTGAGGTTTGTGCGGATGCGAATAACTTGGTCTTTATTGGACGGATGGCGGTTAAGCCCTTCGCCTTTCCAGTGCACAGGCTCACCATCAAAAATAATATCGCCTTGCTGGCTGTCCTCCAGCAAATTGATGCAGCGCAACATGGTGGATTTTCCAGAGCCGGAAGAACCGATCAGGCTCACCACATCGCCTTTATGCGCCACCAAATCTACGCCTTTTAAAACTTCGAGCTGCCCATAACTCTTGTGCAGGTCTTTTACTTCGATGACAGGTGTTTGCGTATCCGACATATTTTCTTTCATTCTTTGGTCGCTTCCAACCGATCTAGCCCAAAATTAAAAGGTGCACAATTGGCAATTGCTGCTCCCACTACCCAATTGGGGGGAGCAAACAATCTGTTTTCGGTTTAATGGTGCAGGAATGTTGCGGTGCGCGGAACGCCGTGCCCGCAGAAATTGGGGGCGTTGCCCTGAGCTCAGACTTATGCCTGCAGGTAAAAAGTTTGATGACGCAAACGCGCTCAACAGCCTCGCCGGACCAACGGTCAGGTTCAAAAGCATCAATAATGTCCTCCCTCGCATCAGGTCCAATTTCTCGGGCCTGATTTGCGTTGCCCTCACAACGCCTTATCCGCAAATTCAGTTTTTGCGATATGTTCCAGCCAGTATGACCGATTATATTTTGACTGAATAGTCATTATTTTGTGCAAAATTCAACATGTATTTCGCACTTTGCTTAGATCAAGCTGCCGAAATGGAAAGGGTGGACCGAAGCCCACCCTTTTGAAATTATGCGGCTTTTTCAGTCGCAGTGCTGGTTTCCAACGGCTTGCCTAGGAACATGCCGCCGAACCGATTGTCCAAAAACTCATCCAGATTGATCTGCTCTTGGCGCACAAAACCTTTGCTTGGCAATTTGCCGGTCCGCATCAAATCCATCGCTGCGGTTACGCCCGCCGCCGTAGTGATCTGAATGGCTGTCCATTCTTTCCCGGCTACTTCCATTGGGATGGAAACATTGAGGAAAGATTTCTCCTCATATTTGCCATTGATGGTGCCTGTGGCGGTGCAGAACACGGTTACAGTGTCTTGTTTGGTCACTGGCAAAGCCGTGTTGAAAATCTCGCACATCAAATCCTGACGATCCTGCAGTTTCAAATCTTGCAGCAAGATTTTCAAAATGTCGCGGTGGCCCGGATAGCGGATTGAGCGGTATGAAACATTGTTTGCATGGCCAGAAAGCGTTTCGCACAAGGTGCCCAAGCCGCCAGACGTGTTGAAACACTCAAAGTCGGTGCCGTTCAATGTGAATGTTTGCAAATTTTCAAGCGGTGGCACTTCCACCAATTTACCGTCAACCAAGGCTTCACAGGGGTTGCAATATTCATTCACCATGCCCTCGGTGGACCAGGTGATGTTATATTTCAGCGCATTTGTTGGGTAGCGTGGCAACGCACCTACGCGCATGGACAAATCTTCGACCTTGTCGAACTGTTTCGCCAAGTGATAACCCGCAACGCCCACAAAACCGGGGGCCAAACCGCATTGTGGCATAAAGGCTGTGTCAGCATCTTTGGCCAAGTCCATCACAAACTTGGTGCCTTTTACATCTTCTGTCAGGTCGAAATAATGTGTGCCTGCTTTTTTCGCGCCTGTCGCAATGGCAGGGGTTAAAAAATAAGGGGCAGCGCTCAACACTGCATTTTTGTCTTTAAGGGCAGCCACCAATTCTTCTTCATTGGTCACGTCGACCTTAGCTGTTTTTAGGCCCAATTTGGCCACTTCTGCCAAGGCAGCTTCATTGGTGTCGGCAACGGTCACGTTATATTCAGGCTGGCTTTCCAAAACCACGCCCACCATGCGGCCAATTTTACCTGCGCCTACAATCAAAACATCCCAATTCATATCTGTCCCTCTGGTTTGATTTTTTAACTGGTAAAATTGTGCCAGTGCGTGCTGTCAGCGCATAGAATCTGAACCGACATAATCAAGACAAAACGACGGAAATTATTTGAAATTCCCGACAAAATGACGAAAAAGAGGAGCGCGATCCCCGCTTAACCATATGATGCACTTGCGCCTTGGGCAAAACTTGCGCATCGTCACTTTATCATATGTTTGACTATTTGTCGGAAGGGAGTGGCGGCATGGAAAAGCCCATACGGGATGAATTGGATCGGCAATTGATTGCCCAATTGCAGTTTAATGCCCGCGCGAAAACTTCTGATATTGCTAAAAAACTCGGCATTGCCCGCACCACGGTACATGAGCGGATCGCCCGGCTGGAGCGGCTGGGCTACATTAAGGGGTACACAGTGCAATTGGCCGAAGACCCGGGCCGCCAGCACGTGGAAGCCTTGGTGATGATTGAAGTGCATCAGCAGCAGGGCAAGCAGATCGCTGATAAGCTGAAAGACTTCCCCGAAATCAAGCTCTGCCTCGCCATAAATGGCGAATATGATTTGCACCTGTCAGTGGAAGCGCCACAGCTCGAAGATATTGACGAAATCATCGACGAAATCGCCCTCATCCCCGGCGTCCGCCGCACGCAGACGTCGCTGGTGCTGGGTCGTAAGTTCGATCGGCGGTAAACCAGATCCGCCGGATAAAGAAAACGACCCACAGCACAAAATAGCCTCATCCACCACCGTCATTACCGGATTTGATCCGGTAATCCATGTAACCTTGGCCAAAAGGGCAATGCACTAGTGGCTAGAGTGTGAAGGCTGTGCCTCGTCTCTGCATCCGCTTAGACCCCGGATCAAGTCCGGGGTGACGTAAGAGCACTCAACAAAAATCTCTAATCCGCAAACCCCACCAAAAAGCCTGGTTCGTAATAGAACTCTTCAAGGTTTTCACCCGGCCCACCCCGATCAATCACCACAAAATCGCTGGTTTGCTCAAGGGTGGTGAGCACCCCGTGCCAGCAGCCCATCTTTAAATTGATGCCTTGGCCCGATTGGGTCAAAAATGCCTGCGGGGTGCCCGGCTTGCCTGCGCCATCAGGGGCAACAATCACCAAAAAAGGTCGTCGGCTCATGGGGATAAAAGCTTGCGAACCCAACGGATGCCGCTCCACCATCTTAAGGTGCAGCGGAATATCATAAGGCTTGCCGCGGAAAATATTCACCAGCGGCCGCGGTTCAACGCCGCCTAGCTCCACCGTCGCGAGATCATTATAGCGGGTGCACATGCCATTATTGATCGGAAAATGATCGGCCTTGTCCAAATCGATCACTTCACCAAATGGCGCAAAAGCCTCAATCGTCATCTGCTTGATGGGGATAAAGGGGACTTCCATCTATACCCCCAATTTCAGCTTCATGTGGCGATTGACGTCTTTATAAAGCAGATAGCGGAACGGCTCTGGCCCACCCGCATAGCAAGCCTGCGGACAAAAGGCACGCAGCCACATAAAGTCGCCCGCTTCCACTTCAACCCAATCTTCATTCAGCCGATAAACCGCTTTGCCCTGCAATACATAAAGCCCGTGCTCCATCACGTGGGTTTCCGCGAAAGGGATCGCGCCGCCCGGCTGGAACGTCACAATATTCACATGCATATCATGGGCCACATCACTGGGGTCCACAAAGCGCGTGGTGGCCCAAGCGCCATCCGTATCTGGCATCGGGATGGGATCGTGGTCATTCTCTTTGGTCACAAAGCTCTTTGGCGCATCGATCCCGTCGACCGCCTCATAGGCCTTGCGAATCCAATGAAACCGCAGCGGTGCATCTGAATCGTTCGCCAATTGCCAGTCCGCCCCAACCGCCAAATAGGCATATGACCCCACGTCCAGTTTGTGCTGTTCTCCGTCAAGCGTCAGCGCGCCTTCGCCCTCGGTCACAAACAAAACGCCTTCAGCGCTCGGGTCCGGCTCAGGCCGGGTGCTGCCGCCACCGGGGGCAACTTCCATCACATATTGCGCAAAGGTCTCGGCAAAGCCGCTGAGTGGCCGCGCAATAATCCAGGCGCGGGTATTGTCCCAATGGGGCAGGTTGGACGTGACAATATCGCTAAACACCCCTTTGGGGATCACTGCATAGGCATCCGTGAATTTCGCGCGATCGGTCAGCAATTGCGTTTGCGGCGGCAGGCCACCTTTGGGCGTATAATATTGGCTCATCTAGTCCTCCCCAAACATGTCTTTCAGCCGCAACAGAGCAATCCGCTCAACTTGCTGACACGCTGTCGTGAATTCTTCATCCCGATCATGATGCACGCGCTTTTTAAACTGTTCAAGAATCTGATCCTTGTTCAGCCCTTTCACCGCAATGATAAAGGGAAAACCAAACTTTGCCGTGTAAGTCTCATTTAACTCGCTGAAGGTGGCGCGCTCATCATCCGTCAATGCATCAAGCCCAGCACCTGCTTGCTCCTTGGTCGAGTCTTCAGTCAACCGTTTCGCCGCCGCCAATTTGCCCGCCAAATCCGGGTGCGCGTTCAACACTTTAAGCCGCTCGCTCTCCCGCGCTTTTCGAAACTGGGCCGCCAGTGCCGCATGTATGCCGATGGCACAATCATGTGCCGGACCAAGCTCAGATTCATAAGCCCGCTCTGCAATCCAAGGCGAATGCTCAAACATGCCACCAAATTGGTCCACAAAGGCTGTGCGGCTCATATTCACCACGTCAAATTTTGGTGCTGCATAGGGATGTTCCTGCATCCAATGGTGCGCAATATCAATACGCCGCGCCACCCAAACATCGGGTTTGGATTGGATATAGTCGAGAAAACGCCGTAGCGCCATAATCCGTCCGGGGCGGCCGATCAGGCGGCAATGCAGGCCGATATTCAGCAGTTTCGGCGCACCCCTTTCGCCCTCGGCATAAAGCGCGTCAAAGCTGTCTTTCAAATAGCAGTAAAACTGGTCGCCACTGTTAAAGCCCTGCACCGCAGCAAAACGCATATCATTTGTGTCCAGTGTATAGGGGATAATTAATTGTGGCTGTTGCGCCTCGCCACGGGGTGCCCGCCAATAGGGCAGATCATCCGCATAACTGTCCGACACATAATCAAAACACCCCATTTCTTGGGTCAGCGCCACCGTATGGTCCGAACAGCGGCCCGTATACCAGCCTTTGGGATAAGCGCCCGTGGCCTCATAATGCAGCTGGATCGCCTCTTTCATATGGGCGCGTTCTTCGGCCTCGGTGAAATCCTTATATTCGATCCATTTTAGCCCGTGTGAGGCGATTTCCCATCCGGCTTCTTGCATCGCCGCAACTTGCTCGGGCGAGCGTTTGAGCGCGGTGGCCACCCCATAAATGGTCAGCGGCATATCAAATTGGGTAAACAGCTCATGCACCCGCCAAAACCCGGCGCGCGCGCCATATTCATAGATGCTTTCCATGTTCCAATGGCGTTGGCCTTGCCATTGCTGCGCGCCCACAATTTCAGACAAAAAGGCCTCAGAAGCCTTGTCCCCATGCAACAGGCAGTTCTCGCCGCCTTCCTCATAATTGAGCACAAATTGCACGGCAATCTTGGCGCCATTCGGCCATTGAACCGCTGGCTTGCGGCGGCCATAGCCGCGCATATCCCGTTCATAGCGTTGCGGTTTATCGCTCATTTGCTCCACCCTTTATGCTGATATTTTTGCGTTGGCGAAATCGCACATTGCATGCACTATGCATGAAGCGATGATTTGCGCCTAGGGGGAAATGCCAGGCGGTGGTAATTTTTTGACCAATTGTTAAAATTTCTTGACAGAACCCCCAGAAACACGGCAAAAATGAACCTATAAGGGGGAGGTAGTTATGGCGACAGGTAAACTAACAACACATGTGTTGGACACAGCGCGCGGTTGTCCCGCGAGCGGCTTGCAGCTCTGCCTTTTTGAGCTAAACAATCACACTGCCGAGCAAATCTTGGAAACGCGCACCAATCATGATGGCCGCGTGGACGGCCCTTTGCTCGAAGGCACATTGAAAACCGGCACCTATGAATTGCGCTTTATGGTCGCTGACTATTTCAAAAGCCATGGCGTTGAAGAGCCGAATGGCGCGTTTTTGGATGAGGTGCCCGTGCGCTTTGTGATTGCTCAGCCAGATGCCCATTATCATGTGCCGCTTTTGGTGTCGCCATACGGCTATTCGACTTATCGAGGGAGTTAGTTTTGAACTTCGATTCAAAAATTTCTTTTTGGCTGAACGATGAAATTATAGAGCTAGAAAAGCTCAAATCAGACCAAACTTTACTTGATTTTTTACGTCTTGAAAAAACACTCCGCGGCACAAAAGAAGGTTGTGCCGAAGGGGATTGTGGTGCTTGCACCGTGCTGGTCGGGCGGCTGAAAAATGGCAAGCTGCGCTATCAGGCCGTCAACGCGTGCATCAGCTTTGTCGCCAGCCTGCACGGCACCCACATCGTCACCATCGAACATTTGAAGAGCGATCAGGGGCTGCATCCAATCCAGCAAGCCATGGTTGAACATCATGGCTCTCAATGCGGGTTTTGCACCCCCGGCTTTGTCATGTCGCTCTATGCCATGTGGATGGAAAATGCTGATCCGACCACAACCGAGATTGAGGAAGCTTTGCAGGGCAATCTCTGCCGATGTACGGGCTATCAGCCCATCGTCAAAGCCGCGCGGAATATCACAAAATTTGGCAGCTTAGAGCAGGATTTTCTGGTGAAGGAACGCCAGCAAAATATCGACCGCTTGCAAGCGCTGGAAAATGACACGCCCATCGCCATTGAGAGCGATGGCGACAAAATCTTTGTGCCCAAGACCAAGGCACAATTGGCCGAAATCTACACAGCACACCCAGATGCAACTTTGGTGGCTGGCGCGACAGATGTGGGCCTCTGGGTCACCAAATTTATGCGCCCGATCACCCCTTCCATCTATCTAACAGCGCTCCGTGATTTTGATGCGGTAGAGGAAAAAGATGGTCAGCTGATCATCGACGGCGGTGTAACCTACACTGATCTGCTGCCACTGATTGATGAAAAGCTGCCGCAGCTCAGCGCCTATTGGCGGCGCATTGGGGGCGCACAGGTGCGCAATATGGGCACCATCGGCGGCAACATTGCCAATGGCTCGCCCATTGGTGACACACCGCCAGCACTGATCGCATTGGGCGCAACCATTACGCTGCAAATCGGCGAAGAAACCCGCCAATTGCCATTGGAAAAATTCTTTATCGAATATCGCAAGCAAGATCGCGCGCCCGGCGAGTTTGTGGCACAAATTCAAGTGCCCTTGCCAAAATCAGATGCGCACTTTGCGGCCTATAAAATTTCCAAGCGCCGGGATGAAGATATCTCCGCCGTCGCCGCTGCGTTTTACCTTGAAACCGAGGGCGACATGATCAAGACAGTGAGCATCGCCTATGGCGGCATGGCAGGCGTGCCTAAGCGCGCGGACAATGTAGAAGCTGCGCTGAACGGCCAACCGCTCACCCGCGACACATTTGAAAATGCGCTGGATGCTTTTGATCAGGATTTCACCCCGATGAGTGATATGCGCGCCAGCGCGGCCTATCGTCAGCAAGTGGCGAAAAATCTGCTGCTGCGCTTTTATGATGACCATTTTGGCGAGGCGGAGAGTTTAGACGCGCTGCGCCAAGCCGCTTTGGTGGAGGTGAATTGATGCGTTCAAAGCAATCAGCCCTGGGGCCAAAGCCTCACGAATCCGCCCACAAACATGTGGCCGGTGCCGCCGAATATCTGGATGACATCAATGAACCGGCGGGCACGCTGCACGCCTATATCGGCCTCAGCACCATTGCAGCCGGCACCATTGAAAGCATGGACTTCACTGATGTGTTGGCGCACCCGGATGTGCTCGGCGTGCTCACCGCCAATGACATTCCCGGCGCCAATGATGTCAGCCCTACGGCGCTGCATGATGATCCGATCTTCGCCGACATAGACGTGCAGTTTCTCGGCCAGCCCATCTTTGCCGTGATCGCCACCCACCGCGATGCGGCGCGCCGTGCGGCAAAAAAAGCCAAGATCTCCTACCAGGAAAAACCTGCGTTAATTGATATTCGCGCAGCTGAAGCGGCAGGTGGTGAATTCGTCACCCCGCAACTCACTTTGAAAAATGGTGATGTAAAAGCGGCGCTGGAAAAAGCGCCCATGCGCCTTAAAGGCGAAATGGAAATTGGCGGGCAGGATCACTTTTATCTTGAAGGCCAAATTGCTATGGCCATTCCGGGGGAAGACGATAATGTGAAAGTCATTTCCTCCACCCAGCACCCAACTGAGGTGCAGCATATGGTGGCCCATGCTTTGGGCACACACCAACATGCGGTGAATGTGGAAGTGCGGCGCATGGGCGGCGGTTTTGGCGGCAAGGAGACCCAGGGCGCTTTGTTCGCCTGCGTGGCAGCCATGGCCGCGAAGAAATATAAGCGCGCCGTGAAAATTCGCCCAGATCGTGATGATGATATGGTGATGACCGGCAAGCGCCATGATTTCCTCGCCACCTATGAGGTGGGTTTTGATGAAAGCGGCAAAATCCATGCGCTGGATGCGGACTTTGCCGCCCGCTGCGGTTTCTCCGCTGACCTCTCCGGCCCGGTAACCGACCGCGCCCTGTTCCATGCGGACAATTGCTATTTCTTCGAAAACGTCGAGCTGCGCTCGCGCCCGCTGAAAACCAACACCGTGTCCAACACCGCTTTCCGCGGCTTTGGCGGCCCGCAGGGCATGATCGGCGGCGAACGGGTGATTGAAGAGATCGCCTATAAGCTGGGCAAAGACCCGCTTGAGGTGCGTCGCGCCAATTTTTATGGCCCGAACACAGGCAACATCACGCCTTATCACCAGATTGTCGATGACAACATCATCGCTCAAGTGGTGGACGAGTTGGAAGAAAGTTCTGACTATCAGGCCCGACGCCAGAAGGTGCTGGTCTTCAACAAGACCCACAAAAATCTGAAGCGCGGCATTGCGCTCACCCCGGTTAAGTTCGGCATTTCCTTCACGGCCACCTGGTACAATCAGGCGGGCGCTCTGGTGCACATCTATAAGGATGGCTCCATCCTGCTCAATCATGGCGGCACGGAAATGGGGCAGGGGCTATATTCCAAAGTGGCGCAAGTGCTGGCCGATGAATTGCAGGTCGATCCGGCCCGCGTCAAAGTCAGCGCCACCCGCACCGACAAAGTGCCCAACACCTCCGCCACCGCCGCCTCATCCGGCACCGATTTGAACGGCATGGCCGCCGCCGATGCGGCGCGGCAATTAAAGGCCCGGCTGGTGCGTTTCGCCGCCGACAAATTCAAGATCGAAGAAGCGGACGTCAAGTTCGGCTACGAGCATTTGGATTGCGCGGGCAAGCAAGTGCCGTTCGAGGAACTGATCGCCGCCGCTTACATTGAGCGCGTGCATCTGTCCGCCGCTGGGTTCTACAAAACCCCCGACATTCACTGGAACCGGGAAACCGGCCGCGGCACGCCTTTCTATTATTACGCCTATGGCGCCGCCGTTTCCGAAGTGGTGATCGACACCCTCACCGGCGAATATTTTGTCGATCGCGTGGATTTGCTCCATGATGTGGGCAACTCGATCAATGAGGCAATTGATCTGGGGCAGGTTGAAGGCGGCTTTATTCAGGGCATGGGCTGGCTCACCACCGAAGAACTCTGGTTCTCCGACAAAGGTGAGCTGAAAACCCACGCGCCCTCCACCTATAAAATCCCGCTGGCGTCCGACCGGCCGCGCACCTTCAACACCAAGTTGGTCACCTGGTCGAAAAATGAAAAGCGCACCATCAAGCGGTCAAAAGCGGTGGGCGAACCGCCCTTTATGCTCGCCGTGTCGGTGCTGGAAGCCTTGTCCATGGCCGTGGCCAGTGTGGACGACTATAAAACCTGCCCGCGCCTTGATGCTCCGGCCACGCCAGAGCGCGTTTTGATGGCGGTGGAAAGGTTGAAAGGGCAGCGCTGATGAAGGCGATTTCCGATTGGCAACAATTCTGGGCACAGGCGAAGGGCGAAGCCATCTTGGTGGAAATTCTCGCCATCAAAGGCTCCACCCCGCGCGATCTTGACGCCAAAATGGTGGTCAGCGCGTCAGATGTTTTTGGCACAATTGGCGGCGGCCAAGCCGAATATATGATGATGGACGAAGCCCGCAAAATGTTGCGGCACGGCCAAACCCATCGCGAGATCGATTTGCCGCTCGGTCCGCAAATCGGCCAATGCTGCGGCGGACATTTCACCTTCTCCCTGCGTCGCTTGGATGCATACGCGGCGCAAATTTTCGAACAGAATTTACGCGACGAAGCTGAAGCTTTCACGCCAATCTATATCTTCGGTGCAGGCCATGTAGGTCGCGCTTTGACACAGGCGCTAAAGCCTCTGCCGTTCAAGCCGATCTTGATCGATCAGCGCGCCGAAGAACTGGCCAAAATAGACGGCATTGAAAAACGCCTTAGCCCGCTGCCGGAAGCTGAACTGCGCGCTGCGCCAGAGGGGGCAGGCGTGGTGGTGCTCACCCATGATCATGCGCTAGACTTTATTATTACCGGCGAAGCCTTGGCCATGAACCGCTTTTTCTATGTCGGCATGATCGGCTCAAAATCAAAGCGCAATACTTTCCGGTCGTGGTTGGCCGATGCCTATCCAAAGGCGCCATTCGATCAATTGGTGCTACCCATTGGCGGTGCCAAGGTCAAAGATAAACGGCCCGAAGTGATCGCAGCCTTGGTGGCGGCAGAATTGATTGAGCAACAGGCAGCGCAGGCACAAACAGCCGAGGTGAAATTAGGGGGCGAATATGCCAGATAGTGCAATTTTTTATGAATGGATCGCCTTTGGCGTGCGCTGGTTGCATGTGATCACCGCCATTGCGTGGATCGGCTCCAGCTTCTATTTCATCGCCTTGGATTTGGGCCTTAAACCCAACCCGAAATTGCACAAGGGCGTGCGCGGCGAGGAATGGCAGGTCCATGGCGGCGGCTTCTATCACATTCAAAAATATATGGTCGCGCCCGACCATATGCCCGAACATTTGATTTGGTTTAAGTGGGAAGCCTATACCACCTGGCTCTCCGGTTTCGCCATGCTCGCCATTGTCTATTATGTCGGGGCGGACCTTTATTTGATCGACCGCAATGTGATGGATATGAGCGTGCCGCTCGCCATCTTCCTGTCGGTGGCCTCCATCGCCGGGGGCTGGATCATTTATGATCTCTTGTGCAAATCACCCATTGGCAAAAGCGATACGGGCCTGATGGTGCTGCTGTTTGGCGTGCTGGTCTTTATGGCCTGGGGCTACACCCAAATGTTCACGGGCCGCGCCGCATTGCTGCATTTGGGCGCGTTTACCGCCACCATCATGTCGGCCAATGTGTTCTTCATCATCATCCCCAATCAAAAAGTGATCGTGGATGATTTAAAGGCGGGGAAAGAGCCTGATCCGGCCTTGGGCAAACAGTCCAAACAGCGCTCCGTGCACAATAATTATCTCACACTGCCCGTGCTGTTTTTGATGTTGTCGAACCATTACCCGCTGGCCTTCGCCACCCAATATAATTGGGTGATCGCCTCGATGATCTTTTTGATCGGCGTGCTGATCCGCCATTTCTTCAACACAAAGCACGAAAGCGGCAAGTTTTTGGGCTGGCCATGGTTCCTATCTGCGGTGCTGTTTATTTTGATCATGTGGTTGTCCACCAATCCAAAAATTTCGGGGCTTACCGAAGATAAAATGGCCACCCTCAATGCCGCGCCCTATATGGCATCGGCTCAATTTGAAGAGGCGCGCGACACGGTGTTGGGCCGTTGCTCCATGTGTCACACCGAGGAGCCAGTGTGGGATGGGGTGCATCAAGCGCCGAAAAATGTCATTTTGGATAATGACCAAGCCATTGCCGCTTACGCGCAAGAGATTTATATCCAAGCCGGGCGCAGCCACGCCATGCCGCCGGGCAATGTGACCTACATGTCAGCGGAAGAGCGCGAGCTGCTTGTGGCATGGTATGAAAGCGTAAATCAGTAGGACCGATCAATATGAGTGAAAAACTAGTCCGTGGGCGCTTGCTAAGCTTCCACGCGAAACCGCAGGCGCGCGATGATGAAAGCGCCTATCGCTATATTGAGGATGGCGCTTTGATGGTGCGTAATGGCACCATTGCGGCCATGGGCGCCTATGATGAGGTGAAAGCCAAAGCCGACAAAAATGTCCAGATTGACGATCATCGCGGCAAGCTGATCCTACCGGGCTTTATCGACCCGCACATTCACTTCCCACAAATGCAGGTGCTGGCGTCCTATGCTGGGTCACTGCTAGAATGGTTGAACACTTACACCTTTGTGGAAGAGCAACGTTTTGGCGATGCGGTTCATGCCGCGCGGATCGCAGACCATTTAATTGATGAATTCATCCGCAATGGCACCACTACCGCCAGCGCCTTTTGCTCGGTGCATCCCGGCTCCGTCGATGCCTATTTCAGCGCCGCGTCCCACCGCAATATGCTGATGCTGGGCGGCAAAGTGATGATGGATCGAGAAGCGCCAGAAGCGCTCACTGACACGCCACAATCCTCCTATGACGACACCAAAGCTGGCATTGAAAAATGGCACGGGCTGGGCCGTAATTATTATGTGATCACCCCACGCTTCGCCATCACCTCCACCCCAGAACAGTTGGAAGCCGCAGGGGCGTTGGCGAAAGAATTTCCAGACCTGCATATTCAAACCCACTTGAACGAAAACAAAAACGAAATCGCCTTCACCAACGAGCTTTATCCTGAAGCGGGTGACTATTTCGGCATCTATGAAAAATATGGGCTGGTGGGCGACAAATCCTTGTTCGGCCATTGCATCCATATGAGCGACCGCGAGCGCGACGCCATGTTTGACACCAATTCCGTAGCCGTCTTCTGCCCTACATCAAATATGTTTATCGGCTCCGGCCATTTTGATTGGCAAAACATGGAAGGCGACCAAAAACAGGGCCGCATTGGCTTGGCCACCGATATTGGCGGCGGCACCTCCATCTCCATGCTGCGCACCATGGATGAGGGCTACAAAGTGCTGCAACTACAAGGCCAGCGCCTACCGCCTTTGGTTAGCTTTTACCAAGCGACATTAGGCAATGCCGAAGCCCTCTCTCTGCAAAACCGTATCGGCACTTTGGACGAAGGCAGCGATGCCGACTTTATCGTCCTCGACGCCGCAGCAACCCCGGTGATGAAGCTGCGCATGGAAACGGTGCACGATCTGGAGCAAGAGCTGTTCCTCCTGCAAACCATGGGCGACGACCGTGCCATCGTAGAAACCTATGTCGCCGGGGAAGCGCTGAAGTCGAAACTGGCTGGCTAACATCCCCAGCCGCCGTCCCGGCCTTGAGCCGGGACCAAATATCAATGCAAATATAGGCAAGTAGGCCCCAGATCAGGTCCGGGGCGGCACGGTGGGGTTGTGGCGCTCTGCGGCTCATGTGAGTTTGTTTCTGTGTGAATCATCTGCCTACGCTCCACCGTCATTACCGGACTTGATCCGGTAATCCATGCAGCACCAACGGTTACACAGGCGTGTCACTTATTGTGTGACACGCACTTCACTTCACAAAATCAAACGCATCCACATCAAACAGCCCATAATCTGTCATCTTCAAATGCGGAATAACCGGCAGCGCCAAAAAGGCCACCTGCAAAAACGGCTCAGGCAGCGTGCACCCCAGCCCATGCGCCGCATCGCGCAGCTTCTCCAAAGCATGGGCCACTTCTTCAAACGGCAGCTCGCTCATCAGCCCGGCAATAGGCAGAGCCAGCTCCGCCAAAATCTTCCCTTCATGCGCCACGCAAAAGCCACCGCGCATTTCGATAATGCGGTTGGCGGCAGCGCTTAGATCATCCGGGTTGGTGCCCACCAAAGTGATGTTGTGGCTGTCATGGCCTACCGACGACGCAATCGCCCCCTGTTTCAGCCCGAACCCTTTCACAAACCCATGGCCAATATTGCCATTCCTGCCGTGCCGCTCCACCACGCTCACCTGAATAGCGTCCTGCGCCGGGTCTGGTTGCAAAATGCCGTCCTCGCGCGGCAACACGCCCTCTTCACGAAAAGTGAGGATCAGCCCTGGCTTAACCCCCATCATCGGGGTCAGGTTTTTGCCTTCGCTAGCGGGCACTTTAAACTGATCGGGGCAAGTCTTTTGCGCTTTCATCGAATGAAGCCCAATCGGCTCAAGCGAAGGCCGCGCCGCAAAAGCGGCTTCATCCACCAACTGGCCAGATTTGACCACATCGCTCACCGCGCACTGCTCTAAATCATCCAGCAGCACGATGTCCGCCAGCCAGCCCGGCGCGACAATACCCCGATCATCAAGACCGAAAATTCGCGCCGCTGAATGGCTTGCTGCGCGATAAACATGATGCGTCGGGCAGCCTTTTGCGATCAGGCGCCGGATCAAGCTGTCCAAATGGCCTTCTTCATGAATATCCAACGGATTGCGGTCGTCAGTGCATAACGCCATAAAGCTGGAGCTTTCCGCGGTCAGCACCTCGGCCAGCGCATTCAAATCTTTCGACACAGACCCTTCGCGGATCAAAATCGCCATGCCTTTGCGCATTTTCTCCCGCGCTTCGTCAGCACTGGTGCATTCATGGTCCGTGCGGATTTTGGCGGCCAGATAGCCGTTTAAATCCATGCCGCGCAGCAATGGCGCGTGGCCATCAATATGTCCATCCTGAAACGCCAGCAGCTTGTCGAGCACTTCATCATTGGTGTTGATCACGCCGGGAAAATTCATAAATTCTGCCAGCCCGATCACGCTCGGATGGTCGCGATAGGGCAGCAAGTCCTCGATCAGCAATTCCGCGCCAGATGTCTCAAACGCTGTGGCAGGCACGCAGGAGGAAAGGTTGACTTTAATGTCCATCAGGCTGCGTTCAGACGCGTCGAGAAAATATTTGATTCCGTCTGCGCCCAGCACATTGGCAATTTCGTGGGGGTCGCAAATAGCGGTGGTCAGCCCATAAGGCAACACACAGCGGTCAAACTCCATTGGCGACACCAGCGAGCTTTCAATGTGCAAATGGGTGTCGATAAAGCCCGGCACCGCATAGCGCCCCGCGCCATTAATTTCCCGCTCGCCGTCATAGCTGGCATGGGTACCTACAATCCGGTTGCCGACAATGGCGATATCGCTGGTGGCGATGTCCCCGGTGATGATGTCGAGCAAGCGCACATTTTTGATCACCAGATCTGCTTTGCGTTTGCCCGCACCCGCTTGGATCATTCTGGCCAACTCTGCCTTATCCATCGCCTGCTCCCCCACTCAATTATTTTATCGTTTGGTCAAATATTATAAACGGTATAGATCCAATAGAAAAGGGCGGATCAAAAGACCCGCCCTTAAACTTAACCAAGCTTTTCAGCCTTATTGAGGCAATTGATCGTCAACGCCTTCAACATAGAAGTTCAAGCCGAGCAAAACGCCGTCTTCAGCTTCTTCGCCTTCAGCCAACCAAACAGAACCATCTTGTTTGTTCACTGGGCCGGTAAATGGCTTCAACTCGCCTGAAACGATGGCCGCCTCTGTGGCTTCCGCCATGGCTTTCACATCGTCTGGCATGTTGGTGTAAGGCGCCATTTCAAGAATACCTTCTGCCAAACCATCCCAAGTTGATTGGCTTTCCCAAGTGCCGTCCATCACATCTTGCACGCGCTTGATATAATATGCACCCCAAGTGTCCACGATCGCAGTCAATTGAGTTTCTGGGCCGGCAGCAATCATGTCAGAGGCTTGGCCGAATGCTTTGATGCCGCGCTCTGCTGCCACTTGCATTGGAGCGGTGGAGTCAGTGTGCTGGGTCAAAATATCAACGCCTTGGTCGATCAGGGCTTTGGCCGCATCGGCTTCTTTACCCGCATCAAACCATGAGTTCACCCAAACCACTTTCAGTTTGAAATCTGGGTTCACGCTTTGGGCACCCAAAGTGAAAGCGTTGATGCCTTGCACAACTTCTGGAATTGGGAATGAACCGATATAACCCGCTACGCCTTTTTCGCTGGTTTTCGCAGCGATTTGGCCGAGAATATAGCGACCTTCGTAAAAGCGTGAGTTATAGCTGGTTACGTTTTCTGACGTTTTATATCCAGTGGCATGTTCAAACTTCACATCAGGGAAGCGCTCAGCAACGGCCATTGTTTGGTCCATAAAGCCGAAGCTTGTGGTGAAGATCAATTCACAGCCAGAACGGGCGAAACGTTCAATAACGCCTTCAGCCTGTGGGCCTTCTGCCACGTTCTCAATGAAAGGCGTCTCAATCTTGTCGCCAAAATGTGCTTGCAGTTCCTGGCGGCCAATATCGTGGGCCTGGGTCCAGCCACCGTCAGTTTTTGAACCAACATAAACAAAGCAAACTTTCATGGGGTCTTCTGCCAAAGCAGAAGCAGCCATGCCAAGCGACATTGCGGCAACGCCAGCAAGTCCGATCAGCAATTTTTTCATCTCTTCACCTCCGAGGTTTGATTTGGCAACATGCCAAACTTTTATTGTTTATCGATCAGGCACAAAAGGCCGACCAAGCATTGCGGGCGTGTTGATCAACGTCGCCCGAACATTCTGTGAAATCAGCACCAGCACCACAATGGTCGCCAAAAATGGCAACGCGGTGAGCAATTGTGAGGGCACTGCAATTCCCAACGCTTGCGCGTGTAATTGTCCAATAGATACCGCACCAAATAGATATGCGCCAGCTAAAACGCGGGCGGGCCGCCAAGAGGCAAACACCACCAGCGCCAACGCAATCCAGCCGCGCCCAGCAGTCATATTTTCCACCCATTGTGGCGTGTAAACCAGCGACAAATGTCCGCCCGCCAGCCCCGCACATGCGCCGCCAAACATCACCGCCAAATAGCGATAGCGCAACACGGGAATGCCCAGTGCATGGGCCGAATGGTGGTTATTGCCAATGGAGCGCAAGGTTAGTCCTGCGCGGGTGCGGAACAAAAACCAGCTCACGCCAAACACCAGCGCGATGGAAATATAAAAGATAGGATCTTGGCCAAAAATAAGCGGCCCGATCAACGGAATATCGGTGAGCACGGGCAAATCCAAATTTGCCAGTTTCTTGCCCGCTTGGCCCACAAATTGCTCGCCCATCAGGCTGGAGGCACCTAGCCCCAAAATAGTGAGCGATAGGCCCGTGGCCACCTGGTTGGCCGCCAAAGTCAGCGTGAGAAAAGCGAACAATAAGGACGTGATCGCGCCCAGTGCAATCGCCGCCAACACGCCTAGCCATGGGTTGCCTGTTAGGCTGGCCACCACAAAGCCGCCAACCGCGCCCATCACCATCATGCCTTCAACACCAAGGTTCAACACGCCCGACCGTTCAACCACCAATTCGCCAATCGCGGCGATCAAAAGCGGTGTTGCCGCGGTGGCAATGGTCAACAAAATGGCTTCTGTCATGCCCATTATGCGGCTCCCTTATGCGCAGCGCCAAAAGTCAGGCGGATTTTGTAAAGAATCAGCGTGTCGCAGGCGAGCACGAAAAACAGGATGAGACCTTGGAACACACGTGCAATCTTGTCGGATAGTCCAAGGCTGATTTGCGCCGCTTCGCCGCCCAAATAAGTAAGTGCCAACACAAGGCCAGCCACAATGGCCCCAATAGGGTTCAACCGCCCCAAATAGGCGACGATAATGGCGGTAAAGCCATAACCGGGCGACACGGTCGGCCGCAATTGCCCGGTGGCCCCTGCCACTTCGATAATGCCCGCCAGCCCGGCGCAGCCGCCCGCCAAAAGGAAAGAGAAAAAGATCATCTTCTTCGCATCAAACCCGGCAAATTGCGCCGCCTTTGGACTGGTACCGATCACCTTCACCTCAAAGCCCTTCAGGCTTTTCGCCAGCATCACGCCAAGGGCAATCGCCACCACAACGGCAATCACAAAGCCCCAATTGGCGCGACCATCTGCAGGCATCATTTCGGGAATTCGCGCCCATTCATGGAAGCGACGAGATTCAGGAAAATTCAGGCCTTCTGGGTTGCGCCATGGGCCGCGAACCAGCCAATCGAGCAACATTTGCGCTACATATACCAGCATTAGGCTGGTCAAAATCTCGTTGGTCTTAAACTTGGCCTTCAAAAGTGCCGGAATAAAGCCATAGAGCATGCCGCCGAGAATGCCACAAATCAGCATCAGAGGTAGGATCAAAAAATTCTGCACATCAGGCAGCAAGATGGGCAAGGCGGCACCAAAAATGGCCCCAACAATCATTTGCCCTTCTGCGCCAATGTTCCAATTGTTGGATTGAAAGCAAATGCACAACCCCGCGCCAATCAGAATAAGTGGTGCAGCTTTGATCAACAGTTCATGCACGCTCCACATCTCAGAAACGGGCTCGATGAAAAAGGCATAAAGCGCCCGATCTGGCGCTTTACCCAGCGCAGCAAACATGATGGCGCCCGCAATCAAAGCCAAAAATAGACCCAATAGGGGGGATAGAATGCGCATGGCGGGGGCGGGGGCGCTGCGCTTGATCAGTTCCAGTCTCATACGTGCGCTCCCTCTGCAGGCACAAAGGCCCCGGTCATTTTCAATCCAACCTCATTGCGGTTGGTTTTGCTGGTGGGCACAAATTCTGAAAGCTCACCCTCTGCCATTGTCGCTAAGCGATCTGAGATTTCAAACAGCTCATCCAAATCCTGTGAGATCACCAAAATTGCGGCGCCAGTTGCCGCAAGATCAATCAAATTTTGCCGCAGTTGCGCAGCGGATCCAGCGTCCACGCCCCAAGTGGGTTGGTTCACAATCACCAATTTTGCCCCAGCCATCACTTCGCGGCCCAGCACAAATTTTTGCAAATTCCCACCAGAAAGTGACATGGCCGTCGGGTCATCATTGCCTTTGCGCACATCAAACATTTCGGCAATTTTGTCTTTGATTTTCTTTGCCGTGCCGTGGCGGATAAACGGACCGGATTCCAAATCTTTCTCCAGCCCATGGCGGGTCAACACCACATTGTCCGAAAGGCTCATTTCAGGCACCGCCCCATGGCCAAGCCGTTCCTCTGAAACAAACATGGCGCCCAATTTGCGGCGTTGCAAAATTGAACGTTGCCCCACCGGATCACCGTCAATGGTGATCATGTCCGGGGCCGAGGTGCGTTCGCCAGATAAAACCGCAAACAATTCATTTTGTCCATTGCCAGCAATCCCTGCAATGCCGGCAATTTCGCCCATGCGCACGCTGAAATTGATGTCTTTCAAGCTGGTCTCAAATCCGGTGAGTCCGGGGGCGGAAAGCCCTTTCACATCCAACACCACTTTCGTGTCGTCGCTGCTGGTGGCGCGGGGAGAGATTTCATGAATGTCATCGCCCACCATCATCTTCGCTAGGCTTAGTGGCGTCTCATCAGCAGGGATGCAATCAGCCACCACTTCGCCATGGCGCAAAATGGTCGCGTTCTGACAAAGCGCCTGCACTTCGGCAAGTTTATGGGAGATGTAAAGAATGGCCGTGCCTTCGCCTGAAAGCCGCCGCAGCACTTTAAACAAATCTTCCGATTCTTGCGGCGTAAGCACCGAAGTCGGCTCGTCCAAAATCAGCAATTTGGGTTCTTGCAGCAGGCAACGCACAATCTCCACTCGCTGACGTTCGCCAACAGAGAGGTCGTGAATGCGGGAATCAGCTTTAAGTGGCAAACCATATTCTTTCGATACAGCCTCAAGCCGTGTCGCAATGTCTGAAAGTTTTTGATCTTTTGGCATAGCCAGTGCGATATTTTCCGCCACTTTCAACGCATCAAACAGCGAGAAATGCTGAAACACCATGCCAATGCCAAGCGCCCGCGCTTCCGCTGGGTTGGCAATGTTCACTGCTTTGCCCTGCCATAAAATGCGGCCCTCATCTGGCTGCAAACTGCCATAAAGCATTTTCACTAGCGTGGATTTGCCAGCGCCATTTTCGCCCAACAGGGCATGGATTTCCCCTGGTACGATCGTTAAATCAATACGATCATTGGCTTTAAAACTGCCATAATATTTGGAAATGCCGTCAAGCTGAAGCAGCTGCTTCTCGCCATTTTGCGTCATATCATCCCGCCCGAATGCCCTCGTTGGTAGAGATTATGACGATTTCGTGATTTATGCGCAAGTTACTTGAAAACAATTGTGGATAATTTGACCAATTGGCAAAATATTGTTCGGTTTTTTACACCTTATAGCCAATCCGCAAGCCACCCCAATGTTGCCCTTCAATATAGATTGGCACGGAGGCATCCTTCATCAACACAAATTCGCCATTGCCCATATCGCGACGATAGGTTTGCACCAGAAACGGTTTGGTGTTTTGCCCCGCTGAAAGTCCGGTGCGGTCATTAAAAATACGCCGATTGCGGCAATTGGCAGCGTTCCACTCCGCATCATCGGTAGGTGGCTTTGAATAAATCACATTGTGGGTAGGCAAATAGCCGTTCACATCAATCGCCGCACCAAATACGATGCGCGGGTCCGCTTGCTGCACTTTTTCAAAAATAGGCTGCCAATGGGCATCAGTCCAATCCACATATTCGGTGAAATATTGCACCGGATTGGTGTTGGGAATTTGCTTATATTGCCGATCAAATGCGGCGCGCTTGCTCAATTGTCCCTGTGCAATTGCATCCTGCATCTGTGCTTCAATTTGCCGAGCAGCCTTCTCACAAAGACGAATGATCTTGGTGTCGCTGGTTTCCACGCCTGATTGGGCAATAAACACCATCAAATCTTCCGAAATATCTAAAATGGAATCGGCGCGGCCCTGCAATTGGCCAAGCTGATTTTCAAAATGTTTCACGCTTTGGTCGAGGTCACTCAATTCCTGATTGATGGATTTCGACGCATGAATATTTTCATCCACCGGGGCTTTGAGCCCTTCAATGTCTTTCACAAGTTTTGAAACGCTTTGCGAAAGATTGGTCAATTGCGTGCTCGCCTCATGGGCGGCCGCGCTTTCCTCAATGGCTTGCGTGGCGCTTTGCGCGCTGGAGTGGCTGCGCTCTTGCAAATTGCTCAAAACACTCACCAACTCTTCAAGGCTTTGCGCGTTCTGGTCGGCAAAGCCCTGAATTTGATCGGCAAGCGTTTTCACTGAAGCGGCGATCACGGCAAAGCCGCGCCCGGCATCTCCCGCCCGCGCTGCTTCCACACTGGCGTTAAGCGATAAAAGTTGTGTTTCGCGCGCAATCTGCCCTATGGCGCGGCTCGCCACGCGCACTTCCTGCACATTGCCGTCAACGCTGCCAAGGCTCTCTTTCAAATTGAGGCTATTGGCGCTCAATTCTTGCATACGATTATTATTTTTGGTGATCGTATTTTGAATTTGCGCCGTGCTGGCGGTGAGGATCAGTTCGGCCTGCTCGGCAGATTGCGCCGCCTCCGCCATGGAGCTGGCCAGCTTGGTGCTGGTCGTTAACACCTGATTAGACGTACGGGTAACTGTGCGGATATTTTGGGCTTGTTGCACGCCGAGGGCAGCCAATTCGTTGGCCACACCATTTACGTCAGCAATTTCAATGCCTAGCCGCTCAACCCGATGGCCAATATCTGCCATAGTTTGGTCGTCGACCAAGTTCGATTCTATATTTGCTGTCGCGCTCACCATAAAGGCGTTCTCCCCCGCACATGCGCGGGAGTTTAGTTCAAGAATGGTAACGAAACGTTTACGTTAATTAATTCTGAACAGAAGAAGGCCGCCACTTGGGCGACCTTGATGCATTTTCAACAGCTTCTTTGATTTACGAGAAAATCATCAACGGCTTTTCCAGCAATGATTTTACACGCTGGATAAACACCGCCGCGTCATATCCATCCACCACGCGATGGTCGAAGCTGGAGGAAAGGTTCATGATTTTGCGGGGCACAAATTTCTCCCCATCCCACTTCGGCATGGTCATCATTTTGTTGACGCCCACAATCGCCACTTCCGGATGGTTGATCACCGGGGTGTTCACAACCCCGCCCAGCGCCCCCAGCGAGGTGATGGTGATGGTTGAGCCGGTCAGTTCTTCGCGTTTGGCGCTGCCATCCTTGGCCGCTTGCGCCAACCGGGCGATTTCTTTCGCGCTCGACCACAGGCCGTGATTTTGCGCATTTTTCACCACAGGCACCATCAAGCCATTATTGGTTTGTGCCGCAATGCCCACATGCACATGCTCAAACTGGTGCACAATGCCATTATCATCGTCAAAATGCGCATTGATGCCGGGCTGCTCAGAAAGTGCGGTCACCATCGATTTCATCAAAAATGGCAAAAGCGACAGTTTGGTTTGCGTTTCATCCTTTTGCGCGTTCAGGCTTTGCCGCAACCCTTCCAGTTCGGTCACATCAATTTCTTCTACGTAAGTGATGTGCGGAATGCGGGCATTGGCCACGCTCATCTTTTCCGCAATCATTCGCCGAAGGCCCACCACTTTCACGTCTTTGGTTGGCTCATTGCCGGTGCCTGCATAAGGCGCGGCAGGCTTGCTCGCGGCGGCGCTGCCACTCTTGGCCTGCTGACTCAGTAAATAGCGGTCCAAATCTTCATGGCTGATGCTGCCTTCCGGTCCAGTGCCCGAAAATTGGCTCAAATCCAGATTGAGGAATTTGGCGCGGTTGCGCACAGCAGGCGCCGCCAACACTTTTTCGCCAGATGCACGCGGTGGCAACATTTCTGCCTTGCTGTCCGCTTCTGGAGTTGCGGCGGGCACTGCACCTGGTTCCGGCGCGATATCATTTTCAATCACATGAATATCCGCTTCATGTGACCCGCTTTCGCCCTCCAAAGTCGCCAGCTTCACAATTTCCGACCCAACGGAAACCACATCGCCGACCTCTGCGCCCAACCAGGTGATTTCACCTTGCACGGGCGAGGGGATTTCAACGGTGGCCTTGTCGGTCATCACTGCACCAAGCACTTCATCCTCTGCGACCATGTCGCCAACTTTGACGTTCCATTCCACCAGTTCAGCTTCGGCAACGCCTTCGCCCACATCTGGCAGCTTGATCACATAGCCGCCTTTGGCTGCGCTTTTCGGCGCATCATCGGCGGGTGCTTCTTCTTGCTGTGCAACAGGGGCAGGTGCAGTTTCTTCAGCCTCATCCTCATCGCCGACGGTGGCAAGCTTCACGATTTCCGATCCAACAGAAACAATGTCGCCCACCTCGGCACCCAACCAAGTGATTTCACCTTGCACCGGCGAGGGGATTTCAACGGTGGCCTTGTCGGTCATCACTGCGCCGATCACCTCGTCCTCGGCAACCACGTCACCCACTTTGACGTTCCATTCCACCAATTCAGCTTCGGCAACGCCTTCGCCAACATCGGGCAGTTTGATAATATGCGTACCCATTATTGTGCCTCCACTGCGCGTTTAAGCGCCTTGCCAACTCGTTTCGGGCCGGGGAAATAGTGCCATTCCTGCGCGTGCGGATAAGGCGTGTCCCACCCCGCAACACGCAACACTGGCGCTTCCAAATGTTTGAAACAGTGCTGCTGCACCAGCGCCGCCAATTCAGCACCAAAGCCAGAGGTCAATGTTGCCTCATGCAGCACCACGCAGCGCCCGGTTTTCTCCACCGATTGCACAATCGTGTCCAAATCGAGCGGCAATAGCGAGCGCAGATCAATAATCTCCGCATCAATACCTTGTTCCTTTGCTGCCGCTTGGGCCACATAAACCATGGTGCCATAAGCGAGGATGGTCACATCCATGCCCTTTTCCACCACATTGGCTTTGCCAATCGGCACCGTGTAATGTCCCTCCGGCACTTCGCCCTTTTCATGCTTGGCCCAAGACGTCACTGCATTTTCGTGGTGCCCGTCAAACGGACCATTATAAAGCCGCTTCGGCTCCAAAAAGATCACTGGATCATCATCTTCAATCGCCGCGATCAACATGCCTTTGGCATCATAAGGGTTAGATGGGATCAAAGTTTTCAACCCGCTCACATGGGTGAAAATGGCTTCCGGGCTTTGCGAGTGCGTTTGCCCGCCAAAAATACCGCCGCCCGTGGGCATGCGGATCACAATCGGCGCGGTGAACTGCCCGTTGGAACGGTGTCGAATCCGTGCCGCTTCCGAAACAATCTGGTCATAGGCTGGCAGTACATAGTCGGCAAACTGGATTTCAATACAGGGCCGCTTGCCATAGGTCGCCATGCCAATGCCCGCGCCCACAATGGCGCTTTCATTGATTGGCGCATCAAAGCAGCGATGCTTACCATATTTTTCTTGCAGGCCCTGGGTGCAGCGAAACACGCCGCCGAAATAGCCCACATCTTCACCGAACACGACCACATCTTCGTCCATGCCCATTTTCACATCCATCGCATCGCGGATGGCTTCAATCATCGTCATGCGTGCCATGGTTTACGCCTCAAATTCCAAACGTTGACGGACCAGATGATCTGGCATTTCTTTGTAAACGCCTTCAAACATCTTCTCAGGATCAGGGCCTTTGCCGCGATTGAGCGTGCCATATTTCTCGGCTTCTTTTTGAATGGCGATCATTTCGCTTTCAATTTCCGCCATGGCTTGGGTGTGTCGCTCTTCAGACCATGCGCCTTTTTTAATGAGGTGCAGCTTCAACCGCTCCACCGGATCACCCAAGGGCCACGCATCGCTCTCTTCTTTCGGGCGATAGGCGGAGGGATCATCTGAGGTGGAGTGGGCCGCCACGCGATAAGTCACCCATTCAATCAGGGTCGGACCCAAATTACGCCGCGCCCGTTCAGTCGCCCACTTGGACGCCGCCAACACGGCCAGATAGTCATTGCCGTCCACGCGAAGGGAAGGGAAACCATAACCATGGGCACGCGCGGCAAATGGCGCATTGCGCCCACCAGCTAACCCGTTAAAGGAGGAGATGGCCCATTGGTTGTTCACAATGTTCAGCACAACAGGTGGCTGATAGACAGAGGCGAACAACATGCCCGAATGGAAGTCAGTTTCCGCAGTCGACCCGTCGCCAATCCAAGCCGAGGCAATCTTGTCATCGCCGGAAATGGCAGACGCCATTGCCCAGCCAACTGCCTGCACATATTGCGTACCCAAATTGCCGGAAATGGAGAAAAAGCCATGTTCTTTAAAGGAGTAAAGACAGGGCAATTGGTGCCCGTCCAAATTGTCTTTTTCGTTGGAATAGATTTGGCAAATCATGTCAAACATGGAACATCCATCCGCGATCAACAGGCCTTGCTGCCGATAGGTGGGAAAGTTCATGTCGCCTTTGCGCATCATGCGCTGAAAGCCGGTGGCAATCGCTTCTTCGCCCAAGCATTGGGTGTAAAAACTGGTTTTGCCTTGCCGCTGCGCCGTCAGCATCCGCGCATCAAAAATGCGGGTTTTCATCATGTCTTTCAGGCCGCGCAACAGGCTTTCATCATTCAAATCCTCGCCCAAAAAATCGGCCCATGGTCCAACGGCTTCGCCCTTGCGGCTCAACACCCGCACAATCGAATAGGCGAGGTCGCGCATATCTTCAGGCTTGGTATCGATTGCGGGGCATTCAACTGCACCTGCCTTGGGCACATCAATATAGCTAAAGTCTGGTGTGTCGCCCGGGCGCGTTGGCGGTTCTGGCACGTAAATAGATAGCGGGCCGGTGGCTTCCGGCATTTTTTGGTCAGACATGAATATCTCCTCCGGTGCTTATGATGCACCTGATGTCGCGCGAAATTCGACTTAGTCGTCTTAATCTGGCTTGGGGAGATTGGTCAGTTATGCTGACTTTATTTTAAACCCTAGCTCCCCCCAATTATGCATATATTGGCACAAGCTTTGCGCAGTTTCTCACTAAAATAGCCCTTGAACCATACGCTTTTTAGCCGTAAATCTCAATATGGATGTTGATTTTGGAGAAAAAATGAAGATTGACGCCATTGATCGAAAGATTGTTGCGATTTTGCAGGAAGAAGGCCGTATGCGCACCAATGAGCTTGCGGAAAAGGTCGGTCTGTCGCCAACCCCATGCGCGCGCCGGGTTGTGGCGTTGGAAGATCGCGGCGTGATCACAGGCTACACTGCGTCGGTCAATCAGGAAATGTTGGGCCTGCCCATCTCCATCTTTGTGTCAGTTGAGCTAGACAATCAGGGCGCTGAAGCGCTGCAGCTTTTTGAAAAAGAAGTGCAGAGTTTTGAAGAGATCATGGAATGTTTCATCATGACTGGAAGTCAGGATTTTTTGATGCGCGTGGTCGCCGCCGATCTTGGTTCCTATGAGCGCTTCTTGCAAGAAAAGCTCACGCGCGTGCCCGGCATACGCTCCATCCGCTCCCGCTTCGCCCTCCGGCGCATCATCAAACGCGACCGCCTACCCAATTTAAGCCATTAAGAAACAGCTTCCACCTGCGGCGTGAACATATAGCCCGCGCCATAAACGGTGCGGATCAGCTTTGGGTTTTTCGCCGTATCTTTCAGCTTTTTCCTAAGCCGAGACACCTGCGCGTCAATGGAGCGGTCAAAGCTGCCATCGCCATCCTGATCGTAAAGGTCCATCAATTGCTCGCGCGACAAAACTTTGCCCGGCATGCCCAAAAAAGCCTTCAGCAATCGGGCATCTGCGGCGCTTAAAATCTCTGACGTGCCGTCCTTATAGCTCAGCTCGAAGGTAGAAAAATCCACCTGCCAATCGCCAAATTTCAGCTTGTCGCCAAGGCTGGCATTGGCGCGGGGTTGCGCCTTTTCCACCCGCCGCAACAGGCTGCGGGCGCGGGCGGCCAGTTCAATCGTGTTCACAGGTTTCACCAAATAATCATCGGCGCCAAAATCAAGGCCGAGCACCCGGTCGCCCAAGGCTCCGCGGCCACTCACCACTATGGTGGGAATGTTCAATTTCCCCACCGTGTCGCGCAGCAACATCAGCGCATCCCCGTCGGGCAGCGATAGGTCCAAAATGCACAGGGCCGGCGTCTGCGCCAGCAGCGCCGCATCAAAGCTTTTGATGGTTTCAAACGCCTGCACTTCAAACTTTTGCGCTTTCAGCTCACGGCCATAAAGCGCGCGCACATCGGCATCATCTTCTAAGATATAAATCAGCTTCTGATTCATATGGCGCTTTGCTCCCCCCGTGCCAGCGACACTTGCGCTTCAGCAGCAAGGATCGCGCGGGCGAGACTATTGTGCTCAAACGGTTTGCGCAATATGGGGCAGTTTAGACCTTGGTCAAAATCGCTTTTCACCAAATTGGCGTGCCCGGTCATCAGGATCAAGCCCACATGGCCAAAATTGTCACGCACATGGTGCCCCAGCTCCATGCCGCTCATCCCGCCAGGCATCGCAATGTCGGAAAGCACCAGCTCTATGCCGTTCACCTCATCCAGCAATTCCATCGCTTCGGCAGCATTTTCGGCCTCCAGCACTGCATAACCCAATCCCACCAATTCGCGCCGCAACACCGCGCGCACCTCGTCCTGGTCGTCCACCAAAAGCGCCAACGCCCCTTGTTTGTGTGGAAGTTGCGGCACCTCCGGCACAGCTTCAGTCTGCGTTGGGGCCGCCACGTCCGGAATGCAGATTTCAAATTCAGTGCCCAAATCCATGGCGCTGTTCACCGCAATATCCCCGTCCGACATCTGCGCAAAACTTTGCGCCATAGAAAGGCCTAGCCCAGTGCCGCCTGAATGCACCTTAGTGGAAAAGAACGGATCAAAAATCTGTTTTTGCACCTCTTGGCTCATGCCCGTGCCATTGTCGCGACATTGGATTTTGATGTGCTGATCCGCATCTGCCACCAATCGTAATTCAATCAGCCCATGCTCCTTGCGGGTGCTTTCTTCAATCGCCGCTTGTGCATTCAGCGCCAAATTCAACAGCGCATTTTCTAAAGCGCCGGGGTCGACCTTTGCCCACAATTTTTGGGGTGGCAGGTCCAGCCGTAATTGCGTGGTCGCAGGCAGGGAAGGCTTGAGTAAATTGGCGACTTCCTCTACCGCCTCATTCAAATTCACCACCTTTGGGTCCAGCGGTTGCCGCCGCGCCACCGCCAGCAATTGCCGGGTTAGTTCTGCCCCGCGTTTCGCCGCACGGAGGGACGGGGCCACCATCTCTTCGCGCAAATGCGGGTCTTCCATTTGCTCGGCTAGGGGCCGCAAATTGCCCAAAATAATGGTCAGCAGATTGTTGAAATCATGGGAAATCCCAGCCGAAAGTCGCCCAATCGCCTCCATCTTCTGCGCTTGTGACAATGCGGCAGCGGCCTGCTTGTGGCGGGTGAAATTGATCGAGAGCACATAAAAGCCGCGCACTGATTTATCGGCGCGAATGTCGGGCCGCAAAAACACGCGAATTTCCAGCTTGCGCCCGTCCTCATGGTCAAATTCCAGATCAAACTCCACCGCTTCCCCTGCCTTGGCGCGGGCAAAGTAGGGGGCGGAATCCTCATGCATGTGCGGCGACAAAATCTCCTGGCTTTTGTGCCCCACAATATCATCCACCGATTGGCCATAGCTTTGGGCAAACCGCCGATTGACGAATTGAAACACCTCATCTTGATCGAGATAGGCAATGCCCGCGGGCACCTCATTGGCGATCAGCCGCAACCGTTCTTCCGAGCGGCGCAGATCGCGCGTTTGCGCATTGATTCGTTTTTCCAGCTCAATTTCATAGCGCCTCTGCTGGGTAATGTCGGTGTAAATGGTGGCAAAGCCACCCATGGCTAGCGGCGCGCCCGAAACGCGGATCACCCGTCCGTTGGGCCGCACCCGCTCCACCGTGTGGGCGCGAAATTCGCGCGCCACGCGCACCCGCTCGGCCACCTGCTGTTCCACATCACCGGGGCCATATTCCCCATGTTCTGAATTGTAGCGGATAAGCGCTTCAAACTTGGTGCCACGGGTTAAAAGCCGGGCCGGCACATCCAGCAATTCGCCCAATCTTTTATTGGCAAAAACCAGCTCCAAATTCTGGTCAAACACGGTGATGCCCTGATCAATATTATCAAGGCCCGCCTCAATTTGCATCAATAATTCAACGGCTTGGCTGTCGCTGATCTCGTGGTCGCCCATGGCGTTAATGTCCTCCCCACCCGAAAATAGCGCTCGTCACAATTGCGTACAAGTCGGGCATAATCTGGCAACCCCTCCTGGTTAAAACATGGGTAAAGGGATTGCACTGACTTCGGCTTATAGACCAAACTCAAATTCAGTTGAGGTCAAGCGCCTTTGGGGAGGAAAATTGTGACAGAACCATCAAAGATGTTGGATGTAGCCAACATTTCTTTGCGTTTTGGGGGTGTGAAAGCACTCACCGATATTTCGTTTCACGTTGATGAGGGCGAGATTTTCTCGCTGATCGGCCCCAATGGTGCGGGCAAAACATCCATGCTCAATTGCATCTCCGGTCGCTATAAGCCGCAAGAAGGCGCGATCCAGTTTGATGGCAAGGATTTGCTGTCCCGGTCCATCAATGATCGCGCTAAAATTGGCATTGGTCGGACATTCCAAAACCTGGCGCTGTTTTCCCACATGTCGGTGATCGACAATATTCTGGTGGGCCGCCACCATATGATGAAAAACAACTTCCTCACCGGCATGCTTTATTGGGTCGGTGGTGCGCAAAAAGAAGAGGCCGAGGCCCGCGCGGAAATTGAAGACATTATTGATTTTCTCGAAATCCAACATGTGCGCAACGAGCCTGCGGGTTCTCTGTCTTATGGCTTGCGCAAGCGAGTGGAGTTGGCCCGCGCCATCGCCATTCAACCCAAGCTTATTCTTCTCGACGAGCCAATGGCGGGCATGAACCTTGAAGAAAAAGAGGACATGGCCCGCTACATCATCGAACTCAATGAGCAATATGGCATCACCGTGGTGATGATTGAGCATGATATGGGCGTGGTAGTGGATATTTCCCACCGTGTTGCTGTGCTCGATTTCGGCCAGAAGATCGCTGAAGGCCTGCCGGAAGCCGTGGTGGAAGATGAGCAGGTCAAAACCGCCTATCTCGGCATTGATGATTTCTCTATGGATGATGAGAAGGAGGTCGGATAATCATGGCCAACCTCACGGAAAAATCAGGCAGTGACATTCAATGGGCTGACGGGTCTCATCACCTTAAAGCGGTCGCGGAAGCAGACACGCTGCCGAAATTGCTGTCGGCAAATGCCAAGGCTCACCCTAATCAGGTGGCCCAGCGCGAAAAAGATTTCGGCATTTGGAATGAAATCACCTGGCGCCAATTTAACGATCACGTGGCCAAAATGGCGTTGGCGTTTAAAGAGTTTGGCGTGCAACCCGGCGATGTGGTGGCGTTGATTGGCGACAATCGCCCTGAATGGGTGTGGGGCGAGGTGGCCGCCCATGCCAATCAGGCCATGAGCCTGGGCATTTATCGTGACGCGTTGGAAGATGAAATTGCTTACCTCATCAATTATGCCGAACCCAAAATCGTGGTGGCGGAAGATGAAGAGCAGGTCGATAAGTTTTTGATGCTTGGGGATAAAATCCCGTCCATCAAGAAGATCATTTATCACGACACCCGCGGCATGCAGAAATATGATGATCCGCGTTTGATCTATTTGGCGGATGTCGAAAAAATCGGCGCTGACATACTCGCCAAAAACCCAAATGCTTATGCAGACATGGTTGCGGCAACCAAAACAGATGATGTGGCGGTTTTGTGCACCACGTCGGGCACCACATCCAATCCAAAATTGTCCATGTGGAAACATTCGGCATTTCTCGGCCATGCGGTGAACTATTTGAAAGCGGACCCAATGAGCGCAGGCGATGAATATCTCGCCGTGCTGCCATTGTCTTGGGTGATGGAGCAAATGTATTCCGTGGCGTGGAATTTGGTCGCCCGGATGATCGTGAATTTCCCCGAAAGTGAAGACACAGCCATGTCCGACCTGCGCGAGATTGGGCCGCACTTTGTGTTGCTTAGCCCGCGTGTATGGGAAGTGGTGGCCGCTGATATTCGTTCACGCATGATGGAAAGCTCTCCCTGGAAACAAAAGATTTTCGAATGGGGCGTTGAGCGCGGCATTGCGGCGCTGGAAAAGGGCGAACGCGATCAGGTCGCCGAGTTAATCTTGTTCCGCGCTCTGCGCGACCGTTTGGGCTTTTCGCGGCTCAAGTCCGCCGCTACCGGTGGCGCGGCCATGGGTCCGGATACCTTCAAGTTTTTCCAAGCCATGGGCGTGCCGCTCAAGCAGCTTTACGGCCAAACCGAAGGCTTGGGTGCTTATACCATTCATAAGTGGGACGAGGTCGACCACAATTCAGTGGGCTACCCCATGCATGAATGTACAATCTCGATTATCAACCCGGATCATGAGGGCTTAGGCGAGATTGTCGTCAGCCACCCAAATTTGATGAGCGGCTATTATAAAAACAAGGACGCGAGCGACGAGGCCTTTGACGATCAAGGCCGCTTCCTCACTGGTGATGCGGGCTATTTGGATGACAAAGGCCATTTGGTGGTGATCGACCGGATCAAGGATCTGTCAGAAACCAGCACGCAAACCCGCTTCTCCCCACAGTTTATTGAGAACAAATTGAAATTCTCTACCTTTGTGGCCGAAGCTGTGATTTTGGGCAAAGACCAGCCCTATATCGCGGCCATGATCTGCATTCGATATCCCATTGTCTCCAAATGGGCAGAGCAACGGCGCATCGCCTTCACCACTTATACCGACTTGTCCGCGCGCCCAGAAGTTTACGAGTTGATGCGTGAGGAAGTGGAGCGGGTGAATGAGACTTTGCCTGAAGCCCAGCGCATCCAAAAATTCGTGCTGCTTTATAAAGAACTCGATGCGGATGATGGCGAATTGACCCGGACCAAAAAAGTGCGTCGCGGTGTCATCGCCGAGAAATATGGCGACATTATCGAAAAGCTTTATTCCGACGACGAGCGGGTGGCGATTGATACGGTGATTTCTTTCCAAGATGGCACCACCCAGCGCATCAAAACATCGCTCAAAGTTGAAAATCTAAGTCAAGCCCCGAAAGCATCAGATCAAAGGAGCCTTGCCTCATGAAATGGGAACTCTTCTTCCAGCTCTTAGTCAATGGCCTGATTGTGGGCATGCTTTATGGCGTTGTCGCCATGTGCTTTGTGTTGATTTACAAATCCACACAGGTGGTGAACTTTGCGCAAGGTGAATTTCTGGTCTTGGGCGCATGGGTCTGCCTTGCTTTGGTCACCCAAATGCAATTGCCCTTCTTTCTCGCCTTTATCTTCACTCTGATTTTCATGGTGGCCTTCGGCATCATTGTGCAAACGGTGATCTTAAGGCCGCTCATTGGCGAACCCATCATCTCGGTGATCATGGTCACCATTGGCCTGTCTATCTTTATGCAGGCGCTGATGAACTGGATTTTCGGCAATGATGCAAAACGGTTCCCAGATGTGTTTGGCACCACAGATGTGGTCAATATTGCTGGGTTGAATGTGGAAGTGGCCTACCTGCTCTCCCTTGTCCTATCCATCGTGATTATGGGCGTTTTCTTCTGGTTCTTCCGCTTCACCCGGCATGGTCTTGCCATGCGTGCCACCGCTTTCGATCAGCAAATTGCCCAAAGCTTGGGCATCTCGGTCAAACATACGTTCGCCATGGCATGGGCCATCTCGGCCATGGTGTCCGGCGTGGCGGGCATTGTGATTGGCATTGTGAATTCGGTGTCCAATTCTCTCGCTTTTGTGGGCATCAAAGTGTTCCCGGCGGTGATTTTGGGCGGGTTGGATTCCATCGTTGGTGCCGTGGTTGGCGGCATCATTGTTGGCGTGCTGGAAAACCTCGCCGAATATTTTGACGGCCAGTATCTCAAGCTCGGCAATCTCTACACCATCGCGCCATTCTATGTGCTGATCATCATTTTGATGATCAAACCTTATGGCCTGTTCGGCACCAAAGACATTGAGCGGATTTAAGGAGAAACAATATGTCATATGTACCTAATCCGCGCCCCGCTGGTGATTTCCGCACCACCTATAAGGACGATAACCGGCTGTTCAAAACCCACTTTGAAACCCGCTCAGCGCTTGTGTTGTTGGCGTTGGTGATCGTGGCAGCGCCCTTTATCGGCAATTATTGGCTCACCCAGCTTATCTTGATCGGCATTTATGCCATCGCGGCCATTGGCCTCAATATTCTGGTGGGCACCACCGGGCAAATCTCATTGGGGCATGGTGCCTTTTTCGGTTTCGGCGCGTTCGCCAGCGCCTGGCTTGTGAATTCATATGGCGTACCTCCCTTACTGGCCATGCCAGCGGCGGCAGTCCTAACCACCGCCGTTGGCATGATTTTTGGGGTGCCCGCCGCGCGGATTAAAGGTCTTTATCTGGCCATCGCGACACTGGCCTCACAATTCATCCTGACCGACTTTTTCTCACGCGCCGATTGGTTTTCAGGCGGTGTGTATGGTGCATTGGCCGAGCGGCCCAGCTTCTTCGGCTTCGCCTTTGACGATGATCTGCGCTATTTCTATCTGGTGCTGTTCTGGTTGGTTGTGTCCGCTATTGCTGTGACCAACCTATTGCGTTCTCGCGATGGTCGGGCCTTTGTGGCCGTGCGCGACCATTATTTGAGCGCCGAAGTGATGGGCGTCAATCTCACCAAATACCGCATTCTGTCTTTCGGCATTTCATCCTTTTTCGCAGGCTTGGCCGGAGCGCTGTTCGGGCATTATCTCGAATATGTGTCGGTGGAAGGCTTCACCATTCTGCTGTCGATCCAGTTCTTGGCCATGATCATTATTGGCGGGCTGGGCTCAGTCTATGGCGCCATTCTGGGCGCGGCCTTCATCTTGTTGCTGCCGCAAGTCATGGAAAGTATCACCACCATCGCAGCCACAGTTTTTCCGGCCATGGAAAGCGGCAAATCCTATGTGAAGCAAATGTCCATTGGCGCGGCGATCATCCTGTTTTTGATTTTTGAGCCGGAGGGGCTCATCCACCGCTGGCAGCAAATTCGCGCTAGTTGGAAACTCTTCCCCTTCTCGCGCTAGCGGGATTGGGGACCTGAAGAAAAGGCGTTCTTCCCCGGCTATGAAACGCCAAAAAAAACAATATGCCGAGGGTAAAGAGGAGACAAAAGTGAAACACATGAAAACAACTTTATTGGCCCTTTCAGCATCATTGCTGCTGGGCGCATCGGCCCAGGCGCAAGATAGCGTTTTTGTTGGCCACTTGGTTGACTATACCGGGCCAACTGCCTTTGTGGGTAAAGCCTATGGCCCCGGTGTTTTTGATGCCATCAATTATGTAAATGCCAATGGCGGCATTGATGGCACGCAAATTGAACTCACCCAGCTTGACTATGCCTATAAGGTGCCAGAAGCCTTGGCCGCTTATAAAGCATGGTCTAGCCGCGATATGGTGGCGATGCAGGGGTGGGGCACTGCCGATACTGAAGCGCTGATCTCATTTGTGGCAAAAGATAAGATCCCGGTTTTCTCCGCATCTTATTCTGCACACTTGACGGACCCGCAAGGCACAAACCCAGCCACGCAAAAGCCTGCGCCATATAACTTCTTCTATGGCCCTTCCTATTCAGATACCTGCCGGGCATTGGCCCAATGGGCGGCTGAAGATGCGAAGGAAAAAGGCATCGAAAACCCAACCTTCTTGCACGCAGGCGATAATCACCCTTATCCGAATGCGCCAAAAGAAGCGTGTAAGGCCTATGCCGAAGAATTGGGCATGACGGTGGCTGACCCTGTTGTGGTGCCCATGGCGCCGGGTGACTTTAAAGCCCAATGCCTCACGATCAAGGAAAGCGGCGCGCAATATGTCTATCTTGCCAATTTGGGCGGCTCCGTTGTGGCCTTGCTTAAATCTTGCGGCACAGTGGGCGTAGAAGCCAACTATATGGGCAATGTGTGGGCTGGCGACTATGTCACCATCGAAGCTTCACAAGCCAAAAACATGATCTTCCCATCCTCAACCCCATTCTATGGGCAGGATGTGCCGGGCATGGATTTGGTCACCAAAATTGCTGAATCTGGCGAGTTTGCTGATGGCGGCAAGCCAACGCACCACTATATCCGTGGCATTTGCTCAGCGTACTACATGATGGAAGCCATGGCTTGGGCCAAAGAGAATGGCGGCATCACTGGCGAAAACATCAAAAAAGGTATGTACGCCAAGCAAGATTGGGTGCCTGAAGGTCTTGAAGGCGTTTGCTTGCCTTCAACTTGGACTGACACAGACCACCGCGGCTTGATGACCGTAGCGATCAACCAAGGTTCATATGATGGCGAAGTGAAAATTGAGCGCATCAATGAAACCACCTTGCCACGTCGTGACGACTGGTTGGGCCTCTAATCGCAACCACAAACTTTAAGCGGGGGCGTTGGTCCCCGCTGCCAAGAACAAGCTGACGGGAAGGAGGAATAAAATGAAACCACAATTAGCCGCAACAGGTGAAGCGATGGCGACAGAAACCATCCTTTCCGTCAACAATATTGAGGTGGTGTTTAACGAGGTAATCCTCGTGCTGCGCGGCCTCAACCTCAATGTGCAACGCGGTAAAATCACTGCCTTGCTGGGCACCAATGGCGCAGGTAAATCCACCACATTGAAGGCCATCACCAATTTGCTGGCCACTGAAGATGGGGAAGTAACCCGCGGTTCCATTGATTATGAAGGGCAGGACATCACAGACATTGGCCCAGAGGCGCTGGTGCGCAAGGGCGTGTTTTTGGTGATGGAAGGCCGGGGCATTTTGCAAGATATGACCGTGATTGAGAATTTGCGCCTCGGCGCCTATTCGCGCCCCAATGCCAATATCAAAGAAGAGATTGAAGAAGTCTTCCGCTTCTTCCCCCGCCTTAAAGAGCGCACGGGCCTTGCCGGATATCTGTCCGGCGGCGAGCAGCAAATGCTGGCCATTGGCCGCGCTTTGATGGCGAAACCGAAATTGATCTTGATGGACGAACCCTCCATGGGCCTGTCGCCCCTTCTGGTGAAAGAAGTGTTTGGCATCATCAAGCGGCTCAATCGTGAGTTGGGCATCTCCATTTTGCTGGTGGAGCAAAACGCCAATATGGCGCTACATGTGGCAGACGAAGGCTACATCATGGAAAATGGCAAAATCGTTCTCGACGGCACAGCCGAAGAGCTGATGGACAATGAGGACGTGAAAGAATTTTATCTCGGCGGCGGCGGTGAGCGCCGTTCGTTCAAAGACATTAAAAGCTATAAACGCCGCAAGCGTTGGCTTTAGGTGGGTGAGTGCCATGACCCAAGCCTATTTCGACAAAGCCGAAGCGCAAGATCCGCTGTTCCGCCAGTCTGGCCTCATGGCCAAGTTGCGCAAACAATTGGCCCATGCCAGAGCCAATTCCGCCTATTGGCAGGAAGCGCTTGAAGGCATTGATCCCGAAACCATCCAGTCACGGGACGATTTGGCCAAACTGCCCATTTTGCGCAAAAGCGATTTGGTGACTTTGCAGGCAGAGCGCGATTTATTTGGCGGCATTGCCACCGATAAAGCGGCCATCAAGCGGGTGTTTTTCTCCCCCGGTCCCATTGTCGAGCCGCAAGCCAATATTGAGGATCCGTGGCGTATGGCTTCTGCACTTTATGCCGCGGGCATGCGCCAGGGCGATCTGATCGCCAATTGCTTTTCTTATCATCTCACCCCTGCGGGTTTTATGTTTGATGAAGCAGCTGCCAAACTCGGCGCCACCGTGTTCCCGGCCGGGGTGGGCAACACCGAAACGCTGGTGGATGCGTTCAACCATTTCCAAATTTCGGGCTATGTGGGCACGCCAGACTTTTTGCAAATCATTTTGGAAAAAGCCAAGGGCTTGGGCAAAGACATAAAAAGCGTCAAACACGCCCTCGTGTCCGGCGGTCCGCTATTCCCGGCCATGCGCGAATTTTATCAAGGTGAAAATATTGATGTGCGCCAATGTTACGGCACCGCCGAATTGGGCCTCATCGCCTATGAAACGGAAGGCGAAGGCTTGGTGATCGCCGAAGATTGCCTCGTGGAAATTGTCCGCCCCGGCACAGGCGATCCGGTTAATGAAGGCGAGGTGGGCGAAGTGGTGGTCAGCATCTTTAACCCCACCTATCCATTGATCCGCTTTGCCACGGGCGATTTGTCCGCCACCCTGCCGGGCCAATCCGATTGCGGTCGCACCAATGGGCGGCTCAAAGGCTGGCTGGGCCGTGCAGACCAAACCACCAAAGTGCGCGGCATGTTCGTGCATCCGCAACAAATTGCACGCGTGGTTAAAGCCTATCCGCAAGTGGGCCGTGCCCGGTTGGAAGTGACTGAGCAGGAGGGCAAAGACCAAATGACCTTGCTGTGCGAAATCGAAAATGTCGCCCCTGGTCTTCTCGACGATATTGCCCAAACCATGCGGGCCGAAACGCGCCTCCGGGCCGATATTCAAGTCGTGTCGCCCAATGCGTTGCCCAATGATGGCAAGGTAATTGAAGATAAAAGGGTACTTGGCGTTTAACGTGCCAGAAATTTCAGTATAAATACTATGCCAATTGCAAAAATTTGCGCTTAACTGGACATTGATGCGTATAAATACTGTTCATTAGATTTGATCTTTTGCGGCTTTTCGCCATGCTCTGCGCATTTAGCAAAGGAGATGGTAAATGAGCAATCCTCAAATTCTAGCCCAACGCGCAAAGTTCAACGAAGCGTGTGAGATGCAGGCGGAGGCTTGCGCCGCCCTTGGCTCTCCGTTCACGGCGCAGCTCTGCACATTGATGGCGGCAAACTCATTTTCATCACAAGCGTTAGAACAGATGCTGGCCAATTGGCCCGGAGATGTGAGCTATCGCGGGCATTCGGTGCCCTTGCGCCTGTGCGGCGCGCTCAACAGCTTGGCACGGTCGGGCCAAGCGCTCGGCCTAACCGCAGCCTATCCGCCTCACCATGCACAAACGCTTGATGCCGCTTTTTGGCAGGTTTTGGACGAAGCGGTTTTGGCATTTGAGGATCGGATTTTGGCACAACTTGAGTTTGCCCCGCAAACCAATGAAGTCCGTCGGGCAAATGGATTGATGCCAGCACTTTTGCATCTGTCCGTCAGTCATAATTTACCCATAAGGCTTTATGAAATGGGGTCAAGCGCAGGGCTCAATCTGGCGCTAGATAAGTTCGCTTATCGCTTTGCCGGTCAGAACTATGGTCCCAACACCGCGCCTTTCACCCTGCACCCCGATTGGGAGGGACCAACCCCACCGCATGTCGCAATTGATATTCGCCACCGTGCGGGTTGTGATCTCAATCCACTCGATGTGGCGACACCGGAAGGCAGGGGGCGGCTGATGTCCTATATTTGGCCAGACCAAGCCGAGCGTGTTGAGCGCACAGAAAAAGCCATAGAATTGGCCTCCCAATTGGCGATCAAAGTCGACAAGCTAGACGCGGCAAATTGGTTGAAGCAGCAATTGTTCAAAATGACGCCGGGCCATCTTCATGTGGTGTATAACACCGTGGCCTTCCAGTATTTTCCGCCTGAAGCGCAGCAGGAGATTCGCAACCTGTTGATCGAAAGAGGACGCGAGGCAAATGAGGATAAGCCCCTTGTTTGGCTGCAATTAGAAGTGGATGGCAACAAGCCCGGATTTGCGATCTCGCAACAAGTTTGGCCCAGTGGCAAAGCGGTCGAATTGGGGCGTGTTGATGCCCATGGACGCTGGGTCTCTTGGCATATCCACCCAAAAGCGCTTAAGCTGCAAGAGGTTGACGTTTAAATTTAAGAAACCATATGCTTCTGAACGCGAACAAACTTTCGCCTTATCACTTGCTAAGTTGATGTCATAATTGTTTGCTAAGTGCATAACATAAAAATGAATTTTGATGCGCCTTAAGGGAGACCCCATCATGCCGCAACTCATCTCACGCGGTCGCAAACCGCTTAAATCCATGCTTGTCGCGTCTGTAGCGGCCATTTCAATTGGGGCCGCTAGCCCAGTTGTGGCACAAGACACCAGCACCGAAACGACCATGGAAAAATCCATGTCGAGCATCACCCACAAGGTGGAAGTGGGCGCGATCGATTTGACAAATGCCAATATGGATGAAGTTACGCTGCGCGAAATTTTGACCGGCAAAATTAAAGAAAATGCTGACCAGTTGGCAGGCTTGAACGCTGACCGTGTGCGCATTCCTGAGTTGCGATTCTCTTATGAAGTCACCGTGGAAGATGTGTCCACCACCAATGAAATGGTGTTCAAAGAAATCATCTTGGAAGATGTGAGGGACGGCGTAGCCGCCAAAGCGTCGGTTGGCGAAACGCTTGGCGAATTTGGGTCGTCCGGCATGGAAGACAATCCCATGGATGAAGTTGATTTCACCTATGGGATGAGCGAAATCGCTGCATTGAACTTGCCTGCACTTTTGGGTGCCTATGGGATGATCGAAGTCGAAAAGACGGATGAATTTGAAACCGTTTATGAAAGCTATAGCTTGGCAGGCGGTTCTTTGACTTCAGAAGTATTCTCCTGTGAATTTGGTGCGGCACGGTCAGGCACATTCCGGGCAAAGCCTTCTGCCATGGATATGGCTAAACTCACCAGCATGATTGAAGAATTGGAAGCGGCTGAACAGAGCAAGCCAACCCAGGCGCAAATCAGCAACATCATCAATTTCTACGCGCAGTTGCTTTATGGCTTTGAGTCAGACACCACAACAATGGACGGGATTTCCTGTTCGGGCCAAGAAGACGATCAAAAGTTCACCTTCTCCACGGGCGAGATTTCCGTTGGCGCATTTGGCAATGGCATTTATCCCGCCTTTAGCGTGAGCGACATTGACGTGGTGGTTGAAGGCGACGAAGCGGGCACATTCGCGATCGACAATTTCACCTTCAAAGAAATTGATTTCGGCCCAACCTTTGAAAAACTCGGCGAAGCTTCTGACTATACCGAAGAATGGTTCGAGGCGAATATGCGTGGTTTGATCCCGTCAATCAAAGGCTTCTCCTTCAGCGGCATGGCGTTTGATGTGCCAAATGAGGATGACGAGTCAGGCCGTGTCACAGGTTCAGTTGATTTGTTCGACGTGACATTGGCGCAATATCAAAATGGCATCCCGGCAGATATCCGCATCGAAGCGATTGCGATTCAAGCCGATCTGCCGGCGCAAAGCGATGAAGAGGGTGTTCAACAACTCATCGATGCTGGCTTTGAAAAAATCAATATGGGATTTGTCGCCGACCTTGATTGGAATGCCGAGGCCCAAACAATCAATGTGAACACATTGACTGCTGCCATCAAAGAAATGGGCACTGTCGAAATCAAAGGCACCATCGGTGGCGCAACTGAAGCATTGTTTGCCAACGATCCGCAAATGGCCATGATGTCTGCCATGTCATTGGCTGTGACTGATTTGAACCTGATGATCGATGATGAAGGTTTGGTTCAGTTGGCACTTGCCCAAGCGGCCGCAGAACAAGGCGCGCCAGTTGAAGCATTCGCCAACCAAGTCACAGCAATGTCTCAGGGCATGATTGTCGGCATGTTGGGCGGCACCGATTCAGCTGTTCAATTGGGCGAACATGTTGCAGCCTTCCTCGGCGGCAACAAAAAGATCAATGTGAACCTGAAAGCAAAATCAAATTCCGGCCTCGGTATGCCGCAAATGATGATGCTGCAATCAGACCCAACCAAATTGTTGGACTTTGTTGATCTCAATTCAACCCTTGAATAGATCACCTGTACCAAAGCAATTAAGAAGGCCGCCCAATGGGCGGCCTTTTTTAAGGCATGTTGTGCCGCGCACCGTACGGAATGTCTGAGCCGCATAAGTAGAAAGCCCAATGGCGAGACATTTTGTCTGTTTGGTGTGTTTGAAAAGTCATTTAAATTCTGTCAAAACATAGATCATACTTTATTTGATATTTTCCGGAGCCAACAATGATTCGCTTTTTTGCAGCGCTATTTCTATTTATTGTGGTCCATCTGCTGCTGCTTTTTCCTGTCATTTCAAAAGCGCAAACGCCAACTGAATTTGCCTATGAGAAAGACATCCAACTCGATTTGCCGGTTGATGATGTCCGGTACACGATCAAAATTTCAGACCTAAAGATTGCAGGCAGCGCCATCACGCAAGAAGAAATCTTCGCCGCACTTGATGCGGGCGATGTGGCGCAAATTCGGCAATTGTTGAACGCAGACAGCATTGACATCGAACATATTCAAATCGACGTACGGTTGGCCGCTGATGGGTATGTGACCCTCAACCAAGTGGATTTCGAGCAAGTGCAACTCAATCAGTTGGTCGAAGGCCGCGCCGAAAGCGCCAAAGTCATCACCTATCGAGAAAGCGTCAGCTCATTCAGCGGCATGGACGATGTGGCGTCCGACGATCGCAACAGTTCTTTCGATGTTGAATTTCAAAATCTCGATCTGATCGGTTTCTTTTTAGAAAAAGGCATGTTCACCGAAAGCGCCGACGCGGACGCCAACCTATTTGACCAAGCCAAGGTCGCCAAATTTCGCTTTAGTAGCGTCGACGCAAACTGCGAAGGGGAAAATGTCATAATGGAAGGCCCAGTCTCCCCAAAGATCACAGACGTACCGGGCGATGTCACCGTGGCATTTCTAAGCCACGGCGTGGAAGATGAGGAGTATTTGTATTCTGATCAGTTTTCTTCGCTCGTTATCGATGCAACGATTTCTGAATTTTTGACGATGAATTTTCGAAGTCTAACTGCAGAAGAAACCGTATGTAACACATCGGAAGAAATTGGACTTGCAACCATTTCCGTTGGGTCCATCGCGCTGGGTACCGTAGTCGATGGACGGTTTGATGACGTTTTAATAAATGATCTTGTTATCGATAATGGACCATACTCGAATTCCGGAATTTCGTTGGACCGAGTACGGTTTGGCACATTGGATATCAATCCTGCCATCGAGCGCATAAGCGCTTTGACAGATGTGGATTGGGCGGAGCTTCTGGTCAGTCAACCTTACATCTTTATGCCGGAGTTTAGTGGATTTGAGGTGATCAATTTTCAAACTCGAGAGGCTGGCGAAATTGTTAGTCGAGTTGGAAAATTCGCAGTCGCGCTAGGCGACTATTTTCAGGCAAAACCCACTCGAGTGAGGGCAGAAATTTTTGATTTTAAGCGCCGACTAGGGGGTGAAAGCGATAACTTCGATTTGGAGCCTGATGATCCAATTTCGATGCTTAAAAACATATCGCTTGGCGTTGTTGTCGACTTAGGTTGGCTCAAGACATCAGAACAGCTTCACATAAACGAATTCTCATTGTTGGGCGATCCCATGATGGATTTCACATTTACGGCCCAATTTGAAGGGGCAACGGAACTCTTATTTTCGGATGTGCCAGAAGTCATAATTACAAGTTTGCTGACTTTGAAGCTTGATCAGGTTTCACTTAACGTTGCTACCGACGGCGAGTTGTATGAATTGTTTCAGGATGTGGCGGCTTCAATGAATTTACCTTCGGATCCCGAAGAAGATCAGCAAGAAGACACGGATGCAGAAACTGACGAGCTCGAAATTGCGATGGAAAGATATTCCGAAACCTTTTCGAACTACATATTTCCTGACCTGACCGAAGATGAGCTGGAAGCTATTCTTGAAGATATTGCCGCAGGCGAGCGGGACCTCTCGGTCAAAATTGCGGCAAAGAACAATGCGGTGCCAGTGCCCATGCTGCAATTTTTGGTGAAAGATATCGAGCAGCTAAAACGCTATTTCGAAGTCAAAGACGTGAATTACGATCTTAAGAACTAGCTTCAATCTTCTGGATGCGCCGCTCGTGCCGACCACCATCAAACGGCGTTTCCAGCCACGTGGTCACAATCGCTTCAAGCTGATCTTCATAGATCATGCGCTCCCCAAGCGAGAGCACATTGGCATCATTATGCCGCCGCGCCATCTCGGCTGAAAGCGTGTTCCAGCACACCGCGCAACGAATACCTTTAACCTTGTTGGCTGCAATGGCTTCACCATTGCCCGAACCGCCCAACACAATCCCGCGCTCAAAATCCCCTGCGGCAACCGCCTTGGCAACCGGGAAAATAAAGTCCGGATAGTCACAAGACTCATCACTAAAGGTGCCAAAATCCTGCACCTCATGCCCAGCCTCTGTCAAAAAACCTTTGATCTTCTCCTTGTAGCGATATCCAGCGTGATCAGTGCCAATTGCGATTTTCACCTTAACTCTCCCTTGTCAGGTGTTATTGCAGACTAGGGAGACGAAATGTGCCTAGCGCAATGATGTGATTTCGGTACGGTTTATAACCATTCGGAATGTTCGAAAAGCGTAAAATATCAGACCAATACCTAGAGTGACGATAGTAAGTAAAATCCAAATAAGGATGTGGCCAATTACCTCCGCAAGATTAAGATCACATGTAAGTTTACCTATCTTGCGGCCATCAAGATCGACGATATAGGTCTTGTTTAAAACTGTCTTGTAGAAGTAATAAATTGCAAAGAAGCTGCCAATTCCCAGCGTGATAACACTTAAAATTAGCCAAAGAATTACAAATCCTAACGCCTCGAGAAGCGAATATTCGCATTGTAATTTTTGAAAGTTGCTCGTTCGAATATCATTTTGCGCCAATTCCATAAAAACCCATATAATTTAAACCAAAATCTAATTAAGTGTTGAAAGTTGCTTGCAGTCAAGTGGGGCAATTGAATAGCCAAATTGTTTGCTCATGCGAAGTTCACTACCTCGGTTGAGTTCCTCCCCACACCCCATCCCCCTTGCCACCCGTCCTGCATCGTGTTAAATAAACAAACGTTCATTTAATTAAGCGAGGCGATTTTGGCGCGCACTCAGGGGTCCAACGGGCAAGAAACCGCAAAGCGCATTGATGAAGTGGCGCTGAAGCTCTTTGCGAAAAAGGGCTATGCCGCCGTGTCCATGCGCGAGATTGCCCTGGAAGTCGGGGTGCAGGCCGGGGCGCTTTATAATCATTGCCCCAACAAGCAGGCGCTGCTCACCAACTTGCTGGCCGATCATATGCAAGCGCTGTTGGATGCATGGAGCGACATGGAGCTGCCGAAAGACCCGGCGCAACAGCTCGAAGCTTTTGTCCGTTTCCACATCCAATATCACCTGAAACGGCCCGACCAAGTGTTCATCTCCTATATGGAACTGCGCAATCTTGAGCCGGACAATTTCAAGAAAATTGAAGCCTTGCGTCGCCAATATGAGGCGATTCCGAAAAACATTCTCGCCGCCGGGCAAATGGCGGGGCAGTTCAATCTGGCTGACACCCATGTCGCCGCGATGGCCATTCTTGCCCAACTCACCGGGGTCACCACCTGGTACCGCGAGCAGGGGCGGCTGAGCCAACAAAAAATCGAAGATATTTACGTTCAATTGGTGTGCCAATCTGTGGGCATCACCTTAAGTGGAGGACACTGAAATGTTCACAACCGGAATGAATTTCGCCCTTGGGGAAGATATCGAAGCCTTGCGCGAAATGGTGCACCGCTTCGCGCAGGATCGCATTGCGCCCATGGCGGCCAAGATCGACGAAACCAACGAGTTTCCCAACGAGCTTTGGAAAGAATTTGGCGAGCTGGGCCTGTTGGGCGTCACCGTGTCGGAAGAATTTGGCGGCGTGGAAATGGGCTATTTGGCCCACTGCGTGATCGTGGAAGAAATCAGCCGCGCTTCGGCCTCGGTTGGCTTGTCTTATGGCGCGCACTCCAATCTCTGCGTCAACCAGATTTACCGCAACGGCACCCAGGCGCAGAAGGAAAAATATCTGCCCAAGCTGATCTCCGGCGATCATGTGGGCGCCTTGGCTATGTCCGAACCCGGCGCCGGGTCAGACGTGGTGTCCATGCAGCTTCGCGCCAAAAAGGTTGAGGGCGGCTATAGCCTCACCGGCAACAAAATGTGGATCACCAATGGCCCCGATGCGGATACGCTGGTGGTTTATGCCAAAACCGATCCCGAAGCCCATTCCAAAGGCATCACCGCCTTTATCATCGAAAAAGGCATGGAGGGATTCTCCACCGCGCAAAAGCTCGACAAGCTGGGCATGCGCGGCTCAAACACCTGTGAGCTGGTGTTTAAAGATTGTTTTGTGCCGGAAGAAAACATTCTGGGCGAATTGAACAAAGGCGTGCGCGTTTTGATGTCCGGGTTGGACTATGAGCGCGTCGTGCTCGCCGCTGGCCCTGTGGGCATTATGCATGCGGTGCTGGATGTCGCCGTCCCTTATGTACATGAGCGCAAGCAATTTAACCAGGCCATTGGCGAGTTCCAATTGGTGCAGGGCAAATTGGCCGATATTTATTCCACCATGAACGCCAGCCGCGCCTATGTTTATGCCGTGGCGCAAGCCTGCGACCGCGGCGAAACCACCCGCAAAGATGCCGCAGGCTGTATTCTTTATTCGGCGGAAAAAGCAACCCAATGCGCCTTGGATGGCATCCAGCTTTTGGGCGGCAATGGCTACATCAATGAATATCCAACAGGCCGCTTACTGCGCGATGCGAAGCTTTATGAGATCGGCGCAGGCACCAGCGAAATTCGCCGCATGTTGATCGGCCGCGAAATGTTCGTGGAAACGAAATAGAGGGCAAAATGGCGGTCATTAAATCCCAAATCTCCACCGCGTCAGAGAGCTTTAAAACCAATCAAAAAGCGCTGCTGAATCAGATGGCGCAGATTGAAGACGCGGTTGAAATCGCCCGGCAGGGCGGCGGCGAAAAATCGCGTGAGCGCCACACCTCGCGCGGCAAATTGCTGCCGCGTGATCGGGTGGCCAAATTGCTCGATCCCGGCTCGCCCTTTCTGGAAGTCGGCGCCACGGCTGCTCATGGCCTTTACAATGGCGATGCCCCCGGCGCGGGCCTGATCACCGGCATTGGCCGCGTGGCCGGGCAGGAGGTGATGGTGGTGTGCAACGACGCCACCGTTAAGGGCGGCACCTATTATCCCATGACCGTCAAAAAACATTTGCGGGCGCAAGAAATCGCCCTCGAAAACCATTTGCCCTGCGTTTATCTGGTGGATAGCGGCGGGGCCAACCTGCCGAATCAGGATGAAGTCTTTGCTGACCGCGATCATTTTGGCCGGATTTTTTACAATCAAGCCAATATGTCCGCGCGCGGCATCGCGCAAATCGCGGTGGTGATGGGGTCTTGCACCGCCGGTGGTGCCTATGTGCCTGCCATGTCGGACGAAACCATCATCGTCAAAAACCAAGGCACGATTTTCCTTGCCGGCCCGCCCTTGGTGAAAGCCGCCACCGGCGAAGTGGTCACCGCGGAAGATTTGGGCGGCGGCGATGTGCATACGCGCCTCTCCGGCGTTGCCGATCATCTGGCTGAAAATGACGAACATGCCCTGCAATTGGCCCGCGAAGCCGTGGCCAATCTCAATCGGCAAAAACCATCAAGCCTGCTCACCCAAGCGCCCGAAGACCCGCTTTATGATCCCAATGAGATCATCGGCGTGGTGCCTGGCGATTTGAAAACGCCCTATGATATTCGCGAGGTGATCGCCCGCGTGGTCGATGGCTCGCGTTTTGAAGAATTTAAAGCCCGCTATGGCACCACGCTGGTCTGCGGCTTCGCCCATATTCACGGCATGCCGGTGGGCATCATCGCCAATAATGGCGTGCTTTTCTCCGAAAGCGCCGTTAAAGGCGCACACTTTGTGGAGCTGTGCTCCCAGCGCAAAATCCCGCTGGTGTTTTTGCAAAACATCACCGGCTTTATGGTTGGCCGCAAATATGAAAATGAAGGCATCGCCAAAAATGGCGCCAAGCTGGTGACCGCCGTGGCCACCACCTCGGTGCCGAAAATCACCGTTCTGGTGGGCGGCTCTTTCGGCGCCGGCAATTATGGCATGTGCGGCCGCGCCTATCAGCCACGTTTTTTGTGGACATGGCCCAATTCCCGTATCTCGGTGATGGGCGGCGAACAGGCCGCAGGCGTTCTCGCCACCGTCCGCCGCGACGGGCTGGAGCGCAAAGGCGTTGAATGGTCAGCGGAAGAAGAACAGCAGTTCAAACAACCGATCATCGATCAGTTTGAAACCCAGTCCCACCCACTCTACGCATCCGCCCGCCTCTGGGACGATGGCATCATCCACCCCGCCCGCACCCGCGATCAACTCGCGCTCTCCCTCAGCGCGTCCCTCAATGCCCCAATTGCGGACACGCAATTCGGCCTCTTCAGAATGTAGGAGTTGCGCATGTTTAAAAAAATTCTGATTGCCAACCGGGGTGAAATTGCCTGTCGCGTCATGCGCACTGCGCAGCAGATGGGCATCCAATGTGTCGCCATCTATTCTGATGCAGACGCGAATGCCCAGCATGTGCACATGGCGGATGAAGCCTATCATATCGGCCCCAGCCCTGTGGCGGAAAGCTATTTGAAGGCCGACAAGATCATTGAGATCGTCAAGCGCACGGGCGTGGAAGCAGTGCATCCGGGCTATGGCTTTCTCTCGGAAAATCCGGACTTTGTGGAAGCGCTAGAAGCCAACAATATCCGCTTTATCGGCCCCTCTGCCGATGAGATCCGTAAAATGGGCCTGAAGGATGCGGCCAAGGCGTTGATGGAGGAAGCTGGCGTGCCCGTGGTGCCCGGCTATCATGGCGACAATCAGGACGCAGATTTCCTCGCGGCAGAAGCCGAAAAGATCGGCTATCCGGTGCTGATCAAAGCCCGCGCGGGCGGCGGCGGCAAAGGCATGCGCCGTGTGGATGACCCGAAGGATTTCGCCTCGGCGCTGGAAGGGGCCATACGCGAGGGCCAGTCCAGCTTTGGTGATCCGCGGGTACTGATTGAAAAATACATCACCACCCCGCGCCACATCGAAATTCAGGTCTTTGGCGACGATCATGGCAATGCCGTCCATCTGTTCGAGCGCGATTGCTCGCTGCAACGCCGGCACCAAAAGGTGATTGAAGAAGCCCCCGCGCCGGGCATGACCGAAGAGATGCGCAACGCCATGGGCGAGGCGGCTGTCCGTGCGGCCAAAGCCATCAATTATTCCGGCGCTGGCACGGTGGAATTTATCATCGATGCCGCCAACGGGCTCAACCCGAACGGCTTCTATTTTATGGAAATGAACACCCGCCTGCAGGTCGAGCATCCGGTCACCGAGCTGATCACCGGACAGGATCTGGTGGCCTGGCAATTGCGCGTCGCCAGCGGAGAACATCTGCCCATGGCGCAGGAGGAGTTGCGCATCAATGGATGGGCCTTCGAAGCCCGCCTCTATGCCGAGGATGTGCCCAAAGGCTTTCTCCCCGCCACCGGCAAATTGCAGCATTTGGCGCTGGATGACCAAACCGCCCGCATTGATTCCGGGGTGGCCACCGGCGATGAAATCTCGCCCTTTTACGATCCGATGATTGCCAAAATCATTGTGCACGCCAATGACCGGGCGGAAGCCTTGCAAAAGCTCAACAAGGCCTTGGGCAATAGCGAAATTGTCGGGCTGGTCACCAATAAGGACTTTCTGAAAGCCCTCACCGAACATCAGGATTTTGCGCAAGGCAAGGTGGATACGGGCCTGATTGACCGCGATCTCGACGCGCTGATCCAGCCTGCCCCGCTCCCCGCCGAAACCATCGCCGCCGCCTTCATCGTGGCCAGCAATCTGGCCCAAAAGCCCAGCGCCGATATCTGGCAGAGCGTACCTGCTTATCGCGCCTGGCCCGGCGAAAGCCTGCCCCTGCATCTGCACCACGCCGACCGCGAAATCATCGGCCGCATCAAGCTTTTGGAGGGTGCCTATAAAGTTGGGTTTGACAAGCAAACCGTTGAGGTGAAATCGGCCAAGTTGGACGGGGATCGCTTGGTGCTGAACTTCGGTGACCACCAGCAAAAAATGCGGCTGCATCAGACCCATAATCAGCTCACCCTGTTTGCCGATGGCCAACGCCACCAGTTCGACATTGTCGAAGTGGAATTGGCCGAAGACGCCACCAGCGGCGACCATGTGATCTCGCCCATGCCGGGGGCGATTGTTGACCTTAAGGCCAAAGCCGGGCAGGCGGTGCAAAAGGGCGACAAGCTGATCACCATTGAGGCGATGAAAATGGAACACGCGCTCGCCGCGCCGCGCGATGGGGTGGTGGCCGAAGTGCTGGTGTCCCTCGGCGATCAGGTGCAAGATGGGGCGATGCTGGTCACGCTGGAGCCGGAAGATGAGTGATCCCGTTACCATTTTTGAAATGGGCCCACGCGACGGGCTGCAAAATGAAAAAAAGCTGATCGACACCGCCGATAAAATCAAGCTGGTGAATTTGCTGTCCGATTGCGGTTTCAGTAAAATCGAAGTCACCAGCTTTGTCTCGCCCAAATGGGTGCCGCAAATGGCCGACGCGGCAGACGTGCTGGCGGGCATTAATCGCAACCCGGCCATCGCCTATGCGGCGCTCACGCCCAATCTGCGCGGCTATGAAGGCGCAAAAGCCGCCCGTGCTGACGAAGTCGCCATCTTCGCCTCGGCCTCGGAAGGCTTCAGCCAGAAAAACATCAATTGCTCCATCGATGAGAGCCTAGATCGCTTTGCCCCCGTGCTCGCCGCCGCTCGAAAAGACAATATCCCCGTGCGCGGCTATGTCTCCTGCGTCACCGATTGCCCCTATGACGGCCCCACGCCGCCCGAAAACACCGCCCGCGTCGCCAAAGCACTTTATGATATGGGCTGCTATGAAATCAGCCTCGGCGACACCATTGGCGCCGCCACCGCCGAAACCACATCCCTGATGCTACAAGCGGTGCAACAAGTCGTCCCTATCGCAAAATTGGCCGGACACTTCCACGACACCCACGCCCGCGCGCTGGACAATATCGAAGTGTGCCTCGGCTATGGCCTGCGCACCTTCGACGCCGCCGTCGGCGGCCTCGGTGGCTGCCCCTACGCCCCCGGCGCCAAAGGCAATGTCGCCACCGAAAAAGTCGCCAACCTCTTGCGCAGCAAAGGCTTCGCCACCGGCCTCGACCTTGAAAAACTCGCCAAAGCCAGCCAATTTGCCCAAAACCTAAAGGGATAAAATGATTGCGCTGACCGAAGAGTTGAAAGAGCAGCTTTACCGCCTAGAGGAAGACTTGTGGCGCGCCGAAACCCGCTATAATCGTGCGGAAATGGACAAATGCTTTGCCCCAGATTTTTTCGAGTTCGGCCGCTCAGGCCGCACCTACACGCGGGACGAGCTGCTGCGGGCAGCAGGCGAAACAGGCGAAATCCCCGTCCGTTTGCCGCTCCCAAATTTCAAAATCACCGCCATCGACGAAAATAGCGTGCTGGTCACCTATCTGAGCGAACTGACCCGCCACGGCACAACCGAACGCGCCAACCGCGCTTCGCTCTGGACCAAAACCAACGATCAATGGCAGCTCCGCTTTAATCAGGGCACGCCATGTCCCTAGCCAATCTCACTAAGCCGCAAAAGCTCTCACCTGGCGATAAGGTTGCCGTGGTCTCCCCCTCCTGGGGCGGTGCGGGGCAGTTTCCCCATCGCTATGAGGCGGGCAAACGCCAATTGGCTGAAGTCTTCGGCGTCGAGGTGGTGGATATGCCCCATGCCACAAAACCGGCAGAATGGGTGGCGCAAAACCCCAAAGCGCGAGCTGAAGATCTGATGACCGCTTTCGCGGACCCATCAGTCAAAGCGATCATCACCGCCATTGGGGGCGACGATTCTATTCGATTGCTGCCTTATCTCGACGGGCAGGTGATCGTCGACAATCCAAAAATCTTCATGGGCTATTCTGACACCACCATATTGCATTTCGCTTGCCTGAAAGCGGGCCTCTCCAGCTTCTATGGCCCGGCCATAATGGCCGGATTTGGCGAAAATGGCGGCATCTTTCCCTATATGGAGCAGGCCGTGTGCAAATGTCTGTTTTCCAGCGAACCGGTGGGCGCGGTGCCCGCCGCCACGGAATGGACCGTCGAAATGCTCGATTGGGCCAAGCCAGAATTGCAAAGCCAAAAGCGAAAAGTGCAACGCGCTTTGGGCCGCACCTGCCTGCAAGGCAGCGGCAAAGTGCAGGGGCGATTGATAGGCGGCTGTATTGATGTGCTGCCCATGCTGGTCGGCACCAGCATCTGGCCTGATGCCGAATTGTTTGACGACGCCATCCTGTTTATTGAAACCTCTGAAGATGCCCCCGCGCCCGATGCGATCAAACGCATTTTGCGCAATCTGGGTGTGCAGGGCGTTTTCGATCGGTTGAACGGTATTCTGATCGGCCGCCCCGGAGGCGGCGTTAGCGATTTGCGCCAATATGACCGCGCCACCCAGGAAGTGGTGCGCGACGAGTTTGCTCAACCTGACCTGCCCATCATGGCACAGATGGATTTCGGCCACACCGATCCCATGTGTGTGCTGCCCTATGGCGCTCTAGCTGAAATAGATTGCGACAATCTTCAATTTTCCATTCTTGAACGCGCTTGCCGCGAGGATTGACCATGCCCAACTACACCACCATCTCACTGGAAACCGATGAACAAGGCGTCGCCACGCTGACGCTGAATCGTGCCGAAAAACACAATGCCATGAGCGCGGATATGATTGCTGAGCTCACCGCTGCGGCGGCTGAGATTAATCGAGATAAGGCGATCCGCGTGGTGGTGCTCACGGGCGCGGGCAAGAGCTTTTGTGCCGGCGGTGACCTCAACTGGATGCGCGAGCAATTTGACGCGGATCGGGCGACCCGCATGGCCGAAGCGAAAAAGCTGGCCATGATGCTCTTCGCGCTAAATACGCTGGAGAAGCCGCTGATTGGCAAGGTCAATGGCAATGCCTTTGGCGGCGGCGTCGGCATGATGGCGGTGTGCGATATTGTGGTGGCGGCAGATCACGCCAAATTCGGCCTCACCGAAACCAAGCTGGGCCTGATCCCTGCCACCATCAGTCCTTATGTGTTAGCGCGCATGGGTGAGGGCAATGCTCGTCAGGTCTTCTTCTCAGCCGCTCTGCTTGGGCCAGATCGGGCGCAACAATTGGGTCTTGTGGCCAAATCAGTGCCCTTTGAACTGCTGGATGAGGCCGTCGAAGCTGAAATCAAACCCTATTTCGCCACCTCGCCGCAGGCCGTCACCGCCGCGAAAAAACTCGCCCGTCAACTTGGCCCGCGGCTGGATGAAGCGCTGATTGACGACACCATCCGCCAATTGGCCGACACTTGGGAAACACCAGACGCGCAAGAAGGCATCGGTGCGTTTTTCGATAAGCGCAAAGCCAATTGGGTGAGATAGGCCAACAAATCCACCACCCTGTCATTACCGGGCTTCACCCGGTAATCCAATTGCGACCAGCGCCATAGCTCTTCCTATGCGAATTCTATTTCCCTCCCCCTTGTGGGGCGGGATCAAGGGCTGGGGGATTGCTGCGGTAATGTAGAACAGGGCGAGATCGTTTGGCTGAGGCCTAGATTGAAATGATTATTTGCCCTTATTCACAAACGCCGCCACCGCATCCTTGTGCGCGTCTGAATGGTGGCAGGTGCCTTGCACGAGAGCGGTATGATCCAAAAAGTCAGAAAGATTCATCTGCTGAGCTTTGCGCATCAGCAATTTTGATTGCCGCACTTGATAGCGTGGTTTGGCGGCAATTTCTTGTGCCAGTGTGGTGGCTCGGTCCATCAATTGGTCGGCAGGCACAGTATCCAGCAGAAAGCCGATGTCTTTGGCCTCTAGGGCGTCAAATAGCCTTCCGGTAAAGGTCAGTTCTGCCGCACGTTGATAGCCCACCACGCGCTGCAAGAAATAAGCGCCGCCATCGCCGGGGATCAGCCCCATATTGACGAAATTTTCGCCAAACCGTGCATGGTCTGCGGCGATGCGGATGTCGCACATGGCGGTCAGGTCAAAGCCTGCGCCTACGGCCACGCCATTGATCGCGGCGATTACGGGCACGCTCAGTTCGGCAAATTTCATCGGAATGCGTTGGATGGTGGCCTTATAGGCCGCCGCGATATCGTCCACCCCGCCAGAAAACATGCCCGTGCGTTCGTGCATGTCTTTCACATTGCCGCCAGATGAAAAGCCTTTGCCAGTGCCTGTAAGGATCACGCAACAAACGTCTGGGCTCGCCTCGGCCCAATCAAGGGTATCGATAATATCGTCGATCAGGTTGGTGCCGGTGAGGGCGTTCAACACGTCCTCACGGCAAAATGTCAGCGTGGCCACGCCCGCATCCAAACTTAATTTGGCATCGGTGAGCGTGGGCAAGCTCATCTGATTAGTCCAAAGCCGCTGTCAGCTCAGGCACCAGCGTGAACAAATCGCCCACAAGGCCATAATCAGCCACAGAGAAAATAGGGGCATCTTCATCGGTGTTGATCGCCACGATGGTGGTGCTGTCCTTCATGCCTGCCAAGTGCTGGATTGCGCCAGAAATGCCGATGGCGATATAAAGCTTAGGTGCCACAACCTTGCCGGTTTGGCCCACTTGCCAATCGTTCGGGGCATAGCCCGCATCCACCGCTGCGCGAGAGGCACCAAGCGCAGCGCCCAGCTTGTCAGCCAAAGGCTCAAGCAGTTCGTTGAACTTCTCCTTGGAGCCGAAAGCACGACCGCCAGAAACAACAACTTTGGCGCTCGCCAATTCAACCCGGTCGCCCCCGGCCAATTGCTCGCTTTTAAAGCTGGAGATTGCATTGTCCGGGGCTTTGTCCACGGCTTCAACGCTGCCACTGCCATCCAGTGCGGCCGCTTCAAATGCGGTAGTGCGCACGGTGATCACCTTTTTGGCGTCGCTGGTCTGCACTTTCTGGAACGCATTGCCTGCATAAATCGGACGCACAAACGTATCGCCACTCACCACTTCGGTAATGTCAGAAATCTGCATCACATCAAGCAAGGCCGCCACGCGGGGCAGGGTGTTTTTCCAGTTTGAGGTGGCCGGGGCCACAATCGCATCATAGCCGTCGGCTAAGGAGACGATTAGATCGGCCACTGGCTCAGCCAATTGATTGGCAAATGCGGCATTGTCTGCATGCAGCACTTTGCCTGCACCGGCGATTTTTGCTGCTTCCGCTGCCACATCGCCTGCGCCTTCGCCAGCCACCAACACATCAAAGCCGTCGCCCAATTGCGCTGCTGCGCTGGCCGCGCGCAAGGTGGCTTCGTTCAAGCTTTTATTGTCATGTTCAGCAATCAAAAGTGTCGTCATTAGATTGCCCCCGCTTCGTTCTTCAATTTATCAACCAGCTCTGCAACAGAACCCACTTTAATGCCCGCTTTGCGTTTTGGCGGTTCGGTGGTTTCAAGAACGGTCAAACGGTTTTTTATCTCAACGCCAAAATCGCCTGGCTCTTTAACGTCCAAAGGCTTTTTCTTCGCCTTCATAATGTTCGGCAAAGAGGCATAGCGCGGCTCATTGAGACGCAAATCTGTGGTGATGATCGCGGGCAGCGAGAGCGATACGGTTTGCAAACCGCCATCCACTTCGCGGGTCACATCTACACCATTGTCGTTGAGTTCAACAGTGTAAGCAAAAGTGCCTTGGCCCCAGCCGAGTAGCGCGCCCAGCATTTGGCCTGTTTGGTTGGCATCATCATCAATGGCCTGCTTGCCCAAAATCACCAAATGTGGCTGTTCTTCATCCACAACAGCTTTCAGCAATTTGGCCACATCAAGCGGCTCAACAGTTTCATCTGTCTTGATCAGAATGCCGCGATCAGCGCCCATGGCCAAACCGGTGCGCAAAGTCTCTTGCGCCTTGTCTGGGCCGATCGACACCACGATCACTTCTTCTGCTTTGCCAGCTTCTTTCAGCTTCAACGCCTCTTCAACGGCAATCTCGTCAAAGGGGTTCATGCTCATTTTCACATTGGCGAGGTCAACGCCAGAACCATCCGCTTTCACGCGGATTTTGACGTTGTAATCAACGACCCGTTTCACGGGCACAAGAATTTTCATCTTATCGGTCTCCGTATTTGTTTAAGCGGCAATCTAAACAATCTCGATTGCCATGGCCGTTGCTTCGCCCCCACCAATACAAAGCGACGCAACACCTCGTTTTTTAGAGGTGTGTTCAAGTGCATGCAAGAGCGTTACGAGAATACGGGCGCCAGAAGCGCCAATTGGGTGGCCAAGGGCGCAAGCGCCGCCGTGAATATTGACGCGATCTGCGTCGATTTTTAAATCATGCATCGCCGCGAGGGTCACCACGGCAAAGGCCTCGTTGATTTCCCAAAGATCTACATCATCCACGGCCCAGCCGATCTTGTCGATCAGCTTTTGCATGGCAGGCACAGGCGCAGTGGTGAACCAGCCTGGCTCATGCGCATGGCTTTGATGGGCGATAATCCGTGCGCGGATGTTCAAGCCTTTTGCTTTGGCATCGCTTTCCCGCATCAGCACCAACGCCGCCGCTCCATCAGAAATGGAAGACGCATTGGCTGCAGTCACGGTCCCGTCTTTAGCAAAGGCTGGGCGCAAGCTAGGAATTTTGTCCGGGCGGGCATTGCCGGGCTGCTCGTCTTGTTCCACCACAGTGTCACCCTTGCGGCTTTTAACGGTCACAGGGGTGATTTCTTTGGCAAACGCGCCGCTTTCCTGCGCTTTCAAAGCCTTGTTCAACGAGTTGAGGGCAAACTCATCTTGTTGCTCACGGCTAAAGCTATATTTTCCGGCGCAGTTCTCAGCAAATTGGCCCATCAATTCGTGCTCACCATATGCATTTTGCAACCCGTCAAAAAACATATGGTCAATCACTTCGGTGTGGCCCATGCGGGCACCACCACGCATTTTGGGCAACAAATAAGGCGCATTGGTCATGCTTTCCATGCCACCAGCCACAGCAATGTTGCCATTGCCTGCTTTGAGTTGGTCATGGGCCAGCATCACAGCCTTCATGCCAGAGCCGCACACTTTTGAAATGGTGGTGGAAGGTGTGCCAAGGGTTAGCCCCGCGCCCAAAGCGGCTTGCCGCGCCGGGGCTTGGCCGACGCCAGCATTCAGCACATTGCCCATCAGCACTTCAGAGATATCTCCCGGTTTCAGGCCTGCGCGCTCCACAGCAGATTTAATGGCGGCTGCGCCCAATTCGGGGGCGGTCACTGTGCCCAAATCGCCTTGCAACCCACCCATTGGGGTGCGGGCTGCATCAACAATTACAATATGATCCGTCATGAAATGCTCCTATCGCGGTTGCAAGCGCACCGCGCCATCCAAGCGAATGGTCTCGCCATTCAACATGGTGTTGATGATGATATGTTCAACAAGCTTGGCAAAGTCTTCGGGATGGCCCAACCGTTTAGGAAACGGCGTATTCTCTGCCAAAGAATCCTGCACCTCTTGCGAAAAGCCTTTCATCATCGGGGTTAAAAAGATGCCCGGCGCAATCGAGAGCACCCGCACGCCATCGCGCGACAAGTCCCGCGCCATCGGTAGGGTCATGCCTACAATACCGCCCTTAGATGCGGAATAAGCAATTTGGCCAATCTGCCCCTCATAGGCGGCAACCGATGCCGTGTTGATGATCACACCGCGCTCGCCTTCGCTGCCCACACCGTCAAGTTTCACCATGCCCGCTGCTGATTGCGATGCGCAGTTAAAACTGCCGATCAAATTAACGCCCAAAGTTTTCGCAAACAGGCCCGCATCATGTGGGTTGCCTTCGCGGTCCACGGTTTTGGCGCCCGGCGCAATGCCCGCGCAATTTACCATTGCCCGTTCTTGTCCCAACTGGCCGCGCACATGCTCAAAGCCCTGCGCCACGCTCTCGCTATCTGACACATCAACTTTGGCAAATGCCCCGCCAATATCGTCGGCCACTTTCTGCCCGGCTTCTTCGTTCAAATCGAAAATGCCAACGCTTGCGCCCAAAACGGCCAAATGCCGCGCCACGCCTTCGCCCAAACCGGATGCGCCGCCCGAAACAACGACGGTTAGCTTGTCATCAATATGCATAATTATTCACCCTTGAAATTGGCGTCGCGTTTTTCGCTAAACGCAGACATGCCTTCTTTTTGGTCGTGGCTGGAGAACAAGCCGTGGAAGCTGCGGCGTTCAAACAAAACGCCTTCGGTCAAGCCGCCCTCAAGCGCGCGGTTCACCGCTTCCTTGCCCGCCATCACAGAGAGTTTGCCAAATCCGGCAATCTCTTTGGCGATGTTCATCACTTCATCCACCAAGCTGCCAGCATCAAAAACCCGCGCCGCCAAATTGCAGCGCTCCGCTTCCGTGGCGTCCATCATGCGGCCAGTCAAAATCATGTCCATGGCTTTATATTTGCCCACGGCCTTGGTCAGCCGTTGCGACCCGCCCATGCCGGGGATAACCCCGAGCTTGATTTCTGGCTGGCCGAACTTGGCGCGGTCACCTGCATAGATCACATCGCACATCATCGCCAACTCGCAGCCGCCGCCAAGGGCATAGCCGTTCACCGCCGCCAAAATCGGCGTGCGAATGCGCGACAGGCGATCCCACCCGGCAAACCAATCTGCGTTCAGCATGTCGGTTGCGGTTTTGTCTTGCATTTCTTTAATGTCTGCCCCGGCGGCAAATGCTTTTTCTGATCCGGTGATCACAAAGCAGCCCACATTCGGGTCGCGATCATATTGCTCAAGCGCGGAGGCAACGGCCTCCATCACCTCTAAATTGAGCGCATTCAGGGCGTCCGGTCGATTGAGGGTGATCTTGACCACCCGCTCGACCTGCTCCACCAAAATAACATCGGTCATCACGCTGTCCTTTACCTCGATCATAATTAGAAATGAATGCGCCTAGTTTTTACCAAGCGCATCCAAATCGTTGATGATGCCGGAAAAATCGTGCCCCACGCCGTGTTTTTCGACAAACTTTTCATACAATGATGTGGCGTGCGCGCCAAGGGGGGTCACCCCGTCGCTCTGTGCCGCCGCATCTTGGCTCAGCTTCAAATCTTTCAGCATCAAGCTCGCATCAAAACCTGGCTTATAGTCCCGGTCAGCGGGGCTTTCAGGCCCAACGCCCGGCACCGGACAATATGTATTCACGCTCCAGCAAGAGCCGGATGATGTGGAAATGACATCAAATAATGCGGATTTATCGAGGTTGAGCTTGTCCGCAAGGTTAAATGCTTCCGCCGCCCCGATCATGGAAATAGCCAACAGCATATTGTTACAAATCTTGGCCGCTTGTCCCGCGCCGCCTTCGCCGCAATGCACGGCCTTTTGTCCCATAATGTCGAACAGCGGCTTGGCCTTGCCATAGGCATCGTCGCTGCCGCCCACCATAAAGGTTAGGGTGCCCGCTTCCGCGCCGCCCACGCCACCAGATACGGGCGCATCAAGGCTCAACATGCCTGCCTCTTTCGCCATAGCGTGCGCCTCTTCGGCGCTTTTCACATCAATGGTCGAACAGTCAAGGAAAACAGTGCCCTTATTGGCCAGCCCCAAAAGTTGCTTATAAACGCTCAGCACAATATTGCCGTTCGGCAACATGGTGATCACAGCGTCAGCGCCTTCCACCGCGCCTTCGGCGCTGTGCGCCAGCTTCACGCCATGCGCCGCTGCCTTTTGGGCAATCTCTTGGTTCAGGTCAAAGCCGAGCACTTCGTGCCCGGCGGTGGTGAGGTTGGCCGCCATGGGGCCACCCATATTGCCCAATCCGATAAATGCAATTTTCATCTTGTCCTCCCAAAGACAGGCCGAAAAACGGCTATTTCAGTTTCAGCTCTTTGTCCCCAAGCGGCTTAAACATGGCGTCCACCATTTGCTCCGTCACTTGGTCAAGTGTTGCAGGCACCCATTGCGGATTGCGATCCTTTTCAATAATCGCGGCGCGAATGCCTTCGTAAAAATTGAACTCATAAAGCGAGGCATCCGCATAGCGGAATTCCTGCCCCAAACAAGGTTCGATGCTGTCCATATTCTTGGCGTCATTGATGGCGCGGAACGTGGACTTCACTGAAAGCGGGCACTGGCGCTTCAAAACCTTCAGGGCCTTTTGCGCAAACTCGCTTTCATCCGCTTCAATCGCTGCCATCGCTTCGTCAAAACTCTTGCCGTCAAACCAGTCAGCAATCTGCGTGTGGTGCCAGCGTGCATCGCCCTCTGGCGGTGTTGCCGCATGGGCTTTGATCAACTCATCCACATCGCCACCTGCCAAAATGGCCTCTTTCAGCGCGTTAAACTTGTCCTCCGGTACGTAATAATCCGCAAATCCACAATAGATGGCATCATCGGCAGTCATGCGCCCGCCGGTCAACCCGTAGAAATACCCTAAGCCGCCCGGTGCGCGAGACAGCAAATAGGTGCCGCCCACATCGGGCAAAAAGCCAATGCCGGTTTCCGGCATAGAGATAATGGAATTGTCGGTCACGATCCGGTGGCTGCCATGGGCCGAAACGCCCACGCCACCACCCATAATAAAGCCATGCATCATGGCCACATAGGGCTTGGTGTAATTCTCGATCAGGGCGTTCAATTCATATTCGTCGCGCCAAAATTGCATCACGCCATCATGGTCGGTGCGGCCATTTTCATAAACCGCTTGAATGTCGCCGCCTGCGCAAAAAGCGCGGTCACCCGCGCCTTCAATCAGCACTGCATGAATGTCTGGATCGCCTTGCCATGCTTTCATGGCTTCAAGCATATCCAGCACCATTTTATGGCTGAGCGCGTTCAAGGCTTTTGGGCGGTTGAGCACAATGTGCCCAACCCCATTTTGGCTCGAAATCAGAACGTCTTTGTCGCTCATTTTGCACTCAAAAGTTGCCGCGCCACAATCAGGCGCATGATTTCGTTGGTGCCTTCCAAAATCTGGTGCACCCGCAAATCCCGTACGATTTTCTCAATGCCATAATCAGCCAAATAGCCATAACCGCCATGCAACTGCAGCGCTTGGTTGGCCACATCGAAGGCGGTGTCGGTCACAAACCGTTTGGCCATGGCGCAATATTTGGTCGCCTCTGGCAATTGCTGGTCGTAAGTCCATGCTGCCTTGTAAAGGAAGGTGCGTGCCGCTTGCAGCTCAATTTCCATGTCGGCAAGGCGGAATTGCAGCGCCTGAAACTGGTTGATGCTTTTGCCAAAGGCTTTGCGCTCTTCCATATAGTTCAGCGTCTTGTCGAGCGCGGCTTGTGCCGCACCCAAGGCGCTGGCCGCAATGTTCAACCGTCCGCCATCAAGCCCCTTCATGGCATATTTGAACCCGTCGCCTTCCGTACCCAGCAAATTGCTGGCCGGCACGCGCACATTGTTCATCACCACTTCAGAGGTAGGCTGCACGTTCCAGCCCATCTTCTTTTCATTGGCGCCATAGCTCAGGCCTTCGGTGCCCTTTTCCACCAAGATGGCCGAAATGCCCTTCGGACCCTCTTCGCCGGTGCGCGCCATCACGATATAAAGATCAGACACGCCGCCACCAGAAATAAAGCTCTTGGTGCCACTGAGCACAAAGTGATCGCCGTCCCGTTTGGCTGTGGTTTTGAGCGCCGCCGCGTCCGAACCAGAACCCGGCTCGGTGAGGCAATAGCTGGCGACCTTGTCCATGGTGCAAAGCTGTGGCCCCCACGCTTGGCGCATTTCTTCGCTGCCAAAAGTGTCGATCATCCAAGCGCACATATTGTGGATGGAAAGGAACGAGGCCGTGGCCGGGCACCCATGAGACAGGGCTTCAAAAATCAGCGCCGCGTCCAGCCGCGTCAGGTCAGACCCGCCAATGTCGTCGCGCACATAAATGCCCGCCATGCCCAATTCGGCTGTTTGCTTGATCACATCCAGCGGAAAATGCTTGGCCTGATCCCATTCCACCGCGTTCGGCGCAATGTTCTCGGCGGCAAATTCCCGCGCCATATCAAAAATGGCGCTTTGTTCTTCGCTTAATGCAAAATCCATCTCGGATTACTCCATAACAGGAATGGTAAAGCTCGCGCCTTCTTTCACGCCAGAAGGCCAACGCGAGGTCACAGTTTTGGTGCGCGTATAGAAGCGGAACGCATCCGGGCCGTGCTGGTTCAAGTCGCCAAAGCCAGAGCGCTTCCAGCCACCAAAGGTGTAATAAGCGAGCGGCACGGGGATCGGCACGTTCACGCCGACCATGCCCACATTGATCCGGTGGGTGAAGTCACGCGCGGTGTCGCCATCGCGGGTGAAGATCGCAACGCCATTGCCATATTCATGGCGCATGGCATAGCCCACCGCATCCTCATAAGTTTCTGCCCGCATCACAGAAAGCACAGGGCCGAAAATCTCTTCTTTATAGATGTCCATGCCTTCGGTCACATGGTCAAACAGGCAAGGGCCGATGAAAAATCCGTTGGGATTGGTGCTGTGCTTAAAGCCGCGCCCATCCACAACCAGGTCTGCGCCTTCTTCAACGCCCTTATCCACCAGCCCGGTCACGCGCTTCAGCGCATCCCCGGTCACCAGCGGGCCAAAGTCCACATCATCGCCTTCCGTGTAAGGGCCAACCCGCAGCGCTTCCACGCGGGGTTTCAGCGCCGCCACCAATTTGTCGGCAGTTTCCTTGCCCACAGGCACGGCAACAGAAATGGCCATGCAGCGTTCACCCGCCGCGCCATAGCCAGCGCCCACCAGCGCATCCACCGCTTGGTCAATGTCCGCATCGGGCATAATGATCATATGGTTTTTCGCGCCACCAAAACATTGCACGCGCTTACCGTTGGCTGACCCGCGTGAATAGATATATTCCGCAATCGGGGTCGAGCCCACAAAGCCGATGGCCTGAATATCGTCATGGTCCAAAATACCGTCCACGGCTTCTTTGTCCCCATGCACCACATTCAATACGCCCTTGGGCAGGCCTGCTTCAATCATCAGTTCTGCCAGCATGTTCGGCACAGAGGGATCGCGCTCTGATGGCTTCAAAATAAACGCATTGCCCGCCGCAATCGCGGGGCAGAATTTCCACATTGGAATCATGGCCGGGAAGTTGAACGGCGTAATGCCCGCCACAACGCCCAAAGGTTGGCGCATGGAGTAAATGTCGATGCCAGTTGAGGCGGCAGCGCTATATTCGCCCTTCATAAAATGCGGCGCACCGATGGAAAACTCGGCCACTTCCAACCCGCGCACCACATCGCCTTTCGCATCGGGCAAGGTTTTGCCGTGCTCGCGTGACAGGGCTTCCGCCAGTTTGTCCATATCGCGGTGCAACAGCTCAACAAATTTCATCATCACGCGGCCACGCCGTTGGGCATTGGTGTTGCCCCACGCGATTTGCGCTTCCTTGGCGATTTCGATGGCTTTGGCCAATTCGTCCTTGCTGGCCAGCGGCACTTTGGCTTGCACGTCGCCAGTTGCCGGGTTCAACACATCGGCAAAGCGGCCAGATGTGCCTTTCACATGCTCGCCATTGATAAAGTGGGTGATCTCGTTCATTGCTCGGGCCTCCTCCAGATCCCTTGCGCGCAAAATCAGCTATCGCTGTGCGCTGCGCAAACTGCGCCTTAAAAACATATCGCCCGCATCATATTGTGCGTGAATGGGCGTTCAACAACAAATCAAGCAAAACCATTGTGCAAAAATACAGTAGCTATAGTGTAACACATCAGCTAATCTCACGCCATTATGCGCACCAATTGGGACGATTTTCGGTTTTTCCTCGCTGTGGCCCGCCACGGCACGCTCACTTTGGCCGCCGCCCAGCTGGGCGTCGATCACGCCACCGTGTCGCGCCGCATTGCCGCGCTGGAAGACAATATTAAAACCAAGCTGTTTCACCGCTCGCCCCAGGGCTATGCCTTGAGCGACGCCGGGCTCAAAATGCTGCCCATCGCCGAGCAGGTGGAAAGCGACGCCATGCGGGCCATTGATGAATTGAGCGACAAGCGGTCGGACCTGTCCGGCCCCGTGCGCATCGGCGCCCATGAAGGCGTGGCCAGTTTCCTGTTGGCCGAAGGCGCGGCAGAACTTTGCCGCCTGCACCCGCAATTGGAAGTGCAATTGATCACCGTGCCGCGCAACTTCTCGCTCTCCAAGCGCGAAGCTGATTTTGTGATCACCGGCTCACGGCCGCAAACCGGCCGCGTGAAGATCCGAAAGATCGCGTCCTATGCCCTGCATATTTATGGCGCGCAAACCTATCTCGATAATCACGCGGAAATCGTCACCCGCCGCGACCTGAAGCGCGTGCGCGGCATCGGCTATATTCCCGACATGATTTTCGACAAAGAACTGGATTATATCCCCAGCGTTGACCCCTCGCTCAAAGCCCACCTCACCGCCACCAGCCTGCATGTGCAAGTGCAATTGGCGGTTGATGGGGCCGGGGTCTGCATCCTGCCTGATTATATCGCTAAAGATCACACCAACCTGATTCCCATCCTGCCCGATGAGGTGGAGATCAAGCGCGATCTGTGGCTCACCATTCACGAAGATTTGGCCCATTTGACCCGTGTGCGCACGGTGGCCGATTTCATCACCAAAGATGTGCAACAGCGCCTGAAAGCAAGAGCATGACAAAGACCCGTTATTTTGAAGATTTGACCCTCGGCGAAAAATTCGAAACCGAAACCTACACGCTGACAGCCGAAAAAGTGCACGAATTCGCTTCAGAATATGACCCTCAATTCATCCATGTGAATGAGGACGAGGCGAAAGATGGCCCCTTCGGCACCATCATCGCCTCCGGCTGGCAAACCCTTTCCGCCACCATGCGCCTCATGGCGCTGATCAAGCCCTTCGGAAAAAACCCCTTGATTGGTATGCGTATTGACGACCTAAAATTCGCCGCCCCGGTCTATCCGGGCGAAAGCGTCACGGTGAAGGGCGAAATCGTCGAGCTCACCAAATCCCGCACCGCCCCGCGCGGCTATGTCGGCATTTTGCTGAACACGGTCAATCTCGACACCGGCAAGCTCGTCGCCACCCAAAAGTGGACCTGCCTGGTCCCGTGCCGCGAGGCGTAACATCCCCGTTTGCAGAGCGCCAACCTCCTCTCGACCGCCCCGGACTTGATCCGGGGCCACCCAGCAATGGTGAACGAGCACTACATCCGTCTCTATGCTTTGTTACAACCGCTACATGGATTACCGGATCAAGTCTGGTAATGACGTGAGGGGTGTTGCTTCGCCCTGCACAGCATATTAGCGGGGCACACATTGGCGGGGGTGCCGGGGACGGGAGCGCAGCGACCGGTGGCGGCAAGAAAAAATGGCGGGGGTGCCGGGGTAGTGAGCACCGCGAACGACGGCGGCGCGAAAAAAGAGCCGGGGGTGCCGGGGACGGGAGCGCAGCGACCGGTGGCGGCAAGAAAAAATGGCGGGGGTGCCGGGGTAGTGAGCAAAGCGAACGACGGCGGCGCGACAAAGAGCCGGGGTGCCGGGCCAGCCTGTCCGGCGCGAGGGCAGAAAAATGGGAGCACAGCGAACGATGGCGGCGTGTGAAAACCTTGGCAGAGCCAGCAAGCCCGCACATCATAAGCGCTAGCAAGTTCCTAACGCGCCTGTGCAAACGGCCTTGGCAGGTCATCAACCCCACCACCGGGTCATCCTCGGGCCTGACCCGAGGATCCATGCAGCATTGGCGGCTGGCGGATGTACTGTCCGCTGCGCGAAACCTGACGGAAACTGCGCGCCGCAACACACATGTTCACACGATCAACTTCCGTAACATCGTCAACGAAAATCGATCAAACAGCGACTTTGACAACAGATTGTTTACCTGAAAAGCGGCGCTAAGCGCGCGGGTTCCGTGATCCAGAACCCGCGCATTACCGTTAATTGGTCTGCAAACATCAATTACGGCGCTTAGCCAAACAAAGGTAAGTACAATGAAATCCATCCGCAAGATCGTGGCCACAATTGCCACAGCTTTCGCGCTCACCACAGCTGCGCAAGCGCAAACCATCGTTGAAATCGCTTCTGACGACGACCGCTTTTCAACCCTCGTCGCTGCTGTGTCTGCCGCTGGCTTGGTCGACACTTTGAACTCAGACGGTCCATTCACCGTCTATGCCCCGCTCAACTCAGCTTTCGACGCTTTGCCCGAGGGCACAGTTGAAACATTGCTCAAGCCGGAAAACAAAGATCAGCTCACCAATGTGTTGCTCTATCACGTTGATGATCGTCTGTTGCGTGCCGCTGATTTCCCGCACGGTTCGAACTATTTCAAGCCGGTTTTGACCAGCGAACGCCTGTGCATCACTTCTGATGGCAGCGGTGTCACCATTGCTGATGGTACAGGCGATGTGGCCAATGTGGTCGTTGCCAACATCCATGCGGACAATGGCGTGATCCATGTGATCGACAAAGTCCTCCTGCCCGGCACGCGCCCTGCCTGTCATTAAGCTTTAGGTTCGTCCCTCGACCTAGGCAGAAAAGCGGCCCCACCGCGGTGGCGCCGCTTTTTCATGCAAAATTGCAGTGTCAAATAAGTTGGCACTTTCTGATGCAAACTGACCAGAAAAGAATTCACTGAAATTCCAAAGCAATCTCTGTATAAATTCGCAATAATTTTCTAGAATTCTGATAAAATTCTGGCGTCGATTTCAGTTTTATGGAACCTAATTGCTCGCCCGCGCCACCTTGATCATGCTGCCAATAATCAGGAATGCACCTGAAATGAGCAGCAGGATGAAGCTAAGTGGCAAAAAGAAGCTTTCTTGCACAATCCGATCTGGGTTAACCCCACCACCGAAAATGAATGTTTCCACCAGCAAAGATGCGCCCGCACAAAGCAGCGCTGCAATGCCTAATATAATGAATTTATTGGCCATTTTTCTGCTCCTTTGGTTGTTGGCGCAACGCTAAGCAATGCGGATTGTTCCTCAGCCTCCGCAATATCTTGCGTAAAAAGTTTGGGAACCAAAAACGCGAGCTGCGCGTTTTTCTTGCATCTCATCTGTCGCCATTGAGGCGACGAAAGGAGGAAGAAATGCAAATTGTACTCGACGAAACACATGATCTGATCGCCGCAGAAAAAGTAGACGGTACAAAGGTTTACGATGTTGCAGGCGAGAAAATGGGCACGGTGAAATCCGTGATGATCAACAAGCGTACTGGTAAAGTGGCGCACGCGATCCTGTCCATCGGTGGCTTTCTGGGCATGGGCGAGGATTATCACACCGTGCCATGGGAAAAGCTCGATTACGACACTGAACTTGGTGGCTACAAACTCGATGTGCCCGAAGAGCAGCTGAAGTCGGCTCCAACCTTCTCAGCTGAAGAGGTCACAGCGTTGAATGACCGCGAGTTTGAGCATCGCGTCTATCATCACTTCGGCACACCACCTTATTTTATCTAGCAACTTCAAGCCGCTGCGCCGCATTTGGCGCGGCGGTGCCAATGTACGGGAGCCAGACATGCCCGCAAAATCTAAAGCACAGCAGAAAGCCGCTGGCATGGCATTGGCCGCCAAGCGCGGAGACATGAATGTCAGCGGTCTAGAAGGCGCAGCCAAAGAAATGTATGACAGTATGAGCGAAAATGAACTGCGCGAATTTGCCGAAACCGAACATGGTGACAAGCCAGAACATGTCGAAAATTAGATGTTTGTTCAGTGAGTTAACCTGAAGTATCTTGTGAAGTGAAAAGGCATAGTCCACACTTTTGACTTTCCATTTGGTCAAATAAGAATTGCCAAATGAAATTGTCACGCCAAGTTAAATGCGTTAACACCCTTGCCGACTAACTTGCTTGAGGGGAAGAAAGCATGACCACCCGTGACATCGTTTTGATCGCACTTTTCGCCGCCATTATGGCTGTTCTCGGGGTGTTTCCCCCAATCACGTTGCCGGTTATCGCCGTGCCCATCACCGCGCAATCTTTGGGCGTAATGCTCGCTGGTGGCGTGCTTGGCGCGAAGCGTGGCGCACTTTCGATGGTCCTTTTCTTGGCGCTGGTCGCCGTTGGCTTGCCGCTTCTTTCGGGTGGCCGTGGTGGCGTCGGCGTGTTTTTCGGCGCAAGCGGCGGCTTCTTGCTCGGTTGGATCGTGGCCGCCTTTGTGGTCGGCCTGCTGGTCGAGCGCTTCTGGAATAATCTCAACTATATCAATGCCTTTATCGCCAGCGTGGTGGGCGGCATTGTGTTGCTTTATGCCATTGGCATTCCGTGGATTTCTGTGGTCGCAGGCATTTCACTTGGCCAAGCCTTTACCGGCTCCATGGGCTTTATCCCCGGTGATCTGGTGAAAGCCGTGATCGCTGCATTGGTGATTGTGTCCGTTTCAAAATCCTACCCGATCATCAAGAAATAGGGGCATTGCGCCCATGATTGAAATTGTCTCGGCCAGTTTGGTGAAAAACGGACGGACCATCCTGTCCGACCTTTCGGCCAAACTGACCGAAGGCCGCATTGGCATTATCGGGCACAACGGCTCCGGCAAATCAAGCTTTGTCAAAATGCTTAATGGGCTGGAGCCATGTACCAGTGGCCAAGTGCGCGTGGGCGATGCAGACATTGCGGAACACCGCGCCCGCGTCGGCTTTGTGTTTCAAAACCCGGACAATCAATTGGTGATGCCGCTGGTTGAGGAGGACATTGCCTTTGGCCTGAAAAAGTCCGGCCTCAGCAAAGCAGAGATCAAAGCGCGCAGCGATGCGCTGCTTGAAAAATTCAATCTCACCCATCTGCGCGAACGCCTCACCCACGAGCTGAGCGGCGGCGAGAAACAGCTGATCGCGCTGATCGGGGTGTTGATCATGCAGCCCGAACATATCATTCTCGATGAACCCACCACCTTGCTAGATTTGCGCAATCGCGCCATGCTGATTTCCATGTTGGACAAGTTGGAGCAGCAATTGATTATCGTCAGCCACGATCTGGATTTGATGACCCAAATGGATCGGCTGTTGTTGATCCATGAGGGCAAATTGCATGCGGATGGCGCGCCAACTGAGATCATCCAAACCTATCGCGACCTCTCATGCTGATCAGCCTTTATAAGCCCGGCAACAGCATCGTGCACCGCACCCCGTCGGGGTGGAAGATTGTACTGCTGTTTGTGTTTTGTACGGCGCTGTTTCTGGTGCAAAACTGGTGGTTTCTGGGCGCGGCGATTGCGTTGGTGCTGGCGAGTTATCTGCTAGCGAAATTGCCGCTGTCGCTGGCGTGGCAGGCGATGCGGCCGGCACTTTGGGTGCTAATACTGATCTTTTTGGTGCAGCTTTGGCTCAATGATTGGCAGTTCGGCCTTTATGTGGTGTTGCGCTTTGCGATCATGATCGTGGCGGCGACTTTGCTGACCCTGACCAGCAAAACCAGCGAGATGATTGAAGGCATTGAGCGTAGTGTCGGCAAATTATTTGGCGCGGAAGTTGCGGAAAAGGTGGGCCTCGCCTTTTCACTATCCTTGCGGTTTATCCCCATGGTGCGCGAAACCTATCAGGAAGTGCGCGAGGCGCAAAAGGCGCGTGGGTTGGGCCGCAATTGGCGGGCGTTGATCACGCCCACCATGATCCGGACGCTGAAATCTGCAGATGATATTGCTCAGGCCGTTGATGCCCGGTCTGCCGGGGCGCCTTTGGGCGAGAAAGAACCGCGCCATGATTAAGATTCGCGGCCATCATCTGCTGTGTGCGCTGACCTTTGCCGGACGCGGCTATAGCCGCCAATTTGAACGCGACTTTAAAGCGATCACAAAGCGCATGCGCGCCAATGAAATGATGCAGATTGTGGATCGACCCGACGAGATTTGCCGAAGCGTGAAAGACTGCGACGGCAGCCATTGTTATGAGCCGCGCATTGATCAACGCGATCAATTGGCGCTGGCGGACATTTCAGCGCTGCTCGGGCGCGAGCTGAATGTGGGCGATGAAATCGCCCCAGCAGAGCTGTTTACCGATAAGATGCGCGCCGCCTTCCGCGACAATCAAATTCGCGGTGGCTGCTTTGATTGCCAATGGCGCGGCTTCTGCGATCAGATCGCCTCTGAAGGGTTTCAAAACACACTTTTGCTGGCAGATAAATGAGCTCGGAAATTGTCGCGCGGATCAAACATCATCTGAGTAGCGATCCGGATCGGCTAGCCCTATTTGCCGGACAAGAAGTGCTGACTGCGGGCGCGTTGCTGGCACAGATCGAAGCGGCGGAAGCGCGGCTGCGCGATAAGGGATCGCCTGATCAAGTTGCGCTGGCCCTGCCCACCTCGGTGGAAGCGCTGGTGCTGTTTATTGCGGCGCTGAATGTGGCGCGAAACACGATCTATTTTGATCCCAATTGGCCCGCTGAAACGCAGCAACGCATCTTGAACTTTGTGCGGCCAGACCTGCTGATTGATCAAGTCGCTTGGACCAGTTTGCGGGGCGGCGACGCGCCGGAAGGTGATGCGCACTATACCTGCTTTACCTCCGGCTCCACCGGACTACCCAAAGGCTGTTTGCGGCACGAAAGCTCTTGGCTGGCCAGCTTTGAAGCAGACCAACCCTTCTCTGAAGTCACCGCGCAATCAACCATTCTGGTGGCCGGCAGTTTTGCCCATTCGCTGTTCACCTATGCGGCCATTCGCGGCCTGGTGGCGGGGGCGAAAATTGCGCTGCTACCCAACTTCCACCCCGGCGCTTTATTGCGGCAGATTGAACAGCATGAACAAGCGATGCTGTTTGCCGTGCCGACGCAATTGGATGCGCTGGTGAACGCCGCCAAAGGCACCTATCCCAATTTGAGCAAAGTGCTCTGCACGGGTTCGAAATTGGCCCCACACCTCGCGGCTAAGGTGAAAGGTCGTTTTCCCAAGGCTGACCTAATCGAGTTTTACGGCACGTCCGAGCTGAGCTATGTCGCGGCGCGGCCCGTGCAGCAAGACGATGCGGCAAGCCTTGTGGGCAAGCCGCTTTCTCCGGTGCAAATCGAAATTTTGAATGAAGAGGGGCAGCCTGTGCCGCCGGGCGAAACCGGGCAGGTTTTTGTGCAAAGTCCACTGGCGTTTAAAACTTACCTCACCGAAGCGGGGCAGCGCGATATGCCGAACCGGATCAGCGTTGGCGATACAGGCTTTGTAGATGCGCAGGGGAACTTGCATCTGGTGGGGCGGGCGGACCGCATGTTCACCGTCAGTGGCCGCAATGTGGCGCCGGAGGAAATTGAAGCGGCCTTGCAGAAATTACCGTACGTTGCCCATGCCGCCGTGTGGGGTAAGTCCGACCCCAAGCGTGGCCACCAGATCGTTGCGGCGCTACAGCTAGAAACCACGCAGTCGCGCGCCCAGATTTTGAGTGACTTGCGCCCGCATCTCACCCCCTATTTAATGCCGCAATATCTGTTTGCCGCAGGCGATTGGCCATACACCAGTTCGGGCAAAACCGATCTGCAAAAGTTAAATGCCCAATGGCAGGCAAACCAATTGCAGGAGCTGACATGAGCAACGGGGTCTATATGGTGGCGGCAAAGCGCAGCGCGGTAGTACCGCGCGGCGGCGCGTTCGCCAATTTGCGCCCCCATGAGCTGGCCACCCCAATCGTGCAGGCGCTGTTGCAGGAATCCGCGCTGGACACGGCCCAGATCGACCATGTCGTGTTGGGCAATGGCCTCTCGGGCGGCGGCAATGTGGCCCGCATGGTCGGGCTGGCGGCGGGCCTGCCCCAAAGCGTACCCGCGATCACGCTAGACAGCCAATGCTGCGGCGGCATGGATGCGGTGCAAATGGGGATGCATATGATCGGGGCCGGGGCGGCGCAAACGGTGCTGGCGGGGGGCGTGGAAAGCTATAGCACCGCACCGCGACGCATCGCCCGCGGATTGAACGGTGCGCCCGACCAAGAATATCAGCGCCCACCCTTTGCCCCAGACCCGACGCAAGATCCGGATATGCTCGACGCAGCGGCGCAATTGGCGGCTACGCGCAGGGCCAGCCGCGCTGCGCAGGAAGACTTTGCCATCCTCAGCCATCAAAAGGCGATAGATGCGTCGGCTAGACTGCACGATGAAATTGTGCCCATCGCAGACATCGACCAAGATCAATTCACCCGCCAGCTCAGCGCCAGACTGTGCGCCAAACTGCCCGTGCTGACCGGCGACAAAGAAACAGGCCTCACCGCGGCCACCACCGCTGTGGAAGCGGATGGGGCGGGGCTTTGCCTTTTGGTGTCTGAAGCCATGCTGAAGGCGCATCCACAATGGCAAGATCGCGCAGTAAAACTATGTGGCGGTATCAGCAGGGGCAGCGATCCGGCCATGCCTGCATTGGTGCCTATACCTGCCATTCAAGATGTTTTGCAACAGCTTGGGCTTAGCGCAGCAGATATCTCAGTGATCGAAATGATGGAAGCTTTTGCCGTGCAGGCCATGGCCTGTCTTAAGGAAACAGATTTGCCGCTCGACCGCACCAATTTAGGCGGAGGGGCCTTGGCGCGGGGCCATCCCATCGGGGCATCCGGTGCGATCAATTTGGTGCGTCTATTTTATGAATTGCGGGGGCTTGAAGCTGGGGCTTATGGTTTGGCGGCCATCGCTGGCGCGGGTGGAATAGGATCAGCCATGGTGATGCAAAAATGATCGAGATAATACAGATCATCGATTGGCCAGAATATATGGGCACAACATTTGAGGATGCCTCACCGAGAGCGGTGACGCCAGCTCAGCTGGCGGCCTTCTTGCAGGCCTCGGGCGATGCAAATGCGATTCATCAGGGCGATGAAGCGATCATTCCTGGCAACTTGCTGGTGAGCCTCGTACCCCAGTTTGTACAGCAGCATTTGAAATTATCTGACACCATAATTGGCATGAGCGTTGGATACGACAAGGTGCGTTTTAAAGCCCCTGTCAAACTTGGAGAGCCACTATTCTATATGGCCGAAATCGCGCAAGTGCGGATGCACAAAGATGCTGCCTATGTGACCTATCAGGTGCGATGTGCACGCGCAGGACAAGTGGTGGTGACGTTGGAAATGAACGACCATTTTACCACCAATAATCTGGCCGACTGATCAGATTGGCATGTGCTAAAAGCCCTATTCTTCAACAAATTCTTCGAGCAGATCGAGAAGTTTTTCAATGCGCTCAACGCCATATTTTTCTTCTAGCGACTGATAGATGCGGCGCTGTTCTGGCGAGATGGCTTCAATAAAAGCTTTGCCGCTTTCGGTGACAGAAAGCACGGCGCGGCGGCCATCATCATCGGCCCGGCGGCGCAGAATAAAACCGCGATCTTCAAGCGTTTTGATGATGCGCGTAAGGCTCGGCGCCAACACAGAAGCACGGTTCGCCACTTCGGTGGCATCCAACGGGCCTTCTTCATCAACAACACGGAGCACCCGCCATTGTTGCTCGGTCACATTGTGCGCAGCCAGCATTGGCCGAAAATGAGACATGACAGATTCGCGAGCACGCAACAGGGCCATTGGCAGTGAGCGGCGGGTACTTTGTGGAAACATATTTCTTTCCATCCGGCTTCAAAAAACTTGGCACCCTTTATTGCGGGATTGTTGAATTGGGGCAAGCCTTTTCCTTTGATGCTTGACAAGAGAGAAAAATATATTTAACACGTTAAACAATATTGGGACGGAGGCAACTATGCCGCATTTGAGCATAGAATACTCAGCCAACCTGGCTGATAAGATTGATATGAACGCACTTTGCCATGCGCTGCATGAGGTGATGATCAATGCAGGGCCGTTTGAAAAAGGCGGCGTGCGCGTGCGCGCTTTCCGAGCAGATCATTATGCCATTGCGGATTTGCATGCGGAAAATGCATTTGTCGATATCAATTTGCGCATTGGTCAAGGCCGCAGCCAAGAAGAGAAAAAGCAGGTGGGCGAAGCGCTGATCGCACGCGCTGAGGCCGAATTGGCATCGCTTTTCGAAACCGAACATTTTGCTCTTTCACTCGAAATTCGCGAAATTGACGCCGAATTGAGTTGGAAGCGCAACACCATCCATAAACGCATTCGAGCAACAGGATCTAACGCATGACCGACCTGAAGACCAATATTGAAAAGGCACAATCCTATTTAGAACGCTTTCGCAAAGAGGGTGTGTTGAACCATATTGCAGGGCAATCAGTTGCAGCAGATAGCGGCGAGCAGTTCGAAATTATCTCGCCGGTTGATCTAGAGCCGATTGCAAAGGTTGCGCGCGGCGGCGCATCGGATATCGACAAAGCTGCAAAAGCGGCAAAGGCAAGCTTTGCGGAATGGGCTGCGATGCCAGGCAAAGAACGCAAGAAGCTGTTGCACCGCATTGCCAATGCGATTGAAGCGCGGGCCGAAGAAATTGCGTTTGTTGAAAGCATGGATACGGGCCAAGCCATCCGCTTCATGTCTAAAGCCGCTTTGCGCGGGGCAGAGAATTTCCGCTTTTTCGCAGATCGTGCGCCAATGGCCCGCGATGGCGAAGCCTTGCGCGCCAACAATCAATTGAACATTACAGCACGCTCGCCAATCGGCCCCGTTGGGATCATCACCCCATGGAATACGCCGTTTATGCTGTCGACCTGGAAAATCGCCCCAGCGCTAGCGGCAGGCTGTACAATTGTGCACAAGCCTGCGGAATTTTCGCCGCTTACCGCGCGCCTATTGGTGGAGATCGCAGAAGAGGCAGGCCTGCCAAAAGGGGTGTGGAACCTGGTGAATGGCTTTGGCGAAGATGCCGGCAAGGCGCTCACCGAGCATCCCGACATCAAGGCGGTGGGCTTTGTGGGCGAAAGCCGCACCGGCTCCATGATCATGAAGCAGGGCGCCGACACATTAAAGCGCTTCCACTTTGAGCTGGGCGGCAAAAACCCGGTGGTGGTTTTTGATGATGCCGATCTGGACCGCGCAGCAGATGCAGCCGTGTTCATGATCTACTCACTAAACGGCGAGCGTTGCACCTCTTCATCACGCTTGTTGGTGCAATCATCCATCTATGATGAATTCACTGCCAAGGTGGCGGAAAAAGCCAAAAACATCAAAGTGGGGCACCCGCTTGACCCGCAAACCGTGGTCGGCCCGTTGATCCATCCAGTGCACGAAAAGAAAGTGCTGGAATATCTTGAGATCGGCCCGAAGGAAGGCGCAACTGTTGCTGCTGGCGGCAAGAAAGCGGAAGGGTTTACCGGCTGCTATGTGGAGCCGACTTTGTTCACCAATGTCACCAACGATATGCGCATCGCTCGGGAAGAGATTTTTGGCCCCGTTTTGAGCGCCATGAAATTTGACAGCGAAGAAGAAGCGCTAAGCATCGCCAACGACACCGAATATGGCCTCACAGGTTATGTGTGGACTTCAGATGTGACCCGCGCCTTGCGCTTCACCGAACAGCTAGAAGCGGGCATGATCTGGGTAAATTCAGAAAATGTACGCCATTTGCCATCGCCATTTGGCGGCGTGAAAAGTTCTGGCATCGGCCGCGATGGCGGCGATTGGTCTTTTGATTTCTACATGGAGACAAAGAACATCGCTTTTGCCACCACCGCACATGCCATTCCAAAATTGGGTGGCTAAGCCCGCCCCACAAATAAGAATTGAGTTTGCGGTTTTAGGCCGCGTTGAGGAGATCCGTTAAAATGCCTGTACCCAAGAGTAATTTATATCCCGACTTCAACATTGTTCGCCTGTCTCATGTGGAATTTATGGTGACCGATTTGGCGGCCAGCAAAGCTTTTTATGCTGATACGCTTGGGTTGCAAATCTCTTACGAAGATAGCGAAACAGTGTTTTTGCGTGCTTTGGAAGAACGCAATCATCACTGTATCATTCTGCGCAAAGGCCAGAAAGCTGAAGCCAATGTGCTGGGCTTCAAGGTCTATGATGAGCAGGAATTGGACAAGGCTGAAATCTATTTCAAAGAAAAAGGCCTGCCCAGCGAATGGATCGAACGTCCACATCAGGGCCGCACATTGCGCACTCAGGATTTGCATGGCATCCCGCTGGAATTCTATGCACGCATGAACCAGCTCGACCCAATCCATCAGCAATATAAGCTTTATAAAGGCGTGCGGCCCTTGCGCATTGACCACTTCAACTGCTTCTCCACCAATGTGGATGAAAGCGTGGCCTTTTATAATGATCTCGGCTTCCGCGTGACCGAATATACCGAAGATGAAGAGAGCAAAAAACTTTGGGCGGCGTGGATGCACCGCAAAGGTGGCGTGCACGACATGGCCTTCACCAATGGCCGTGGCCCACGTTTGCACCATACGGCCTTTTGGGTGCCAAACCCGCTGGCCATCATCGATCTACTTGATCTGATGTCGACAACTGGCTATCTCGAAAACATTGAACGTGGCCCGGGCCGTCACGGCATTTCAAATGCGTTTTTCCTCTATATTCGCGACCCAGATGGTCACCGGATTGAGATCTATTGTTCAGACTATATGACCGTTGATCCGGACCTTGAACCGATCAAGTGGGATTTGAAAGATCCGCAGCGGCAAACTCTTTGGGGGGCGCCAGCACCGCGCAGCTGGTTTGAGGAAGGCACTACCTTTGCCAATACAGAAATCAGCGACAGCCAATTGGCCGCGCAGCCTATTGTGGCGCCATAAAGCGAACCCACTGGCGTTGGACGGGGCTAAGATAACGGCAAGGCGAGAACTTTTCACGCACTGAGTCGTTGACCAATTAACCCGCACCAACGCCAAGAGGCGTTTGACTTGAACGGCCAACAAAGGAAAGCGACATGAAACTGAACGACCCAAAATTGCTCCGCGAAGCCCTGCCAGTTGCTGGTAAATGGATTGAAACCAGCGATGATATGCTGACGGTCAAAAATCCATCTACTGGTGATATTGTGGGCAAGCTGCCAAAAATTGGCGCTGAAGAAGTGGAAGAAGCGATTGCCGCAGCGGCCAAAGCGCAAAAGCAATGGGCCAAACGCACCGCAAAAGAGCGGGCACAGATTCTGCGTCGCTGGTTTGAATTGATGATGGAACATCAGGATGACCTCGCGGCCATTCTGACCATTGAGCAAGGCAAACCGCTTTCCGAAGCCAAAGGTGAAATCGCCTATGGCGCAAGCTTTATTGAATGGTTCGCCGAAGAGGCGCGCCGTGTTTGTGGCGATTTGATCCCGGCCCACCGCACCGATAGCCGCATCATGGTGATGAAGCAGCCCGTTGGCGTTGTGGCGGCCATCACGCCGTGGAACTTCCCCAATGCGATGATCACCCGCAAAGCCGGACCAGCGCTCGCTGCAGGCTGCGCCATGGTGCTGAAACCCGCGTCGCAAACCCCGTTCTCGGCGATTGCATTGGCCGTGCTGGCGGAACGCGCCGGGTTGCCCATGGAATTGTTCTCCGTGGTCACTGGCTCCTCCAAAACCATTGGCGTTACGCTGACGGCCAGCGATGTGGTGCGCAAAATCACCTTTACCGGGTCCACGGAAGTGGGGGCGATGCTCTATGAGCAAAGTGCACCAACCATCAAAAAACTCGGCCTGGAACTGGGCGGCAATGCACCCTTTATCGTGTTCGACGATGCCAATGTGGACGACGCGGTGGAGGGAGCAATCATCGCCAAGTTCCGCAATAATGGCCAGACGTGTGTGTGCGCCAACCGTATATATGTGCAGGCTAATATTTATGATGAATTTGCCCAAAAGCTGAAAGAAGCATTGCAGAAACTCAAAACCGGGGATGGTTTTGCCGATGATGTGACCTTCGGGCCGTTGATCGATCAGGGCGCAGTTGAGAAGGTGGAAGAACATATTGCGGACGCCAAGCAGAAGGGGGCGGAAGTAACCTTGGGTGGCCGACGCCATAGCTTGGGCGGCACCTTCTTTGAACCCACCATCATGACCGGCGTCACCCAAGATATGACCGTGGCGACGGAAGAAACTTTTGGTCCCGTTGCGCCGCTGTTCAAGTTTGAGAGCGAAGCTGATGTGGTGCACATGGCCAATGACACTGAATTTGGCCTCGCCTCCTATTTCTACGCCAATGATTTGAGCCGAGTTTGGCGCGTCGCCGAAGAATTGGAATATGGCATGGTGGGCGTGAACACCGGGCTTATCTCCACTGCGGAAGCGCCATTTGGTGGCGTCAAACATTCCGGACTGGGCCGCGAAGGCTCCCACTATGGCTTGGATGAATTTTTAGAACTCAAATATGTCTGCCTTGGCGGCATCAAGGAAAATGAGGAATAATATGACCAATCGGGCGCGCATCGCCACCTTTAAGCGCAACAACAAGCTGGGCTATGGGGCCATCACCGACACAGGCGTGGTGGACCTTTCTGCCCGCTTTGGCACCAAATATGCGGGGTTGCGTGAAGTGATCGAAGCGGGCGCGCTGCCTGAACTGGTTGAGGCTGCAAAGGGCCAGCCGGACGATTTTGGTTTGGATGAGATTTCAAACGAAATTCCGATCCAAAACCCCGAGAAATTGATTTGTGTGGGCGTAAACTTCCTTAACCGAAATGAAGAATATAAGGACGGGCAAGAGGCACCGCCAAACCCGTCACTTTTCATCCGGTTCCCACGCTCCTTCACTGGCCATGACCAAGCCTTGGTACGCCCCCACGCTTCGCCACAATTGGATTATGAAGGCGAGATCGTGTTAGTGATCGGCAAAGGCGGTCGGCACATTGCTGAAGAAGACGCGCTGGACCATGTGGCGGCCTTGACCTTGTGCAATGAAGGCACCATTCGCGATTGGGTGCGCCATGCCAAGTTCAATGTGACCCAAGGTAAAAACTTCGACGATACGGGCTCAATCGGCCCTTGGTTGGTGCCGTTTGAAGGCGAAGAGCAATTGGCCGATGTGCGCCTGACCACCAAAGTGAATGGCGAAGTCCGTCAGGATGATCGCACCTCACGTATGATTTTCAGCTTTAGAAAATTGATCAATTATATTTCGACCTTCACCACCCTAGTGCCCGGCGACGTGATCGTGACTGGCACACCAACAGGCGCAGGCGCCCGGCTTGACCCGCCACAATGGCTGAAGCCTGGCGATGTGATCGAAGTGGAAGCCGAAGGCATCGGCCTGTTGCGCAACACAGTGCGGGATGAGGATTAAAATGATTAGTGATAATGATGCCAAAAAGCTGGCGGAAGAACTGCATAACGCCGAGGAAACGCGGCAGCAAATTCCGCTGATCTCCAAGCGGTTTCCGGAGGCAGAACTGGCCGATGCCTATAAGGTGCAAGATGCCTGGGTGGCCCATAAATATGGGTTGGGGCGTCGACGCATTGGCTGGAAAATCGGCCTCACGTCAAAAACCATGCAGGCGGCATTGAACATCACCACGCCGGATTCAGGCGTGTTGTTTGACGATATGGCGTTTGAAAATGGCGCGACAGTGCCAAAAGATCGATTTATTCAGCCGCGTATTGAAGCGGAAATCGCCTTTATTTTGAAAGCACCGCTCAAGGGCGACAAGGTCACCCTGTTCGATGTGCTGAACGCCACGGACTATGTGATCCCGTCTCTGGAGATTTTGGACACGAGGGTCGTGCGCAAAGATACCGAAACCGGGCAAATGCGCACCATTGTCGACACGGTGTCAGATAATGCGGCCAATGCCGGGCTGGTGTTAGGTGGCCGTGCCATGCGGGTTGACGAGGTGGATTTGCGCTGGGTTGGCGCCATCGTGCAACGCAATGGCGTGGTGGAAGAAACCGGTCTTGGCGCGGGGGTGCTGAATCACCCAGCCATGGGCATTGTGTGGCTGGTGAAGCGGCTGGCGCAATTTGACATTGGCTTAGAGCCTGGTGAGATTATCCTCTCCGGCTCCTTCATCCGCCCCGTGGAAACCCGCCATGGCGACACCATCATGGCAGACTTCGGCCCCTTGGGCACTGTCAGCACTTTTTTCGAATAAGGAACATCAACATGCCAGCACCCACCAACAAATTTAAAGCCGCCATCCTGAATGGCGAAAAGCAGATTGGGCTTTGGATGGGCCTTGCCAATTCTTATACGGCTGAAATTTGCGCGGGGGCCGGCTTTGATTGGCTGGTGATCGATGGTGAACATGCCCCCAATGATCTGCAATCTATTTTGGGCCAACTGCAAGTTTTATCCAACTATCCGGTGAACCCGGTGGTGCGGGTGCCGATTGGCGAAACCTGGTTGATCAAACAAGTGCTGGACCTTGGGGCGCAAAATATTTTGGTGCCGATGGTGGAAAGTGCTGAACAGGCAAAAGAACTCGTGCGCGCGATTAAATATCCGCCTGCTGGCGTGCGCGGCGTTGGCGCAGCGCTGGCCCGGGCATCGCAGTTCAACCGCATTGGCGATTATCTGCAAACGGCAAATGATCAAACCTGCCTGATTGTACAGGTGGAAAGCCAAGTCGGCGTTGAGGCGATTGAAGAGATCGGTCAGGTTGAAAGCGTGGACGGCATCTTTATCGGCCCTGCTGATTTGGCAGCAGATATGGGCTATCTGGGCCGCCCCGGCGAGCAGACAGTGAAAGACGCGGTGCTTGACGGTATTGCAAGGATTGCTGCCACAGGTAAAGCCGCAGGCATTCTGAGCGCCGACAAAGCTTTTGCGCGCGCTTGCCTAGACCAAGGCGCCCGCTTTGTGGCGGTGGGCACGGATGTAACCCTTTTCTCCGGTGCCACCAGCAAGCTGGCGGAAGAGTTTACAGGTGCGGGCCATGCTGCACCTGCAGGTGACAAGACCTACTAGTTTTCTAAAGCTATGCCCTGCCAATCAGACGAGCAGGGCAAACTTGCGCGCGAGCTTTTCGAAATTTACATTTCTGGGTGGGCAGCTCGATTTGTTTGAAATACCAAACATGGCTTTGCCCTACTCACCTGTAGTCGCTTAGCGGCGCTTTAAATGTTACAACCGCTTTATTTGTGGTTGTGGGAGTAAATTGAGATGCAAAACCAAATTTTGTCCTGCCAATGTGGCAACGTGCAGTTGAGCATAAAGGGCAAGGAAATGGCCAGCGCCGATTGCGGATGCGGCAGTTGCCGCACGGCGGGTGCGAAGATGCAGGCTTTGGATGGCGCACCTACAATTTTGAATTCGCACGGCGCGACGCATTTCGAGCTTTATCGCAAAGATTATATCAATTGCGAAAAGGGCGCTGAGCATTTGGCGCAGTTTCGCCTGAAGGAAGATAGCCCCACCCGTCGCATCATCGCCACGTGCTGCAACACACCGATGTTCCTCGATTTTGGACCGGGCCATTGGGCCAGTGTTTACGGGATTTTGTGGCCAGCCGGTACCGTAACGTCAAAACGTGCTAAATCATTTTCAGCTGGTTTTATGGCCAAGCTATTGTGGGCATGGGCAAAGATGGGCTTCAAATCGCCTAAGATCACATTTGTCGATCGGCAAATTGAACTTTAAGGGCGCCAATTGCATGTGTAAAATCCACTTTTGCGTGTAAAAAACGCCTATTGCATTGTTTTGCCTTAACTTCTCCCTTAGCTTTATCGAGATTTATTTGGGGAGGTAGCCAATGAGCGGTACGGAGAAATATAACGCGCCAGCGCTCGATAAAGGGCTCGACATTATTGAAACATTGGCCGAGGCAGGGGAAAGCCTCACCCAAGGTGAAATCGCCAAACGTCTGGATCGCTCTGTCAGTGAAATTTTCCGGATGCTGGTGGTGCTGCGGCGGCGTGGGCTGATCGCGCTGGATGAAACCAGCGACCGCTATTACCTCACCACACGCCTGTTTGAATTGGCCCATCGTATCCCCATCGTAAAGCGGTTGACCGTGGCGGCCGCACCTGTAATGCAGCGCTTAGCCGCGCAAACCAACCAATCCTGTCATTTGGGGGTCCGTTCTGGCGATAGCATCGTGATTGTGGGGCAGGTGGACAACCCCGGCAATAATGTGTTGAGCGTGCGCATGGGCGCGCGGATCGAATTTTGGCGCACCTCATCTGGTCGGGTGATTCTGGCGCATTCCGACCCGGAAGTGCGCGAAAAGGCAATCGCCAGCATTCCTCATCCTGATAAAGTGCCTGCCAAACAATTGCGCACCGAACTGAACCAGATTGCCAGCCAAGGCTATGAGCAATTGGAAAGCCTTGTGGTGAAGGGCATCGAAAATATCAGTGCCCCGATATTGGGCTTTGATGGCTTTGCCACCGCAGCGCTGACCATACCTTATATGGAGCGCTTGCAAGGCGGTATGCCGAAAGAGGAATGTTTGCAGGAATTGCTGGCCGCCGCTGAAAGCATTTCAGTGCAATTGGGCGGCCCAGCACGGGCGCTCACTTAAATCGTAAGCGTGGCTCAAGCTTCTGGAAGCGGGTGGGATGGCAATTCATTGGCCTCAAAACACGCTTCCACCAATGCCATTGTGTCGATGCAGTTTTCTACCGAGGTTTCCAGCGTCTCATCTTCCCCAATATGGAAGCGCTGCGCATTACGGAAAATGCCGGAAAACGCGTCGAGGAACCAAGATCCTTCAAGCGGGATTTGCTGCCATTCCTGCTCTTTTGTCGCCAACCACAATTCGTCTGGCTCGCCCTTTGGATAGTTCAGATTAACGCCGATCTGGGTCACGATCGCACCCTTATCGCCTTCAAAGCGGAACAAGCACTCTTGAAACTTACGTCCATAATCATGGTTATGATTTAGGGTAAGAGTGCAGCGCAGCTTGTCGCCATAATCCAAAATGGCAGAAGTGCGTGTTTGCGCCATATTGGCCGATCGCGGATCGCCCATTGTGCGCGCAAACACGCCTTTAGGCGTGCCCACCAGCGACCGGATCAAATCTAGATAATGAATAGAGTGCACCGCAATTTCGATCCGCTCCAGACCCTCAAGGAAAGGCCATAACTCCCATGGCGTTTTCAAATTGAGGTGCATTTCAATTTCGAGCAACTCACCCAAAACACCCTGCTGAATCGCGTCACGCACGGCCAGCATTTGTGGGCTGAACCGCAATTGAAAATTGATTCCCGCTTTCAAATTGCGATCACGGCAAATCTGCAAAATCGCTTTCGCCTGATCGAAATTCGATCCCATTGGCTTTTGAATCAGTACCGTGGCGTCCTCAGGCACATGGCGCAACGTTTCGGCAATGGCCGCAGGGGGCAAGGCCAAATCATAAATCACGTCGGTGCCGTGCTGCATGGCCTCAGTAAGCGTTGTGAACACTTTGTCCACACCCCATTCGGATGCAACTTCCTGCGCGCGTTCCTGATTCAAATCGAACAGGCCAGCCACCGGAATGCCTTCATTTTTATAGGTGGGCAAATGTGCATCAACCACAATGCTGCCCGCGCCAATGATGACGGTGGGGGTGGTGCGCGATGGTTTTGGCCAGCTTTGCATAAGCGTCATGGGAGTACCTTTCCGCCATTTTTTGATTTGGCGATCTTGAAGAATTAGCCGAGCAAGGGGGTAAATGCACCCCAAAAGTTAATTTCATTTATAAAAATACTTTTGACATATAAAAAAATCAAGTTTAGTTTGCGGGAAAAATCAATCCAATGGAGCAGCCAATGGAACGCATGGGAATGGTGATCGGTGTGCGGCCTGAATTTATTGCGCGCTATAAAGAACTGCACGCAGATGTGTGGCCGGAAATTTTGCAAAGCCTGAGCGATTGCAACGTCACCAACTATTCCATTTTTCTGCGCGAACCAGAAAATTTGCTGTTCGGCTATTGGGAATATGTGGGCAGCGATTTTGCCGCCGACATGAAGAAAATGGCCGACATGCCCATCACCCAAAAATGGTGGGAATTGTGCATTCCGTGTCAAAAGCCATTGGAGAGCAAACAAGAAGACGAATGGTGGGCATCTATGGAGCAAGTCTTCTACCATCCATAATCCACCTTGCGGATCGAAAGTCTATTCATGACCAATAAAAATAACACAGCCCCAATGGGCGAATATGATCCACGACTGATATTGCTGGACCCGAACGACAATATATTTGGCGTGGCCCGGCCCATTCGCGCGGGCGAAATGCTGATGATTGATGGCGAGCTTGCGCAACTCGACCAACAGGCGGGCATGGGCTTTAAAATTGCGGCCCGCAACATCGAACAAGGCGAACATATTTTAAAATATGGCGCCGTGATTGGCGTGGCCAATCAACATATCACCAAGGGCCAATTGGTGCATGTGCACAATATTGAAAGCACCTATATGGCTAACACCGTGACGACAGGCACCAGAAAAGAGGTTATCTCATGAAGGGCTATTTACGCAGCGACGGCCGCAAAGGCATCCGCAACATTGTCACAGTGGTATATCTGGTTGAATGCGCGCACCATGTGGCGCGGCAAGTGGCGCAGCGCTTTGCGCCACAAGATGTGCAGGTGATCGGTTTTCCCGGGTGCTATCCCAACGAATATGCCCAATCCATGATGGAACGACTTTGCACCCACCCCAATGTGGGCGCTGTTTTGCTGGTCTCTCTCGGATGCGAGGGCTTCAACAAGCTAAAGCTGAAAGATGTTGTGGCCGAAACTGGGCGTCCGGTTGAAGTGCTGACCATTCAGGGCGAAGGCGGCACCGGCAAAACCATGCAAAAAGGCATCGAATGGGTCGAGCAACAATTGCAGGATTTGAAAGAGGCACCAACGGTCGATATGGACTGGTCGGAACTGGTGGTGGGCACCATTTGCGGCGGGTCTGACGGCACCAGTGGCCTCACCGCAAACCCTGCAATTGGCCGCGCGTTTGACCAATTTGTGGACAAAGGTGCGGCTTGCATCTTTGAAGAAACCGGCGAGTTGATCGGATGCGAGCCGCATATGGCGAAACGCGCGGCAACTCCTGAGCTAGCTGAGGAATTGGTGCAGAGCATCGAAAAGGCAGCGCGTTACTACGAGGTGCTGGGCTATCCAAGTTTCGCGCCGGGCAATGCCGATGGTGGCCTTTCGACCATTGAAGAGAAATCCATGGGCGCTTACGCCAAATCTGGCGCGTCGACCATCTCCGGCTTGATCAAGCCAGGTGACATTCCGCCCTCAGGCGGGCTTTATCTTTTGGACGTGGTGCCAGATGGTGAAGTGCGCTTTGGTTTCCCCAACATTGTCGACAATGCTGAGATTGTTGAGCTGATCGCGTGCGGCTCGCATGTGATTTTATTTGCCACGGGTCGCGGTTCGGTTGTGGGATCCGCCATTTCACCCGTGGTGAAAGTGTGCGCCAACCCGCTCACCTATAAACGCATGGCCGACGATATGGACGTGAACGCAGGCAAGATTTTGGACAATGAGGCCAGCCTTGATGAGGTGGGCCAAGAGATTGTTGATCTTGTGGCGCAGGTGGGCGATGGCGAAATGACACGCTCTGAGGCGCTGGGCCACACCGAATTTATTCTCACCTATAAGAGTTTTGAACCGATTGGACCGGCCTGTTTGCCGGCCGCATAGGAGTTAAAATGCAACGCGTAAAAGACAAGTTTTGCCTGGTCACCGCAGCGGCACAAGGCATTGGCCGCGCCAGCGTAAAACGCTTGGTGGACGAAGATGCCACCGTACTGGCCACCGATATTGACGAAGAGGGCTTGGCCTCTTTGGCGGAAGAAACAGGCTGCGCCACCAAAGTGCTCAATGTGATGGATAAGGAGGCAATCAAGGCGATTGCGGAGGAATATCCAAACATTGATGTCCTATTTAACTGCGCTGGCTTTGTGGCCAATGGCAATATTTTGGAGTGTGACGATAAGGATTGGGACTTCTCATTCAATCTCAATGTCACGGCCATGTATCAAATGATCAAGGCGCTGTTGCCGAACATGATCAAAAATGGCGGCGGCTCCATCATCAATATGTCTTCTGTTGCCTCCAGCGTCACAGGCGTGCCAAACCGCTTTGCCTATGGTGCATCCAAAGCGGCGGTGATCGGCCTGACCAAATCCGTTGCGGCTGACTTTGTGAAAGACAATATTCGCTGTAACGCAATTTGCCCCGGCACAGTGCATTCGCCATCGCTGGAACAGCGCTTGGCTGCGCAAGGCGATTATGAAACGGCAAAAGCGCAATTTATCGCACGTCAGCCCATGGGGCGCATTGGTGAGCCAGATGAAATTGCGGCACTTGTGGCTTATTTGGCTAGCGATGATAGCGCGTACACCACAGGACAAATTCACGTCATCGATGGCGGCTGGACGATCTAAGGAATAACAAAAATGAAACTTTTACGCATTGGCCAACCGGGCCAGGAAAAACCTGCTCTTTTGGGGCCGAATGGCGAATATTATGACGTATCTGCCTATATTGATGATGTGGCGGGTGAAGCGCTTTCTGATGAAAAGCTGAATGAACTTTCGCAGTTGGACTATGTTGATTTGCCGCAATTGGACGCCAATGAACGCATTGGCGCCTGCGTGGGTAATGTGGGCAAATTCATCTGCATCGGCCTCAACTATGCTGACCATGCAGCGGAATCTGGCATGGAAGTGCCTTCCGAGCCCGTGATGTTTTTCAAGGCGACGTCAGCCATTTGCGGCCCAAATGACGAGGTTGAAATTCCACGCAAATCAAAAAAATCTGATTGGGAAGTGGAATTGGGTGTCGTGATTGGCAAGCGCGCCAAATATGTGGAACAGTCTGACGCCATGGACTATGTGGCCGGCTATTGCGTGGTGAATGATCTGTCCGAACGCGAGTTTCAGATTGAGCGCCAAGGTCAATGGGTGAAAGGCAAATCTGCCGACACTTTTGGACCAATTGGCCCTTATTTGGTGACGCGCGATGAAGTGGCCGACCCGCAAAATCTCGACATGTATCTCGATGTTAATGGCGAGCGCCGCCAAACCGGCAACACCAAAACCATGGTGTATGGCGTGGCGGAACTTGTGTCTTATGTATCACAATTTATGAGCCTTCAGCCAGGCGACATTATCTCCACCGGTACACCGCCAGGCGTTGGCTTGGGCATGACCCCACCAACCTATTTGAAGGTGGGTGACACAATGGAATTGGGCATTGAAGGCATGGGCGTACAGCACCAGACCTGCGTTGTCGCAAAAGACTAACCCTCGTAACCCCGCTGGCCGTTCCCACACTCGTTCAGAGTTGGTCAGCGGGATTGCTTTTGCCTTTAGGCACGCAAGCACACATTAAGCTATAAAGTTTGGAAGTGGCCTAAGGTGTTTTAGGCGGTGAGCAACTATTGCCAATGATCAGCTTTGGCGTGGTGATCGCCGTGCGCGGCTCAATCATCCTGCTTGGCGATGCGATACGCTCGAACAACATGTCGCTGGCAATTTTGCCGATTTCCTCAATCGGCTGAACAGCCATGGTGAGCTTTGGTTGGATAACGTCTGACCACGGCACATCATCGATACAGGTCAGTGAAATATCTTCGGGGCATTTAAACCCAAGGTTCTGAATGGCTTGCAAGGCGCCAAGCGCCATCACATTGTTGGCCGCAACAATCGCACTGGGCGGCTGGGCCCGTGTGAGCAAGCGCATGGTTTCTGCGTAAGCTAAATCACCATCATATTTTGCGTCCACCACCAAGCTCTCATCCACATCAATGCCCGCAGATTGCATGGTGGCACGAAACCCTTCAGTCCGCATATCAGCCGAATAAAGGCCTTCCTCACCCGCCAGCAACGCAATGCGCGTGTGGCCGAGGCGGATCAAATGTTCGGTGAGCATAGAGCTGGCCAAGCTGTTGTCCGACCCGACAAAGTCGGTTTCAAGCCCTTCCACCTTGTGGTCAAACAACACGGTGGGCATGCGGAGGCGATTAATATGATCGATGAACTCTTGGTCTTTCCCGTGTGGCGAAAGCAAAATGCCCGCCACGCGCTGGCCCGCCAAAAAGTCCAATATCTGGCCTTCATGTAGGGCAACGCCGCGGGATGCCGAAACGATCACCAAATGACCTTTTTCAATCGCGCAGCTTTGAATCTGATTAAGCAGACGGCCAAAAAAGGGGTTGGCCACGTCGCCCGCGACAACACCAATCAATTTGGAAGACCCGCTTTTCAAGCTGCTGGCAATCGGATCGACCTTATAGCCTGTCGCGTGAATAGCTTGTTCAATTTTATGCAAAGTTTTTGCGCTGACCCGTCTGGAATCATTTAACGCAAGTGAAACGGTGGAAATCGACACACCGGCAATTTTAGCAATATCGCGAATAGTGGTCATTATCGAACCGATTTTATAAATTGAAATCTGCTTATTTTCTAAAGGTATAGCGGATTATTCATTTCATGGCAAGCAAGCCAAGCCCCTGTGAGTAGGGGTTTTAGCAAGAATATGATATTCGTATTTGAAAATAAATTTTATATATGATAGTTAGCTTTACGCTTGACTTGAATTTGTCAGGCGTGATTATGTGAATTTATCGAAACGGTTCGACAACGAGTTAAAGATAATCTATCGCTTCTCCATATCAATGTGAGATGATCGAATAGAGCTCATATGTCGACATTGGACTTGTGCAAATGGGAGGACACTCAATGCAGCTATCCAAAACACTTAAATCAACCGCACTGGCCACAGGGCTTGGTCTGGCGCTTGCAGTGCCAACATTGGCGCAGGAACTCAAAGTATGGGAATTGTCTTCCACCAGTGATGGCGTGAACCAGAACTGGGAAGATGTGATTGCGCAGTTCGAAGCTGAGCATCCTGGCGTGACTGTAAAGTTCGAAACGTTTGATGGCGAAAGCTACAAAAAAGGTCTGGCTGTCGCACTGGCATCAAACAATGGTCCAGACGTGTTCTTCAACTGGGGTTCTGAAGATTCAATTTCACTGGCACGCAACGGCTTGGTTGCGGATGTTAGCGAATTGGGCGAAGGCCGCTGGTTGGATTATATCGGCGAAGAAATGCTTGGCCCATTCTCCATGGACGGCAAAGCCTATGGCGTGCCAACACACTCCATCGCGGTTTACATGTATTACAACAAAGATTTCTTTGCTGAAAACAACATGGAATTCCCAAAAACAAGCGATGAAATGTTCGAAGCTTGTAAAAAAGTGCCAGAAATGGCCGGCGGTGCAGCATTCACCGTTTTGGGCAACAAAGACCAATGGCGCGGCATTCACTATGTTTCTATGATCACCTCACAATATGTGGGTTCAGAGAACATGCTGAAAGATATGCGTTTGCTCAATGATGCAGACGAGCTGTTCACAGACCCAGGTTATGTGAAAGCGCTTGAATTCATCGCCCGCATGGAAAAAGACGGTTGTTTCCAACCTGGCGTAAATGCCACAACTGCAGATATGTCTGACGCGATCTTTACCTCAGGTGGCGGCATGTCAGATTATTGCGGCACATGGTGTGCATCTGGCTTCGACAATCAAGGCTTTGACGGCAAATATGCAATTGCGCCATTCCCAGCCATTTCTGATGCGCCAAAAGAAAATCAAAACTACATTTTGGGTCTGACAGAAGGCTTCCAAATCAGTGCAAAATCTGAGCACAAAGAATTGGCTGCTGACTTTGTTTCACTGTTGTTGACCGACGAAGTGCAGGCACAGCGTTTGGTGAAAGCAGCGCGTATCCCGTTGAACGGCGCGAATGTTGATCAATATGCTGACGAAGTTCACCCAACCATTCAAGAAGTGGTGGCGGATTTGCCGAACTATGACGGGTTTGCACCGATCCTTGATGTAGACCTAAATGGTAAACTGGTGGACGTTTATAAGCGTGGTATTCAAGACGTGATTGATGGTCGCACAAGCCCTGAAGAGTTGATGGCAACTGTTCAGGAAGAAGCGAAGAAAATCAAGAATGCCATGTAAGTCGATCTAATTTAGATCGCAGGTTTCATCTTGGTGTCTCAGGGCCTCAAATGCAGGCCCTGAGACATTAAATTGCAGCACATTGTTTGCAATTCTGCGCGCCATTTGCGCGTAATTTCCAACACCATTCGCATCTTCGCTTTGGAGGGACGACCAAATGGGCAAGAACCGCAAGGATTTAGGTGCAACCTTTATCCTTCTCCTACCCGGCCTTTTGTTGCTCGGTGCCTTTATCTTTTTGCCGCTTATGCAAACCATTTTATGGTCCCTGTTTCGGCAAGAGGTTTTCGGCGGGCCGCAACGTTTTGTAGGCTTTACAAATTTCCAAGAAATCTGGGGCGACGACACCTTCTGGTTGGCGCTGGTCAATAATATTCAATTCGGCATTTTGTCCGTGGTGCTACAAGTTGGCATGGGCCTTGTGCTCGCCGCTTTGCTCGATCGGGGCGTACGCCGTCTCAAGGTCGTTTACCGCACCATTATTTTTGCCCCAATCGTCGTGTCCACCGCAGCCATCGGCTTGCTCTGGAGCCTGTTTCTTGATCCCAATATCGGCCCAATCCAAGACTGGTTGGCGATGTTAAATATTCCCCATCCACGCAATGGTATTTTGGGCGACCCCGATAGCGCGCTTTATGGCGTGATCTTTGTGGGTGCTTGGCAATATACCGGCTTTATGATGGTGATTTTGCTGGCCGGCATGCAATCAATCCCCGAAGAGCTTTATGAAGCCGCCCGCATGGATGGCTGTAAACATATTCGCTCTTTCTTCCACATTACATTGCCCTTGATTCGCAATGTGATCGTGACCGCGATTTTGCTCACCGTGATCAGTGCCTTTAAAGTGTTCGACTTGGTGTATGTTCTCACCAATGGTGGCCCCGGCACCGCAACAGAAGTGTTGGCCTCCTACATTTTCCGTAACGCGTTTGAATTCTCCAACATTGGCCACGCCAATGCGATGAGCGTGATTTTCCTTGGCATTGCTCTGGCCTTTGGCTTTGTGCAGCACCGCTTGACGAGGAGATGGTAATATGGCGACGAAACTGTTTCCAAAAACCAGAAAACTAGCCTTCTTCATGCATCTCTTTCTGGGTGCCTATGCTGTGATGATCCTGTTCCCCTTGAGCTGGATGTTCATCGGCGCCCTAAAGAGCCAACGGGAAATGTTCACCAACCCAATCGGGCTGCCTGAAAGCCCAAATTGGGGTAAATTTGCCGAGGCGTGGGACGCCGGGGTACGGGATTATTTCCTCAACTCGATCATCGTATCCTTCTTCTCGGTTGTGCTGATCGTGTTCATCTCGGCCATGGTGGCTTACGCCCTGGCGCGGATGGAATTTCCGTTCCGTCGTACCCTCTATTTGTTGATCATTCTGTGCTTTGCCATTCCGGTACATGCGGTGCTTGTGCCCGTTTATGTGCTCTTGTCTGAGACCAATTTGCTCAACACCCATTTGGGGCTGATCTTGCCCTATGCCGCATTTGGCGTGCCGTTTTCGGTGATCCTTATGTATTCCTTCTTCTATGAATTCCCTAGCGAACTTGAAGAAGCGGCAAAGCTTGATGGCTGTGGCCCCTGGCGGCGGCTTTGGTATGTGGTTTTGCCACTCTCCAAACCAATTCTGGTTTCCGTCGCAATTTTTAACCTGGTTTCCGTTTGGAACGAATTCTTGCTTGCCACGATCGTGATGACCTCGCGCGAAGTGCAAACCTTGCCACTGGGCTTGGTGCGGTTCCGCGATCAATACGCCACCGATTGGCCGGGCATGTTGGCCGCGATCACCATGGGCTCCTTGCCCCTGCTGGTGATCTTCACCCTGTTCCAAAAATATTTCGTGAAATCCATGGCAGGTATGGGAAAGTAAAATGTCAAATTTAGAAATCAACTCCCTGGTTAAACACTATGGAAAACATGAAGCTCTTCACGGCCTAAGCCTTGATGTGTCGGGCAATGAATTTGTGGTGTTTGTGGGCCCTTCAGGGTGCGGTAAATCCACCTTTTTGCGCACCATTGCAGGACTAGAAGATATCACCTCCGGCTCCATTTCGATTGATGGCGAGCCGATCAATGATCTTGAACCAGACCAACGTGGTGTGGCCATGGTGTTCCAAAACTATGCGCTTTATCCGCATATGAGCGTGGCACAAAATATGGGTTTTGCCCTGCGCATGGCTGGGGTGCCGAAGGATAAGATCAAAGAAAAAGTAGATGCCGCCGCAAAGGTGCTGAAGCTGGAGCCTTATTTGGAGCGTCGGCCAGCCGATCTTTCTGGTGGTCAACGTCAACGTGTGGCCATTGGCCGTGCGATTGTGCGCGATCCAAAAGTGTTCCTTTTTGACGAGCCTTTGTCGAATTTGGATGCGGATCTGCGCGCCCATATGCGCCTTGAAGTGATCAAGCTGCATCGCCAGCAAAAAGCCATCTCCATCTATGTGACACACGACCAAGTGGAAGCCATGACCATGGCCGACAAAATCGTGGTGATGCGCGACGGCTATATCGAACAAATTGGTTCGCCACTTGAGCTTTACAATGAGCCGATCAACCAGTTCGTTGCGGGCTTTTTGGGTACACCAAAAATGAACTTCTTGCCGGCAATGGTGAAGGCAACTGAAGGCGACAAATTGGCCGTTTCTGTGTTGGGCACAAATGTTGAAGCGCAACTCAAGCCAGACCACAATTTGAGCGTCAATATTGGTGACAATCTGACAGTTGGTGTGCGCGCCAATGGCTGGGTGCAAGATGAAAATGGCATCAAAGGCGGCTTGGTCCACGCAGAGCAATTGGGCAGCGAAACAGTGATGTTTGTTGCGCTTCCGCAGGACAATCAAGTGACTTTGGTTCGCCCCGGTCAGCATCAATTTGAACCGAGCGAAAACCTCTCAATTTCCCCTGATCCAAGCAAGTTGCACTTGTTTGATTCAGAAGGAAATTCGCTTCCCGTTCAACGCGTTTATGGCGCCAGCCAATAGTTTTCAGGATTATTTATGAGTAATGCATTTCGGCAAGTCCATTTGGACTTCCACACCAGTGAAGCCATCCCCGAAGTGGGTCAAAAATTTGACGGCAAAGCGTTTGCCAGCGCGTTTAAGCGTGCCCACGTTAATTCCGTCACCTTGTTTGCCCGCTGCCACCATGGCTGGAATTATTATGACGGCAAAGTTGGCCAGCGCCACCCAAGCCTGAACTTCGACCTGCTGCGCGCCCAATATGACGCGTTGAAGGCTGAGGGCATTCGGGTGCCCATTTACATCACAAGCGCATGGGACGAATTGAGCTGTCGTGAACATCCTGAATGGCGCGTGATCACCCCTGAAGGCAAGTTTTTGTTTGCTGGTGGCAATTTGGGCACGCAGGAAAAAGTGCGCTGGGGACTGTTGGATTTCTCAACACCCTTTATGGACTTTTTGGAAGCGCAAATTGAAGAAGTGGCGACACTCTTTTCAGATTGCGATGGCATCTTTTTGGACATTGCCCACCAATATCCTTCATGCAGCCCAGCGGCGTTGCAGCAAATGAAGGAAATGGACCTGGATTGGACCAAAGAAGAAGATCGCTTGACCCACGCCGCCCATACCAAGGCTGAATATATGCGCCGCACCACGGCTGCCGCCAAAGTGCTGCGGGCGGATATGCCTGTGGTGCACAATCACGGCAATCTGACGCTGGGCGACCGTTCCATTTTGGACTTTAACGAACATTTGGAAATTGAATCTCTGCCCACAGGCGGCTGGGGCTACGAGCATTTTCCAATTGGCGCGAAATATGCGGAAACCATTGGCGCCGACTATTTGGGCATGACTGGAAAATTCCACACCACTTGGGGCGAATTTGGTGCGTTCAAACATCCAACGGCGTTGCAATATGAATGCGGCTTTATGCTGGCTCACGGTGCCCGGTGCTCCATTGGCGATCATTTGCACCCAAGCGGCGAAATCACCCAAACCACATATGACATTATCGGCGAGGCCTATAAGCAAGTGGAAGATAAAGAGCCATGGTGCTTGAACACCAAAAATGTTGCTGAAATTGCGGTGCTATCCGTGCGGGCGATCAACTCGCCAAATATTCCCACATGGGAACCCGCTTCAGTGAACAATATCGCAGATGAGGGCGCGTCGCGCTTGCTTTTGGAAGAACATCAATTGTTCGACTTTATTGATGTGGACGCCGAGTTTGCGAATTATCGCCTGATCATCGTGCCGGATGAAGCGCATATTGGTGCCGAGCTGCAGCAAAAATTGCAGGCCTTTGTCGATCAAGGCGGCCGTTTGCTCTTGACCGGTCAATCGGGCGTTGATGCAGAAACGCAAAAGCCGCTGTTTGACTTCGGGGCTGACATTGCGGGCCCAGCAAAATTTGAAAATGCTTACGCTGATTATGCCAAGAACATTGCCGCAGATTTTGTGCATGATCCCGTATTGCTGGGGCAAACAGGCTACAGCTTGAAAGTGACGGAGGGCGAAAGCCTGGGGCAAATGTTTGACCCTTATTTCGACCGTTGCCACAAGCATTTTAACGGCCATATGAACACACCTTACCACACAGAGCCGAGCGAATTTGCTGCTGGTGTGGTGCATAATGGTGTGGCTTATTTGCCTTATCCCATGTTCTCGATCTACTTCGAGGCAGGCGCTGTGGTGCACCGCCGGGTGCTCGGCAATTTGGTGAATTTGCTGTTGGATAATCAACGCAAAGTCACCACCAGCCTACCTGTAGGTGGTCGGGTAACTGTGCGTGCGCAAGATGCAGAAAACCGCGACATTGTGCACTTACTATACGCAACCCCACAATTGCGGGGCACGTTTAATGGCCAGCCTGTCGAGATCATCCAAGATCTGCCAGAACTGCGCCAGATTGACGTGGCTTTAAAAACCGACAAGCCAGTTTCAGCCGTGAAATTGGTGCCCGATAATAAAGATGTGGCGTTTGAGCAGGCCGCCGGTGAAGTCAAATTCACTGTAGATAAGATTCAAGGGCATCAGATGGTAGCTGTAAGCTACTAAATCTATAAACTTGGCGATGAGCCACTTGTGGCGGGGCAGCCTTTGGCTGTGCCCGCCATTTTTATGTGAACATGCTGCATCGTTTAAAATCATGATCAGCCTGTTTCGTGTCTTGCAAAATGATCATCCCAAGATAGTTACATCTTGACAAATAGAACAAAAAGTGAACATTTAAGGAGTCTGGCGACGAACGGCCACTTTTACGAGTCTTGCAATGAGGTGGATGACGCGCATGGACAAAAAGGAAAAATTTTTGCAATTGCAGCAAAAACTGCGCCGCATTGAACAGGCAAATGCGCAGGGGTATGGGCTGCATGCTTATACGGGCGATCATGTGCCTGCGGCGCTAACGCCCGCCAATGATGAAGCGGGCAAAAAGCAGCAGCTTTCCTTGCCTCCTTTTGTAAATCAGCAGCAAGACCCCTTATTGCAATGGTGGCGAAAACATCATTCTTCTGACATTTTAACACGCCCTGCAGTGCACGAAATCTACCCGAAAACCTATGGGGATATGGCCAGTTTGAGTTTTATGTTGCTCAGCCTCAAAATGTTGTTGCGCGACCAAAATTCAACCGCACCAATTTTATGGTGTGCGCCATATTATGAAGTGCGAGATTTAGGCCATTTATATGGGCCGGGGTTGATGGCGTTTGGCCTTGATCCAGGCCAGTTCATCTTCGTGCGACCTCATAGCGAAACAGACTTGTTATGGGCACTTGAAGAAGCGGCCAACAGCAAGAGCTTTGCAGCAATTGTTGGCTATGCCCAAGATCCAAGTTTTACCCAAACCCGTCGCCTATCACTGGCCTGTCAAAAAGGGCTGACCCCTTTATTTTTGCACCGGCCCCATAAGTGTCAGGGCACCAGCGCTGCCTTTTCCCGTTGGCAAATTGAAAGCCAACCCAGCGCCAAAAACCTGTTGGATGAGCGCGCACCAGGCACCCGCAAAATTAAAGCCCATTTGATGCGGGCACGTACGGGGCAAACCGGTTCATGGAGTTTTGAATATGAAACCACGGCGTATCCTTTGTATATGGTTTCCCAACCTGCCAATCGAACATTTGCGGATCGCGTGGCGGCAGGACCCCGTCAACATCAGCAAAATGGAAGAGCAGGGGGCGAATAATGCAGTCAAAACGGATGGTGCCCACAAAGGCAAAAAACCTTTTGCGCTGATTGAGCAGCAAGCCCACGGCATTTATATCGCCGCTGTGAACGAAGTGGCGCGCCAAATGGGCGTGCATGCGGGAATGCGGCTAACAGATGCTAAAGCCCTGTGCCATGAGCTGGAAGCTTTGTTTCATAATCCGGCAGCAGATCGCGCTTTGCTGCATCAAAGGGCAGCATGGTTGAAAAGCTTTTCCCCCATTGTGGTCCCCGGGGAAACCAACATTATTTATCTGGACATCACAGGTTGTGATCATCTGTTTGGGGGCGAACATAAAATGCTCATGCAAATCATGGCGGCACTTAAGTCTATGGGGCATCAAGTTCGGCTTGGCCTGAGCGACAATATGGGCGCAGCATGGGCATTGGCACATTATGCCGAAAAACCGCTTTCAATTTTGCCCCCCTTTGAGACAAAACACGGCTTGGCGCCTCTCCCTGTTGAAGCTCTAAGGCTGCATAAAGACCATATTAATGCGCTTTATCATTTGGGTTTGAAAACAATTGGTCAATTGTTTGCGCTGCCCCGTGCTGCCCTTTATCGCCGTTTCTCCGATAAAAAACATGGCGATGCGGTGCTCAAAAAAATGGAGCGGGCTCTTGGTTTGCAAGAAGAACCGCTCACACATGATGAAGAACAACCAACCTTTCGCTTCAGCGTAGCTCCCATTGATCCTTTGATTGATCTGGCCAATATAAGCCAGCAATTCGACCAATTGTTGGAACAACTTTTTGTGCTATTACAGAAGCGGCAACAAGGTGTAGTGCGGCTTTCACTGGATCTTTTTTACAGCGATGGTCGGATCAAAAACATAACCATTGGGTTGGCACAGCCCACAAGGGTTAAGGCGCACATTTGGCGCTTGTTTGATGAAAAGCTCAATGAAATCGATCCTGGCTTCGGCATTGATATTCTGGTGCTATCAGCACATAAAATTGGCGACCTTGCGCCAAACCAATTGCAGTTGGATGATCATAAGGATGCCAAACGGCAAGATGCGCATTTGGCCCCGCTTCTAGATCGGTTGGCAAATAGATTAGGGCAGGGCACGGTTTACCGTATTTCTCCCATAGAGCGGCACTTGCCGGAAAAAGCACAAAGGAAAGTGCACCCGTTAAAAGGTGAAACCTGGCAGCAGTGGGAATATTCCCCGCGTCGCCCCTCAACCCTATTGGCTCAGCCTGAACTTATTGAAGTAAGATTTGGTGAGACGACACCTGTGCCAGCGCAGTTTTTGTGGCGTAAATTATGGCATCAAATTATCTATGCACAGGGGCCAGAGCGAATTTTGCCAGAATGGTGGGAGAATTTAGCAGGCCGTCATTTGCCGCGAGACTATTATGAACTTGAAGACCAAATCGGTTTGCGATTCTGGGTCTATCGTGAGTTTAAGCAAAAACAGGCCACCCGAAATGAAGCCGCGACATGGTGGCTGCACGGGCTTTATGCATAGCCATGTATGCAGAGCTTCAAGTTACCTCAAATTTTTCATTCTTACGCGGCGGCTCGCATCCCAACGAGCTCGTCGCCACAAGCTATGTGCGCGGCCATGCAGCAGTAGCGATCACAGATCGAAATAGCTTTGCTGGCATCGTGCGGGCCTATCGCGAGGCCAAACATATCCGCGAAACGGATAAGAATACGCCGTTTCGGTTGATTGTAGGAGTGCGCCTTGATCTAGAAGATGGATATAGCCTGTTGGCTTATCCCACAGATAGAGAGGCCTTTGGTCGCTTGTGCACCCTTTTGTCCTTGGGCAAAATGCGGGCCGAGAAGGGCGCCTGTCACCTAGATTTTGAAGATGTTAAAGACCATTGTCGCGGCTCAATTTTTGCGTTGATCCCGCCATCATCCATTCGGCAGGCGGAAATCAACCATCTTGGTCAGATGGCAAAAGCCTTGCCGAAACCAGTTTATCTGGTGGCCAGCGCACCTTATCGCGGGGAAGATCGTGCCCATATTGCGCGGCTCAACAATCTTGCGACCCAATTGGGCGTTCGCCTGTTGGCCAGCAACAATGTGCTTTATCACGAAGCGGAGCGTCGCGACCTGCAAGATGTGCTGATCTGTATTCGCGAAAAAACCACCATCGATAAGGCCGGTTTTTTGCTCAAGGCCAATGCAGAACGGCATTTGAAATCTCGTGATGATATGGCCGTAATTTTCAAAAATTTTGAACATGCATTGGAAGCCACGCAGGAAATTGTGGCGCGATGTCAGTTTGATCTGAGCGATCTAAAATATGAATATCCGGACGAGACGGTGCCTGATGGAAAAACACCGCAGGACTATCTGATAGAACAGACCTGGATGGGGGCAAAATGGCGTTACCCGAATGGTGTGCCAGATAAGATCAAAATCAATATTGAAAATGAGCTCAAACTTATCGCGCAAAAGAACTATGCGCCTTATTTTCTCACCGTTTATGACATTGTGAAATATGCCCGTACCCCACAGCCGGACAAGGGGCGTTTTGATGAAATATTATGCCAAGGGCGCGGGTCTGCCGCCAACTCCACAGTGTGCTATTGCCTTGGGATCACGTCGGTAGATCCCAATGAAATTGATCTGCTGTTTGAGCGTTTTATCACTGAAAATCGCAATGAACCGCCTGATATTGACGTAGATTTTGAACATGAGCGCCGCGAAGAGGTGATCCAATATATCTATGAACGGTTTGGGCGTCATCGCGCCGGCCTCACCGCTACAGTCATCACCTACCGCTCGCGTTCGGCCATCCGTGAAGTGGGCAAAGCGATGGGGCTCACAGAGGATGTGACGTCGGCCATGTCGTCAACAATTTGGGGGTCGTGGGGCTCTGCGGGTGACAAAAATCTGAGTGAGTCTGGCTTAGATTTTTCTGATCCATATCTCACCAAAGTGGTGGAGCTCACCCGAGAATTGATTGGTTTTCCGCGCCACCTTTCCCAGCATGTGGGTGGCTTTGTGCTGACCCAGCGACCACTTATCGAAACCGTGCCCATTGGCAATGCGGCCATGGAGGACCGTACCTTTATCGAATGGGATAAGGACGATATTGATGTGTTGGGCATTTTGAAAGTTGATGTGCTGGCATTGGGCATGTTGACCTGTATCCGCAAGGCCTTTGATCTGCTGCGGGCTCATTACGATATTGATTATAATCTAGCGGCCATCAAACATGGCGATCGGCATGTCTATGACATGATTTGCCGCGCCGATACGCTCGGAACGTTTCAGGTTGAAAGCCGTGCGCAAATGAGCATGTTGCCGCGCCTAAAACCGCGCAAATTTTACGATCTCGTTATTGAAGTGGCAATTGTTCGCCCCGGGCCCATTCAAGGCGACATGGTGCACCCTTATTTGCGCCGCCGAAAGGGATTGGAGCCGATTGAAATGCCATCGCCCGCGCCCGAACATGGGCCGCCAGATGAATTGCAGCGAATTTTGCAAAAAACCATGGGGGTGCCTCTGTTTCAGGAGCAGGCGATGCGCATTGCCATGGAGGCTGCAAAATTCAGCCCCAGCGAATTGGATGAACTGCGCCACGCAATGGCAACCTTCCGCCGATCTGGTACCATTCATACTTTAGAAGAGCGCATGGTGGAGCGGATGGTGTCGCGGGGATATGACCGTGAGTTTGCGCAACGTTGCTTTAATCAGATTAAGGGGTTTTCTGAATATGGCTTTCCCGAAAGTCATTCGGCCAGTTTCTCTTTGCTGGTCTATGTGTCCTGTTGGCTCAAACATCACCATCCAGAAGTTTTTGCAGCGGCATTGCTCAATGCACAACCCATGGGTTTTTACGCGCCCGCGCAAATTGTACGCGATGCGAAGGAGCATAATGTGGAGATTTTGCCGGTCGATGTGAACCATTCCGACTGGGACTACACACTTGAGCCCATTGAAGGTGAATGGGAAGAACCTCCAGCTCCGCCGCCACCTGTGGCTGAAGAGCATTGGGGGAAAACCATCAATCAAAAGTCAACATTCTGGGCGCAGCTCTACCCCAAGCGCAAATGGGCATTGCGCGTGGGTCTACGGCAAATTGATGGCTTCCATAAACAATATGCTGAACAGCTTATGGCTGCGCGACAGCAAAAACCATTTGCCTCTATCGAAGATCTGCAGCGCCGTGCTGATTTGCGCTTGTTTGATGTGGAGCGTTTGGCTGATGCTGACGCTTTGCGTTCTATTGGCTTGGATCGGCGGCAAGCCAAGTGGGCTGCCCGCGGTTTAACCCCTGCAAAACCTTTGCCCTTGTTCGACCATGTCAACGCGCCGGAGCAATTGGAGGAGCAGCCTTCTCAATTGCCCGCATTGCGTCAATCAGAGCAAGTGTTTGCCGACTATCAATTCACTCGATTTTCTTTAAAGGCACACCCGATTTCTTTCTTGCGGGACGAGTTGCAACAGCGGCGGTTGACCACGGCGCATGATATTAGAAAGCTGAACAATAACCGATGGGCCAGCATGGCGGGGGTTGTGCTTGTGCGCCAAAGGCCGGGTACAGCCAAAGGCGTTGTCTTCGTAACGCTGGAAGACGAAACGGGTGTCACCAACGTAATCGTTTGGAAAAAGATATTAGAAAAATACCGCAAAGTGGTGATGGGCGCCAAGCTGATTGAGGTGCATGGCCAAGTGCAAACAGAGGATAATGTGATGCATTTGATCGCTCGCAAATTAATCGACCGCACCGATTGGCTGGAAAAATTATCCGATGGATTTGTGCGCCCCGCTTATGCACCAGCAGATGAGGTTGTTTCAAATGTTGAATATGATAGCCGGGTTAAGCCAGACACGGCACGACATCCACGCAATGTGCGCGTCATCCCGCGGTCTCGTGATTTTCATTAAGTTCTAAAGTGACAAGACCAAGCGCCGCGCTGAATCTATGTCGGAGGCTGCCAAAATTGTGCTTCTTGGCCGATCTGTTTAGCAATGCGCAAAAGGGCAGGCTTAAGCGTTTCCAAATCGGCCAAAGATTTGTGCGCAGTGGATGTTGCGACGGATAGCGCGCCAAGCACGCGATTATTGGCTGATAAAATCGGGGCCGCAATGGAGATAATGCCCTGCTGATGTTCTTCACGGTCAAGCGCAACGCCCTCCAAACGCACCTGCGCCAACTCAGCCTGCAATGATTTTACAGATTTATGAGTACTGGGCGTATAGGCATGAAATGCCTGTTGGCTGAGTGCCAATTGCAAAGGTTCTGGCGACATAAAAGCCAACATGGCTTTGCCCACGCCCGTGCAATAGGCCGGAGCCACATTGCCCACTTGCGCCAATGTTTCAAATTGATCGTCGGCCTTGCGTTTATCAATGTAAAGCACCTGTCCAGCCTCAAACTGAGCCAAATGCACAATGTCACCCGTCTGCTGCGCCAGTGCGTCAACAAATGGGCGCGCCAAAGGGGCCAGAGAGCTGGATTTCCATGCCGAATGGGCCAGTCGCACCACCCGCAAACCCACTTGATATGTGCCTTGATCCGCATCGAAGGCCAGCATGTTTTGATGCACCAATGTTTGCAACAAGCGATAAAGGGTAGCTTTGGGGAAGGGGCTTTGCTCAAGCAGTTGGTTGAACTTCACCGGCTGACCAAATACCGCCACCATATCCAACACGCTGAGCGCCTTACCCACGGTGCCATCGCCTGATGATTTCTCGCGCATCTAAACCTTGCCCCGGCAGCTGGATGATCTTGACAAAATCCGACCCATCTTCCAATATTTCAATAAATGGAAATAAGTTTCATTATTTGAAACTAAGTTGCTGAAGAACTGATGTCAAGCACGGGCCAGATATTGGTGGCGAATGTCTAGTCGGTGAGCAAGGGAGGCAGAATTGAGCGATAAGAAAAAACGCCGCAGCCAGGCATGGTATGGCAAGCAGGATAAGGATGGATTCATCCATCGCTCTTGGATGAAAAACCAAGGCTTCCCCGATCACGTATTTGATGGTCGCCCCATCATCGGCATTTGCAACACATGGTCTGAACTCACGCCCTGCAATGCGGGGCTTAGAGATTTGGCAGAAGCCGTAAAGCGTGGTGTTTGGGAAGCGGGCGGTTTCCCAGTCGAATTCCCCGTGATGAGTTTGGGCGAAACCCAAATGAAGCCCACCGCCATGCTGTTTAGAAACCTCCTGTCCATGGATGTAGAAGAAAGCATTCGCGCTTATGGCATTGATGGTGTGGTGTTGCTGGGTGGCTGCGATAAAACAACTCCCGGCCAATTGATGGGCGCGGCGTCGGTCGATTTGCCCACCATCGTTGTGTCCTCCGGCCCCATGCTCAATGGCAAGTTTAAAGGTCGCGACATTGGCTCGGGCACCGATGTGTGGAAATTTTCCGAAGATGTGCGGGCGGGTGAAATGAGCTTGAAGGACTTTATGTCTGCTGAATCGGGCATGAGCCGTTCGGTCGGTGTGTGCATGACCATGGGCACCGCATCCACCATGGCATCTTTGGTGGAAGCGATGGGGTTATGCCTGCCCACAAATGCTGCATTGCCCGCAGTTGACGCGCGCCGTGCCGCATTGGCTCACCTCACGGGCAAACGCATTGTGGAGATGGTTGAAGAAGATCTCACCTTCTCCAAAGTGGTGAAAAAAGAAAATTTTGAAAATGCCATTCTCGCCAATGCGGCCATCGGCGGCTCCACCAATGCGGTGGTGCATTTGCTTGCCATCGCAGGGCGAGTGGGTGTCGGTCTTACACTGGAAGATTTCGAGCTGGGCAAGGATTTGCCGCTTCTGGTCAATTGCATGCCGTCCGGCAAATATTTGATGGAAGATTTCTGCTATGCAGGTGGCATGCCCGCTTTGATGAAAGAGCTGGCGCAACACATTCGCCCGTCCAATACTGTGTTGGGCAAAGACATCACATCCTATTTTGAAGATGCAGAATGCTATAATCGCGATGTGATTTTCGCCTATGACGCACCAATCAAGCCAAAGGTTGGCCTGCGCGTGCTCAAAGGCAGCTTGGCGCCAAATGGAGCCATCATCAAGCCGTCAGCCGCAACGCCTGAACTGCTTCAACATGAGGGCGAAGCCTTTGTGTTTGAAAATATCGAGGACATGAAAGCCAATATTGACCGGCCCGACCTTCCCGTCACCAGCGAGACGATCTTGGTGCTAAAGGGCTGTGGGCCAAAAGGTTATCCCGGCATGCCGGAAGTCGGCAATATGCCCATTCCGCGCAAACTGGTCGAGCAGGGCGCGCGCGATATGGTGCGGATTTCCGATGCGCGCATGTCTGGCACAGCATTCGGCACAGTGGTGCTGCACACCTCGCCCGAAGCGGAAGCGGGCGGCCCCTTGGCCCTTGTTAAAACCGGAGATCGCATTAAGCTCGACACTGAAAACGGTCAGCTTGATCTGCTGGTTCCAGAAGAAGAGTTGGCCGCGCGCCGCGCCAACTGGCAGCCAACGCTACCACATTATGAGCGCGGCTATGCCAGTCTTTATATTGAGCGGGTTTTGCAAGCCGAAAAAGGCGCAGACCTTGATTTCCTTGTGGGCAAAGACACACGCCCCGTCACGCGGGAGAGCCACTAATGCAGACTTATGCAACATTTCATGATTTGAAAGATAAAAGTGTATTCATCACCGGCGGCGGCTCGGGTATTGGCGCAGCGCTCACAGAAGGCTTTTTGGCCCAAGGCGCTAAAGTCGCCTTTGTTCAGCGGTCAGATGCCACCGCATTTGCTGAAGAGATGGGCGACAAATACGGCCAAAAGCCATTCTTTTTGCCTTGCGACATCACCGATATTGACGCGCTGAAAAAGGCAATGGCCGACAGCGCCGAAGCCCATGGCGATATTTCAGTGCTGGTGAACAACGCCGCCAACGATCAACGCCACAGTTTGGAAGAATATGGGATTGAGGATTGGGACAAATCTCTCAACATCAACCTGCGCCCGCATTACTTCACTGCCCAAGCCGTGGCGCCGGGGATGAAGAGAATGGGCGAGGGCGCCATCATCAATTTTTCCTCCGCATCCTACCTGATGGGCAATGCGGGCTATAGTTCCTATGTCGCGGCTAAAGCGGGCATAACGGGTCTCACCCGTGCATTGGCGCGTGAGTTGGGGCCAGACAATATCCGCGTCAACGCGCTGGTGCCGGGCTGGGTGCTCACCCAAAAACAGTTGGACATGTGGGCAACAGAAGAGGGGCTTAAAGAACATCTAGAAAAACAATGTTTGAAAGTACATTTGGTCGAGCAAGACATTGTTGATGCCACTCTGTTTTTGGCCTCCAAGGCCAGTCGCATGATGACCAGTCAAGCCTTGGTGGTTGATGGCGGTGTGGTGATGACCGGATAGGCATTGCGCCATCAAAATTGCTGTGGCCTAATCCATCACAGAAAGGTGGCTCTATGACCCAAAAAGGCCTCGGCGTTTGCTATTATCCTGAACAATGGCCCAGCCATATGTGGGCCAGCGATGCCCAGCGCATGGTTGAGCTCGGCCTCACATGGGTGCGCATTGGCGAGTTTGCGTGGAGCAAAATTGAGCCTAAACCCGGCCAGTTGGAGTGGGCATGGCTCGATCAAGCAATTGATACCCTTGCAAATGCCGGGCTCAAAATTGTTTTGGGCACGCCCACTGCAACACCGCCGCGCTGGATGCTCGCCAAACATCCCGATATGTTAGCCGTTGATGCACAAGGGCGACCGCGCAAATTCGGCTCCCGCCGTCATTATTGCTTCTCCCACGAAGGCTACAAAAAGGAATGCGCCCGCATTGTTGGCTTGTTGGCCGAACGATATGGCGATCATCCTGCCATTTGCGCGTGGCAGACAGACAATGAATATGGCTGTCACGACACCACCATTTCTTATTCTGACGCAGCACGCGACGCTTTTCAGCGCTGGTTGAAAAACCGATATGGCACTGTCGAAGCGCTCAATCAGGCATGGGGCAATGTGTTCTGGTCGATGGAATATGGTGCATTTGATGAGGTGGATTTGCCCAACCTCACGGTCACTGAGCCAAACCCGGCGCACCAAATGGCGTTTCGCCGTTTTTCCTCAGATCAAGTGGTTGCTTTCAACAAGCTGCAAGTGGATTTAATCCGCGCACAAACAGACGCGCCGATCATCCATAATTATATGGGTCGCATCACCGATTTTGATCATTTCAAAGTCGGTCAGGATTTAGACATTGCCAGTTGGGATTCCTATCCGCTTGGCTTTATTGAAGACCGCATCAATGAAGACGAAGCGTTCAAGATCGCCTATTTCAAGCAGGGGCATCCTGACTTCCAGGCTTTCCATCACGATCTATATCGCGCGGTGGGTCGTGGTCGATGGTGGGTTATGGAGCAACAGCCGGGGCCAGTGAATTGGGCACCTTACAATCCTGCTCCCTTGCCGGGCATGGTGCGCTTATGGGCGACAGAAGCCTTCGCCCATGGGGCAGAAAGTGTGCTCTATTTCCGCTGGCGACAAGCGCCGTTCGCGCAAGAACAAATGCATACAGGTCTTTATCTGCCCAATGATCACCCAAACATCGCTGCCCACGAGGCGGAGCACGTCGTTCGCGATTTGTCGATTTTGCAAACTGATCAAATCCAGCCTGCACGCGTGGCGCTCATGTTTGATTACGAAAGTCAGTGGGGCACTGAAATCCAACCACAAGGCCAAGGATTTGATTATTTCGACTTGGTCTTTCACCATTACAAAGCGCTTCGCCGCCTTGGCGTGAACATCGATATTGTGCCGCCGAATGCAGAAAATCTCGCCGCCTATGACGTTATCTTCGCCCCCGGCGTCATGACACTTAGTGCCGAGCAACAAGCCGCATTGCGCCGAAGTGGCGCCAAAGTGGTGCTCGGCCCGCGCACCAACGCCAAAACCGAAGAATTCGCCATCCCACAAGCGCTAGCGCCAGATATCGACGGCCTGCCACTGCACATCACCAATGTAGAAAGCCTGCGCCCCGGCGCTTACGTCCCCCTCGCAAATGGCAGCAGCTTCTTGCATTGGTTTGAGCATCTGGAAGGCGATGTCACCACCCTGCTGACCACAACGCAGGGCCAACCTGCCATCGTGGAAAAACACAATCTGATCTATTGCGCCGGCTGGTTCGACGATGCGTCACTAGTTGAGTTCATCAGCACCCAGTTACATGACGTCGAAATTCGCACAGAGCTTATGCCAGATGGCCTCCGCCGCCGCGAAACCGACCAGCACATCATCTACATGAATTATAGTGCGCATGAGGTCACACATAATGACCAAAAATTCGCACCAGCAGAAATCTTGTTCCTGAAGAAGTAAGAGCGCAGTAAAAAGAAAAAGTATCTAGGTCGACAGAAATTTTAGGCAGCGCACCCGAGACTTCGGCCCGCGCGGATCAAGTTGAAACAATGTAGGTCTTTTGCTCAGATAACCCCGCCAGTTTTTCTCGGGATAGGAACTGATCTTAATCTTATACTTGGCGTGCATCCGAGGCGCGAGTTCAGCCACCATCATTCCCTGTTTTGGATCACCATGCTGGCGTATCATCTCAGCAATTCTTTTATCAAGTTGATTAGGATTGCTAAATGATTTTTCATTTTGAGGCGCCGCTTTCCTTGCCGCGGGGCGCTTGAGAATTATGAATTTGTTGCATGCTTTGCGAAACGTTTGAGGCGTTTTTTCTTCGCCAATGCCGACGACATTTGCCTTGTGCTCACGCAATCTCATTGCGACATGCGAGAAGTCACCGTCTGAGCTCACAATGATAAATTGCTTGATATCTTTACAGTGAAGCAGATCCACAGCATCTATGCTCAGGAGGGTATCAGATGCGTTCTTCCCAATTCCAGCTGCAAAAAAGCCGACACCTGGGAAATTGACCCAGCCATTCGCAGTTTGAGCGCCGCCATAGGCGCGCGCGACACAAAGGTTCCCCTGCTTGCGCGCTTGTTGGAGAATCTGCTCGCCAAAATCCGGTGAAACATTGTCGCCATCAATAAGTAGTGCACAATCCTCAATTTTCATCCGTTGAAACTCCCTTCTACAACATTGTTAGAGGGGCAATGTTAAAAATTTGGAACAACACGTGATTGGTCAGAACCGTTCTACGCAGCATAAGCTACGAACGCCCCGTGCCGGTGAAGATGCTTTGACATCATCCATCATTGTTTTAGCTGAGCAGTTCGGAAGATACGACTATCGCCGGAATACTTCATTGCTCAGATTGTGCGGTTGGCGTTTTAGTGCAGGTCGGAAGGCGGGCATTCGCCAGTGTCACGTAAGTCTGTACCCATAAGGGCCCTGGTGAGCATAGTTCGATCTCAAGATTTGCAATCTAGTGAAAAGCCCTGTTTGACCTTTCTAATTTATAGCCAAAATCTCCCTATTTTATACCACGAAACGCCTCATCAAGATGTTCGATTAGCCGTCTGACCCTACGTGGCAAAATCCTATTGCCAGGGTAAACAATTTGGAGGGGTATATCGGGAGAATCGTAGTCAGCCAGTAGCGGCACCAGAGTTCCTGTTTTCAGTTCATCATAGATGTCCAACCGGGACTTGAAGGCAATGCCATGTCCCTTTAGGCACCACTCTCTGACAATACTGCCATCGTTGGTCGTGCGATGTCCCCGAACGGTAACGGTTTCAGTATTGCCATCTTTCCCAAAGGTCCATTCGTGGGCAACATTTTCACCGAAACGCATGATCAAACATTTGTGGTGCAACAGGTCTTGCGGCGTTTTAGGAACTCCATTTCTGTTGAGATAGGTAGGAGACGCACAAAGGATGCGGCGTGAAGTTGCGAGCCGGTGGGCGATCAGTGAGCTGTCCGGCAATACGCCATATCGAACAGCCAGATCGGTGCCGAGCCCGACCAAATCGAGGTAACCGTCTCCCAGTGTCAGATCGACACTTACTTCTGGGTGCTGTGCTTGGAATGCCTCGAGAAGGGGCACAATACGTACGCGTCCGAGGTCTGACGGTGCACTAAGGCGGATGAGACCGGAGATCTTTTCAACACCGTGTCGGACTTGAGCCTTTAAATCTTCCGCTTCCGATAAAAGTCGTCTTGCGCCGTCCACAACCAGTCGGCCTTCGTCGGTCAGGCTGATGGAGCGAGTGGTGCGGATCAGCAGCGTGGCACCATAATGTGCCTCAAGTGCTGCGAGCCGTTCAGAAACAGTAGCGGGTGCTAATCCAAAGTCACGCCCGGCGGCGGAAAGACCGCCGCGCTCTACGATACGTAGAAAAAGAGCGAGGTTGTCAAACATAGTATCATACTTCCATTTTTCGGCAAATCCGAAATATTATTTCTATTTTTAACCGATTATCGCCATTTATGAAAGTCGCTATGTTCCCATTCGAAAGGGGTCATCCTATGCATCTTGATCACATTACAATCCGCACCCGCGACCTCGCTGGAATGCGCGCGTTTTTATTAAATGTATTTGAAGACCTAGAAGAATACGGGCGCCCAAAGGCAATCCAGCGTATCCCCGGACATTGGCTCTACGCTGGCGGTAGGCCGATTATACATCTGATTGGCGCACACGGCTATGGGCTTGATTGCGCTGCTGAAGCCTTCGATCACGTTGGCATTCACTTGAACGGCTATGGGACTTTTCGAGCTAAACTTGAACGTTTGAAAATCCAATATTCGGCAATGGATCTACCTGAGATTGACGAACGCCGTTTGTTTTTCCGAACCCCTAGTGGTCCGTTGTTAGAAGTGGTCTTCAATGAGCCCAGCGCCGAAGAGGCAACTCAATGAAATTTTCGAGTGATACAAAAACCATAATTGTCGGAGGTACATCCGGCATTGGAAGGGCCGTTGCCTTCTCGCCGCTCAAGCCTAGCGTTTCTAAACACCCAAAAAGGAACACAAAATGACACTTTTAAATGCGACAAGGATCGGCGCCATTGACGTCGATAACCGAGTGGTCATGGCTCCGATGACACGCTCTCGTTCAACCCAACCGGGCGATGTGCCGAACGAGATGATGGCTGAATACTACGCGCAACGTGCTTCAGCAGGCATGATCATTACTGAAGCCACTCAGATAACGCCCGAAGGGAAGGGGTATTCCTTCACGCCGGGCATTCATTCTGCGGAACAAATTGCCGGATGGAAAAGGGTGACAGATGCGGTCCATGCCAGGGGTGGGCGCATCGTGTTACAGCTTTGGCATGTGGGGCGGATGAGCCACCCCATGTTTCATTTAGATGGCAAACCTGTTGCACCCTCCGCCATTGCGCCCGGCGCTACTGTTTGGGTTGTGGATCCCACCACCGGGAGAGGCGGCATGGTCGAGTGTCCCGTGCCACGTGCCCTCAAAACGAACGAAATTGCCCGTGTCGTGGAAGATTATCGCCTTGCCGCGCGTAATGCCAAAGCTGCTGGATTCGATGGTGTCGAGATCCATGCTGCCAACGGTTATCTGATTGACGAATTTTTACGCAGCACGTCAAATCACCGTGACGACATTTACGGGGGACCAGTTCAGAATCGCATCCGTTTTGCTGTGGAAGTTGTTGAAGCTGTTTTATCCGAGATGGGTGCAGACCGCACCGGCATACGCTTTTCTCCGTTTATTATGCAAAGGGGGATGGAGGATTCGGAGGCGCCTGAAACGATACTGAGCTTAGTGAAAGAATTGGAACGCATGGGGCTAGCCTATGTCCACCTCGCCGAAGCGGACTGGGACGATGCACCAGAAACGCCGGAGTGGTTTCGAAAGGAATTGCGCGCATCTTTCACTGGTGCGGTAATCGTTGCTGGCGGTTATACGCGGGAAAAGGCTGAGTTCATGATTAATAGCGGCTTTGTCGATGCCGTTGCCTTCGGACGTCCGTTCATCGCGAACCCTGACTTGCCCTATCGCTTTGCCCAAGGCCTGCCAATCACTGATTTCGATGGCGATACGCTTTTTGGCGGGGACGCACAGGGATATACGACCTATGTAGCGCTAGCATGACCGCGCCGCTTTCAGATCAGGAAATTGCCATAGGTCAAACAAACGACCAGATAGGAACGACGTTGGTTTCGTCAATTGATGGGATGCATATCTGGCATCTGCGCCTATCACCAGGTGAAACCCTTCCGGCGCACCGCCACGCTCGACCTTATTTCTGGACGGTCCTAACGGATGGTACAGCCCAATCCCGTTTCGATGATGGGCGTGTGGTCAATTTGGCCTACACGAGTAGCCAAACGCGACATTTCCCCGATTTGTCAAAGGACAATTCTTTTGTCCATGACCTGACCAACACCGGCGAAACGGAGCTAGTCTTCGTAACCGTCGAATTCACAAACTAGGAGAACCCCATGAAAGCTGTTGGATTTACGCACTACTTGCCCGTTAAGGACACCAATGCGTTCCTTGATCTTGAAATGGCTGCGCCAAAACTAGAGGGACATGACATTCTTGTTGCTGTCAAAGCTGTAGCAGTGAACCCAGTAGATACGAAAGTTCGCGCCCCAAAGGATGAGGTTGAAGAGACCCCGCGCATAATTGGCTATGATGCGTCGGGCATTGTGGAGGCCGTTGGCCCTGATGTGAAGTTCTTCAAAAAAGGCGATGAAGTCTATTATGCGGGTGATATTACACGCTCAGGTACAAATGCGGAATTTCATCTTGTGGACGAACGCATCGTCGGGCACAAACCTGCATCACTTAGCCATGCGGAGGCTGCCGCTTTACCTTTAACCACCATAACAGCCTATGAGGCATTCTTCTCGCGCCTCGGCATTGACCGTGATGGCGCTGACAAAGGCCAGTCGATCTTGATCATCGGCGCTGGTGGCGGTGTCGGCTCAATCGGTATCCAACTTGCCAAGTTGGCTGGTCTGAAGGTGATCGCTACCGCCTCACGCCCTGAGACTTCAGATTGGGTGAAAGCTCTAGGGGCTGATCATGTCGTGAACCACAGTGGCGATATGGTGGAACAAGTTCGTGCGCTAGGTTTCCAGCATGTTGATCACATTGCTATTTTTAACGATATGCGCCACTGGGAAGCTGCAGTTGAACTAATTCGACCACAAGGCGGTATCGTTTCAATTGACGACACTGATTTGCCCATGCCGATGGGTGGAATGAAAATGAAGGCTGCGAGCATGCACTGGGAGTTTATGTTTGCGCGTGCGATGCATCAGACGCCTGATATGATTGAACAACATAAGCTGTTGAACGATGTCGCAGAACAAATTGATGCAGGGACGATCAAAACGACCCTATCGAAGGTGCTTGCCCCAATCAACGCGCTAAATATGCGCGAAGCACACCGATTAGTTGAAACCGGCCAGGCAAAGGGGAAGATTGTTGTTGAAGGTTTTTGACTCGGAAAGCGGACTTCGAATTTTTGTGAGTTGCAGACTGTGGAATAAGACGATCTGACATATTATGTCGGAGTTAAGAGGGGCGAACGCAGAATAGATTTACTGAAGAGCGGAAGCGAGCGGTTCACCTTGCGATTTGAACTGAGTTCATTACGTAAGGTAAACAAGTGTGGGTTCGATTATAGTGTGCAACATTTTGCTCACCATTCGAGGTTGTTCGCATTCATTCTGCTACAGAACAGATTGCAGCAATCTTTAATGCCCTCAATTACAAGCGCTTAGGTTGCCAGTACAATTCATTTGGCCGCCGCGTTTGTTGCATTCATAGTTTCTAATTTTTATCGCATTGGTGCGTTCTATTTTGTTGAGGATAATGTCAGCTTCTGTACTTTGATACCAACCTTTGGCATCTATTTTTTTAAAGCGCGAGAAGTGGTTTTGTAGGCATATGCTGGTTTCTTTGGTAAACCGTCGACCATGACGAGCAAATATCTCATTTCGCGCGACATAGAGTTCCCAACTGTTTAATTTTTCAAGCTGCGAAACATCGATAAGTTTGTCGTTGGACTGTGGCAGTATGAAGCCAGATGTTGACAATGCTAACTTCTCATGAGGGATTTGCGTGAATATCTCTACTGTTTCAGAACGGTTGTTGACTGAATCAGCTTCACTAAACCCTACAGCCAAACCTCCCGTTAGAAGGCCAAATATCAGAAGCACAATCCAAGGGTGTGCCTGAAAAATCGTTCTCCATTTTGGCGGAGAACCCACCTGAGTGATTTCTGAATGATCAACCAAAAATTTCTCAAGTTTGAGCCGCTCCTGGTCCGTCGCCTCAAGTGCATCCAAAACCAGACGGAATTGCCGATCCTTCATCGATCGGGGATAATTTTTGTTGTTTCGCCAATTGTTTATTGTGCGACGCTGTACATTTATTCGATCAGAGCCGATCATTTGAAGTCGGGTAGCTTTTCTAGCAATTTGCTCGTCTGATTTAATGTTACGCAAGTGCATGAGCTTGCTCAGGTATGAACCAAAATTTTCCTGATCTGTGTTTCGCGAAACCATTTGTGCAGAATTACCCATAACACTTTGTTTTATAAGCAAAAAACATGGAAATTTCCCTAAATATCCCCCTATTTCCGATTTATCCTAACTACATAGCTTCCCCATTCCAATAGATTTTCCTATTGTTTAGATAAAAGCGAGCATCCAGTTATATTGGCTAAGCTGATTGTTAGTCTGGTGTGGGAGGAAATGGTGGATTTTGCGAAACAATTTTTTGCAGCATTATGTGCTTGCTTGATGCTTTCTATAAATAGTTTAGGTTTTTCAAACGACAATTTGTCGGCATCTGACAGTCGAGTGATGTTTGTTCTTGATGGTTCGAATTCCATGTGGGGGCAAATTGATGGTGTTGCCAAAGTCACGATTGCCAAAGACGTTTTGACCAAACTTATCGAGAATTGGGACGATGAAATTCCGGTTGGATTGTTGGCATACGGGCATAGGAGAAAGGATGATTGCAATGACATAGAAGTTGTTGCCAATCCCGGTCAATACGACAAAACACAACTCATAGATTTCGTAAATTCGCTATCGCCGCGCGGGAAAACACCCATTGCTTCAAGTTTGATTGCCGCGGCTTCCTCATTCGGCACGAATAGTGGTGTTCGGCAGATCATTTTAGTCAGTGACGGGCTAGAAACCTGTGGGGGGGATCCATGCAGTACAGCCTTCTCCTATAATTTCATCAATCCAGGATTTGACGTTCATGTCATCGGATTTGATGTAAATGAAGAAGAAACAAAGTCATTACAGTGCATTGCTGCGAATTCTGGCGGGCAATTTTTCAAGGCCAACAACGCAAATGAATTGCAGGATGCCTTGAAGAAGACCGTTTCAGTTGTCAAAGAAGCAGTGGCGCAAGCTGAACCACGAGCGTCTCAATTTCTCTATGCAAAATTGTGCGAGACCTGCGAACGGATAGCGCCACTTGATGTCAAATGGAATGCTTATAAGGACGGAAAGCCCTTCTATGAGGGCCTAGGCGTCATTTTTCCAACCGGCCCCGTGTTCACAGCGGGCGAATATGAGGTTGCAGCACGTTATCAGAGCTCAGTGATTACAGGCCAAGGCAAAATTGAGTTCGGCGATGACGGTAAGCAGATTGGTGAACTTAATCTCAATGGTGGCTCAGCGGTTTTGTTTGCTTACGCAACAGATGATAAGACGATAGCCGCTGATCCAATCTTCTACCAGTTTTATCCGATTATGGAAGGCAAAGCGGCACCAGAGCCTTTGACGGAAAACGCCTCCTCAAACTCTAACACGTGGTTGCCTGCAGGACGTTACCGTGTTGTCGCCACGCATGATCAAATCGCGGAAAGTACGGAAATTGATATCGTCGCGGGAGAAGAGACTCGCTACGATTTCGATATGCGCGTTGGCTATATTCGACCTTCGGCCGTCTTAACACCCGGTGGCAAACCGCTGGGGGGAAATGTCGACTATCGAATATACAAATCAGAAGAAAACGCCAACAACAGCTATGCAGACGGGATTAACTTCATGCTCGGCGGGTCCCGCTCTGAACCCATGAAACCCGGAAAGTACTTTGTGCGGGCGATGCTGAGCTACAATGGTTCAACAATAACGGTAGTAAAGGTGTTTCCGATTGAGATCAAATCCAATGCGGTTGCGGAGCCGGTCTTCGATATGCAGGCAGGTTTGCTGGAGCACACCGTAAAAAGTGAATCCGGATTGCGGATTTTTAACATTGATTATGTTCGTGAAAGCGATGGCAAACGCGCGGCCTATTTCAATTCAGGTACGTCAAATTTGCTCGCCCTTCCCGTCGGCCAGTATCATATGCGCGTCATGGGTAAGGACAAAGAGGGCAAAAACGAAACGCTGGAAACGGATGTGTTTGCGATTGAACCGGGTAAAACTACCACCGTTAACGTCACCATTCCTTGAGGTAAGACCATGAAGATGTATGTCCGAAGCGTTTCGGTTGCCTGCGCCTGTCTGACGGGGGCGTTTGCTGTATCTGTCTTCTCGCCGGCTTGGGCGCAAACCCTGAATGTGCCGGTCATGGAACATGCGAGCGACGGGCTCGACACCTGTGCACTAGGTCATGTGACCGGCCTGAATGTGGAGGGTGACGGTTTCCTCGCTGTTCGCTTAGGTCCAGGTTTGGAACACATCAAGTTGGACGAACTGCACAATGGTGATCATGTCTGGCTGTTTGATCGGCGGGGCGCATGGATAGGTATTGTCTATGCGGCAAAGGATCTGATCTGTAGCCCGATCGAAAATGATCGGCCAGTGGAAACAGACGGCAAGACGGGGTGGGTTCATGAAGACTGGATTCAAATTCTGGCGGGCTGATTTCATGACAATGATCTTAAAAAGTCTCATGCTTGCAGCACTTTTTTGTTCAATGCCACTGATGGCTGTTGCCGCAGATTGGCCAACCATGGATTGGAAGAGCCGCTGGTCGGAAGAAACCAATGATGGTGAAATTACTGATTATCCACCCTTTGTGGCTGTCGATGGCGTGCGGTTGCACCGCTTTTCCGAGATGCAATCAATTGCATATCAGGGTGTGTTTTTGGTTGAGCACGGAGAATTGGAAACCGAACGACTTCATATTTTTACCGTCTGGCAGGGGGGCGCCAGTCAAGGCGAACAATTAATGGCGGTGAGCATTCGGCAAACTGGGATCGACATCATGGGGCCATATGGCCAAGATTTCGAAAAACTAAGAATAATACAGAATAACAGGCAGGGTGCGCTTGAGTTTCATCTTTTGACAGATGAAGACGCACCGATTGGCACTGTTTATTTTGAGGCAGGAGATTTCCGGCCAAAACGCACGAATGAGGAATGAAAATGAAGGCGAAACTGTTTGGTATGCTTGAGAATATGGGACGTGGCATATTGTGTGTTGCCTTGCTGATGCCGTCACTTTCTTCAACCTCATCTTTTGCGCAATCGAGCACTCTTTCCGGGCCCATGGCTGCTCAAATGCAGCACGCGGTGGAACAATATGAACACGACCATAATAGCCTTTACTCTTCTGGTCTGAGGATGCAATTGCAAGATCTTCTGGTCATGCCCGCAAGTGAGATCGATGCCCTAGATCGCGATTTGCAGCGCGCGGCACAAAGTTGTTCAATGGCGACATATGATCAGCTTTGGCAGGATCGCAACAAGAAGATTTTAATACAAATATCAACGGCACTCGCTGGCTGGGAACAGTTGGAACAGCATATCAATAGGTCCCGTGATGAATGGCAGGACAGCTTTTTGACCTTGCGCCGTGCAATGGCACAAATTCCGATTTTAAGCGAAACACTAGCTCAAGAGTTTGTCGACGAATCTGGCGCACTATCGCCTTTTCAGCATTGGACGCCAATTTTTGGCATTGAGGCAGATGAGAGCCAATCTTATGCCGATTACAATCAAGAATTACGCTCGAAATATACCGAGATTTTTCGAGGCGGGCTGGACGACATACTAGAAGCGTTGCCTGGGCAAGAAAATGCGTTATTGCGCGGTGTGTATGACACATTCCATCAACAGTCTTTTTCAAGACTGATGGAGCAGCAAGAAGGGGCGACTGCACAAGATCGAAAAATTGCAGCCTATTTGGCCGACGAACAACAACGATTTTTGCGCGACTATGATGGCGATCTTGCAGACTTTGATAAACGGCTTGCAGCCGACATTGAGGCTCTATATCGCGTGTTCAAAGCTGCACAAAATATCTACGAACAATATGCCTTGTCGCCAATTGTTTACCCATTCTCTTGTGCTCAACCCCAAAATTATTGTCCAATCGATTATGAATGGCTTGGGCGCAGCCATTACGAGTCGGTTCAGGCCAAATTGCGTGCAAAGTTTGATGTTGGCCAGCCATATGAACTGACCGCCCACGCAGACCGATTGGATGGCTATCTCGATCAAGTTGTACGCGAAGAAGGCCGCCGAATGGCTGATCTGCTGACGGGATTGGTCGAGAATGCCGGTGAAGACGGCGACAACCCGCTTTCAGTTTCTCGAGAGCGTAACGAAACGAACCCAGACAGCACCGACCTATTGGTGCCACAGGGAATTGGCGCGAAAAGTGAAGACGTTCAGCGTTTGGTCAGCCAAATCCTGAACTTGCCATCCCAAGAGCAAGAACGTGTGTTAAGTTATTTCCAAGCACTTGCGGATGAGACCGCAACCGTGCGACGCGCAATTTATGAAGAGCGTGTAAAAGAAGGTATTGCAGATCCGATTGCGGCCTTCGAGGCGGGTGAAATTGGACCTTTTGCAGCCTTAAGGGAGGTCCAAGAGAGGGCGCGCGCCGAGTTGACGAAAGCGGGCGTGCCCCTTCAACCCGAAATCAATATCTCCGAAACTGGAAATGACGAATTTGGCCTGAATAGCGGTGACATTCTTGCGGGCATAATTGGTGGGGTGCGGAGCTATGAAACGTTGAACGAAGAGATTAGAGTTGAGTTGCAGGCTCGGGCGCTTGCAGAAGAAGCACTGCGCCGCGAAGTCAAACTCTACGGCGGCGTGCGTTCACATAGCTTCAACCCCGAAACTGGAACCAGTTTTGATGCAACTGTAAAGGTGCCACAAACTGCACATGACAGCGCAATCGCGTCTTACTTAGAGCGTCCAGAATGGATGGAAGCGGCTTATGCCGAGTTAAGCGCCCATACGATGCGCAAACGTCGCGAAGGACGCGCGTGGTTGGAACAAGCCATTCCCGGTGTTCTGCCAAACCAAGGCAATGTAACCTCAATTGCGAACGATGATACTGAACAAGTCGACTCTCCTTCAAACAATGATAATGTGTTGCAACATGGCGGAATCGAATTGTCTAGCCCGCCACCAGTGGGGCAAAAGCTGCAGACGAATGAAATTGTTTTGCCCGAATTCGTCGCGCCGAGTTTCGATCTACCGGCTTTCCCAAGTGGGGGCATCGAACCATCGACCGACCAATCTGTTGGTCCCAACGATGACATATTTGCGGATTCGGGCCATTCGTCGTCAGCAGCACCTTCAAAAGAAATTTTGAAGGATATTTTTTCCAATGTATTTCCTAAAGAGGATGCTCGCCGCGTGAAAGCGGGGTTGGATCAATTAACCGATGGATTTGTTGCTCAGTTGCAAGAAGAGCGTGGCCGGTTAGACGAGATTAGGGCCGACGCCCTTCGCGATGTCGCGTCGCTAGATGAGAATGAAACACGCCAACTTGTGTCGACACTCATTGATAGCATTCTTGAACATCAGGAGCGAGTCCGCGCAATTGATGCCAGGCTTGAGGAGGCATCAAGCCAACTCGATATCAATAGTGAACCCGATTTGAGTGCATTGCTCGATCAGGCGCCTGCTGAGGTTTGTGAACCGCCTAGCGATTTTGATATCGCTAAACGTGCGTACTACGCCGCACTCAATGCGTTCAAAGTCCAGCATAAAGCGCCAATCTTTGATCGTGCAAAGCAACTAGAAGGCAATTTAACCAGCTTTGATTTTTCGCAATATATGGCCACCAAAGAGAAATTTTGTGAGACCTATCGCGGGGGTGACCCGGTAAAGAGTTGCGGTTATCAATTGATCAGACCGCGTGTTGGTTTTGCGGACGCATCTAACACCGCCCCAACGGGTATCCCTGATTATGCTTTCGATCATATTCTCAGCGTCGCAGGTTATGGTGTCGCGTCCGTTTGGAAATCAGGAAAAAGTAACCCGTTGCACACGCTCCAAGTGCATTTTCCTTCAGGTGATCACGACAACCAAGGCATTTTTCATGCCGAGGCTAATGCTGTTGAAGCTGCATTTGAAATTCTTGAGGAAAGTGCGCGCCCCACAGACGGGTTTGTTATTTCAAACCCAGGACCATTCTTTGAAAACGGAGGAAGATTTATCGTACGTGACGAGGTGAAGACCGAATTTGCCGCCGTGCTTAAGTCTTATGATGCCTTTTTAAAGGCACATGCGCGCTTAAGAGTACATCGTAGCAAACCGCCTCATTCGTCAGGACTATACCTTGAGGCACCTTCTGCCTTCGATTTGTCCGTCCTAAAAATGCACCCTCAAGATTTGTTGGATCAAATGGAGGCCAGCAACGCCACTCAAGTCTTTGTGTCGCATCAGGCAGGCGGCGTTGAGTTTCCTTATGAAACAGCCGATTTCGACGGTTACGCGCTTTTGGCGCGAGGGGCCCTGAGCACTGAGCTTATTTCCAACTTGTGGGCACGTGTGCCGGATGACAGAATAAAATCGCGCATCGCCTCGCAGTTGCTAGGCCAAACCTATTGGCTATTTTGTGATGAAGCGAGCGAGTATACTGCCAGTTTTAGGTGCAGAATAATAGTGCCAACGGTAGACGTTTGGACCTACCACGCCACCGGCCGCGATCCAGACCAGTTTCGTATCGAAGCAACTGATATGCTGAATACGGCGCTCACCTTCGCAGCATATTTGGAGGGAGTGGATTGAAAGTTGGGTTTATTCGTGGCTTTGCACAGTCGGAAAATTAGAGTGCAGAAACATCATCAGCGCCACCGAACTGACAGTACTTCCTATTGTATAATCGCACTGTTGCGATAGGCAGAACGGACGGGAAAGCGGTCATTCAACAATGTCAACCTTTATGTTAGCTATACGTACTTTTAGGACCTTCAAATTGGTAAATCAGCTAGCAATGCAATCATTGGTTCCGGTTTGTCTGTGATGCAAACCTATGTAGAAAGTGGACGCATCGAAAGTAAATCCGCCAAGCTTCATCGGCGAACAGAAAGCAGGCTTCCTATATAGATTGTTATAATGATTATGCGTTGTTAACTCTTAAAGGTGTCAAACTGCGTGATTTTTCCTTGAGATGACCGTTAGAAATAGCTATTCTGGCTGCTAAAAGGTTGGTTTATTCAATTCGTTAGGGTGATATTGCTTTGAAGGACCAAAAGGCAGAAGTAGATGCCCATTGCCAGTTACATTCGCGCATGAATAGTGTTTTGACGGCCATCGACCTCTTTAGCGGCGCTGGCGGCCTTACGCTTGGCTTGAAGCAAGCTGGGTTTAAGGTGCTAGCGGGTGTTGAAATCGAGAAAATCCCGGCAGCGACGTATAGTCTTAATCACCCAGATGTACATTGTTTTCGAAAAGACATCCGCAAAATTGGTGCTATAGAACTTCTGAAAACCACTGGCTTAAGAAGGGGCGAACTCGACTTATTGGCTGGCTGCCCACCTTGTCAGGGTTTTTCAACGCTTCGAACCCGTAAAAAGTCAAATGCAGTTGCAGATGATCGGAATGACCTCCTGTTTGAATTTCTACGCATTATAGAGGCTATTTCTCCTCGATCTATAATGATGGAGAATGTGCCTGCACTAGCTCATGATAACCGAATGAAAGTGTTCTTGAAGCGAATTTCAATGCTTGGTTACAAAGTAGGGCGGAAGAACATAAGGGTAGAGGATGCAGCAGAATACGGTGTTCCTCAACGGCGGTATAGAATGATCTTGCTTGCTTCCAAAACTGGCCAAGTCAAGCAAGCCGAAAAATCTGAAACCATAACTGTCAGAAGATGCCTCGATGCTGTGCGTCTAGCACCTGTCGGTGAAGCAGGTGACCCGTTGCATGACCACGTTCCGAACAGAGCTGCACATGTGGCTGAGATTATCCGCAATATACCCAAGGACGGGGGATCAAGAACATCGCTGCCTGAACATCTTGTACTTGATTGCCATAAACGCAACAATTCTGGCTTTCGTGATGTATATGGACGAATGTCTTGGAATAAAGTTTCCCCTACGATGACAGGTGGCTGCGGGAACCCATCAAAGGGACGATACCTGCATCCGGAAGAAGATCGTGCAATTAGCTTGCGTGAAGCGGCATTGTTTCAAACGTTTCCTGTTGACTATCAGTTTGACCTCACTGGAGGTCGCGGCAAAGTTGCATTAATGATCGGGAATGCGTTGCCCCCAGAATTCATTAGGCGGCACGCCATACAGATTGCAAAATCGTTGGCATACTGCTGACCCCAGACTAGTTGGCAGCTAACCTTTGCGAAATGGCTCGAATTCATCGAAGCCGATCCTAGAGATTTCCTGGCTCATATTCTGCGCAATTCTAAGTGCCCGCTTGTACTTAAGATTTGCGAGCCAGCGGTAGTCCGTATTGTTGGCATCCGGGACATGGTAAATCTCTCTCTGCTCATCATAGTATATTGGGATATGCCCAATGGCATCGTTTATCACACCAAAATCGAGAGACAGGGATTTGGTGTAGCACTTTGGCGGAACCGAAAGGCCCACGAAGTTGATAAGCGCTCCATTTCTTCCATGAGGAACAACGATATCTGGAATATCACTATCCACGACTTCGAGCGGTACGAAGAAAAATAATCCAGCCCCACGAACAGTATCACAGGTCGCTTGTAAGCATAAAAAATAGCCGTCTTCAACATCCGAGAAAATGACGGATCCTAGCCCCAATTTTGGCGGTGCTTTTCGGTGTACCATACTAAGCTCGCTTGACTGAGAGTTAGTCAGGAACGAGAACTGCAACATGGATAAATTTGCCGCTTCAATAGTGTCGCAGAACAACGTCGAAAAACTGTTGGCAAACGTGTCTTTGGACGGCCTTGGGCTGGCTTGACGGTCGCTTTGCCTCTCCTCAGCCGCCTTTTTGTCCGCTTCCGGCCAATCTGAAAAGCCACGTTCCATAATTGACATGACATCTTCAATATTGAGCTTAAATTCTTTTTCTTCATTCTTTTTGTTTATGTACCGAAGCGTAAAATTTTCTGGGTGCTGAGGCATCTGGGCTAAGCGACGTTTGATTGCGTCAACGGTCGTGTATTTAGAAGTGACTTTTGACTTATCCACCTCTGACTTCAAAGCGCTCATTACAACAGAAATGGCATAATCCATTGAATCGGCTGAATTTTTCAGACGTGCGCGATGATGAAAGAATGGACCATCGAGTTCTGACGAAAATTTGCTCAAAACATGATGCGTCGTGTCTCTCATCGAGGAGATCGTTGCGAGCGCGACGTTCGAAAGTAGACCATTCGACAATTCTGAGAACGCCTTCAACAGCTCTTTGGGAAGTTGCGTCTCGGAAACGGCATTGGCCAATTTTTCATTGCCCATCGATTTTTCACGCCAAATTATACGTAAACCTGACGAGTTGCTAAGGACATCACCTGTCTTAGTAACCTTGCCAGAGATTTCCTCGGCTGCGTTGAGCCTTTCAGCAATTTTTTCAAGGATGGTTCCCTGATCCTTGTTGCCGGTGTAGATCGCAATCAATCTCAGGCGTCCTCCAATGGCCTCATCCCCACGAAGAATTTCCTGAATAATCTCTGATGCTAGCTCGCCATCATCACCATGATTCATGTGCCAGTCTAAGGATACGATATCAGCTCTCAACGAGGCCTTAGCGACACTTTTAGCTACACTACCTTCATCACCAGTCGGATTAACAACCGAGCAGACAAGCCCCAAGTCTAGGGCGCTCTTTATCAATCCTTTTGCGTCTAGCGGATGTGAGCGTTTTGCTTCAGGTTTCTGATCAACCTTCTTGGCGGCCGCAACATCGCGCCTACCAGGCGTCTTAACCTCAAGGGCTGGTTCTGGTTCGACAGGGTCATCTACAGGTTCGTCGTCAACCACGATCATTGTATACGCGAAGGAGCTGGCGGCGTTGTATTGGTCGTCGGCAAAATTCATCTGATCAAATCTTCTATTGAGACATCTTTGAGATACGGAAACAGGCACCAGAATTGGGGGTTGGTGGATCGACATTCAGTTCGTAACCAAGCCGGCCAAGCGCTTGCCTTGAAATATGCAGTCCCATTCCTCTGCCGCCCGGCTTTCGAGTAAAGCTGAGCTCAAAAATGTTTCGGACATCAATGCTACTCACTCCACGACCGTTGTCTCTGACACAAAGGTCGCCATTGTCTTCAATCAGTTCAATGATGCCCGCGTCGTTTCTCGCACTGGACGCCCAATAGATCGCATTATCGATTAGGTTGACGAAGACAGGATAAAAGTCCGCGTGAAACCCATGCAGAGTATGAGCCTTAAACCCCTCATCAGCGACCAGCCGAACATTGTGACGTTTAAGCCGCTTTTCAAACAAGTCAGACACAAATCGAAATATATCACTGCCTTTGATATCGACGGCTGTCGACTGAAGCTTCCGGTCTAGTGGGTTGAACAATGCCAAGTAGCTGTCCAAGTGATCAAAATTGACGCGCATGTCGTCGTATAGGCGCTTCATGTCAGGATTGGCATGAGCCCAGGATTTCATGCGTCTAAGGCCGTCTCGCAAGCTGCCAGCCGTCTTTCCAAATTCATGATTAATCGTGTTAAGCGCCATCCCAATTTGGGCGAGCTCGAAATCGACCTCTTGTCGCTCGCGAAGCGCGACGACTTCCTCTTCCAGAGCTTCAGTGACTTCGACCATATCTGAACCGCTGGATTGGGTTGATGATAGAACAGCGTCGAGTTGACTGTAGATCTTCCGCAGTTTTTCGCTCTCTTCTTCGAATGCGTCAGCTACCAAGGTCTCGAAAGCCTCCCGCTGTTTTGAGAAATCGAACTCTGCCTGCTTCTTACCTTTAACGGCCTCAAGCTCGGCGAGGACCTCATCAACGACTTTCGATACGTTTCGAAAGCTGTTTTTTGTTGTATCCCTTACTGTGCGTGTAAGGTCGGTGAGGGTCTCCTCCGTCTGCGTTCGCAGAGTTTTCATGGTTGAAAGGGTCTCTTTCGTGTGCTTTTGGACGGCAGCATTCAGTCGCAGCCCAGGCTCAAGGTTCAGCTTGTTTTTCTTTACAGTTGTTGTGACGATGTTCTCGATCGTCTTCTCGGCGGGCAACACTAGGTCATTCGTTAGCCTGCCCATTTCTGTTTGGTAGGCCTCCCAGTTGTTGCGTAGTTCGGTGTTTAGCCCAACTCCTCGCGGTTTCGAGATAGCATGCTCCTTACGAAGTTGGTCCAGATGCAACTTCGCCTCAGCCTCCAGACGGCCAATTGCAAGTGCCTTGGCTTGTGGATTCTTCTTGCTATTGATTTCGGAAAGCACGTCCGCTTCAAAACCTGCAACCGCATCAGATATGGTTTTTGGCAACTGTCCGGAGTCTATAACCTTGAAGAATTTCTCCAACTGTTCACCGAACCTGTCTTTCTTGCCTTTGGACTGTTTCTCACGCTTTTTTCGAACTTCATCGAGGCGCTGGAGTTCATAACGTTTTTCAGTCCATTCTTCAGAATATTTGCCATTTTCCCGGAAGAAATCTGCCGCCGACTGTATGAAAAAGTTAATCAGAATACTTCGAAACTGCCGGTAAGCCTTATCCTCACGAAAACCTTCCCTCCCTGCTTTCTCTACCAAGTTGGGGTTGTCTAGAGATGTTAGTTCGACCGCCCCCATGATATTTCTGAAGGAGTAGTAGGCTGTTGCTGCTCGCAAGTTTCGTCGGCGCTCAACATCGAGGAAGTCGAAGTCCGGACCGCCATATGGTTGAACTCGGACCCCATCTTTGTAGATGTAAACTCCGCCATGCCGTTCAAGTTTTCTTCGGATTTTGGCGTGCTCGGTAGGATCAACTAGCGAGTCCGTTGGCGTTGGCTGTATCACCGCGATTGAAAAGTCAAATGGGCCGCAACTAGTCGGTTTGCCGTCTGTATTTGGCCAGTTGAGCACATATTCGGAGGGCAATGTTTGATAGACGCCAACCTTTCCACGAAACTGACCGAATTCATCGAAGCGACCGCGAATATGATGGTCGACTTGCCTGAACTCTTCAGGACTAAAGAATGCTTTCTCGCCGACTCTCTCTAAAGGCTCTCCCTCGTCCATGTGATCTCTAAACCGTGTTATGATCTTTGGCTTCCGGAATTCCGGCGTCATGGTATTTGTGAAGCCGATGAGGTTTTTTTCGAACCTTGTTGCCTTGGTGGATTCATCCCGATCATCAATGTCGTCTTGGATGATCTCATCTGCAGGCAGTATGTAAAAATGAGTTCCGGATCCGTTCAAATCGAAAGAAGGCTGCCCAAGGTAGGTTGACGCATCTCGAGGGTCTACTTTGAAAGCATCCATGTCATCGCGGATAGTCTTAGCAACCTTCTCGTCTATTCGGCTGGAAAGGGTGTTCAGGCTATCCCGGGCTTTTGCTACCATCTCTTGCACATCTTCAAGATTCGGCAGGGTGTCAGCTCTAAAAGTTTCAAGTGGGATAGTAATTTCGTCGAGATCGATCCCAGGTAGCTCAAACAAACCCCAATGTATGTAAGCAGCAGTAATGCTGTCCTCAGCTTTTCCACCGACTTTAGCACGAGTTATTACGAGTACTTGTCTACCGATAACCGCAATTGCTAGCCGTCCTATGCCCTTTTCGCCAAGTAGTGGGCGAATGTCTTGCGCGCTGTCAACGGGGGGACGTTTTAGGCCCGAAAACGATCCTACCTTGCTGTCAGTCCCAAGTGTGAGCCAGCGATCTTCAAAGTCTTGCTTGGTCATCCCGAGACCGTCATCTCTTAAGACAAAGAGCCCATCGTCCCGAAAGTAATCCACCTCTGCTATTGTTGCATAAGCATCATGCGCGTTCTTAAATAGCTCACTGATTGCCGTCGATATGTTGGCGATCTGTTGTCGACCAAGAAGATCAATAGTTCGTGCTCTAATGTGAAACTTTGCCACTAAACTTGCCGACCTTTTCTACGCATGAGACACCGCCTTATAATTCCAATCCGTATTCTCTTCACGAGGCAAGTTAGCCTTGAAATTTGACTTTGCCAACGTCATTTTAATATACGATTGCATCTTTGACGCTCATGCAAACACTCGATCAAAAAACAGAACGGGCCATCCTGATTGACCGACCCATTCGTCGAATTAAATCTCGACACTTTCAGATATCGACAAAGCGTCTTCGAGGTCCACGCCAAGATAACGCACAGTGCTGTCCATTTTTGTATGACCTAGAAGTAATTGTACGGCTCTAAGATTGCCTGTCTTCTTATAGATTTGCGCGACCTTTGTTCGCCTCATTGAGTGCGTCCCATAGGCACTTGGCTCCAAACCAATTGATTGAACCCAACCTTTGAGCATTCTGGCATATTGCCGGGTTGAAATATGGGGTCGATCATGAAATCGACCAGGCCAAAGAAAGCTGTGGCCTCTCATTATGGGATGATTGATCCACTCTTTGAGCGATGCCCTGGTTCCTTCAGTTAATTCAAATCTGACTGGTGACTTGGTTTTGCGTTGTAGGACCGAAGCACGTTCTTTGATGGCGCCGGCGCTATAAACATCAGAAACCTTCAATCTGACGAGATCGCACCCACGTAGCTTGCTGTCGATTGCGGTGTTAAATAGTGCGAGGTCTCTCACCGCATTTGCAATTTCTAGGCGCACGCGGATTGCCCAGACATGTTTGGGCTGAAGTGGTCTTTTTTGGCCGATGATACGTCCACGATTCCAGGCCCGATTGGATGGAATGACCATTGGTAGGTTTGTTGAAGCAGACATGACAGGTCCTTTTCACCATACCCTCCAACCACAGCACTCCGAAATTTAGCAACCTATTATCTCACTGTGATGATGCAATTGGCAAATTGGGGACAGGGTGCAGCTAATCCCTTTGCGTTTAATTACGAAATTGTGGTAAAGTTTTCCTATGAGCAAGATCGTAAAGACACAACGCGAAGCATCTACTGGACGGTTTGTCCAAACCAACCTCGGCAAAGCGAAAGCTTCAAAATTCGCCTTGGTCGAAGGTATGTCTTTGAATTCAAATTCTCGCAACTTAATCTCCCGTCTAGAGCGCCGCGGGCTTAAAGGTGATGCCTTGCGCAAAGAAATCATGAGTTCGTTTGCCACCAAGCAGGGCTAATGAGTCGCTATAAGGCCACCGAAGATCCTCTTTGCTATCAGGGTACACAAGTTCTTAAAAACAAAGCCGGCCTTCGCGAGCAGGATGAGCTCGATCAATTTGAGCAACTGATGTATTTGACGCGGGCGGAAGAACCGCTACCCACTGGTAACCTCGACTACGAGCATTACAAGCGCATTCATCGCCATTTTTTCCAGGACGTCTATGACTGGGCCGGCCAATCCCGAGAAATCAGGACTGGAAAAGGTGGAAACTGGTTTTGCTTTCCCGAGTATATTGATGGCGAAATGACTAGAATTTTTGGGCAGCTAGCCAATGAAGACCATTTAATTGGGCTTACTAACTCAAAACACTTTGCGGAGCGCGCGGCAGATTACATCGCTGAAATCAACGCCATTCATCCCTTCAGAGAAGGAAATGGGCGCTGCCAGCTTACGCTGCTCGATATTCTTCTTGCCAATTCTGGTTTCAACATGAACGAAGACCAAATCGATCCTGACATTTTCATGCAGGCAATGATTACAAGTTTTCACGGCGAAAATAGGCCGCTTGAACAAGCCATATTAGACTTGATGTCGTAGTTGGTACGTAGCGTCAAGACTTTCAACGCATAGCCTAGCCACCGCCATTTAGGGAATAGGAAGAGAATTCCGCTGGCTGTCCAAAGCCTAGCATCGCGGCCGACGAAGGTCCGCTTTAAGGAATTCAAATCAAATGGCTCCAATGTCCTGTGTGGATGGCTCCGTAATTGCAAGTACTTTTTGTGACTTATTTCCGAGATCAGATACAGTCCTGTGTCCGGCCTATTGATGCAGGTTTATGCTGCTGGCCCTGATGATTTCCGCGAACCAAGTCCCATTCCGCTTGGCGGACTATTTATGTCCCCGGACATTGGCGGGGTGTCTTGGCTCTCCGGCTGGCCCGGATATTCATCACATCATACGTTCTTGCAAACTTATTCTCTTTTTAGGTTGTACTCATCTCCCTGTACGGTTCGCCATTGGTGAGCACCGCCCATGCTATGCGAGCTGTTTTGTTTGCCATAGCAACGGCCGCGAGCTTTACGGGCTTGCGCTCGAGCAGGCTGAGCATCCATGGATCAGCTCTTTCAGGTTTGGTTTTGGCAGCGCGCACGCGACTTGCCATGCCGTTGACCAAAAGCTTGCGTAGATATTGATTGCCCATGCGACTTATGCGCCCCAACACTTGTTTACCACCACTCGATTTGTTGAGTGGCGTCAGGCCGATCCAGGCAGCAAAGTCGCGAGCACTTCGAAACTGCCTTCCATTGCCGATGGTCGCAACGATGGCGGAGGCTGTTAGGGGCCCGATGCCGGGTATGGTTCGTAGTAGTTCAATGCGTTCATCCTGCTTGGCCTGCTCAGAGATGGTCTTGTCCAGCCTGGCGATGCGCAAATCAAGATCAATCAATTGATCGCACAGCAGCGCAATGACATCTTCAGCACTCTCGGGAATTTCCAAAAGTTCGCCAACCTGCATCTCGCGCGCAAGGCGGCGCAAATGATCAATGCCTCTGGGAATAATAATCCCAAACTCGGCGAGCAAACCACGGATCATGTTTACCAGCTGGGTGCGTTGATTGATCAGTGCCTGACGAACACTATGTTGGCTTAATATAGCTTGCTGGTCTTCTGTCTTGATGGCCACAAACCGCATGCTGGGACGTGTGACAGCCTCGCAGATAGCAGCAGCGTCTGCCGCATCCGATTTGCCGCGTTTAACATAGGCTTTTACGTAAGTGGCTGGCATCAATTTTACTTCATGACCCAGCGTCGTCAGCTCACGCGCCCAATAATGGCTCGATGCACAAGCCTCTATACCAATCAAGCAGGGGGCTAATTTTGCGAAGAAGGGCAGCATTTGGGCGCGACGTAAGGGTTTGTTGAAAGCGACCGATCCATCTTCATAAACGCCGTGGACCTGAATAACATTCTTGGCAAGATCAACGCCAATTGTGATAATCTGCATTTGTGGCTCCTATACTAGCAGTGATAACACCTGCCATTATGGCGCATTTAACGCCGGTGTGTAGGAGCCATCCACACCATCCGCTATTGGGAT